>NZ_JBFPHB010000008.1:0-62961 GCF_041083635.1 Leptothrix ochracea
TCATAGCTGAGCGTGCTGGTGTCTGCGGCAACAGAGGCGGCAACAGTCGAGGGCAGGGAGGAGGGTTGTGATGTCGATTGCATGGTGCGGATTATCGGCGAACTGCCACCCTCAAGGCCGATGTGACGTGGTGAACAGGCTTGGGAAGGCACGTTGTTCTTGTTATTGATCTGTCAAAAAGGTTTTTATATCGTTATTAAAAAAACCAAGGATCCACAAGGCAAGAAAGCCAATCAAATAAACGATGATCCATAAAGACTCCAAAATCATTCCATTCTTACCCCATGCGCCAATCAAAATAGCAACATATACAATTAACATAAATATCGGCGACAGCGTAACAAACAAAACTTCTCTCAAAACCCATCTGAGCATGGACATTGACTTCCATCCAGCGTCCATCGGAATCGGTTTGTATGCAATGACTTCATGAATGGCTCGTCGATGGGTCATCCATGTCAGAATGAATCCGGCTCCGCCAAAAATGTACATGATTTTGATATTCTCAAAGATATCACTCCAGGTGGCCGGAGTTTTAGGCATGAAGGCGTGGATCAATGGCGTTGGATGAGCGATGAAATCTTTATAGGTGATGGCATCGGCGTCAATATGTCTGGATTTTGAAAATAGCTCCATCGATTCGGCTGAAATCACCAAGTCGGTGTCTTGACTCAACGCGGCGAGCATTTCTCCACGAGTTTTGGCCTTCAATGCCATGCTGATGTTGCGTGAAACGCCAAAATCAGTGATCAATCCGGCATGAAAAACAGCAATCCCCATGTCTGCCGCCATGGCGTCTAGCGCCTGCAAATCGACCGGCCCCACCACGACCAGCGTTTTATCTTTGAAAATATCCAGACCATGGCCCTCAAGCATGGATTTTTCTAAATTTGTTGCGATATCGAGATTTGGGCCCGCTGCTTGAGCAATCGCACGCTGCAATCCCGTGTCCGTCGATGGATACATCGACACCACGCGTATATTTTCAGAGATCACTGGCGTATCAAGAGCCTTGATCATATCTTCAGTGATGACACCCGCTAAAGGCGTGACCATGCCGGGGCGTAACTCGCGGTAATAAACCTTTTGAGTGCCTTCCGTTCGAACGATCAAACGCATCGGTCCGGCAGCTTTATCAAGGATATAAACGGGACCCGATTGAGCCAAATGAGCTATTTTGTCGCCCAAGGCAAGAGCATGTTCTTGGCTGATGGTGTAGGGCGTCGATGTTTTAGCGGCCAACGGACCCAACCGAGCCACATCATCTGAGGCCGCCATCAAGGTTTCTGAGCTGCCGTGCAACATGCTCAGCATCACTTTGTTGCCATCGGCTTCCACGAACATCACACCCGCTGCCCCGACACCCGCACTCAAAGCGATGGCCTCTTGGCGGGTTATCTGCCGGAAACCAGCTCTGGCCGCAGCCGATGTCGATGTTTGTACGCTTTTGCCCAGCAAGCCCATCAGACCGCCCGCCTGGGCCACGGTGTGCAGACACAACAAGCACACGCCAAGAAGTCCGAGTCGTACCCACGCTAGAAAGTTTCTTGGGTCGCTCATGCGCTCCACCATAAAGAACCTCCTGTTCGGTTTGACGTTATCCAGAACCACGAATGTAGCGCGATGGCAGGGGGTTGATCCCTTAGGATGCCCCCCCATGAGTCACCACCGCCTGACCCCTCGGATGCGCACTTTGCTGGCCAGCGTGGCCCGCAGTCGCCAGCCGGCCATCCACACGTTGACGCCCGCGGAGGCCCGCTCGCGTTACGGTGCGATGGCGGAAGTGTTGGATCTGCCACGGGTACCGCTGGCGCGGGTCGAAACACTGGAGATTCCGACCCACCACCGCTGTGCGGCGCGCCTCTACGCCAGCCGTCCGGCTGAGATCAGCAAGCCGTTGCCGGTGCTGCTTTATCTGCACGGGGGGGGATTTGTGCTTGGCGGGCTCGAAACACACGACAGTTTGTGTCGGCAAATCGCCTTGCGCAGCGGGGTTGCGGTGCTGGCCTTGGATTACCGCCTCGCGCCGGAGCATCGCTTCCCGGCAGCCGTCGAAGATGTGTGGGCGGCGCTGCAATGGCTGATCAACGGCGGGGCAACGTCTTTGGGCTTGGACAGCACACGCGTGGCCCTCGGAGGTGACAGCGCCGGCGCGACCTTGGCGGCGGTGGCTGCGTTGATGGCGCGTGACGCTGATCTGCCCTTGGCCTTGCAACTGCTGATCACCCCCGGCACGGCGGCGGACTTGGACAGCGCCTCACACCAACGCTTTGGCGAAGGTTTTTTGATCGACCGGGCGTTGCTCGACTGGTTCTTTGACCACTACATCGATCCCGAGCAACGCCGTGACTGGCGCTACGCCCCACTGCACGCGGAGGATCTGGAGGGTGTTGCCCCCGCTTATCTGGTGCTGGCCGAATGCGATCCGCTGGTCGATGAAGGTTTGGCTTACGCCGACCGGCTGCGCATGGCCGCCGTGGCGGTGGAACTCGATTTGGTCAAAGGCGTGACGCACGATTTCATCAAGATGGGACGGGTGATCGAAGAAGCCATCCCCGCCTTGGACCGTTTGGCAGCCGCCTTGCAGCAAGCGCTGCGCACGTAAATCCAAACTCACACCACCGTCACGAATCGCTCGGTCACCCTTGGCCCCAAACGTTGCGCCGGCAGCGCAGCCATGGTGCTCAAGATCAGCGCGATCATGGCTTCGCTCAAACCCTGCGGATGGCTGAAGATTTCCATCCAAGTGATTTTGGACAGCACATCACCCGGTGCCCGTTGTAGCAAGCGCGTTTGCAAACCAGGCAGCAGGGCGCGCAGCTGCGCATGGGCAGCGCTGATGGCCCATATCACGTCGTGGGTTGAGCGCTTATCCGCGTGATCAGTGTGGTAATAGCCATACAACTCGGTGCTGGATCGTGGTGAATCGGGAACATCAACCACGGTGTTTGAGGCTTGACAAGACATGGATGTGAAATGCGTCACGAAGAGGTGTAAGGGGGACTTGCAAGCAAGGGTTGAGCGAAGTGCGACTTCTTGCCGACTTTGAAAATCTCGGCGCCGATCTGGTTACGTCCAGCGGATTCCTGCACAGTTTTTACCTCTTGTGGGCTCGCGCTTTGGCGGGATGGTGTCTACAGTCAACCCATCGGATCAAGAAACCTGACCCATTCAGTTCAAGGAGCACACCATGGAAGTTCAAGCAGTAAACCCGTTTGCGATGATGATCGACCCGCAGTCTGTGCTGCAAGCGGTTGAACGTTCAGAACGTTTGCAGCGCTTGCAGCGCCGGGTTTGCCGTCCGCTGGACGAGCCAGTGGATTACATGGATGGTCTTCTTGATATGAAAGATTTTGACCGCTTGGTGCACACCAAGCCCGTCACCGCCGGTCTGATGCCCTTGGGAGGCATTCACATCGACTGAAAGAACTCCTCTCCGGGGGACTCAGTTTTGCGTGGCAGTGCGCAAGATGTGAAGAGTCACCGGTTCCAACGGCTGACCATGGCAACATCGTCAGCCGTTTTTTTATGTCCCAAGGAATCTTGCTGCCATGGCCATTCGACCAATCTTGAAAATGGGCGATCCCCGCTTATTGCGTATTGCCCAGAAAGTCACCGTCTTTGACACCGCAGAGCTGTACGCGCTGATCGACGACATGGAAGAAACCATGCACGCCGCTGGGGGCGTGGGCTTGGCAGCGCCGCAGATCGGTGTGGATTTGGCGGTGGTGATCTTCGGTTTCGAGCAAAGCGAGCGCTACCCCGAGGCGCCTGCCGTGCCACGCACCCTCTTGATCAATCCGGTGATCACCCCCTTGACCGAAGACGGGCAGGCGCTGGGCTGGGAGGGGTGCTTGTCGGTGCCCGGTCTACGCGGTGAGGTGCCGCGCTGGAGCCACATCCGCTCAGCGGTTTTGACCCTCAAGGCCAGCCGCTGGAGCGTGAAGCAAGTGACTTTCATGCCCGGGTGGTGCAACACGAATGCGACCATTTGATCGGCCGGTTGTATCCCATGCGTATGACCGATCTGAGTCGCTTGGGTTTTACCGACCCCCGCCCGGCTTAGGGAGCCATCAAGGCGCTGACTTGGTTCAAGTCGGCAGGCGTGAGAGAGCCCGCCACTTGGCGCAACTTCAGATTGGCCACCAGCACATCGTTGCGGGCCTTGCTCAGGTCCCGTTGGGTGCTGTAGAGCTGGGTTTGAGCGTTGAGCACATCCAAGTTGACACGCACACCTACTTTGTAACCGAGCTGGGTCGCTTCCAAGGCCAACTTGCTGGAGGATTCAGCAGCTTCCAGCGCCTTGACTTGGGCCAATCCGGACTGCACGCCAAAGTAGGCTTGGCTGATGCCTTGGGTGATGGCACGGCGCGCCACCTCCAAGTCGTTGCGGGCCTTTTCTTCCAAGCCCACGGCCTCGCGAGCTTGGTTGGAGATGGCATTGCCGGCATAAAGCGGCACGTTGAGTGTCAAACCAATCTTGGCGCTGGTGCTGGTGCCATCACCGCCCGCAAACAGTGATCCGCCGTTGCTGCTGGTGTTGTGGGCTGAGGACGCTGAGGCATCCAGACTGAGTGTTGGTAGGTGACCAGCTTCAGTGCGGCGGGTTTCAAATTGAGCCACCTCATAGCCAGCCCGAGCCTTGCGTACCGTGGCCACTTCTTCCACGCGAGCCACCCAAGGCTCAACGGTGTCACCGGCCCATGCAGGCAAGACGACCGGCTGCGCCAAGGGCTTGGGTTGAACATTCTTTTTACCCACCAGTTGATCGAGCGCGAGCTTCTTGGTGCGCAGATCATTGTCGGCGGCAAGAACTTGGGCAGAAGCTAGATCGAAGCGTGCTTGGGCTTCACGGGTATCGGTGATGGTGGCACTACCGACTTCAAAATTACGCTTGGCCGAGGCCAGTTGCTCCGAAATGCCTTTCTGGCTGGCCTGAGCGGTGGTGAGCACATCTTGGGCCGTCAGCACATCGAAATAGGCTTGGGACAAACGCACGATCAGGTCCTGCTCTGCGCTTTCCAGATCGGCTTTGGCGATATCAAGCAGCTTGTAGGCCTTGTCCGAGGTCAGCGAATTGGCTCGGTTGAACAGCGGCTGTGATGCGTTGATCCCCACCGACTGCGTATTCAAACTGGTAACCCCGCGAGAGGGGATATCGCTTTGGGTGCGCGAAACACCAGCACTCAACCCCACACTGGGCCGTGATAGTGAGTCACTCTGAGCCACTTTGTACGATACCGAGTCGGCCTGCGCCTGTGCGCCCAAGTAGCTGGCGTCGTAAGTACGAGCAACCTCATACAGCTCTTTCAGACTTTGGGCCCCAGCTTGTGCGGAGCATGCCAAGACCAAACTAGCCGCCAAAAGATGCAAAGGCCTTGGGCCGACTTTGGCGATGGAACTGAAATGCATGGGAACTTCCTTTTTGCTCATCTGATACCTAGTGGGGTATTTTCACACAACCCATCAAATCCATCTTCCGTGCATGCCGACCCCAGGTCTTACGGGCTCAGAACTTGAAGCTTGATGGGCTCGGGGCACCTTCCAGCGGGGCGATCACCGTGTCAAACAACGCTTCAGTGCGCCACTCAGCTTGATTCACGCGGGTGATCCGGACGGCTTGCATGACGGGCTCAGAGCCCACCACCGCCACCAAACGGCCACCCACCTTGAGTTGCGCCAACAGGGCGGGCGGCACTTCGGGCACCGAGCCGGACAGAATCAACGCGTCCCACGGTGCCTCCGCTTGGGCTGGATCATTCAAGCCGTCACCGGTACGGACTTCAACATTCGACAGGCCTGCGCGATACAGGTTGTCGCGGGCGATCGATGCCAATTCGGGACGGATTTCGACGCTCACCACCTTTTGCGCACGGTGGCCCAGCAAGGCGGCCATGAATCCAGAGCCTGTGCCGATTTCGAGCACCTGCTCGTGCCGCTTCGGTGCCAGCTCTTGCAAAAGACGCGCTTCAACACGCGGGGCCAGCATGGTGCTGTCACCCGGCAAGGGGATCTCCACGTCCATGAAAGCCAGCTCTTTGCAAGCGCTGGGGACAAAGTCTTCACGCTTGATGGCCAACAGCAAGGACAGGACCGAGGGCTCCAGCACGTTCCAGGGGCGAATTTGCTGTTCGATCATGTTGAAGCGGGCTTGTTCGACATTCATGGCGGATTCGAGTCAGTTTGGTGGAAGGAAGACGCCATTTTAGTGACGCGCCGAACGACGACGCCGCGCCCACATCACCAGATCGTCGAGGTAGCAGTAGATCACCGGCACCACCACCAGGGTAAGGACCGAGGACGTGATGACCCCGCCGATCACCGCTTGGCCCATCGGCGCACGCTGCTCAGACCCTTCGGTGAGCGCAAAGGCCAGCGGCACCATGCCAAACACCATGGCCAGCGTCGTCATCAAGATCGGGCGCAGCCGCACTTTGGCCGCCAACAGCAGGGCTTGCTCACGCGGCAAAGGCTCGCCGGGTGTGAGGCTGTGGTCGTCCTCCAGGTGCACCTCACCCTTGCGCGCCCGAATGGCGAAGTCGAGCAAAAGAATGGCGTTTTTGGTCACCAACCCCATCAGCATGACGATGCCGATGATGGAGAACATGTTGAGCGTCGAGCGAAACATCAGCAACGCGCTGACCACACCGATCAAGGTCAGGGGCAGGGCACTCATCAAGGCGATGGGTTGCAAGAAGCTGCGGAACTGTGAGGCCAAGATCATGTAAATGAAGATGATGGCCATGACCAGCGAGGAGATGGCGTAGCCAAAGCTTTCCGCCATGTCCTTGGTGGAGCCGCCAAAGCGCCAGCGCACCCCGGGCGGGAAGCCGTGCTGTTCCAGCACCTTGCGGATATCGGCCGAAACTTCACCCATCGAACGGCCATAGACATTGGCGTTGATTTCAACTTCGCGCGTCATGTCACGCCGGTTGATCTGCGGTGGGGTGCCGTCTTCACGCAACTCAGCCACTTGGTCAAGCCGCACGATGCGGGCGCTGCCATCGGCATTTTGGCCTGCCACCAGGCCCAAGCGGCGCAGATCGGCGGCGTCATCGCGCGATTCAGGGGCCAAGAGCACCTTCACATCGACGTTCAGATCGTCACTGGCACGCCAGTTACCGATGGTCTTGCCAGCGATCATGGCGCCCAACGTGTTGGTGATGCTGCCCACCGACAAGCCCAGATCCGCCGCTGCGTCACGCTTCACATCGATGGCAAGGGTGGGTTGATTGGGTTTGGCACTGGTATCGAGATCGACCAGACCCGGGATGAGGCGCAACTTGGCACTCAAGGCTTCGGACTGGCGCTTTAGATCAGCCAAGTCGCTGCCTTGGATCGACAAGATGATCGGCTTTTGCCCGCCCATCGAATCCATCGCACCGACGTGTGTCACGGTGATGCCGGGAATGTGCGACAAGCGCTCGCGCAAAGGGCCGGTGAGCTGATCTTGGTTGAGCTTGCGGTCCTTGCGATCCACCAGACGGATGTAGATCTGGGCGTAGATCTTGCCCTGCGCCTGGCCGGTGTTGATGGTGCTCAGGGTGTAACGCACCTCGGGCATCTCGCGGATGATGGCTTCGACTTGCTTGGCCCGGGCCTCGGTCACCTCAATCGATGAACCCACGGGGGTATTGAAGCTGACGTAGGTTTCTGAAAAATCAGCCTTGGGCACAAATTCGCTGCCCAACACCGGGATCAGGACAAAACTGCCGATCAAGGTCGCTGAAGCTATGCCCAAGGTGGCCAGTTTGTGGTTCAGCGACCAACCAAGAGCGCGTTGATAAAACCGGCCGGTGGCGTGCGAGAGCTGATCGACGGCATGGGTGACGCGGCCGATGGTGCGGTCATACCAGCTTGCCGGTTTGAACTCGGCACCATCAGCATGGATGCTTGGGTCGTGCCACACCGAGCTCAGCATCGGGTCCAGCGTGAAGCTGACAAACATCGAGATCGATACCGCCGCCACGATGGTCACGCCAAATTCGTGGAAGAACTTGCCGATGATGCCGCCCATGAAGCCGATCGGCAGGAACACCGCCACGATGGAGAGGGTGGTCGCGAGCACGGCCAAGCCGATTTCGGCCGTACCGTCCAGCGCAGCGCGATGCGCATCCTTGCCCATCTGCACATGGCGCACGATGTTTTCACGCACCACGATGGCGTCGTCGATCAACAAGCCCACGCACAAGCTCAAAGCCATGAGCGTGATCATGTTGATCGAGAAACCGAACCAGTACATGAACAAGAACGTGCCGATCAAAGCAATCGGCAAGGTCAGGCCGGTGATGACGGTCGAGCGCCATGAGTTGAGGAACAAGAAGACGATGCCGATGGTCAGCAGCGCGCCTTCAATCAGGGTGCGACGCACGTTGTTGACCGAAACCCGGATCGGGCGCGAGTTATCCCGCACCACATCGACGCTGATACCGGCCGGAATTTCTCCGGTCTTTTTGAGCTCCGCCACCGCGTTGTTCAGGCCATCCACCACCTCGATGGTGTTTTCACCTTGGGACTTGAGCGCGTCCATCACCAGCGAGCGCTGACCGTTGTAGAGCGCGAGCGATTCAATTTCTGCGGGACCGTCAACGATGCGCGCAACGTCACCCAGTCGCACCAAGGTTTGACCTTGGTGGGCCACCACGATCTTGGCGAAATCTTCGGGTCGCTCGATCCGACCCTTGATTTGCACCACGCGTTCGCGTTCCTTGGCACGCAAGGCACCCGCAGGCAAGTCTTGATTTTCCGTACGGACAGCGGCCGCGATTTGCTCCACGCTGACACCGGCGGCTTCCATCGCATCGGGCCGCAGATAGAGATTCACCTCTCGTTTGACACCGCCCACCAAGGCCACCGAGCCCACGCCGCGCACGTTTTCCAAGCGCTCACGCAGGGTCAGATCGGCCCACGTCGAAAGCTGCATGGTGTTGTGGCTTTGATCGGGCGAGCTGATGGCCAGGGTCCAAATCGGGCGGCTGGCTGGATCAAAACGCATCACCTTGGGCTCTTTGACCTCCTCGCGCAGCAGCGGCTTGAGGATGGCGAGCTTCTCACGCACATCGTCAGCGGCGCGGCGGCTTTCCATCGACAGATTGAACTGAATGATGACCACCGAGGTGCCCGCGTAGCTGCGTGAGTTGAGCTGGTTGATGCCAGCGATCGAATTGACGGCCTCCTCGACCTTGCGCGTCACTTCGGTTTCAACCACCTCGGCGGACGCGCCAGGGTAATCGACCGCAACCACCACCGTGGGGAAGTCCACGTCCGGGAATTGATCAACCTTGAGCCGCTGGAGCGAAAACAGACCCAGCACCACCAAGGCCAACATGACCATGGTGGCCATCACCGGATTACCGATGGAAATACGCGTAAACCACATCGAAGAGCCCCTGTTCAGTTCGACGAAACAGCGGCAGAGGACGCGGCTGTCGCGGCGCCCGTGATGCGTGCCGGTGTGGCATCTCGCACCGTGCCCAACGTGCCCTTCAGAACCGATTCACCGGCCTTCAAGCCCGTCAGAATTTCGACCGACTCTTCACTGCCAACCCAACCACGGCCCCCGATCGTCACATCGCGATGCATCAGCCGGGTGCGGCCTTCCGTGCTTTGATCAAGCACGATCACATACGGCTTGGGATCATCCAATCGCACCGCCGAACGCGGCACGGTCAAGGCTTGAGCGCGTGAAAGTTCAATCGTGCCTTTGGCAAACAGCCCAGCACGCAAGCCCACGGTATGCGGCAAGGACAAGTAAACCAACACGGAGCGGGTGCCGACTTGGGTGGCTGGATTGATGCGCACCACCTTGGCCGTCACGGGCGTACTCAACCCCTCGACTTGCAACTGCGCCGGGGTGTTGACCTTGACGGAGCCGGCGTCTTCTGGACTGAGCGCAGCCTCAAGTTCAAGGCTCGACAAATCGACGATTTCGAGCAACTTGGCATCGGTGGCCACCCGCTCGCCCGGCTGAGCCAAACGCTGCGACACCTGACCGCCGATGGGGGCGCGCAACACGGCGTCGCTTTGGGCTTTGCGGGCTAAATCGACGTTGGTTTGGGCGGCCTGCAAGTTGGCTTGAGCCGCCTGATCGTTGGCAAGGGACGTATCCAAAGCGGTGGACGAGATGAACCCTTGCGCCACCATCGCTCGGTTGTTTTCCAGCTGCCGCCGCGCAATATCGGCCTGCGCACGGGAAGCCAACGCCGTTTGTTCAGCTTGGCGTAGACGCAAATCCAGTTCAGCCGAATCAAGCCGACCCACGATTTGACCGGCGTTCACGCTATCGCCTTCACGCGGACCCAAGGTCAGCAATTCACCGGCTGAGCGGGCCTTCACCACGGCGGAACGGACCGCACGCAGGCTGCCGGAAACCGCCACGGTCCGTGCCAACTCGTGCTGATCCACCAAAAGCATGTCCGTGGTCACCAGTTCAAGCGCAGCCGGTGCTGTGCTTGCTGGCACCGCTGCCGCAGCAGCTCCAGAAGCGGCAGCGCCACCTTTGACCATCATCAGACGACCACCCACACCGGCCACCACCAAAACAGCGGCGACGATCAAACCGAGACGCAACGAGCGATTCATCAGGAGTTTTCCAGACTTGAAGGAAGGGGCAGGGCAGTGGCTGTGCTGCAACCTGCAAGAAGATGGAAGGACAAGCCGGCAAGCACCAAATCAATGTGGGCTTGGACGAACCGATCCGGATCAAAAGGCAGCTGATGCTGGGTGCCACAGCATCCCAGCGAATGTTTATGGATGCAAAGCATCGCTAACGGCAACGTGATGGAGCGCACCGTCATGCTGACATCCACCGGGCGGAATTCGCCTTGATCGATACCGCGTTGCAACAAGTCAGCGACGATTTTTTCACCCGGACCAACAATCTCTTGCTGATAAAAGTCGGCCAGCTCCGGGATGTGATGCACCTCGGTCATGATCAGCTTGAAGACCCCAGAAGCCGCGCTGTTGAGGAGTCGCAACCAGCTTGGCGGCAAAAGGGTCCGCATGGCCTCGGTACAAGAGCCGTGGAACTGCTCGACCTCCAGGCCACCCGCCGTGATCTCGGTGCCAATAAATTGTCGGATCACCGCCTTGAGCAGCTCTTCTTTGCTGGGGTAATACAGGTACAAGGTGCCCTTGGAAACACCCGCCCGATGGGCAACTTCCTCGGCCCGCGTGGCGGCATAGCCTTTTTCGACAAACAGCGACAGCGCCGCTTCCAACAGCTCTTGCGGGCGCTCGGCCTTGCGCCGCTGATGCGGCGCCACCGTGGTGACAGGAGAAGAGGGGACGACTTGGGGTGTGATCACCGCATGATTCTAAATGACTAATAAGTCAGTAATCTTTCAAAGATGTTGCGGCATGATGCAAACTTTCTTCTTGGATCCAAGATCATGAGCCTCTCAAAATCATCTTCTGGCCCCACCCGGCGCGACGTGTTACGTCTTTTTGGTGCAGGCGGTGGCATGGCCGTAGCGGGGGTTTTTACCTTCAGTGTGACCGGTTGTGCAGGCGGACTTGATCGTCTCAAGGGCTACGAAATGAGCGTAGACAGCTTGCGTGAATCGATGTCCGGTTTTTTCCCGCTCAATCGACGGATGTTGGAGTTCTTTGACGTGGGTCTGGGGTTGCCCAAGCTTGCGTTGCAACCCACCAACAACCGGATCGGTACCGAATTGGATATGTCGGTCGGCACCGATGTTTTGTTTGCTCGAAAGACGCTCACGGGGAATTTTGGCATCAGCAGCGGCTTGCGCTATGAGCCTACCGACCACAGCCTGCGCTTGGCTTCTGTGCGATCCGACAAGCTCAGCCTAAGTGCTGTGCCGCAGGCTATCGCCCCGCAAGTGCAACGTCTGGGCGGCTTGCTGGTCGAACAGGTTTTGGAGGGGTTCACCGTCCACAAATTGCCCGACAAGCTGGTTCAAGGGCTCGATACTTTGGGAGTTCAACTCGGTGCCATGAAGGTTTCGAACACCGGGGTCGGCTTCAATTTTGTGCCGAAAGCCTGACGCCTCAACGGCACCCCCGACCCATCCTCAAGAGGACATCCGGCCCAAGACCTCTGGATTCAGGATGTGCGTGGGTGTGCCATGGATGAAGTTCAGCACGTTCTCAAAGGCTGCGTCGAAGTAATGCTCGAAGTTATCGAGTTCGACGTAGCCGATGTGAGGTGTGCAGACGGCATTTTCGAGGCGTAACAGCGGATGCCCTTGAAGGATCGGCTCGCTCTCAAACACATCCACAGCAGCCATACCGGGGTGGCCGCGATTGAGTGCCGCGACCAAGGCGCTGTCCTGAACCAACTCGGCGTGCGACGTGTTCACGAACAAGGCAGTGGGCTTCATCCGGGCGAAATCTTCCGAGGTGATCAAGCCTTGCGTGCTGGGTGTCAAACGCAGGTGCACGCTCAGCACGTCGCTGCTTTCGAAAAGCGATTCGCGACTGTCGGCCACTGAAAAGCCATCATCAACCGCTTCTTGGCGCGAAGCTTCGCTGCCCCAGATTTGCACATCCATCCCAAAAGCACGGCCATAGCCCGCCACAAGTCGGCCAATCCGACCGTAGCCCCAAATGCCCAAAGTTTTGCCTTTGAGCGTGGTCCCCAAACAGAAATTGGGGGGCATGGAGCCTGCTTTGAGGCCGGATTGTTGCCAAGCACCATGCTTCAGATTGCCGATGTATTGCGGCAGGCGACGCATGGACGCCATGATCAAGGACCACGTCAATTCAGCAGGCGCAACCGGTCCCCCCAAGCTTTCTGCCACAGCGATGCCAAGACGGGTGCACGACTCAAGATCAATGTGCGATCCCACGCGGCCTGTTTGGGCAATCAGCCGTAACTTCGGCAGCTTTTCAAGCAAAAGACGTGGAAAAGAGGTTCGATCCCGCACGGCGACAATCACTTCAGCCTCTTTGAGGCGTACAGAAAGCTGCCCAATGCCTTTGACGGTGTTGGTGTAAACCTTGGGGTTGAAGGCTTCCAGACGCTTGGCACAGTGCAGTTTGCGCACCGCGTCTTGGTAATCGTCCAAGATGATGATATTCATGGCACTCTGAAGTAAGCCTCGATTGTGCCTGTGATTTCCGCATCCTTAAGCAAGACCAAGGCCCATAGATCGGGGTGTTGATCACCGATGTTAATGCATGACGATGTATATTATGTCAAATTTATGCTGCATTTCGGCGTAATTTACGCACTTTGAAGCGCGCCGAACCGGCCCTTTCGATGCTTGATGAGCCTTGGGCGCGCTGGCTGGCTTGAGCCTCGTGCAGTTGGCTCAGCAGTTGATGCAACTTGGCTTGGGCTGCGTGCTCACGCTCTTCAAAACGCTGCTGTATCGCGACGGCTTCTTTTTGCTGGGCCATGCGCTCTTGATTCACACGCTCCACCTGCTGCTGAGCTTGATGTATCTGTTGTTTGTGCGCCTCACGGGTGCGCTCCAACTCAAGTTGCCAATGGCGTTCTTGCGCCAAGCTGCGCTGCGCCAGTTGTTGGCGTTCTTCGATCAAGGCGGCGCGCTCTTTCTCGCGCTGCTGCTGAAGCAAGTTCAGTTGCACATCTAGAGAAGCCGCGCGCTGAGCCGCTTCAGCCCTTTGTTGCTCAGCACCATGCAGCGCGCGCTCCAAGCCTTCTTGGCGCGCCGCCATGTGCTGAGCTTTCAGCTCCAACTTGTCCTGTGCTTGCTTTAAATCCTCAGCTTGTTGAGCCAAAGCCGCGCGGATCTCGCTCAAGCTGGCTTCCACGGCGTGGCGTGCCGACGTCAACGCCAACTGCCAAAACGTCGATGAGGCCAGCGTAAAGGCCTCGTCCGGGTTGGTCGTGCCCACCGCATCACAACTCTCAGCCAAGCGCCCTACCCCTGACTTGCTTTGCCCGGTGCTGCCCGCTGGTTCAAGTCGCGCGCCCAAGCTGGCAAACCAGCCGTCCAGATGTGGGCTCACGGTGTTGGGCGATCCCCGGCCCATTTTGAGGCGTACCCGCTCAATGGTCGGCCGTTCGCCAGCTTGGAGCAGTTCGTCGGCAGCTTGCCAGACATCGTTGGCGGTGATTCCTCGGCTCATGGCGATTCCTTGTTGGGCAAAACTAACTTTACTCACGATAATGAATGCTTATCGTGATCTAGATTCCATCGTGCAATTGTACACATAATAAATCATACGTAATACATATGAAATCAAACAAAACATCGGTATTGATCCCTTCACCAACCCTGGTCACCTTGGATCTGAGCTTGTTGATGACAGGTTCTGAGCAGGCTTTGCGTGCCTTGATGCGTGAAGGCGAATCACCGCACACCCGGCGCAGCTACCAATCGGCCTTGCGCTACTGGATGGCGTGGCATGCGCTGCGTTACGGCCAACCCTTGGCGGTGCCGGTCGATGCGACGGTGGTGGTGCAGTTCGTGCTCGATCACGCCGGGCACCGCAGCAGCGATGGCAGCGTGCGGCGGGAGTTGCCGCCTGAACTGGGTGAAACGCTCAAAAGCCAAGGTTTTGTCGGGGCGACAGCCATGCCCACGCTCAACACGGTCATGCACCGCGTGCGGGTGTTGTCGGCCTTGCACCGCGTGCAGGCTCTGCCCAACCCATGCGCTCATGAAAGCGTCAAAGCGCTGTTGTTGCGCACGCGCCGTGCTTTTGCCCGGCGTGGGGATACCGCTGAGCGCAAACCGGCACTGACCCGCGAACCGCTCGAAGCGCTGCTGGCCACCTGTGATGACTCACTGCGTGGCTTGCGTGATCGCGCCTTGCTGCTGTTTGCTTGGTCAAGCGGCGGGCGACGTCGCTCAGAGGTTTGCTCGGCCTGCGTCGAAGATCTGCAATGGCTCAGCCCGGAGGAATGTCTCTACGTGCTGCGCCACTCCAAAACCAACCCCGACGGCGCGCAGCGGCCAGAAAACCTCAAGCCCATTGCTGGCCGCGCTGCACAAGCGCTCAGCGCTTGGCTAGCGGCCAGCGGTATCCAACAAGGCGCCCTCTTTCGGCGCATTCGACGCGGTGATGTGATTGCTGAGCCTTTGGCTGACGCCGCTGTGCGCGACATCGTCAAGGCCCGCAGCCTGCAAGCCGGTTTGAGCGGCGAAGGCTATTCAGCGCACTCGCTGCGCAGCGGCTTCGTCACCGAGGCGGCTCGTCAGCAGATTCCCTTGGCTGAAACCATGGCCCTCACCGGCCACCGTTCGGTGGCTTCAGTGGTGGGTTACTTCCGGGCTGGCGAAGCGTTCAGCCGTGCCAGCCGCTTGCTGGATAAGGATGACGACGATCAAGAAAGTCCTCAGGCTTGAACGCGCATCGAGAGGTCGAGCGCACGGACATGCTTGGTGAGGGAGCCGACCGAAATGCGATCCACGCCACAAGCGGCGATCGGCCCAATGGTGTCGAGGCTGGCACCACCGGAATATTCGAGCACGGTGCGCCCACCGCCCGCACGGTGCGCCCGTGTCAAGGCCACAGCGGTGCGGATCTGTTCGATGGAAAAATCGTCGATCAAGAGCAGATCGACGTCTTCTTCAAGCGCGATGCGGGCCTCATTCAAATCTTCAGCTTCTGTCATCAAAGGCACATGGGCTTGGAGCGCTCGGGCCGCTTGAATCGCTTGGCGGATGCCCCCCGCAGCAGCGATGTGGTTTTCTTTGATCAAGATGCCGTCGTACAAGCCGATACGGTGATTCACGCCGCCGCCGCACAGCACGGCGTATTTTTGGGCGTTGCGCAGACCGGGGATGGTCTTGCGGGTGTCAGCAATGCGGCAACCCGTGCTGGCCACCACTTCGACATAACGCCTCACCACCGTGGCGGTGCCCGAAAGGGTTTGCAGGAAGTTCATCGCTGTGCGCTCACCCGTCAAGATGGCCCGAGCCGGTCCTTCGAGCGTACACAACGTTTGATTGGCTTGAATAGCGGCCCCTTCACGCACCTGCCAATGGATACGCACGTGCGGGTCGAGCGTCTTGAACACCGCGTCAAACCACGGCTGACCACAAAGCACGGCCGGTTCCCGGCTGATCAGTCGAGCTTGGGCCTGCTTATCGGCCGGCACCAGCCGGGCGGTCACATCGCCAGCACCGATGTCTTCGGCCAAAGCCAGATCGACGTTGTTTTGCAAGTCATGCGGAAGGGAGAAGGAAACCATGCTTTGAAGACGCGTTGAAACGAGAGGTGGGCCTTATCATCCGAGCCCATTCAGAGGCCCATCGAGGCTCATTGTCGCCACAGTAGCATGACCCACAAGCTTTTCATTCACCGTCACGTCACACCTGCAAACTGCCTCCATAGGCTGCTGTTTGCCGTGCTGATGGGATCAGGTTCGGCCCAAGCGTTCAGTAACGCCGATCTGCTACGACTCAAGCCACCGCTCGAACCGGGAGCGGCGTGGTCCCCCACCGAAGTGACGGTCAACCGTGAGACCTTGCAACCTTCGGCACAGCCGCCAACCACCACCCCTGAAACCACAACAGCAGCAAGTGGAAAAACAATCCACGTTGCAGGTTTTCGGGTGCACGGCAACGTGCGTTTTACGGAAAACGACCTGGTTGCTTTGCTTGATGACAGTGTTGGGCGTGACCTCAACTTCCACCAACTCCAAGCCTTGGCCGCTCGACTCAGTGAGTTTTATCACCGTCAAGGGTATGACGCCGCTCAAGCCTATCTACCCATCCAACAGGTTCGCGGCGGCATCATCGAATTTGCCGTCAGCGAAGGCCAGGTTGGCAACATCAGTGTGGTCACACCCCAACCGGAGGATGTCGCCACCCTGCGCTCATACCTTCATATGCAAACGGGTGATCCGCTGCGGCTTGACGTCCTAGAACAGCACCGACTCACCTTGTCCGAATTACCCGGGGTACGCAGTCAAATCGTTTTGGCCCCTAGCCAAGAACCCGGCAGAACCGATCTGAGCCTGCATGCGCAGCGCGAACCCAGCCTTGCGGGTCGCGTGGAGCTCAACAATGTGCCCCTGTTACCCGGCACATCCGGCCAAGCCGATGCCACGCTGAATTGGCGTCACGTCGGAGCACTCGGGACCGGCTTGACCACCAGACTCACGGCCTTAGGACAGGGTCATTTCCGGAGTCAAGCCACCTTGACGCATCAGACGCAAGGGTGGCAAGCGGGCTTGGATCTGGCGTATCTCGAATACAGCCTAAGCCCGCATTCCTCCATGCTCAACGTTGACTTCCCGAACTCGGTTGAGCATGGACATGCAGCGATGGGTGCTGCGGAGATCGCCACCACGCTGATTCGACAACCGGGGCGATTTGGCAAGATCTCCGCTCGGCTGGAACATCGCAACTATCACAATCAACTCGAATTCATCGTGGATGATCGAGAGATAAATAGCCTCACCCTGGGTTGGAGTGAGCGGCGCCAAAGTCTGGGGCAGCAGCAAAATTTCGAAGGCGAGGCCACGGCCGGTCGGGTCAGCGATATGGGGCCATTCATGCTTGTGTCAACTCGCTGGGCCTTGGCTGCTCGCATGGATGCTCATTGGCAGGTCAGCAGCCGAGCAAATGCGCAATGGTCGGATAAAGCGCTACCACCTTCGGAACAATTGCAGCTCGGCGGTCCACAAGCTGTGCGCGCCTATGACAGCACCGATGTCCGGGTGGATACCGGCTTGGTGGCCGGTGCTGAACTACGACGCACGGGACCCCTCCTCGACGGGTTTATCGTTGGGGACATCGGTTGGGGTGTGCTGAATCAAGCCCCTGGTTACACCGACCACTGGTTTAACCGAGAAAGCCTGGGCTTGGGTTTTGAGTTGCACCCGCTGCCAAACACAAAACTGACCGCCCAAGTGTCTTGGCAAACCATCGACACCCGACCGCGCCTCTGGCTGAACCTGAAGCAAGCGTTCTGACAACGCCCCCTACCAAGCAAGCCCCCGCTGCATGATGCATTCCTCGTTTCACCTCCGCGCCTTGTTGCTTGGCGTCTGGTTTGGTTTGGCAACAACGGCCAGCCAAGCCCAGCATGACGCCCAGAATCTCCCATGGGGCATCGATGGCCCGTCTCTAAGTCATGCACAGACACTGCGGCAGGCCGTGAGCCCGCCAAGCGTTCCCGCTGCGCAGGGACTTGATGATCTTCAGGTCGTTGAGGCCAAGGAACTTCCCGCCGCTTCGGCACCCACCGTCACGCCGCCACCTGTGATCCCAGCCAGCGCACCCCTTGACGCAACGCCGCCAGGGGGGGGCGCGCGATTGGCAGCTGAAGCGGTCAAGCAACAACCGCCCCTTCCCAAGATTCAAGTGCGGACACCCGTACCCGCCGAGGTGCAGCAACCTCAACCAGCTTCGGCTCCAGTGATGGAGGCACCCGCTTCCACGGCATCCACGCCAGCCGCACCCCCCTCCGTTGCACCAGCAGCATCGGAACCCTCCGGGCTGATGGACAGCATCAAAAACATCACGCCAACCACTGCGGCGACCGCTGCTGCTGTGGTGACCGTCGCCGTGGTGGGTGTGGGGATGGTGATGGCGGGCGTCACCACCGTCGGGAGCGTAGCGATTGCTGCCACAGGCACAGCGGCTGCGACAGCGGGCGCGGTGGGCGGCACCGCCGGATCTTTCCTGCAAGTCGTCTTATCGATGATTCAAAAGTTCATCGCCAAGATCATTGCCAACCCGCTTCAGTGGTTGATCAAAGAAATCGCCAAACGCAAACTGATCAAGTACTTCAAGTTAGAACACATTTTGACCCCAGCGGGCCTATGGCGAAACCTGCGCGCACGTTGGGCGGCGCGCAAGGCCCAAAAGGCTGAAGCAGCCCCCTCCCCGGTGGAACCACCCGCCCCTTAAGCGAGCGCTTCGTTGGACTTGGCGCGCTCGCGCAGCTGGAACTTTTGAATCTTGCCGGTCGAAGTTTTCGGGATCGACTCGAAGCGAATCTCGCGCGGCACCTTGTAGCCGGCAAGGAGCGACTTGCAGTGCGCGATCAGCTCTTGGGCGCTGACGCTGGCTCCAAGAGCCAATTCGACATACGCCAACGGTGTCTCGCCCCACTTCGGATCGGGCTTGGCCACCACAGCGCAGGCAGTCACAGCGGGGTGACGATAAAGCGCATCTTCCACCTCAATGGACGAGATGTTCTCGCCCCCTGAAATGATGATGTCCTTGCTGCGATCCTTGATCTTGACGTAGCGATCCGGCTCGATGACCGCCAAATCGCCGGTATGAAACCATCCACCTTGAAAAGAAACCGCCGTCGCCCCCGGGTTCTTCAGGTAACCCTTCATGACGATGTTGCCCCGGAACATGATTTCACCCATGTTGAGGCCATCCGCCCGAACCTCCGCCATCGATTCGGGATCCATCACCGTCATGCCTTCTTGAAGGGCATAACGCACCCCTTGACGACCATTGAGACGCGTCTGCTCTGAAAGAGTTTCACGCGCCCAACTGGGCCGCTGTACTGCCACCGCAGCCGGGCCGTAGACCTCGGTCAACCCGTAGACGTGGGTCAGATCAAAGCCAATGCGCGCCATGCCCTCGATCATCGCGGCCGGTGGTGCAGCACCGGCCACCAAACCACGGACCTTGCCAAGACCGACTCGCCAATCAGCTGGCGCGTTGATCAACAAACTGTGAACGATGGGTGCCGCGCAGTAGTGATCCACCTTGTGGTCAGCCATCGCCTCCAAAATGAGCTTGGCATCGACCTTGCGCAAGCACACATGGGTGCCGCCAAGCATGGCGATGGTCCACGGGAAGCACCAGCCATTGCAGTGAAACATCGGCAGCGTCCACAGATAGACCGGGAAATGGGGCATGGTCCACGTGGCAGCGTTGCTCACCGCGTTCAAGTACGCCCCCCGGTGGTGGGTGACGACACCTTTAGGATCGCCGGTGGTGCCGCTGGTGTAACTCACGGCAATGGCATCCCACTCGTCAGCTGGGCCTTCGAGTCGGACCAACGGCGCGTATTCGGCCAACAGCTCTTCGTATTCATGCTCGCCCAAGCAGGCATGCTCACCCGCCAATTCGCTGTCGCAGACGTCGATGACGATCACGTCACGGCCATGCACGCTCTTGAGCAAGGCCAAGGTCTTGTCCATCAGCGGGGCGAATTCGCTGTCGGTGATCAGCACTTGAGCTTCGCAGTGGTTCAACTGCCAAGCCAGCAAGGCCGCATCCAGCCGTGTATTAAGGGTATTGAGCACCGCGCCAAGAGCGGGCACGGCGTAGTGCGCCTCGATCATCTCGGGCGTGTTGGGCAGCATGACGCTGACGGTGCTGCCACGTGTGACACCCATGGCGCGCAGGGCCGCTGCCAGCCGCGCGCTGCGGTCCCGGGTTTGTGCCCATGTATAGCGACGAGAGCCATGGACCACTGCGGGTAGGTCACCAAAAACTTCGGCGCTGCGCTCGACAAAGCTCACTGGCGACAAAGCCACAAAATTGGCCGCAGTCTTGGGCAAACCGCTGTCGTAAATGGTGCTCATGAAAACTCACTCCTTTTGTACCCGGCCGCTGACCCCATCGACGCCACAAGCCCATAAGGCTCCCAAATCAGCCGGATCGGTTGCGCCTTCGGCAATCACTTGCAACTTCAAACCGTGCAACAACGTGCAAGCACTGCGTACCAACACAGCCTGCTCGGCGTCTGTCGCAACGCCAGCTGTGAAATCGGCTGACAACTTGACGTAATCCAAGCCGCACTCTTGCAGCACCCCGATCGCTTGCAGCCGTTCGCCAGCATGTTCTAAGCCAACACGCACTTTGTAAGCCCGCAAGACGCGGCACAACTCTGCCGTGACCATCGGATAGCTTGCCAAAGCGTCTTCATCCACTTCGACCCAAAGACTGGCTGCTGCTTTGGGTGCAAGCTTGATGCCTTGCACCAAGCGCAAAACAAATTCCGGGCTGCGCAGAGATAGCAAAGCAATGCTGATCGCCCGCGGTTGTCCATCGCGACTGATGTCTTGCAGGGCCAAGGTCAACGCCATCTCATCAAGGCGAGCCGTCAGACGTGTCCGCATCGCCATGGGCAACCAGATATTGGCGGTTGTGAATGGCCCTCCATCGACGAGTTGCAAACGCAAGCGCGCTTCCGCATGTAACGTCTGACCGGTTCGATCAATCACCGGAAATTCTTCAAGCCGGGCATGACTAGGATGCGTGAGCGCCCCAATCAACTGACGTCGCCAAGCGGCTTCCCCACCAGCTTGAGACGTGGCTGATTGCCCCGACTCAATTTCAGCAGCTTTGCTGCCCCGTGCTTCCGCTTGGGCAAGGGCCAAATCAGCAGCAAGCATCAATTGCATCAACCCCATCCCAGGCTGCATGGCAGCCCCTGAGACAGTCACTGTTGCGGCTGGAAAGGCCGCAACCAATTGTCGAACGCGCTCCAGCCAAGCATTTGCGAGGCCGCGCAAATCATCTGACGCTGCCACCAATAAACCAAAATCCGTCCCATTCAACCGCCCCACATGGAGCACTGAGTCCGGATATCCGGCCAAGGGATGACTGAGTGCGATGGCAATATCCCTGAGCAAGGCATCGGTGCGTGCACGCCCGACGAGCACATTCAAATCTGAAAGCTTGTTGAGTCGAATCAGAAGCAACCCGCCAACAGGGTTACCGTCTTGCTGATCCAGCGTGGCACCGGCCTCAGCCAGAAAATGTTGCCGATGTGCGACGCCCGTCAATGGATCGCAAGTGGTTGCCCGTCGAAGCGCCTCAATCTGGGTGCTCTGCTCCGCAAATAACGCCCGAATTTGCATCACCATCTGATTGACGGCTTCAACCACACGCTTTAATTCTGGCGTTTTAGGCATTGGAATGGGTTTTGGAAGCGCGGCAAAACGGTTTTCAACCAGTTTGTCGGCTTGCTTTGCCAGCAGATCCAAAGGTTGGCGAAGTCGTTGAACCGCACGATGACCAATCGTCACGCCGCCGATGGCGATCACAAACATCCAACCCACGAGACGCAACGTGCCTGTCCAAAGATCAGCATAGGCAAATCCTGTGTGACTGATGACCTCGATCGTTCCCAGTTGCTTCCAGCCCGACATCACTTGGGCATGCCCTGCTGGAGAGTCGATCGTGATCAACTCAGAAAACCATACCGGTGCACCAAAGTCTTTCAAATCCATCGATCTTTCAATGATCACCAAACCACCAGAGGATCGAAGCAGTATTGATTTGTAATGCCCCGTGTCAAATTGTGTGGATATGCCTCTCTCAAGCATCGTGCGGTTGCTGTCGCGCTGTGAAAGCGTCAACGCAAGGGATGCTGCTGTATCGTGATTTTTGATCGCCAGTTGATTCTCAAGATAATTTCTGGCCGAAAGAACCGAAAAAACAACGCATCCCAAACAGGCAAAAATTAGGATTCCTATAACCAATGACCAAACTTGTTTAATCAAGGACATATAAAACTCTCCTTTGAGGGTCATTCACACACATGGGTGAATATCAGTTCATAAAACCTTGATTTTTTGCTTTGGAGACGACTCTTCGCCAAGGAGATAAGCTCGCCAAAGGATTGCCTGCCTCATTGCCTAGGGTGCCCCACCATAAGCCGTCACCATTGAAGCTAAATATAGGCTCCAAATCGGGCCGATACGATGCCAAACGAACATCATCAATCAGATTATCCAGAATGTATGGTTCCACATCCGGAAACTGATAGTAAGCAAGAACCATGTGAGCTTGCTGAAGTTCATTGGGCGCTGCACTGAACATCACATAAATAAGTCTGAGTCGCTCTTGAGGGACTCCTAGAGCCAGCAAGGTATAGTATTTTGCAATGGCAAAATCTTCACAATCGCCACGCTCCTTTGAAAAAAACTCCATCGGACTGGCCCAATAATCTTCTATGCCCCAAACATTTCTATCTAAATCTTGGGTCAGTCGAGCATTGATAAAAATATTAGTATTCCCAACTTGGTCTGCTTCGCTAAGCCCAGCGTTGGATGCCAACAGGGTCTGAATATCCACAGTGACTCGCGTCGCAGTTGGGCCGTAGAGTGCGGCACTGCGACGCATCAAATCTGGATTCCAGGCACGAACAACACCAGCCATCACCGTCAAGATCAGGAAAGCTGCGCCCAATTGCTTGAAGTCAAAGGACCAGCCATTGGTGATGCTTGACACTTTTTCTTGCAAGCCTGTCGTCACCTTTCGAAACTTCGTGACGGGCCCGACATTGTTCGTAGGTAGCGTATTCATGGAGCGAAGTATCAACCAAGTCTTCCTACTTTTGATCATTCATGGTGACTTGGTGGAATGAGGCGGTCGATCATGCGGGTGAAGGCTCGAAGTTGTGGAATACTCTCTTCAGGGAAAATCAGCCTGACGCCCCAGTCGAATGTCACCGAGTTCACACCCTGAGTGCAAAGTTGACTCCATTGCAGAGTCCGGGGGTGTGGCCGTCATGAGGATGCAATGCCGATGAATAAAATCTCTACTCTTTTGCTCAGCGCGACAGCGCTGGCTTGCCAGTTGGTCTGCGTTCAGCAGGCCTTGGCTCAGGGGGCTCCATCGCAGTCGCCATCAGCCGTGCCTGCGACCGCTGGCTGTGGCGGCGGTACGGCCCAAGATTCTCCCGCAAGAAGCGGTGGTCCCTTGAAGCTTGCGGCGAGCTGCGCCATCGATACTAACCCTGATGTTGCGGCTAAATATCAGGCCTTCCAAGCCTCTCGTGAGGAGGTGGATGTTGCTCGCGGTGGCTTGATGCCTCGTGTTGATCTGAACTCTGAGGCCGCCCGCAAGTGGGACAAAGTCACCACACGCCAACCTGAGGCGCAATCCGTCGTTGTCACGGGCTTGTCCGTGACTGCCACACAGTTGCTGTGGGATGGGATGGCGACGCAATCCCAAGTTGATCGGCTCAATCACACCAGCAAAACACGCTATTACGAGTTCCTTGATGTCACCGAGCAAGTGGCGCTTGAGGCCGTTCGTGCACATGCCGATGTCGCGCGTGCCTTGGCGTTGGTCCGACTGGCTGAAGAAAACCTCCAGCAGCATCAAACCTTGAATGAGCGCCAAGCTGCGGGAACGCTCGGAGGCGTGGACAGTCAGGGTAGTGCCAAGCAGACCGAAGCACGAAAGATTCTGGCCCAATCGAACTTGTTCACAGAGCGGTCCAATCTTCACGATGTGATGGAGCGTTATCGCCGCATTGTTGGCATGGTGCCAACAACATCGCTCTCTTTGCAGGACTCAGAGTCTGCCCGCGCGCTTCAAGACAGTACGAGGGCGGTGAATGCGGGAGCGCTGATTGATCAAGCGATCCACAAAAGTGCTCAAGTTCGTGCAGCCATCGCCAATCTCCAATCTGCTCGCGCTCAAGCCCAAGAGGGTGAATCCGCGTATCAGCCCAAAGTTGAAGCGCGGGTTCGCAGTGGTGTTGGCCAAAACATGGATGGCATTGCTGACAAAACCAGCGAAACCAAGGCCGGAGTCGCCTTGAACTGGAATTTGTACAACGGTGGCTCCGATCAAGCAAAGACGCGCCAGCAGGCCAAGCTGATCGAACAGGCCATGAGTCAGCGAGATCGCGCTTGTCGTGATGCCCGCCAAGTCGCTGCTATTGCGGCCAATGATGTTGTCCAGTTGACGAAACAAGTTGAGTTTCATACCAGCAACATAGAAGCCTCTGAACTGGCCCGACGGGCGGTCAATGCGGGTTCTGGCACAGGTTCAGCCCCTAACCAAGCCAAAACACGGGTCATTGACCTTTTGAATGCTGAGAACGAGGTTTACGCGGCCAAGCGCGCGCGAATCAATGCTGAGCACGATCTTTTCATTGCCAAAGCGCGGGTGCGTGCTGCTACTGGAGAGCTTCTCAACACGTTGGAGCTCAAACGTAGCAACTCTGCTGATGCAGAGGCGGCGCCTGATAATGGTGGCGCCGAAGAACCCACCCAATGTCCTGTGATGACGGATTCACCCGTGTTGCCTGCAACGTTGCAGAGCTCTTCGGGTTTATCGGCATCACTGTCAAACGTTGTTGGCGATGATTCCTCGTTGTCCTCTCCAACGCTCAGAGGGGGTGCACTTGGATCGTCTGCGGCTCAGACCGCTGTGGTGGCTCAGTCGGTCAAAGAGCGCCTGTCGGCATGGGTCGGCGCGTGGCAAGCCAAGGATGTGGCCGGTTATATCGCGTTCTATGACCAAAGCTTCAGCCCAGTGGGCGTGACACGCGAGAAGTGGCTTGACAATCGGTCACGACTGTTGAGCAAGGATGGTCCGATTCAAATCAAGCTCACCAATGAAAAAGTGCGTGTGATCAATGCTGAAACCGTTGAGATCACGTTCAATCAGTCTTATTCGTCCAACAATTTCAGTGATACGACGCAGAAAACATTGCTGTGGAAGCGCATCAAGGGTAAGTGGGTCATCACGCAAGAAAAATCCAAGCGTTGACGTCCAAGGTTCATCACACGCCCTTCTTGGGGTGTGATGGGTCGGTCACAACAAAATAGCAAAGGGGCCGTGTTTTTCAACACGGCCCCTTTGCTTGGCTTATGGAGCTAGTTGCTCATCAGCCCATGTGCAGGCCGCCGTTGCAGCTGAAGTCAGCACCGGTGGTGAAACCGGAGTCTTCGCTGGCCAACCAAGCGCAGATGGAACCGATTTCTTCCGGTGCCCCCAGACGCTTCACGGGGATCGTGGCGACGATCTTTTCCAGCACTTCTGGCTTGATGGCGCGGACCATGTCGGTACCGATGTAGCCTGGGCTCACGGTGTTGACGGTCACGCCCTTGTTGGCCATTTCTTGAGCCAAAGCCATGGTGAAACCGTGCATACCGGCCTTGGCAGCCGAGTAGTTGGTTTGACCGGCTTGACCCTTTTCGCCGTTGACCGACGAGATCTGGATGATCCGGCCCCAGCCCTTTTCAACCATGTCAGCCACCACTTGCTTGGTGACGTTGAACATAGATGTCAGGTTGGTGCTGATCACAGCGTCCCAGTCATCACGGGTCATCTTCAAGAACATACGGTCCTTGGTGATGCCGGCGTTGTTGACCAACACGTCGATCGGGCCGTGCTCGGCCTTGGCCTTGGCAAAAGCTTCGACGGTCGAATCCCAGTCGGCCACGTTACCGACCGAAGCGTAGAAGGTGAAACCCTCAGCCTTTTGCTCGGCCAGCCACTTGTCGAAATCACGGGTCGGGCCGCAACCGGCGATGACCTTGAAGCCGTCCTTGTGCAAGCGACGGCAGATGGCGGTTCCGATGCCACCCATACCACCGGTGACGTAAGCGATTTTTTGCGACATGTCTATCTCCTCAATGGATTTAATAATGAACTTGGATCAGCGTTCGATGGTCAGGGCCACGCCCATGCCGCCACCGATACACAGCGAAGCGATGCCCTTCTTGGCATCACGACGCTGCATTTCGTGCAGCAAGGTCACCAGAATGCGGCAGCCAGAAGCACCGATCGGGTGGCCGATGGCGATGGCACCACCATTGACGTTGATCTTGCTGGTGTCCCAGCCCATTTCTTGGTTGACGGCGCAGGCTTGAGCGGCGAAGGCTTCGTTGATTTCGAGCAAGTCGAGATCAGCAGGCTTCCAGCCAGCGCGAGCCAAAGCCTTTTGCGCCGCAGGCACAGGGCCCATGCCCATATAAGCCGGGTCCAGACCGGCACTGGCGTAAGAAGCGATCCGGCCCAGGGGCTTCAAGCCCAAGGCTTCGGCCTTCTTGGCGCTCATGACCACCACGCCAGCCGAGCCGTCGTTGATGCCGGACGCATTGCCAGCGGTGACCGAGCCAGCCTTGTCGAAAGCGGGGCGCAGACCGGCCAACACCTCAGCGGTGGTTTTGCGATTGACGAATTCGTCGGTGTCAAACACCACCGGATCGCCCTTGCGCTGCGGGATCGACACGCCAACGATTTCGTCCTTGAAGCGACCAGCGTCTTGAGCGGCCACTGCCTTTTGCTGTGAAGCCAGCGCCAAAGCGTCTTGCATCTCGCGGGTGATGCCGTACTTCTTGGCGACGTTTTCAGCGGTGATGCCCATGTGGTACTGGTTGTACACGTCCCACAGACCGTCCACGATCATCGAGTCGATCAGCTTGGCATCACCCATGCGGGTGCCGTCGCGCGAACCGAGCATCACGTGCGGGCTGGCGCTCATGTTTTCTTGGCCGCCAGCGATGACGATGTCGCTGTCGCCGTCACGGATGGCTTGGGCCGCCAACATCACGGCCTTCAGGCCGGAGCCGCAGACCTTGTTGATGGTCATGGCCGGCACGCCTTGCGAAAAACCGGCCTTGATCACGGTTTGACGGGCTGGGTTTTGACCCGAACCCGCTTGCAGCACTTGGCCGAAGATCACTTCGCCAATTTGTTCGCTGCTCAGCTGGCTGCGCTTGAGCAGCTCGCGCAACACCACGGCGCCCAAATCAGGCGCGGCCACCTTGGCCAAGGAACCACCGAAACGACCCACGGCTGTGCGGGTTGCGGCAACGATCACGATATCTGTCATGGAAAGTCTCCTCTTGATGGGTCATCAAACTTTGTGTTTGACATACCGACCCGGCGCTGGTTCGATCGGCCGATATTGGGCCGTGCCGGGTGTCTTGGGTGCCGGCTCCAGAGGGCCGGCGTGCTTGGCAAGCCAGTCAGACCAATCGGTCCACCAGCTGCCGGGATGCTCGGTGGCGCTGTCCAGCCAGTCCTGCGCAGTGGCAGTGAGCTTGGGCGCCGTCCAGTAATTACGTTTTTTCTTGGCGGGCGGATTGATCACGCCGGCAATGTGGCCCGAGGCGCCGAGCACAAAGCGCTTCGGCCCCTTGAGCAACTTGGTGCCCATGAAGGCCGAGTCCCACGGCACGATGTGATCTTCGCGCGAGGCGTAGAAATACACCGGGGCCTTGATGGCGCCGAAATCAACCGCCTCACCGCAAACCGTGGCCTTGCCCGGTTCTTTGAGGTTGTTCTCAAGATAGGTGTTGCGCAGGTACCAGCAATACATCGGGCCGGGCAGATTGGTGCTGTCCGAGTTCCAGTAGAGCAAGTCGAACGGCGGCGGCGTTTCGCCCTTGAGGTAGTTGCCAACCACGTAGTTCCAGACCAGATCGTTCGGACGCAGGAAGCTGAAAGTCGAAGCCAGCTCCTTGCCCCTGAGCATGCCGGGTCCGTTCGGGGCATCCGCACCGAGGGTCATTTCACGCATCTTCACGGCGGTCTCATCGATGAAGATGTCAAGAATGCCGGTGTTGCTGAAGTCGAGCAAGGTGGTCAGCAAGGTGATGCTGGCGGCGGGTTGTTCACCGCGAGCTGCCAACACGGCCAGCGCGGTGGTCAGCAAGGTGCCGCCCACACAAAAACCCAAAGTATCGATGGTGTCTGTGCCGCCGATCTCTTGCACCACATGCACCGCCTTGATCACGGCTTGCTCAATGTAGTCGTCCCACGTGGCGCTGACCAAGCTCTCATCGGGATTGCGCCAACTCAAGACGAACACCCGATGACCTTGGGCCACGGTGTAGCGGATGAGCGAGTTGTCCGGCTGCAAGTCCATGATGTAGTACTTGTTGATGCACGGCGGCACAAACAACATCGGCTTGGCGTGGACCTGTTCGGTCAGGGGCTTGTACTCCAGCAACTGGAAGAAGTCGTTTTCAAACACCACGGTGCCTTCGGTGGTCGCCACATTGCGGCCCACTTCGAACAGGCTTTCATCGGTCTGCGACACATGACCTTGCTGGATGTCCTTCAGCAACTGCGTCACACCATGGGTGATGCTCTCGCCTTTGGTTTCGAGCGCTTTTTGCTGTGCTTCTGGATTCAGCGCCAGAAAATTTGACGGCGCGGCGGCATCGACCCATTGCTGGACGGCAAAACGCATGCGCTGACGGGTTTTCTCATCGCCTTGGACGGCGTCGGCCAAGTTCAACAAGGTGTTGGCGTTGAGCAAATAGGCCGAGGCTAGAAAGCTCGACGCCGGATTGCGTTGCCAAGCCTCGGCCGAAAAACGGCGGTCTTTGACCTTGGGCACCTCGGTCGGCGACGTCAGTGTGGTGTTCCACAAGTCCGTGAATTGACGCAGGTAATCCGTCTGAATACGCCCCAAGGCATCGGGAGCCATGCTGAGGTGGGCAAAGCCTTGAAGTGATTTGCCCAAGCTCTCACCCAACGACAAAACGGGCGTCACCAAGTCGGTCGGTGCGGCAGGTGTTGGCGCAGAGACCTTGGGCGCGGCAGCCTTCTTGGGGGCCTTAACCACGGGTTCAGCAGCGGGCGTGGTGGTGGCCGCCGATCGGGCCCGAGATGTTGTCTTGCGTGCAGTGCTCATGTCGCTCCTCCAGACACCGGCCTCAACAGATGGCAGTGTCGTGATTTCATGGATTCTTCAGGGCGACGATCGTGCACCTTGGAGCTTTCATGAATCTTGTTGTCCAGCCGTGAAAACCCTTCAGGGCTTGATCCAGATCGCGGCAGCCATGCGTCCCGTACGTCCTTCATCACGGCGATGTGAGAAGTAGCGCTCAGATTGAAGCGCGGTACACCACGTAGCATGGCTGTCATTGCCATGCACCGAAGCGAGGCCCAAGGCGTGCAACCGATCTCGCGCCAAGCCGGCCAGATCCGCAAACCACTTATCAGGGGTCGATGCGGGCACAAATCGCGCCTGTGCAGCGCCATGGCCCTTCAAGGATGCATAGACCTCGGCACCCACTTCAAAACGTGTGGGACCAATACAAGGACCGAGCCACGCCACGATGTGCTTGGGGGACGTCGCAGTTTCACAACACAGTGCTTGCACGGTGTTTTCGATGACGCCATGCGCCAAGCCGCGCCAACCGGCGTGGATGGCGGCCACACCTTGTTGCTGGGTGCGGCCCTCAGACCCCTCGTCGAGCACCGCCAACAAGATCGGCAGACAATCCGCCACCCCGACCACACAGGCCAATCCCGACTCGGTGGTGAGTGCCGCGTCGGCTTCGACGCCATGCAGATCGGCTTGACGAGCTTTTGTCAGGACTTGCGCATGGATGCCATGAACTTGACGCATCCAAACTGGATCAACGCCCAAACCAGCCGCCCAGCGCTTTCGGTTCACCGCCACGTCATCGGGGCGATCCCCCACATGATCACCGAGGTTCAATTGGTCAAAGGGTGGCTGACTGACACCACCAAGACGAGTACTGACACACGCGCCGATGCGCGCTGAAACCGGCCACACCGGGAACAAGGAAACAGGATCGTCAAGCATGTTGCCAAGGCGTGCAAAGAGCCAAGCATAGCCGGATTGAACGTTTACACTGCCGGCCATGCAGCCCATCCGCCGCATCAGGCATTGCCGCTGTTGCGGCTCCCCGGTCGAATACCGGACTCCTTCCGATGACAACCGTGAACGTGCGGTTTGTACAGCGTGTGGTGAGATCCATTATGAAAATCCGCTCAATGTGGTCGGCACCATCCCGACCTTGGCGGATCGTGTTTTGCTGTGCCGTCGTGCCATCGAACCTCGGCGAGGTTTGTGGACCTTGCCCGCTGGTTTCATGGAGCTGGGAGAAACCACGGCTGAAGGTGCACTGCGTGAAACCCACGAAGAGGCCGGAGCGCATATCGAGCTGCAAGGCTTGTTTGCCTTGATGAATCTGGCGTCCGTCGGACAAGTGCATCTTTTTTATCGCGCCCAGCTTCTCGACACGCATGTCGATCCAGGCCCAGAGACCCTGGAAGTCGCGCTGTATCGTGAAGATGAAATTCCCTGGGATACCTTGGCGTTTCGGACCGTTCGCATGGCTCTGAAGCAGTATTTCAACGACTACCGACAAGGTCGATTCGATATCCATTGTCTCGATATCGATATCGACAGCCGCTGGGCCCAAGCTCAAGAAGGCTCTTGCCCCGACCCCATCGACCATGACGGACACGACGACTAATCAAGCGCCCCCACCACTTCAGCCCCACGCGGTACCACCCAACCGCCTGCGCGAAGATCTGATCCATCCCGACCCCTTGCTGGACTGCTTGCTGGAGGTCTGTCGCCTGCACGGCGTGCATGCCTCACGTGCTTCGTTGTCCGCAGGCTTACCCATGAAAGATGGGCGACTGCCCTTGGCCATGGTCGAACGTGCAGCGGCACGGGTGGGCATGGTGGCCAAACTTCAGCGACAAAAGGACGCCATCTTTGAGGTGGCCGTGCTGCCCGTCATCATGTTGATGCACGGTGACGAAGCGTGTGTGTTTTTGGGATTCACCCCCGAGGGCGATGCGCAAGTCTTGTTGCCAGAATCCGGGCAAGGCACGGTGCTGATGCCTTGGGATGACTTGATGGCCCGCTACACCGGCCTGACGCTGTTTGTGCGGCCGCAGTTAAACACGCAAGAGCACCGAACACATCGCCGCCCCCGCTTCCAAGGGCACTGGTTTTGGAGCGCCATTTTCAGCCAACGCGGGGTCTATCAAGACATCTTGTGGGCAGCGTTGCTGATCAATCTGTTCGGGCTGGCCTTTCCCATCTTCACCATGAATGTCTACGACCGCGTGGTGCCTAACCACGGCATTGAGACGCTCTGGGCCCTGTCGATCGGGTTGTTCATCACCTTGCTGGCCGACTTGTACATGCGCAAACTGCGCAGTCGTTTCATCGATGAGGCCAGTGCGCGTATCGATGTGCGGCTCTCCGCTGTGCTGATGGAGCGGGTCTTGGGGATGCGCATGGCCGATCGGCCGGCCTCGGTGGGCTCGTTTGCCTCAAACCTGCGCGGCTTTGAGCAAGTACGCGACTTCATCGCCACCTCCACCGTCACTGCGCTGGTCGATCTCCCCTTCGGCTTGCTCTTTTTGCTGGTGTTGGCGTGGATCTCGCCTTGGCTGCTGCTGCCGGTGATCGTGGCCTTTGTCTTGATTGTCGGCTCAGGCTACGTCTTGCAATACCGGCTGCATGAACTCTCGCAGGGCACGTATGCGGCCAGTGCGCAGCGCAACGCCACCTTGGTCGAAGCCTTGGGTGGTATTGAAAGCATCAAAACTCAGCGTGCTGAAGGGGTGATCCAAGCGCGCTGGGAACGCATCAACACCCATTTGGCCTTGATGACGGTGCGGATGCGCTCGCTCTCCAGTCAAGCCAATTACGGCACCCAGTGGTTGATGCAAATGGTGTCACTGGTGGTGATCATCATCGGGGTTTACTTGATCAGTAAGCACGACTTGACCTTGGGGGCGCTGATTGCCGGTTCAACGTTGGCTTCACGCGCCCTCACCCCGGCCGGTCAGATCGTGAGCTTGCTGCTGCAATACCAAACCGCTCGCACGGCGCTCGAATCGCTCAATGAAATGATGGAACGCCCCACAGAACGCGAAACAGGTCAAACGTTCTTGCATCGCCAGCAATTGCGCGGCGAGATTGAATTTCGCGACGTGCATTTCAGCTACCCGAACCGGGATGACAGCGCCGTGAGCGGTGTGAGTTTTCGGATTCAACCGGGAGAGAAAGTCGCCTTGATCGGGCGCATCGGTTCGGGTAAATCGACCTTGCAAAAACTCATGCTGGGTCTCTACACCCCGCAGCAAGGTGCGGTGCTGATCGATGGCATCGACTTGCGACAACTGGATCCAGCCGATATCCGCGCCAACATCGGTTACGTGGGCCAAGACGTCACCTTGTTTCTCGGCAACCTGCGCGACAACATCACCTTTGGCATGCCTCACGCCGATGATCGGGCCATCCTTGCGGCGGCCGAGACGGCCGGGGTCAGCGACTGGGTGCATCAGCATCCGCGTGGTTACGACATGCCCGTGGGCGAGCGCGGTGAGTTGCTCTCGGGAGGTCAGCGCCAAGGTGTGGGCATTGCCCGCGCCGTGCTGCACAACGCACCCATGCTGCTGCTCGATGAACCAACCAGCGCGATGGATTTCTCCACGGAGGCCCAAGTGACCCAGCGCTTGGGCCACTTTGCCGAAGGCAAAACGGTGGTGTTGGTGACGCATCGCACCTCCATGCTGTCCATGGTCAACCGACTCATCGTGGTCGATGGCGGGCGCATCTTGGCCGATGGTCCGCGTGACAAGGTGATTGAGGCCCTGCAAGCAGGCCGGATTGCGAGGTCGGCATGAAGATGCGAACTGTTTTTTCTCGGTGGCTGCCCCAAAGAGCGTTGAACCGGCAGCTTGGCTCGGGGCAAGAACCCTTGGCCGACACCACAGGGGTGCGCGGCTTTGAGATCGAGGCGGAGGAGTTGTTGTCACGCCAGCGGAGTGCACGGGCGCAAAAGATTGTCCGTACGTCGGTGGTGGTGGTGGTGGTCCTGATCGCTTGGGCCGCTTGGGCTTCGATCGACGAAGTCACCCGGGGGGATGGCAAGGTCATTCCCTCGCACCAACTCCAAGTGGTGCAGTCCTTGGACGGTGGGGTGGTGTCAGAGATTTTGGTGCGCGAGGGCATGCAGGTTGAAGCCGGTCAACTGTTGCTGCGCATCGATGAAACCCGGGCAACCTCCGGTGTGCGCGAAAGTGCTGCTCAAGTTTTTGCCTTGCATATCCGCGAACTGCGCCTGAAAGCTTTGGCTGAAGGCACCGCTTTCCAGCCCCCCGCACCAGCCCCGGGGAACGCGGAAGAGGCCCAAATCATTGCTGAAGAGCGCAATCTCTATCAGTCCCGCGTTCACGAATTGCAAGCCTTGCTTTCGATCAACCACCAGCAAGTGGCGCAGAAGGAGCAGGAATTGATCGAAGTCCGCTCACGACGAAGCACGGCTCAAAGCTCACTGGCTCTGACACAGAAAGAACTTCAAACCATGCGCCCTTTGTTGCGTAGCGGTTCGGTGTCCGAGCTCGACATCTTGCGCCTCGAACGCGAAGTGGTTCGGCAAAAGGGCGACTTTGAACAAAGCACGGCCACCATCGCTCGTGTGCAGTCGGCCATTTCAGAGGCTCAAAGGAAGACCCAAGAAACGGAGTTGTCGTTTAGAAACGACGCTCGCAAAGAGCTTTCTGACGTGCTTGGTCGCTTGAATGCCCTCAATCAGGGGGCGGTGGCGTTGGCAGACAAGGTGGACAAAGCGCAAGTCAAGTCGCCGGTGCGTGGTCGTGTTCAACGACTGCTGGCCAATACCGTGGGTGGCGTGGTCCAACCCGGCAAAGATTTGGTGGAGATCGTGCCGCTGGATGATGCGTTGGTCTTGGAGACCAAAGTTCAACCCAAAGACATTGCTTTTATCCATCCAGGTCAGATCGCCACGGTCAAGTTCTCGTCGTATGACTTCTCGATTTATGGTGGACTGGAAGCCAAAGTTGAGAACATCAGCCCGGATACCCAAGTGGATGAGCGTGGCAATGCGTTCTACGTGATCCGTGTGCGGACCGAGCATCCCAATTTGAGCGAAAGCATGCCCATCATTGCGGGTATGACCGCCGAAGTGGACATCCTGACCGGCAAGAAATCCGTGTTGGGTTATTTGCTGAAACCGGTCTTGAAAGCACACGCTTACGCATTGCGCGAACGTTGACATTGCAAGATTGAGAGCCCCCATCAATCCGGGTATCCTTGCGCCAAGGATGGAATCGTTGCGGGTAAAGCGCTGACTTTTGACCTGCGCTGCACACCAAAGAGAGGTACGAGATGACGACCAAACACATCAGACACACCACCGCTCGCCCCCACGTTCAGCCCAAGGGCGTGAATGCTGGCGCCATTGATCCAGGGTGGGCGCAGGTCTATCTCGATCAAAACTACGTGCCAGCTCGCTTGCCGGAAGGGCCGGTGCTGTTCATCGCTGGCTCGGCCATCATCCGCAAGGCCGATGGCACGATCAGTTTGCTCAAGGTCGATGACATCGTGAGCAAGGGCGATGTTGTCATGACGTCCCCGGATGGGATCGTACAAATCCAAGGGACGTTGCCACTTGAAACTGGGGCCATCACCAATAATCCACCCTCCAACGTTTTGGGTGACGGCGGCGAGCTCGCCTATGCGGGTTTGGCGGTTGATCGCATCAATGAGACGGTCAGCCCGCAGACTTTTAGCCACGCCATGGCTGCGCGGGCCCTGCCCTTGGCCACACCGATTGCACTCACACAAGTGCCCGGGGCCCTTAACCACGCACCGATCTACAGTGACACAGGCAACCCAAACTTTGATCCGGCCACCGGCAACTACAACCTGACCATCCCTGAAGACACCACCGTCAACGGACGGGTGGTGGCCACGGATCCGGATGGTGATGCGGTCAGCTACTTTACCGGGTCCAACCCAGGTCACGGTGCCGTGAGCGTCAATCCGGACGGTACGTGGACGTACACGCCCGCTGCCAATTTCAACGGCACCGACAGCTTCACCGTTGTGGCTTCTGACGGTCGTGGTGGACAAAGCACGTCGACAATCACCATTGGCGTCACGCCGGTCAATGATCCACCCGACACACAGAACATCACGGCCAACGGCATTGAAGATCCGGTGGCACCGGTGGCTGTGCAGTTCTCTGGCACCGATGTGGACAATGCCGTCATTGGCTTCCATGTCCTCACCCTGCCGCTGGCCACGGAAGGTGTGCTGTACAAAGATGTGGCCATGACTCAGCCCGTGGTGGCGGGTGACGTGCTCAGTGGCCCGGCGTACTTCATGCCGGCACCCAATTGGAACGGCACCACAACACTCAGTTACGCCGCCATCGATGCGGCCAATGCCGAAGATCCGACACCTGCCACGGCCACCATCGTCATCAGTCCGGTGAACGATCCTCCGGTCGTGACCCTCCCGACTGTGCCCTCCAACAATGGTCAAGTCACCACGCCGGAAGACACGCCTTACACCTTCAGTGGTTCGGGCAACACGATCTCCGTGAGTGATCCGGATAACACCACCGCGTCGGTCAGTCTGAATGTTGGCAATGGGGTGCTGAATGTCGGCACGTTGCCCACGTTGACAGTCTCGAACAATGGCACCCCGATCGTCACCATCAGCGGACCTATTGCCGATATCAATACGGTGCTGAGTGGGTTGAAGTACACCCCCAAACCCGACTGGAACGGCAGTGATCTGCTGACGGTCACCAGCACGGACCCTTTGGGTGCTGTCGCGACCGGGACCAAGCCGATCACCGTCACACCAATCACGGACAGCAAGCCCGACTTCAGCGTGACCTTTGAGGACATTCCGCTGGTCAATGTGAATCTGATCCAAAACGACGGATTCTCGACAACACCGCTCAGCAAGGTGGTGATCTGGACGTTGCAAGATACCAGTCCAACCCACTCGGCATCGCACTTCATTGACTACGGAACGGTCACGCAGGATCCAACCACCGGGGCGATTTTGTCGTACACCGGCGGTATCCCGGTCTACGATTCGGCAGACCACTATGCCGGTCAGATCATTTCCGTCAGCCGTGTTCCTCAGGGTCTCAATGAGGTGCTGACCTTCATCCCGGCACCGAACTACAACAATGCCGACCCCAATGGCAACCCGCTGATTGATCCGGCCACAGGCCACCCGATTTCCTTGGTTGTGAACTATCAGGTCGCGCCAGACTATGGCAGCGGCGTAATGACGGCCGGTGCGGAAACAAACACTTGGTCGATCATCGTGAAGATGGTCAACGATATACCGGTCTATCAACAGACGCAGCTTTCACCGAACTTCTCTGCGATACCGAGTGCGACACTTGGCGGACAGGCTGCCTACGAGTACAACCAACAGGTCATGGAGGACAGTAATCCGACAGCTAATGCTTCCAACACCGGTCAAGTGCACGCGGTGGACGTCGAGGATGGTTCGCTGACGTCTGGGTATCGGTTGCTGCTGCCCGACGGCAGTCTCGCGACCAGTGGCACCACCACCCACGGCGGCGCCATCGTTGTCAACAATGACGGGACGTGGCAATACACGCCAAGCGCCAATTTCAACGGCCTCGATTCGTTCCAAGTGCAGGTCTCTGACAGCAATGGCGCAGCCGTGAACACCACAGTCAAGCTCGGGGTGACGGCCGTCAATGATGCACCGGTGTTCAATAATATTACCTACACCGCAGCAACACCCGAAGATACGCAAACCACCGGCGTGGTTCAGGCCACAGACGTCGATATCGCCCTTGGAGACAAAAGCCAGTGGCTGGTTTACAGCTTGGGTTCGACCGCTGGTATGCAGCTCGGTAGCGTGGTCGGTGTGACCCAAGATGGCCACTGGACGTATCAGCCTGCGCCCAACTTCTTTGGCACCGAAAGCTTCCAGATCGTCGTCAATGACAACTCGGGCGCCGGTAACGCCACAGCGATCACCACCGTGACGGTCAACGTCTCACCGGTCAATGATCCGCCCGTCTTCATCACGACACCGACAGATCCGTTGACGCCTGGGTTTAATACGGGCACGTTGAACTACAACTACAGTGTTCCGGGCAACACGGCCGTCATCACGGACAAGGTCAGCGCCTTCGACGTGGATGGTGATCCGGTCACTTTCAGCCTTGTGATGGCACCCAATGTGCCGGGAGCACTGACGCAGCCGGTGGTGAATGTCAACCCCGACGGCACGTGGTCTTACACCCCGGCGGTCATGCCAGCCGGCAATCCCACCCCGTTCTATGTGGGTGGGGACTCCTTCGCGATCCGGGCCAATGATGGGCATGGGGGCACCGCAACGACGACGATTCAGCTTGATCTGACCAATCCTGCGGCCATCCCGACGCCGGTGGCTGCTGCCGGTGTTGCACCAGCTGTTCTGATTCATCCGGCCGGTCATGTCTCCGCACTGAGTCTGGGTGATGTGCTTGGCCCCGCTCAGGATAGTGCTTGGTCGCTTGATCACCTGCTCAGCAATTTGGGGCCCTCCCCTGCAAGCACGCCTCTTGCCACGACCACCAGTGCTCCCATCGGCGCGCCAACCAGTTCACCGGGGGTCACGCATGCGACAGATGCGCTCTCCGCCATGAGCTTCGTCGGCCCGACCGATCCCTTGGGCGCCACGCTCCACATCTTGAACCAGACCCAGCAGCAAAACCATCATGGTGGCGGGGCCTAAGGCCCCGGCTCCGATCTGGCTGGGTTAACGCCGTCCTTGCAGCTTGGCAAAGGCGGCGGCCATCGCGCTCCCCGGGTTCGTCGCCTGCGGAGCGCTTCTTTTTGCGCTGGGTGATGGTGATCGTGATGGCGATGAACGCTCATGAGCGGCCTGTGCACCACGCGGGGCCGCAGTGTCGAGCTTCATGGTGAGCGAGATGCGTTTGCGCGCCAGATCGACCTCCATCACCTTGACTTTGACGATGTCGCCGGTCTTGACCACGTCGCGGGCGTCGTTGACGAACTTGTTCGACAGCTGACTGACATGCACCAAGCCATCTTGGTGGACGCCCAAGTCGATAAAAGCGCCGAACTGCGCCACGTTGCTCACGGTGCCTTCCAGCACCATGCCGACGCTCAAATCCTTCAGATCTTGCACACCGTCGGTCAAACGGGCCACCTTGAAGTCAGGGCGCGGATCGCGGCCCGGCTTTTCGAGCTCGGCCAAGACGTCCTTGACGGTGATGGCCCCAAAGCGTTCATCGACAAACATCTCGGGACGCAAAGTTTTGAGCACCTCGCTGCGGCCCAGCAACTCGGGCAAGGGCTTGCCCGCTTGGGTGAGTATTTTTTCAACCAGCGGGTAGGTTTCGGGGTGAACACCCGAGTTATCGAGCGGGTTCTCGCCGCCGGGAATGCGCAAAAAGCCGGCGGATTGCTCAAAGGTTTTCGGCCCCAAGCCGTTCACATCCAGCAGCTGTTTGCGGTTGCGAAACGCGCCGTGTGCGTCGCGCCAGCGCACGATGTTGCCGGCAACAGTGCTTGAAAGACCTGAAACACGCGCCAACAAGGTGCTAGAGGCGGTGTTCAGATCGACACCAACCGCGTTCACGCAGTCTTCAACCACCGCGTCCAAGCTGCGCGCCAAGCCGCTTTGATGCACGTCGTGCTGATACTGGCCCACACCGATGCTCTTCGGATCGATCTTGACCAGCTCAGCCAGCGGATCTTGCAAGCGCCGGGCAATCGAGACCGCACCGCGCAAACTGACATCCAAATCAGGCAGCTCTTTCGAGGCAAATTCGCTGGCGGAGTAGACCGAGGCGCCCGCCTCGCTCACCACGACTTTTTGAAGACCGACCGCTGACCCTTCGACAGGCTCAGGGCGAACGGGTGAAGACTTGAGGCGCTGGATCAGATCAGCAGCAAGCTTGTCGGTCTCGCGGCTGGCGGTGCCGTTGCCGATGGCCATCAAGTTGACACCGTGGGTGGCACAGAGCCTGGCCAAGGTCTGTAAGGAGCCCTCCCAATCGCGCCGGGGCTCGTGGGGGTAGACCGTGGCGGTATCGAGCACCTTGCCGGTGTCACTCACCACGGCGACCTTCACGCCGGTGCGGATGCCGGGGTCCAGCCCCATCACCACCCGCTTGCCCGCCGGAGCCGCCAAGAGCAGATCGCGCAGGTTCTCGGCAAACACCTTGATCGCCACGCCTTCAGCGGCTTCGCGCAGTCGGGTGAAGAGATCGCGCTCCAAGCTCAAAGAGAGTTTGACCTTCCATGTCCAAGCGATGGTCTTGCGGATCAAATCGTCGCTGGGTCGCTTGGCGTGGCTCCAGCCCAAATGAATGGCAATCCGGCCTTCGGCCATCGAGATTTGGCCGGGCACCAGCACTTCATCCAAGACCAATTTAGCGTCCAACATTTCCAAGGTGCGGCCCCGGAACACCGCCAAAGCGCGGTGTGACGGCACACGGTGGATGGGCTCGCTGTAGTCGAAATAGTCGCGGAACTTGGCCACATCGGCGTTGTTTTCGTCCTTGCCGCTGGCCCGCTTGGACTGCAAAAGCCCATCGCTCCAGAGCCACTCCCGCAAGCTGCCCACCAAAGCAGCGTCTTCGGCCCAACGCTCTGAGAGCAAATCGCGCACCCCGTCGAGCACCGCTGCGACATCGGCAAAACCTGCCTCTGGTTGGATGAAGGCTGCGGCCTCAGCCTGCGGGTCCAGCGTGGGGTTGACAAACAACTTGTCAGCCAGCGGCTCCAACCCAGCTTCGCGGGCGATCATGCCCTTGGTGCGCCGCTTGGTTTTATAGGGCAGATAAAGGTCTTCCAGCTCCTGCTTGGTCGGGGCCGCTTCGATGGCGGCGCGCAGCTCCGGGCTGAGCTTGCCTTGCTCGTCGATCAGTTTCAGCACCGCTGCACGGCGTTCTTCGAGTTCACGCAAGTAGCCCAAGCGCGCTTCAAGGTCGCGCAATTGGCTGTCATCCAAGCCGTCGGTGGCTTCTTTGCGATAGCGGGCGATGAAGGGCACGGTGGCTCCGCCATCGAGCAGCTGCACCGCAGCGTTGACTTGCGCTGGGCGAACCGAGAGTTCGGCGGCAATCTGAAGCAGGATCTTGTCCAAGGTGCAAAGCAGGAGTTAGAGAGGCGCCGCAGTTTGCCACGCCTCAACGCGGGCCGCCGGGCTCCTCGACCCCCCGGTTGGCCAGTTCGTCGGCCTTTTCATTGCCAGGGTCCCCCGCGTGGCCCTTGACCCAGCGCCAGTCGATGCTGTGCAGGGTTGAGAGCGCTTCAAGGCGTTGCCACAGATCCATGTTCTTCACCGGCTTGCCGTCGGCCGTCTTCCAGCCGCGTTTTTTCCAGCCGTGGATCCACGTCATGATGCCGTTGCGCACGTACTCGCTATCCGTGTGGATCGTGATGTTGCAGTTGCGCTTCAAACTGGCCAAGGCTTCGATCACGGCGGTGAGTTCCATGCGGTTGTTGGTGGTGAGTGCTTCACCGCCAAACAGCTCTTTCTCATGGGTGCCGTTTTTAAGCCAAGCGCCCCAGCCGCCTCGGCCAGGGTTGCCCTTGCAAGCGCCGTCGGTGTAGATCACCACCTCGGGGCGAGCGATTTTTGGGGGAGACGGTGACATCGGGGCAGCAGGGGACGTGGTCATATAGCAAGGACAAGGGTTCGTTTTTCAAGGGGTGGATTGTCGCGGTGTTGTAGCCGCTGCCGCAGGCATCGGCCGTAAGGGCGTGGCGCGACGCGGCTGGATCAGATGCACGCCGTGGACGCGCTTGACCGCCTCCATGGCATAGACCGCACCCAGCACCGGCCAAGCATGCGCGCCGACCCGGTCCAGCCAAGCACAACGATCCAACCAGGTTTGGCTCATGAGCGGCGGCCGGTAGCAGCCAAAGCGCTCTTGCTCAATCTCGAACCCGAGCAAATGCAACCAATCACGAACACGCCGATGACCGATCCAAGCCGAGCGTGTCACGGCGGACACCCCATCCGTGCGCTGGCGCTGCCAAGCCCAAAGGCCCACCGGATTGAAACCGATCAAGATGAGTCGCCCGTCAGCCACCAACACGCGTTCGGCCTCGCGCAGGGTATGGTGCGGGTCGCGCGCCAACTCTAGGGTGTGCGGCATCAGCATCAGATCCAAGCTGGCCGAGGGGAACGGCAGGGTATCGAAGTTGGCACGCAGCGCTGCATGGCGACTGATCGGACTGTCCTCGTCATCCACCCGCCAGCGGTGGGGCATGCGGTTGGTCCGCAGGCCTTCAAGCGCCGGCCAGCCAAGCTGCACAGCATGAAAACCAAACAGATCGCCGACCCAACCGTCCATCAACGCTTGCTCCCACGCCAGGAGGTAGCGCCCCGGCGGGGTTTGGCATCCGAGGGGCAGTAAAGGGTCAATCTCTATAATCGGCGTGACTTTAGTCATGATTCCTGCATGAAACTGCTTGCCTTACCTGCGTTTGACGACAACTACATCTGGCTGCTGCACGACGGCCAGGACGCCGTTGTGGTCGATCCGGGTGAGGCGGAACCCGTGTTGGCCGTGCTGCGACAGCATGCATTGCGACTTGCGGCGATTTTAGTGACGCACCACCACACCGATCACATCGGTGGGCTGGACGCGTTGCAAACGGCCCTTGGAACGATACCGATCTACGGCCCCTCACGTGAAGGCTTGGTGGGCATGGCCACCACCCCGGCCGATGGGCAGCGCTTCGACTGGCTGGGGCTCGATTGGCAAGTGCTGGAGGTGCCGGGGCATACCCTCGATCACTTGGCCTATATCGTCCACATGCCTGATGAGTCGCCTGTTCTTTTCTGCGGTGACACCCTGTTTTCAGCGGGTTGTGGCCGCCTGTTTGAAGGCTCACCTGGGCAGATGTTTGCATCCTTGCAGCGCCTTGCTGCCTTACCTTTGGATACAAGGATCTGTTGTGCCCATGAGTACACCCTCGCCAATTTAAGGTTTGCGCAGCTTATCGAGCCCGATAATGTGCACCTTGTCACGTACGTCGCACTGTGTCAGCGGCGGCGGGCAGCACGGGAAAGCACCCTGCCTGCCCGGCTCGATACCGAGCTCAAGATCAATCCGTTCCTGCGTTGTCACCAACCCGCCGTGGTTGCTGCCGCTCAGGCTCATGGTGCGAACAGCCCTGATCCCTCGTCAGTGTTCGCAGCTCTACGCCAATGGAAGAACCATTTCCGATGACGTCCTGCTTTCGTCTTAAACCGCTGGCCCTGTTGATGGGCACCGTTCTTACCCTGCTGAGCAGTCTCGGCACCGCCCACGCCGCCGTCCATCCCGATGGCACGCTCATACCGTCTCCGATTCGGCCCTTGTTGCCGCCCACGCTTGGCCAAGGTTTGCCCGTCATTCCGGCGTTGCTGCTGCGGCCAGGCGAGGACCCGATCCTCACATCGATCGAATCGCTCGATCCCCCACCTTTGCTGCGGGATCCTTTGTTGACCGTGATCCCCCCCCTGCTGGCCGCACCCATGGGCTTGATGGCGGAATCTGAACCCGCGCCCTCCCCCATCACGGCCCCCCAAGTGGTCGTCAGCAGCGAAGCCATGGACGGCTTTTTCTCGCCGGTGGACCCCATCGATCCGAAACGCATCCCCCGTCTTGGCGACACAAGCATCCACACCGATTTGTGGTCGCGCGTGCGTTCGGGGTTTGGTATGGGCACGATGAGCAGTGGCGCCTTGTCGAACTTGGTGCAGCAACACGAGCAGCGCTTCACCGCCCAAGCTGATTTGCTGAACAAGGCGCTGGAGCGCGGCTCACGCTATCTGTTCCATATCGTGGACGAAGTGCAAAAGCGTGGCATGCCCACCGAACTGGCTTTGCTGCCCTTCATCGAAAGTGCCTTCAACCCCCAAGCCACCTCATCGGCACGGGCGACCGGCATGTGGCAATTCATGGCGCAGACCGGCCGCCATCTGGACTTGAAGCAAAGCATGTTCCGCGATGATCGCCGCGACGTGTTGGCCTCAACGCGGGCCGCGCTCGATTACTTGACGCAACTCAAGCAAAGGTTCGGCACTTGGCCGCTGGCTTTGGCCGCCTACAACTGGGGCGAAGGCAACCTGCACCGCGCCATCCAGCGCAGCAGCCGTGGGGGGCACACGCCTGATTTGGCCAACTTGATCATGCCCAAGGAAACCCGCAACTACGTGCCCAAGTTGCTGGCCATTCGCAACGTGATCAACCGACCGCAAGATTTCGCCCTGACCCTGCCCAAGCTGGAAAACCATCCCTACTTCCTGAGCGTGCCGGTCAAATGGGACATGGATGTCGAGTTGGTGGTGCACTTGGCCGAAATGAGCATGGAGGAGTTCAAGAGCTTGAACCCCTCCCTCAACCGCCCGGTCATCTTGGCTGCGGGCACCCCGCAAGTGCTCTTGCCCTTTGACAACACCGACCGATTCCTCAGCAATTTGGTGCTTTACCAAGGTGAGTTGTCGCATTGGACGGCATGGACGGCACCGCACACCATGGGTGCGGCTGAAGCGGCGCGTCAAACCGGCATGACCGAAGCCCAATTGTGCGAAGTCAATGTCATCCCGCCACGGATGTTGATCAAAGCCGGTTCAACCTTGCTGGTGGCGCGTGACGCCCAGCGCAGCGATGACAACGTCTCCGAGCATCTGGCCGACAACGCCTTCATGCATTTGATGCCCGAGGCCGGTGGTGGACGTCGCCATGCCGCGCACAAGACCTCCGGTCGGACCCGCAGCGCCCATCTACGCGACAAGCGTCAAACCGCATCGGCGGCGCGTAGTGCCAAGAATGCCCGGGCTCACGCCAGCACCCCTGTGACCCGCCAACTCGCGACCAAGAACTAAGCGGCTGCGGCAGATCAAAGCATGTTGACGTCCATCCTTGCCATCAGCGTTGGCGCCGCTTTGGGGGCGGTGTCCCGCTGGTTGTTAGGCACGACGCTCAACGCCTTGTTCCCCACCATCCCCCCGGGAACCCTGGCAGCAAACTTGATCGGTGGCTATCTGATCGGCGTGGCGGTGGCGGTCTTCGCCAACCAACCCAATTTGCCGCCCGAGTGGCGTTTGTTCATCATCACCGGCTTTCTTGGCGGCCTGACCACCTTCTCGACCTTCTCCGCCGAAGTCGTCAGCCTGCTCCAACAAGGCCGCATCCTTTGGGCCGGCACCGCCATCAGCGTCCACCTCATTGGCTCGCTTGCCATGACCATGCTCGGCTTGGCCACGGTCGCACTGTTGAAACGCTGAATGTGTTGGTGAGCTTGCTGGTGAGGGCTGGGCTTAGCGCCGATCCCGCAGGGCATGCGCGATGGTGCTGATATCGACGTATTCGAGTTCGCTGCCGACGGGCACGCCTCGGGCGAGGCGGGTGATGCTGAGGGCGGGGATGTTTTTGAAGGCTTCGCTGATGATGTGGGCCGTGACTTCACCTTCGGCGGTGAAACTGGTGGCGACGATCAGTTCGCGGATTTCGCCTTCTTGGATGCGTTTGATCAAAGCCGGCAGGCCGATGTCACGCACGCTTTTGCCGTCGAGCGGACTCAAACGACCCATCAAGACAAAATAGCGGCCCCGGTAGCTGCCGGTGCGTTCAACAGCCGCTTGATCGGAAGGGGTTTCGACGACGCAGAGTTGCTGCGCATCACGGGCCGGATTCAGGCACGTTGGGCAGACCGGCTGCTCAGAAAAGGTGTGACAGCGTTCGCAGTGCTGCACGCTGTGCACCGCCTTTTCCAGCGCCTCGGCCAGACGGTGAGCGCCGTCGCGGTCGTGCTGCAAGAGGTGATAGGCCATGCGCTGCGCCGACTTGATGCCCACACCGGGCAGGCGACGCAAGCCCTCGATCAAGTTGTCGAGATCGTTCATGGCGCGGATGCTGACCTCAGAAAGGCAACTTCATGCCTGGCGGCAACGACATGCCAGCGCTGAGCTTGCCCATCTTTTCTTCACTCAGGGCTTCGGCGCGGCGCAGGCCGTCGTTGAAAGCCGCTGCCACCAAGTCTTCCAGCATGTCCTTGTCGTCGGCCAGCAAGCTGGGGTCGATGGTGATGCGCTTGACGTCATGCTTGCAGGTCATCACCACCTTGACCAAGCCTGCGCCCGATTGACCTTCGACCTCAATCTTGCCCAGCTCTTCTTGGGCCTTCTTGATGTTGTCTTGCATGGCTTGGGCTTGTTTCATCAGCCCAGCGATCTGTCCTTTGAACATGGATGTCCTCTTTCAGTGAATAAACGGGTCAAAAATCAGCTTGATCGGTTCAGAGCGCTCGGATCGAACCCGGCACGATGCGCGATTGCGGAAAGCGGGCCAGCAGGTTCTGCACCAAGGGATCGGCTTGAATGGTCTGCTCAGCCTCGACTTGCTTGCGGGCCCGATCAGCAGCGTCGCGCTTGGCGACACTGTCGCTGACGGCGCCCACTTGGATCTGTAAACCAAGCTCGCCCACCTCGGGACTGGCTTGCATGGCGCTCAACAGCCGGTCGCGGTAGCCGTTCTGGCGCAAGGTCTCGCGTTCCACTTGCAACACCCAGCACGGCGGGCTGGCTTGAGCGTCGATGCGCACGCACCCGGCTTGCATCACCAACTCACGGGTCATGGCCGTCACCGCCCCTCGGGTGATCAGGCTGCGCGCCACCGCGATCCAGCGCTCTTGATCCGCGCCGCTGGCCACCGCATCGGTGGATGCCAAGGCCGCCGGGACCACCGGCCCAGCCTGAACCACAGGCGCCATGCGCACAGGGGCCTCTTGGACCGGAGCAGCGGCGTATTCCTCGGGCAGTTCTTCCCACGGGGGGATGGAGCTGCCGCTGCTGGGCGCGGTGGTGGTGGTCGTGGCCGCAGCAGCGGGACTTGGCACCGCTATCCGTTCGCCCTGAGCTTGTCGAAGGGCCGGGGCTGATGAGGCCGGCGTTGCCGTTGCCGGGCGCGGGGCTTCGACAGGCTCAGCCCGAACGGGTGTGTTCACCACAGGACTAGGAACAGGTGTAGGCGTTGGAGCGGGCGCCGGCTTGGCCGCGCCACTCTCGGGCCGGAACGCCAGCAAGCGCAGCAGCACCATCACCAAGCCGCTGTATTCGTCCGGGGCCAAGTTGAGTTCGTTGCGACCGTGCAGGCTCACGCTGTAGAGCAGTTGAGTCTCATCGGCGGCCAGCTGGGCGGCCAAAGCGACGATGGCTTCGGTTTGCGGGTCGTTGGGGTCGAGTGCACCGGGCACCGCTTGTTGCACCGCCATGTGCTGAGCCAACAAGGCCAGTTCTTCCAAGGTGCCGGCTGCCGAGAGGCCCAGAGCGCGCAATTGATCGGCGATCTGCACCAAAGCTGCGCCATCACCACGCACCAAAGCTTCGACAATGCGCACCACGTGGCTGCGGTCCACCGCCCCGAGCATGTTGCGCACAACAGCCTCTTGCAGCGAGCCGCCTGCATAGGCGATGGCCTGATCGGTGAGCGAGAGCGCGTCGCGCATCGAACCGCGCGCCGCGCGCGCCATCAAACGCAATGCACCGACTTCAAAGGGCACGGCTTCTTGGGTCAGCACCGTGGCCAAGTGTTCTTGGATGGTCTGCGGTGCCATGGGCCGCAGGTTGAACTGCAAGCAGCGGCTCAGCACCGTGACCGGCACTTTTTGCGGGTCGGTGGTCGCTAAAACGAACTTGAGATATTCGGGCGGCTCTTCGAGCGTCTTGAGCATCGCGTTGAAGGCCGTCGTGGTCAGCATGTGGACTTCGTCGATCATGTAGACCTTGAAGCGCCCCACCACGGGTTTGTAAACCGCCTGATCCAGCAACTGGCTGATCTCGTCCACACCGCGATTGGAAGCCGCGTCGAGTTCGATGTAATCGACAAAGCGCCCGGCGTCGATCGCCCGACACGCTTCACACACCCCGCACGGTGATGCCGTGATGCCGCTCTGCCCGTCCACCCCGGTGCAGTTGAGGCTCTTGGCCAAAATGCGCGACACCGTCGTCTTGCCCACCCCGCGTGTGCCGGTGAACAAATAGGCGTGGTGCAGTCGCTGCTGGGTCAGCGCATTGCCCAGGGCCTGAACCACATGCTCCTGCCCCACCATCTCAGAAAAACTGCGCGGTCGGTATTTACGGGCAAGGACAATATAGGTCATGAATCAAGGGCTAAAGAATCAAGGACAAAAGCGGTGGGCGCTGCATTCTAAGGGTGGGGCGGCACCGTTCTGGCTGCTGGCGCTGATCACTTTCTCTGGCACCTTGGCGATGCACCTGTTTGTGCCCGCTTTGCCTGACGCTGCGCGTCATTTTGGGGTGAGCAACGCTGCCATGCAAATGACCATCACGGTCTACATCACCGGCTTGGCAGCTGGGCAGCTGATCTATGGCCCCTTGGCCGATGGTTTGGGGCGGCGCCCGCCACTGCTGGTGGGTTTGGCCCTGTATGCCAGCGCGGGGTTGATGGCTGCTTTGTCGCAGGACGTGCCCAGCTTGGTGGGGGCCCGTTTGATGCAATCGCTGGGCGGCTGTGCCGGGTTGGTGATGGGCCGGGTGGTCGTGCGCGATGCCTCACCGCCCGAGGATCTTGCGCGCAACATGGCCTCATTGAGCTTGATTTTGATGATGGGCTCCGGCGTGGCCCCCACCTTGGGCTCCGTGCTTGCCACCTTCTTGGGCTGGCGTGCCATCTTTGGCGTGTTGGCTTGCTTGGGCCTGATCACGTTCATCGCCACGTGGTTCTTGCTGCCAGAAACCGGCCAGCCCACCGGCCGCGTGCGCTTTGCCCCGATGGTGCGTGACTACAGCCGCTTGCTGCGTTCGCCCTCGTTCATGGGCTTTGCCATCAACGGCAGTTGCTCCACCTCGTCGATGTATGCCTTTGTGGTGGCCGCACCATTCATCTTCTCGACCCAATTGCACCGCCCAATGCACGAAGCGGGCTTATCGATGGGTGCTTTGATCGTCAGCATGTCGCTTGGAACGCTGTTGATGCGCAACTTTGGGCACCGCGTGCGGGTGGAGCATGTGTTGATGGGCGCCAACCTGATCAGTCTGGCCAGTGCCCTCACCTTGCTTGCCGTCACCTTGATGGGCACGCTGACGGTCTTCTCGCTGATGGCCCCGATGTTGATCCTGACCGTGGCCGCTGGCGCTGCCAGCCCCGCCAACATGACCGAATCGTTGGGGTCGGCCCCGACCCACTTGGTGGGTTCAGCCTCCGGGCTCTACGGCTTTTTGCAAATGGCGGTCGGCGCACTCAGCACCGTCGCCGTCGGCCTGATCGACCACCCCGCCACCGGCGTCGCCACCGTCTTGACGGCGGCCCTGCTCATCGGCCAAGGGGGGCTGTGGATCGGACGAAGCCGGGGGATGACATGCTGAAAACTTCGGTTCATCGGATATTCTGACAACCATTTAGGGAGGTTTTCGTGTCACTCAAACAGCTCATCCGGTCACATCGACGGCCTTTCGTGCTCTTCGCCATCTTGGTCTCGCTCACGGGGGGATACGTGGCCTATGGCATACGTGAGGCCAACAGCAACCCACCCATGGTGGTGTTCAACCCACCGATCCCGCCATCCGCTGAGCCGCCCTTGGCGGGCACCAACGCCATCAGCCATTTCAGCGTGCAGCGCAAGAACGGTTCTTGGACGGCTGAGTTCGATTACTTCTATACCGGCAGCCCTCCGGCCGCCCAGTGGCGTATCACCCAGTTCACCGAAGTAGGCGCTGATCCAAGCCAAGGTCGGATGGCTTTCATGCCCATGAAAGTGGAGCGCGGTGCGCACCACATAAGTATCGATATGCAGCACCCCGGCGAAAGCGCCATCGTCATTCAGCAAGTGACGGTGGAGATGGTGGGTGCCATGAATCAACTCAGCGCAAGCCAAACGATTCGTCAACCGATGGAGTGGCCCAGTTGGCAAGTGTGGTTTCGGGATCGCAACTTGGCCTCCAAGTCCAATGATGAGCTTCTCAAGCAGGCGGTTGTGCTGATCGATCAGAGCGATCAGCAAAGTCTCAGTGAGGCCAAAGTGATCCTTGAACGGCTGATCACCAAAGACCCACAAATGGACGCGGGCTATGTGGAATTGGCGCGGGTCGCCATGAAAACCCGTTGGGGGCCTGAGGGTTTTCATCAAGCAGAGAACCTGCTCGACTCAGCGTTGCAGATCCGCCCGGACAGCGTCAACGCCAAGATTCTTTTGGGGTATGTCTATGCCCACCAAAACCGTTATGCCCCAGCCGAGCGTCTTTTCTCAGAAGCCGCCACCTCGAATCCGCCCAACATTTGGCTCTGGGCCAATTGGGGCGAGTTGTACGTGATGCAAAACAGAATCGATCAGGCCATCCCGAAATACCGTGAGGCCATTGCCCGGCCCCGTACAGGGGGGACCTATGACCGCGCCCGTTTGGATGCGTATTTCAAGTTGCTGAACTTGCTCAAACAACGCAAGGACAAAGACGGTATGGAAACCATTCATCAACAACGGGTGGCTGAGTACGGCGCAGGCAGTTGCTACGCCGCCGAGTACGCCCAATTTTTATTGACCGAGCGTGGTGACGCTACCAAAGCGACCGACATGGCGACCCAGTCTTTGTCAGCCGATGACTGTACCGATGTTGATACGCGGCATGTGCTTGGCATGGCCCACTACGTCGTTTGGTCAAAAGCCACCGGCCCCAAACGTCAAAGTGCCTTGAATCAGGCACGGATTTATTTGCCCGCAGGCCCCATGCCCCTGTATTTGCTGGCGGGCAGTGACGTCACTTTGGTGGCGGCTCAACAGTTGATCTCAGCGGGGGAGCAGATTGACCAGCGTGACAACGACAAACTCACCGCCTTGGCCTATGCCATGGATCGGCGAGACCATGACACCGCCCGTCGATTGCTCAAACTCGGGGCTAAGCCCGAGGCCACGGTGAGCGAGAACGAAATTCCGGTGGCCTTCATTCCCGTCTTAGCGGGGGATGTGGATGGTGTTCGGCTGTTGCAGCAGTTTGGCATCAACTACACCACCCTGCGCTTCCAAGGCATGACAGCGGCGGACATCGCCAAACGCATGGGCAAGCTCCCGTTGCTGAAAGTCTTGGAACCCAGAACCAGCCTCTGATCGCTGATCCTGATCAGGCGCATGCCTTCTTCAGCATGCGCCCTCAGGTCTCACACTCAAACCACCATGATGCTGGCGGGCTCAGACCATAGCCCTGCCCCAGCGGTATTGATGCCGCGCACGCGCACCCAGAAGGTTTGTGCGGCGGGCAGATCGCGCAGCAGCATGTGCATGCTGCTTGTGGAAGTCAACGCGTGGTGCCAGTTGTCTTCCACATTGGGGTCGCCCTGAGCGATCTCCGCTTCGTAGCTGCCCGCCCCAAGCAAACGGTTGACGCGCACGTCCACCTGCCCGCCAAGCACGCCACGCTTGAGCTTCAAGCCCTCAGGAGCCACCAAGGTCTCGGCATGGTCACCGCGCACCGCATCACGACGCAGATCAAACCCAGTGGATTGCAGGGCCGATTCGTTGTCATTGGCCACAAATTCCAAATACTTCACCAACGTTTGCAGCAACCCCGATAAAGCTTCGCGGGCGCTGTTGCGCTCAGCGATCTTGATCGTGTCGTGCGTAAGGCTGGCGCGATACGCACTGCGATACACATCAAAGGCCGCATTGATCTGCGCCAAACTCGGCGCCGGTGCTGGCCACGGCTCGGGGAAACGTGCATTCCCCGTCAACGACGCCACGATCAGGGCCACTTTGGTCTGAAAGTCCGATTCGTTCAGCCGCACAAAATTCGTAATCACTTTCGCTTGCATGAAGAACTCCCGTTGTTTAAAGGGCGTCCCATTCTTTGCAGCGCAGCAACTTGATTGACATCCCCCGAAAGTTGGGTTGAGGGGGGAGCCCCCATCCAAACTTGAGCCGCCAACTTGGTCCCTGGTAGGATGCGCCCCTCTCTATCGGCAGTTTCAGACGATTGAGGCTGCCACTCGTATAAGACCAGATGCCTATTCCCGTCATTGATTTGTTTGCTGGCCCAGGTGGGTTGGGTGAGGGACTTTCCCGTTCTGGGATCGTTAAATTCCGGACCGTTGTATCCATTGAAAAAGATGGAATGGCAGCTTGTACGCTGGCCCTAAGGGCTGCACATCGTGCTCTTCAGCGTGCCTTGTTGGACTCCACAGAAACAGTTAGTCAAGCAGCTTGGGCAACTTGGGATCAAGTTGTGGCCAAGGAGCCATGGAATATTGTCTTTGACAAGCTTCATGAATGCGGTAACCCGCTGATCGTGGATGCCTGTAGAGAAGCCCGCAAAGAGGCATGGAACTTCGAGCTTGGGCCAGAACATCGCGCCGTAGCCTCGGCAGGTATCCGTAAGTGCTTGATCCCGTTCATGCAAGACGGGAAATTGCCAAACAACATAGTTTTGATAGGGGGGCCTCCGTGCCAAGCTTATTCATTGGTAGGGCGAGCCCGTAACCGGGGCAAGGAGGGTTATCGCCCTGAAGAGGACCACCGACACTTTCTCTACAAAGAGTATCTGCAAGTTATTGCTGAATACCGTCCTGCGGTATTCATCATGGAAAACGTCAAAGGTATCCTGACTTCGACAGTCGAGGGGGCTCAGATCTTTGAGTCAATCACGTCTGATTTGAAACATCCTGGTCGGATTTGTGGGGTCAACCAAGAACTTGAGTACGTCTTGGTGTCCTTGTCTCAAGGTGCAGATGGGAGCAATACCGATCCAGCACCCGCCGCGTCCGATTTCATCGTCTGTACTGAGTTCCTTGGTATCCCTCAGGCACGGCATAGAGTCATCATTTGCGGAATCAGGCGGGATGTGTTTGAGAGTGCAGGCAGAAAAGTTGGGCATCTCAAGGCCGCGCCTAAAGTCACTGTCGGCAATGTGATTCTTGATTTGCCAAAACTTCGATCTGGATTAAGTCGGCGTGGGGCTGGCGCGCATTGGTTGAGTAGCTTTGATTTATCCATGACAAAGACGGCCTTGGAAGAACTCAGAAATGCAGAAAATCCTGTGCGTCACCATGTTGCAGATCGAATGGAGCAAGCAATCTGCGAGATGCGTTCAGCAACTGATCCCGGATGTGGATTGGATCGCATCTTTGTCGAAGGATGGCCCGCAATCAAAGAGTTGCATGCTTGGTATCAAGACCGGCCGCTGACATTGCTTGCGAACCACGAGTCACGGACTCATATGCCTGAGGATCTTGTTCGTTACCTTTTTGCAGCAGCTTTCGGCGAAGTCTGCAATATCAGCCCACGTCTTGCAGACTTTCCAATCAGTTTATTGCCCAAACATAAAAACGTTGATCCGGCCAACATATCGAACGTGATATTCAACGACAGATTCCGTGTGCAGTTGGGTGGCAAACAAAGCACGACCGTGACAAGTCATATCAGCAAGGATGGTCACGCTTTCATTCATCCTGAGCCATCGCAATGTCGCAGCTTGTCTGTTCGTGAGGCAGCACGGCTTCAGACCTTCCCGGATAGCTACGTTTTCCTTGGCAACCGAACCTCGCAATACACCCAAGTTGGTAATGCTGTGCCGCCGTTACTGGCGTACCAGATAGGACTGATTGTTGGGGACATCGTCTATCGGTCAGGAATAGACATGACGTGCCAATCCTCTGTTCCATCACCGGATCACTCAAGCAAAACCACTGCGGCATGAAGTTAATTTGCAACATCATATCCAACAGAAACGACTCGCGTCCGCGCTTGCCATCGAGCAAGTAAGGCGAGATCAAGCTTATGACTGCCAGATTTATGCAGGCGTTGCCTAGCAAGTTGGCAGTTTTTCAACAGTGGCTGCAAGCTGGATGCGAATAGCTTGTACTTCGGCAAATACATCCACGTAACTTCAACTTTGGGAACATCTCCACCTGTAGAATTTGTAAGGACAAAACTCAACAGAGCCAATATGGCCATAGGGACAATGATGCCTTCCGTTGGCTACAGCCAGCACCTTAACTGGGAGGATGTGGAAACCCCTCCACCAAAACCAAAAATCGTCGCCTTAGAGACCCGTGGGGGGCCGGCGCGCTCATGAACGATTTCGTGAACCAGCCCAAAGCCACTTTGAACCGATTCCTACGAGTAGCCATTGTGGCGGGAGTCGCAAATGCAGTACGCCTCCACATCGAACGTGGCGATGATCTCAACGCCCGCGATGCAGATGGTCAGACACCCCTCATGCTCGCAGCCAAGCGAAACAAGCCCCACATTTGTAAGCTACTTCTGGATGCTGGCGCCGATCCGCTCCTGTGTAATTCTGACGGAAACAACGCACTTGCTATTGCAAATACAGCTGGCGCGCGCGATGTTGCGCTGTTGTTGGAGTCCGCATTCGCAACAGATCTCGAAAATGAATCCACGTACCCAACAAAGCATCTGCCCGTCAATGCTGATGCAATTTCTTCCATTCCTGTTGTTGAACTGATCGACTTTGACGAGGACTGTGCCTCTTTGGATCTCTCAGGCTGGGAGTCTGAGGCTGAACTATCCATGCCAGTCGGTAATCCGATTGTTTTGATCAATGCGTCGGAAGTCCAGAAAGCGATCTCAGAATATTCCCCCATTGATATCTCAGCTGGCTGGGAAGATTTTGAAGCCTTCTTGCCCGAGCAGGCATCCCCACCTCCAAAAGCGGCCGATGCTGAAACTCGTGAGCGCCTCCGATCATTGCTGCTTCGTGCGACCCGCGAGGGCAGCGTGCCGAATGCAGTCATTGAAGACATGACGCTCAATGATGACCAAACACCCAATGTTGACGCCGAGTCCCTACTACGCATGGTCATCAACGATCTTGGAGCTGAGGCTGATGAGCGCCATGAATATTCCACGCATCAAGAGAGCTTCGAGGTCTACGTAGATCCTCGCGAAACCTCTGACGAAGAGCACTCCGTAGACGAGGCGTTGACGTTCATCGACGCATTGGAATCGCGGAGCAACGACCCGTTGCGCCTCTACCAACGAGACTTTCAACACATCGTGCTTTTGACTGCCGATGAAGAAATCGCTCTTGGTAAGGCAATGGAACAAGGCATCGAAACCGCGTTGGACGTGCTGGCTGGCTCCATCACTGGAATCGAAGCAATCGTCGAAGACTCCCAGAGGGTGAAGTCCCGAACAAAGCCACTTCGCTGGATGTCGTCAGGGATACGCGAAGATATCCACGAGTCGGCTCAAGGCGACTCGCTTTCCACTAGTTCTGAAAGCACCGGCGACAAAGATTCGCAAGACGATTCCTACGAAAACTCACCTGAAGATGAACTTTCCGAATTCATCTCGAATGCGGAACGACTTTGGAATATCGCCCGATCACTGGAAACACTGACGACTGCCGACAACGCCACGCGCGAGGCACTTGGCTCGCTAGGATTATCAGCCTCCTACCTCTTGGGTCTGTCTGAATCAGGGCAGATCGCAGAGCATCAACCGGCGCTAGCGCTTAGAAGCGCGATGCAGACATACCGGGTCGCTCGGGATCGCATGTCCGTTGCCAACCTGAAGTTGGTTCAATCAATTGCCAAAAAATATCTTTACAGCGGGATGCCGTTGGACGATTTGCTTCAAGAGGGAAATCTCGGCCTTTTAAAAAGCGTCGAGCGTTTTGACTGGCGTAGGGGATACAGATTCTCAACATACGCTACTTGGTGGATCCGCCAGCAGGTGTCACGGTTCGTTGCCGACAAGGCCAAAACTATACGCGTCCCCGTCCATGTGTATGAAAAAGTCCAACGTATCGAACAAGTTGTACGCGCCTTCGAAATAGCCAACGATAGAGTCCCCACCACTGCCGAAGTTGCAGAACTCGTCGTCTTGTCTACCCGCAAAGTCGCATCCTATATGCAGATCTCAGGCGAGCCGCTGCCAATTCACGAAATCGATATCGACTCAATGATCGCCATTGGCTCACGCGACGAATACATTGCTCGGGACCCAATGGACATCGCGTCAGATCACGATTTGGTCACGGTGGTTCATAAAATTCTTAGGACCCTCAAATCCAAAGAACAAGATGTTCTACAAATGCGATTCGGCATCGACATGCCAGACGCCATGACTTTGGATGAGATAGGAACCCGAATAGGCGTGACACGCGAGCGCATCAGACAAATCGAGGCCAAGGCGATTCGCCATATGAAACACCCTACCCGTTATGCATTGTTGAATGCTCTCAAAGACACCAACTCACTTGAGCCAGCGGACGAAGCTGACGACGACAAAACGCAAGACCAGAAGTTGGACGCCTAATGGTGATGCCGCAAAAAACACGCAATGCGCCGCCGCGTGCAGCTGCGATGCTCGAATCCCTTCGGGGACTTGGTTACTCCACCGCAGCCGCATTGGCGGACATCGTCGATAACAGTATTTCGGCAGGAGCGACGGAAACTCGCATTCAGTTCGATTGGGATGGTCTGAATAGCCGAATTTCCGTCCTAGATGATGGCTGTGGAATGGATGACGCAGAGCTTGAAAGCGCTTTGCGACTTGGCGATAAAAATCCACTCGATGCCCGTAGTGCGCGCGATCTTGGGCGCTTCGGTATGGGGCTGAAAACTGCATCTTTCTCACAGTGCCGCAGACTTACAGTCGCATCATTCAAAAATGGTTCGCAAAGCTGCCTGCGGTGGGACTTGGAGGAACTAGCTTCCCGCCAAGACAGCGATTGGCTGCTTTACGAGGGGCCAGCTAAGGGGTCTAGGTCCTACCTTACCCCCTTGGAAGATAAACGCTGCGGTACGCTAGTTCTGTGGGAGTCGATGGACAGGATCGTCTCGGCTGGCTACACCGCTGACGACTTCAACGACTTGGTCGATGACGTCGAATCCCATCTGGCAATGGTCTTTCATCGTCTGATCCAAGGGCCGCGCGCCAAATTCAAATTGCTTTTGAATGGCAAGGCCGTCGCGCCATGGGACCCGTTCATGACCGGGCACCCCGCCAAGCCATGGTCGTCGCCGACAACCCGTCACCCCACCGATTACGGCTTCGTTGCCGTCCAGTGCCACGTCCTGCCGCACCGGGACAAGTTGACTCCTGCCGAATTCGACGAAAACGCCGGCCCGGCAGGCTGGACCGCGCAGCAAGGCTTCTACGTCTACCGCAACGAGCGGCTCCTTGTGGCAGGCGGCTGGCTTGGCCTCGGCAACGCCCGCGCATGGAATCGGGAAGAGGCCCATCGCTTGGCCCGCATCCGAATAGACATTCCCAACACGGCGGATGTCGATTGGAAAATCGACGTCCGGAAATCGACCGCCCGTCCTCCCGTTTCTCTTCGTCCCCGGCTCATGGCCTTGGCCGAAAACACCCGCGAGAAGGCCCGCCGCGTATTCGCCTATCGCGGAACCCCCGCGCCAGCGCAAGGCAATATCCCAATCGAACAAGCATGGCGAGCCGAACGGGTAAAGGCTGGTATTCGGTATCGGATCGAAGAGACGCACCCATCGGTCGCCGCAGTGCTGGTCAACGCCGGTGCGTTGGGGCCACTGGTCAAGTCCATGCTCCGCGTGATTGAGGAAACCGTTCCGGTGCAGCGTATTTGGCTCGACACTGCCGAAAACAAAGAAACGCCACGCACCTGCTTCGAAGGCGAGCCCAACGAGGCGATCGTCGAGGTGGCCCAAGTACTCTTCGACGACCTCATGGAGCGCAAGGGGCTAACCGCCGAAGAGGCACGCAAGTCGTTGTTGCGCACCGAACCCTTCCAAAAATATCCTGCGCTCGTCGCGAAACTGGGACTGTGCACATGATCGAACCTGAAGCTGCCGCCGCGCAGGTCGAACTGCTCGAAAACGTGGTCGCCACTGCGCAACGACTCATCAAGGCGGAAAAGGATAAATCCAAAATCACGCCATCCTTCATCGCCGAGAAGGTAAAGCGGGCAGCCGACATGTTTGCCGACGAGACCCATCTTCTCGTCGATCATCAGCAAGCAGTTTCTATCTTGATCCAACGGTTCAGCCATTGGATGGGCAAAGCCACCACGCTCAAAGATGAGGAAGGCCACTTGAATTGGCTCAACGCGTCGCGCAAACGCGACTGGTCGTATTGGCGAAGATACCGTGACTTCCAAGAGGACAAACTATCCGATGTGGTCGTCGAGGGCCTCGACGAGGATACCGACAACATTCTGGAACTCTTGGAAGACCCGATGCGCTTAGGCGCTTGGGATCGCAGAGGCTTAGTTGTCGGCCATGTGCAGTCTGGCAAGACCAGTAACTACTCAGGCCTCATCTGCAAGGCCGCTGACGCAGGCTACAAGATCATCATCGTCTTGGCTGGTATGCACAACAATCTGCGCTCGCAAACCCAAATGCGACTCGAAGAAGGCTTCTTGGGCTACGAGACCACCAACGACCGAGGCGCGGGAAAAGCCATTGGAGTTGCGCACTTTGGCGAAGACTTGAAGACCAATTCCGCCACGACTCGCGCCAACAATGGCGACTTCAGCAAAGTCGCAGCCAGACACTTTCACGGTATCTCACCGGAAGAGCGCCCATGGCTATTCGTGGTCAAGAAGCAGAAAACGGTTCTCACCGCCTTGCTCAAATGGCTTCAATCGCGCGTGGCCGACGCCACCGACATCGACGACAGACGCAAGCTCATCACCAAGCTGCCACTTCTGATGATCGACGACGAGGCGGACAACGCTTCGGTAGACACGGGGGAGCAACTATTCGACGAGGACGGCAATCCTGACGAAGAGCATCAGCCCAAGACGATTAACAGCCTGATTCGCCAGATTCTCCACACATTCACCCGCAAAGCCTACGTGGGCTACACCGCTACACCCTTCGCTAACATCTTCATCCACCACAAAGGCGCGACAGCCAAAGAAGGCCCCGACCTTTTTCCGCGCTCATTCATCATCAACTTGGCTGCACCATCTAACTATGTCGGTCCAGCACGGCTCTTTGGCCGCATGACCAAGGAGGGGCGCGTCGGCGCGCTGCCGCTCTCCCGCGACATCATCGACAACTACGATCCACAAACCGAATCAGGGTGGATGCCGCCCAAGCACAACAAGAACCACACGCCCACCTACAACGGGCAAGAGACCATTCCGCCGTCGCTTCGCGACGCGGTCTACTCATTTGTCCTAGCGTGCGCCACGCGCGAGCTTCGCGGCCAAGGCTCGCAGCACAGCTCCATGCTGATCCACACCACCCGGTTCGTGGCGGTGCAAAACCTCGTCCGCGAGCAAGTCGAAGACACAGTGCGGCGCATGCGACAGAAGATCACCCGACGCATAGACGCGACCGAGCTTCTCACTCGGATGCAGCAGCTTTGGGAAGACGACTTCATGCCCACTCGCGACAAAGTCGCTGAGCTCTCGCCGCCCCAAGAACGCCCACCAGAAATGCCAAGCTGGGAAGAAGTCTTGGCAGCTTTGCCGCTTGTCATGGGCGATATCGAAGTTCGCTCTATCAACGGAACAGCCAAGGATGCTCTCGATTACGCAGCTCCCGGCACGGCCTTGAAGGTCATCGCCGTTGGCGGCGATAAGCTCGCTCGGGGCCTGACACTCGAAGGTCTCTGCGTCAGCTATTTCATCCGCACCACGCGGATGTACGACACACTCATGCAAATGGGCCGCTGGTTCGGTTATCGCCTTGGATATCTTGATCTCTGCCGTCTTTACACCTCACCTGATTTGGTGAGCTGGTTCGGCCACATCGCCGACGCATCCGAAGAGCTACGCAAAGAATTCGACTTCATGGCCGAGGCGCGTCTCACGCCTGAGCAATACGGGCTGAAAGTCAAATCGCACGAAGTCCTGACGATCACGTCGCCGCTGAAAATGCGCAATTCACAAACCCTGTCTCTCACGTACAGCGGTTCACGCCCGCAAACCATCCTGTTCCACCGGGACGCAAAAATTCAATCTAGCAACCTTGCTGCCACGGATACCCTCCTAGCGGCCATGGGCGCGCCTGCCGTGGTCGGTCCCGAATACGCGCGCGACGGCAGCGCTGATAAATGGAAGCGTTCAAGCCTTTGGAAGGATGTCGAGGCAGCCAAAATACTTTCCTTTTTGGGCTCTTATGCCACCCACCCCAACGCGACCAGCGCGAAGGGACCTGTCTTGGCTGACTTCATCACGAAGATGATTGAGATTGGCCAGTTGAAACAATGGAGCGTCGCGCTTTTGGCTGAGGGCGACGGTGTCGGCGAACCGCATGCCTTCTCTGGCGGAATCAGCGTCGAAAAATTCCCCATGCGCACCCCCGACGCGCCCAAGAATCCCGACCAACCGATTGACCCTGCCAAATTTGCTATCGGCGTGCTTACCGACCCATCCGACGAAGGCATAGACCTTGACGACGAGGCTTGGCGCAAAGCACTGGCGATCACCCGCGCCGCTTGGAGGCCTGACCCCGCGCGAGGCCACGTTCCTTCGCTGCCATCCATCCCCAGCGGCAAAGGCATCCGCATGGCACGCGCGCAACTTGGTGGCCCCGCAGATCGCGGGTTGCTGCTTCTGTATCCACTCTCCCCATACGCGGGCAAGGACAAGCTTCCCGAAAGGCTGATCGTGCCCGACTGGGACAAACCCATCATGGCTTTCGCCATCGCATTCCCATCGAGCGACAGCGCGATCCGGGTCGAATACGAAGTGAACCTGCTTTACTGGATGCAAGAATATGGCCCGTCCGAGTAAAGACTTCCTCATGGCATGGTCCTCCCTGTCCGGCGACGACGCAGAGTCCGGCTGGCGCTTGATCGCCCTGCCGCCATCCGGTCCTCTGGACGTATGCGCGGGCCGACGCTCACCCGACAACGCAGAAGCCGTGCTGGTCGGCTTTCCAACCGCGAAGATTTCTGCGACCGAAAAGCTCCCCGATGGCCAAGGGTTCTCGATAGAGCGCGTAGGTTTAGAAGGCAACGGGCAGCTATGGATCGCCTTGTCTCGCAAGTCAGCAGGAAGCCCCGAGCTCTTCGCTGCTATGTCGTGCGATGTTATCGGGGCACTGGATGATGCGGCGGAGGCAGGTGTCGTCGATGCTAGGCTCATCCGCACATTCATAGGTCGTGTGAGCGCTTGGCAGGAGTTCATGCGCAAGGGGGCACAAGCCTTAAGTCCCGAAGCAGAAATAGGATTGATCGGCGAACTCTCCCTTCTGGAAGCGATCATTGGAGCTGGCGTTGGTCCTGCCCAGGCCATCGAATCATGGGTCGGCCCGCTCGACGGCATTCAGGACTTTGAGATCGGCACCGGAGCGCTGGAAGTCAAAGCCACCATCTCGATGAATGGTTTCTCCGCCAAGATCGGATCGCTTGAACAACTGGACGATTCGGTTCGTCAGCCCTTGTTTGTAGCAGGCGCTCGGTTTCGCCAAGTCGAATCTGGGCAAAGTCTGCCTGAACTCATCGCGGCCATACGCGCGGCGATCCAAGGCGATGCGGAAGCCACACGCTTGCTTTCAGAGCGGCTTCTGGCGGCTGGCTACGTTGACGCGCACGAAAAAAGATACCCTCGCAAATTCGCTTTGAACGACATCCGAGTCGTCATGGTTGACGAGAACTTTCCCCGGTTGACTCATAGCAATGCCCCTTCGGGGATCACGTGGGCCATGTATGAAATCGACCTGGACAAAGCGCCGGGCGACAACGTGGGCGTCGATGGCGCCCTTAAACAACTGGGAGCGATTTGAATATGGATCTGCCTGAATTCCTGCGCGAGACGCAGGCTGCTGTCAGAGCGCAAATGCGCAATGGCGAACTCTATGAAGAACTCGTGTTCTGCGGCATCGTCATGGAGCACATGTCGGACATAGGCATGACTTTCGAGCCGGTCGAATGCCATTTCGAAGGCAAGGTAGGCAATGCCAACCTGCGCTTGAGCGGGTACTCGATCTCAGAAGAAAACGATCAGCTCGACCTCTTTGTGAGCCTGTACGCCAACGCCGATGAGCCCACGAACATTCCCGATGCCGAAACTAAAACTGCTGTGGAGCAGTGCCTGCGCTTCCTAACGCTGTGCGCTGAGGGCAGGATGGCTCCTAAGCTAGATCCCTCCAGCGACGTGCGCTCGCTAGCCGAAACCCTGCAAGCCATTTACGACGACTTGGAACAGGTTCGGGTCTACGTCATCACCGACAGAGTTGCAAAATCCAAAAACTTCAAGACGCGAGACATCGGTGGCAAAGCTGTGCGGCTGGAAGTCATGGACATTGAGCGCCTTCATCGCCACTGGTCCGAGGGCAAGCCCCGCGACGAGCTGATCGTCGATTTTAAATCGGTGTGCGGTGCTCCCCTGCCGTGTGTCTATGTTCCAGGCGAAAGCGATTACGACTACGCCCTGACAGCGATTCCTGCTGAGGCTTTACGCCTGCTGTACGAGCAATTCGGTGCGCGTCTTCTGGAGGCCAACGTCCGCTCTTTCCTAAGCGTCAAAGGCAAGGGCGTAAACACTGGCATCCAAAATACCCTGCGCACAGCCCCTGAGCGCTTCATGGCCTACAACAATGGCATCGTGATCGTCGCTGACAAGATGGCGCTGGACAAAGCTTGCAGTGAAGGTTCGACAGGCATCTTGTGGCTCAAAGGCCTTCAAATCGTCAATGGTGGTCAGACGACTGCCTCGATCTATTTCACGAAGAAGAAGTTTCCCGAGACCGACCTCAGCCGCGTGCGCATTCCGGCCAAGATTATCGTCATGCGTGAAGATGACGCCGCAAAAGAAGAAGCCCTCGTCTCAGATATCTCACGGTATGCCAACAGCCAAAACGCTGTGCGCCAATCTGATCTGTCGGCTAATAAGCCGTTCCATGTCGAGATTGAGAAGCTCTCTCGCTCAGTGTTCTGTCCCGATGGCGTTGGTCAATGGTTCTACGAGCGCGCCGCTGGCAGTTACAACACACTACTTACCCGCGAGGGAACGACACCTGCCAAGCTCAAATCGTTGAAGGAGGCTATTCCAACGGCGCGGCGCATCACCAAAACAGACCTTGCGAAGTACATCAACGCTTGGGACAAAAAGCCTGATCTCGTCAGCCTTGGTTCGCAGAAGAACTTTGATCGGTTTATGGCAGGACTCAACCCCACTGACGGAGAAGAAGCACCTACACCCACAGTCGCCGATTACAAGGCCATGATCGCCAAGGCCAAGATTTACCTCGACGCCCAAAAGCTCATCCGTCCTATGTTTCAAGCTTTCCAAGCCAACGTTACCGCCTATACGGTGTCACTGCTGTCAGAAAAGCTAGGGCATCGCATTGACCTCGACCGCGTATGGAATAAACAGGCTGTTTCCCCAGAGCTACTGGCCCAAATCGCTGTGTGGGCTAAGGAGATCAACGACGTGCTTCATGCCTCTGCGGGCGGGAAGATGGTTTCGGAATGGGCCAAACGTCCAGAATGCAAAGTGGCTGTCATGAGCGCACGCTATTCCGCCGCCGTGGACAACATACCTGAAGTGAAATAGCTCCGTCACGTCCGACAGAATGAGCTGTCATGTGAGCTCACAAATAGTAGGCCACCGAACCGCATCCAGCATCCAACACTGCGGCTCCCGCCGGCAGTCCAGCCAAGAAGCGTGCATGCAACGGGGCCATGTCCACACCGACTGTGCTGCCGAAGAACTCAACGGCGTGCCGGTTGTAAAAGTGGGCTGTTTGGTTCATCCCTGAACTGATGTGGGTTCATGCGGCCCGTGGGCACGGAGAGGATCGGGCAAAGATGGCTGCCTGCTCGGGCGCAGCGAGGTGTCTGCTTGGGAGCAGTGAGGTCGGTGCGCAGGCACACCGTGGGCCGTGCT
>NZ_JBFPHB010000027.1:0-61650 GCF_041083635.1 Leptothrix ochracea
CCTTGGGCGACTCGCGCATCCACCGCCTGACCCAAGGAGCGCCCCTTGGGTGAAGCAAGGAAAGCCTCGATCACCTCACCCCAGCCCGGGGCGACATCGCACAGCAGCGCCTCGGCCAGCGGACGCGCGAGCCGGTTATCCGGCAACAAAGCCGTCTCAGCCGCGCTCATCCGCCAAACAACGCCGCCAGCGCCATCCCCGGATCGGGCGCGCGCATGAACGCTTCGCCGACCAAGAAGGCATGCACGTTAGCTGCGCGCATGCGCGCCACATCTTGTGGCCCCAAGATGCCGGATTCAGTCACCAGCAAGCGGTCTGAAGGCACGTCCGCCAGCATGCCCAGCGTGGTGTCGAGGGTGACGTCGAAGGTGCGCAAATTGCGGTTGTTGATGCCCACCAGCGGTGTCTTGAGGCGCAGCGCGCGCGCTAACTCCTGCGCGTCGTGAACTTCGACCAGCACGCTCATGCGATGCGCCAACGCCACGGCCTCTAAGTCGGCCATCTGCGCGTCGCTCAAGCACGCGGCGATCAGCAAGATGCAGTCCGCCCCCATGGCCCGCGCTTCGTGCACTTGGTATTCATCGATCATGAAATCCTTGCGCAGCACCGGCAAAGCGCAAGCAGCCCGCGCTTGCTGCAAATAGGCCACCGCGCCTTGGAAGTAGGACACGTCGGTCAGCACGCTCAAGGTGGCCGCGCCGTGACGCTCGTAGCTCGTGGCAATCTCGGCAGGACGGAAATCGGCACGGATCACGCCCTTGCTTGGGCTGGCCTTTTTGATCTCAGCAATCACAGCGGGTCGTGCTGCGGCCACCTTGGCGCGCAAAGCGGCTTCAAAACCACGCACATCGGTGCGCGCTTCAGCCTCAGCCCGCATCGAGGCCAAAGAGCGCTGGGCCAAAGCAGCACGCAACTCGTCTTCTTTGGTGGCGACGATTTTCTTCAGGATGTCAGTCATGGCGTCCGACCCGATCTCAGAACTTGAAGGATTGCGTCACGGCCACAAACTGGCTCAGCCGTGCCAAGGCCTTGCCCGAAGCGACCACCTCACGCGCCAGACGCACGCCGTCGCCGATAGAGGTCACCACGTCAGCGGCGTACAGCGCCGCGCCCGCATTGAGCAGCACGATGTCGCGCACGGGACCATCCTCGCCCGCCAAGGCGCGCTGGATGCACTGCACCGATTCTTCCTTGTTGGCCACGCGCAGCACCCGGGCGTCATACACCGGCAGACCGAAATCCGCAGGGTGCACCACGTACTCAGTGATCCGGCCGTCCTTCAACTCACCGATCATGGTTTCGCCCGAGAGCGAGATTTCATCCATGCCGTTCATGCCATGGACGATCAGCACATGCTCCGAGCCCAAGCGCTGCAACACGCGCACTTGAATACCCACCAGATCAGGATGAAACACACCCATCACCTGATTGGGCGCCCCGGCCGGGTTGGTCAGCGGCCCCAAGATGTTGAAGATCGTGCGCACGCCCAACTCTTTGCGCACCGGCGCAGCGTGGCGCATTGAGGCATGGTGATTCGGCGCAAACATGAAGCCGATGCCGCAGGCGTCCAGCGAGGCCGCCACTTGTTCGGGCGTGAGGTTGATGTTGGCCCCCAGCGCTTCGAGCACATCGGCGCTGCCTGAACTCGACGACACGCTGCGCCCACCGTGCTTGGCCACGCGTGCGCCGCCAGCCGCCGCCACAAACATGGCGGTGGTTGAGATGTTGAAGGTGTGCGCGCCGTCACCGCCCGTGCCGCACAAATCCACCAGATGCGTCTTGTCGCTCACCGCCACCGGCGTGGCGAATTCGCGCATCACTTGGGCCGCCGCAGCGATCTCACCGACGCTTTCCTTCTTGACACGCAGGCCCACGGCCAAGGCCGCGATCATCACCGGCGACATCTCGCCGCTCATGATGCGGCGCATCAGGCTGAGCATCTCGTCATGGAAGATCTCGCGGTGCTCAACCAGTCGGACCAAGGCTTCGGTGTTGGTGATTGTCATGTTCGTGCTCTCTTCAGCGCTATTCATCAGGGCCACCCATCAGCGCATGGCCAGGAAATTTTTCAACATCGCGTGCCCGTGCTCGCTCAGGATCGATTCGGGGTGGAACTGCACCCCTTCGATCGCCAGCGTCCGGTGGCGCACGCCCATGATTTCGCCGTCGGCGCTGGTGGCGGTGACGACCAAATCGTGCGGCAGCGTGGCCCGCTCAATCGCCAGCGAGTGGTAACGCACCACGCTGAACTGCGCTGGCAAGCCGGCAAACACGCCGTGTTGATCGGTGGTGATCGTCTCGGCTTTGCCGTGCATCTGCACCTGCGCCCGCACGATGTTGCCGCCCAAAGCAGCACCGATGCTTTGGTGACCCAAGCAGACACCGAGGATCGGCAGCTTGCCCGCAAAGTGGCGGATGCTTTCGATGCAGATCCCGGCCTCGGCGGGCGAACAAGGCCCCGGCGAAAGCACCAGCCGGTCAGGTTTCAACGCCTCGATCTCAGCGATTGAGATCTCGTCATTGCGGTGCACCCGCACGTCTTCTCCGAGTTCAGCAAAGTACTGCACCAGATTGAAGGTGAAGGAATCGTAGTTGTCGATCATCAGCAGCATGAAAGCTCACTCCTGTGGATGGCGCATGGTGACGGTCTGGGCCCATGACACGTGGGCTGACGCAGCCAGTTCAACCAGCGATAAAACACAAATCAGGGACATCGGGATAGGCAGCGCGCCCGATAAGGCGCCGGGGGGGGGGTCAGGCTGTAGGCTGACGCCAACGCTGACGCCCGATGAGCATGGAGAGGGGTGTGCACATGGAGAGCATCAGACCATTATCACCTGCATCGACCGTCTTCGCCCCCTTTGGGAAAGGGGGCCGAGGGGATGGACGCCCCTCTAGAGACATCCATCCCCATCAAATCCACATCAATCCAGCAGTGAGAGATCCCGCACCGCGCCCTTGTCGGCCGAGGTCGCCAGCTTGGCGTAGGCACGCAGCGCCGCCGAGACCTTGCGCGGACGCGGCAGCACCGGCTTCCAGCCCTTGGCGTCCTGCTCGGCACGGCGGGCGGCCAGCTCGTCATCGCTCAGCAGCACGTCGATGCGGCGGTTCGGGATGTCGATGCGGATGCGGTCGCCGTTGCGGATCAGGCCGATCGCGCCGCCGGCTGCCGCTTCCGGCGAGCAGTGACCGATGGAGAGGCCCGAGGTGCCGCCCGAGAAGCGGCCGTCGGTCAGCAGCGCACAGGCCTTGCCCAGGCCTTTGCTCTTGATGTAGCTGGTCGGGTAGAGCATTTCCTGCATGCCGGGGCCGCCCTTCGGGCCTTCGTAGCGCACCACCACCACGTCGCCGGCCTTGACCTGGTCGGCCAGGATGTTGGCCACCGCCTCGTCCTGGCTCTCGACCACGTGCGCCGGGCCTTCGAACACCAGCAGGCTGTCATCGACGCCGGCGGTCTTGACCACGCAGCCGTCGATAGCGATGTTGCCGCGCAGCACGGCCAGGCCGCCTTCTTGCGAGAAGGCGTGTGTGCCGGAGCGGATGCAGCCTTCAGAACGGTCCAGGCTCGGCCAGCGGGTGGCCTGGCTGAACGCGACCTGGCTCGGCACGCCAGCCGGGCCGGCCATGTAGAAGGTCTTGACGGCGTCGCTGGGGGCGCGGGCGATGTCCCACTGGTCCAGCGCGTCCTTCATGGTCTTGGCGTAGACCGTGGGCACGTCGGTGTGCAGCTTGCCGGCGCGGTCCAGCTCGCCCAGGATGGCCATGATGCCGCCGGCGCGGTGCACGTCCTCGATGTGGTACTTGTTGGTGTTGGGTGCGACCTTGCAGAGCTGCGGCACGACGCGCGACAGGCGGTCGATGTCGGCCATGGTGAAGTCGATCTCGGCTTCCTGGGCGATCGCCAGCAGGTGCAGGATGGTGTTGGTCGAGCCGCCCATCGCGATGTCGAGCGTGATGGCGTTCTCGAACGCCTTGAAGCCGATCGAGCGCGGCAGCACGCTGGTGTCGTCCTGCTCGTAGTAACGCTGGCAGAGTTCGACCGCCAGGCGGCCGGCGCGCTTGAAGAGCTGCTCGCGGTCGGCGTGGGTGGCGACCACCGTGCCGTTGCCGAAGGGTCTTCTTATGGTTAGCCCTATCTACACACAGACAGACTACAGGCGCAATATTGACAAAAAGTCACGGAATCAATCTGAATCAATGAGTAAATCTTGACTTCAGATTTATTGTGTGAGTTCGCAATAAAGCAAGTAGAACATGTAAAGACCGTCTGAGAGGGAAAGTGCATGACCGTTACAGCGTCCAAATCACTCAAAAAAAGATGCACTTCCGATGCTGTTTTGATCAATTTTTTTGGAAGCTTATCCTCTCCTCCATGGAAAATTTCACTTGCGTTTGGGTTGGTTGTCACGGGGACGTCACAGGCTTCTGCACAGGCTGATGCACCGCCCCATGATTTTTCAGACCTTGGACCCCATTTCATCATTGCTTCCGGTCTGGGCATAACGAATGAATTCAGAGACCTCCTGCTGCAGAAGTCAGCGTCCGTACGCTTGGGAGGGACGGCGACTTACCGAGGCTGGTCACTGTCAGGCGCGCTGGATCAGTCCACACAATCTGCGGAACCTCGCGCCTATGAGTTGTTGGCGACATACAGTCACAAGCTGCCTTACATGGACCTGCATATTGGGATTGTGCATGCACGGATTGACGGCATTTATTCAAGCGGGTGCACGGCCGCGAGCCTAACCGCCAGTTCAAATAGTCTTTCATCCACAAAGCTCGATATAACAGTCCAAAACGACCTTTCTGGAACGTGTCGTTTGGTCTCGATTGGCGCCTCGCAAGTGATGTGGCGGGGCGGCATTTATCAGATAGATTTCCGCGCAAGTGCCAATAGCTGGAAAACGGACGTTCTAAAGACCGACGGGTGGTCAATACGACTGATGGGAAGGTCGCAGCTGGATGCAAATCAAAGCTTGCACTACCACGTTGGGTATACCGACTCAAATCTAAACCAAGGCACCCTGCAAAGTAGACCGAGTGGAGCAACTGTCGGTATAAATTATGTCTGGGAGTTCCGTTGATGGATATACGCTCCACTCGTTCACTTCTGGATCCAATATCCAAGGTGCGCAACGCATTAAGACTTGCCCTATTCACGTTCACTCTGCTTGTTTGTGGCTCCGTTGAGGCGGTATCAGTCAGCGTTACACCAGGTACAACGGACGGTCAGGTGAACGTGGGGCCGGACGGCAGCGTAGGCTATTCAATCCCTATCCGTGTTCCGCCAGGCACTGCCGGAATCGAGCCAAAACTGGTCCTCGCCTACAACAGTAGAAGCGGCCCGTCGGCGTTTGGATTCGGTTGGTCAGTTGGAGGCATATCCTCGGTTCAGCGAGGACCGCGGAACATCCCCGAGGACGGAGCCGTTCGTGGCGTTTACCTTGATCAACAAGACGCCCTCTATCTGGACGGCGAGAAGTTGGTGCAGGTGTCAGTGAATGCTGATGGGTCGCGAGAGTTTCGAACAAGAATCGACAACTATTCGCGAATCCGGGCATATGACTGGAATGATCGAGGCCCACAACGGATCGTGGTCAACACGAGGGCAGGCCTCAAGCTCTCCTTCGGCAGTGCGAGCTCTTCGAGAGTGAGGCAGGGGCCAAACGGCCCAATATTGACATGGCTATGCGATCGGATCGAGGACAGTGTCGGCAACTACATGACCTTTGCCTATGTTATCGAAGGACTTGATCATCGGCTTCTGGAGGTTTCGTATACAGGCAACGACCAAGCAAAGCTGCAGCCCTACGCAAAGGTCGCTTTCGAGTACTCCACAATTAGCCCATACGATATCAGGTACGTGTTGGGGGCTAGGGTGTCCCAAAAGACACTGTTGACGCGTATCGTTAGCTCATATCGAGGCAAAGTACTCCGCGAATACAAACCGACTTTCGAAGCGGCCGACAAATTCCGGCCAGCGCAGAAGTTGCTATCTCTGACCGAGTCAGGCTCTGATGGTCTCTCGTATCGGCCACTTCAATTTCTGTACTCTAGTGCTGCGGGCGGCTGGAAAGCGATCGAGAAAACTCTTCCAGATGACGTTGTGAACGTTACTGGAAAGCAGAATTTTGAATTCGCAAATATACAGGGAAAAAACGGTCTAGAGCTTTTCTACCGCTTTACCGCAGCCGGTCAGAGTGTAAGCGGCGCTTTCGAGTACGAGACCAGCGCGCATCCGGTAACGCTCGACACGAAGTGGAACCCGCCCGTTGACTTGGTGGGCAAATCCTATCTGGTCGCTGATCTCGACGGTGATGGATTCGACGACATCCTGACAGACGACTTCACCTACTTATCCGATCAAAGCAAGGGCTGGCGGCAGATTGCAAACGCAGGGCTGGGTTTCAAGATTTCTCGTGATGGCCGCTATTTGCGCACGTGGATCGACTTTCAAGGCAAGAGGCAGCCCGTTCTTCTTTGGTCATCGCCGAACCAGACCCCGAAGTCCGGCGCAGCCCGCCTAGTTGGGAACCAATGGGTTCAGCTTCCAGAGTTCGCGCCTCCGCTTCCGTTCTCAACTGACGCTGATGGTCAACTGAATGGCGCTTATGCCCTGGATGTGGACTGCGACGGGGGGCTCGAGCTCGTTTACAACTTTCTAAAGGTCGACGGTACGGCTGTTCGAAGTGCATTCCGGTCAACACCTAAAGGTTGGGATCCACTCAAAGACATTCAGACGTTAGTGCCGTTTGACCCCGTGCCACATAGCGCAGCACTAAAGCTGGCAGACATTAATGGCGACACCTGCAAAGATGTTGTCATTGCCTATAAGGTCGGCAGTCGATCGGTTCAGCAAGCTTGGCTTGCGACGAGCAAAGGATTTCAACTCGACTCGCGCCCTCTCCCCGATACCTATTTTTATCGTAAGACCGGCTTAAATGCAGGGCAACTACTTGCTGAGATGGGCGATCTCCGAGGGGACGGCGTTCAATTTATCTTTTGGCGTGAAGGCCAATCGTCTGCTGGACCGAAATCAGGCGCGTACAGGATTGACGCAAACGAATGGGTCTCTGAGAGCTCGTATGTGCCCCCGGAACCTTTGCTCAACAGTGTCGCGGAACGAAAGTCCGCTTTCGCTGCAATTCAATTGCTCGGCAAGGGCAAGACTCAGCTTGCGTACTTCAAGGATCAAGGTCGCCCGAGCATCTACAGTTATTCCAGTGGACGTTGGCGCATTGATGCGCAGCTCACACCACCGGAAACTATCGCTCAATTTGATAAGGCCGATCTCGGCGTTCGATTTCCGGACCTCAATGGCGATGGATTCGCAGATATCGCATATACCAAGAAGACATCGGACGGAAAGCTGGTCAAAGTTGCTTATGTGTTTCAACCTGGAAGCGATAAACCCTGGTTTCCTGATCCGCGATACCAGTTCCCGCGACCAACGTTTTCGGAGGACCTAAAGGATACCGGCGTATTTCTTGTCGATATCAATGGAGATGGATTAACTGATCTGTTGTATGCGTATCAACCTGCAGATTCATCCAAGCCGCCTGTACTTGAGGCATATGTAAATTGCAGCTTAATGCCGGAATGCAAAAACAGCATTCCAGTGAATCAAGAGGGCGGCTATTGGAAAAGTGTCACGGATCCAATATTCAAAGGTCGCTACGCTGGATATGTTCCACCAGTTCCGTTCGCCCGAGAGGGGGTTGGCTCTTTGGGTGTACGCGCTGTTGATATCAATGGCGATGGCTTGACTGATCTTGTCGTATCTAGGGAAGAGGATGATCCTCAAGGGATTCCCCATCTCGTTCAAAGAGTCTTCCTAAACAGAATCGAGACCAATGCGGCCGGTCAGAAGGTCGGTAGATGGGTCGAATCTACGGGAGTCGACGTGTTGCCTCCCGTTCCATTTGTTCGTCCATATCGGAAAGATCTCGGCGAATCCGGGAGTCCACTTTCAGCCGTTAGAGACAATCGCGTTGAGTTGATAGATGTTGACGGAGACCGACTTCCAGACCTGGTCTATCGATTCCGTTCGGCGGTTCCGAAGAGGGAGACGGATGAAGAAAAGCAGCAAAGGATCGCGGATGGCCGCCCACTTCCTTTTGAGGAGAAGTGGATTCAAGGTGCGTACTTGAATCGAAATGGAAAGTGGATATTCTCGCCGTCTTATACCCCTTTACATCGCATCGACTCTGACGATAGCGATGCAGCTTCTAGTGCAATATCGGCGACCCAAGTTAGTTTCCAGGACGTTAACGGTGACGGACTACCTGATCTGATTTACGCAGAGCGTTGTGAAGGCTCTTGTTCCCAGGCGGTCAATAAGACATACCTGAACACAGGGGCCGGTTGGATATACGAGAAAGCCTACGATTTGCCGGTTGATGCCTTGATGAAGAATACCAAGGGCGACCAAGGCTACAGGCTGTTAGATGTCAACGCGGATGGTTTGGTCGATGTCGTTTACCACCGCATACTCACCAACGGAACGCACGAGAAGGGTGTCTACTTGAACTCTGGCGTTGGGTGGATCAGCAAACCCAGTCAGTCGGACGCAGATCTCGATGCCTATGCCCCCCCTTTGCCCTTCGCTGAAGAGGGTCGGGGGGATCTAGGTGTGCGTCCACTGGATCTGAACGGAGATGGCATTGTTGACCTAGTGCAGATCTACAAGCGAAGCGCGTCAGAAACCGCATCCGCCATCTGGATCAACGAGCCATTCGCTGCCCCTGATAGTCGACCCTACAAGACCGATCTCCTAGCCGAGGTAGTAGATGGCCTCGGACGGCAATCCAGTTTGACCTACCGCTCCTACATTGGGATAGCGTTTGATCAAGCGGGCGCGGCGCTCAAGGCATATTTTGGAACAAAGGCTGACCAGCAAGACGAAAGAAGTCCAGAGTATCCAGTTCTCGATCCGCCGATGCCTGGATACGTCGCTACAGATTTGAAGGTAGTGGGTCCCGGGGTTCCTCAGCGCACGTCGTCCTATAAGTACAAAGGCTATCGCGTCGATACCAGCACGGGAAAGTCGTTCGGATTCTCAACTCAAGAAATAACGGATCAGGAACGCAAACGAAAGACCATCGTCAAATTTGTGCAGCAGGATGGTCTTGTCGGCAACATCTCCTCCACATTGGTAACACAGGAGCTGCGTGATGGATCGAAAGTTGAGATCTCGCGATCGAACTCAAGCTTTTCCCAGCTCCGCCGAACCGGGCTTCCAATTGACGGAGGCTTCACGCCTGAAATTGTACGAGTCAAGCTTGATCGAACAGAGAGCACGAATGCCGACTTGAAGGGTGCTGCCCTAAGCAGTCAGCTTGATGAGTTCACATACGACGACAACGGCAACCCAACCAAGATCAAGACGACATTCGCCGATGGATCAGGGTCTGAAACCACTAACCGGTATGACGACAACTTGGTGGACTGGCATCTGGCCAGACTCACTGGCTCGTCCGTCATGCAATTTTCGCCAGGCAAGCCCTCTCAGACCAGGCGCGCCGCGTTCTCATATTCGCCCAAGACTGGCCAATTGGTCAAAGAGGCGTCTCTCGTGGGTTCGCCATCAGAGTCAGTAATCGAGTACGAGCGCGATCTCTTCGGCAACAAAATGACGTCTCGCACCTCCGTCAAGACTGGCGAAGCGGTGCGTTCGTCTCGAGTGAAATACGACGCCCTGGGGCGCTTCCCTATTTCCACCACGAATAACCTCGGCCACACATCCCGGGCGGAGTTTGATGAGGTTTCAGGCGCGATCACCAAGAGGATTGATCCGAATGGGCTTCAGCAAATCGTTCGCTACGACTCTCTGCGGCGCGTCCGTCAGGAAATTGATGCAACCGGTGTTGTGACGGCAACGCAGACTGATTTCTCCGGCTCCGGTGAACTGGCATTCACAGTAACCAAGCAGGTCGGAACGCTTCCTCCCACCGTATCCGCTCACGATGCGGCTGGGCGCCCGCGCTGGCAGTCCTCAACTGGCTTCGAAGGCAAGGCGGTGATCGTAGAGTTCGGCTATGACGCCTTGGGCCGCCTTGTCCGTTCGACTCTCCCACGATTTAAGGGGGACCAGGCGCGATCAACAGTGCGGCGGTATGACGAGCTGGATCGTCAGATCGAAGAGCGTCGCCCGGATAGCGTCGTCTTGTCCACGCGCTATGAGGGACTGAAGACGATCGCTGTTGATCCGCTCAAGCGTGAGACCGTGATCGAGAAGGATGCGCGAGGGAGAACCTCGCTCACGGTCGATCCATTTAAGGGGCGCACCCAGTTCGAATTCGACGCTTCAGGCAAAGCGACGCGCATCGTCAATGCCCTTGGCCACGTTTCGACAGCGGAATACAACCTCGCCGGTCAACGCATCGCGCTGAATGATCCGACTCTCGGCCGATGGATCTACAAGTACAACGGCTTTGGGGAGCTCGTTGAACAAACCGATGCCCGTGGGGAAGTGGTCAATCTCAAGTACGACGGGCTTGGGCGTTTGGTTGAGCGCCGCTCCAAAACAGACGTCGCCAACTACGAATTCGACCAAGGCCCGAGCGCCATCGGTCGCCTGGTGGCAGTCAAATCCTCACAGGGAGCGACGCGGGCCATCAATTACGATAGTTATGGGCGAGTGGGTGCTGTTGATCTCCAGGTGGGGACGGACCGTTCGCGCATCGAGCAAAGCTATGACGAACTAAGCCGACCGCTAGAGCGCAAATATTCGTCTGGCTTGATCGTGGCGAACGCCTATGACAACAGCGGATTCTGGCGCCGCGTGCTCATTGCCGGGTCGGCCCAAGCGAAGACCGCATGGGAGTCTCTCAATGTGGATGCACTCGGCAGAGTTACCGAGGAGCGATTGGGCAACGGCGTCGTCAATACACAGACGTTTGATGTTGACTCTGGACGTTTGACGGCATCGTCTGCGCGCAGCGCGACCGGAGCAGCCATTCAGGACTTCACGCTGGATTACGACCTGGTGGGCAATGTCTTGCAGCGTGCAGACCGCGCGAACAAGAAGACAGAGCGTTTCGAATACGACACGCTGAACCGCATCACAAGTGCTGCGCAAGTCATGGGAGAGCGCGTCACGGTCAGCTACGACCCGCTTGGGAACATCCTTCAAAAGTCAAACACCGGTACCTACCAGTATTGCGACAGCGAGCGGACCCGAACGCTATGCGGCTTGCAGGATGCAAACGGGGCGAAGTCCTCGTTCTCCTACGACGCCGCTGGAAACATGGTCCAGCTTGGCGACAAGAGGCTGGCATACGACTCGGAAGGACGGGTGACAAGCATCTCTGAAGGCCGCCGGAACCAATCCAGCTTCCGCTACGGCGCGGATGGCGAATTGATCACTCAACAGTCTCGCTCAGGGGAGACACGATTTGAGGTCACCTATCTCGGCGACACTGAAATCGTGAGAGAGGCCTATGCCCCTCCGTTCAATCCAACGCCTGAGCGCACCCGTGTGCGGCACTTCATCTCCGCGCCGACCGGGACACTGGGTTTCTTTGAGACAACCTATTGGCACTTCCCGTTCCGACATGCTGCGCCGATGTACAGCATGCTGGTGATGAACAACCCGCTGCGATCCAGTGAGGTCAGCACTGGCATGACCTACTTTGTAAAGGATCAATTGGGCTCACTTCGCGCGACGCTCAACGAACGCGGGGATGTGCTCGAGCGTTTTGACTACGACCCTTGGGGAAAGCGCCGACAAGCAGACCAAGGCGCCTATTTCTCCGTGCGACAAGGGTTCACAGGGCACGAGCATCTGGATAACCTGGAACTCGTGCACATGGGTGGGCGGGTCTACAGCCCTTCACTTGCTAGATTCGTCAGCCCTGATCCATTCATTCAATACCTCGGGTATTCTCAGTCGCACAATCGGTATAGCTATGTGCTGAACAATCCGATGCGTCTCGTGGATCCCAGTGGATATTTCTCCCTGGGCGACATTGGAAATGCTCTGGGAGGTTTGCTTCGCGGGGCGGCGGGCGTCGTTGGCGACGTGCTTGATGCTGTAGTTGGAAAGCCCCTTAGTTGGATTGGCGATCAACTTCATAAGGTGGGCAATTGGTTCCAACAGAACTGGAGGACTGTTGCAATAATTGCTGCGGCCGTCGTGCTCGGACCTATGGCAGTGTCGGCTTACGGGCTAGTAATGGGGGGAATGATATCCGGCGCTGCAGTTGGCGCGCTAGGGCCGATCCTATATGGCGGCACCATCGATGATGTGCTAAAGGGAGCTGCTATTGGAGCAATAACTGGGGCCATTACTGGAGGGGTTGCGCAGAAATTTGGATCCTCTTATTCCTTTCAACGAGTCTTTTATGAGGCTGCCAATGGTGGGCTCGGTTCGACTTTGCGCGGTCAAAGATTCGAGGAGGGGTTCAAGTTTGCTGCGATCGTCTCCGCGCTGAGTTGGGCAAATAGTGCTATGCGAAACGATCAGATCGGAAAATCAAAGGGGATCGGAAAAGATAGTCTTGGCAATGAGATTGATAACATTGGGGAGCCAGGCCAGAGCAAAGGATTCTTGGGCGATGGCTACAAGCTAGGTGGGGGGCGCTACCCAGAGGGTATCGATCTCAGTAAGCAGTGCGGTGCTGACTGTACGTTCGGTGGCTGGCAAGCAGGCCCTGGCAGTCTCGGTGGTTCTTCTTATGCAGCTGGGTCGTGGCAGGACTCAATCATTGAGTCCTACGCCGGCCCCCATGACTGGATGCGCGAGTACATTTCTCGAAGCACTTTGCAAAATGGCTTCGCAGCAAGTTTCTCGGGAGCACGTGCCGCAGTAGATAGTGCGGCGAACGCTGCATTAATTGTTCCGGCTACCTATTTTGCGGTCCCGGCTGCCGCGCCAGCGGCCGGGTACGAGATTCACTCGAGGTGCGGAACAGAGCTTCAGCGCTGCCGTTGATTGCAATTCTGATTATTGTGAAAAATTGATGATGACTTCCCACGTAAAAATGCATAGCCGCAGATCTTTGCTGCGATTGATTGCGGCCGTCCCCGTGCTTGGCATTCAAGGTTGCGCTTCGTTTTGGCCGTGTCGTAAGCAGGAGATATTGGCGGAGCTGCCATCAGGATTGAATGCAGTTTTTCAACCCGCAAAGATTAACAGAGCAGTCGGTTCTCCTGCGCATGTCATCGACGTACACGCACACTTCTTCAATGCTAGGGACGTTCCCATTCGAGGCTATCTTGCAGGCCCTGTCGCACACTCGAAGGGTGGAGTTGTTGGCGAACTATTGAAAGCACTGGCACCCATTGCTGAGTGGATAGGCAACACGGCACCGCGAGCCTTTGACGAATTCAATGAACTGTTAACGCTTGCCGGTAGCTCATCTTTCACTGTGATGAGTGAAGAAGAAAGATTTCGCATCCTTGATCAAAGGCGCGAGAAATATCTGCAGGAGCTTTCTGGCCGATTGTATGAACAGTTAAAAGCGGTTCCTGAATTCGTTCGCATCTACAACGAAACTCAGGGCGTAGCGCGTTCCCGTTTTCGGATTCAAGGGGTGGATGCGTCATCGTTAAATGAAACTTCATTGTTTAAAGCAATGCAGCGCGATCTCCAGTCGCAAGCGCCAGACGTGGAGTTGTACGGAGCTGAAGAGCCGCCTCCTTACGCCGACGGCGTGTTGGCTTTTGTCGGATACATGCTGAGCTATCGCTGGATGAATTTGGTGGCCTACCAACGCGCCTACAGCACCGGTGACTCGGCTTTTGGCGTGGACCAAGTCTTTGGCGCGCTTGTTGATTTTGATCATTGGCTAAAGCCACTGCCCCGCACAGCGCACGAGGACCAAATCAAGCTGCACCAGTTACTCTCGCAGCTGTCGGGCGGCTACATGCGACCACTGGTCGCCTACAACCCATGGAGCGATGTACTGGACAACGGGAGGACCTTGGCCCGCGTGCTCGACGCCCTGGATAAGCGCGGCTTCGTGGGCGTGAAGATCTACCCGCCCAATGGGTTCAGGCCTTTTGGGAACACCCATTCACCCAACATCCCTACAACGCCAGGCATGCCCTCAACTACTGACTTGGATCGGGTGCTCCTGAAGTTATGGGATGAGTGCAGCAAGCGGAACGTTCCTGTGATGGCCCACACCGGAAACAGCATGGGCAGTGATGACGCACACAACGAAGCTGCCGGACCCATCGGATGGCAAGCCTTGATCACAGAAAGAGGGTCGACTCATCCGGCCAAAGTCAACCTCGGTCACTTCGGTGGTGATTCGTCGCACGATAACTGGAACGACGAGCTCGCGAGGATGATGGCCACGCCTGAAGGAGCCGGACTGTATGGGGATCTCGGCTATTGGGATGAGTTGCGATGCCGAAAAGGACTGGCAACTTGCGCCGCACGACAGAAACTCGACAAGGCCGTGAAGGAGAATCCAGTAGTTGGCCAGCGGTTGATGTACGGCAGCGACTGGTTGATGCTCTCTCAAGAGCGTCGCTGGGATCGTTACCCATTCGAAATCTTGGCGGCGCTACCTGATGGGGTAAATCTGGATGCTGTATTCAGTAGCAATGCAAAGCATTGTTTCGCAGCATTGCAGTCTTGAGCCCACCGCGCCATGTCGGCGCGGCGGTTATCCGAGCGGAATCAGTCTTCCAGCTTCGACAGATCCCGCACCGCACCCTTGTCCGCGCTGGTCGCCAGCAGCGCATACGCCTTCAGCGCGGCACTGACCTTGCGCGGCCGTGCTTCGACCGGCTTCCAGCCCTTGGCGTCCTGCTCGGCGCGGCGGGCGGCCAGCTCGTCATCGCTCAGCAGCACGTCGATGCGGCGGTTCGGGATGTCGATGCGGATGCGGTCGCCGTTGCGGATCAGGCCGATCGCGCCGCCGGCTGCCGCTTCCGGCGAGCAGTGGCCGATGGAGAGGCCCGAGGTGCCGCCGGAGAAGCGGCCGTCGGTCAGCAGCGCGCAGGCCTTGCCCAGGCCCTTGCTCTTGATGTAGCTGGTCGGGTAGAGCATTTCCTGCATGCCGGGGCCGCCCTTCGGGCCTTCGTAGCGCACGATCACCACGTCGCCGGCCTTGACTTGATCGGCCAAGATGTTGGCCACGGCTTCGTCTTGCGACTCGGTCACGTGGGCTGAGCCTTCAAAGACCAGCAGGCTGTCATCGACGCCAGCGGTCTTGACCACGCAGCCGTCGAGCGCGATGTTGCCGCGCAGCACCGCCAAACCGCCCTCTTGCGAGAACGCATGGTCGCCCGAGCGGATGCAGCCGGCAGCGCGGTCCAGGTCCAGGCTCGGCCAGCGGGTGTTTTGGCTGAACGCGACCTGGCTCGGCACACCGGCCGGGCCGGCCATGTAGAAAGTCTTGACGGCCTCGCTCGGGTCGCGAGCGATGTCCCACTGGTCCAGCGCGTCCTTCATGGTTTTGGCGTGGACGGTCGGCACGTCGGTGTGCAGCTTGCCGGCGCGGTCCAGCTCACCCAGGATCGCCATGATGCCGCCGGCGCGGTGCACGTCCTCGATGTGGTACTTGTTGGTGTTGGGCGCGACCTTGCACAGCTGCGGCACCACGCGCGACAGGCGGTCGATGTCGGCCATGGTGAAGTCGATCTCGGCTTCTTGGGCGATGGCCAAGATGTGCAAGATGGTGTTGGTCGAGCCGCCCATGGCAATGTCGAGCGTGATGGCGTTCTCGAAAGCCTTGAAGCCCATGGAGCGCGGCAGCACGCTTTCGTCGTCTTGCTCGTAATAGCGCTGGCACAGTTCGACCGCCAGACGGCCGGCACGCTTGAAGAGCTGTTCGCGGTCGGCGTGGGTGGCCACCACCGTGCCGTTGCCCGGCAGCGACAGGCCGAGCGCTTCGGTCAGGCAGTTCATCGAATTAGCAGTGAACATGCCCGAGCACGAACCGCACGTTGGGCAGGCCGAGCGTTCCACTTCGGCCACGTCGGCGTCCGACACCTTGTCGTCGGCGGCCATCACCATCGCGTCGATCAAGTCGAGCTTTTTGAACTCCATCTTGTGCGTGGTCGGATTGGCCAATTGCACCTTGCCCGCTTCCATCGGGCCGCCCGAGACGAACACCACTGGAATGTTCAGGCGCATCGCCGCCATCAACATGCCCGGGGTGATCTTGTCGCAGTTGGAGATGCACACCAGCGCATCAGCGCAGTGGGCGTTGACCATGAACTCCACCGAATCGGCGATCAGGTCGCGGCTGGGCAACGAATAAAGCATGCCGTCGTGACCCATGGCGATGCCGTCATCGACGGCGATGGTGTTGAACTCCTTGGCCACACCGCCCGCCGCTTCGATCTCACGCGCAACGAGTTGGCCCAGATCCTTCAAATGCACGTGACCCGGCACGAACTGGGTGAAGGAATTGGCGATGGCAATGATCGGCTTGGAGAAATCGCCGTCCTTCATGCCCGTGGCACGCCACAGCGAACGAGCACCAGCCATGTTGCGGCCGGCGGTGGAGGTTTTGGAGCGATAGACAGGCATGGTCGGTTCTTTCTGAAGAGCGTAGGGGCAGCGATCCAACAGGGATCAGTCTCTTGTGAGGTCTAGGGTGGGATTTTCGGTCAATCGGCCGATCCATCGAGCCACGGATTGAACAAGACCACTCGCGACCGGGCGTAGTCACCTGTATCGCGCGTCACCACGGTCAAGCCGTGCAACAAACCTGTGGCGGCAATGATCAAGTCCGGTTGGGTGAAGGGATGACCACTCTGGCGCTCCTCCTCGACCAGCAACCGCCACTTGAACATCACATCCTCAGACACCGGCAAGACACGCTGGCCAAACATCGGCCGGACCTTGTGCGTTAGCCAGTCGTGCAATTCGGCACGGCGGAGCGGATCAGTCACCTTTTCAATGCCAAAGCGGATTTCAGCCAACGTTACCGAACTGATGAACAGCTGATCCAAGGCTTGGGCCGCCACGAAAGCCACCACACGCGGATCGGGACGCGGGCGGCGCAGTTCGGAAATGACATTGGTATCGAGTAGCCAGCCGTTCACAACACCACATCCCGAACAGGCATCGCACAGCGCGACACCGTTAGATCAAGGTCTGGCGAGGGCGAAGCTTGGAGCGCATCAATCAACACTTGACCCGTCTGCCCCCCCTGTAAACGGCGGAAATCGGCCGCGTCGAGGATCACCACCGCATCACGCCCATGCATCGTCACATGCTGCGGTCCGTCACTGTGCGCACGACGCACGACCTCGCTGAAACGGGCCTTGGCATCTTGAAGACGCCAGTATCCCGGTTGTGGTCCGGTGACGGCACGCGGAGGTGATGCAGGCTGTTTTCTAGTCATGGTGACCATGATTATCACGACACACCCCCGTTCGAGGCAGCGATACACTCGGCCGCATTTCTCCCTCAGCCTTCCCCCTCAGCGCCGCCCGATCAAGCTCGACATGAACATTCTTCTCTTCGGTGCCACCGGCATGGTGGGTCAGAGCGTATTGCGCGAGGCGCTGCTGGACCCGCGCGTCACCCACATTCGCAGCGTGGGCCGCACAAGCACGGGTCGCAGCCATCCCAAGCTCAGTGAGGTGGTGCAGGCCGATTTGTTCGACTGCACGCCCGTGGCCGATCAGTTGCAAGGCTTCGATGCGTGTTTGTTTTGCTTGGGCGTCTCGGCCGGCGGCCTGAGTGAAGCGGCGTACAGCCGCATCAGCTTCGACCTGACGCTTGGCGTGGCCAAGTTGCTGGTGGCGGCCAACCCCGCGATGCGCTTCGTCTATGTGTCCGGCGCGGGCACCGACAGCACCGAGCAAGGCCGGATCATGTGGGCGCGCGTCAAAGGCCGCACCGAAAACGCCCTGCTGCGTCTGCCCTTCAAAAACGCCTACATGTTCCGCCCCGGCCTGATCCGCCCGCTGCACGGCGTGCGCTCCAAGACCTTGGCCTACCGCCTCATCTACACCCTCACCCGCCCCATCCTGCCCCTGCTCACCCACTGGCTGCCCGAACACGCCCTCACCAGCGTCCAAGTCGGCCAAGCCATGCTCAACGCCGTCATCACCGGCACCCACCCCAGCAGCGTGCTTGAGAGTGGCGAGATTGGGCGGATGGCGCGCGGATAACACGCACAGCGTCAGGCACCGACCATGCTGCGTGTTACACAAATTCTATAAAACCCCAACGGTTTCGCTACCGATTTGGACCATTCACACGAATTTGATAACGGCAGACCCTACACCGCGACCCATCTAGCCGCCATCAACATCATCATTTCGGCCTGCCACATTGGCAGCGTGTGTGAGAACGGGAGATGGTGCAAGGTACAGTGTCAATGTAGGAGACATTATTATCGGGTATGGTGGCTACAGAAACCTGTTCTTCAAAGCAACCACTAATCACATGAAAGAATAATGCGCTTAAGAATCTTATGCATGGACTGCCCTAGCAAATCAACCCCTCAGATTAGTCACGTAGAATTTCGTGATGACAGCCGCTACGAATTGACTTGTTCTTCCGGACATAGAACAATAACAATACTTCAATCTCAAAAGTTCGAGGTTCTCTTTGAAATTGGATCTTACGCCATTATTGACGGTTACTATCGAGAGGCAGTATCATCATTCACATCCAGTCTAGAGCGGTTCTATGAATTTGCCATTAGAGTATTTCTCTACAAATCATCTGAATCAGATAATCTATTTCAACAATGCTGGAAATCAGTCAGCAGCCAATCAGAAAGGCAGCTAGGCGCATTCTCACTCATGTGGGCAACTCAATTCAATAAGCTCCCAAAGCTACCATCAAACAACAATTACAAATTTAGAAATGATGTTATCCACAAAGGCAGGATTCCAACAAAGGAAGAAGCCATAAATTATGGCGAAGATATACTACATATCCTTCAAGAAGGAATAAATGCCCTACGCAAACAATTTCCAATAGAAGTCAAAGAAATAGTATTTTTTCACGTACGTGACTCTGCACACAATTCAGACAAGAGCGGAACAATAGCCACGCTATGCATACCAACTTTGGTTACCATAAAAGAAAATAAAACAGACACAAATCTTATGGAATATATAAATAAACTTGAGCAACAAAAAAAGGCAGAGGCCTACGCAAACCAATACATACACAACCGGATTTAAAATCTGCCACACCAAGATGACAAAATATTTGTTGCTACTCTAAAGAACGAGGCCTCTCAGCGCCTCGCCCTCACCTATTCATCCACCCGCCCCTCAAAACCCCTCTTCCACCAATTCCGCTGCGCGGATGACGGCGCGCATTTTGACTTCGGTTTCTTTCCATTCCATCTCGGGGATGGAATCGGCGACGACGCCGGCGCCGGCTTGGACGTAGAGGGTTTGGTCTTTGATGACGCCGGTGCGGATGGCGATGGCGACGTCCATGTCGCCGGCGAAGCTGAGGTAGCCGACGGCACCGCCGTAGATGCCGCGCTCGCTGATTTCGAGCTGGTCGATGATTTCCATGGCGTGGATCTTGGGCGCGCCGCTCAGGGTGCCAGCGGGGAAGCTGGCGCGCAGCACGTCCAAGCTGCTCATGCCGTCTTTGAGCACGCCTTCGACGTTGCTGACGATGTGCATCACGTGCGAGTAGCGCTCGATGCCGAAGGCTTCGGTGACTTTGACGCTGCCGGTTTGGGCGAGGCGGCCGATGTCGTTGCGCGCCAGGTCGATCAGCATCAAATGCTCGGCGCGCTCCTTCGGGTCGGCCAGCAGTTCGGCTTCCAGCGCGGCGTCAAGCTCCGGCGTGGCCCCACGCGGGCGGGTGCCGGCAATCGGGCGGATGGTGACGATCTTTTCCGGCTTGCCAGCCACTTGCCGGGCCTCTTGGCGCACCAAGATCTCGGGCGATGAGCCAACGATCTGGAAGTCGCCCATGTCGTAGTAATACATGTAGGGGCTCGGATTCACCGAACGCAGCGCCCGGTACAGCGACAACGGGTGCTCGGTGTAGGGCTTCTTGATGCGCTGGCCGATGACGATCTGCATGCAGTCGCCGGCGGCGATGTACTCCTTGGCCTTCAAGACCGCCGCTTCAAAGTCCTCGCGGGCGTATTCGCGCTCGACCGGATGGCTGGCGCTGCGCTTGACCGGCGGGGCGGTGACGCTTTGGCCGAGCTGCGCGGTCAGATCACGCAAACGCTGCGCCGCTTGGGCATAGGCCCCGGCTTGGGCAGGATCGGCGTAGACGATCAGATACAGCCGCCCCGACAAGTTGTCGATCACCGCCAGCTCTTCGGTTTGCAACAGCAAGATCTCGGGCGTGCCGATGCCCCCGGGCAGGCGCGTGTCGGCGAGCTTTTTCTCGATGTAGCGCACCGTGTCGTAGCCGAAGTAACCAGCCAACCCGCCGCAAAAACGCGGCAAACCACCGGGCGGCAAGGCCACCTTGAAGCGCTGCTGATAGCGCTCGATGAAGTCGAGCGGATGGCCCTCATGGCGCTCCACCACCACGCCGTCGGTCACCACCTCGGTCACGCCCAAGGTGGTGCGCAACAGGGTACGGGCCGGCAGGCCGATGAAGGAATAACGCCCAAAACGCTCGCCGCCCACCACCGACTCCAGCAAGAAACTGCGCGGCTGACCGCCAGCGAGCTTCAGGTAAAGCGACAAGGGGGTTTCGAGATCGGCAAAAGCTTGGCTGACGAGCGCGATGCGGTTGTAGCCCTGCTCGGCCAGATGTTGGAATTCAAGTTCGGTGATCACGTTGGATGCTCCGCAAGCCACCAACCTTGCAGCGAGCAGACCTCCGGCGCGGGGAGAGACGCGTGCAAGGCCGAGGGCAGACTGGGTTCAGAAGCAGCGGGGGGTGGGCCGCAAAAGGGCTCGGGTTCCCGGCTGGAAAAACATCAGCGCCTGGCGATCAGCGACGCCAGGGCCAAGCTCCCCGGTCGCTCGACCTGGGCAGGCATGCGTGGCCGTGAAGGCAGCCGTGATGACGTTGACGCGGGGTGAACATATGGCCGCAGAGTGTAGCTCAGGCACCCGGCAACCAAGCCAGGTCAATGCGCCCATCGACGATGGGAATGCGCCGATCAGCCGCCGATGAGAAATTGGCATCGTGCGTCACCGCAATCACCGTTTTGCCGAGGTCGTGCGCCAAGTCGCGCAGGATGTCGCGCACGTTGGTGCTGGAGACCGAATCGAGATTGCCGGTGGGCTCGTCGGCCAAGATCACTTGCGGATCGTTGGCCAGCGCCCGCGCAATCGCCACCCGCTGACGCTGCCCACCCGAGAGCTGATGCGGAAACTTGCGCGCCTGATCGCGCAGATCAAAGCGCCCCAGCAGCTCCAAGGCGCGCTCACGCGCGGCTTGGTCGCTGAGCCGCGCCAGCTTGCGCATCGGCAGCAACACGTTGTCGAGCACGCTGAACTCGGCCAGCAAAAAGTGAAACTGAAACACGTAGCCCAACCGGGCCAAGCGGAAATCGGTCAGGGCGTCTTCGTCAAACGCACTGGTGTCTTGGCCGTCGATCCAGATCCGGCCCCGACTCGGCATGTCGAGCAAGCCCAAGAGGTAGAGCAGCGAGGACTTGCCCGAGCCCGAGGGGCCCATGATGCAAACGAACTCGCCACGCCGGATCTCCAGATTGACACCCTGCACCAAGGTCACTGGCACCTCGCCCGCCAGCTCCCGCCCCACATCCTCGGCGCGGATCATCACGTCATGCCGGTCGCCCACACCAGCCACACCAGCCACGCTACTCATGCCACCCCCCGCAAAATATCCACCGGGTGAACCCGCGCCGCCCGCCGCGCCGGCAGCCAAGACGCCGCCACGCAAGAAAACATCGCAAAGGCCATGGCAAAACCGAACTGATCCAGACCGCGCCACACCGGCAAATGCGTCAGCTCTTGCACCCCGGGCAATTTCAGCGCCACTTGGCCCAAGGCCTCGATCAAGCCCCAACCGCACAACATGCCCGCTGCGCTGCCGATCAAGCCGACGATCAAGCCTTCAAGCAGAAAAATGTTGCGGATGTCGCTGGCGTGGAAGCCCATCGATTTCATGATGGCGATGTCGCGGGTCTTTTCCATCACGATGGTCGAGATGGTGTTGTAGATCCCAAAGCTGGCCACCACCAAAATGGCCGAGACCACGCTGTACATGATCAAGTTGCGCACCAACAGCAAGCTGATGAAGTCTTCAGACGCTTCGATCCAGGACACGCTTTTGTAGCCGCTGGAAGCCTCGATGGTCTGCGCCACGGTTTTGGCGTCGTAGGCGTCGGTGAGCTGCACGATGATGCGATTGACGCGGTTTTCACGACCCAACAGCGCTTGGGCGCGCTTGAGCAGCACAAAGGCTTGGCCTTCGTCATACCCAGCGTTGCCGGTGCGAAAAATCCCCACCAAGCGCAGCGAGCGACTCGCCCCTTCACCGGCCACCACGTTGATGGTGCTGCCCAAGTGCAGGCTGAACTTGTCCACCAAGCCTTGACCCAAGATCACACCGTTCGGGTTGGCGCTCAGGGCATCAAGCGTGCCGGCGATCATCTTGGCGTCGATGGTGCTGACGGCGTGCATTTTCTCGGGCACCACGCCGCTGAGCGACACCGCCTGCTGGCGGCCCGCAAAGTTAAGCACTGCCGAGCCCACCAGCACCGGCGCAGCGCGCAGATCGGGCAAGGCCTCCACCGCAGCCAGTCGCTCGCGCCAACCGCGAATCCCCCGGGTCTCGCGCTGTGGCTTGACGTGACGCACCTCGACCGCCGCCTCGGGCCAGCGCAGCTCAGCGGGCTGAGCCTGGGCTTGGCGGTATTCGTCGTAGACGGTGATGTGCGCGCTGTTGTCCACCAAGCGCTGCAAAAAGTCTTTCTCCGAGCCACGCATCAGCGACGAGACCGCCAAGAAAAACGCCACCCCGAGCACCACCCCCGTGAGCGACACCAAGGTCTGACGCTTGCGGCTGGTGAGGTGCCCCAAGGCGACATCCACCGCCACCCGCAGCGCGACGTGGAAAGCCGCTAAACGCGTGTTCATGCGGGTGTTCATTTCAGGGCTTGCGCCGCATGCACAGCACGCACAACACGCACATGCAGGCCCTCTTGCAGCGCCTCGGTGGGCTGCAACACCACCTGCGTCCCCGCGTGGATGTCCGAGCTGATGCCGCCCGAGATGATCTCGATGCGCTCGGTCGTCTTGACGCCCAGCCGCACGCTGTGGCGATGCAACTGGCCCTCGGGGCCCACGCTCCAAAGCAGCGGCTCATGGGTGGCAGGGGCTTGCACCGCCTGCGCCGGCACCAAGAGCGCTTGCTCGCGCCGGGCGATCAAGATGTTGGCGTCCATGGTCATGCCGGTGCGCAGCGCCTGCATGCCCGCCGTACTGGCCTCTTTGAAGCGAATACGCACCCGGTAGCTGCGCGCCACCGGATCGCCTTTGGGCGTAATTTCAGCCACTTCACCGTCAAAAAGCTGTTGCGGCAGGGCGTCGGTACGCAAGCTGACCGACTGACCGATCTGCACCCGGCTGATGTCTTCCTCGTCCACTTCGGCTGCCACCCGCAGCGGCGCGCAGCACGACAAGGTGAACACCGTTTGACCCGCCGCGATGAACTGGCCTTTCTCGCCATCACGCTTCAAGACCACGCCGTCGGCAGGCGCCGTGAGCACGCTGTAGCTGCTCAAAGCGCGGGCGCGCTCCAAGGCGGCGCGGGCAGCGTCGAGTTCGGTGCGGGTGCGGTCGAGTTCAGCGGGCGAGAGGAACTGCTGCTGCACCAAGGTGCGGGTGCGGTCCAACTGCGTCTGGGCCAGCTTGGCGCGGGCCTGCATCTCTTCGACCGTGTGCTGCAAATCGTCAGCGTCCAGCCGAGCCAGCACTTGGCCCTTGCGCACGGCAGCCCCTTCATCGACGTCCAGCGTCAAGAGCCGCCCGCCGCTGCGCGGCGACACCGGCACCATCACGGTCGGCTCGACCATGCCGGTGGCGTAGACCGCCTCGATGGCCGGGCCTTGGGTGACAACCCCCACCTGCACGGTCATCGGTGCCAGCTTCCACCACGCCACGCCGGCCCCACAGGCCAGCGCCACGAGCGTCCATCCACCCCACTTCAAGATCTTCACAGCCGCCCCGCCCGGAAATCAGTCAACGCCTGGCGGATTTCCGCTTCGGTGTTCATGACGAATGGCCCATATTGCACGATCGGCTCGCCCAAAGGTCGGCCGGCGATCAACAACGCTCGCGCTGGCGCCGCGCCCGCCGCCAAACGCACGCCGTCCAGATCAGCGCCGTTGGCCAAAAGCGCCATGCGCTGCGGCCCCACCGGCGTGGCGGCCTCGGCTGGGCCGATGGCCAACTCCCCCCGGTAGACGTAGACAAAAGCGTTGTGTCCCGGCGGTAACGCCTGCTCGAACACCGCACCCGGGGCCAGATGCACGTCGAGATAGATCGGCGCGGTCGCCTCACGCTCGACCGCGCCCGCCACACCGTGGCTGCTGCCCGCGATCACCTGCACATGCACCCCGGCGTGGTCAAAGCGCGGGATGTCGGCGGCCGGGATATCGCGGTACCAAGGCGAGCACATCTTGTCGTGTGCTGGCAGGTTCAGCCAAAGCTGGAAGCCTTCCATGCGGCCTTCTTCTTGCTCGGGCATTTCGCTGTGGACGATGCCGCGCCCGGCGGTCATCCACTGCACCGCACCGGAAGTCAACAGCCCCGCGTTACCGGCCGAGTCGTGATGGCGCATGCGTCCTTCGAGCATGTAGGTCACGGTCTCAAAACCGCGATGCGGGTGGTCGGGAAAGCCGCCGATGTAATCCGCCGCCGCGTCGCTACCAAAGGCGTCGAGCATCAAAAAGGGGTCCAGACGGCGTTGCAGATCTTGCGTCAGCACCCGGGTGAGTCGCACGCCATCGCCGTCATGGGTTGGGCGACCCAGCACTTGGCGTTCCACCGGACGGGGAGCCAACAGCGGGTCAGCGGGTAGAAAAGGGGCCATGGAGATCTCCTCGAACATGTGGATAACTCGACACGAAGCATTCGGATGCCCGGGTCGCATCAGGGGCAACCCCATTCTAGAAAGAATTGCCCTCCTAGAATGGTCACATGGAACATCCTGAATTCACTTGCACCGTCGTCACGCAGTACCTGCCGGAGCAATCTGACGCCGGGCAGCCGCTGTACGCCTTCAGCTACACCATCACGATCCGCAACACCGGCAACGTGGCCGCACAGCTCGTGGGGCGGCGCTGGCTGATCACCGACGGCACCGGCAACACCGAAGAAGTCCGCGGCCTTGGGGTGGTCGGGCATCAGCCGCTGATCGCCCCCGGCAAAGAATTCACCTACACCAGCTGGACCCAACTGGCCACGCCACGCGGCTTGATGCGCGGTACCTACTACGGCATGACCGACAGCGCGCACGCTTTCGAGAGCCCGATTCCGCCCTTCGAGCTGGCCTTGGCTCAAGCCCTGCATTGACGCACCCCCGCTGACCCCATGCGTCGTTCTCTTTTCGGGCTGCTTTGCGGTCTGGGTGTTCTCGCGTTGAACCTCAGCGCGTGCCACTCCTCGCTTCCATCCACCCCGCGCCCCAGCAGCACAGCACCCGCCAAGCGGCCGATACCCACGGTGGTTCAGGCTGTGGCCCCTGCCGCATCAACACCGGTCTCCGGAGTCAGCGCCTCCATGCCGGCGCTGACCCCGGTCACCACCAACGGGGTCAGTCCGGCCCCCAGCTTGAACATCCATCCGGATTGGATCAATCCACTGCCCGCCGAATTTCGCATCCCCGAGCCCGAACTGCTCGATCCGCCCACGTTTCAAACCCCACGCGGACGCTGGGTGGCCAGCGAGTGGGGTGCCCTGCCCGGCTGGGGTCAGGACAACTTGGTCGAGGTTTGGCCAGCGCTGCTACGCAGTTGCGAACGCCCCCATCCGGTCTGGCGCATCGCCTGCCAAATGGCTCACTCCGTGGACCGCCGCGACGAGATCGAGGTGCGCGCGTTTTTTCATACTTGGCTGCGCCCTTGGCGGGTGGAAACCTTCGACGGCCAGACCACCGGGATGATGACCGGCTACTTCGAGCCTTTTCTCGAAGCCAGCCGGGTGCCAACCCGGCGTTTTTCCATCCCGCTGTACGGCCCACCGGCGGATCTGGGCCAGCGCAAGCCGTGGTACAGCCGCGCCCAGATCGACACCTTGGCCAGCGCCCAAGCCGCCTTGCGTGGCCGAGAAATCGCGTGGCTGGCCGACCCCATCGACGCCTTGGTGCTGCACATCCAAGGCTCCGGGCGGCTGATGCTGCAAGAGCCCGACGGCCAGACCCATCTGGTGCGCATGGCCTTTGCAGGTCACAACGAGCAGCCGTACCAATCGGTCGGCCGCTGGCTGGTGGAGCAAGGCGCGTTTACGCTGGAACAAGCCAGCTGGTCGGCCATCCGAGCTTGGGCGCGTGACAACCCGTGGCGAGTGCGCGAGATGATGGCCGCCAACCCGCGCTACGTCTTCTTCCGCGAAGAAGCGCTGCCGAATCCGAACGTCGGCCCCAGCGGCGCCCAAGGCGTGCCGCTCACTCCCGGCCGCTCCATCGCCGTGGACCGCGACAGCATCCCTTACGGCACCCCTGTGTGGCTCGCCAGCACCGAACCCAGCATGGGCCGCAGCCATGGGCCCAATGGCCCCGCGCCGCGCCCGTTGCAACGCATGGTGGTGGCGCAAGACACGGGGGGGGCCATCGTCGGCGCCGTGCGGGCCGACTACTTCTGGGGCTGGGGCAGCCCCGCCGAAGACAGCGCCAGCCGCACCAAACAACCCCTGCGGCTTTGGGCGATTTGGCCGCGCTAAGCGCGCAACTTGTTCACCCAAACTCAACCCGGCGCCTGCGTGGGTGGTTTGAGATCGGCCGGATCGGCGGCGAAGCTGGCAAAGTACTTCACACCCAAGTAGACCCACCAAGCCCGGCCAAACCACATACCGTCTTCCTTGCAAAGACGAACCAAGATCCGGTCAGCGATGTCCCGATGGATCTTGGGATCGAGATGGCTCTCACGCATCAGCTGATAAAGCGCGTCGTGCACCAAAGAGCCGCGCATGAAGGTCAAGGTGTCGTAAGTCGGCCCGGAGGGACCGTCCCAAGCGTAGCCCTTGAGGATCGATAAATTCCCCGCTGTATCCAGATCAATGAAATCCGTCTGGATCGGCGCTGCGGGCTGAATCTCGATCTGGAGCTCATAGGTTTCTTGCAGCTGGTACTTGTAGCCGTCGCGATAAACGATGCTGCTCATGGCAATCTCACCCGATCTTCAGAGAAAAAATAAGGGGGCATTCAACGCATGCATTGTGCGGTCCGCTCCGCTGAACCGGACCGCTGGCCCGCTGATAAGATGCCGTCCCGCCGAATTCATCATGGATTCAGCTTTGAGGGGCGTTGTGATGCGGTCGTTGCTGTCTTGGGTGATCTTGGCCTTACTGAGTGCCTGTGGTGGTGGTGGTGGTGGCAGCAGTGGCGGCGGCCTGAACGAGCTGACGGTGCATTTCAGCGCTAGCTCACTCCAGATGCAGGTCTTGGCAGGCTCGACCGGCAACAGCGGCGCCGTCTCCTTCACGGCCACGACCACCGGCACCACCACGTCCCCGATCCTGATCGGTGCGGACATCAACGGCGTGGGCGTCTTGTCGCCCATCGATGTGAGCATTCAAGGCGACATGGCGGTGATCACCGTGACCCCGGACGCCAGCCAACCCGCGGGCACCTACACCGGCACCATCACGGCGTTGGCGTGCAAAGACCAAGCCTGTCAGAACCATCACCGGGGCTCGCCCTACACCCTGCCCTACAGCGTCACGGTGGTGCCACGCTTGGCCAGCAACCCCACCTCGGCCAGCTTGAGTGCGCCGGAAGGCAGCCTTGGTCGCCCTCAAACCTTGGCGCTGAGCTTGCCAGCGGGGGTAAGCACCGCCTTGATCGACAGCGTGGTCTACAACGACAGCGCCAGCGGCTGGCTGCAAGCGACCCTGCAAACCTCCGCCCAAGGTCCACAGCTGCAACTCAGCCCCAGCGGAGCCGGTCTGCGCTCGGGCGTCTACAGCGCCACCGTCAACCTGCACATCGATCAACCCTTGGTGCAAACCGTGAGCGTGCCGGTGAGTTTCAACGTCAGCAGCGGCTTGCTGACCCCGGCCACGCAAGAGCGACTCCTGAGCCCAAGCAGCACACCCACCGATTTGCAGGGCAGCACCGCTGTCACCTTGGCACCCGGTGCAGCCTCCAGCGGCTGGAGCGCCAGCAGCAACGCCGCTTGGCTGGTGGTGGATCGCAGCAGCGGCAGCTTTGCGCAGCCCTTGGACTGGCATGTGGATGCGGCGGCGCTGGTAGATCTGCCCTACGGCGAGCAGCGCAGCGCCGTCTTGCACGTCGATGGCGGCAGCAACGTGTCGGCGCAAGACATCACCGTACGCATCACCAACCAGTTGCCGCGCCTCACCAGTCTGGACACCCTCGCGCTCAAAGCGGGCCAAGGCGGTGAGGTGCTGGTGTGGGGCGAAGGCCTGACCGGGTTGAGCAGCACCTTGACCGAACTCAGCATCGACGGCGGCGCGATCACGCCCAGCGCCGCCCAGCGGGTCAGCGACGGGATGCTCTCGCTCACCCTGCCCGCCCTGAGCGCCGGCGCGCACACCCTGACGCTCAGCCATGCGGCCGGGGTCGCCACCCCGGTGTTGACGCTCCACGTGCTGAGCCCGGTGGACCGCAGCTACACCGCCTTCGGAACCGAAGGCACCAAGCGCAACTTGGTCTGGGACGCCGTGAGCCAGTCGGCTTACGTCATCAACACCACCATGAACTCGCTGATGCGCTTTGACCTCAGCGGCCCCAGCCCGGTGGCCAGCGCGCGCAGTTTTGGCACCCTCAATCGGATCGTGGTGGCCCGCAATCACAGCCGCTTGCACGCCACCACCACCGACGGCCAATGGTTGGATCTGGATCTAAGCAGCTTGCAAACCCTGCAAGCGCAAGCGCTCACCATCTCACCGCTCAGCACCCAGATCGATCTGCCGCTGGCCATCACCGGCGACAACCTAGCGTGGCTTGATCGAGGCTCCTTGCTGGTGCAGGACCTGAACCGCAACGCCGAGCGGGCGGTGTACGCCAACAACGGCAGCACGTACAACTTTGGCCAGCCATGGGGCGTCGTGTCCCCCAACGGTCGGCGCATGCTGGTCACCCAGACGGCGCTGTTCAGCCCCGCCCCACCGCCGCTGTGGCGCGATGCCAGCGGCGGCGCGAGCACCGCTGCCACCGATCTGAACGCCTTCCCCACCGGCCAGCCGATCACCTTTTTCTACCGCGTAGCCAGCGACCGGACCGGCAGCCGCTGGGCGCTGGAGAGCTCAGCGCTGTACGACTTCAGCCTGAACAAACTGGGCGACCTGAGCCTGCCCAGTGGGTGGGTGGCGCTGCGCACCGCCTTGTCGGGTGACGGCAGCCGGGCGTATGTCTACGCCCTCAATCAAAACGCCATCGGCACTTACAGCGAACCCAACCCCATCCTCTACTGGCCGCGCATCTACGTTTTTGACACCACCAGCGCGCCGCTGCTGACCACCAGTTATCCGCTGCTCAACTTCATCGAACTGCCCGACTACCCGGCCTGCCTGGCCACCCAAGGCCCCGTGGTGTGCGCCCCCTATGAGCTGAACTTCGCGCTCACCGACGACGACCGCACCCTGCTGGCCATGGGCGACCGCAAACTGCTGGTGATCCCCATCCCCACCGGCCCCCTGCGCGCCAGCTTGGCCGGACTCCCGCCCCAAGCGAGCCACCGCGTCCGGGTGCTGCATCAACTCAAGGGCGCAACAGGCATGCCAAGGGTCCAGTGATCCGTCCATGATCCACCCGTGATCCAATCGGCCCCCATGAGAGCCGATGACCTTGTTGATGATCCTGAAGATGGCAGCCTAGAAGCCGAAGCGCGGGCCGCCGCCGCCGCCCGCAGCACGTGGGTGAGCGTGGGCGTGAATCTGCTGCTGAGTTGCACCCAGATCGTGGCGGGCATCCTTGCCAAGTCGCAGGGTTTGATCGCCGATGGGGTGCATTCGCTCTCCGATCTGGTGGCCGACTTTGTGGTGCTGCTGGCCAACCATCACAGCCAAAAAGATGCCGATACCGACCACCCCTACGGTCACCATCGCTTCGAAACGGCCGCCTCGCTGGTGCTGGGCGGGTTGCTGCTGGCGGTGGGTGTGGGCATGGTGTGGTCGGCGGCGCGCAAGCTGGAAGGCCCCGAAAGCATCGCCCCGGTCAGCGTGCTGGCGCTTTGGGTGGCCGGTGGTGCGCTGGTGGCCAAAGAGCTGCTGTTTCGCTACATGCTCGGCGTGGCCAAGCGGGTCAAGTCGAGCATGTTGGTGGCCAACGCTTGGCACGCCCGCTCAGATGCGGCCTCGTCCTTGGTGGTGGGTCTGGGCATCGCCGGCAACTTGGCCGGCTACCCGATCCTTGATCCGATCGCGGCGCTGATCGTCGGCTTCATGGTCAGCAAGATGGGCTGGAGCTTCGGTTGGGACGCTCTGCACGACTTGATGGACCGCGCGGTGGACGAGCAGGAGGTCGCGGCCATCCGCAGCACCTTGCTCGACACCCCCGGCGTGCTGGGCGTGCACGACGTGCGCACCCGCAAGATGGGCGACATGATCGTGGTCGATGCCCACCTCGAAGTCGAAGCCACCCTCAGCATCGCCGCTGGTCACGACATCGCCGTCGCCGCCAAACAGCGCGTCACCCAACGCCACCGCGTCCTCAACCTCATGACCCACCTTGATCCGTGGCAACAACCGGATTTGGATCACCCGTCATCGACCCAGCTGCCCCGCACCGTGCATTGATGCCCCTCGTCCCCACCTGCGTTCACCCTCATGTCGCTCGAAAAAATCACTGAACTCTTGCACAAGCAAAAAATTGTCGAAGGCATGGTGCATGGCCAGCACACCCAACGGCAGGATGTGATCGAAACCATGGTGCAGCGCCAACACTTGGTGGAGCTGCACAAAATCATCACCAAGATTTCGTCGGTCGAAGTTGGCAAGATCCTTGAAACCTTGCCGATCGAAGACGCCAAAATCCTCTGGGAGCGCATCCCTCAAGAACGCGTCAACGACATCCTTTGGGAAGTCTCAGATACCCGGCGCGAGCAACTGGTGGGCAATCAGGAGCCGGTGTTCAACGAAAGCCAGATGAACGCCTTCGAACTGGTCGAGGGCCGTTTGACGCAAGTGGCCATCACCTGCCGCAAGGATCTTGAAGGCATTCATCCGATCTGGATCGACTTGCTCAACGTCACCAAAACGGAGCTGCACTACATCAGCCAGCATTTCGGCGTGGATCTGTCCGACCCCGGTGATTCGGTCGATTTGGAAGTGAGCCATCGTTTTCATGTCGAAGAAAACGACGACGTTCATCTGCACTCCAATTTCCTGCTTGAAAACGATGCCGACTCGCGCAGCGTCCCGGTGGCTTTCGTCTTGCACAAGGGCATTCTGTTTTCGGTGCGCAACGAAGAACTGCCCGTCTTCCGACTGCAACGCCGCCGCGCCCGCACGCAGCCTGGTTATGTCTCGGATTGCCACGATCTGCTGATCGATCTCTATGGCGCAGATATCGAATATTCGGCCGATTCGCTGGAAAACATCTACGCCACCCTTGGCAAAGTGGGCCGCAAGGTGCTGAGTGAAACCATCAGCGACGAAGAAGCGGCGGCCATTCTTGCCGATATTGCCGAAGAAGAAGACCAAAACGGCCGCATCCGCAGCAACATTCTCGACACCCAGCGCGCGCTGACTTTTTTGATGCGCTGCAAGATCCTTTCACCCAATCAGCTCGAAGACGCCAAGCAAATTTTCCGCAACGTCGAGTCCCTCAACAGCCACACCGCTTTTTTGTTCGACAAGATCAACTTCTTGATGGACGCCACCATCGGCTTCATCAACATCAACCAGAACAAGCGCATCAATCAGCTGACGGTTTTCGGCGTGGTGTTCATGCCCATCAACATCTTGGCGGGTGTCGGCGGCATGTCGGAGTTTTCCATGATGACCCAAGGCATCCCTTGGCCCATGGCCTACGGGGGCTTCGCCTTGGGTGCCGGCCTGATCGGTTGGGCCACCTACATCGCCCTCAAACACTTCGAAAACCGTCGCCTCAAGCCCGCTCGCGGGCGGATTTGAGGGCACCGCCCAAGCTCAATGCCCCTGCTGCCACACCTTCAGCTTGCTGCCGACGCGCCAGCCGAGGATGGGTTGGAGGAGCGCGGCGAGGATGAAGGCGACGGGGGCACCGAGGTGGTGAATGATGGGGGCACCCACGGTGACGCCACCGGCCGTGCCAATGAAAAAGCAGGTGGCAAACAGCGCCATGCCCAAGCCGCGTGAAGCCGTGGCGGCCATTTGGGTGGCTTGGAGTTGCAAAGTGTTGTGCAGCAGATAAAAGCCCACCCCGGCCACCAAGGTGGCTAAAACGCCCCAGCCCCACGAAGGGGCCAGCGCCAAGGTCAGAAAAGCCAAGCCGAGCAGCGCACCGCCCACGCGGGGTAGATTCACCGCGCCCAGCATGCGAATCCAGTGGCGCGCGGCCAAGGTGTAGAGCAAGCCGCCCAAGCCGAACACCGCCATCACCGCCCCGGCGTGAAACAACGACAGGCCAAAGCGCTCGTGCAAGTAAGCCGGGATGTAGGTCATCAAACCGTAGCTGCCCAGACTCTCCAGCGCCACGGTGATCAAGATGAACCGCGCCCGGGGCTGACGCACGATCTCCGCCACACGGCCTCGAACGCGCGGCCAAGCACTGAGCGCTTGAGCCTCAGACACCGCCACCGGCTTGCGGTGATGCGGTGAACGGCGCAAGCGCAAACCGATCAGCCCGTAAATCACAGCGATCAAACCAAAAGCCCAGCGCCAGCCCACGGTGTCGGCCAGCAAACCGCCCGCCAACTGGCCCAAAATCAGGCCGCTGATCTGCCCGGACATGAAACGCGCCAAGGTGAGCTGACGACGCTCCACCGGCACGTGGTCACCGATCCAAGCCATCGACAAGGGGATCAAGGCCGCCGTGGCCGCGCCGTTCAAGACCCGCGCCAAGGCCAACCAACCCAGCGAGGGGCTCAAAGCGCAGCACAGCGCCGCCACCGCTGAGGCCAAACACGAGCCGGTGATGACGCGAAACTTGCCCAAGTGATCGCCCAACCACGCCACCGCCAGCAACGAGGCCCCATAAGCCAAGCTGGTCGCAGTGACCACCATGGCGGCTTGGGGCACGCTGGTGCCAAAGTCACGCGCCAAGGCCGGCAGCATCGGATCGCACAGCCGCAGCGCCAAGGCACTGGCAAACGCAGCCAGCGCCAGCAAAAAGGCCCCGGCGTTGACATCAAGGAGCGCGTGGGGCGCAGCGGTAGACAGCTTCGACATCGCGGCATTTTCGTGCAACACCGCCGGGGCATGCCTACACTGGGTCATACGCCCCAGTCACGCGACAACGACGCAGGAGTTGGTCATGAACAGTCTCGCCACCCATGTTCGGTTGGACGACAAGTACACCCAAGAGCGTGGCCGCGTTTTCATGAGCGGCGTCCAAGCCTTGGTGCGTTTGCCCATGCTGCAACAGCAGCGCGACGCCGCCGCCGGCCTGCACACCGCTGGCTTCATCAGCGGCTACCGGGGCTCACCCCTGGGCGGCTACGACCAAGCGCTGTGGCACGCGACTGAGCACCTCAAGCGCCATCACATCGTCTTTCAGCCCGGCTTGAACGAGGAGCTGGCCGCCACCGCCGTCTGGGGCTCGCAGCAGGTGGACCTGATTGCGCCGGGGCAGCAACGCTTTGACGGCGTGTTTGGACTTTGGTACGGCAAAGGCCCCGGCGTGGACCGCTGCGCCGATGTCTTCAAGCACGCCAACATGGCCGGCACCGCGCGTCACGGCGGGGTGATCGCGATTGCGGGCGACGACCACGTGGCCAAAAGCAGCACCGCCGCGCACCAAAGTGATCACCTGTTCAAAGCTTGCGGGCTGCCGGTGTTTTTCCCAGCCTCGGTGCAAGAAATACTCGATCTGGGTCTGCACGCCTTGGCGCTGAGCCGCTTCTCGGGCCTTTGGGCGGGCATGAAAACCATCCAAGAAATCGTCGAATCCTCGACCCGCGTCGAGCTGGACCCGGACCGCATCAGCATCCGTCTGCCCGAGGACTTTGTGATGCCCGCCGATGGCCTGGGCCTGCACATCCGCTGGCCCGACGACCGCCTGGAGCAAGAAGCGCGGCTGATGAATGCCAAGTGGTACGCCGCGCTGGCCTACATCCGCGCCAACCGGCTCAACCCCACCGTGATCGACGCCCAAGCGGGCGATCCGCCAGCGCGCTTTGGTCTGATGGCCAGCGGCAAGGCCTACAACGACACCCGCCAAGCGCTGGCGGACTTGGGTCTGGACGACGCACGCTGCCGCACGATTGGCCTGCGGCTGCAAAAAATCGGCGTGGTCTGGCCGCTCGAAGCCCAAGGCACGCGCCACTTCGCCCAAGGTCTGCGCGAGATTTTGGTGGTCGAAGAAAAGCGCCAGATGATCGAGTACCAGCTCAAAGAAGAGCTCTACAACTGGCGCGCCGATGTGCGCCCGGACGTGCTGGGCAAGTTCGACGAAAGCGAGGGGGATCACAGCGGCGGCGAGTGGTCGCGGGCCGATCCGAGCCAGCACTGGTTGCTGCGCGCCCAAGCCGATCTGAACCCGGCCCTGATCGCGCGCGCCATCGCCAAGCGCCTGATCCGCCTCGGGGTGGACCGCGACTTGGAGCGCCACTTGAGCGAACGCTTGGGCCAGATCGAGGCCCGCCAGCGCCAGCTGGAGCACGCCAGCCAGCATAGCCCCGGCGAGCGCCCGGCGTGGTTTTGCTCAGGCTGCCCGCACAACACCTCCACCCAAGTGCCCGAGGGCTCACGCGCCTTGGCCGGCATCGGCTGCCATTACATGGTGACGTGGATGGACCGGCGCACCAGCACCTTCACGCAGATGGGCGGCGAGGGCGTGCCGTGGGTCGGCCAAGCGCCCTTCACCCGCGAGCGGCATGTGTTTGCCAACTTGGGCGACGGCACCTACAGCCACTCCGGCCTGCTCGCCATCCGCCAAAGCTTGGCCGCTGGGGTGAACATCACCTACAAGATTTTGTTCAACCACGCGGTGGCGATGACCGGCGGCCAAGCGGTGGAAGGCGGCATGGACGTGGCCGCGATGAGCCGCGAACTCGACGCCGAAGGGGTTCACCGCATCGACATCGTGACCGACGATCCGGCCAAATATGCCGACCCCGCGCTGCGCCGCCAACTGGCCCCCGGCACGCGCATCCACCCACGCGAAGCCCTCGACGCCCTGCAACGCGAGCTGCGCGAGGTGCCCGGCTGCACCGTACTGATCTACGACCAAAGCTGCGCCAACGAAAAACGCCGCCGCATCAAGCGCGGCCTGCAAGCCGAAACCCCCCGGCAGGTGCTGATCAACGCAGCGGTTTGCGAAGGCTGCGGCGACTGCTCGGTGCAAAGCAACTGCCTGAGCATCGAGCCGGTCGAAACGCCCTTCGGCCGCAAACGGCGCATCAACCCCAGCAGCTGCAACAAGGATTTTTCCTGCCTGCGCGGCTTTTGCCCGAGCTTTGTGACGATCGAGGGCGGGACACCTCGGGGGAAAATCGTTCAAACCCTTCGACAAGCTCAGGGCGAACGGAGTGATGGAGCAACCGCCCCGATGCCCGAACCCACCCTGCCGCCGCTGACCCAGGCTTGGGGCTTGGTGGTGGCGGGTATCGGCGGCACGGGGGTGATCACGCTCGGTCAAGTGCTGGGCATGGCGGCGCACCTGGAAGACAAGGCGGTGATCGTGCAGGAGGCCTCGGGGTTGGCGCAAAAAGGCGGGGCGACGTGGAGCCATGTGCAACTCGCCGCCCAGCCCGGCCAGCTCCACACCACCAAGGTCGATCTGGGCCAAGCCGACGTGGTGCTGGCGGGCGACGCCATCGTCGCCACCCGGCCCGACACCTTGGGCGTGATGGCGCTGGGGCGCACCCACGTCGTCTTGAACCGCCACGCCACGCCCACGGCCACCTTCACCCAAGACGCCGATTGGCACTACCCCGACGCCGCGTGTGAAACCGCCTTGCGGGCTGCGGTTGGGGCCGAGCAGCTCAGCGGTTTTGACGCCGACACCCAAGCCAGCCAAGTGCTGGGGGACGCGATCTACAGCCTGCCGATGCTGCTGGGCTACGCGTGGCAGCGGGGTTGGATCCCGTTGCAGCGCGCCTCCATCTTGCAAGCCATCGCCTTGAACGGCGTCCAAGTCGAGGCCAACAGCGCAGCGTTTGAGGAAGGTCGGCGCTGTGTTGAACCCGGTACACACCGGCCTGACACCACCGGCTGGCAGCCGATCACGCTGGCGCTGCGGCCCAAGCTCGACGCGCTGATGGCCCAGCACCACGCCTTTTTGTGCGCTTACCAAAATGCGGCCTACGCCGACACCTACCTTGAGCTGGTGCAGCGGGTGCGCGCCACGGAGGCCCTGCACCTGCACACCGCCGCCGATGACCACGGCCACGCCACACGCCTTACTGAAGCGGTGGCGCGCGGCTGGTTCAAGCTGCTGGCCAGCAAGGACGAATTCGAGGTGGCGCGGCTCTTGACCGACCCCACCTTTGAGGCCCAGATCCGTGCGCAAGTCGAGGGCCACTACCGCGTCGTGCATCACTTGGCCATCCCTTTGCTGGGCAGCGTCAAGCGAAGCTACGGCGCGTGGATGCACACCGCCTTGCGCCTGCTGGCGGGGCTGCGCGGCGTGCGCGGCACGTGGCTTGACCCCTTCCGCTTCAGCCCCGAGCGGCGCTTGGAGCTGCAACTGCGCCGCGACTACCGCGCCGCCATCGAAGCCGTGCTGCAAGACCTGGGCCGACGCCCTGATCGCATCGCTTTGGCGCTCGAAATCGCCCGCATGCCCGACAAGCTGCGCGGCTACGGCCACATCCGCCAACGCCACTGGGCGGAGCTGCAACCGCGCTGGCAAAGCTTGCTCGCCGAATTACGGGAAAACCCTTCCTAAGCTTCTATGATGGGGGTCTCTTTACCTCCACCGTGACGGCACCGAGCACCATGTCGAGCAGCACTGAAATCGTCCCAAACAGCCACAGCCATCCTGAGGCGGCCAACACGGCCAACACAGTCAACAGTGATTGGCTCGAAAACCACCCTTACGACGAGCTGCAACTCGGGCAAAGTGCTCGCTTGGTGCGCACCCTCACCCAAGCAGACATCGCTGCTTTTGCGGCCCTGAGCGGCGACGTCAATCCGGCCCACTTGGACCCGGACTACGCCGAAGGCACCTTCTTGCACGGTGTGGTGGCACACGGTTTGTGGTCGGCTGGGCTGATCTCGGCACTGCTAGGCACCCAATTTCCGGGCCCCGGCACGATCTATCTGAGCCAAACGCTCAACTTCACCGCGCCGGTGCGCATCGGCGACACCTTGGCGGTGCGGGTCACGGTGCTTGAAAAGCGCAGCCACCACAACGTGCTGCTCGGCTGCGAAGTGAACAACCAGCGCGGCGAAGGCGTGCTGCGCGGTGAAGCGCTGGTCAAAGCACCCGATCGCAAGATCCGTCTGCCCCGGCCCACCTTGCCGCGCATGCAGATCTTTGATCCCGACGCGCGCTTGCATGCCTTCCTCGCCCCCTTGGCCAGCTTGCCCAGCGTGCGCTGTGCGGTGGTGCACCCCTGCGACATGGAGTCGCTGCGCGGTGCGGTCGAAGCCGCTGAGCTCGGGCTGATCATCCCGGTGCTGATCGCCCCAAGAGCGCGCCTTGACGCCTTGGCGGCTGAAGGCGGTTTGGATCTCACCGGCTTGCAGATCGAAGACGTGGCCCACAGCCACGCCGCCGCCCAACGCGGTGTGGCCATGGCCGCCGCTGGCGAAGTGGCCGCTTTGATGAAGGGCAGCTTGCACACCGACGAGCTGATGCACGAGGTGATCCATTGCGCGGCGCTGCGCACCAAGCGGCGCATGTCGCATGTGTTCCACATCGACGCCCCGCTGCATGACCGCCCGCTGTTGATCACCGACGCCGCGCTCAACATCCGCCCCGATCTGGCCGCCAAGGCCGACATCGTCGCCAACGCCATCGAACTGGCCCACGCCATGGGCTGGGCTTGCCCGAAGGTAGCGCTGCTCTCAGCCGTCGAGACCATCAACGAGAAGATGATTTCCACCTTGGACGCCGCCGCGCTGTGCAAGATGGCCGATCGCGGCCAGATCACCGGCGCGATCCTCGACGGCCCGCTGGCCTTTGACAACGCGGTGTCACTGGAAGCGGCGCAGCGCAAGGGCATCCGCTCCGACGTGGCCGGCCAAGCTGACATCCTGGTGGTGCCGGACCTAGAGAGCGGCAACATGCTGGCCAAACAGCTCGAATACTTGGGCGGTGCATCCACCGCTGGCATCGTGCTCGGTGCCAAGGTGCCCATCGCGCTCACCAGCCGCGCCGACGGTGCCGCAGCCCGCAAGGCCTCGGCCGGTTTGGTGAAGATCTTGGCCCACTGGTTCCTGACCCACCAGCCCTGAGCCCCCAAGGAGTTTTCCCATGCCTGAAAAAATGGTGCTGGCGGTCAACGCCGGCTCAGCCACGCTCAAGTTCGCGCTCTACCCGATCCGCGCTGGTCAAGCCGGCGCGCCGCTCAGCAGCGGTCAGTTCGACGTGATGGGCGACAGCGCCTTCGAAGCCGCCTTGGGCCGCCTGCGCGACGACGTGCAAAGCCGCCTGCCTGCCGGCACTGAACTGGCGGCCATCGCGCACCGCATCGTCCACGGCGGCCAGACCTTCAGCGCCTCGGTCTTGCTGACTGAGGCGGTGCTCGGCGAGCTGGAAGCGCTCAATCACCTCGCCCCGCTGCACCAGCCGCACAACCTGCGCGGCGTGCGCGCCTTGGCCCAAGCCTTCCCCGATCTGCCGCAAATCGGCTGCTTCGACACCGGCTTTCACGCCTCCTTGCCCGACGTGGAACGGCGCTTGCCGATCCCCGCCGAACTCGACGCCGCTGGGGTGCGGCGCTACGGCTTCCACGGCTTGTCGTACCGCTATTTGGTGCAACGGCTCGGCGAGGAAACCCAGGCCCTTCGACAAGCTCAGGGCGAACGGAACGCTCCGGCGCTCCCGGGTCGCTGGCTGTTGGCCCACTTGGGCAGCGGTGCCAGCTTGTGCGCCGTCCAAGACGGTCACAGCGTGGCCACCACCATGGGGTTTTCGGCCTTGGATGGTTTGATGATGGGCACACGTTGCGGTGCCATCGACCCCGGCGTCTTGCTGCACCTGCTGCGCGAAGGCTGGAGCAGCACCCGCATCGAAAAACTGCTCTACAAGGACTGCGGCTTGGCTGGCGTCTCGGGGCTATCGAACGACATGCGCACCCTGCGCGCCCAAGCCGCCACCCACCCCAACGCCGATCTGGCCATCCGGCTCTTCACCCGCCGCGTGGTGCGTGAAGCCGGCGCGCTGATCGCCTGCATGGGCGGCTTGGACGGCTTGGCGTTTACCGGCGGCATCGGTGAACACGACACCCTGCTGCGCACCGACGTCGTCCAAGCCCTGTCTTTCCTCGGCTTGCAGCTCGACCCCCAAGCCAACGCCACCGCCATCGGCTCCGCCACCCTCCCCATCCACGCCCCCACCAGCCCCATCCCCATCTGGGTCGTCCCCACCGACGAAGGCCGCATCGCCGCCCAAGACGCAGCGCAGTGGGTGAAGAGGGGTTGACGGCACAGCCAGCGCGCTTGGCACCAGCCCTTCGACGAGCTCAGGGCGAACGGGAAAAGGGGTCCGGGGGGATTTGTCAGGTGCTTAACCCAGCTGTCAACGCATCCACAAACCGTGCGGCCACGTCGAAGCCGGTTTGGTCGGTGATTTCTTGGAAGCAGGTGGGGCTGGTGACGTTGATTTCGGTGAGGGAGTCGCCGATCACGTCGAGGCCGACGAGGAGCAGGCCTCGGGCGGCGAGGGTGGGGCCGATGGCGTGGGCGATGGCGAAGTCGCGCTCGCTGAGGGGTTGGGCCACGCCTTTGCCGCCGGCGGCGAGGTTGCCGCGCACTTCACCACCTTGGGGGATGCGGGCTAGGCAGAACGGCACCGGCTCGCCGCCGATCACCAAGATACGCTTGTCGCCTTGGGTGATAGCGGGCAAGTAGCGCTGCACCATCAAGGTTTGGGCCCCGTCTTGGTTGAGGGTTTCGATGATCGCGCCCAAGTTCAGGCCATCCGCACCGACGCGGAAGATGCCCATGCCGCCCATGCCGTCCAAGGGCTTCAAGATGATGTCGCCGTGCTCGGCGTGAAAGGCCCGCACCGCAGCGGCCGAGCGCGTCACCAGCGTCGGCGGGATGAACTGCGGGAACTCAAGGATCGCCAGCTTTTCGGGGTGATCGCGCAGGGCGGAGGGTTTGTTGAACACCTTGGCACCCTCGCGCTCGGCTTGCTGCAACAGGTGCGTGGCGTAGAAGTATTCGCTGTCGAAGGGTGGGTCTTTGCGCATCAGGACTGCATCCACATCGGCCAGCGCCAACTCGGCGGTGGCGATCACCTCGAACCAAGCCGGCGAATCTCCCACACCGCCCGCACCGCCCACATCGCCGGTCAACACGAGGGTCCGGGCTTGGCGCGCCACCACCCGGCCGCCGCGCAGCCAAACCAAGTCGGCGGGCTCGCAGGCGTGCAGGCGATGCCCGCGCCGCGCTGCCTCACGCATCATCGCGAAGGTGCTGTCCTTGTAGGTCTTGAACGTTTCGAGCGGGTCGGCAACAAAAAGCAGGTCCATGGGGAAGAGGGCATTCAGCAAAGCGGGGCCTCAGTGTTGCATAGGCGCCCCCCGATGGGTGACTCACAACACCTCATAACGCTGCGACATACCGCACGTTTAAAGACACCAAGCAGACACATTTGGCCGATAGAATCGCGCCCTTCTTGCTCCGCCATGAGGCCTAACGCCGTGCCGATTTACCGCAAGACCTTCTCGTCACAAGCTTGCATCGCTTTGTTGTTCAGCGCCGTTCTTTGTTCCACCGCTGGAGCCTTAAGCCTGAATGAAGCCGAGCAGCAAGCCCTGCAAAATCACCCCGATGCCCGTTTGGCCGCTGCCGGTCGCGACGCGGCTGTTGCTGCACACGTCTCAGCCGCCCAAGCCGTGAACCCGACGCTGGCGCTGCAAACCGGCAACATGAATCCGGGCAATGGCATGGGTGCTTGGCCGCTGATTCACAGCCCGATGGATGCCTCCGTCGGCCTGAGCTATCTGGTGGAGCGCGGCGACAAACGCGCCTTGCGCACCCAAGCGGCCCAAGCCGGAGTGGGTGCCGCGCAGCATGACGAAGCCGAACTGCGCCGCCAACTGCGCTTGGGGGTGCACTTAAGTTACTTCGATCTCAAGCTGGCCCAAGACCGCGAAAGCTTGGTGCAGAGCTCGGTCGAGCTACAGCAGCGTTCTTTTGACATTGCCGGCAAACGCTTCCAAAGCGGCGACCTCTCTGCCGTTGATGTGGCACGACTGCAAACCGAACTGGTGCGCGCCAAAGCCGATCTGCGCAGTGCCCAAGCCAACACGCTGCAAGCTCGCCAAACCCTGGCGCAACGCCTTGGCCCTGAGGCGCAGCCCAAAGCGGCCGAACTGAGTGCCGATGACGCCTACCCACAGGCCGGCTCATCCCCAGAGCCCACAGCAACCACCGAGCGGGCCGATGTACGCAGCGCCGCCCAACGCGTCACTGCGGCCGAACAAAACTTGGCCCTGAGCCGCGCCAGCACCACCCGCGATGTGACCATCGGCGTGGCGCTGGAGCGTCATCCGCAAACCAACGGCTCCATCAGTTTTTCGCTGAGCGTGCCGCTGTTCTGGGGCTACAGCTTCGAGGGTGAACAACGCAAAGCGGAAGTGGATCTCAACATGTCCCGACTTCAGCGCCAACGCAGCGAAATGAGTGCTCAAGCCGATCAGGCCATCGCCCAAGAACAACTCAAAGCCGCCACCCTGCGGCGCAGCGAACTTGACGGCCCGGCCCAACAGGCCGCCCGTCAAGCGCTCGACGGCATGGAGCTGGCCTACCGCAAGGGCGCGGCCTCGCTCACGGATGTTTTGGATGCCCGCCGGCAATGGCAGGCTTTGCAACTGGATCTGGTGCAAGCCCGCGCTGATGAGGCCAAAGCCCTCAGCACGTGGCTCGCAGCCACCCAATGGGAACGTTGATGGATAAAACGCTGATGAAAACGTCGAAGGACGGTGCCAAGATCGTGAAGATCGTGAAAGTCGTGCTGTTGACCCCCCTGCTCGTGCATGGGCTGAGCGCCTGCCATGCCCCCGAGGCCGAGGCACCGAAGATCGCCCCGCCGGTGGTGCAAGCGCAAAGCATTCTGTACAGCGCCAGCAGCCCGCAGCTGGCCGTGATCAAAACCTTCAAGGTCCAAGTTCAAGCCCAGCGAGACGTTGAGTTGACCGGCCGCCTCGGCTGGGACGAGGATCACACCAGCCGGATCACCGCCCCCGTGGCCGGCCGCGTGCTGCACTTAGACGTCCAAGCCGGCCAAGCGGTCAGCAACGGACACGTGCTGGCCAAGCTCAGCTCACCCGACTTCGGCCAAGCGCAAGCGGATGCGGCCCGGGCCCGCGCCGATGTGCTTCAGGCCCAGCGGACGCTGGACCGAGCACGTGAACTCGAAGCCGCAGGGGCCATGGCACGGCGTGAGCTGGAAGCCGCCCAAGCCGACCGCGACCGGGCCGGGGCCGAACAAGCGCGCAGCGCAGCGCGCCTTGCCGGCTACGGCAACGCAGCCTCGGGCTCCGATCAACTCTTTGCCCTGCGCAGCCCGATCAGCGGCTGGGTGGTGGAGCGCAATGCCAACATCGGCCAAGAAGTTCGGCCCGATCAAAGTGGCCCGGGCGTGCCCGCCCTGTTTGTGATCAGTGACCCACGCCGACTTTGGGTCAACTTTGACGTGCCGGAAGGGCTGGCAGGCCAAGTGAGGCCCGGTGTCTCGATCGACTTGCGTCTCGACGCCCTGCCCACCCGCGCCACCACCACCACCCAAGTGATTCAAGTGGCCGACAGCCTCGACCCCCAAACCCGCACCTTGCGGGTGCGCGCAGCCCTGCCCAATCCGGACCGCAGCCTCAAGGCCGAGATGTTTGTACACGGCACCCTGCACCTGACGACCGCTGAGCCCCAGCCGATGATTCCGTCCCAAGCCGTGGTGTTGGTCGAGGGCAAGCACTACGTTTTTGTGCAAACCGAGCCCGGACATTTCACGCGCCGAGAAATTCAGGCTGAAGACGCTGGTATCGCCCAGATCCGGGTACGCAGTGGCCTGAAAGCCGATGAGCAAATCGTGACGGAAGGCAGCTTGATGCTGCAACAAGTCTTGGCCAATGCCGGAGTGCACGGATGATCAAAGCCTTGGTGTCCTCGGCCTTGCGCCAGCCCCTGTTTGTGATCATGGGGCTGATTCTCTTTATCGGCGGGGGCGTCATCGCCTTCAACAACCTGCCGGTGGAGGCCTTCCCCGACATCTCTGACACCCAAGTGCAGGTGATCACGCTCTACCCCGGCCACGCGGCTGAAGAGGTCGAAAAACAGGTGACGATGCCGATCGAGACCGCGCTTTCGGGCGTGCCGCACGCCGTGCGAGTGTTCTCGCATACGCAGTTCGGCCTGTCGTACATGGCGATCACCTTCAGCGACAAGGCGGACGACTACTTTGCCCGCGCCCAGATCACCGAGCGACTGCGCGACGCCGATCTGCCCGATGGGGTCAAGCCCTCGCTCGGGCCGCTCAGTTCAGCCATCGGCGAGATTTTTCGCTATCGCATCAAGGGCGATCACCTCAGCTCGACGCAGTTGCGCGAGTTGCAGGACTGGGTGATGGAGCGCCAGCTCAAGACCGTGCCCGGCGTGGCCGACGTGGTCAGTTTTGGCGGTCTGATCAAGACCTATGAAGTTCAACCTGATCTGGGCCGTCTGCGCGACCATCGCCTCTCGGTGAGTCAACTGGCCAACGCCGTTTCACGCGGCAACGCCAATGCGGGTGGGGGCTCGGTCGAACAGGGCCGCCAGCAATATTTGATCCGGGGCATCGGCTTGCTGCGCTCGGCCGCCGACTTGGAAAACATCGTGGTGGCCGAAAGCAACGGCGTCCCGGTGCTGGTGCGCGACGTGGCCAAGGTGGCCATCAGCGCCGTGCCGCGCCAAGGCGTGGCCGGGCAGGACGCTGACGACGACATCGTCTACGGCTTGGTGCTGATGCGCAAAGGCGAAAACGCCTCGGTGGTGCTGGACGGCGTCAAGGCCAAGATCGAAGCCATCAAGCAAAGCAGTTTGCCGGCCGGTGTGAGCATTGCGCCGTTCTACGACCGCTCTTGGCTGATCGATAAAACCCTGCACACCGTCTTTGGCAACTTGCTGGAAGGCGCGCTGCTGGTGGCGCTGGTGCTGTACCTGTTTTTGTCGAATCTGCGGGCCGCAGCGATCGTGGCGATGGTGATTCCGCTCTCGCTCTTGGCGACTTTCATCGGATTGAAGTTGATCGGCATCCCAGCCAACTTGCTGTCACTCGGGGCGATGGACTTCGGCATCATCGTCGATGGCGCGGTGATCATCGTCGAGCACATCGTCCATCAACTCAGCTTGGTGCCCAAAACACCGAGTCCGGGGGCCACCGCCGCAGAGGAGCACGAAAGCCGCCTGCGCACGGTGCTCAACGCCACCATTGACGTGGGGCGGCCGACGCTGTTTTCGATGCTGATCATCATCGCCGCGCACATCCCGATCTTCACCTTGCAACGCCACGAAGGCCGGATCTTCGCGCCGATGGCGTACTCGGTGACCTCGGCACTGATCGGCTCGCTGATCGTCTCGCTGACCTTGGTGCCGCTGCTGAGCCTGAAGTTCCTGCGTGGTCCGATGCCGCACGGCGACAACTGGCTGATGCGCTGGGCCAAGGCCACCTACTTGCCCGCACTGCAATGGGCCTTGGGCCACAAGCGCATCGTGCTCGGCGTGGCTGGGCTGGCCTTGACGGCCAGCATGGTCGGAGCCACCCATCTGGGCTCTGAATTCTTGCCCGAACTGAATGAAGGCTCCATCTGGCTCAACGCAAGCTTGGAACCCAGCGTCTCGATCACCGAGGCGCAAAGCCAAGTGCGCCGCATCCGCGAGATCGTGCGCTCCGTACCCGAGGTACATACGGTCATCTCCAAGCTCGGTCGACCCGAAGACGGTTCAGATCCGAAAATTGCCTCTCAGGTTGAAGCCTTGATCGATCTTTCTCCCGAAGAGCAATGGAAAAAAGGACGAACAAAAGCTCAAATATTGGCGGATATTGACTCACAGCTCGACACCATTCCAGGTATTCAAACAAGCTTCGGGCAGCCCATACGCGATAACGTGCTGGAGAGCATTTCCCAAATCGATGCTCAAGTGGTGGTCAAAATCACAGGCGATGATCTCGAGAAACTGCAGGTCTATGGTCATACCGTATTGGATAGCGTTCAAAAAGTTGCGGGTGTATCACGTGCTTTCATCGACCGCAACGGCCAGCTGCCGCAGTTCCGCATCGAGATCGACCGCGCCCGCGCTGCACGCTATGGGCTCAATGTCGGTGACGTGGAGGACGTGATCGAGTCGGCCTTGGGCGGCAAGAACACCACCACGGTCTGGGAAGGCGAGCGACGCTTTGACGTCACCATCCGCTTGGGTCCAGATGACCGCAGCCCACATCGCATCCGCTCCCTGCTGATCCCCACCACCAACGGCGCCCAAGTGCCGCTGGCCGATATCGCCGAGTTCCGCCATGTGTCGGGGGCGATGAACATCGCCCGGGAAAACGGCCAACGAGTCATATCGATCGGTGTCTTCATTCAAGGCCGTGACATGGGCAGCGTGGTCGCAGATATGCAAACACAGGTGCAATCCAAACTCAAACTTGAAACGGGATACGTATTGACGTGGTCGGGCGAGTTTGAGAACCAGCAACGCGCCATGAAGCGCCTCTCATGGGTCGTGCCGCTGTCGATCCTGCTGATCTTCATGCTGCTGTTCGACGCCTTCAAGTCGCTCAAGACCGCCTCGCTGATCATCGCCAACATCCCGTTTGCGCTGATCGGTGGCATCGTGGCGCTCTTGATCACCGACATCCCGTTGTCAGTCTCGGCAGCGATTGGCTTCATCGCCCTGTTTGGTCAGGCGGTGCTCAATGGCGTGGTGATGCTGTCGCACTTCAACGACCTGCGCCGCAAGGGCCGCTCGGTCGAAGAAGCGGTGGTCGAAGGCTCGCTCGACCGCCTGCGCACCGTGCTGATGACCGCCTTGCTGGCGATGCTGGGCTTGCTGCCGATGGCGCTTTCGCATGCCATCGGCTCTGAAACCCAGCGCCCGTTGGCGGTGGTGGTGATCGGCGGCCTGATCTCCGCCACCCTGCTGACCCTGCTGGTGCTGCCCACGCTCTACGTCATGACGCACCGCAAGCGAGAGCCCAAGGTCTAGCTCAGAACGTGTAGCCGTCCTCGGCCTTGACGCCGGCGAGCTGCTCCAGCAGGCGCGCCAGCGGCGTCAGGACCGAATAGCGCATCGCCACGTGATGCGCGTGACGCCAGACCAAGGGCAGATCCTTCAGGTAGCCGGACTTGCCGTCCCGGTGGTTCAGCCGCGCAAAGATGCCCAACACCTTGAGGTGCCTCTGCAAGCCCATCCATTCCAGATCGCGCCAAAACAGGCCGAAGTCGTCTTGCACCGGCACGCCGGCCTTCTTGGCCTGTTGCCAGTAACGCGCGGCCCAATCGATCTGCTGCGGCTCGTCCCACTCGATGTAGGCGTCGCGCAAGAGCGAGACCACGTCATAGGTGACCGGGCCCCAAACGGCGTCTTGGAAATCAAGCACGCCCGGGTTGGTGCCACGCCCAGCGCCAAGCGCCGTCTCGGCACCGGGGCGGGTGCCGAGCATCAAATTGCGGCTGTGATAGTCGCGGTGCACCAGCACCATCGGCTGGAGCTCACACGTCTTGAGGATCAACTCAAAGATCTTTTCCAGCTGCTTGCTTTGGGTCTCGGTCAAGGTCACACCGCAATGACGCTGCACGTACCACTCCGGGAAAAGATCCAGCTCCCGGCGCAGCAGCACGCGGTCATAAGCGGGCACTTGGCCTTCGGCTTGGATGCCTTGCAGCGTCACCAGCGCCCCAAGGGCGTCGCGGTAGAGCGTATCGGCCAGCTTGAAGCCGGTCGGGCTGGCCAGATCGAGCGACTGGAGCAGCGACAAATAGGTACGGCTGCCAAGGTCGCTGAGCAACATGAAGCCTTGGGCCTCGTGCCACGCCAGCACCTCAGGCGCATGCACCCCGCCCGCAGCGAGCAAGGCCGCCACGGTCACAAAAGGCTTGCAATCTTCGTGGCTGGGCGGCGCGTCCATCACGATGAAGGACTTCGCCGGGGTCGGCCAGCAGAGATCGGCGTTTTGATCGATGCGCAAATAGCGCCGGAAGCTGGCGTCCGCGCTGGCCACGCGCAAGGAAGCCCGGTCCAGTTGATGGGCCGGTGCGGTGTCAGTCAGCCAAGCCTCAAAAGCGGCTTGGCGCTGCGGATCAGTCCATGTCACAGCGGAAGATTCAAGACAGGCGTCGGGGGAGAGCGTCGGATTCGGGTTCACGGTGGGTGGCCCGACGGGTGGAGCCCCGGGCGCATGAAATAATCGAAGGATTCTAGCGAGCGCGCCCAAGACGACTTGAGAGCATCTCCACCCCTTCGCCCCCTTTCCGCCACCCCACGCGCCCACGTCGATCCAGAACTGTGTTGTTCCCCTTGCTTCGCTCTTGCTCTTGGACCTTCATCGGGCTCGGTTGGGTTGGCTCCCTCGGTCTCTTCGGGGCTGCCCACGCCCAAACGACGGCCCCCGATACCCGAGGTCCGATCCAGATCGAAGCCGACAGCTTGAGCGGCCGCCTCAACCGCGACTTCATCGCCGAAGGCAAGGTGCTGTTGCAGCAAAACCGTCTCAGCCTGCGCGCCGATCGACTCAGCTACGACCTGAATTCACAGCAAACCCGGGCCGAAGGTCAGGTGGAGTTGCTGAGCGACGGCAATGTCTTTCGCGGCACCTTGCTGGACTTCAACGCCAGCACGCTAAACGGTCGCTTGGAAGCGCCGCACTATCACTTTGGGCGCACCCAAGCCAGTGGCCAAGCGGAGTTCATCGAGTTCAAAGGCCAAGACCACGTCGAGGCCCAAGGTTCCACCTACAGCAGCTGCCCAGCGCCGAAGGACAAGGACAACAGCACCTTGCCTTGGGTGCTGACCACCCAACATCTCTCGCTCGATTTCTCACGCAACGAGGGTGTGGCCGAAGGGGCCGTGGTGCGCTTTTATGACGTGCCCATCTTGGCCATGCCGTTGATGAGTTTTCCGATCAGCACCGAGCGCAAATCCGGCTGGCTGCCGCCGGTGCTGAACCTGTCCAATACCAGCGGGGTGGAATTCGGCGTGCCCTATTACTGGAACATCGCCCCGAACCACGACGCCACCATCACCCCGATTCTTTCCTCGCGACGCGGCTTGGAGCTTGACGGCGAATTCCGCTATCTGGAGCCCAGTCTGGGGGGCACCGTCAGCTTGGTGACGCTCCCCTATGACACCTGGGCCCAAACCCAACGCTGGGCGGCCCGCTGGCAACACACCGGCACCTTGAGCCGCGATTGGCACTACGACTGGGCCACGCTGCGTGTCTCAGACGACAACTACTGGCAAGACGGTTTGCACGGTGCCGAAAACTGGACCCCCCGGCTGCTGGAATCGCGCGCCAGCTTGCAACGTCACGACCACTGGCAATGGGGCGGGCTCCATGTGGATCAGCAGTTCTACACCAAAGCTCAGCAGTGGCAGATTCTGCAATCGCCCTTGGCTTCAGCAACCATCGTGGCCCCCTACCGCCGGGATCCGCAGGTGGGCCTGCGCTGGCAAGCGCGCTCCGGGGCGCTCGAAGCACAGCTGGAAACCGAATACAACCGCTTTGTCCACGAAGACCCCACCATGCTGCAAGGCGCACGGACCCACGGTTTGGGTTCAGTGGCTTGGCACTTTGGCGACGAGGGCTGGCAAGTGAGCCCCAAGTTGCTGGTCAACAGCGCGCAATACACCTTGGAGCAACCCTTGGTCACGGGTGATCTGTCGTACTTTCGGACCATCCCGAGCTTCAGTCTGGACAACCAGTGGGTCTTTGAGCGTCCGACCCAGTGGGGCACTCAAGGGCTGACCCAGACGCTGGAGCCGCACGTGCTGTACGTGCGCACCCCGTGGTACGACCAGTCGATGGTGCCGCGCTTTGACAGCGCCGCACTCGACCTCAACGCCGCCACCATCTTTGCTGACACGGCGTTTTCGGGCATCGACCGCGTTGCCGACGCCAATCGCGTCACAACGGGGGTGCGCTCGCGCTGGCTCTCCGACCGTACCGGGGCCGAAGTCGCCCGGGTGGATATCGCGCAGCGCATGCTCTTGGAGCCCCAGCGCATCACCGAGGATGGTCAACCGCTGACACGCCAGTTCTCCGATGTGCTGCTCTCGGGCAGCATCAGCACCGATCCGCATTGGCGTTTCGAAGGCTCGGTGCAACACGATCCAGAAATCAGCCGCATCAGTCGCTCCGTGCTCAGTGGTCAATATTCCCCCGGCCCCTTCCGGACCGTCAGCGCCATCTATCGCCTGCAACGCGGCACCAGCGAGCAAGTCGCTTTGGGCTGGCAGTGGCCGATTTCAGGGGCCATACCCGCCCTCAGTGAACTGTGGGGTGACACCCCCGCGCCTCAGCGCAAATCACCCAGCAGCGGCGGTGGCAGCGATTGCCAAGGCACGCTCTACGGCGTCGGGCGTTTCGACTACAGCATGCGCGATGAACGCCTCACCGGCTTGATCGGTGGGCTCGAATACGACGCCGGCTGCTGGATCGGCCGCTTTGTGGTGCAGCATCAATCCACCCTGCCCGACACCGCCACCACTCGGCTGCTGTTCCAGTTGGAACTGGTCGGCCTGTCGCGCTTGGGTCAGAACCCGCTGACGGTGTTGAAGGACAATATCCCCGGCTACCGCCTGCTGCGCGAGTCGGGTGTGAACCCGGGTAGCCCCAGCGCAGTCCCCACACCATCCCCTTCTTCCCTGCCCTCGCCTGATTTGTCCCATCCATGACGCTGCCTCTGTTGATCTCCGAGCTGCCTTGCCCGCCCCGCCGCCGAAACCTGCGGGCCTTGTGGACGCTGATGTGGGTGGTGGTGGCCACCGTCACAGCAGCTCCGGCGGTCTCAGCGGCACCCCCGGCAACCGCCAAAGCTGTGACCCCAACGCCGATCATCACCGGAGCCACACGCCAAGAGGGGGACTTCATCGTCGCGGTGGTCAATCAGGAAGTGGTGACCAACGCTGAAGTCGAAGCCCGTCTGTTTCGAGTCTTGGATGAGGCCCGCCGCACCCGCGTCGCCGCGCCGCCACAAGAGGATCTGCGTCGCCAGATCTTGGATCAACTCATCGGTGAGCGGGCCCAGCTAAGCATGGCCCGCGACGTCGGCATGCGCATCGACGAGGCCGAGATCGACCGCGCCGTGGCCAATGTGGCTGAGCAGAACAAAGTCAGCGTGGTCCAACTGCGTGAGCAACTGAAGGCCGAAGGCTATGACTACACGCGGTTGCGCAATAACTTGCGGGATCAAATTTTGTTGGAGCGCGTGCGGGAACGCGAAGTGCAAGACCGCATCCGCATCACTGAAACAGACATCGAAGATTGGTTGAGTGCAGAGCGTGCCAAAGCGGGGCTCGTGGTCGAATACGACATTGCCCAAGTCTTGATCAGCGTGCCCGAAAACACCCCAGCGGCCGAGCTTGAGAAGCGACGCCAGCGCGCCCAAGACGCCCTGAACCAAGCCACCCGCCCCGGCAGCGATTTTGCCGCCGTGGTCCAAGCGTTCTCGGATGGACCCAAAGACCGAGGGGGTGCCTTGGGTCTGCGCACCGCTCAGCGCTTGCCCGACCTCTTTCTTGAGGCGGTTCGGCCCCTCACTGCGGGCCAAGTGGCCCCAACGATCCTCAAGTCGGGGGCGGGCTTTCACGTCATCAAATTGCTTGAGCGACGGGATCCCACCTTGAGCGTGGTGCAACACCACGCTCGACACATCTTGCTGCGCCCAGGACCGGGGTTGACGCCCGAAGCTGCGCAAGCCCGTTTGACGGATTTCAAGAAGCAAATTGAATCGGGCAAGGCCACGTTCGAAGGCTTGGCACAACAACACTCCGAAGATGGCAGCGCCCCCAGCGGCGGCGATCTTGGTTGGGCGGGCCCGGGACAGTTTGTGCCGGAATTCGAAACAGCGATGCAAAAACTCACCCCCGGTGGCGTCTCCGAACCGATCACCTCACGCTTTGGTCTGCACCTGATCCAACTGATTGAGCGCAAAACGGTGGCGCTGAGCACCCGCGAACAACGGGAAACAGCCCGCGCGAGCCTGCGTGAAAGCAAATACACCCAAGCCTTCCTCGACTGGTCACGCGAAGTTCGTTCCCGCGCTTATGTCGAACTGCGTGAGCCGCCCCTATGAAACACATTGCCCGCAAACGCTTCGGTCAGCACTTTCTGACCGACAAGATGCTCATCCAAGCCATCGTCGATCTGATCAATCCGCGCCCCGAACAAACCGTGGTCGAGATCGGACCCGGCTTGGGCGCCATGACTTTCCCGGTGGTGGAGCGCTGCCAAAAGCTCAACGTCATCGAACTCGACCGCGATTTGGCCGCGCGCCTGCGCAAACGTCCTGAGTTGAACGTGATCGAGTCGGACGTGCTCAAAGTCGATATCCGCGCCCTCGCTCAAACCTTGGGCGCCTCCAAGCTGCGCATCATCGGCAACTTGCCGTACAACATTTCCAGCCCGATCCTGTTCCACTTGCTCGATCACGTCGATGGGGTCGAAGACCAGCACTTCATGCTGCAAAAGGAAGTGGTGGACCGCATGGCCGCTGCACCCGGCAGCAAAGACTATGGCCGGCTGAGCGTGATGTTGCAGTGGCGCTATGCGATCGAGTCGGTGCTGGACGTGCCGCCCGAGTCCTTCGATCCGCCCCCTCGGGTCGATTCGGCCATCGTCACGATGGTGCCGCACGCCCAAGCGCCGCAGTTGGATCGCGCCGTGCTGGGTGAACTGGTGATGGTGGCGTTTTCACAGCGGCGCAAGATCCTGCGCAACACCTTGGGTCGGTGGCTGGAAGAGCGCGGCGTCACGCATCCTTTTGATTTGCAACGCCGTGCCGAGGAAGTACCCGTGGCTGAGTTCGTCGCCTTGGCTCAGGCCGTGCCGAACTTGGTATCGAACTGAATCCCGATCTTTTGCAACAGCGGTGTCGGCAACAAGCCGCCCGCGCAAACGATCACAGCGTTGTTGCGCAACACCCGGCTCTCGCCTTCGTGCTCGATCTGCACCGAACCGGGACCGATGTTCTTGACGGTCGATGTCATCAGCACCTTGAGCCGACCGGCTTTTTGCGCTTCTTCGAGCAAGGTGCGATTCTTCTGCTTGACGCGTGCAAAGGCCTCGCTGCGATAAGACAGCGTCACTTCGGTACCTTCCTCCGCCGCCAAAGCAATCGCCGCTTCTAAGGCGCTGTCACCGCCGCCCACCACCAGCACGGCTTGACCCCGGTACTGCTCAGCGTCGATCAGGCGGTAAACCACTTTCGGCGTTTCCTCGCCCGGCACATCAAGCTTGCGCGGTGTCCCGCGCCGACCCAGCGCCAGCAAGACGTTGCGGGTGGTGTAGTTGCCTTGGTTGGTCTTGACGATAAAGGTGCCGTCGGCTTGCGTCTCGATGTGTTCCATGCGCTCGCGGAAACTCACCTTCAAGCCGGTTTTCTGCACCACGCCGTTCCAGAATTCCAGCAATTTTTCCTTCTGGATTTCACCGAACTTGACCTTGCCCACCAACGCCAAATCGACCGGATTGGTCATGGCGATTTTGTTGCGTGGGTAGTGATACACCGCCCCGCCCAGCGAGTCTTCTTGCTCCAGCAGCTTGTAGCTCAGCTTGTGCTCGATCGCGCTTAAACCGGCCGAGAGGCCCGCCGGACCGCAACCAATCACCACCACGTCAAAGTCCGCCTTGCCGCCGGCCTTACGCCGATAAACCGCGTCCATCGCTTGGCGGCCTTGGGCGCAGGCATTGCGGATCAGGCCCATGCCACCCAACTCGCCCGCGATGAAGATGCCGGGGATGTTGCTTTCGAAATCAGGCGTGAGATTCGGGATCTCCATGCCGCGCTTTTCGGTGCCAAACACCAACTCGATGGCGTGCACCGGACAAGCGGTTTTGCAGGCGCCATGACCGATGCACGCGGCGGCATTTTTCAGCACGGCCTTGCCACCCACCACACCCAGCGCATCTTCGGGACACGCCTGCACACAGGAGCCCGAGCCGATGCACAGCACGTTGTTGACGATCGGATGCAACGATGCCGGCTCACCCAGACCGGCAGCTTTAGAAGCAGCCAACTCTTCGGCATGGGCCCGCTCCATGCGCTTGTGGCGGCGCATGTACATCGCCATCACCGCCACGCCGACCAAGGCGTACAACCAAAAGTAGATCATTTCGCCCCCACGACCTCGGTGATTTCCACCTTCAGACCGGTACTTCCCACCGCCACCGGGGCCGTTTGGCCGGTGAGATCGCCCGGCTGCGGCATGGCTTCGCCGGTCTTGCTGACACGGGCCGACACCACCACCCGGGTCGCCCCAGAAAGGCGCGCCGCCGGGGACATCGACAAGCTGTCATCCAAGGTGAAGTCGAAGGGCAGATCCTTGACTTGCTTGCGCAAAATAGCCAACGGCATGCGCGGGCCCTCCGCCGGACGCGCATAGATGAAGACCGTATCGGTCGGGCTGGCCTTGCCCACCAAAGCAGGTGCCAACTTCACCGAGCCTTGCACCGACTTGCCCACGGCAACCGCCGGCTGCGCAGCCGTCTTTGCCGGCGCCGGGCCTAAGTTGCCCAAACGCCGAGCTTCATCGATCCCTGCTTGGACTTGCTGAATCAGCTCGCTGGCGTCCCCCGGAGCCACAGAAAGCGCTTTTTCCCAGAGCTTGACGGCACTGGCGTAATCCTTGCGCTCAAAAGCTTCGGTGCCCGCCAAGGAGAGTGCTTTGATGTTGTTCGGGTCCAGCGCCAAGGCTTCACGGATCAGCTTGAGCGGCTCGCCCGCCAAGCTGCGGTTGTTTTTGACCGCCAAAGCGTCGGCGTAGTCCGCCAGCAAAGAAGCGTCTTTGGGATTGAGCTTGTACGACTTGGCATAAGCCTCCAGAGCATCTTCCGGTCGTCCCAGCACGTTGTAGGAGCGCCCCAACATGCCCCAGCCTTCAGCGTCGTTGGGCTGAGCCTTGAGGCGCTCAGCCAGCTTTTCCACCATGGCCGCAAACTGCTGGTTATCCGGACCGGCTTCGTGCGGCGCTCCCGCTTGGGCCGAACCCTCTCCAGCCGCCTCACCCGCACTGCCCATGGCTGCCGTGGCAGGGGCGCCGCCCGAGGGCGAACCGCGCCAGAGATAGCCCGCAGTGCCGATCAAGGCCACCGCCAAAACCAGCCCACCCACCAACGTCAAAGAAGGCTTGGCGGTCGGCCCTTCGACCGTGTCACTCACCGCAGCAGCACGGGCAACACTCTTGGCAGGCACAGGTGCAGGCGACTCGGTGGCCCCGGCCATGACGAGCTCCAACACCTTGCGCTCAAGGGCCGCCTTGCTCTCTTCGTATTGGGTCGCGGGCAAAGCGCCAGCGTCGGTCAATTCCTTCAGTTGCTGCAACTGGTGCCGCAGCGAGGCAAGGGTCTGGCTCATGGATGTGTTCAGGCTTTGATAGAGGAAGTTTCTTCGGGCTCGGCCTCAAAGGCCGAGGCATCCATACGACTGCGCCGACGCAGCACGGTGAAGAGGACAAAAAGCCCCCCCAGCAACAGCACCGCCGGTCCCGCCCACAGCAAGGCGGTGGTGGCTTTGAACGGCGGCCGATAGAGCACGAAATCACCGTAACGCGCCGTCATGTAGGCAATGATGTCGGCCTCGCTCTTGCCTTGGCGCAGCATGTCGCGCACTTGGTTGCGCAAATCCACCGCCAACTCGGCATGCGAATCCGCCACCGTTTGGTTTTGACACACCAAGCAGCGCAGCTCGGCCGTGACGCGCAACATGCGCGCTTCCAAGACCGGATCTTCAGCCTCGGGGGCCGCTTCACGGGCCCAAGCACTGCTGCCCATCAACCCGAGCCAAGCCGCCAACAGGCAAGCCACCAAGCTGCAACGACGCATCAGGACCCAGCCGTTCATGACAACTCCTTGAGCAAAGGCTCAATCTTGGTGCGCAACACTTCCGGTGTCAGCGGGCCGATGTGCTTGTAGCGCACCACGCCCTTGGCATCGATCACAAAGGTTTCAGGCACACCGTAAACACCCCAATCTATGCCGACACGCCCCTTGGGATCGAGCAAGACAGCGTCATAAGGGTTGCCGAAATTGTTCAACCAACCTTGGGCGTCCGCATCGGTGTCTTTGTAGTCCAGCCCATACAGGGTCACCAGCTTGCGCTTGGCAAATTCGACCAGCACCGGATGCTCGTCGCGACACGCCGGACACCACGAAGCCCACACGTTCAGCAACCACGGTTTGCCCAGCAAATCGTCGCGCCGGATATGTCGCTCGGACGGCCCCAGCACCAACACGTCAAAACCCGGAGCGGGCTTGCCAATCAGCGGGGACGGTACCTCGTGCGGATTGAGTTTCAGGCCGACGCCGAGAAAACCCACCAACACCAAGAAAATAGCCAGCGGCACCAGAAACTTCCAACTCTTCATACGGCCTCCATGGCTGCGGCACGCCGCGACATGCGGTAGCGTCGGTCCGTGACGGCGATCAACCCCCCCAGAGCCATCAACAGGCAGCCGCCCCAAATCCAATCCACAAAGGGCTTGGCGTAGACCCGCACCACCCATGCTTTGGAGTTCTCGACCTGCTCACCCAGAGAAACGTACAGATCCCCGGCCACCCGAGCATGAATCGCGGCTTCGGTCATCGGGTTGCGCTGCACGCGGTAGATGCGCTTTTCGGGGTACATGTCGGTGACATGCTGGCCGTTCTTGCTGACATCGATCCAAGCCCGCGCGGCCACGTAATTCGGACCCCGCACATCGCGGGTGCCCTTGAAGGTGAAGACGAAGCCGCTCACTTCGGTGGTATCGCCCACGTCCATGCGCACATCACGCTCGACTTCGTAAGTCTTGACCATGGTCACCCCAGCGATGAACGCCGCCACACCCAAGTGCGCCACACTCATGCCGACCACCGTACGCGGCATCTGTCGGCAACGCGTCATGAAGCTGCGCGAGGTATCGCCCTTGGCCGGACGCAAGCGCTCCAGCCAATCCGTCACCACCGTCGCCACGATCCACCAGCTCATGGCCAAGCCGATGCTGGCTGCAAAGCGAATCTCCCCAGCCAGCCAGCCGGACCCAAGCGAAGCCAGCAACGCCACCAAGGCCGCCCACTTGAGCCGACTGACCAGATCGGGCACCGCCGCTTCTTTCCAGCGCGCCAAGGGCCCAACACCCAACATGAAAATCATGGGGGCCATCAAGGGCATGAACACGCTGTCGAAATACGGCACGCCCACTGAAATCTTGCCCAAATCAAGCGCATCCAACAGCAGCGGATACAGGGTGCCCAAAAGCACCGCACCACAAGCCACCACGAGCAACACGTTGTTGAACAGCAGCATGCTTTCGCGCGAGACCAACGCAAACCGCGCGCCCAAACCCACGCTCGGCGCACGCCAAGCGTAGAGCGTCAGCGATGAGCCGATCACCACGACCAAGAAGCCCAAGATGAACAAACCACGACTCGGGTCGGAGGCGAACGCATGCACCGAAGACAGCACCCCCGAACGCACAAGGAAGGTGCCCAAGAGCGAAAGCGAGAACGCCATGATCGCCAACAGCACGGTCCAGCTCTTGAAGCTGCCGCGTTTTTCAGTCACCGCCAACGAGTGGATGAGCGCTGTGCCCACCAGCCAAGGCATGAAGGACGCGTTTTCAACCGGATCCCAGAACCACCAGCCACCCCAGCCCAATTCGTAATACGCCCACCATGAACCCAAGGCGATACCGACCGTGAGGAACATCCACGCCACCGTGGTCCAAGGACGCGACCAACGCGCCCACACGGTATCTAAGTTGCCGCCGATCAGGGCCGAAATGGCAAAGGCAAAGGCCACCGAGAAGCCCACATAGCCCATGTAGAGCATCGGGGGATGGATCACCATGCCCGGGTCTTGCAGCAGCGGGTTCAGATCGCGACCATCCATCGCGGCCGGAAACAGGCGCACGAAGGGGTTCGAGGTGATCAGCATGAACAACAAGAAGCCCACGCTGACCAAGCCCATGACCGAAAGAATGCGTGCCAGCACCGGACGCGGCAAATGACGACTGAACATCACCACGGCCAACATCCAGATCGTGAGCATCTGCATCCACAGCAGCAGCGAGCCTTCATGACCGCCCCAGACCGCAGCCACCCGGTAGGGCAGCGGCAAGGCGCTGTTGGAATTGGAAGCCACGTACAGCACTGAAAAGTCATGGCGAACAAACGACGCGACCAGCGCGCCAAAAGCGATCGCCACCAACACGAACAGCACCACGGCGGTGGGCCGTGCCAAAGCCATCCAGTCCGCCCGCCCACGCTGCGCCCCAGCCAGTGGAACGACACCCAAGACCAAAGCCGTACCCAAGGCCAACCACAAGGCCAGATGGCCAATTTCAGGAATCATTTCAACGTCCCACCTTGTTTTGCGCGCTTCAAAGCCTCAGCGGCCTCGGGCGGCATGTAGTTTTCGTCGTGCTTGGCCAAGACTTCCTTGGCGACGAAAACATCGTTTTCCAACTTACCTTGGGCCACCACGCCTTTGCCTTCCTTGAACAGGTCCGGCAGGATGCCCTCATAGACCACAGGCACTTTCTGCACGGTATCGGTCACTTCAAACTGCACCTTGATGCCTTCGCGCTTGACGCTGCCCTGCACCACCAAACCACCCAGACGGAAGGTTTTGCCGACCGGCGCTTCCTTGGCAATCATTTGCGAGGGCGAATAGAAAAACACCAAATTGCTGCGGAAGGCATTCATGACCAAGGCCACGGCGGCACCCACCGCTGCCAAGATCACCAGCACGATCAACATTTTCTTGTGACGCGGTTTCACGGTTCAATTTCCTTCGCAATCCAGGGCCGAGGCGTGCAAGGCCGCCGCAAAGCGCCGCCGTGCCAACCCGACTTCAAGCAACATGACCAACGCCGTGACCAGATAAGAACCCCAAATATAGGTTCCATAGCCACCCATTTCCAGAAACTCACGCATCACGAACCCTTGTCAGAAGTTTCAGTTTCGCTTCAGGGCGGCGACCCAATCTGTGTCCGCCTCACGCTCAACAATAATGGCCCGAACCCGGGTGAATATAACGGCGAAGGCATAAGCCCAAAAGGCAAAGGTCATCACAGACATCGACATCAACATGATCGAAGCCATCTTCGGGGCTGCATCCATGCTGACTGACGCCCCTTGATGGAGGGTATTCCACCATCGCACCGAGAAATAAATGATCGGAATATTCACCGCGCCAATCACTGCCAACAAGGCCCCCGCTTGATCCGATCTTTTCGGATCATCGATAGCCTCAACCAAGGCGATATACCCTAAGTAGAGGAAAAGTAAAATCAACTGTGAGGTTAAACGTGCATCCCAAACCCACCATGTTCCCCACGTTGGCTTACCCCATAAGGCCCCTGTCCAAAGCGCAACAAAAGCAAACATGGCCCCCGTGGGCGCAATGGCGCGTGCCAGCATCGACGCTAAGCGGACATTCCAAGCCCAGCCAACCGCCGCCCAACCCGCCATCGCAAGATAAAGCACCATCGACATCCAAGCGGCCGGCACATGGATATAGATGATGCGATAAGCCTCACCCTGCGTGGCATCCGTCGGTGCCACGATAAATCCGATATATAGCCCAACCAGACTGAGTAGCACAGTCACTGCCCAGAGCCAAGGAATCAGCGCACCCGACAAACCATAAAACCGCGATGGAGCTGCAAAGGTAAACAATCGCATGGGATTCAATCCAAGTTTTTCAGTTCAATGCAATGAGATTCTCAACGCCGCTGCCGTCGCGGGGGGCGCACCCAACACCGAGAAAATCAACAAGGCCCCAAGCAAAGAATAATGTCCGGATGCTGAAAGACCCGAATCAACCGCTCCCACGGCACCCGCACCAAAAATAAGAGCCGGGATACATAAGGGTAAAACAAGAAGGACCACCAAAACCCCACCACTGCGTAAACCCAAAGTCAACGCAGAACCCACTCCTCCCAACAGACTGAGGATGGGCGTTCCGAGCAAGAGCCCCCAGAAAAGAGCTTCGATCGCATCGCGATGCACATCAAACAGCAGACCGATCACCGGAGTCACCAGCATCAAAGGAAACCCTGTGGTGAGCCAATGCACCAACGCCTTGGCCAAGGAAATTTGCATCAAGGATTGACCCGAAACCAGCATTTGCTCCAAGGTGCCATCAGCATGATCTTGGGCATAAATCTGCGTCACCGACATCATCGAAGCCATCAAGGCACAGACCCATACAACGCCAGGAGCGATCTGCCGCAACACCTGAGCCTCTGGCCCCACGCCAAGCGGAAATAACGTCACGGCGACCACAAAGAAAACCACCGGCAACAAAGCATCGATCCGACGTCTCGCTGCCAGCATGAGATCTCTTTTGACAATCACCCCCATCACGGACGTCATAGCTGTTTCACGGTCTGGGTTGGATCAGGCAGGAGAAACGCCCTGTGCACGCAGGATTTGAAACTCAAATCCACATGACTGGTCATCACCACGCTGCCACCTTGGCGAACGTGGTTTTCGATCACTTCGTTCAACACCTCAATCCCGGCCTTATCAAGGGCATCGAACGGTTCGTCCAAAACCCAAGGGCCCGGCAGAGGATTGAGCAATAACCTCGCCAAAGCGACACGCCGACGCTGGCCTTGAGAAAAGGTTCGGACCATGGCTCGGCGCCGAGCATACATACCAAAACGCTTCAAAGCTTGCTCAATAGCATCGGCAGTCACGGCCAATCCATGCAAACCGGCCATGAACGCCAACGATTCAAAAGCCGACAAATCCTCTTTGAGCGCATTGGCATGACCCAAGTAAACCGGTCGGCTTGCCCAGTCCACCCGACCTTCATCCGGTGGAACGACCGACGCCAAGATACGCAATAGGCTGGATTTTCCCCGCCCGTTACCCCCCTTGACCCAGAGAATCTCGCCCGGTTGCAGGCTAAGGTTCAAATCTGTCAGCAACGGCCGACCACCCCGCCCACAGGCAATCCCTTGGGCGCTAAGCGATGGACGAGCCACCTCAGAAGTCGTAACGAGCACCAATGGAGTAGGTATTATTGCGGGAGGTTTCCAAACTAGACGACACCGCTTGTGGTGGTGTGCCTGCCAAACTCCAACCCATGGGGCGATCGACCACGCTGTATTCGTAAGCGTAGTCCCCTTCGACCACGAAATTTTTCGTGAGTTTGTACGACATGCGCAATCCAGGCGCAACGCGTCTGGTTGTCTTGATCAAACTCGAAACCAAAGAGTCATCTCGCTGGACAATATATCGCAAAGAAGGATCGATCTGCACACGCTCCCCGATGCTCGATGTATTGTTATATGACAACTGAGCACCGTGACTTTTCGCCGACGACTGGTAATTAAGGCTATAGACGTGACTGTCGCGTGATGAATAGAGATTGGTTCCAATCATCTGCGCACTGATATTCCACAAATCCCCCGTACTTTCGCTACCCATGGGCAGAACACCTGGCACTGGAGCGACGCTACCAATATTCATCATCCCCACCGAAGAACCCACCTGCCAGCGGGCTGACACCGGCGTTGTGAAGCCAAGCGAGCCCTGCGAATACATGGCCGTGACTTCATGAACTTCATAACGAAGCTGATCCCAAGATGAGTAACAAGTCAAAAGATCGCTGATCCGCCTGAATGCGGGAAGCGTGTATCCCGGTGGATTATTTTGAGCAGCACAAGGCGATGTAACCGGCAAAGTATTGGGATCGAGTGAAAAATAAAGCGCATTGCTCAACGCCAAGATGGAAACCATGCGTCGATCAAAGCTGAAGTTCACAGACGCCCCCTTCGGGGACTGCCACGTACCCTGCACGGTACCCACGTTGACCACCTTTAAGTAGGTGTCGTAGTCGAAGGCAAAGGACGCATTCAACCCACTATCGAAGTAACGCAATTCTGTACCAAAAGCATTTCTATCAATAACACCGTCAATCATTTGACGGTTAAAGAAAAAACTACCACTCGTTTTCGACGTTAGCGCATCAGCATCGATAGATGCACCGTAAAAATAGCGTTGCGTATCAAGCAATTGATCCGATGGCTTGCCAAAAACCACGTTGGCGCGCAGTTTTGGCAACACACTGTAGCCGGCTTGAACACCATCAAAACGAGCAATAACACCGCCGCCGCTTGGATTCTGCC
>NZ_JBFPHB010000040.1:0-55178 GCF_041083635.1 Leptothrix ochracea
GCCCACCAAGCTGGCGTTGAGCAGTTCAGCCGCGCTGACAGCCAGCAGCAACTCGGGACTGGCGGTCACGGTCACGAGCACCACGCCGACCATCTGCTCGGTCACGGCCGTGGGCACGGCCTTCACCGTCTTTAGCGGGACACGGGCCGGGACCTGCACGCTGGCCGCCAATCAAGCGGGCAACAGCGCATGGAAGGCGGCGACCCAAGTCACGGCCAAGATCAGCGTCAAATAAGCCGATTACCAAGCCGCCTGGAAAGAGTCCGGCTTGAAGCGTGGATCGCTGGTGATGGCATGCAGATCCACAAATTCAAAGTCGCTCATTTTCAGACCTTGGATTTGCTTGATGGCCACGCTGCTCCACCGCACACTGGGCTCACCTTGGATGAAGAAGTCCGAGCCCAAATCAGCCACGTAGACCCCGTGCTGCTGCATCGCCCGAGCCAAGGTTCGGGCTTGGGCTGCCCAATAAAACGGCGGTTGGAAATCAGCCTTCAGACGCATCACCGCCCCCAAGGGAATGCCGTGGTTCACGGCGTTGCCGGCGGTGTGACCCGCTGGCCAAACAAACTTGTTGTCGAGCACACCGTCGCGGAAGGTCACTCGCAAGGCGTGGTGAATCTCACCCACATCGGCCTCATCGATGCGTGCCAGCAGCGGCAGAATCGGCAAGCCCCCCGCATCCGCTGACGTCCACCCCTTAGGCCGCATCGCCAATGAGCCCAAGTCCCAAGCGGCCGTCGAATACGACTTCCATTGACCCGCGACTTGGTAGGCAAAGTAACTTTCCCAGAGTCGGCACGTGGCACCGCGTTCCAGCACCAACACATGGCGATCACCACAGGTTTCGGGATCATTGCAGTGACCATGTTCCGCTTTGATCACAGCATCCAAGGGATAGGGGAAGCGGCGCTCCGTGACCGGGACGGTCGAACAACCGCGACGCATCGACATCGTGCCGTTCGTCAGAACAGCACAGTCACTCTCTGCTGGGACACCCGCCCCATTGCCATCACGTGGATCGACGATCTCGTAGGCTTGAACAGGCCACGCCGTGGTGGCCGGGCTGCCATCGATCACGTTGTAGGGAATGCCGTAGTAACTACCCGGCTGATTGGCATCCTCGCTGGTGCCCCAATCCGCGTGAAGCTGCCTGGCAGCGCCCACCGATTTGATCCACTTGGCACTGCTGGCGTGCACCGGGAAACGCGCTGGATCATCGATACGCTGATTGAAGATCGCGCTTTGCGGAAAGATCGTGCACCCGGCCACCACCGGCGGTGTTTGGGCTTCGACACCACCGGATGCGGCCACCACCCCAAGGGTCATGGCCGCCACGGCGACCCAGCGAGGCATCGCCCAAGTCGATGACGGTGTGAAGGGATGAGCACAGGCCTCAAGCGCAAGAGGCCCTTGAACATGCGAGCGATTCGGCTTCATAACAACTCCGAGAATCAAAGAGCGGATGGATCGATGGGGACACAAAACCATCCTACGCTCGCACCAACACCCATCACCATGGCCTTTGCAACGATGCGTGCGTAAGAAGCCGCACATCGTTACAGAGCGAGGGCCGCAAGCCTCACAAACCCTCAGCCACCAAGGCTTCACGCACCGCTGGAAGTTGCCGCCGCGAGACAGTCAACCATTCATCGACCTCGGCAATCAACACCGACCAAAGCTCGCCACCATCACGCTCATCGTCACTGTCAGGGGCCGCAGCAGGACGGCGCATCAATTCCCGAATCGCCTGACGCGCCACCAACGCATTGCGATGCACACGCAAAAAGCGCGGGCCCAAACGGGGTTCAAGATCGGTCAGCGACTCATCCAGCACAAAGATGCTGCGGGCGGTTCGCAGCGTCACGTACTTGAGCTCGGCCTTGAGATAGAGCACCTCGGTCAAAGGCACACGAATGACCTGACCGCGCACGCTGACCATGATGGCGGGCTCTTCCTCCAAGCCCATGGGATGGGTGGTCTCAACCATCGTTCGAGGCGCTCGCCCCAAGCGATGCATCACCCGCATCAACGCCTCTTGCAAGCGAACACGTCGCACGGGTTTGGTCAGGTAATCGAACGCCTCGACGTCAAAAGCAGCCAGAGCATGTTCAGGATGAGCGGTGACAAACACCACCGCTGGCACGTCGTGCCAGTGGCGCAAGCGCTCAGCCAAGGCCAAGCCGTCCAAGCCCGGCATACGGATATCCAACAGCAATAAATCAGCGCGATGCTGCGATAACCACTGTAGGGCAGCAGCTGCACTGCCGGCCTCACCCACCACGGTGACTGTCGGCACCACCATATCGGCCAACAGTTGGCGCAGCCGCAGCCGAGCCAACGGCTCGTCATCGATCAAGAAGATCCGCAGGGCAGGCGCGACATCGCTGGAAGAAGACAACATGGCCGTACCCTCTCCTATATCGCCTCATCCAGTTCAATAACGCCCCGTCAGCGGCACACCAATGCGGATACGAAAGCTGGTGGTGCCCACACGACTGACCTCGAAACGCAGACTCACGTCATGCATCAGGATGAGCCGCTCGCGCACGTTACGCAACGCCACGCCCATCCCCGCCTTACCCGGCACCGGAGGCACCGTGTTGCTGATCTCGATGCGAGCTTGGCCTTGACGCGCCCGGGTACGGATACGGATCTCACCGCCGGTTTCTGAGGGTTCAATACCGTGTTTGACGGCGTTTTCCACCAGCGGCTGCAACACCAAGACCGGCAGCAAGGCGGAGTGGGCCGCTGGGTCAAGCTCCCAACGAACTTTCATCCGCTCACCAAAACGCACCCGTTCAATCTCTAGATAACGCTTGGCCAGCGCCAGCTCCTCGCCCAAGGTCTGCGTGGCGGAAGAGCTGGCCAAGGCGGCGCGAAACAACTCCGCCAAGTCCTCCATCACCGACTCCGCCCGCTCAGGGTCGGATCGCACCAAGGCGATCGCGCTGTTGAGCGCATTGAAGAGGAAATGCGGTTGGATGCGCGACTGCAACTCGGCCAAGCGCGCCGCTGCCGCCGCTGGCAACTGCAAACCGGCTCGCTGACGCAACCACAAGAACAACGCCGCAGACAGCGCCATGCCCACCGCAAGTGGCGGCCACCAACCCAACTCCACCACGGGAGCCAAGTCCAACAAAACCATCTGCCCCCAACCGTAGATGGCACAGATGGCCCCCAACAAAATCGCCGCCACCCACTGCGCACCGACCGTTTGGGCAGCCAGCTTGCGACGGCCCAAACAAGCCAAAATCAACCAAGCCAACGTTGCCGGCAAGGTCATGGTGGCCGCGACGGCCCCGTTGGCAAGCCAAGCCAACCAATCCTGAGAGGTGAAAAGTAGCCCTAACGTCACCGTGCCATGCACAAACAGCACCGCGCGCAGCACCACGCCAACATGGCAAACATCAAAGGCCGACATGGCCAGTTTGACTTTACGAATCACCGGCATGGCCGGCAACCGACGGCTGCGACTTTTCCCTTGGCGAGCGTCATAACTTGATGAGCCGTCACGCCCGCCCCCCGAGCGCTCATCGGCAGAAGCACGCACCTGCGCCGATCCCGATCGATGACGGTAGCTCTCGCCGCCGACATCCCCTGGGGCGGTGTGCACCAAGGGCTGGGTCGGCTCGATGGGAAAATCCAGTAAGGGGTCTCGTGTCGGCATCGACGGCTGAATCAACGACCGCACCAGCGTGCAACGCCGGAAGCAATCTCTAAAATTTCCACAACTGTGCGAATTGTCGCTAACCTCGCGGCCCTAGCCCACGCATTTCGGGCTTAACAATTGATTTTCATCGGGTTCGGGGGGGAGCAAACCCCTTCCCACAGCCTCCAGAACGAATTCAAAGCTGCGAGCCCTCTATCAGAACACGTCCAGAACATGAACCGCAACCAACTCGACAAGAAATCCCAAGCCTGGTCCGCCCTGTTTTCTGAACCCATGAGCGAACTGGTCAAGCGTTACACCGCCAGCGTGTTCTTTGACAAGCGTCTTTGGCAAGCAGATATCGACGGTAGCTTGGCGCACGCCGAGATGCTCGCAGCACAAGGCATCATCAGCGCACAGGACTTGGCCGACATCCAACGCGGCATGGGCCAGATCCGCGCTGAGATTGAGTCCGGCACCTTCGCGTGGAAGTTGGATCTGGAAGACGTGCACCTGAACATTGAGGCCCGCCTGACCAGCTTGGTGGGCGACGCGGGCAAACGCCTGCACACAGGTCGTAGCCGCAACGATCAAGTGGCCACCGATGTGCGTCTGTGGCTGCGCGGCGAGATCGACGCCACCGCCTTGCTGCTTGACGAGATGCAACGCGCCCTCGTCCATGTGGCGAGCCAAAACGTCGAGGTGATCCTGCCGGGCTTCACGCACTTGCAAGTCGCCCAGCCGGTGAGCTTCGCGCACCACTTGCTGGCTTATGTGGAGATGTTCGCGCGTGACGCTGAACGTTTGGCCGATCTGCGCAAGCGCGTCAACCGCCTGCCGCTGGGCTCGGCGGCGCTGGCCGGCACCAGTTATCCGCTGGACCGCGAACGCGTCGCACGCACGCTCGGCTTCGAAGCCGTCTGCCAAAACAGCCTTGACGCCGTCAGCGACCGTGATTTTGCCATCGAGTTCACCAGCTTTGCGACGTTGGTGATGGTGCACGTCTCCCGACTGGCCGAAGAAATCGTGGTCTGGATGAGCCAAAACTTCGGCTTCATCAACCTCTCGGACCGCTATTGCACCGGCTCAAGCATCATGCCGCAGAAGCGCAACCCCGATGTGGCCGAGCTGGCCCGAGGCAAGTCGGGCCGCGTGGTCGGTCATCTGATGGGTCTGATCACCTTGATGAAGGGTCAACCGCTGGCCTACAACAAGGACAACCAAGAAGACAAGGAGCCGCTCTTTGACACGGTCGATACCGTCAAAGACACGCTGCGCATCATGGCCGAGATGATCGGCGGCGAAGTCGCCAGTGACGGCAGCCGCGCTGGCGGCCTGACGGTGAAAAAAGACGCCATGGAGCGCGCTGCGCTCAAGGGCTACGCCACCGCGACCGACTTGGCCGACTACTTGGTCAAGAAGGGCCTGCCTTTCCGTGACGCCCACGAAGTGGTGGCACACGCTGTGAAAGACGCCATCGCTCTGGGCAAAGATTTGTCTGAGTTGCCGCTGGAGACGCTACAGAGCTACAACGCGAGCATCACCGCCGATGTGCATGAAGCGCTGACGCTGGCTGGCTCGCTCAACGCCCGCAACACCTTGGGTGGCACGGCACCGAGCCAAGTGCGAGCACAGATTGCGCGCCACCAGGCGCGACTGGCATGAGCCTGCTGAGCAACCCCTGCCTGAACTGCGGCGCTTGCTGTGCTTGCTTTCGGGTGGACTTTGCCAGCGAAGAACTCTCAAGTCAGGGTGGCCATGTCCCGGACGGACTGGCCGTGGATCTGCTCCCGGGCCTGATGCGCCTGCGCGGCACCGACCACGCCCAACCACGCTGCGCAGCGCTGATGGGCAAAGTCGGTGAACACACCACCTGTGGCATTTACGAATGGCGCCCCTCCCCCTGTCGAGAGTTCAGTGCCGGCGAGCCGGCCTGCAACCGCGCCCGCCGCCGTTACGGCCTAGCACCCCTATGAAGAAGCCTTGTTGTAAAAAAACCGCTTGCCCCACGGCATGCATCACAACGTCAGAAAAAGTCCCTCATTTATCACGCACTGGGTGTTGATTTAACAACTATTCAACACATCGATAAACTTTATCCACGGATACTTTGAAACCTGAGCCAACCAAGCCCCTCAGGTTTTCGGAGTCTATCCATGCCAAAGTTAAGCGCGCTGGCCATTTCCATCGGAATGGCTTTTTATCTCTCTGGATGCGGTATGTCCACCAACCCGGCCCATGGGACATCAAGCGGTATCTTTGTGGATGACATTATCATCGGCGCGACGGTATTTTGCGATCAAAATAACAATGGCATTTTAGAGGCCGGTGAAACCTCATCTGTCACCGATCAAAACGGTCAATTTGTTTTCTCCTCGACATGCGCCGCGCCGATTGTTTCTGTCGCGGGCACCGGCATCGACAAAACAACGCAGCGCGCACCCCAGGGTTCTTATCGCGCCCTCGCCGGTTCGAGCGTGATTTCCCCCTTCACCACCATGCAGGTTGAAAGCGGTCTATCGACGCCCGACTTCCAAGCGGTGATGCAGACCATGGGTTTGGGGGTTCAAGATCCCGCCACCTTCAATCCGGTGGCTCAACCGGCACAAACGGCCATGGCAGCGGCGGCGGCGGCAAAAATCCTCAATGACATTGCAGAAACGTCCGTGGCGGCCGGTGGAAGCGGTGAGACGGCATTTCGAGAATCAGCCAAAACCCTCACGCAAGAAATTCTCAAGCAAAACCAAAGCACAGTATCTGGTGCATCGATCTTCTCGGACACCACCGTGATATCAGGAGTGATTCAACGCACCGCCCGTCGCGGTCTTGACCACATCGCTGCTTGGTCGGCGAATCAGAAAGATAATGCCGCCTCCATTGCCTCACAAGGCATTGCATCCTCAGTCGGCGTGATTCTTACCAAGAAGAATATGCCGGACGCCGCCGATATTTTGCGCAATGGGGCCGTACCGACACTGATTACCCAGACCAACCTGTCTAATGCCCAATCCGTGAGTGTTGCTGTCTCAACGATCAGAACCGCTGTGCAAGCAGCGCAATATATCTACGTCGCCCAAGATCAGATGCTGATCACGCCCACCCAAGGCCCAGCCATCACCGCCACCTTGGCGGACTTCACCGCCACCGGCCTCAATCTCCGTGGCCAAACACTCAGCAGCCTCGCCAGCATCGAGCTGCCTTTACGCAGCACGGCCTTTGCCTTGCCAGAGGGTCGCACTGAATTCGCTTTGGGTTTGACGGTCACGGATCGCCACAGCCTGAAAAAGCTCGAAGTGCTGCTCGACCGCGTGCAATTGCAGCGTGATCCAGCGGACCTCACCCGTCTAAGCATCGTGGTTCCGGCGGGGGCCCAATTGCACGCCTACGCTCGCAGCGCCAGCGGCATCGAAGTCGGCACCGAAGGCCAAGGCATCGTCAACGTCGGCGCTGACGTGATCCAAACCGCCGGGGCCATCAGCTTGAGCACCAGCCCGGCACGTCTCCAAGCCTTGCTGCTGCGCCAGTTTCCGGCCCAAGCTCAAGCCTTGGATAGCTTGCTCAACACCACCGGAGACTTTGATCTACAGATCGTGCTCGGTGGCTTGATCCTGCGCCAAGCCGATGGCACCGCGCTAGCCACGGGCACGATGCGCGTCACTCGCTCGGGCCCGATCATCAGCGGACCGAGCCTCGCCGGTCTGTTGCACTTCTGATGGTTAGAACGGATGCCCTTAGACGCCCTGCTTCAGGCGGCCTCGGTCGGCTTTGGCGGGGCCAAGGCTTCAAATCCGGTGCAGATCGAGGTCATGCGCGACTTGGTCAACTCACAGATCGATGTCTTTCAGATACGTGGACAAGACCCGGCACTCCAAGGCACACACATCGGTGACTATGCCGGCCAACACGTCCGTGGCCTGCTGAGAACTCATGCCGATCGCTTGCGTTTGGAGGGCCAAGTTTGGCAACGCAACATGCAAGATCGAGACAGTGTCATTCGGGTCACCAGTTGGCAAACGGGGGTGCAATGGCGCATGAACGACGATCGGAGTGCAGATCAGTCCTACGCTGTACGGCTCTCCAGCTGGGGCAATCAGTCTCAAGCCATTGAGCGCGCCAGCACCCTGAGTCTGCAAGCCATGGGCTTGCGAGCCACGGTGCAACAGATCCGCATCGATCAACCACGCGACACCCAGCTGCAAGCTGATTTGATCGGTAGCTGGCGCGCGTACCGACTCTCGGCCTTTGTCGGCGCAGGTCAAAGCCGCGTCGATCACAGCGACATCTCGGGTCAGGCGACGTTGTCGGGATGCACCTATCGCTTGCAGTTCGATACCACGGCCCTCATCGCTCGGCCCGCGCCAAGTTGCCCCAGTCCGATGACGGTGCGTGTACCGCTGAACCTGTTGCCGTTTGATCTTCAAGGCGAGACCCGTTACCAAGCGCGTTTTTGGCATCTCGGCGGCTCTTGGTCGCTGCCGATGCCGCCCTCATGGTCGATGCAACTCGGCTACGAACATCAGCGACTCGACCGCGATCACATCGATCGCCTGATCACGCAACGCGGTGGTCGTCCCGTCGATCGCAACCACATCGGCATCGCCCAAATGGGGTATCAGATCGAACCCGGCTGGTCGCTGGTGGTCCGCGCTCAAGTGATGACCCAATCTTGGGTCGGCGAGATGCCAATGAGCTACAACACGCTCACCGCGCAACACATGGACCATCTCTATGGCTGGCTCAGCACCGGTATTCAAGCCGATTTTTGAACCCATGGAGGGCGCGCATGACAGCAGTATCGGCCACAATAGCGCCCCTCAATAGCGCATAAATAGCACCCCTACAGCGCTCATATGGCGGGTCCTACATTCATGGCACACACTCGCCGATCGTTCAGAGCATCCCAAGCAAGGCGTAGCCTATGGCTGGTTGGGATCTTGGGCTGCTGCGTTGTCTCCCACGGGACGCTCGCCGCAACGCCCAGCGATGACGCCCCTGAAACCGGACATGTGACTTGGCAAACGGATCTGGATGCGCCGGATGATTTAAAGCCGTTGCTGGATAAATACCTCGATCTAAGTCGCTTCAAACGACTGGGCAATGACCGCATTGCCCGCAGCGAACTGCAACGATTGATCGCAGCAACACCATCGCAAGTCCGGGGATTGCTCGAAACCGAAGGTTATTTCGGTAGCACCGCCCATGTTGAGATGCTCGCTACGCCAGCCGTGACGCATCTGCATCTCAAAGTGCACGTTGTCCTTGGCCCCATCACACGCGTGGAAGCTTTTCATCTCGACGTGCAAGGGGCTTTGGCCGAACGCGCCGCGCTTCCAACCACAGCAAGCGTCGATCCTGATGCCGTCGAAATAGCCCCATCGGTGCTGATGGCTCGACTGCATGACAAATGGGCCCTGCAACCAGGCCATCCCTTCACCCAAGCCTCATGGAGTGATGCCAAGGCCACCTTGATCGCGTTGTTGCGTGCCCAAGGCTATACGCATGCAGCTTGGAAAAGTACCCATGCCCAGATCGATCCCATCAACCATCAAGCCACCTTGACCTTGGTGTTGGACAGTGGCCCGCTATATCGCATCGGTCGCATCAGTGTCAACGGGCTGGAACACGTCAACTATGACGGGATCTTTCCCTTGTTTACCTTCGGTGAGGGCGAGCCGCTGCGTGAAAAACCGCTGCTTGACTTCCAAGACCGGCTCGTCAAAACCACCTTGTTTGAAACGGTCGGCGTCACCTTCAACCCTGACGCCAATCACCCCGAGTCGGTACCGATCACGATCAACCTGCGTGAACGGGCTTTGCACCAAACCACGGTCGGTCTGGGTTACTCCGACAACGCCGGGCCACGCGTCACGTTCGAACACCTGCATCAACGCTTTGCCAATCAACCTTGGCAAGGCAAAACCAAAGTGCAATGGGGTCGGACGGAACAACTGGTCTCGCTGGATCTGACTTCCCATCCCGTGCTGGGCCCCTTTCGCAATCTGCTGTCCGGCGCCCTCTCGCAAACGGAAGCCGGGGGCTTGGTGATCACCAACGAGCGAGTCCGTGTGGGCCGAACTCAAGATAGCGAACGGATCGAACGCCTGTTCTATCTCGAATGGCTACGGGCCACCACGCGCCCCACCTATGGGACGAGCCTCACCGATGACTCCACCTCCGCCACCCTGAATTACCAATGGGTCTGGCGCAATCTCGATCACCCCATCTTGCCAACACAAGGGGTCGGTCTTTCCGCTGAAGCTGGCGTGGGGCGCTCGTTCCACACCCTCACGGACAGTGGCTACTTCTCACGCGGCACATTGCGCGTGACAGGGTATTACCCGCTGGGAGACTCATGGTACGGCCAAGGACGGATCCAACTGGGACAAGTTTTCTCGCCCATTCCAAGCACCAGCGTGCCCTACACCTTGCTTTTCCGAGCCGGTGGTGATGAGTCCATACGGGGCTATGCCTACCAATCCCTCGGCCCCCAAGCCTTGGATGGCACGGCGATTGGCGGTCATGTGCTGGGAACCACCAGCTTCGAGATCGCGCACCCCTTCACCCGCAATACACCGGCGTGGTGGTGGGCAGCCTTCTACGATGCAGGCCAAGCGGCCGTCAACTGGGCAGCGTTCAAACCCGATAAAGGCTATGGCTTGGGCGTGCGTTGGCGCAGTCCCGTGGGCCCGTTGCGCATTGATTTGGCGTGGGCCGAACGCCTTGAGCGTTTGCGTTTGCATTTCAGCATCGGCATCACCTTCTGAGCATGATCCCCACACCGCTGGCTCAGCCTGATCCCACACCCCCCACACCGCCATCACCCAGCACGGCCGCTGGCGGCGGTGGGGGAGCATGGCGGCGGCGCATCGCCAAGGCGGTGATCGTGCCGATGCTCCTGATCGGCGCGCTCTTGCTTGTCGTGGGCCTTTTGCTGGCCTTGCTGGTCAGCACCTCGTGGGGCACGCAAGCCGTGGCGAGCCTGGCACAACGCGTTGTGCCATCGCTCCATCTTGAGCACGCCGAAGGGGCCCTGTTGGGTCAAGGACAGATCCAACAGATCCGCTGGGCCATCAACCCCACCCAAACCTTGGTGATTGATCACGTGGATTGGCACTTGGACCGAATCAGCGTGGCGCCATGGCCTGTTTTGCACTTTGACCATGTGCGTGTCCAAAGTGTGACGTTGCATCACCCCACCCAAACATCCCCCCCACCACCCGCATCGCCCCTCATGCCCCCGAGCACACTGGTGCTCCCCATCGGACTGGAGATTGAGAACGTCACCCTGGAAACCTTGTCCCTTTCGGCCTTGGGCGATGAGCCTGTGCAACATCTCAAGGCACGGCTGTCGTTGGCTGCCGGCCCGTTGGGGCTGCACCACATCGACCGAGTGGAGGGTGCTTGGTCACATCTACGCTGGCAAGGCCATGGGCAGATCGCCTCGACGGCACCGTTCAAGTTGAACGTTGAAGCCACGATCGAGACGACCGCAACCGCGCCCATCGCTTGGCAAGCCCAAGCGATCGCCAAAGGGGGGCTCGAAACCATGACGGTGCAGGTCGATCTGCACGGATGGACCCAAACCCTTCAAGGCACAGCCACGGTCCAACCCTTTGCGCCATGGCCCTTGCCACAGTTGAATCTGCATACAGATCAACTCAATCTTGCGGCCCTGCACCCCCATGCGCCTCAGACCCTCCTCAGTGGCGATGTGCAAACGCAGTGGCAAGCCGCATCCATGCGCTGGCAAGTGCAGGCCGATCTGCGCAATGCCAAGCCGGACCGCCTTGACCGTCACGGTTTGCCAGTAAGTCGCTTGCAGTGCCACATGACGGCGCAACACAACCATGGCATCACCAGCGGTGATGTTCAAAACTTTGTGGCGGAACTGCACCGAGAACCGAACACCGCCGGCCCAGCCAAGATCGAGGGCCATGGTCAGTGGGTGCTTGATGAGCATCATCAACCTGAGCGTCTGAGCCTACAAGTTGACACCTACATCGCCCAACTGCATCCCGCCGACATCGATCGACATGGCCCAGCCTTCGAGATCACCGGCCCCTTGGCGGTCGAGGCGCAACTGCCTTGGCCACTGACCTCAACGGCCTGGCTCAAAGGGGCTTCAGATCTGTTCATGAGTGTGAAAGCCGATCTGCGTGGTCAGCAACTGGCGCCCCATGACGTGCCTGCGGTCCAACTTCAACTCAACGGTCGCATCACGCCACAGCGCCTACACATCGAACAACTTCACGCTCAAGCCGGGACGGCCATCCTCCATGCGCAAGGGCAATGGGAACACCAAGTGTCATCGGCGCAGCACCATGTCGGTGTGGATGCAACGCTCGAACATTTCGATCCACGCATCTGGTGGCCCGGGGACGCGGCTGAGCAACCGTGGCGAGCCCCCCCCACGCGCTTGGACGGCACGATCACGGCGGATCTACGCCAATCGACCGCCGTCTTTGACAGGCTCGATCGCTTGGATGCTTCGCCCGCGCTGATGAGCACCCTACAAGGCCACGCCCTGGTGCAACTCCGTGACAGCTTGCTGGCGGGCCTGGCGTTGACCGGCACCTTGCGTCTGCAAACCCAAGAAGGGGCGACACCCCAGAATGAACACGCCGCGCCTTGGCCCTTGAGCGTGGACACGAGCTGGCAACTGGGCGCCAAGCAAAACTCCACCGATATCAGCGTACGCGGTACTTGGCACACCGATCCCACCAACGATCAGTGGCACGTCAAACTCCACAGCCCCGCTTTGCAACGGCTCCAACCTTGGCTGAACCTCGTCGGCAGTTCAGCCGATATCGCGGGTGATTTGGACATGGACGTTGACATTCAGGGCCGCTGGCCTGATGCCTACGCCAGTGGTCATGCCCAAGCCCAAGACCTACAGATGGACCCGAACCATCGGGATCACAAGCCGGGGCTGCATCTGCAAAAGTTCAAAACCCGTTTTGATGCCGGCAGCCATCCTCGCGATCAACTCGATATCCAAGCAAGCCTTGGGGAAGCCTCTTGGCCGGGGCTGCATCTGGGGAGCACCGAACTGACGGTGCAAGGCAGCGCCAACCGCCACCGCTTGCAACTGCAATCGCTCGCCCAATTCTCCGACCCCACCACCGGCGAACTCAACAGCATGCTGCCCACGCCCTTGCGTATGGAGCTGTTGGCCGATGGACGCTGGCAACATCACCCCAGTCCCAACATCCACCCCGAGACCGCCAAGAGTGATTCCGGCAGTGATCACTGGGAAGGCGAGATTCAAGCTTTGCATCTGAAAGACGCCAAAGCGCCCGCATCGGCCCCGGATTTCTTGCAATTGGATCCAACCAGCCTGAGCTATCACCGTGATGAACGGTCTCAGACCTTCCGAATCCAGCCGACCCGGCTTCAATGGCTCGCCTTGCATTTGGTGCTGGATGAATGCCTGTTTCAAACCCAGGCCGACAGCACAACACCGCACCTCATCTTCCGATCAAGGTTGGAACCGCTTGAGATCGCCCCACTACTGGCACGCGCACAACCCGGTTTTGGCTGGGAGGGTGATTTGAAAATGGGCGGTCATGCCAATCTTTCGCTGGACCCACGCAATCTCTCGGCGGACATCGCCTTGGAGCGTCTGGCGGGTGACTTGCAGGTGAATGATCCAGACAATCCACTGGGCCCACAGCCCTTGGGACTGGCCGAATTGCGCTTGGCCTTACAGGGTCATCAAGGCCACTGGCAACTACAACAACACGTGGCTGGCGGCCATTTGGGCTCTTTAGAGGGCCAACAAAATCTCCAGACCCGCAGCACCCAATCTCCTTGGCCCACCAAGGAAGATGTGATCGATGGCAGTCTTGATGTGCGCATTGCTGAACTCGGTCGCTGGGGGCGATGGCTTCCTCCCGGCTGGCTTCTAAGCGGCAAGCTTGAAACCCAAGCACGCATTCAAGGTCAGTTGGGCAATCCCAACCTTCGTGGAGACATGCATGGCACCAAGATTGGCATCCAAAACGCGCTGAACGGCATCGATTGGCACGATGCGGAATTGAAAGCCACCCTGACAGGCAACACCGCGCACATCGAAACATTGACGATGAAAGCTGGGGAGGGCCACGTGCAAGCCAGTGGCGATCTGGTCCTCAATGCCAGCCATCCCCACGCACACATGACCGCAACGGCACAACGTTTTGCCTTGCTACAGCGGGTGGATCGTCGTGTGGTGGTGAGCGGCACCACCCAGATAGAGATCGATCAACAACGCACGTCGATTCAAGGGGCGCTGCGTGCCGATGAAGGTCACATCGACTTCAGTCAAGGAGATGCCCCGGGTTTGTCGGATGACGTGTTGGTCAGCACCGCCCATGGCCTACCCCGGCAGACCAAGCGCACTGAAGACGCGCCGCCCCGCAGTCCCACAGCATCAGCGCGCAATACCGTGGTCGATATGAAACTCGATATGGGTGATGCCTTTACCGTGCAAGGCCGAGGCCTTCACACCGCGCTTGTGGGCTCACTCGCCTTGTCCAACCCAGGAGGAAAACTGGCGATCCACGGCACCATTCATACCGGTGACGATGGCACCTATTCCGCCTACGGACAAAAACTGGCGATCGATCGAGGACGGATGACTTTCACGGGCCCCCCCAGCAATCCACAACTGGATATCGAAGCCACACGACCAGATATCGATGAAGTCCGGGTCGGCGTGGCTGTCACGGGTACCGTCGAAAACATGCGTGTTCGCCTGTTCAGCGATCCGGCGTTGAACGACACCGACAAACTCTCATGGCTCATCTTGGGCCGGGCCCCCGATGGACTCGGGCGCACGGATTTGGCGCTGCTGCAACGTGCGGCCTATGCATTGATCTCCGGTGAGGGGGACAGTCCTTCCCTGCTCGAACGTGTGGGGCTTGATCAGGTCTCGGTGCGCAAATCTGACGGTGATGCCGCAGAAACCGTGGTGTCTTTGGGCAAACAACTCTCAAGACGCTGGTATGTCGGCTACGAACGAAGCCTGAACGCCGCCTCAGGGACGTGGCAACTGATCTACCGTATTGCGCAGCGCTTCACGCTGCGGGCCCAATCAGGATCAGATCGGGCCATCGATCTGATTTGGATCTGGCGCTGGCGCCCGCCTGAACCCGTGATCGAACCCACCCCGGCAGCCCCAGAAATCACCAAGGATGGGCCTCAAGGCGTTTGAGGGTGGGTCTTGAAATCGGCGACAAAAAGATCGAGGCTGTCATCCATGCTTTGGGTACTCGCCCACATCAGGTAGGGGAAATGCCCAAAACGCAAGGCCAAGGCTTCACGAGCCTGAGCCTCACTGCGACCATGCGTTAACAAATAAAGTGCCACGACCAATCCCGTCCGGTCGGCCCCCGCTTCGCAGTGAATCAGCAGCGGTTTAGGCGCTTGCTCGATCAGCGCAAGAATCTCTTTCATCTGTGCGAGTGTGACGGGTGCATTGGCCGAGATACCGTAGTCGAGATGGGTGATCCCGATGGCCTTGGTCACAGCGATCTCCTCCTCGTACCAATCTTGGCCCGGACGCAACCCACGCAGATTGAGCATGGCGCGCGCGCCAGAGGCCTCGACCCGGGACTTGATCTGGTCGCCATTCATCTGCGCTGAGCGATACAAAACGCCCGGGATGACCGTGTGGAAGTTGCGGTCGTGCTGGGTCCAGAGATACCAGCCCCCGATCGCCAAGAAGAAAAGCACCCCCAGCACCCCCAGAGTCAGTGCGCTCATCAGTGCACGGCGCATCCCCTTGGACATGGTTAACTTCATGGTTTTCAGGCGAGGATGCAATCAGGAAGATGTGGTGCCTTCGGCAGGAATCGAACCTGCGACCTATCCCTTCATCCCACTTCGGCTTTCGCCGCCGCATGCGTATAGGTGACTCATGCGTTCGTGGTCTGGACTATGCCTTGACCCTAGACATGCCTCGCATGTCGTTAGGCCGGAACCGTCTAGTCTCTACACCTTCTCAACACCAGCAAGGCATTGAACTTGGCTCGGCGTTGTCGTCTGCATCATCAGGACGAGTTCACCGACTTTGATTCCATTCACGTCATCGCTTTCGCCGATGGGTGCCCAACTTGTTCAGGAGGGGATCGCTCTATCCACTGAGCTACGGAGGCGTGGCGCGCATTCTAACTGCCTTGGCGAATCGATCTCAAGCCGGATAAGGACTTGCATGGGCGAGAACGGGCGCACTATATATTTTTAAAGCGGCAAGATTTTGCAAACGCTTGCAGAACTCACCAGACCATGGGCAGACGACACCAATATCATCTCAGCCTGATTTGGTGCCTGTTCTTCTCGGGAGTATTCCTTCATGGCTGCACGTTTTCGTTTATCCGTTTGTCCTCATGACACGGCCAAGAATCTGTTCGGTTGGTTCGCCCTGAACACCTACTTGCAACGCATGATGGCCTGCGGCATCCACTTTGAACCGGCAGATAGCTTTCTGGTCGAGCGCCAGCAAGTGCTCGACAACGACGTTCAAGTGGTTTACGCCAACCCCTATTCCGCGTTGATCTTCGCGGCCAAGAAGGGCCATATTCCCGTCGCCCGTGTGGTGGGTTTGCGCGACGAAACCCTGATGGTGGTTCGCAAAGATCGCCCCATTCCAGCGGATGGCGAGGTGGTGATCGCCTCTGCCACCGACAAACTGATCGTTCACCCGCTGGGACAAACGCTTCTGCCCGGCATCGGTTTGGATCCTTCGCGCGTGCGCTACCAGTTTGTCGGCACGCACCCCAAGGCCGCCCAAGCCGTGCTCAAGGGTGAGGCGCATGCTGGTTTTGTCTTCAACGAAACATGGCGCGGTCTGTCGGCAACCACCAAGGCGGACTTGGAGGTCGTGGGTGAAACTCGTGACGGCACGGCGTTCCACTGCTTCTGCATCAGCCCTGAGTGGGCCGATCAAGCTGAACAAATTCGCCAGATTTTGGTCGGCATGAATACCGATCCCAAAGGGAAAAATGTTTTGACGGATTTGGGATTCAGTGCCCTAGAAGCCATTGATGTCGCCGACCTTGAACCCGCAAGACGCTTGATGCAACAAGCGGGTGTGATCTGACAAAAAGACACGATCAAGACCCACGATGAAACGGCCGTGATGTCGCGGCGTAAGCTACGCGCCACCTCTGGGCCCGTAAGCTGTGGGCATGATTCGCGATCGTATCCTTCACCACTCCCGTGCTTTTCGCAGTGCAGCTTGGCAACAATTGTTGCTCGGTTGCACGGTGGCATCGCCCGGTATCGCTTGGCTGGTGGCATCGTACGGTTTCGGCTTACCCACATCAGATCCCCTGCGGGACCTACCCCTGTTGGTCTTGGCAGCAACGGCTGAGGAAATTGTGTTCCGAGGTGGCTTGCAAGTGGCCTTGGCCCAACGTTATTGGGGTCAGTGGCGTTGGATGCCGGTGGCTAGGTTGCCTTGGCTTAGCCTGACCAGCGCCAATTTGATCACGGGCGTGATCTTTGCCTTGATGCATCTGTGGCGCCATCCAGCGCCAGCCGCTTTGGCTGTTTTGCCGGTGTCGTTGCTGCTCGGTCTCAGCTTTGAGTGGAGCGGTCGCTTACGCGTCCCCGTCATGCTCCACCTCTGGTTCAACGTCAGCCTTTGGGCCGCATCGTTCCTGATGCGGCCTTGAGGTACGACAAACGTCAGCGGCTCAGCACAACACCAAGTTATCGCGGTGAATCAATTCGGGTTCGTTGGCGTAGCCCAACAAACCTTCGATTTGCGAGGAGGGTTTGCGCGAAATAAGCCGGGTTTCGCTGGCGGCGTAATTGGCCAAACCCCGTGCAATATCCACCCCATTGGCCGAGCGCACCGCAATCACATCCCCCCGGGCAAATTCACCCTGCACATCAATCACACCGATCGGCAGCAAGCTTTTGCCTTCGGCGCGCAATTTGAGCGCCGCACCGTCATCGACCAGCACCGCCCCCTTGAGTTGCAGGTGATCGGCCATCCACTGCTTGCGTGCGGCCACCTTGGCGGTGGTCGCCACCAAGAGCGTGCCAATCGACTCACCCGCCACCAAACGCAGCAAGGCGCTCGGTTCACGTCCCCAAGCGATCACGGTGCTGGCACCACTGCCTGCCGCGCGCTTGGCCGCCAAAATCTTGGTGATCATGCCGCCGCGACCAATGCTGGAGCCGGCGCCACCGGCCATCAACTCCAGCTCAGGATCACCGGCTTGGGCTTCATGGATAAAGCGCGCGTTGGGGTCCTTGCGCGGATCCGCTGAATACAAGCCTTTTTGATCGGTCAGGATCACCAGCGCATCGGCATCGACCAAATTGGCCACCAACGCACCCAAGGTGTCGTTGTCGCCAAACTTGATCTCGTCGTTGACCACCGTGTCGTTTTCGTTGATCACCGGGATCACACCCAAGCCGAGCAAGGTCAACAAGGTCGAACGCGCGTTGAGGTAACGCTCGCGATCCGCCAAATCGGCGTGCGTCAACAAGACTTGGGCGCTGCCCAGCCCTTGTTCACGCAGGCGCGTTTCGTAGATCTGTGCCAACCCCATCTGCCCCACCGCAGCGGCGGCCTGAAGCTCATGCAGCTCCTTGGGTCGGGTCGTCCAACCAAGGCGCTTCATGCCTTCAGCAATGGCGCCTGAAGACACCATCACCACCTCGCGCCCTTGCCGAACCAGTTCGGCCAGCTGAACACACCAACCGTTGATGGCGTCGGCATCCAAGCCGCGCCCTTCATTGGTCACCAGACTGGAACCCACCTTGACCACGATACGGCGGGCTTGGATCAGGATGTCACTCATGAGACAGAAATGAGGCAGAACGATCAGTGATTCAGAACAAGGCGCAAACTCAGTCGATCAGGCGGGATCCACGCGAAAACGCGGATCGTCGTTCAGATCTAGGCTGGCTGGGACCGATGCAGAGGCGGGAACCACCGTGGCTTCAGGCATGAAGCGCACGTCCGGAACTTCCACCACCGGCACCTTGAGCGAGGCGACATGGTTGTAGATGGCTCGGATCAACGGCTCGCAACCTTCGCGGGTCAAGGCGGAAATCTCAAACACTGGCCCCTTCCAACGCAAACGCCGCACAAACTGTTTGACCAACGCGGCGCGCTGCTCGACCGGCACCATGTCCAGCTTGTTCAGCACCAACCAACGCGGTTTTTCAAACAGCGCCTTGTCGTACTTTTTAAGCTCGCCCACGATGGCGCGCGCTTGGGCCACCGGATCAATGCTGTCATCAAACGGCGCCATATCGACCATGTGCAACAACACGCGGGTGCGTTGCAAATGGCGCAAAAACTGATGCCCCAAACCCGCGCCTTCGGCCGCACCTTCAATCAAACCAGGCACATCGGCCACGACAAAGCTCTGGCTTGGTCCAACGCGAACCACCCCAAGATTGGGATAGAGCGTGGTGAAGGGATAGTCGGCGATCTTGGGCCGGGCGTTCGAGATGGCCGCAATCAGGGTCGATTTGCCGGCATTGGGCATGCCCAGCAGGCCCACATCGGCCAGCACACGCAACTCAAGGCGCAAGGTCTTGTGCTCACCGGGCCAGCCGGGCGTTTTTTGACGCGGAGCCCGATTGGTGCTGGTCTTGTAATGCAAGTTACCAAAACCGCCATCGCCGCCCTTGGCGAGCATGATCTGTTCACCCGGGACCAGCAGCTCGGCCAGAATATCCCCGGTTTCTGCATCGGCAATGATCGTGCCCACGGGCATGTGCAGCACCACGTCAGGCCCCGCCGCACCGAACTGATCCGAACCCCGACCTTGCTCGCCATTGCGAGCCTCATGGCGACGCGTGTAGCGAAAATCGACCAGCGTGTTCAGATTGATGTCGCCGACAGCGTAGACATGCCCACCTCGGCCACCATCGCCCCCATTGGGGCCGCCGAACGGAATGCACTTCTCGCGACGAAAGCTCGCACAACCACTGCCACCATTGCCAGCGGCGATATCGATCACCACTTCGTCAACGAATTTCATGACTTCTCCTGAATCGACCCGGCCTGAAAGCCCTCTCACGCCGACCTTGAATCTGTCGAAAGCAAAAAAGCCCCGGCGAGCCGGGGCTTGGTGCTTCAGTCAGACACGGCTCAAAGCGGTGTGATGAAGACCGTCTTGCGGTTCTGTGAACCCTTAACGTCGAAGGACACCGTCCCATCGACCAATGCAAACAAGGTGTGATCACGACCCATACCGACATTGGTGCCAGCATGGAAACGCGTACCGCGCTGACGCACGATGATCGAACCTGCGCTGATGGCTTCGCCACCAAACGCCTTCACGCCCAGCATTTTGGGCTTGGAATCACGGCCGTTCCGCGTGGAACCGCCGCCTTTTTTCTGTGCCATGACCTAGCTCCTTGGATTCAGCAACAACCTAGACGTCAAACGTCTTAGGCCTGAACCACGTTGATTTGCAATTCGGTGTAGTTCTGACGGTGGCCTTGGTGGCGCTGGTAGTGCTTACGACGACGCATCTTGAAGATGCGAACCTTGTCGTGCCGACCTTGCGACAACACCGTCGCCGTCACCGATGCGCCTGCAACCAAGGGCGTGCCAATTTTCAGTTCAGCGCCGCTACCGACAGCCAAAACTTGATCAATGACAACCTCTTGGCCAACTTCCGCAGCAATCTGTTCTACTTTAATTTTTTCGCCGGCAACAACTTTGTACTGTTTGCCACCGGTTTTTATGACCGCGTACATATCAGCCTTTCAACATGAAACCGACCCAGCCAACGCTGGATCAAGCTTTTGATTGTACCACGCCGCCAAAAATAGCAACGCGAAGTACACAAGGAAATGCCTGTACACACTGAGCATGTACAGGCATTTGAATTGGTCGGGGTGAGAGGATTCGAACCTCCGGCCTCTACGTCCCGAACGTAGCGCTCTACCAGGCTAAGCTACACCCCGTGACTCACCAATGAATCGATCAAGACGAACGATCTATCGCAAGAGCCGGCAATTGTAGCAGAGCATTTTTAAACTGTGAAGGGCCTAAGTGAGAAAGCTGCTCGCAGGCCTTGGCCGCCTCGGCCCGCGCCGCTTCACGCGTGGCCTCTAAAGCTCCCGTAGCCTTCACGATGGCGATGATCTGCGGCAACCGGTCCACTTCACCATGCTCAATGGCGTGTCGAATCAGTTGCCGCTCTTCTTCAGATCCCCGACTCATGGCCAACAACAGGGGCAAGGTGGGCTTACCCTCACGCAAATCGTCACCCACGTTCTTGCCCAACTGCTCGGTAGCCCCTTCGTAATCGAGCAGATCGTCCACCAACTGGAAGGCTGTACCTAGGCAGCGCCCATAAGTGGCACAAGCTTCTTCCACGTCAGGTGCGACATCAGCCAAGACCGCCCCAAGCCGGGCACTGGCTTCGAAAAGCTTGGCTGTCTTGTAGCGGATCACGCGTAGATAGCTCTCTACGGTGGCATCTGGGTCGTGCATGTTGAGCAACTGAAGCACTTCGCCTTCCGCAATCACATTGGTGGCATCCGCCAACACGTCCAAAACGCGCATGCGATTGACCGACACCATCATCTGAAAGGATCGGGAGTAGAGGAAATCCCCCACCAAGACACTGGCAGCATTGCCAAACATCGCATTGGCTGTGCTGCGACCACGGCGCAGATCCGACTCATCGACCACATCGTCGTGCAGCAGCGTGGCGGTGTGAATGAATTCCACGGTCGCCGCCATTTCAAAGCGGTCCACGCCCTGGAAGTTCAACGCTCGCGAACAAAGCAAGACCAGCAAGGGCCGTAAACGTTTGCCTCCGGCCCCGATGATGTAGTGAGAGATCTGATTGATCAGCGCAACTTCCGAGTCGAGTCGGCGTCGAATCACAGCATCAACTTGCGCCATGTCTTCGGCCATCAGTTGCAGCGGTGTCAGTGTTTCGGGCACAGCGTTGTTCACGGAAGAGGCTTGTCAGTGGATCGGCCAAGCGCATGGTGACGCAAGGAAAGCGGTGATTATAGAAACCCGCACCTCAACATGCGGTATCGCTCAACCCCGATCAAAGGGTGTGCGACGCGTCTACACCCACAAAATAATGCAAAACACCCTTGCAATCTTTCCTTTAAATGGGATAATTTCCCACATTGATCTCCCCCCGGTTGGCGCGACACCAAGTCAAGACTCTTTTTCCAGTCGCGCCGAAGCCCCTGACTCTTCAGGGGCTTTTTTTGCCCAGTCGATCGTGGGCCCTCAAAAACGAGCCAAGGCCTTCGCCCCCTAGAATCGGGCCATGATTGCCATTGAACCCACCCTTGAGCGCCTCCATACGGCCCAAGAGCTTTTGCTCACCCCCTTCGGTCTCAATGAGAGCGCCCTGCGTCGAGCCTTGAACACCATCACGGCTCACAAGGTTGATGACGCCGACCTCTACTTCCAGTACACCCGCAGCGAAGGTTGGAGCCTTGAAGAGGGCATCGTCAAAAGTGGCAGTTTCAGCATTGATCAAGGTGTGGGCGTGCGGGCCATCAGCGGTGAGAAGACTGCCTTTGCCTACTCGGATGACATCTCCGAGGCCGCCTTGCTCGACGCGGCGCGCACGGTACGCAGCATTGCCGCAGCCGGCCAATCACGGCGCATCAAGGTCAACCCTGTGCGCAGCATTGCTCCGAGTCGCTCACTCTATGTCGGTCGCGACCCGCTGCCCAGCCTCGACAGCACGGCCAAAGTTGCCCTGCTTGAACGGGTCGAGCGGCTCGCCAAAGCACGTGATCCGCGCGTGGTTCAGGTGATGGCTGGACTGGCTGGTGAATACGACGTCGTGCTGATCGCCCGCGCGGATGGGACCTTGGCAGCGGATATCCGCCCGCTCGTGCGCCTCTCGGTCACGGTGATCGCCGAACAAAACGGCCGCCGCGAGGTGGGCTCTTCGGGCGGTGGTGGTCGGTTCGATTTCAGCTATTTCCGCGACGCGGTCCTTGAGCAATACGCCAAGGAAGCTGTCGATGCGGCCCTCACCAACCTTGAAAGCCGCCCCGCCCCGGCCGGCGAAATGACCGTGGTCTTGGGCCCAGGGTGGCCCGGTGTGCTGCTGCATGAAGCCATCGGCCATGGCTTAGAGGGCGACTTCAACCGCAAGGGCTCCAGCGCTTTCGCGGGTCGGATCGGGCAGCGGGTGGCCGCCAAGGGTGTCACGGTGCTTGATGACGGCACCTTGCCCGATCGACGCGGCTCGCTCAACATCGACGATGAAGGACACACCACCCAGCGCAATGTCTTGATTGAGGACGGCATCCTCAAAACCTACCTGCAAGACAGCATGAATGCCCGACTCTCACGCCGCAAACCCACCGGCAATGGCCGACGCGAAAGTTATGCCCACGTGCCCCTGCCGCGCATGACCAACACCTACATGCTGGCGGGTGAGCGCAGCCGTGAGGAAATCATCGCCTCGATCGATCGGGGCCTGTACGCCACCAATTTCGGCGGCGGCCAAGTGGATATCACCAGCGGCAAGTTCGTGTTCTCGGCCAGCGAGGCTTATTGGGTCGAAAAAGGCAAGATTTTGTATCCCGTCAAGGGCGCCACCATCATCGGCAATGGCCCCGATGCCCTCACCCGGGTGTCGATGATTGGTAACGATCTTGAGCTCGATAGTGGTGTCGGCACCTGCGGCAAGGACGGTCAAAGCGTCCCCGTCGGCGTCGGACAACCCACCCTGCGCATCGACGGCATGACGGTCGGCGGGACCGCCTGACGTGCTACATTGAAGCCCATGCGCTTGTTGGCTTTCTTTTTTGTCTACTTTTGGTTCTCGTACCGCTGCGGCGGCGGAGACGTGTAGGCGCATCGAAACCCACACGAACCATCTCCAACCCGCCGGGCATCCAACCCGGCGGGTTTTTTTATGAACCCCCACCGCTCGCGGAACTCACCGATGAACACGACCGACAGCCTGATGGACAAGACCTCGCAGACCGACGATGAAAGGATCAGCGACGTGACCCCCCTGCCCCCTCCCGAACACCTGATCCGTTTTTTCCCGATCCGTGGCACGGCGGTGGAAACCTTGGTGGCCCAGACACGGCATCACATTCGGCAAATTCTGCAAAAGAAAGATGATCGGCTGCTGGTCGTCATCGGTCCGTGCTCCATCCATGACCCGGCTGCGGCGCTCGACTACGCTCGCCGTCTGCTGCCGCTGCGTCAGCGTTATGCCGACACGCTCGAAATCGTCATGCGGGTGTACTTCGAAAAACCCCGCACCACCGTCGGCTGGAAGGGTTTGATCAATGACCCATACCTTGATGAGAGCTATCGCATCGACGAAGGCCTGCGCATGGCCCGCCAGTTGCTGATCGACATCAATCGCTTGGGCATGCCCGCCGGCAGCGAGTTCCTCGACACCATCAGCCCGCAATACATCGGCGATCTGATCAGCTGGGGCGCCATTGGTGCCCGGACCACGGAAAGCCAAGTGCACCGTGAATTGGCTTCGGGCTTGTCAGCCGCGATCGGTTTCAAGAACGGCACCGACGGTAACACCCGCATCGCCATCGATGCCATCCAAGCGGCAGCACGCCCGCACCATTTCCTCTCAGTGCACAAAAATGGCCAAGTGGCCATCGTCGAAACGCGTGGCAACAAGGATTGCCACGTGATCCTGCGCGGCGGCAAAGCCCCGAACTATGACGCCGCGGCGGTGGGCGAAGCTTGCAAAGCCTTGGAAAGCGCCAAGCTCGAAACATCCTTGATGATCGACTGCTCGCACGCCAACTCCAGCAAACAGCATGAGCGCCAAGTCAACGTCGCCCAAGACATCGCGGCCCAAATGGCCCAAGGCCAACGCGCGATCTTCGGTGTGATGGTGGAAAGCCACTTGGTGGCGGGTGCACAAAAGTTCAGCGCCGGCAAAGACGACCCAGCTCAGCTGAACTACGGTCAGAGCATCACCGATGCCTGCATCGGCTGGGACGATTCAGAGCGCGTTTTGGCGATCTTCAGCGACGCTGTCGCAGCCCGCCGTCGCGCTTAAAGCCCATCAAGAAGGACATGATGGCGACGCGTGGTCAAATGCCCGCGCCGCCATCCAGCGACATCACGGCAGCCAGACTGCGAGGCTCTTCAGCCTCCATGATCTGGCCCGCCATGCGTGCTAACCGGCTGGTATCAGCCCGCAACACCCGCTGTTTGACGGAAAGCACCCGCGTCGGATGCATGCTAAAGCTGCGCAACCCCATGCCCAGCAGCAAGTCGGTGAACTCCAGATCGCCGGCCATTTCACCGCAGACACTCACACCCTTGCCCGCCTCACGGGCCAGCCGGATCGTGCGTTCAATCTGATGCAAGACGGCTGGATGCCATGGATCGTAAAGATGCGCCACAGCCTCATCTGCACGATCGATGGCCAAGGTGTACTGAATAAGATCATTCGTGCCGAGTGACACGAAATCAAAGTGCCGTAGAAAAACCGGCAGGATCATGGTGGCCGCCGGAATTTCGATCATGGCGCCAATCTCGACATCCCCGTAATTCACCTTGGCATCACGCAGTTGCTCACGGCAACGCTTGAGAATGTCGAGGGTTTGGCGAATTTCGCTGGCTCGCGAAATCATCGGGAACAGCAACTTCACAGGACCGTCAACGGCAGCACGCAAAATGGCCCGCACCTGACGGCGGAACATGCTTGGATCGGCCAAGCTCCAGCGGATGGCGCGTAGGCCCAATGCGGGATTGAGCGTATGTTCATGGCGCAGTTCGGCGTTGGACAGCCGTTCCAAGGGTTTATCGGCGCCGATATCCACCGTGCGAATCGTGACCGGCATGCCCTTCATCGCCATGACCACCGCACGGTAAGCCTCGAATTGCTCTTCTTCATCAGGCAATTGACCGCCCCGATTCATGAAGAGGAATTCACTCCGAAAGAGCCCAACACCTTCAGCACCCGCCTCAAAGGCACTTTGAGCATCTTCAGGCATCTCGATGTTCGCCATCAAGGTCACGCGTTCGCCATCCAAGGTCACCGCTGAGCGATGTTTGATCCGAGAAAGTCGCTCACGCTCCAGTCGCCCCTGCCTTTGGCGAAAGACATACTCTTCCAAGACGATCGGCGAGGGATCCACGATGACCAAGCCCGCATCACCGTCGATGATCACCCAGTCATCTTGGCGGATCAGCCGACTGGCCTCGCGCGCACCCACCACGGCCGGAATATCGAGACTGCGGGCCACGATGGCCGTGTGCGAGTTCCGCCCGCCCACGTCCGTCACAAACCCGGTAAAAACACTGCGCTTGAAATGCAGCATATCGGCCGGAGCGATGTCATTGGCAATCAGCACCAACGGCCCCTCTGTGCCAGCGTCAGGGCCCGAACCGGCACCCAAAGACCACGCCGAACGGGGGCGTTCATGCGTCGCCACCAACGCCGAGAGCACGCGCTCAGCCACCTGCTCAATATCGGCCTTGCGCTCGCGCAGATACTCGTCCTCCATCTCGTCAAATTGACGGACCAGAACATCAAGCTGCGCCGTTAACGCCCACTCAGCGTTGTAATGCCGCTCCGTGATCCAGAGTCGAATCGCCTCTTCGAGAGACTCGTCATGCAACAGCATGAGATGGACGTCCATCAAAGCCGCCAACTCTTGGGGCGCGTCTTCAGGCAAATCTCGCTTCAGCGCCAGCAACTCGGCCCCAACCCGATCTCTGGCTTGGCGCAAGCGGGCAATCTCAGCATCGATCTGGGTCACATCGATGAAGTAATGCGCCACGTCGATGCGACTGGAAGCCACCAGCACAGCCCGACCGATGGCGACACCCCGCGAAACGTGCAACCCGAAGATCTGCATGCTCATGGCAAATCTCCCTATTCGCCCTCGCCGAACTTGTCGGCGATCAAGGCGCGCAAAGCATCCATGGCGTCTTGCTCACGCTCGCCATGGGTTTCGATCTCGACTTGAGTCCCCATGCCGGCAGCCAACATCATGACGCCCATGATGCTCTTGGCATTCACCCGCCTGCTGTTGCGCGTCAAGAAGACTTCGCAGGGGAAACTGGCCGCCAGCTTGGTGAACTTGGCCGAAGCCCGAGCATGCAGCCCGAGCTTATTGCTGATGGTGATGGTGCTTTGAATCATGGCTAGGTTGTAAAACCTGGTTTTGAGGACGCGTTGGCGTGATCGGCATGACCCCTTGGGCTCCGCCCACCATCGCACGATTGATCAATTCATCCAAAGGCAAGGCAGCATAAGCGAGCGCCCGCCACAGCATCGGAACATTGACACCAGCCAAGATCCGGACATGCTGACCGTCCGCCACTCTCTGAGCCACATTGGCAGGGGTGGCGCCAAAAACATCCGTCAGGATCAACGCTTCATCCGGATCCGTTGCATTGGTGGGACGATGCCGATCAAGGGCGGCACGCACCGCCGCCTCAATGTCCTCTGGACGATGCTGTGGCTGCACATCGACAGCTTCCAGAGCAACGACAGGCTCCGGAAAAACATGTCGAGCAACATCCTGCAAAGCAGATGCTAGAGGCGCGTGGGCAACGATGAGAAGTCGGACCATGGGGCATTATCAGGTGGAAAGATGATCTCCATCAGGCCTCAACGTACCAAAAAAGCATCCCGCTCCGCCTTGGGCAAGGCCGCTAGGCGCCGGACCTCGGCGTAAAAGCGCGGGAAATCCCGATCACACCGTTCAAACAGGCTTTCAAAAGCGGGAACTTGGGTGTTGTAGGCCGCCAGAACAGCCAACGAGGCATTGTTAGCCCGTTCGAACCAGCGGTCATACCCGGCATAGCCCCCCCAACGTTCTGTCTTGATCCGTCGATATTCGGCCCGCATGTCGGCGTAAAGCTGTACTTTGCGCTGACGTTTTTCAACATCGCTGCCAGAACGCTGAAAAACCTGCTCTAGCTCCGTGCGAAAACGCATCGTCAAGGCCCTGAACTCGGCGCGATGCTGCTCTAAACGCTCAAAATCGCGCCGAAAACTTGCTTCTTCTTGCGTGCTCAACCAGCGCTGGACCCCCAAGCGCTCCACCGCTGTGGCAAAGGATTCGTTGAACACGGTGTCCCCAGCGGCAAAGGCCACTTGATGCGCCAATTCATGGAAAATCAGCTTGGCCAAATCAGCCGGGGTGTCGTTGATAAACGTGTTGAGCAAAGGATCAGCAAAGTAGCGCCCAGGTAATCGGCCCAAGGTTGAATAGGCGGGCACGCCGTACACCATCACGTCCAACCCTTGATCACGCAGCGTCTGTGCATGAGCGTCCGCCTGCTCACGCTGAAAAAATCCGCGATATCCCACACAACCGACCACAGGAAAACACGAGGACGTCAGCGTCAGCGAAATTTCGGGGGCCGCCACCACGTTCCAAACTGCGGCGCTTCGCCCCAGATCGGCATAACGCCTGTAGCTGGCGTTATCCGGTAAGGCCAAGTTGGAAACAGCAAAGTCTCGCATCTGTTGCGTCAGGCGTAGGCGCTCTTGAAGCTTGGATGAGCTCTGAGGATCCGCCAAAACGTCATCCACCGGCCTTGCTGCTTGCAAGATACCAACATGCCCGCGTACGGACTGCAACAGATAACCGGTGGATGAGCAACCTGCCATCAAGCCCCCCAGCAACCCCAAGCTCAGGCTCACCCACACCACTGCACGCCAACACCGCGATCGACTTTTTTTCATGGCACCAGTCTAAACAGTCCCCCTCCCACCCGGCTATGATCAAAGCCGATCACTCACAGCCACTCACGCTCAATCACGCCGACCGGAGTTTCGTCGCATGAAGCCAATCGACGCCATCGCGGATGCCACTGCGGAAATGACCGCCTTCCGCCGCGACTTGCACGCCCATCCGGAACTGTGCTTTCAGGAATTCCGCACCGCTGAGCGTGTCGCAGCCCAGCTGACCGAATGGGGCATACCGGTATATCGAGGTCTGGGCGGCACTGGCGTGGTCGGCATCTTGCGCCACGGTAGCAGCACACGTGCCATCGGTCTGCGAGCCGACATGGACGCCTTGCCCATGACCGAACACAACCAGTTCGCCCACGCCAGCACACACCCCGGACGCATGCATGCCTGTGGTCACGACGGTCACACCGCCATGCTGCTGGCCGCAGCGCGCTACATGGCCCTGCAACGCAACTTTGACGGCACGGTCTACCTGATCTTTCAACCGGCCGAAGAAGGCGGCGGCGGCGCGCGAGCCATGATGCAAGACGGCCTGTTCGAGCGCTTCCCGATGGATGCAGTCTTTGGCATGCACAACTGGCCCGGATTGCCGGAAGGGGATTTCGCCGTTTGCGAAGGCCCCTGCATGGCTTCGAGCAACGAGTTTCGCATCAAGATCCGAGGCAAAGGCTCGCACGCCGCCCTGCCGCACAACGGCATCGACCCGGTGCTGATCGCCTGCCAGATGGTGCAGGCCTTCCAAAGCATCATCACGCGCAATAAAAAACCGGTGGACGCCGCCGTCTTATCCGTCACGATGATCCATACCGGCGAAGCCACCAATGTGGTGCCAGACGACTGTGTGGTTCAAGGCACAGTGCGCACCTTCACGCTGGATGTGCTCGACATGATTGAGGCACGCATGCGCCAAATCGCAGAGCACACCGTGGCGGCTTTCGGCGCCGAGTGTGATTTCGAGTTTCAGCGCAATTACCCGCCGACCATCAACCACGCTCATGAAGCACGCTTTGTGCGCCAAGTGATGCAGGACGTGGCGGGCGAAGCACGAACCCACGTCTTCGAGCCCACCATGGGGGCTGAAGACTTCAGCTATTTCTTGCTGGAAAAACCTGGGGCCTATTTCGTGATCGGCAACGGTGACGGTGACCACCGCGCCACCGGCCACGGCTTGGGGCCATGCACGCTGCACAACCCCAACTACGACTTCAACGACACCCTGCTGCCGCTGGGCGCTACGTTTTGGGTACGACTGGCCGAAACGTGGCTTAAACCGATCTGAGACGGCTTAACAAGCCTGCCGTGGAGCCGTCCAACCCCGTGACCTCGCCACTGCCCAAACGCGGCAGCAGCTGGCTGCACAGCGCCTTGCCAAGCTCTACCCCCCATTGATCGAAGCTGTTGATGCCCCAGATCGCACCGCTGGTGAAAACGCGGTGCTCGTACATCGCAATCAAGGCCCCAAGCGATGTCGGTGTGAGCGCCTCTAGCACCAAGGTGGTACTGGGCCGGTTACCCGGGAACGTGCGATGGCGCGCCACGGTCTGTGCATCCAAGGCTTTTGAGGCCGTGGGGGCTTTTTCCGCCAGCGCTTCATCGGTTGATTTGCCCAGCATCAGCGCTTGGCTCTGGGCCAAGCAGTTGGCCAGCAACTTGCGATGCTGATCGGCCAGACCGTTACGCACGGTCTGCGGCAACGGGGCCGGACCGTAATCGGGGGTTTTGACCGCGATGAATTCCACGGGGATCACATCGGTGCCTTGATGCAGCATCTGAAAGTAAGCGTGCTGCCCGTTGGTGCCGGCTTCGCCCCACACCACAGGGGAGGTCGCAAAAGGCAAGGCATCGCCACTCAGATCCACGCACTTGCCGTTGGATTCCATCTCCATCTGCTGCAAATAGGCCGGCAGACGACGCAAGCCTTGGTGATACGGCGCCAGCGATCGACTCGTGAACCCATGGAAGTTGCGATACCAAATGTCCAGTAAACCCAACTGAACCGGCAAATTGGCTTCAAGCGGTGCGGTGGCGAAATGCTGATCCATGGCGTGTGCACCAGCCAGCAAAGCCCGAAAACCCTGCTCGCCCAGCGCAATGGCCAGGGGCAAACCAATCGCGCTCCAGAGCGAGTAACGCCCCCCCACCCAGTCCCAAAAACCAAAGGTGGTGGTCACCCCAAAGGCCGCAGCCGTTTCTAGGTTGGTGGTGGTCGCCACAAAATGGCGTGCCACATCGGTGCCCCCGTTGGCCACAAACCAAGCCCGCGCTGCATGCGCATTGGCCATGGTTTCTTGGGTGGTGAAGGTCTTCGAGGCGATGATGAACAGCGTGGTCGCAGGATGGAGCTTGCGCAGCACCGGCACCAGATCATGGCCATCAACGTTGCTGACAAAGTGAAAGCGCAGCTTGGGATGCACAAAGGCATCCAGCGCTGGCACCACCATCTGCGGTCCCAGATCCGAGCCGCCGATGCCAATATTCACCACATCGGTAAAGCCGTTCTCACCCACCCCCGCCACGGCCCGCACGCTCTCGGCATAGGTCAACATGGCGTCAAGCACGCGGTGCACTTCGTCGCTGAACAGGCCAGCACCACGCGGGGCGCGTAGCGCGGTGTGCAAAACAGCGCGACCTTCGGTCAAGTTGCTTTCGGCCCCTGCAAGCATGGCATCGCGCCGAGCCTCAAGCTGACACTCCCGCGCCAATTGCACCAACATCGCGCGAGCGTCACCATCCCAGCGGTTCTTGGACAGATCCGCAAACACCTCGGGCGCTTGCACGCTGAAGCGCTCAAAACGCTTCGTTTCATGGACGAAGGCTTGACGCACATCGAAGGCATGGCCTTGCGTGTCGAAATGCTGGCGCAAGGCAGCCCAAGTGGCCGTCTGATCGCAACGTGGCGCGTGAGTAACCATGGATAGTGCCTTTTCAACCAAGAGCCAGTTCGATCAGCTTGTCGAGCTTGACGGCATCCGCAGCAAAAGCCCGGATCCCTTCGGCGAGTTTTTCGGTCGCCATAGCGTCATCGTTGAGTGCGTAGCGGAAAGCTGCCTCGTGATAACTGATGGCCGGCATGTGAGCCACCTTCGCGGTGTCAGGATCAAGGATGCGCACCACAGGGGCGGCCTCGACATCGGCGCTTTGCAGCAGCGCCAGCAAATCCGGGCTGATGGTGAGCAGATCGCATCCGGCCAAGGCCAAAATTTGCCCCACGTTGCGAAAGCTCGCACCCATCACTTCGGTTGAAAGACCGAAGTGCTTGTAGTAGGTATAGATCTGGCAGACTGATTTGACCCCCGGATCGTTCAATCCAGCGTGCGCAGCTTCATCCCACGTGGTGCCTGCGGACTTCTTGTACCAGTCGTAGATACGGCCTACGAAGGGTGAAATCAGCGTCACCCCGGCATCACCACAGGCCACGGCCTGACAAAAGGAGAACAACAAGGTCAGATTGCAGTGAATACCTTCGCGCTCCAAAACCCGCGCCGCTTGAATACCTTCCCATGTGGCCGCAATCTTGATCAAGACACGCTCACGAGGCACCCCGGACTGCTCATACAAACGAATCAGTCGGTGAGCGCGTGCCACGGTCGCCGCCGTATCGAAGCTGAGGCAGGCATCGACTTCCGTCGAAACACGCCCCGGAATCAGTGCCAAGATTTCACAGCCAAAACGGACCAGCAATTGGTCCACGATATCTGGGCGAGGAAAATCCCTGTGCGCTGCCACACAATCGGTCAACAAAGGGGCGTACTCGGGCTGCTGCACGGCCTTGAGGATCAATGAAGGGTTGGTGGTCGCATCTTGGGGTGCGAACTGTGCCAGTTGTCGGAAGTTACCGGTATCGGCGACCACCGTGGTGAACTGTTTGAGGTGTTCCAGTTGCGTCGGCATGACTTCAAAAAGATGATCTGATGCGATATCTATGGTACTCCACCACACAAGAAATAAGTAACCAAATTACGTGATAACCCTTGAGGCCACCAATTTCTTGATTGACGTCACGTCACACGATGGGCATCATGCGCATGAAACTTTGTTTCACAGCAACGTTTGACGTTGTCCCCCATACAACTTTTTTGATCCGGACTCGACCATGTCTTTCGATCTCGTGTTTTTCGGTGGCACCGGCGATCTGACTTGGCGCAAGCTCATGCCCGCGCTGTTTCAGGCCTTCAGGCATGGCAAGCTCCCGACCGAGGGCCGCATCTTGGCCGTGGCCCGCGATGAACAAAGTGACGAAGCTTACCGAGCTTGGCTCAAAGAGCGTTTCCATCATGTGGACACCCCCAAACGGCCGTCGGACGATGAGTTCGCGCAATTTGCCAGCATGGTCCATTACCGCCGGATGGATCTCTCCCAAGCACAGGACTACGACCGACTCAAAGACTGGCTGGCCGAACGCAGCGCCGATACCGTCGTGTTCTTCCTCGCCACCAGCCCGCATTTGTTCACCCAAGTCTGTGAACGACTCGGACAAGCCGGCCTGAATGGACCCAACACCCGTTTGGTGCTGGAAAAACCCTTGGGCCACGATCTGAAGAGCGCCCTCGAAATCAACCGGGCCGTCAGTTCGGTCTTCAACGAAAACCAAGCCCTGCGCATCGACCATTACCTCGGTAAACCCTCGGTGCAGAACCTGATGGCGCTGCGATTTGGCAATGCGCTGTTTGAACCCCTGTGGCGCCGCGAGAGCATTGCCAACATTCAGATCACCTTGGCTGAATCGCTGGGCGTGGGCACCCGAGGTGACTTCTACGACCGAACCGGCGCGCTGCGCGACATGGTGCAAAACCACGCCTTGCAACTGCTCACCATGATCGCGATGGAGCCGCCCATCTCCAGCGATGCCGATGCTATTCGCGATGAGAAACTCAAAGTGTTGCGCAGCCTCAAGCCCTTCACCCCCGATTCGGTGAACCGAGATGTGGTGCGCGGCCAGTACCGTGGTGGCAACATCCACGGCCAAAATGCCCCTGGCTATCTGGATGAGCCCAAAGTCCCCAAGGAAAGCCGCTGCGAAACCTTTGTGGCCCTGCGCACCGAAGTGCAGAACTGGCGCTGGGCGGGCGTGCCGTTTTACTTGCGCACGGGCAAACGCCTTGCCGCCCGTGATGCCCAGATCGTGGTCAACTTCCGTCCCGTACCGCACCCGATCTTTCGAGGTTCACAACATGCCAACAAGCTGGTCATCAAGCTCCAGCCAGAAGACGGCTTGGAATTGCACTTGATGGCCGTCAAAGGCTCAAGCTCAACTCAAAATGCCGCCGCCGCCGATGTCCTTTCTCCCGTCTCCTTGGATCTGGACTTCGGCAAGGCGTTCCCCACCGAACGGGTGGGCGCCTATGAGCGTCTACTGCTGGACGCCATCAGTGGCCGGCTCAATTTATTCGTGCGCAGCGATGAACAAGTTCAAGCTTGGCGCTGGGTGGAACCTATCTTGGACACGTGGGCGCGGGAAGACGAAGCGGATGCAGGCGGTCCCCGGGGCTACGTCTGCGGCAGCTGGGGGCCCGCGGCTTCGAGTGCCTTGGTCGCCCGCGATGGCTTTGCGTGGAGCGAGGAGCAGTAAAGTCGCGCCATGTTCCATCAGCTCTCATGGGTGGCACGCCCCTCCACGGCGTTCGCGCCCCCGCAAAGACTCCCCATGCTAGATCGCATCCGCGCCTGTTTACCCGCCCTTTCTCCCGCTGAACAACGGGTCGCCAAGCTGGTGTTGGCTGATCCACGCAGCTTTTCAAGCTTGCCTGTGGTGGAGCTTGCCGTACGCTCGCACGTCAGCAAACCCACGGTGGTGCGCTTTTGCCGCAGCGTGGGCTACGACGGTTTGGCGGACTTCAAACTCAAACTGGCTGGCACTGTGAACGAGGGTGTGCCCTTTGTTCACCGCGCCGTCGATGAAGACGACAAGCCTGCGGAGCTGATCATCAAGGTGATCGACAACGCCGTCTCCGCCTTGCTGAAGTACCGTAATGACGCCTCGTGCCATGCTTTTGAGCGCGCCATGGAAGCCTTGGCCCATGCCGGCCAAGAGAAAAAACGCATCGAGTTTTACGGCGTCGGCAATTCCGGCTTTGTGGTGCAAGACGCACAGCACAAGTTTTTCCGACTCGGTGTCAACGCCATTGCCTACAGCGACAGCCACGTGCAATTGATGGCAGCCACGATGCTGGAGCCCGGGGACTGTGCAGTGATCATCTCCAACTCGGGGCGCAGCCGGGATGTCCTTGATGTGGCGGAAGTGGCACGCAAACGCGGCGCCACGCTCATCATCATCACGGCAAGTGGCTCGCCGCTTGCACGGGAGGCCAGCATCTTGCTCGCCGTCGATCACCCGGAAGACTTTGATCGCTACAGTCCCATGGTTTCGCGCTTGCTGCATCTGACGGTGGTGGACATTCTCACCACCGGCGTGGCCCTCCGATTGGGCCCCACCCTGCGACCCATGCTGCAAGAAATCAAGAAAAATCTGCGCAGCAAACGCTACGCGATTCCTGAGGCCTGACCTCCTCTGACGCCGTTATGGCGACGAATCTGGATCGACGTCGATCAACTCCGTCACGCCATAAACCAGCGCCAATTCCACCAACGCATGGGGTGCGTCTTTGATCATCAACCGCTGCCCTGCCGCTTGGGCCTGACGACGGCAATCGATCAACACCGCCAGAGCACTCGAATCAAAGTGCTCTAGGGGGCCAAGATCCAAGGCCCACCCCTTATCGACCGCTGCCACTTGGGCAAAAGCGACGCGGAAATCCCGCAAAACAGCTTGAGCGTTGCTCAAGGTCAGGCTAGACGGGCAGGTGATGGTCATGGTGTGGATCAGCCTTTGGCGGCCGAGGCTGCTTTGTTCTTGTCTGCGAGCTTTTGGATCAGTCCGTCGAGCCCGCCCGCCGAGATTTCTTGGGCGAAGCTGGAACGATAGGTTTCCACCAGCCAGACACCCAAGACATTGAGGTCATAGATCTTCCATGTATCGCCCGACTTCTCGACCCGATAGTCAATCTGCAAGGGATCACCCTTGCCTTTGAGCTCCGAGCGAACGATCACTTCGGTGTCTTCAGGCTTGGCGCGCAGGGGCTTGAATTCAAGGGTTTGGTCCTTGATTTGTGCCAACGCACCCGCGTAGGTGCGAATCAAGAGCAACTTGAACTCGTCTTGCAACCGCTTTTGCTGCTCCGGAGTGGCTTGACGCCAGTGACGCCCCACCGCAGAAGCGGTCATGCGCTGAAAATTGACATGCGGGAAGATCTTGGTGTCCACCAACGCAATCACCTTGCGCAAATCACCGGCCTGGATGGCCTTATCGGCCTTGACGGTATCGACCACCTCCGCCGACAACTGGCGCACAAAGGCGTCAGCAGCCACTTGGGCTTGAGCCGCAAACACCACCAGCCCCAAAGCCGTGGCACACAACATGGAACGCATGGTCTTGATCATCTTTTTTCCTTTGCTACGACAACAACGGCCCAGCAAGCTGTTTGGAGGACATCCCGGCGCAAAACCCCGCATTGCCTCCTCTTTTCAGCGCTCAGCACCCTCGTCGAAATCCTCTTCAGGTGGGTTGCCGTTGTAAACCAGACTGCGACGGCGCTGCAAAAAGCTGTCGCGAATGAACAGATACTTGTCCAAGCTGATCGAATCCAGCATGCCGGACGCTCCGAGCAAACTGGCTCGCGTATGAAGCAGCCGGGCGCCCGTCACCGCATAACGGTCGTACACCGGGGTGATCACGTTATCGACCGAGCCATACTGGTCAAGCAACGCCACGCTCGAATCCCGCACGGTGGACGGGCCAAACAAAGGCCAGACGATGTAGGGCCCGGGCTTCACCCCCCAGACACCCAAGGTCTGACCAAAATCTTCGCCGTGGCGCTCCAGTCCAAGCTCGGTCGCGACATCCAAAAAACCCAGCAGACCGAAGGTCGAATTGGTCAAAAAGCGCATGGCATCCGACATGCCATCGGCCGGACGCCCTTGGAAAAACTGGTTTGCCGCCGACCACGCATCTTGGGTATTGGCGGTGAAGTTACCGATCCCCGTGCGTATCGCCTGCGGCACCCAAGTTTGATAGCCCCGGGCCACAGGGGCCAGCACAGCCTCATCAAGCTTGTCGTTGAAATCAAAGACCGATCGATTCCACGACTCATACGGATCGGAGCCGGCCTTGGTGCTTGCACAGCCCTGGATCAGGACGACGCAGACCAGCACCAGCGAACCAAACCGGAACTTCATTTATGCGTCCCAGCACCGCTGTCAGCAGCCTTGTTGTAAAGGAACTGGCTCAACAAGGCTTCAAGCACCACCGCTGACTGAGTCTGGGCAATGAGATCCCCCGCCACCAAGGTCTTTTCTTCCGCGCCAGGCTCCAAGCCGATGTACTGCTCACCCAGCAAACCGGCGGTCAGAATTTTGGCCGAGCTGTCTTTGGGAAAGGCAAAGCGCTTTTGCAACGCCAACTCCACCGTGGCCTGGAAAGTCTTGTCATCGAAGCGAATGGAGGTCACACGACCAATCACCACCCCAGCACTCTTGACCGCCGCGCGCGGCTTGAGCCCGCCAATGTTGTCAAAGCGCGCTTGCACCGTGTAGGTCTCTTCGAAGGAAATGGCCAACAGATTGCCCGCCTTCAAAGCCAGAAACAGCAGCGCCAGCGCACCCAGCAAAACAAAGACGCCGACCCACAGATCGTGACGAGATTTGTGCATGTCGTTTTTCCTTATCAAATCGAGAACATCAAGGCCGTGAGGATGAAGTCCATCCCCAGAACCACCAACGCCGACATCACCACCGTGCGGGTCGTAGCACGTGCGACACCCTCAGGGGTGGGTTGGCTTTCATAGCCTTGCAGCAAAGCAATGTAGGTCACGGTGATGGCGAAGATGACACTCTTGATGACGCCGTAGCCGACATCGCGCAAAACATCAACCCCGCCTTCCATCTGCGACCAAAAAGCGCCCTCATCGACACCAATGAGGACCACGCCAACCACCCAGCCGCCGAGGATCCCCACCGCACTGAAGATCGTGGCCAAGACCGGCAAGGCGATCAGCCCCCCCAGAAAGCGCGGCGCCAACACCCGCTGCACCGGATCGATGGCCATCATTTCCATCGCCGCCAACTGCTCGCCCGCTTTCATCAAGCCGATTTCAGCCGTCAGCGACGTTCCGGCCCGACCAGCAAATAACAAGGTCGCCACCACCGGGCCCAACTCGCGCACCAGCGACAAGGCCACCAAGAGCCCCAAAGCCTCGGCCGAGCCATAGCGCTGCAAGGTGTAGTAGCCCTGCAAACCGAGCACAAACCCGACAAACAAGCCCGAGACCACGATGATGGCCAAGGAGTGGTTGCCAAGGAAATGGACCTGATCCGCCACCAGACCAGGACGTTTCAGCGCCTGCGGGCACAACGCCAACAAGCGAAAAAACAAGCGCGTGCCATAGCCGATGTTGCCCAGCCAGCGCCGAACCCCACGACCCACCCATAACGACGGCCAACGCCAACTCCTCATGCTGACCTCCCGCCTTGGGCGCAGTTCAAATCTTCCGCAATCGAGCGTGCGGGGTAATGGAAGCACACCGGGCCGTCGGGCGAAGCCGTCACAAACTGGCGCACCAAGGGATCTTCGCTGTGGCGCAATTCGTCGGGCGTGCCTTGAGCCGCAATGCGCCCATTGGCGATGAAGATGACGTGATCGGCGATGGAGAAGGTTTCCTCGACATCGTGAGACACAACGATGGAGGTCACCCCCAAGGCGTCATTGAGTTCCCGGATGAGTCGGGCCGAAATACCCATCGAAATCGGATCCAGCCCGGCAAAAGGCTCGTCGTACATGATCAGATCGGGGTCCAGTGCAATGGCACGGGCCAAGGCGACCCGACGCGCCATGCCACCAGAAATCTGGCTGGGCATCAAATCACGCGCACCGCGCAGGCCCACCGCGTTGAGCTTCATCAGCACCAGATCGCGGATCAGCTCTTCAGACAAATCGGTGTGCTCACGCAGCGGAAAAGCCACGTTGTCGAACACCGAAAGATCGGTGAACAAGGCACCAAACTGAAAGAGCATGCCCATACGCCGGCGCGCCGCAAACATCTGCGCGCGGCTCAAGGGCTCAAGATCTTGACCATCAAACAACACCTTGCCAGACAGCGGGCTGAGTTGACGGCCGATCAGCCGCAACACGGTGGTCTTGCCGCCGCCAGAGGTCCCCATCAAGGCCACCACCGAACCCCGTGGCACCACGATGTTGACATCGCTCAGAATGATCCGGTCCTCGTAGCCGCAACTGACCGAAGACAGCTCCACCAGCGGCAGCACGTCGGTCTCTTGCGACCAACCAGCTTTGGCATCAATTGTCATGGAACCCCAGGAAAACGCCCCGGATGGGCGAAGAAGCCCGAATCATAGGGGATGACCTGAAGCCAAGAAAAAGAGGTGGGCTCCTTTGATTCAGGAACCCACCTCGATCAGGTGGTGCGAAAGCGCAAAAAGAAGCGCAGCAAACTCAGCGCGGCAGTGTGCTGGAGCCCATCAGGAACTCATCCACCGCCCGAGCCGCTTGGCGGCCTTCGCGGATGGCCCACACCACCAAGGATTGACCCCGGCGCATATCACCGGCAGCAAAGACCTTGGCCACGTTGGTGCGATAGCCGATGGCGGCGTCCACACCAGCCTTGGCATTGCCACGGCCGTCTTTTTCGACGCCGAAGGCGTCGAGCACGGTCGCAACAGGGTTCACGAAGCCCATGGCCAGCAGCACCAAATCAGCCTTGTAGGTCTTTTCGGTGCCAGCGATCTCGACCAGCTTGCCATCCTTGAATTCGACGTTCACGGTCTTCAGACCCGTGACCTTGCCGTTTTCACCCATGAACTCCTTGGTTGAAACCGCAAACTCACGCACGCAACCTTCGTCGTGACTCGACGAGGTGCGCAACTTGAGCGGCCAGTACGGCCACGTCAGCGGGCGGTTTTCCTCGACCGGCGGCTGCGGCATCACTTCAAACTGCGTGACGCTGGCAGCACCGTGACGGTTGCTGGTGCCAACGCAGTCTGAGCCGGTGTCACCACCGCCGATGACGATGACATGCTTGCCATCGGCACGGATCGCGTCTTTCACCTTGCCACCGTGGTTGACCTTGTTTTGCTGCGGCAACAGTTCCATGGCGAAATGGATCCCGGCCAGATCACGACCCGGTACCGGCAGATCACGGCTTTGCTCGGCACCGCCCGTCAGCAAGACGGCGTCAAACTCGGCCTTGAGCTGTTCAGCGCTGAGGGTTTCCTTGGCCCAGTTGGTCACCTTGGAGCCCTTGGGCAACTCACCCACCAAGACGTTGGTGCGGAAGACCACACCCTCCAGCTCCATTTGCTTGACGCGACGGTCGATGTGCGCCTTGTCCATCTTGAAGTCGGGGATGCCGTAGCGCAGCAAGCCACCCACACGGTCGTTCTTCTCGAACACCGTGACCGCGTGCCCGATGCGAGCCAACTGCTGCGCAGCCGCCAAGCCAGCGGGGCCACCGCCGACAATCGCCACCTTCTTGCCGGTCTTTAACGCGGCGGGCTGGGGCTTGACCCAACCTTCTTCCCACGCGCGGTCGATGATCGCGTGCTCGATCGACTTGATGCCCACGGCGTCGCCGTTGACATTGATCACACACGCCGCTTCGCACGGTGCCGGACAAATACGCCCGGTGAACTCGGGGAAGTTGTTGGTGCTGTGCAGCACCGTGATGGCGTTTTGCCAATCACCCCGGTACACCAAATCGTTGAAGTCTGGAATGATGTTGTTGACCGGGCAGCCGCTGTTGCAAAACGGCGTACCGCAGTCCATGCAGCGCGCGCCCTGAATCTTCGCTTCGTCGGCCTTGAGACCGATGACGAATTCTTTGTAGTTCTTCAGGCGCTTTTCGACCGGCTCGTAGCCCTCTTCGAGGCGCTCGTATTCCAGAAAACCTGTGACCTTACCCATGGTGTCGATTCCTTACTGAGCTTTTTGAGGACGGTGCCGATTACTTGGCAGCGGCGGCAACCGCCTTGCCGTCACCCTTGGTCTCGCCTTTGGCCTTGGCGATGGTGGCGTCAGCCGCTTTGGCCGCACCCATTTCACCGAGCGCACGCTTGTACTCGTTCGGGAAGACCTTGACGAACTTGGTGCGGGCTTCGCTCCAGTTGTCAAGGATGTCGCGAGCGCGCAAAGAGCCGGTCCAGCGATGGTGATCCTGCAACAGCTTCTTGAGCAGGACTTCGTCGGTCTGGGCCTCAGCACCGATGCGGTGCCAGATGGCGCGATCCAAGCTCTTTTCCTGCTCGGCAGCGCTCAAAACCTTTTCCAACGCCACTTGGGCGGTGTTGCAGCGGCTGGCGAACGAAGCATCTTCGTCATAGACGTAGGCGATACCGCCCGACATACCAGCGGCAAAGTTGCGCCCCGTCTTACCCAACACCACGGCGGTGCCGCCGGTCATGTATTCACAACCGTGGTCGCCGGTGCCTTCCACCACCGCTGTCGCACCCGACAGACGCACCGCGAAACGCTCGCCCGCCACGCCCCGGAAGAAGGCTTCACCGCTGGTCGCACCGATCAGCACGGTGTTGCCGACGATGATGTTGCGGATCGCGTCGCCCCGGAAGTCGATCGACGGACGCACCACGATGCGGCCACCCGACAAGCCCTTGCCGGTGTAGTCATTGGCTTCACCGATCAGATAGAAGGTGATGCCCTTGGCCAAGAAAGCGCCGAAGCTCTGCCCGCCGGTGCCTTCCATCTGCACAAAAACGGTGTCGTCCGGCAGACCCTCTGGATGGTGCTTGATCAGTTCACCCGACAGCATGGCGCCAACCGAGCGGTTGACGTTGCGCGCGTTCTCCATGAACTGGACCTTCTCGCCCTTCTCGATGGCTGCCTTGGCTTTTTCGATGAGCTTGATGTCCAGCGCCTTGCCCAGACCATGGTCTTGGGTGGAGACATGCAAGCGCGGCACGTCAGCCGGCACCACCGGCTGATGGAACACCTTGCTGAAGTCCAGACCCTTGGCTTTCCAATGGCTGAGCGCCTTCTTGGTATCGAGCAAGTCAGCGCGACCAATCAGGTCGTCAAACTTGGCAATACCCAGCTGCGCCATGATCTGACGTGCTTCTTCAGCCACAAAGAAGAAGTAGTTGACGACATGCTCAGGCTTGCCGGTGAACTTCTGACGCAGCACCGGATCTTGCGTGGCCACACCCACCGGGCAGGTGTTGAGGTGGCACTTGCGCATCATGATGCAGCCTTCCACCACCAAAGGAGCGGTGGCAAAACCGAACTCGTCGGCACCCAACAAGCCACCGATGACCACGTCACGGCCGGTCTTCATCTGACCATCGGCCTGCACGCGCACCCGACCGCGCAGACGGTTCAGGACCAAAGTCTGCTGGGTTTCAGCCAGACCCAGCTCCCACGGTGTGCCGCAATGCTTGATCGACGACCACGGCGATGCGCCGGTACCGCCGTCATGGCCAGCGATCACGATGTGATCGGCCTTGCACTTGGTCACGCCGGCAGCGATGGTGCCCACGCCCACTTCCGACACCAGCTTGACCGAGATATCCGCCTTCGGATTGACGTTCTTCAGATCGTGGATCAGCTGCGCCAAGTCCTCGATCGAGTAGATATCGTGGTGCGGCGGCGGCGAGATCAGGCCCACGCCCGGCACCGAGTGCCGCAACTTGCCGATGTACTCCGAGACCTTGCCACCCGGGAGTTGTCCGCCCTCGCCCGGCTTGGCCCCTTGAGCCATCTTGATCTGGATCTGATCCGCTGACGCCAAATATTCGGTCGTGACGCCAAAGCGGCCTGAGGCGACTTGCTTGATCTTGGAGCGCAGGCTGTCGCCTTGCTGCATGGTGTAGTCGGTTTCGATTTGCTTGGCACCGATCACATCCGACACCGTGGTGCCTTGCTTGATCGGAATACCCTTCAACTCGTTGCGATAACGCGCCGGATCTTCGCCGCCCTCACCCGTGTTGGACTTGCCGCCGATGCGGTTCATGGCCAAGGCCAAGGTCGAATGAGCTTCGGTAGAAATCGAGCCCAGCGACATGGCCCCGGTGGCAAAACGCTTGACGATCTCGGCGGCCGATTCAACCTGCTCCAAGGGGATCGCCTTGCTGGGGTCCACCTTGAACTCGAACAAGCCCCGCAGCGTCAAGTGACGCTGGCTTTGATCGTTGACGATCTGGGCGTATTCCTTATAGGTCTCGAACTTGCCCGAACGGGTCGAATGCTGCAACTTGGCGATCGCATCCGGCGTCCACATATGCTCTTCGCCACGGGTACGCCAAGCGTACTCACCGCCTGCGTCCAGCATGGTGTCGAGCACCGGGTCGTTGCCAAAAGCGGCGCGGTGGTTGCGAATCGACTCTTCAGCGACCTGGAAAACGCCAATGCCTTCAACTTGGGTCGGCGTGCCCCGGAAATACTTGGCCACCAAGTCCTTGTTCAGGCCGATGGCCTCGAACAACTGCGCACCGCAGTAAGACATGTAGGTCGAAACGCCCATCTTCGACATGATCTTCGACAGACCCTTGCCAACCGCCTTGACGTAGTTGTAGATCGCCTTGTCCGCCGACAACGCACCGGGCAGTTCCTTGGCCATATCGGCCAAGGTTTCCAACGCCAAGTACGGGTGCACCGCTTCAGCGCCGTAACCGGCCAGCACAGCAAAGTGATGCACTTCGCGTGCTGAGCCCGTCTCCACCACCAAGCCAGCTGTGGTGCGCAAGCCTTCACGCACCAAATGATGGTGGATGGCCGACAGCGCCAACAGCGCCGGGATGGCCACGTTGGCACGGTCCATGGCACGGTCACTGATGATCAAGATGTTGTGGCCGCTCTTGATGGCGTCCACGCTCTGCGCGCACAGCGAAGCCAGCTTGGCTTCCACACCTTCCGGGCCCCAAGCCAGCGGGTAGGTGATGTCGAGCTCATGGGCCTTGAACTTGCCGCCCGTGTGCTTTTCGATGCGACGCAGACGCGCCATGTCGTCAAAGTCCAGCACCGGCTGGGCCACCTCAAGACGCATCGGCGGATTCACCGCGTTGATGTCCAGCAAGTTCGGCTTGGGGCCGATGAAGCTGTTGAGCGACATCACGATGGCTTCGCGGATCGGGTCGATCGGCGGATTCGTCACCTGCGCAAACAACTGCTTGAAGTAGTTGTACAGCGGCTTGTTCTTGTCCGACAGCACCGCCAGCGGGCTGTCATTGCCCATCGAACCAATGGCTTCTTCACCGTTGGCGGCCATCGGCGCCATCAGGAACTTGATGTCTTCCTGGGTGTAGCCAAAAGCTTGTTGGCGATCCAACACGCTTTCGCTGTAGGCGGTGGGTGTGACTTCAGCCGGGATCGCGTCAAGCTTGATGCGAACATTCTCAATCCACTGACGGTAGGGCTTGGCCGAGGCGAACTGATTCTTCAGCTCTTCGTCGTCCACGATCCGACCTTGTTCGAAGTCGATCAGGAACATCTTGCCCGGCTGCAAACGCCACTTGCGCACGATCTTGTTTTCAGCAATCGGCAGCACACCGGCTTCCGAAGCCATCACCACCAGATCGTCGTCGGTGACGATGTAGCGCGCCGGACGCAGGCCGTTGCGGTCCAAGGTGGCGCCGATTTGCTTACCGTCGGTGAAAACCATCGCGGCGGGACCATCCCACGGCTCAATCATGGCAGCGTGGTACTCGTAGAAGGCCCGACGACGCTCGTCCATCGTGGTGTGCTGCTCCCACGCTTCCGGGATCATCATCATCGCGGCGTGCGCCAGCGAGTAGCCCGACATGGTCAACAGCTCAAGCGCGTTGTCGAAGGTGGCGGTGTCCGACTGGCCTTCAAAGCTGATCGGATAGAGCTTCTTCAAATCGTCGCCCAACACCGGCGACTTCATCACGCCTTCGCGGGCACGCATCCAGTTGAAGTTGCCCTTGACGGTGTTGATTTCACCGTTGTGGGCCACCATCCGGTACGGGTGAGCCAAGGGCCACTCGGGGAAGGTGTTGGTTGAGAAGCGCTGGTGCACCAAGGCCAAGGCCGACACCGTGCGCGGGTCTTGCAAGTCTTTGTAGTACTTGCCGACTTGATCCGCCAGCAGCAGGCCCTTGTAGATGATGGTGCGGCAGCTCATGCTGGGCACGTAGTACTCGCGGCTGTGCGTCAGCTTCAAGGCTTGGATGGCCGCAGACGCGGTCTTGCGGATCACGTACAGCTTGCGCTCCAGCGCATCCGGCACGATCACGTCAGCGCCACGGCCGATAAAGACTTGGCGAATGATCGGCTCAGTCTTGCGCACCGTGGGCGACATCGGCATGTCAGCGTCCACCGGCACATCGCGCCAACCCAGCAGCACTTGGCCTTCAGCCTTGATCGCGCGCTCCATTTCTTGCTCGCAGGCCAAGCGTGAAGCGTGCTCCTTGGGCAAGAAAATCATGCCCACGCCGTACTCACCAAGCGGTGGCAGCATCACGCCTTGGGCGGCCATTTCAGCCCGGAAAAACTCATCCGGAATCTGGATCAGGATACCGGCACCGTCACCCATCAAGGCATCAGCGCCCACCGCACCACGGTGGTCGAGATTTTCAAGAATCTTCAGACCCTGCTCGACGATGGCGTGGGCCTTTTGCCCCTTGATGTGCGCCACAAAACCGACACCACAAGCGTCGTGTTCATTCGCAGGGTCATACAACCCGCCTTGCGCAAGGGCTTCGATTTCGAGAGACGTCGCGGGCGAGAAGTCTTGCGGGGCAGAAAACCCCGAGGCGGCCTGATTCATGGCGCTCCTAGGAAACAAATGGAAATGGGCGGAAGATTACTGCGGCGCAGCAAAGGCATCAAGAACAATTAAATGGGGACAGACACTGTTTTTGTCGCCAAAATAAAGTCAATCAAGTAAATAGGGACAGAACAAAGTGCTTATGCTGTGCGACGCGGACGACCCTGCGGTCGCGGTGACAAGGGTCGCTCAGTGTACCGAGCCAACGAAGCAAGAAATGCACCCGACCCTTGAGGCCAACCATGCATCACGCTGTGCGTCATACGCTCCACCACTTCTGCGGGTAAAAAGTCCTCTAAAGAGCGCAACCATGCCGCTTGACGGTCAAACGGCGTATTACCCAAGAACCAAAAAGCAGGCACGTCCAAAAGCAAAGAATCTCGTGCGTGCCCAAGATGGTGCGCGGCACTTGACCATGTCCATCCTGCGGCGACAGCGCTCAGGCCGGCTCGCACTGGTGCTTGTTCGATATAGCGCATCGCAGTCAGCGTATCGGCACCGTGATCAATGATCGTGGTGCGATAGCGCCCCTCCCATAAAGTCCCGGTCCTGCCATGGCGGCGATTAAACGCCGTCACATAGCGCCGTCCAATGGCCTGCATCAATTGCCCCAACGCTTGCGCCGAAGGCGGTGTGATGAGCAAATGAACCTCCCGATCAAGCAAGGCGTAGGCATGCACGGCCATGCGTAAGGTCGCAGCACCTTCCCTCAGAGCCATCAGATACGCCTTGCGATCTTCGTCATCATGAAAAATCACCTGCCGATCGTGTCCACACTGCACCACATGGTGGGGCCAATCAGGAATCGATAGACGGGGCAAACGAGCCATGGTTAAAGACAGCGTGAAGGTGACGCCAAGGCAAGGAAAATGTGGCATTGTGATGCACGTCGTGCAGGGTCAGGCAACGCGATCCCAGCTATTCACAAAATCTACGAGAGGATGAGCCATGAAAGCCATGAACATACTTGCGACCATTGGTCAGACACCGCATATACGCATCAACCGATTATTCGGGGCCACCACCCATGAGGTCTGGATCAAGTCTGAGCGCAGCAACCCTGGTGGCTCCATCAAGGATCGAATCGCTTTGGCCATGATCGAAGACGCCGAAGCGCAGGGCCTACTTCAGCCGGGCTGCGCCATCATCGAGCCCACATCAGGCAATACGGGTATCGGTCTGGCCATGGTCGCAGCCGTCAAAGGTTATCCCCTGACCTTGGTGATGCCAGACAGCATGAGTATTGAACGCCGCCGACTGATCGTGGCTTACGGGGCCCATTTCGTCCTGACTCCCCGAGAAAAAGGCATGCGCGGCGCCATTGAAAAGGCCGAGGAGTTGCTTGCAACCGTACCCGGCGCTTGGATGCCTCGTCAGTTTGAGAATCCCGCCAACGTTGCTTGCCATCGCAACACCACCGCCCAAGAAATCTTGGCCGACTTTCCTGAAGGCCTCGATATTTTGGTGGCTGGCGTCGGTACCGGAGGACACCTGACCGGCTGCGCCGAAGCCCTCAAGGCGGCATGGCCCAAGTTACGGGTCTACGCCGTCGAGCCCACCGCCTCGCCGGTGATCAGTGGCGGTAAACCAGCACCGCACCCCATCCAAGGCATCGGTGCCGGCTTCATTCCTAAAAACCTGAACACCCACCTTCTGGATGATGTGATCCGCGTTGATGCCGACGCCTCACGGGATATGGCAAGACGCTGCGCCAGCCAAGAGGGCATACTCGTCGGCATTTCCAGCGGGGCAACTTTGGCGGCCATCGCCCAGAAATTGGCAAGCTTTGAACCCAAATCACGCATCTTGGGCTTCAACTACGACACCGGTGAGCGCTACCTGACCGTGGATGGATTTCTACCAACGGCCAACGGCACCTAACGCGTACAAAGTTAGGCGCTATGCGCTCTGATGACTTCTGCAACCATGTCATCAGGTGCCGCCGCGACTTTGGCGTGTCCCAGTTGGTCGATCAAGACAAAACGGATCTCACCGGCCTCCGCCTTTTTGTCCACGCGCATCAGTTCAAGATAGCGTGCAGGCCCAAGGTCAGGTCCAACCACAGGCAAGCCCATCGATTCAATCAAATGACGCAGCCGCGATACGAAGGCCTGATCCATCCAACCCAAGCGCGCGGATAACTCGGCAGCCATCAGCATGCCGACACCGACCGCCTCACCGTGCAACCACGCCCCGTAACCCATGCCAGCTTCGATCGCGTGGCCAAAGGTATGGCCAAAGTTGAGGATCGCTCGCAGGCCCCCTTCGCGCTCATCCGCGCCAACCACGGCCGCTTTGATTTCACAAGATCGCTGCACGGCATAGGCCAAAGCCGTTTTGTCGCGCGCGTTCAAAGCGGTTTGATGCTCCTCCATCCACGTCATGAACTCGGCATCAAAGATCGGCCCGTACTTGATAATTTCAGCCAAACCGGCCGCGTATTCACGCGGGGCCAAAGTATCCAACGTCTCCAGATCACAGATGACGCGCTGCGGCTGATAGAACGCACCGATCATGTTCTTGCCCAAGGGGTGGTTGATGGCGGTCTTACCGCCCACCGATGAGTCCACTTGGGCCAGCAGCGTGGTGGCGATCTGCACAAAGGGCACACCGCGCATGTAGCACGACGCAGCAAAGCCAGTCATGTCACCGATCACCCCACCACCCAAGGCAAAAAGCACGGTCTTGCGGTCACAGGCCTCAGCCAACAAACGGTCATAGATCAAGTTAAGCGTGGCGGCATCTTTATAGGCTTCACCATCTGGCAACTCGATCACGAGCACCCGGCCATAACGAGGAGCCAACTGACGAGCTACGCGCTGAGCGTAAAGCGGCCCCACAGTGGTGTTGGTGACGATCAGTGCCGTGGCGCTGCGCGGCAAACCATCCCAGCTATCAGCTGCGTCGAGCAAGCCTGTACCGATGTGGATGTCATAGCTGCGCTCACCCAGATCAAGGTGAACCAGTTGCTTAGAACGGGAAGAAGTGGAGGTTTGCATGCCGCCCAGTTTAGCGGCAGGCTTGATGGCTCAGGCGCTTCGCTGACGCCCGGGACGGTGTGGATCCACCAAACCGGCCAGTTCAAGCTGCATGCTGATCATGTTCACCAAGGTGGCCACGGAAGGCCGCCCCGTCTCGATCACGTAATGCGCCACCTCTCGATAAAACGGATCTCGCTGGTGAAAAAGCTCTTGGAGCTTGCGCAATGGATCAGGCACTTGCAGTAACGGCCGACTGGTGTCGTGCCGCAGACGCCGAAACAGTTCCTCCGGTGAAGCTCGCAAATAAATCACCGTGGTGTTTTGCTTTAACTCACGGCGATTGATATCTCGCAGCACCGCGCCGCCACCGGTCGCCAAAACTTGCAATGGGCGCCGCACCAACTCAGCAATCACTTGCTGCTCGATGTCACGAAAGGCGGCTTCACCCTCAAGGTCGAAGTACGCCCGGATACTCATGCCGATGCGGCGCTCAATTTCAGCATCCGCATCCGCAAAGGCGTACCCCAACGACGCCGCCAACTGCCGCCCAGCCGTTGATTTACCCGCACCGGGTAAAGCAACAAGGCTGATGCTGCGTTGAACCATCACTTGGGGGAACTGCACGTGGTGGCTTGACCGAAGGGGCTGATGAGTCCCGCAGGGGTTACAGCCTGAGCGGTCAAATCAGAGGACATCCCCTCGACCACAAAAACAGCATCGGTCATCCCGGCCGTGCCCGCTACTTGCGCCAAAACTTGCAGACGAACCTCAACCCATGGGACAAGGCTCTCAGGGTATGTCAACGACAAGGCAGCTCGGCCCGTCGCATCGGTTATCAACACAGTTTCTGTCGTGGTGGCTCCAGCAGCCGACGTGGCCGAAACAGCCACCACCCCCCCGGGCCAAAGTTTGCCATCCCCGTTGAAATCTTCCCCGGCATCAAGCACCCCGTTGTAAGACAAGGGATTCGTCACACCCAGCAGCGAGTCTTCATTGGCGCAAGAAATGAATGTTCCCTTGGGCAAACCCAAGGAACCATCGGGCATCGTCTGAGGCGTCAAGGCACCATCCCACAACGAGGTACACCAAGCCGTGGCACACCAGATCATGCTGCCCTTACGATAAGCCACCGGCAGAATTTTCACCGTCAACTGCTTGCCAGCCACAGGCGCGCCACCAGCATCAAGCACGGTCACGATCCAATCTTTGCGATAGGTCGTCTGGGCCGGATCAAGATTGGTGATCGTATTACCTGTACCAAGCGACAGAAATAAGGCTTGCTGATTCACCGTCAGCATGGTTGTACCGACCACAGTCGGAACATTCGCCACCACTGCTTTCAGCTGAACACCATTGTTTTGGGTCGGATTTGGCCCGGAGAAGTACTGTACCGAAGCCAATCCATTGATATCCGTGACAGCCGATGGTGAGGAGACATCACCGCCGCTCGGATCGACCACCTTGCTGAAGTTAACGGCAATATTGGGCACCGGATTGCTGTTGGCATCCGTGACCTTGGCCACCACTTGGGCTGACTTGGTGAACGAACCGGCGGCATTCGGTCCAATCGCTGCCGGCGAGACTTGCAAAACCAACTGGCTTGGCTGGGTTGCAATAAAACTCAATGGAATTGTGGCCTGCGCCGTACCAGCAGTTGCCAAAACCGTGGCAGGACCTGCCGAGTTGGAACGAATCCCTGTCGCGGCAATACCCTGAGCGTTAGTGGTCCCAGAGGCCACGTCAAGACTCCCGCCAGTGGTCGCAAAACTCACGACTTGGCCCACGATCGGTACCCCATTACGCAAGAATTGAACTTGTAACGGCGCTGATGTGGCCGCTCCCACGGGCAGCTGCACGTTGGCTACGGGACTCACGAATGTGAAATTGTCACCCGAGACCAACATTGCACTCGACCCCGAAACCCCGAGGCCCGAGTAGGTCAGGGTATCGGAACCAGGATTTCTGGCGGTATAAGTCAACGTCAGCAAACCATTGCTATCGGTCACCCCCGAGGTCACAGATAAGGTGTTTGAAAGCGCACTAGCAATACTGATCGGAGCATTGACAATGACATTGCCTGCCGAATCGGTCGCTTTGATCGTGAGCGTGGTCGAAGCTCCAAGCACGAGCGTTGTCGCACCGGAAATGGCCAATCGAGAGCCCGCGATCGGAATGGTGATGGTGCCAACCGCCGTGCTGGTACCCGATGTCACAGTGATGGTCGCAATGCGGTTGTTCTTGCTATTGCCAGCATTGAACTTGGCTGCCGCCATGCCGTTCGCATCTGTCGTAGTCGGCGGCACCACCAACGTGCCGGTATCGGTCGAAAACAGCACCGGCGCAGTCGCCAAAGCACGATTGCCGCTGTCCTTGACCGTGGCCGTGATCGTCACTTGCTCGCCAGCTGTACCGACTGATGTCAGGCTGGACATGACCTCAATCGAGGTTGCGTTGGAAGTTGTCGTCCCTGTCCCTGTCCCTGTGCCGGTCCCCGTCCCCGTCCCCGTCCCCGTCCCCGTCCCTGTCCCAGTCCCTGTGCCGGTCCCAGTCCCTGTTGTGCCGGTATTGCTACCCGTGTTGTAGAGACTATTGCCACTACCTGTGCTACCACCACACGCGACGAGGCCTAGTGCAGCGACTAGCCCAATGGCTAACCAGCCTGAAATCTTTGGAATACGCATAAAAACCACCCTATCCATTCAGTTCAGACAACCCGCGCATTCAATGCGCAGCCGCATTGCGGTCTGTGATGACCTTAGGGGTCAGGAATATCAACAACTCCGTTTTGTTGCTCACACGCAACTTACTCTTAAAGAGTTCGCCGAGATAAGGGATATCGCCCAGCAACGGAACCTTGCTGATCTGGTCACGCTCATTGACTTCAAAAATACCGCCGATGACAACAGTCCCGCCGTTTTCAACCAGCACTTGAGTTTTGACATGCTTGGTGTTGATGGCGAAGCCAGCCGACGTCTGAACACCGACACTGTCCTTGTTCACATCCACATCCAAGATGATGTTGCCTTCAGGTGTGATTTGCGGCGTGACTTCAAGTTTGAGATTGGCTTTACGAAACTGCACCGATGTCGCACCACTCGAAGTCGCCGCTTGATACGGCAGTTCCGTCCCTTGCTCAATCAAGGCCTTGACCTGATCGGCTGTGATGACACGTGGACTGGAAACCACTTTCCCTTTGCTCTCTGCTTCTAGCGCAGACAACTCAAGGTTCAAGAACCGATTAGCGGTAGCACTGAAAAGTGACAGGGCAAAAGTGCCGGCAGCAGAGCCGCCGAAGTTGGCATTGGCCACATTGGCAGGCAAGTTGACAAACTGGGTATCCGCAAAGGTCGCAGAACTGTTGGGCTGCAAAGTCGTTGCACCCACCGATGCGTAGTTGCCGCCAACAGCGACTTGGGGGCCTCCCAACACCTGCCACCCCGGAACACCGCCATTGATCCCCCGAGCATCCGACGAGCCTAAACGAACCCCAAGCGAGCGCCCAAAACTATCATCAGCCTCGACAATACGAGCCTCAATCATGACTTGGCGCACAGGCACATCGATCTTGGCAATCAGTTGCGTAATTTCTTCAAGTTTGCCAGCAATGTCCGTCACAAAAAGCTGATTGGTACGATGCTCGGAGATGACTGAACCACGCGGCGACAGAATCCGCATCGCATTGGCAGGACCACCAGCACCGCCAGACCCTCCGCCGGAAGAGTTGCCCTGCTGCCCAATCAAACCCTTCGCCACATCCTCTGACTTGGTGTAATTGAGCTGAAACGCTTGGGTGCGCAACGGCTCCAACGCTGCCACTTGAGCTTTGGATTCCAACTCAAGTTTCTCTTTGGCCGCCAATTCATCTTTGGGCGCAACGAGTAACACGTTCCCGTTCTTGCGCACACCCAAGCCCTTGGCTTGCAGAATGATTTCAAGCGCCTGATCCCAAGGAACATCTTTGAGACGCAGCGTGACACTGCCCGTCACGGTATCACTGGTCACCACGTTGAAGTTGGTGAAGTCCGCAATCACTTGCAAGAGCGAACGCACCTCAATGCTTTGGAAATTCAACGACAACTTCTCGCCATTGAATCCTGCACCGGGTGTCAGCTTCTGAGCATCCACCTTCAGCGGACGAACTTCCAGCACGAATTGAGTGTCGGTTTGATAGGCGCTGTGCTCCCAAGCACCGCGTGGTTCGACCACAACACGCACGCGTTCACCCACTTGGCTGGAGGAAACACTTTGGACCGGTGTACCGAAATCCGTCACATCCAGCTTGCGCCGCAAATTGTCGGGGAGCTTGCTTCGAAGAAATTCAACCACCAAACTTTGCCCTTGCTGGCGAATATCAACGCCAACTTGGGTATTCGGCAACTCGACAACGACACGACCGGCACCGTCACGTCCACGACGAAAATCGATGTCGCGCAACGGTAACGATTGGCGATTGATGCTGTCGGCAAAGTGAATCGGTTCGGACGCATCCGACGCAACACCCATCGGTGGTGTCACGAGCTGCGCAGTCTGAACCGGTACGGGTGGTGGTGGTGCCTGCCCTGCCGAAGCAGCAGCAACAGGTGTCATCGCCGTCCCAGACTGCGAATCCAACGTCACTAAAACGACCTTCCCCTGAACCTCCGCGCGATACCCCACCGATTGCTTGAGGTTCAACACCAAGCGAGAACGATCTTGGGACTGCGCAATCACCACCGAGCGCAAATTACCCTGATTCATGTCATGACTTGTACGCCCGGTCGCATTGGTCACACCCGGCAAATCCACCGCAACGCGTGCCGGTGTTTTGGTCGTAAAGCCACTGAGCGGGGCTTGAATTTCAAGCACATCACTCAATTCGATCCGAACAACCTCTTTACCGCCTTGGACAGACGTTGTGACCGATTGAATGGACACCTCCGCATGGGCCACCAACGCTGGAACCACCAACGCAACAGCTGCCAACCAATGCTGGGCTCGACGGATCACACCGAAGAAATTTTCGGCACAGTTCTCGGTGAGTTTCATCGACTCTTCTCCTGGGTCTGTTCTTGCAGCTGTAGCGTACTGGTACGCTCAATCCATTCACCGGCCGCGTCTTGGACAACTTCGCGCAGCGCGATTTCTGTCTCGTTAATACGAGTGATTCGACCGAAATTCTGGCCGGCGTAATCGCCGACTTTGACTTGGTAAAGCAAGCTATCCGCTTTGAGCATGGCGAAATACTGCCCACTGCGCATCATGCTGCCAACCATTCTCAATCCATCGAGGGGATACGACTCAAGTGGCTCTTTGCGTCGGTTCATTTCCGAAGCCAAGAGCGAATTGGGCTGACGACTCTCCTGACGAACCGCCACTGCTAATTTCTGTGTACTGAACGGCTCAACAGCACTCGACTCAGCATAAGGGGCCGGATCAAACTTGCGCGGTTTCTCAAGCGGGGAAACCTTTGGCTTGACATTCTTGCGCTGAAGATCCATCCATTCATGCAATTCAGCGGTTGGATCACCACAAGCGCTCAGACATATTGCCAAAAATGACGACGCTGCAAACGGCCAGCAGCGTTTTGACCAAGGGGCTCGGAGCATCATCATTTGGCAGCTCCTGCAGGTTTAGCACCACCCGGACTCGGGTTCGCCGCGCTGGCAGCAGCTGCCTTGCGGCCCATACCCACTTCAGAGGGGTCCAGATATCGATACGTTCTCGCTGTCGCCTCCATGGTCAATTGACCACTCGGTACAGCTAGGCCCGCAGCACCCGACCCACCGACTGCTGACTGAGTCTGCGTGGTGATGACAATGTTGTGCAGAGTCACTATTCGGGACAGGTTGGCTATATCGGCGACAAAAGCACCAAAGTCATGGAAGCGACCACTCACACGCAGTGAGATAGGCAGCTCAGCGTAGTACTCACGTATCAACGCTTGACCCGGTCGGAACAACTCAAATTGCAAACCTCGCCCCAACCCTGCTTGGTTGATATCCGAGAGCAAGGCGTCCATCTCCGCCTTGGCGGGAAGTTGTCGTTCGAGTTGTGTCACATACTCTTGAACTTCAAGCTTTTGCTTGCGCAAAGCATCAAGATTGATCGCTTCTGCCAATTTTTTGTTGTAGGTGTCCTTGAGTTCGGGCTCTTTGGCGTTTTCAGCTTCCAAGTCGCCCATCGCTCCCGACACCAGCACAAACCAAGCGACAAAGACCACAACCACGGAAGCAGCGGCCCAAGCCGCCACTTTGGGAAGGATCGGCCACTGCCCAGGCTCGCTCGGATTGAGGTTGCTAAATTGGGCCTTCGCGCGTTCGAAGACACCTTCAAGATCAATTTTTATGGCCATGATCGCCCCTTTCTCGGTGATACCTCATCAAGAGGGCCGTGCGGAAGAAGCACTCGGGGCCGAAACCGCGGGCACCGCCGATTTGGGCTTTTCAAGGGGTCTCTTCAAATCGAATTTCATAGAGAAATCGTACAAGCGTTTCTGCTCACGCGTTGAGGTAACGACCAAAGATGCCTTGGTCTCTGCTAACTCTGGACGCTCAAGCCAGATCGAATTGTTCGCAATGTTGCGCAACAACTCCGAGACACGCTCGTTTGTCTGTGCGATCCCAGTCACGACAATTTTTTGCCCGTCCTGACGCAGCGAGCTGAGATAGACCCCTTCTGGGGTCTGAATGGCCAATTCATTAAGCAGATGGACGGGCATATTGCGATCAATTTGGAAATCAATCACAACTTTTTGACGTGCCTTCAAACTTTCGATCTCAGCCTTCAAAGACGCAATGTCATGAATTTGATCTTCGAGCTTTTTGATCTCAACACTGAGAAAATCGTTGCGACCACGCTGCTGAGACGTCAACTCGGTGAGCACCATCATCCAAGCCCCGGCGATGAGCACCCCCACAGCGGCGGCGACCCCCAACCCGACAAAGAAAACCTGCTTTCGGTATTTACGCTTCTCTTCCCGGTGAGGTAGCAGATTGATCAAAATCATTGTTTGAATCTCCGCAAGGCCAATCCACAGGCCGTCAAATACGAGGGAGCCTCACGGCGCATCTTGCTTTCGCGCACCGCACTACCCACGGCC
>NZ_JBFPHB010000009.1:0-11694 GCF_041083635.1 Leptothrix ochracea
GCGGCTTGGGTTTGGGTGGCAAATTGTTGGATACCCGTCTGAATGACTTGGCGCAGCGCAGCGCCGTCATTGGCAGCCCAAGCGCTGAGCTTTTTGGGGCTTGGGCTGACAAACCGCAGCGGGATATGGCAGGTTTCCCGCAGCGGCAAAGCATCTTCCTTGGTCGGCACAGCTTTGGCGCCGGGAAGGCAGTGCACGTGGGCCTCCATCACCAAACTCAGCGGACGATTCCCCCAACCTGGGCCCTGAAAGCGCACCGCGGTCACGCTCAGTTGAAGCAGCGTATCTGGAGCGTCTTTGGCGGTCACAAGAGACAGCCCCTTGGGCAAAGGCTCGGCTTGAAGACCTCTCAACAGCTCTCGGCGTAGGGGTGCTGCCGCTGCGTAGCGATGAATCATGGCCATCACCTGTTCCTCATCCGTGGCCAAGGTTTCATCCGCTGGCGCCATGACCCAGCCGACGGGAAAACCAGCCAACGCCACCACGCCACACGGCAACACCGTGGTCACCCAAGCCGTTGCCCAGTAAAGCGCGTAGCCCGAGGCATACATCGCCTGACCCAAGGCCCAAGCACCTGTTGCCCCCATGCACCCCCGGAAACTGCTGCTATAGGCCGTCTTGCCCCCGGCGAAGCGCCCCGGACTGTAGCCATCCATCGTCAACAGTGGTGCAGCACTGTCGGCCACCAACGCCACACGACCCAAGGCAGCACGCTGGGCAACATTCGGTAAATGAGGTCTGTCGCTGCTGGACTTGGGTGACGTGCTACACCCGGCGACCACACCCAGCATCAGCACCCATGTGCTGCATCGAATCGTTGTGTTCACGAGCTATCCCGCTTGAAGCCTTCCTTGAAGCAAGGATACTGGAGGCATGAACATCTACCTGCGCTTTTCTCTTTTTCTTGCCAGCTGGCTCGTGGTCACGGCCGCCGCAGCTGCCGCAGCCGCACCCTTACCCACCGTCGCCTTGGTTGACTTGAATCGGTACGCCGGAGATTGGTATGAAGTGGCCAAACTGCCGAATCGTTTCCAAGCCATGTGTGTCGCTGATACCTTGGCCCGCTACCGCCTTGAGGGCGACAAGGTGCGTGTCGAAAACCGTTGCCGCAACCAAGACGGTCAGATCGAAACCGCCCAAGGCCGCGCCAAGGTGGTTGAAGGCAGCGGCAACGCCAAGCTGCGCGTGAGCTTTTTCTGGCCCTTCTACGGCGACTACTGGGTGCTGGCCTTCGACGAAGCGGCCCCCGATTACCGCTGGGTGTTGGTGGGTGAGCCCGAACGCCGCTATGCGTGGGTGCTTTCACGCAACGCCCAACTCGACGCCGCAACGCTTGATGGCATCTTGGCCAAGGCAGCAACGCTGGGCTTTGATCGCAGTGCCTTTCAAATCACGCCCCAAATGAAACCCCTTGACCCCAAGCTCAACCCCCAACCGTGAACCAAGCTCCTTCCTTGACTTGGCGCCAACGCTTGGCGCTCTACCTTGATCTGATCCGCTGGAATCGCCCTGCGGGCTGGCTGCTGCTGCTGTGGCCGACCTTGATGGCGCTGTGGCTGGGGGCCGGGGGTTTCCCGGGCTGGCACCTGCTGATCGTCTTCACGGCGGGCACGATCCTGATGCGCAGCGCGGGTTGCTGCATCAACGACGTGGCCGACCGCGATTTCGACCGCCACGTCAAGCGCACAGCCCAGCGGCCCATCACCAGCGGCCGGCTCAGCGTCAAAGAGGCCTTGGCCGTGGGCGCGGTGCTGGCCTTGGTGGCCTTTGCACTGGTGCTGACCACCGACATGCTGACGATCAGCCTGTCTTTTGCTGCCTTGGCCATCACGCTGATCTACCCCTACGCCAAACGTTTCGTCTCGATGCCGCAAGCGGTGCTGGGCTTGGCTTTCAGCATCGGCATCCCCATGGCCTTTGCTGCCACGCGCCACCATATCCCCGGGGAAGCATGGTTGTGGATGCTCGGCAACTGGGCGTGGGTGCTGGCCTACGACACCGAGTACGCCATGGTGGACCGCGACGATGACCTCTTGATCGGCATCAAGACCTCGGCGATCACACTGGGTCGTTGGGATGTGGTGGGGGTGATGGGCTTTTACGTTTTATGCTTGGGCACATGGTCGGCCTTGGCTCAGCGTGCCGGCCTGCATCCCATCTTTTGGCTCGGCATCGCAGCAGCGCTGGCGCAGGTGCTGTGGCACTTCACCCTGATCCGGGAGCGCCGTCGCGAAGGGTGTTTCCGCGCGTTCCGCGCCAACCACTGGATCGGATCGGTGGTCTTTCTCGGCTTGGTTGCCGCATTGGAGTGGCCATGAACCAAATCCTTACCCAGCAGACGCTTTTAGAGCAAATGCATATCACCGAGTTTGATGTCACCCACCGCAAAGAGTTCATCGCTTTCAGCGTGGATGACGTGACGGACTTGGTGCGCCTCAAACCCGTCATCGATGCCCAGATCGATACCGTGGTCGAAGCCTTCTACCGCCATCAAACCAAAATCCCCGAAGTGGCCATGTTGATCGGCGATGCCGACACGCTGCGACGCCTCAAAAGCGCCCAGCGGCGCTACATCCTTGATCTGTTCAGTGGGGTGTATGACCTCGAATACGTCAACAACCGCCTACGGGTGGGGCTGGTTCACAAGCGCCTGGGGGTCGGGCCGATGATGTATCTGGCCGCCACGCACGAACTCAAGACCCAGCTCAAGCATGTGCTCCAAGCCCATGCTGCGGACCCAGCTTGGGTGGAGCCGGGCCTACAGGCTTTGGACAAGCTGCTCTTGTTCGACATCACCTTGATCTTTGAAACCTACATCCGCAGCTTGGTGATTGAGATTGAGTCGGCCCGCAAGAAGTCCGAGCAATACGCCCAAAGCTTGGAGCACCTCGTGCTGGAGCGCACACGCCAGTTGGAAGAAATTTCACGCACCGATCCCCTCACGGGCCTGTTCAGCCGCCGCTACCTGATCGAAGACTTGACCACCGAACTGCGCCGCGCGCTGCGACGGGGTGAAACACTGAGCTTGATTTACTTCGATATCGATGATTTCAAACTCATCAACGACCGCTTTGGCCATGCCCGAGGCGATGAGGTTCTCAAGAAAGTCGGCGCCATCCTGAAGCGCATCACGCGTGCGGAGGATCACTGCTTCCGCATCGGTGGCGATGAGTTCTGCGTGATCTTGCCGGCTTGTCCGATCGAAGAGGTTCAAACCCGCTTCTGCGTCCGCTTGCAAGAGGAACTCGTGCGCGACATGCCCGACGTCAAGCTCAGCGTGGGTGTAGCCGCAGCCATCCCCGACGAAAGCGACGATGCCGAAAAGCTCATCGCCCGCGCCGACGCGCACATGTATCAAGTCAAGCAGCGCACGAAAGCCGCCCGCCAAGAAGCCGCCGCGCCAGTTGCACCGCTGCCATGAGGCTGTCGGGCTCAGCCCGGCCGGTGCCGGCCAAGTCAAAGGCGGTGCCGTGGTCCGGGCTGGTGCGCACGAAGGGCAAACCCAGCGTCACGTTGACGCCTTGATCCAAGCCCAAATACTTCACCGGAATCAGGCCGTGATCGTGGGTCATGGCGATCACCAGATCGAAGGCCCCTTGGCGGGCGCGCATGAACACGGTGTCGGGTGCGTGGGGGCCGCTGGCGTCGATGCCCTCGGCCTGCGCGGCGCGGATGGCCGGCCCAATAAAGCGGATCTCTTCGTCGCCAAACAAGCCGCCTTCACCCGCGTGCGGATTCAAACCCGCCACAGCGATGCGCGGCCGGGGCTGGCCCCAAAGGGTGGCACTTTGGTGGGCGATACGGAGGGTGGACAAAACGGCGTCAAACGTGATCGCCTCGATGGCCTGACGCAAGGAGCAATGCACCGTGACGAGCACGGTTTTGAGCTCATCGTTGGCCAGCATCATGCGCACATCCGCAGCTTGACCGCCAGGTGTGTGCCGACCGCTCTCAAAAGCCAGCATTTCGGTGTGGCCCGGAAAGGACTCGCCCGCCGCGAAGAGCGCTTCTTTGTGGATCGGGGCGGTGATGATGCCGCTGGCCGCACCCGTCATGGTCCACGCCACCGCTTGGCGGATGCAGGCCGCCGCCAGCCGCCCGGCGCGGGCGTCGATCTGCCCCCAAGGCAAGCTGGCCAGCTCCGCTTGACCCGCCACCGGCTCGGGCAGCGCCAGCACGGGCAGGCAGCCGGGCGGCACGTCGCACAAATCAGCGGGGTGGGCGATCACGGCGATGGGCAGCTCAGGCACATCGCCCCGCGCCCGCAGCACGCGGGCCGCGCGCCGCAGCACCGCCGGGTCACCCACCACACACACATCTGCCAAAGCCCCACGCTGGAAAGCTTTCACGATGATTTCAGGGCCGATGCCCAAGGCGTCGCCTTGGGTCAAGAGAAAAGGAACAGGGGTCATGCGAGCAGTCATACGGAAAGTTTAGTGGAGAGCCCCAAGGGGATCTATGCAGGACGATTGATACACTCGCCGCCATGAAATGGCTTGATGACATTGCTTGGACCGCTGACGGCTTGGTGCCTGTGATTGCACAGGAGGCCAGCAGCGGCGACGTCTTGATGTTTGCGTGGATGAACCGCGAGGCTTTGGCGCTGACCGCCGCCAAGGGCGAAGCGGTGTATTGGAGCCGCTCGCGCGCTCGGTTGTGGCACAAGGGCGAGGAGTCCGGCCACGTACAAAAGGTGCTGGAAATCCGCCTTGACTGCGACGAAGACGTGATTCTTCTCAAAATTGAGCAGCTCGGCCACACACCCGGCATCGCTTGCCACACCGGCCGCCACGCCTGCTTCTACCGCACACTGCGCAACGGCGTCTGGGAAACCACCGAGCCGGTTCTTAAAGACCCCAAGAGCATCTACGCAGCATGACCACCCCCACCTCTATGTTCCCCGGCGACGACACGCTGGCTCGCTTGGCCGCTGTGATTGAGTCGCGCAAAGGCGCGGACCCGAGCAGCAGCTACGTGGCACGCTTGTTCCACAAAGGCACCGACACCATCTTGAAGAAGGTGGGCGAAGAAGCCACCGAAGTGGTGATCGCTGCCAAGGATGGCGCCGCCGACAAGATCGTCTACGAAGTGGCCGACCTCTGGTTCCACTCGATGGTCGCCTTGGCCCAATTTGGCTTGGGACCCGCCGACGTGCTCGCTGAACTGCGCCGCCGTGAGGGTCTTTCAGGTCTGGAAGAATTCGCCGCCCGCACCCACCCGCCCAAACCATGAGCCACGACGCCAACTGCCTGTTTTGCAAGATCGCCGCCGGTCAGATCCCGGCCAAGAAGGTCTTTGAGAACGACGAATTCCTCGCCTTTCACGACATCCACCCGGCAGCCCCGGTGCATCTGCTCTTGATCCCCAAGCGCCATCTGGCCAGCTTGGCCGAGGCCGGTCCGGACGATGCCGCCATGCTCGGTCGCATGCTCGCTTTGGTGCCGCAACTGGCCCGTGACCACGGTGCCGCCAACGGCTTCAAGACCCTGATCAACACCGGTCATGACGGTGGGCAAGAAATTGGCCACCTGCACATGCACATCATGGGCGGCCCGCGCCCCTGGAAGCACGGCTAAAAAGCCCAGCACACACCGCCGTCCTTTCCTCGTTTTTTGTCCCTTTTTTGCCAAGGAGTCCGTCATGGGCCTGTCCACCACTCACCTGATCATTTTCCTGGTCATCATCGTGCTGATCTTCGGCACCAAGAAGCTCAAGAACATCGGCTCCGATCTGGGCTCAGCCGTCAAAGGCTTCAAGGACGGCATGAAAGACGGCTCCGACAAGGCTGCTGATGCCACGACCCCAGCCGCACCGACCACGACGGCCGCCGCAGCCGCAGCCCCCGCCCAAGTGACCGGCGGCGACAAGCGCCACGATCCCAACGTCATCGACGTCGAAGCCCGCCAAAAACCTTGATCCTTGATGCCCTGAGCGGATACCTCCAACGTGCTTGACATCGGTTTTTCCAAGCTGTTCATCATCGGCGGCATCGCTTTGGTGGTGATCGGCCCTGAGCGCTTGCCCAAAGTGGCCCGCATGGTGGGCACGATGCTGGGCCGAGCCCAGCGCTACGTGGCCGACGTCAAATCAGAGGTCAGCCGCTCCATCGAACTTGAGGAGCTGAACAAGGCTCGCCAAGCCTTCGAAAGCGCTGCGCATGACGTGCAGCGCGGTGCCCAAGAGCTGCATCAAGATGTCGATCAGGCGCTCTCCAGCATGGGCCAGTCGCTCTCTGCTGAGGACGAAGCGCAGTGGAACTTGGACCCACACGTCACCCCGGTCTATGTCCGGACCAAAAAAAATTGGCGCGTGAAACGGGGGGCGATCCCCACTTGGTACAAACACAAGGCGGGCGTGCGCACCCATGTGCAATCGGGGGCAGCGCGAGTGGCCCGTTTTCGGCCTCACCGATCGGCTTAAAGACCTAACGCATGAAGTCTCCTTCCCCCGACGACGAGTTGAGCCCCACCGAACAGCCTTTCGTGGCCCATCTCATCGAGTTGCGTGACCGTCTGCTTTGGGCCCTTTATGGCGTGGGCGCGGTGTTTGGCCTGCTGTGCCTCTATCCCGGACCCTCCGGCCTCTACGACGTGCTGGCCCATCCTTTGGTCGCGGCCTTGCCGCAGGGCTCGAAGATGATCGCCGTGGGCGTCGTGTCACCCTTTCTCATCCCGATCAAGGTCACCGCCTTGGCAGCCCTGATGGCGGCCCTCCCGTGGGTGCTCTATCAAACGTGGGGCTTTGTGGCGCCGGGCCTCTACAAGCACGAAAAACGCTTGGTGCTGCCCTTGGTGGTCACAAGCACCTTGCTGTTCTACGCGGGGGTGGCGTTTTGCTACTTCTTCGTCTTCGGCCAAGCCTTCCCGGCCATCCAAGCCATGGCACCGCAATCGGTGGCGGTGAGCCCCGACATCGAGGCCTACCTCGACTTCGTCATCACCATGTTTTTGGCCTTTGGCGTGGCTTTTGAGGTGCCGGTGGCCGTGATCATCTTGGCCCGGCTGGGTTTGGTCACGATTGAGCAGCTGCGCAGCTTCCGCCGCTACTTCTGGGTCGCTGCCGCTGCCGTCGCCGGCATGGTCACGCCGCCCGATGCGGTCTCGATGGTCTCGTTGCTGGTGCCCATGGGCATGCTCTATGAGGTCGGCATCTTGGCTGCCGGCTTTTTCATCAAGCACACCCAAAAACCCACATCCTGGCTGTGATCACCCCTCACAGAATCATCCCTCGCAAGGATATTCAGGACTTGGTCGGTCTGGGGCGTTGGGCAACCAGCACCCGCAGATCAAAGGCGGTGTCGCCCCGTTGAACAGAAATCAAGGCCGTGCTCTTGGGCTTGAGCGCCGCCACGGTATCGAGCAGTTGTGCCGTGCTTTGCACCGGCTTGCCGGCCACCTTGATCACCACATCACCCGGTTGCATACCCGCTTTGCTGGCGGGTCCCCCTTGCAAAACGCCGGTGATGAGCACACCTTCATCGACGTTGAGATGCAATGAGCGCGCCATATCGGGGGAGATGTCGCTCGGCTGCACACCGATCCAGCCGCGTGTCACCACGCCATCCCGGATCAAACCCGCCATGACTTGACGCGCGGTGGAGGCAGGAATGGCAAAACCGATGCCCAAGCTGCCCCCGGTGCGGGAATAGATCGCTGTGTTGATGCCCAGCAAATGACCATTCACATCCACCAATGCGCCGCCCGAGTTGCCGGGATTGATGGCCGCATCGGTTTGGATGAAATTCTCGAACGTGTTCAGCCCCAGACCGCTGCGACCAATCGCGCTGACGATCCCCGAGGTCACGGTCTGGCCGACGTTGAAGGGATTGCCGATCGCCAGCACTGCATCACCCACTTGCAAGGACTCGACCGGACCAAACGTGATGGCCGGCAGGCCATCGACGTTGATCTTGAGCACGGCCAAGTCGCTATCTGGATCGGTCCCAATCACCCGCGCACTGACGTGGCGCCGATCGCCCAACACCACCTCAATGTCATCCGCACCTTCGATCACATGGTTGTTGGTGATCAGGTAGCCGTTGGCCGAGACAATCACGGCCGAGCCCGTGCCTTCACCGCTGGGCTCTTCATCGTCAAGAAAGGGTCGGGTCGCCAACTCTGCCGCCTTGGACCGGGTCTGGCTGGACACCACACTCACCACCGCCGGGGAAGCTCGCTTGGCGGCCAGCGCCAAGCTGTTGTGGGGGGATATCGCCGCACTGCTTGAGCCGCCCGACACCTCCGTGATGGCCACCACCCCGGAACCCAGGGTGCGATCACCCCACCAATCCGGCTTGAACGTGGCCACGACAAACAACAGCGCCACCACCACGGTGACGGACTGAGAGAAAATCAACCAGAGTCTTTGCATGGAGACAGACGGCATGACCCATCGGATTGAACTTGAAACCCACCTCGCCAGCCTGCTGGAAAGCGGACGATGGGCCGATTATGGGCCGAACGGCTTGCAAGTCGAAGGCCGCGCCGAAGTCCAACGCCTGATCTGCGGGGTCACCGCCAGCCTTGCCATGATCGAAGCAGCCATCGACCAAAAGGCCGACGCCCTGCTGGTGCATCACGGATTGTTTTGGCGCGGGCAAGAGGGTCGGGTGACCGGCTGGATGAAAAAGCGCTTGGCCGCCCTGCTGCGCCACGACATCAATCTCTACGCCTATCACCTGCCCCTCGACGCCCATCCAAGCTTGGGTAACAACGCCCAGCTCGGCCTCAAGCTTGGTTTGAAGAGCGAGGGCCGCTTCGGCGACAAGGATCTCGGCTGGCTTGGACAGCCTGAAAAACCGCTGTCGCTGGATGCCTTGCAAGCCCGAATCACTTTGGCGTTGGGACGCCCGCCACGGGTGATTGCCGGCGATGAACGCCCCATTCGTCGCGTGGGCTGGTGCACCGGCGGAGCCCAAGGGCATTTTGAAGCCGCCATCAACGCAGGGGCCGACGCTTACATCACGGGTGAGATGTCTGAGCCTCAACCCCATCTGGCGCGTGAAACGGGCGTGGCCTTCTTGGCGTGCGGCCATCACGCCACCGAACGCTACGGCGTACAAGCCTTGGGCCAGCATCTGGCCACCACGTTGGGCCTAGACGTGCAGTTCATCGATATCGACAACCCCGCTTAGGGTCGGCCCCCCAAGCACCGTCGATTTCACGCGATTTCCTTCGCCAGCTCGGCGGCCCCCGCGCCAAAAGCATAGGCATCCATGGCCAACACCCCCGCATCCACACTGGCGTGCAGCCGCTGACCGACGATCTCGCTGCCCGCCACCCGTCCAGCACTTCCAGCACCGGCGGCGATGTAGAACGGCAACCAATGCTCATCGGTCGGATGCTGCAAGGCGGCCTCTGGCGCGCGGCGACGGTAATCGAGCAGCGCAGGCCAATCACGCTCTTGGACACGGGCCGCGATCCAGTCTTGCCACGCACGAACATCGGGTGCCACCGGCTCCTTGCTGGCATCACGACCCCAAGGGTAGCGACCGAGATGGTGGGTGGCGGCACCGCTACCGATGATCAGCACCCCCTGTTCAGCCAGCGGGGCCAAGGCGGCACCCAAGGCCCATTGTTCGGCGGGGCTGCGACTCGGCACCAGCGCCAGCGGCACCACCGGCACCCCAGCATCCGGCCACATGCGCCGCAAGACCGTCCACAAGCCGTGATCCAAGCCTGAAGTCTCGGTCACCCAACCGCCCAAGCCCGCTGCTTTGATCAGCTCGGCGGCCTCTTGGGCCACCAAGGGCTCACCCAGCGCGTCGTAGCGCAACTGATACAGCTCGGCCGGAAAGCCGCCAAAGTCGTGGATAGCGCTGTGCCGGGCAGCCCCCAAAACCAAGGGCTGACGCGCCGGGCTGTGGGGCGAACACATCAACACCGCGCGCGGTCGGCCCCAGAGTCGTTCGATAGCCGGGCCGAGTCGGTCCAAAAAGAAAGCCGCTGGCGTGGTTTCCAGCGCGATCATGGGTGAGCCATGCGAGACAAACAGGCTCGGTAAGCGGGAGGGATAAGCAGAGGTACTCATGGCACAGATTCAACCATGTTCTCGGGCATGATGGCTCGAATATGCAAGCTTCTACTCCTTTCCTAAGCCTTTGGGCCCAAGCCTTGCGTCAACTGCGGCGCGATCTGCGTGCTGGTGAATTGCGCCTGCTCATGCTGGCCCTGACCTTGGCTGTGGCCGCCTTGAGCGCCGTGAGCTTTTTCGCCGATCGCCTGCAAGCAGGCCTGAGCCGCGACGCGGGCACCTTGCTCGGCGGGGACTTGGTCATCGTCAGTGATCAACCCATTCCGGCCGCTTGGGTCGAAGCGGCCACGGCGGCGGGGCTGCGCCACACGCGCATGAGCACCTTCCCCAGCATGGCGCGCGCGCCCGAAGCGCAAGGCGGCAACGCTCGGCTGGTCGCGCTCAAAGCCGTCGCCCCCGGCTACCCCTTGCGCGGCAGCTTAGGCGTCATCACCACCACCACGGCAAGCACAGCGCCGACGCTAAGCACCGTCCAACACGGCCCCGATCGCGGCACGGTGTGGGTCGAAGCCGGGCTGTTGCAAACGCTCGACTTGAAGATCGGCGACGCGCTGGAGCTGGGATCAAGCCGGCTGCGCATCGCGGCGATCTTGAACGATGAGCCCGACCGAGGCGCAGGTTTTCTCAGCTTTGCCCCGCGCGTCATGATGGCCGAAGGCGACTTGGCCGCCACCGACTTGGTCCAGCCCGCGAGTCGCATCAGCTGGCGCTTGGCAGTGATTGGCGACAGCGCCCAAGCCGACAAGGTGGCGCGTTTCCGCCACGATCTTGAAGCGGCCATCCAAGCCCAAGGCTTGCGCGGCGTGCGCATCGACAGCCTCGAATCGGGCCGGCCGGAGATGCAACAAACCCTCGACCGAGCCCGTCTGTTTCTGCATTTGGTGGCGGTGCTCTCGGCGCTGCTGGCCTCGGTGGCGGTGGCGATTGCCGCACGCAGCTTTGCCCAGCGCCACTTGGACAGCTGCGCTTTGCTGCGCGTCTTGGGTCAGCCCCAGCGTCACATCGCTTGGACCTATGCGCTGGAGTTCTTGACCGTCGGCTTGCTGGGCAGCTTGGCCGGTGTGCTGATCGGCTTGGGGCTGCAACAGGTGTTTGTCGAACTCCTCGGGCGGTTGATGCTCAAGGATCTGCCCGCCCCAAGTTTTGGCCCGGCCGGCTTGGGTCTGGGCGTGGGCATGACGCTGCTGCTGGCTTTCGGTTTGCCGCCGATCCTGCAACTGGCCCAAGTGCCGCCGCTGCGGGTGCTACGCCGTGATCTGGGTGAGCCGCGCACCGCCTCATGGCTGGTGTTGCTGGCCGGACTCGGGGGCCTGGCGGCGCTGATCCTGATCGCCTCCAACGATGCGCTGTTGGGCGCCGTCTCGGTGGGCGGTTTTGCACTGGCTTGGGGCCTGTTTGCGCTCGCCGCCCGGGGCTTGGTCGCGGCCTTGCGCCGCTGGGTGCCGGAAGTCGGTGCGCCGACATGGCTGCGCCTCACCGCCCGTCAGCTCAGCGCCCGCCCGGCTTTGGTGGTCTTGCAAGTCAGCAGCTTGGCCCTGGGCCTGACCGCACTGGGCTTGTTGGTGCTGCTGCGCACCGACTTGATCAGCAGTTGGCGCGCCGCCACGCCGGTGAACGCCCCGGATCGCTTTGTCATCAACATCCTGCCCGAACAAGCCGAGG
>NZ_JBFPHB010000022.1:0-53397 GCF_041083635.1 Leptothrix ochracea
TGAAACACCTCAGCGCCGATGATAGTGTGCATTCGCATGTGAAAGTAGGTCATCGTCAGGCACCCCTCTTCTAAGAAGAAACACCCAAAGCCCTCCTCGTGAGGGCTTTAGGCTTTGTGCTTTTGGATAATTGATCGGTTGATATAAATGAGCCAACGATGTGGCTCATCGACCTGCAGTTAATCCATCAAGACCTTGGTGATGTCTTTCACCAATTGAGGCCCCTTGTAGATCAGACCGGTGTAAACCTGTACCAAATCTGCGCCTGCAGCTCGTTTACTCAGGGCATCTTCAGCGCTCAATATGCCACCGACACCCATGATTGGAAAGGCTGCGCCTAAATGGCTGCGTAATTGTCGGATCACAAGATTGCTGGCTTCAAAAACAGGTCGGCCCGATAACCCCCCGGTTTCATCAGCATGTTGAAGGCCCGTCACGGCCTTGCGACTGATGGTGGTGTTGGTAGCAATGACGCCGTCGATTTGATTTTTCAGCAGGGTTTGGGCAATCACGGCAATCTGGGTTTCATCAAGATCGGGTGCGATTTTGACGAAAATGGGGACGCGGCGTTTGTATTGCTGTTCCAGCAACCCTCGGCGTTCTTGCAGAGCTCCCAGCAACTGATCAAGGGCCTCATCGCTTTGTAGTTGCCGTAGATTGGCCGTATTGGGACTGGAGATATTGATCGTGATGTAGTCAGCGTGGGGATAAACCCCCGTCAGACCGATCAGATAGTCATCGGTCGCCCGTTCAATCGGTGTCGTGGCATTTTTACCGATGTTGAGGCCAATCAGTCCACCTTGGGCGCGAAAACTATAAGCTTTTTGAACATTGCTCAAAAAACTAGCCAGACCTTCATTGTTGAACCCAAGGCGATTGATCAGCGCTTCAGCTTCGGGTAAACGAAAAATCCGAGGTTTGGGATTACCCGGTTGCGGCTTGGGTGTGACGGTACCAACTTCAATAAAGCCGAAGCCCATGGCCCCTAAACCATCGATGGCCCGGCCATTTTTATCCAATCCAGCCGCCAAGCCGACGCGGTTTGGAAAGGTCAATCCAGCGAGCTTGATCGGAGCTTGGTCACGGGCGCAGGCCCAAAAACGTTGCAAAGGGGTGTTTTGGAAACGCTCCAAGGTGTTGAGCGTGATTTCATGGGCATGTTCGGGATCAAGACCAAACAAAAAGGGGCGGGTCAGGGCGTAGGGAATGAGACTCATAATCCTGATTGTCCTTTTTTTCAGACTGTTTACCCATGACACAAGACGAACTTAAAGCTTTGGTGGCCAAGGCTGCGATCGATTACGTTGGTACCGGCACCATCATTGGTGTGGGAACGGGCTCGACGGTCAATCATTTCATCGACGCTCTAGCCTTGGTCAAAGATCGCATTGCCGGCACGGTGTCGAGTTCGATTCAAAGCACGGAGCGTTTGCGTGCACACGGTATTCCCGTCTTGGATGCCAACGAGGTGGAAACCCTGAGTGTCTATATCGATGGCGCTGATGAAATCGATCATCGCGGTCACATGATCAAAGGCGGTGGTGCGGCCCTGACACGCGAGAAAATCGTCGCTGATATGGCCGCGCAATTCGTGTGTATTGTGGATGCCTCCAAGCAAGTGGATGTTCTGGGGCGCTTTCCGCTGCCCGTCGAAGTGATCCCCATGGCTCGGGCTCAAGTGGCGCGTCGTTTGCGTCAGCTTGGGGGTGAGCCGACATGGCGTGAAGGTGTGGTCACGGACAACGGCAATCTGATTCTGGATGTTCGGGGACTGAAGATTACGGATCCGCTCAGCATGGAGCAGGAGATCAATCAATGGCCTGGGGTGGTCACTTGTGGCATTTTTGCGCGCCACAAGGCTGGCGTTTGTTTGATGGGGACCGCGCAGGGCGTGCAGACGCTGCGGTATTGAAAAAGGCCCCTTGTGGGGCCTTTTTTGTTGTGATCAGTAGTTGAAGGAGTACGTCACCATCAGCATGGTGGCGCTCAAATCGGGTACAACTTGCACGCTGTCAAAATAGGCTGGACCGCCCGTAGGCTGTTGGGAGGTTTGCGTGTAGCGCTCCAACCGCAATCCCAGCTCCTCCTCATGGCCCAAGGTAAAAGCCAGTTTGGCGCCGACAGTTTGGGCCTTCAGCGTCCCCAAGCGTCGATCGGCTGAGGCATATGCCATGGTGGTGCTGTGGGTTGTCTGGTTGTAATCGACGCCATCCACCAACCATGGGCGGTAGAAATTGGCAGCTCCTTGGCGGTAAGAGCGCCAATGAGGTTCGATGTAGAACCCTGCTGAAGGGACTTCGAAGCGGTAATGCGCGTCCACCGTGTGTGAGGTAATGCCCCAGTCATCTCGGTACAAGCGGTAGGACACATCAATCACATCCTCGCTGAAAGGATGGATTTTGTTTTGCCAAAACAAGCTGGCCCGTGTCCGACTGGAAGGGCGGCCTTCCGTGACAAAAGCATCGCCCACTGGATTGCCTGTCACGGGGTTAATCACTGAAACGATCTTGTAAGGATCGGTGAAATAGCCCGAACCGACTTCCAAGCCCAGATTGACTTGGGTGAGCCAACGCCGCGTCATCACTTGGGTCACACCGACCAAGCCACTGAGGACCGTGCGTGATGCGGATGTGCTTGCGCTACTGCTGCAACTGACGGGTCGGCCTGAGGCCGAGGTACATGTTTGGGCAACGACGGGGGTGGCTGGGGTGGCGTTGGGTGATTGCAGGGCGTTCGGTGGACCACCCTTCGGACTGATTTGGTCGTATTCCAAACCGACACCGTAGCTGAGCGTGGTGTTCTTGTCATTGAATTCACGGGCGACGGCGGCATTGCCTGAGACGGAGAAGAAATCTCCTTCCACCGAGAGTCCACCGCCAAGACTCAAACGTTGATCCCGTCCCCAAGGGCGATCCAGACCCCCTGACAGAGAAACGCGGTGGTCTTTGAAGTTGGGATCGACTGGAATGCTGTTGGCGGGTGTGACGTAGCTGCTTTGACCTGAGGCACCGGTGTGGGTGACCGCTGTTCTTTGTGGAACACCGCCAGTCGGTGATGCGCCGCTGACAGCGTCGAACGTCAATTTGAGGGACACCGTGCGGTCATAAGCATCGGTGCGATGCATCGACAGCATGGGTTCATACGCGGAGACACCGCCATGATCTTCGTGATAAACGTACAGGGCTGTATCGGCTTGCCATGGTGCATTCGGCACAGTCAGGCCCGAAGCTTCAACGCCGCCGCTCGCACCGAGCAAGCCTGCTGTTGCCGTGGCCAAGGCCCGACGTACGGGCACCTTCGATGATGGGATGGTCAGTTGCATCCGCAACCTCCACCACCAAATCCACGCCCACCGGTGGCGGCTTCCTTGCTGAAGTAGCTGTGGTCATCCGCCGCAGCGTCCAACGCTGAGGTCGTGAGGGCCATCGACGGTTTGGCCATCAAGTCACGCTCCCAAGGCGAGACGCCCATGGTGGAGCATCCGCCAAGACCCAGAGATAAGCCAAGGACACTCAGTCCGGCAACAGTTCGAAGGGAGCGAGATTTCATGGTGCGGTCGATAGAAAGATGAACGGCAGCAGGCACATGCCCAAGTCAAGCATGCGCGACATGATGCGTCTTGTGCATTGCCACGATCTTAATAAGTGCCATCCACCGAGCCATGCCGTGCAAATGGGGGCTTAAACGGTTGTTTCGACGGGGATGTCGTCAAACAACAGGCACCCGTGCACGCTGGCGTGCATGGATGTGTAGAACGCACCGGCGAATAGCAGCATCACGGGTACCAAAACAAACACGGCGAGTCCCCCCCCTGCGCCGAAGAGCGACAGCAAGACACCGATCAGCAGCGACAAAATGAGATCGGCCAAGACCCACGAAACCAGATAGATGACAAAGGGCTTGATGTTCCGCAGGCTCGCCAGTCCGCTGGCGAAAAGTGCTTTGGCCACGCTCGTACCAGGCAGCCGGTGCAGGATGACTGGGGCATGCCAAAACAACAAGGCGACCGGTAAAAGGCAAAGCAGTCGCAGCAGCATGCCGGATTGCAGTCCATGGAAAGCGGCTTCGCTCAAAGTGTCGTCGCTGGCCGGTTGCTCGCGCAGCGCGGCACGCCAATGCTGATGGAAATCGGGATCAATCAGGTCCGCCAGCACCAGCATGGCAATGCTCGCCACGGCATGAAGACAACCCAGAACGAGCAATTTTGAGCGGCTGGCTGAGCGCAAAGGTGCCAGCAATGTCAAGGGAGAGACGGGTTGACCGATGCTCAAAGCGGCGTTGCAGGCAACCCAACCCGCATTCAAGCTGGGCACCAGAATCAGGACCACGATGGGGCCGATTTTCTGGATACCGAGCAACATGCCGAAGGCAAAAAACATGAAACCCATCAAGGCCAAATGGGCCATGGGCTGGCGCAGCAGCAAGGTCACGCCAGCGCGCATCCATGCCACACCTTCCAGCGCAGGAGCAGTACGCAGATGCATCTCAGCGCAACCAATGCCAAGGGTTTTGGATCCGCTCACGCAAGATGCGTTCGAAATGGCGTGGATCATGGGGTTTGAGCAAACGGGCCTCCCGGGGCATGTGAAAGTCCCAAAGTCGCGAAGTCCAAAAACGCAAGGCGCCCGCGCGCAGCATGCTGGGCAGCAAGCGGATCTCGTCGTGGCTCAAGGGGCGTTCTTGGTCGTAAGCGCTGATGAATGCCTGTGCACGGGTTTCATCCAAGCGTCCGCTGTCGAGGTCGATGCACCAGTCGTTCAGGCAGACGGCGATATCGAAGAGCCACGCATCGACCCCGGCAAAGTAGAAATCGAAAAAGCCGCTCAGGCGCTCATGGCCGACGGGTCCGTCGAACATCACGTTGTCGCGAAACAAGTCGGCATGGATCGGACCCCGGGGCAGGGCTTGGTAGGCGGCAGAAGCTGCCAAACTGTGTTGAAAGGCCAACTCGGTCGTGATCAAAGCGTGCTGATGCTCATCGAGGAACGGTAGCAGTGTGGGGATCGTTTCATCCCACCAACCCAAGCCCCGCAAATTGGGTTGGTGTTGCGCGTAGTTTTGTCCGGCCACATGCATGCGAGCCAACATGGCTCCGACTTGTTCGCAGTGCGACACCGCCGGTGCCAGTTGATGTTGGCCGGCGAGCCGGTTCACCACAGCGGCGGGTTTGTCACGCAAGCGCAGCAGCACGTCACCGTTGGTCTCTGCCTGGGGCTTGGGTACGGGGATGCCGCGCTCCGCCAGGTGCTTCATCAAGTGCAGATAAAACGGCAGTTGCTCGAAACCCAGGCGTTCAAAGATGGTCAGCACCCAAGCATGACGCTGCCCATCACATTCCGTGTTGAGAAAGTAATTGGTGTTCTCGATGCCGGCTTGGATGCCGCGCAGATCAATCAAGCGTCCAAGCCCCAGTCGGGTGACCAGGGTTTGGGCTTCTTCAGAGGAAACTTGGGTAAAGACAGCCATGATCAGTCGGGATGCCCGCTGCGGTGCATGCAAGGGCCGCCATTGTAGGCGGGCGCCTCATGGGGGCCGTGTGAGGTCTTGTCAGTCGTGTGCAATCCGTCTTCGGGCACACTCACGCCTCTGGGGTGCCCACGTCGGCTTTTGTTGGATGGGGCCACCGATGATGTTTTTCGACTGCGATCCGAACCGATGAATGCCAATCCACAGCACCAAGCTCTCCAACCGATCCAGCTTCACCTGGGTAAGTCCGTGGCCAAGCCACTGACACCGTCTCCCGAGCGTGCTGCAACGCAGCGTTGGAGCGTGGATGCCGTTGAAGCGTTGTTCAATCTGCCCTTCAATGACTTGATGTATCGGGCGCAGCAGGTGCATCGCGAACACTTCAACGCCAATGAAGTGCAACTCTCCACGCTGCTGTCGATCAAGACCGGGGGCTGTCCAGAGGATTGCGGTTACTGCCCGCAATCGGTGCATCACGAAACCGGGGTCGAAGCCAGCAAGATGATGGAGCGCGATGCGGTGATGGATGCCGCGCGCAGTGCTCAGGCTTTGGGGGCGACCCGTTTTTGCATGGGAGCGGCTTGGCGTGCGCCCAAGGATCGGGACATCGAAAAGGTGGCCGACATGGTGCGCGGCATCAAGTCCTTGGGCATGGAAGCGTGCTGCACTTTGGGGATGCTCAATGGTGAGCAGGCTCGTAGCCTCAAAGAGGCGGGCCTTGATTACTACAACCACAACCTTGATACCGCCCCTGAAACCTACGGCAACATCATCACCACGCGCGATTATCAAGACCGGCTTGATACCTTGGCCCATGTGCGCGATGTGGGGTTGTCCGTGTGCAGTGGGGGCATTGTGGGTATGGGTGAAAACCGGCGTGATCGCGCTGGCTTGGTGGCCCAGCTGGCGAACCTAGAGCCTTATCCCGAGTCGGTGCCGATCAATGAGTTGGTGCAGGTTGAAGGCACACCGTTGCACGGTACCGAGGCCTTGGATCCGTTCGAATTTGTGCGCACCATTGCTGTGGCACGGATCACCATGCCGACCGCACGGGTGCGGCTGTCAGCGGGACGCCAGCAAATGAGTGAAGCCGTCCAGGCCTTGTGTTTCTTGGCCGGAGCGAATTCGATCTTCTACGGGGAAAAATTGTTGGTCACGGGCAATCCTGATGCTGATCGTGACCGCGCGTTGCTGGACAAGCTGGGCATGACAGCGGCTCTTTGATCGGTTTCCTACCCTTGGATGAAAGGTCGCCTTGTGATGACGAACCTCCAGAAAATCAGAAAGCGTCTGCGGCCTTTGCTCATGGGTTTGAGCATGGCTTTGGGGGCGTTGGCGCTGGTTTGCACCGCACCGGTGGCCCATGCCAAGCCCAAGAGCAAGAGCAAGGCTGCATCCAAGGGATCTAAAAAATCCGGTCGAGGCAAGGGTGCCAAGGCAGCAGTGCCCTTGAAAATGCCGCCCCAAGCACCTTTGATGACGCAAGGGCGGCGTTTTCGCGATTGCGAAGACAACGACTGCCCGTGGTTGGTTGAAATTCCGGCCAGCCATTTCCGGATGGGGTCATCGCTTGATGAGTTGGGCCGCAGCTCGGATGAAAGTCCCCAGCATCCGGTCACCATCAACTACCGCATGGGGGCGATGGAAACCGAGGTGACCCGGGCCCAGTTTGCGGCCTTTGTCGAAGATACCCATCACGAATCCCAAGGCGGGTGCTGGGTGTGGAATGGCACCAAGGTGGAGCAAGATCCGGCGCGCGATTGGCGTCAGCCGGGGTTTGATCAGACCGATCAAGACCCGGTGGTTTGTGTGAGTTGGGAAGACGCCCAAGCGTTTGCTGGTTGGCTGAGCAAGCTCACCGATCACACTTACCGCTTACCCAGCGAGGCGGAGTGGGAATACATGGCGCGTGCGGGGCACCGTGATAGCTACGGCTTCGAGGGCGATAGCCCAGCGCAGTTGTGCGAGTACGCCAACGTCGGGGATCGAAGCATTCGCGAAAGCGTGCCGGACTGGAAGATCCCGACGGCTGAATGCAACGACAGCCATCCCTACACCGCCCCGGCTAAAAGCTACAAGCCCAACGGTGTTGGCCTTTTTGACATGCATGGCAACGTCTGGGAATGGGTGCAGGATTGCTGGCATCCAGACTATCGCGATGCTCCCGCCGATGGCAGTGCGTGGTTGCATGGCTGTGCCGACGAGCGGCGTATCGTGCGCGGCGGTAGTTGGTTCGATGGACCGAGCTTTTTGCGTGCCGCCAGCCGCAATCGAGCTCCCGCGACTGTGCGGGGGCAGTTGGTGGGTTTCAGACTGGTGCGGACCCTGCCGTGAGCGAAGCTGGGGCTTGTGCCATCAGCCAAGCTTGCAGCGCGGGGGCGGGCATGGGCTTGGCAAACAAGTAGCCCTGGCCAAGGTGGCAACCCTGTTCCTGGAGCAGTTGCCACTGGCCCGTGGTTTCGACCCCCTCTGCCACCAAGGTCAGTCTCAAGCTGCGACCCAAGACGATGATGGCTTGACTGATGGCCGCATCGGTGGGGTCGGTCAGGATGTCGTGCACAAAAGCGGCATCAATCTTCACCCGCTCCAGCGGCAAGCGCTTAAGGTAAGACAGCGACGAATAGCCCGTGCCGAAATCATCCAGCGAAAAACGCAGTCCATATTTTTGCAGCGCGGCCATTTTCTGGACAACCGCATCCAAGTTGTCCAGAAAGATGCTCTCGGTGATTTCAATCACCAACTTGTTGGGGTCCAGTGGGATGGTGTGCAGCAGATGGATCATGTCGCTGACGAACGAGGGCCGCATGAACTGGCGTGGTGACACGTTCACCGAGACGGAGAGTCCTGCGGTCAACGGATGGGCTTGCCACGCCACCAACTGCTGACAGGCGGTTTCCATGATCCACGCTCCCAAAGGCTGAATCAGGCCGCTGTCTTCGGCGATGGGGATGAAATCAAGCGGCGAGATCCAGCCACGCTGCGGGTGGTTCCAGCGCACCAGCGCCTCGACGCCCAAGCAGTGCCCTTGGGCATCCACCTGCGGTTGGTAGTGCAGTGAGAATTCGCGTTGAGCCAAGTCGCGATAGAGATCTTGTTCCATGCGCAAGCGGGCGTTGAGTCCTGCTTGAAGGGTGGGATCAAAGAAGCGCAGGGTGTTGCGTCCGGCTGATTTGGCTTGATACATGGCCATGTCAGCACGCTTGAGAATTTCATCGACCGACACGGTATTGCCACAAAACAGCGTGATCCCTAAGCTGGCGCTGCTGCGATGGATGTGGCTTCCGAGGACGTAGGGTTCTGCCAAGCTGCTGATGAGCTGATCACCAATCACGGCCGCTTGCGCAGCAGCGTCTTCGACCGATTCGCTCAAGTGACCCAGCAAAATCACGAATTCATCGCCCCCAAGGCGCGAGATGGTGTCGCTGGCATGCACGCTTTGACGCAGGCGATCAGCGACTTCCATGAGCATGCGATCGCCGACATCGTGGCCCAAGGTGTCGTTGAGCGTTTTGAAGTTGTCCAGATCCAAGAAAAGCAGGGCTTGGTATGCACCGGGTGCTGGGGCTGGATGGCTGACACATTGGCGCAAACGATCCAACAGCAAGCGGCGATTGGGCAGTTTGGTGAGCGGGTCGAAAAAAGCCAAGGTATGGATTTCTTCCTCTGCGGCTTTGCGTTCGGAAACGTCTTGCATCGTCCCGATCGAACGCAGGGCACGACCATCCGCATCAAAACGGGTCTCACAACGCGTTTCGACAAAACGCGTGCGACCGTCGGCCAGCAAGAGTCGGTGTGTTTGATGGTATGGGGTTCGCTGCGCCAAGGCCTCTTGGTAAGACTGATCGACACTGGGGCGATCGTCTGGATGGATCAGCGAGAGAAAGAAGGCATATCCAGCCGTGCTTGGCAGGGCATCGATCTCGCAAATATGGCCTGTTTCTTGGGACCAACTGAGCAAATCGGTGTGCAGATCGAGTTCCCAGCTGCCCAGATGGGCCAAGTGTTGGGCTTCATCCAAGCGCTCTTTTTGCTGCAAAAGCACGCCTCGTGAGTGTCGAATCGACCCGAGGTACGAGCTCAAGCTGGCGCCGATCCCGACGATCAAGGTACCGATCAGCACCAAGAGCGCGAAAAAGGTTTGCCCCTGCTGTTGCAGGATGGCCAATTGGGGCAAGGGCGCCATGACCGTGAGATGGAGGTCGTACTCCTGCAAAGCAACGTCGCTGCGCAGGTAAGGATGCGGTTCTTGATGGATGCGCCACAGCGTGTGGTTGGCCTCACCAAAGATCGGTGTATTCCAAGGCTCTAGCGCCAAGGGGGGGAAGGCATCGCGCTTGTAGGTTTGCTGACGCTGTATGGCGGTCAGATGATGAATCGCTGCCCCGGGGAGGGTATGCATTTCCAGACTTTTGTCGTACGCAAGCACAACCACCCCATAGCGATCTGAAAGAAAAGCATGGGCTTGGTTGATCCATGACGACAAATCTGGCATATCGATTTTCGCGACCACAAAGCCGATGAAACGACCTTGTTCTTCGATGGGCGCCCCAAAAAACAGGCCACCAACACCCGTGAGTCGGCCCACGGCGAATTGGTAGTTACTCCGGCCTGCACGAGCCTCTTGAAAGATGAACCGATCGGCATAGTTCGTCCCAACGCAACCGTGGCTGACATCCTGCCGGCCTGAGGCGAGGCAGTCGCCATTGGCATCGCCGACCCAGAGCGAAGACAGTTGGAATTGACTGGCGGCAAGCACGAGATATTGCCGCAGCTTTTGGGTCACGGGATGGCGCAACAGCCGCTCTTGGCGTTGCTCCAAGGTGTTGATCGATGACGACATCCGTTGTCGATCACGCAGGAGTGCAAGGACGCTGTCGCGGATGAAGCCGTTTTGCGCCATCGTGATGGCCACACCTGTGCCCCGCAGTGAGAGGATGCGCCGCACGCTGGTGGCGGTGCCTTGACTGTGCTGATGGATTTGTTGCTGCTCGGTGCGGATCACCTCGGCGATTTGTCGATCGCGGTAGGTGTTCGCAAGAAACCACGCAAGCAGCACCCAGAACATCAAGATCCCTGCGGAGACCGCCAAGCGGTGGAGCCACCGCTGGGGTTCTGTCGATGCAGGCTTGACCATGATGTCAGGATCGGGACGCGTGAAAGGGGGTGTCAGTGCGGTGTTGCCGTCTGCATGCTTCGACGGATCAACAACGCACTCGACAAGCTACTCAGCACCAGTTTGAGGTCTGGACTGAGATCCCTCCGCAGCCACACTTGTGGCGATGGCAGGAGCGATACGGCACCGATATGCACGTCGTTTTGCAGGAATTCAAACCCCAAATTGCGCGGACTTGGTGGTTGATTCTCAAATTGGCGCAGTGCCCGGATCAGGATTTGGTTGCCACGGATGTCTTGAATCATGCCGCTTTCGAGCGCTGAGCCTTCGTTGCCATCGGGGTTGTAGACGATGAACTCCCATGCAAACTCACCGTAATTGAGGATGCCACTGAGGGATTTGAAGGTCGGGGCCGGCGTGTTGGGTCGAAGGGGGGTGATGCTGCCCGCAAACGAGTTGGACTGATTGAAATCGCTGGTGAAGGCCCCGTTGACCCAGTGAAAACTTGCGTTGCGCAGGATGGTCATGCCCAGCACTTCGGCGCGCTGTTCTTGGGGACCTTGCTGGGTAAAGCTGAATTTTTGGCGCGCTTGGGTCAATTGCGTCGGATTGACCACCATGAAGTCTCGCTCGCGAGACCAGCGGGCTTCAAGATGGTGGGTGGTGTAGTCGCCGAACTGGGGCGAAGGTTGAGCTGGGTTGTCGGTTTGCAAAGCCACGGCTAAGGCATCGCTATGCGCACGCAGATCGCTGGCCATGAGCAGCGGTGCTGCTGCTGGTGGTTGGGTGGATGTGGCACAGGCACCCAGCAAACCAAGGGCGGTGAGACAAACAAGGGCGGGCAAGATCTTCATAACAATTCAGGGGCTCGATATTTCGTCGTTGGAAGTGTGATCAGCGTTGCCATGCTGTCACTGGATCGGCGTCTTGCTGATGGTGAGGCTGCATATTCTTGCCCCAGCATGTGAAGGATGGGGGACCTCTACGGGTTTTGGAAGGAGGGGCGTGATGGTTTTTGACGTTGCCAGCCTTGGGCCGTGAGGCAAAGCACTTCGCTGCGCAAGGGCGGGTGGTCCAGATCCCAATCCGAGAGCACGTGACGCCCGTGGCTTGCCCCCAACGCTTGGGTTTGCGGACGATGGGTGTGGCCGTGGATCAAAACGGGGCAGTCGTGTGTGTGCAGCAGCGCCAGTGCGGCGACCAGATCGACACCGTCATCGGTGGGATCCACCGTGTGATGTGCATCTTGGTGGTTGGCCATGCTGGCTTGGCGCATGGCGCGTGCGATCTCGCGCCGTTCAGTCAAGGGTCGCGCCAGAAAAGCCTGTTGCCAGTCCGGGCTGCGCACCATGGCGCGAAAGCGTTGGTAATCGCTGTCTTGGGTGCAGAGCTGATCGCCGTGGCTGAGCAAGAAGCGTTCACCCCAAGCGGTGCTGAGCACGCAAGGATCGTCCAAGGCGTGCCAACCCAAGGCACCCAACAGGTGAGACCCGACCAGAAAATCGCGGTTGCCGTGCAGAAAACCAACCCAGCGACCTTGGCTGGCCTCGGCCAGCGCTTGCATCAAGGCGTGTTCGGGTGCGTCTTTGAGGAAGGCAGCGTCATCGCCGATCCACGCTTCGAACATATCGCCCAGCAACAAGACGGCTTGAGCGGGGGTGTGGCGCAGGTGTTGCAGCAAGACTTCGAGCGACGCAGGTGTGGCGTCGCACAGATGCACGTCGGAGATCAAATCGATCCGCTGCCAAGCGGTGGGGGCGTCAAGGTGGGTGATCACAGGGGACGAGCTCGCAAACGCAGGTCCGGCCCACCCGCCACGGGGCTGACTTCGACCCATTCAAGCAACGGGGCGTGGGCGAGGCTTTCAAGGGGGCCGAGCGCGGCCATGGGCAGCCCTGCGCCGATCAGCTTCGGCGCGAGGTAGACGAGGTATTCATCCACCAGCCCAGCACGCACCCAAGCGCCGTTGAGTCCGGCCCCGGCTTCGACATGCACCTCATTGATGCCTTCTCCGGCCAAGTCGTCCAGCAAAGCGGCCAAGTCAACATGCTCGCTCATGGGGTCTCGGCCCTGTTCTTCTGACCGCCGTGCGGGGAGCGAGACGATGCGGATGCGTTCGGGCTCTTGGGTTTCACCCAGAAAGCTGCGGGCATGGGCCAGACGCAGCGGATCACCCACGCCGGTGTAGATCCGCACCCGTCCTGGGGCGGCCAAGATGCGGGCCTGGGGCTCCAGACGCAGACCACCGTCCACCACCACCCGCAGGGGCTGATGGGTGGTGGCGACCAGCCGAACATCAAGGCGTGGATCGTCGGCCAGCACGGTGCCGATGCCGGTCAGCACCGCCCCAGCGCGCTTGCGCCACGCATGGCCATCGGTGCGTGCGGCGGCGCTGGTGATCCATTGGCTGCGGCCGTCGGGCAGGGCGGTCCGGCCATCCAAACTGGCGGCGACTTTGAGTCGTACCCAAGGGCGCTGGCGCACCATGCGCGAGAAAAAGCCGATGTTCAGCTCGCGTGCTTCGTGAGCCAGCAAGCCGACATCGACCGTGATACCGGCGGCGCGCAGCCGGGCCAGACCTTGGCCAGCGACCAGCGGATTGGGGTCACGGATGGCCACCACCACGCGGCCCACACCCGCTTCGATGAGCGCGTCACAGCACGGCGGGGTGCGACCGTGGTGTGCGCAGGGCTCCAGCGTGACGTAGGCGGTGGCTCCTCTGGGGTCGTGGCCTTGCTGCCTCGCGTCGCGCAGGGCCATGACTTCAGCGTGGGGACCGCCCGCTTGTTGGGTGTGACCCTCACCGAGGGTTTGACCGTCTTGTCGGACCAGCACGCAGCCCACCCGGGGGTTGGGGTCGGACAAGCCGATGGCGTGTTGGGCCAGCGCCAAAGCGCGCTGCATGGCCAGGTGGTCAGGGGTCAACGGTGGGTGCGAAGCGTGCGGCACGGCAGGATGTTGGGCTAGGGTTGATGGGCCTGCGTCACCAAGGGCAGAGGCGGCAGCACGCCGCTTGGATCAGGGCTGAGGTTGTAGGCTGGGCAAGGGGTGGCGGCGCGGACCACCAGAAAATTCTGATCGGCCAAGGAGCCGCTGACATCGGTGTAGCTCAGGGGATGTTCGGCGTTATCGATGCGTCCGTTGCCGTTGCGATCTTGGCTGTAGCGACAGACGCGCAAGCTCCAGCCGCGTCCCAACACATCCAACCGACCCGACCAGCGCGCCGGGTTGCCTGCGGGTTGGACCAAGCAGTTGTAACTCACGATGGTTTGGAGGATCTGCGTTGGGGTGGCCACGGCCGGGGCATCGTCGAGGCATTCGACGGCCGGGTTGGGGTGCCCGGTGCTGGTGAGGCTGAGCTGCATGTCGAGATCAAGGGCGGGGCTTGGAGGGTTGGCCACATCGGCGGCGCTGGGATTGTCGCTGTTGGTGGCAAAGCGCACGTAGCCTGCGAGTAAAAAACCGCTGATCAACGTGCAGCCGCTCAAGCTGCTGCGGGTAAGCTGGCTGTTGTTCAGGCTTGGGTCGCTGTTGCAGCGGCTGGTGACGAGGCCGCTTCTGGCATCGAACAGCCAGACCACAGGCCCGTCCATGCGCGGCTTGAAGGCGATGCTGCCATCGCCCAAATCCTTGGCCTGAAGGGGGATGCTTGGATGACGCTTGAGCGGTCGATCTGCGCTCGGGCCACGCCATGAAGCGACGTCAGGGGCCAGCATCACCGCACCAAGGACCTCGGGGGGCATCTCGTTGAGCAAGGTGTTCAGCGTCAGACTTTGGGGTGCGGCTTGCGCGGGGATCCAAGTCAAGCGGATGTCGGCATGGATGAGTTGCGACAGTCCTGTGCCCGTTGCCCAAGGCTGGAGGCTGCCGATTTGCTCATAGCGGGTATCGGACTGGAGCAGTGTGGCGCTGGTGTTGGTGGATAGGGCCGCGCCCCATGCACTGCGTAAACGCTCCAGCTCATGGCTGGCCAAGCGGGCGGCTTGGATGCGTTGGCGGGCCAAATCACCACTGCTGCGCAACACCGCTTGGAAGCGCATCAGACCGACGATGCCGATGCTTAGCACCAAGGTGGCGATCAGGGTTTCGAGCAGCGAAAACCCAGTCCATGAACGACATCGGGGCCTCAAGGTGGTCATGATCAACACCTTTCATGGTTCGTGATCGCGCCAGCGGCCGGGCAGCATCACCCATGTGCCGGCGTCGAGTTGCAAGCGTTGCAGCACGGTGGGGTCGCGGCTCATGACGATGCGACCGTCGATCAGGGCGTCGCTCTGCACCACGGCGGCTCCGTCCAAGGTGGCCGGTGTACTGGTCGGGGTGCCGGGATGGCGCCAGCTCAGGCGTTGCGTGAGGATAAAACCGTGGATGTGGACCTCGCCTTGCAGTTGCAGGTGGCCGTCCACGACCAAGATCACCGGCTGATCGGCTCGGCCCACGGTCAGCGGGCCCGTGAGACGCACATCGCCCCGCAGCCACAAGGCGCTGGCCCCTTGGTCGAGTGCGGTTTGGGTGGCGCTTGCGTCACAGATCCCGCCAGCACAAGCGGGCAGGCTCCAGTGCGGCAGCTTGACCAAGCTGCCGCCGGGCAGCCCGAAAAGGTGCAGCGGCCAGTCGGAGGTCAACAGATTCGGGGGTGGGGTGGGGGTGGTGCCCGCTGCTGGATTTTGCAAGCCGGAGTCGAAGGCCAAGACCGACGCCTGTGGTGGGCTGCCGGGCAGACCCATGAGCTGCACGCTGGTATCAAACTGGATGTTGCCGCCGGCATCGAGCGTCAAGCCCATGCTTTGCGGATCGGTGTTGATGACCGCCGCTGGGCCGTGGGCCTCAATCATGCCGCCGGCACTCAAGGTGGCTTGCGGGGGCGAGCGCAAAGAGCCGACCGGGGCCAAGACGATCTTCACTTGGGCTTGAGCCTCGGCGGTTTGATCGCCGCCGCAGCCCAAAGCTGGGTTGGCGCAGCCGGTGCTGATCAGTTCGATCTGACCGGCCGGCGCGGGCGATGCGAGGGCTGCGATGCGCACGCTGAAGGCAGGATGATCCCCGTCTTGCAAGTTGGGGTCGGGCAGGGCCAAGGTGGCCGAGCCTTGATCGGGACATGCACACTGCCACGAGCCCCCTTGCATCAAGCAGGCGGGCTGCGAGGGGTTGGTTTGGGCCGCTTGGTGGCGTCCGGTCGCTGGGTTGAAGCGCAGCAAGCGTTGCCTGAAGCTGAGAGCGGTTGCACCGGCGGTGGTCTCTGGCTGACAGGCGCTGTTCAACCGTGTGGAGGCTGCCAACATGGCGCTGCCCCAAGCGCGACCGGCTTCGGCGGCTTCAAAGGCCATGAGGCCACGCACGCCGTGTGCTGCACCGCGCATCTCGGCCCACTGTGCTTGGTGGGCATAAACGATCATCAGCGCCAAGCTGGTGAGCAGCACCAAGACCAAGCCGAGCGTGGCTGAGCCGTGAGAGCGTGGTGCTGTGGTCATGACGGGCAACGCCCAAGCGCCTCGTCGTTGCGCAGCAGGGTGTAGGCGCTCAGGCTGCGCCGCACGCTGGGGTCTTTGGTATCCACGCCGTCGATGTCGATCTGCACACCCCGGCGCAGCAAGCGTGGGGGGCATTGCAAGTCGCTGGCCGCACAGCTTTGGACGCGGCATTGCGCGATCAAAGACACGACTTGGACAGTGGGGGTCATCTCCAACCGGGTGATGTGGACCGCAGCGGGATCGGTCAGGGCCTGCCAGTTGTCGTTGCTGGCCAAGGCCAGTGCGCCGCCTGAGAGTCGGATGTCTGTACCCCGTTGGCTGGTGTTGAGCCGAAAGCCGAAGCGCTCTTGGTTGCTGGCGAGTGAATCCTCTTTGGGGTCGCGGCTGTAGCTGTAGCCGATGTGGGAACTCACGCCTGCGGGGTTCTGATCCACCGGAAACAAGCCGCCATAAGGGTTGGCTCGGCCCGGTTCGTCCCCGGAAGCGCCCCAGTAACCAGCGCGGCGCAGATCGCGCGCGATCAGATCGACGCTGTGGCGCAGCGTCTGATGCAGTCGGGTTTCAGCGTGCAGGCGTTTTTGCTCGGCCAAGTGCATCAACACCAAGCTGCTGGCGCTGATCATGATCAACATGTTCAAGGCCAACGCCACCAGCATCTCGATCAGGCTGAAGCCTGCTTGTATGAAGGGAGGTCTGAGTCTCCTCATGGCTGTCCCCAGCAGCGCCGGTTGATGGCGGCGGTGTTGCTGAGCTGGGCATCGGGCCCAGACACCATCTGCCGGCTGCCGGCGCTCAGCGTCACGCCCAGTCGTTGGCACGGGCTGTCGTCCGCTTGTGCCCCTTGGGCGATGGCCGTGATGCTGTAGGCGCTGCTTTCGGTGCCGACCACGGTGCTTAGGTTGAATTGATAAAGACCGTTCGGCGTGGTGGCTGGCAAGTCCAAGCCGCCAGCGCCAAGGATGTCGGTGTAGCTGGGCTGGAACGAGCGCCGCCGCTCTTGGGCTTGCTCGATCTGCATCAAGGCGCTGAGGGCTTCCATGCGCCGGCTGCGCAGCACGTGGTCGCGGTAGCTGGGCAGGGCCAGCGTGCTGAGCAAGGCGATGAGGCCGCACACCACCACCAGTTCGAGCAACGTCCAGCCGCGTGGGATGTGATGCGTGCGGTGCGTGTGGTGGCCGTGCATCGCGTTCTCCATCAACAGGCGGGCACGCCGCTCATCTTGCCGGCCGCCATGCATACGCGCACCCGGCCCATGATGTTGACGACATGGCGCAGGCGCAGGCTGCCATCGGCGTTGCTCAGATCCAGGCTGCCGGCTGGGCTCACGGTGCCTTGGCGCGGATCGACCCGCAGCGATTTGACGTTGGCGCTTAACTGCACGCGGGGGGTGTCTGGCATAAACACACTGCGCAGTCGCAGCGTGCCGCTCTGGCATACCGCTTGACCCGTGTCCGTGCAGGTGCAGGCATCGGCATCACCCGTGTGGACCACATAACAGCTGCCGCCAGCGGGCGTGGTGGGTAAGCTCAGGCGCAGACCTTGACCACTGGCCACACTGCGGGCGCGCCACTCGTGCATGTCGGCTTGCAACTGCATCGAGAGTCCTTCGAGCTGGCGACGGCTGAGAAAGCTGCTGAGCGCGGGCAAAGCCTGCCCCAGCAAAAGGGCGCCGATGCTCACCACCACCAGCGCCTCCACCAAGGTCCAACCCCGGTCCGGTGTGTTCACGCTGTCCTCCCGTGTCCTTGATGCGTTGAACGCACTCTAGGCCGACAAGTTCAGTCGTTGCTATCCCTCTTTAGATGGGGTCGAGGGGGGGTGGATGTTTGGCGCTCAGATGTCCTGAATCAGCCGTTTGAACTCGTCCACGTCTTCGAATTGGCGGTAGACGGAGGCGAAGCGGACGTAGGCCACTTTGTCGAGGTGTTTGAGCTCAAGCAAGACGCGCTCGCCGAGTTCAGCGGTGGAGACTTCGCTGCTGCCGCTGGAGCGAAGTTGGTCTTCGATGCGTTCGAGGGCCGCGTCGATGCGGTCCACGCTGACGTTGCGTTTGCGCAGCGCCAAACCCATCGAAGCCCGCAGCTTGCTGCGGTCGTAGTCCACCCGGTCGCCGTTTTTCTTCACCACCGCCGGCAGGCTCAGTTCAGCCCGCTCGTAGGTCGTGAAGCGTTTGTCGCACTGAAGGCAACGGCGGCGACGCCGCACGGTGTCCCCTTCGTCCGATTCCCGGGTCTCGACGACCTGGGTTTCGGGGTGATTGCAAAAGGGGCAGCGCACGGTTGGTCAGGATCAGCGGTAGACCGGGAAGTCGCGCGTCAGTTGCGCCACTTGGGCCTTGACGCGTTCGATCACGGCCTCGTCGTTCGGGGCTTCGAGCACGTCCGCGATCAAGTTGGCCACCTGACGCGACTGCTCTTCCTTGAAGCCGCGGGTGGTCATCGCCGGCGAGCCCAAACGAATCCCGCTGGTCACGAACGGCTTTTGCGGGTCATTGGGGATGCCGTTTTTGTTGCAGGTGATGTGGGCACGACCCAAGAGGGCTTCGGCTTCCTTGCCGGTCAGGTTCTTCGGGCGCAGGTCGACCAGCATCACGTGGCTTTCGGTGCGACCGCTGACGATGCGCAGACCGCGCTCGATCAGCGTGTCAGCCATCACGGCGGCGTTCTTGACCACCTGTTCCTGGTAGGCCTTGAAGGCGGGTTGCAGCGCCTCCTGGAAGGCCACCGCCTTGCCGGCGATCACATGCATCAGCGGGCCGCCCTGGATGCCGGGGAAGATGGCCGAGTTGATCTTCTTGGCGATTTCTTCGCTGCGCATCAGGATCAGACCGCCGCGCGGGCCGCGCAGGGTCTTGTGCGTGGTGGTGGTCACCACGTCCGCATGCGGCACCGGGTTGGGGTAGACGCCGGCAGCGATCAGGCCCGCATAGTGCGCCATGTCCACCATGAAATAAGCACCCACGGCCTTGGCAACCTTGGCGAAGCGCTCGAAGTCGATGCGCAGCGCAAAGGCCGAAGCGCCGGCGATGATCAATTTCGGCTTGTGTGCGTGCGCCAGTGCTTCCATGGCGTCGTAGTCGATGTCTTCAGCGGCGTTCAGGCCGTAGCTGACGACCTTGAACCACTTGCCCGACATGTTCAGCGGCATGCCGTGGGTCAGGTGACCGCCTTCGGCCAAGCTCAGACCCATGATGGTGTCGCCGGGCTGCAACAGACCGAAGAACACCGCTTGGTTGGCTTGCGAGCCGGAGTTGGGCTGCACGTTGGCGTATTCGGCGCCGAAGAGCTGCTTGGCGCGGTCGATGGCGAGCTGCTCGACCACATCGACGTGTTCGCAGCCACCGTAGTAGCGCTTGCCGGGATAGCCTTCAGCGTACTTGTTGGTCAGCTGTGAGCCCTGCGCGGCCATCACGGCCGGAGAGGTGTAGTTCTCAGAGGCGATCAGCTCAATGTGCTCTTCTTGGCGGCGCACTTCGGCGTCGATAGCACGGTTGAGTTCGGGATCGATATGGGCCAGGGTATGGGTGGCGCGGTCAAACATGGGCGGTCCTGTGGATCATGGCTAAGGTTGCATCGACTGCCCAGGCGCACGGCGTCATGCAAGATCCCGTCTCGGCGGGTCGGCAGCCGCGCTCCCCGGTGGTTGACCACCTCGGAGGGGTTTGGGATGGCAAAAAGTGCCAAGCATCCCCTCTGGATCGCCAGTTGCGCGGCGGCGCGAGTGTAGCGGATCGGGGCCGTGGGTGGGCCCCGATCATGGTCAGCGCAGGGCCAACCGGGTGTTGCGCTGACCGGTGGCCGGCGCTTCGGGAGCGACTGTTGGGCTTGGCAGATGCGCTGTGACCGGCACCGATAGGCCTTGGGCGATCTGGTGCAGGTACTTGTGCTCGGCCAGTACCTTGTTGGCGTAGCCACCGTCATCGGTCAAGTTGGTGGCGCCCACATAACGGCGCAAGCCGCCTTCGAGTGACCCGCCCGCACGGGTGATGCACTCTTTGAGCACTTGCACGCCCACGCGCAAATTGGTCACCGGGTCAAACGCAGCGTGGTTGCCACCGAAGACCTCGTACTTGGCGTCATGCACCCGGGTCATGACTTGCATCAGCCCTTGAGCGCCGACGGCGCTTTGTGCAAACGGATTGAAGCCCGACTCGATGGCCATGACCGCCAAGATCAGCGTGGGTTCAAGTTTTTCGCGATGACCCATGCGCCACGCTTCCTGCACCAGTCGGCTGACGGGTTCAGGGGCCACGCGGTAACGGTGCGACAACCACTTGGCCACGGAAGCCTGTTGGCGGCTGAGCTTGGCCGGATCAGCGGCTGTGGCGCGATCAACCGCGTTCAAGTCCCCCCAAGATGCATCCAGCGCATTCAGTTCGGTGCTGCTGCCAGCATCGGCCAAAGTGCGCGCGGCTTGACGCTGTTGCAGCCAAGTCAGGGCTTCGGCCTCAAATTCGGTGCCCAAGTCAGATCGACCGAAGACGATCAAAGCGACGGTGAAAACGCCCACGCCCAGAAGGGCCATGGAATGATGACTGAGTGCGAGCAGCTGTCGCCCGCGAGCTGATAAAGAGTCTCGAGTTGACGTTACAGCTGCCCACGGTGCTCGAGTCCACGATTGGAATGTGTCCATGACACCCTTTCCTATCCAGTTACTGGAGCGGCGCCAGGGTGTAACGTCCGGCGCCTCGATAATGCTCCTGCACTGCTCTCAATCGGTCCTGTGGTGTCGTTTGTGACTTTTTTGGCGAAATCCGCGATCACGCCTCTTGTTGGGCGAGAAAAGATCGGGATTTAAGGATCCGTAAAGAGAGAGTAGACAACCCCCCGGTTGTCAAGAGCTAGGCCCCTATTTTAGGGGGTGGCAAATAACTGGTCAACCTAACGGCCTGCTTGTTATATTTTGTTTCGTGATGAGATACACCGATTTGCGCGAATTTATCGAAGCCTTGGCCCAACAGAACGAGCTTCTGAGGGTGTCGGAGCCTGTCTCGACCCACTTGGAAATGACTGCTCTGTCCGACCGGGTGTTGCGCAGTGAGGGGCCCGCTTTGCTTTTCACTGCCGCACAGCATAAGGGTAAACCCGCATTCATGCCCGTGCTGACCAATTTATTTGGGACGCCGCGTCGCGTCGCACTGGGCATGGGGGCCACGGATGTGAGCCAACTGCGCGAGATCGGTGAGTTGCTGGCCAGCCTCAAAGAGCCCGAACCACCGCGTGGCCTGAAGGACGCCGGTCGGCTCTGGACCTTGGCCAAAACGGTGTGGGACATGAAACCGACCCAGGTTCGTAAACCGTTGTGTCAGCACGACATCGTGGTGGGTACCGACATTGATCTGACGCAGCTGCCGATCCAGCATTGCTGGCCGGGCGATGTGGCACCGTTGCTGACTTGGGGGTTGGTGGTGACACGCGGACCGCAGTCGGTGCCTCGGCCACGCACCCGGCAGAACTTGGGCATCTACCGCCAACAACTCATCGGGCGACGCCAACTCATCATGCGTTGGCTGGCGCATCGGGGTGGGGCGTTGGATTTCCGCGAATTTGCGCAAGCCAATCCGGGTCAAGCGTTCCCGATTGCGGTGGCTCTGGGCGCCGATCCGGCCACGATTTTGGGTGCGGTGACGCCCGTGCCGGATAGTTTGTCGGAGTACCAATTCGCTGGCTTGCTGCGCGGCTCACGCACCGAACTGGCCGGAAGTGGCGTGGGTGAGGGGGCTTTGAGATTGCAGGTGCCGGCCAGCGCTGAGATGGTGCTCGAAGGGCACATCCCGGTCGCACCCAAAGGTTTTGAAGGTCGCTCGGAGTTGGGCGTGCCCCTGTGCGAGCGTGGTGGCTATTTGCACGCGCTTGAAGGGCCTTACGGTGATCACACCGGCTACTACAACGAGCAAGACTGGTTCCCGGTGTTTGAGGTCTCACGCATGACCTTGCGTCAGAACCCGATCTATCACTCGACCTATACCGGCAAGCCGCCCGATGAACCCGCCGTGCTGGGTGTCGCGCTCAATGAAGTGTTCGTGCCGATCCTGCGCCGGCAGTTCCCCGAGATCGTTGATTTCTACCTGCCGCCTGAAGGGTGCAGTTACCGGATGGCGATCATCAGCATGAAGAAAAGCTACCCCGGGCATGCCAAGCGCTTGATGTTCGGGCTGTGGAGTTACTTGCGCCAGTTCATGTACACCAAGTTCATCGTGGTGGTCGATGAGGACGTGAACATCCGCTCTTGGGCCGACGTGATCTGGGCGATCACCACCCGGGTGGACCCTGGGCGTGACACCACGTTGGTGCAAAACACGCCGATCGATTACCTTGATTTCGCCTCGCCGGTATCGGGTCTGGGGGGCAAGATGGGGTTGGATGCCACCAACAAGTGGCCGGGGGAAACCGATCGCGAGTGGGGGCAGACCATCACCATGGATGCCGAGGTGACTCGAAGGATGGAGGATCTGTGGACTCGGCTGAGTCCGCAGAGTACGTCAGGTCGTCACCCATAAACCGATGAGTTCATGCAAGGCGGCGTGCATGGCTTTCATGCCCGAGCCGCTGGGCATCCAGTTCAGCAGCGGGATGTCGTCGAGCGAAAGTTCGCTCACCGGGGCCGGGGTGATTTGAATCTGCCCTGCCGCAGCGGTTTCAAATTGGCGCAGTGCGCGCGGCATATGCAGGGCGTGGGTGACCAGAATGATGTGTTCCACGCCGTCCCGCATCAGCAGCGGCACCATGAGACGGGCGTTTTCTTCGGTGTCGCGCGAGCGGGGTTCGAGCCAGCGGGGCTCTAAGCTGTACTCTTCGCGCAGGATGCGGTCGGCGATCACGGCTTCGCTGGTTTCGCCAGCTTGAGCCCAGCCCACGCCACCGCTGTAGGCCATGGGCAAGTGGCTGTGGCGTGCCAGCCACACACCGTAGCGCAGCCGCGTCATCGAGACTTCACTCAAATTGGCCTGACCGTAATCTGCGGCCATGGGGTCTCGACCGCCACCAAGCATGACGATGGCCACGGGATGTTCAGCGGTGGAGCGGCGGCTTAAAGTATCCAGTGTGGCTGGACTCAGGGCTGCTGGGGGCTTGAGAAGCCAATCTTGGATCAGAACGGCGGGGGCGAGGCTGCATGACAGCCAAAGCAGTATCAGCCCTGACACACTCAGCCCCATGCCGGTGCGGGGATGCTTTCTGGCGATCAAGGCACCGGCGAACAGCCAGCCCATCAGCGGTACAGGAGGGAGCACAAGAGCACTAAGAAAAGGTTTGCAACTGGCCAAATCGAGCATGTTGTAGGCAAGACCTCGATCAATGAGGCGCAAGCAGAGGGTGGCAGACCACCCAAGGCCTTGATTCTGCCGGAGCAACTCTTGTACTGGGCTTTATTACGTCTGGGGCAGGACGGCAATAATGCGCGTTGTATCCGTCGGCAGACAGGAGAAAGACATGAGCCCAGAATCCCTTGAAATCGCCCTACCCGACCTTCCAGAGAATGCCGCAGCGCTGATCACTTTGGCTGGAGGGTGTTTCTGGTGTCTAGAGGCTGCGTATCGGTCTGTGCCTGGGGTGGTGCATTGCGAAAGCGGCTACAGCAATGGCCATGAGCCAGAGCCGGATTACGACTCGGTGTGTGGTGGGGCTTCGGGTCATGCCGAAGTGGTCCAAGTCGGCTTTGATCCCAACCAGATTGATCTGGCTTCGCTGCTGCGCATCTTCTTTGCTTTGCATGATCCGACCACCCTCAATCGCCAAGGCGATGACATCGGTTCGCAGTACCGCTCGGGGATCTATTTCGAGACCCCGGCCCAAGAAAAAGTGATCCGTCAGGTCCTTGTTGAACAGGCCAAGTCGTTTGGCCGGCCTATCGTCACGGAGGTCGCGCCGCTGTCCAATTACTGGCCCGCCGAGGCCTATCACCAGCGGTACTACGAACGACATCCGGACCAAGGCTATTGCGCCTTGGTGATTCGCCCCAAGCTCGACAAGTTGGGCTTGACCTTGCCCCAGTTGCTCATGGTATGAATCCACGTCCCTTGATTGCCTTGCACGCCTTGAGCTATGTCTGGCCCGGCAACGCAACGGAGATTCGGTTTCCGGATCTGAGCGTTGAGCGGGGCTCGGTTTTGGTGCTGCGTGCGGCTTCTGGGCGGGGCAAATCAACCTTGCTGGCGCTGTTGGCCGGGCTGCTCAGCCCTTCAGCGGGCCAGATCCATGTCGATGGTGTCGTCGTCAGTGCTTTAACGGGTGCGGCGCGCGATCGTTGGCGTGGTCGCAACGTGGGTTTCTTGCCGCAGCGCTTGCACTGGGTCGATGCCTTGAGCGTTGAGCGCAATGTGGCTTTGGCCTTGTGGGCAGCGGGTTTGCCGCCGGACGAGGTCCGTGTGCGCGCCTTGTTGGCGGCTTTGGGGTTGACCGAGCTTGCACAGCGGCGGCCCCATCAGCTCAGTGGCGGTCAGGCGCAGCGCGCAGCGCTTGCGCGGGCTTTGGTGACGCAGCCGTCGTTGCTGTTGGTGGATGAACCGACCGCCAGTCTGGATGACGCTGCTGCTGCGGCGGCCTTGTCGGCCTTGGATCAAGCATCCACCCGCTACGGCGCCACCTTGTTGATTGCGACCCACGATGCCCGGGTGGGTGCAGCTTTCGGTGCCCGCGCTCGAGAGATCCAGCTATGAAGAGTCACCCGTCGATCGGTTTTTGGCCGCTGGTCTGGGCCCAGCTCTGGGCTCGGCCGGGGGTGAGTCTGTTGAATCTCACGTTGCTGAGCTTGGGTTTGGCGGCCGTGGCTTTCGTGACCTTGGTGAGTCGCCAGATCGAGGACGGCTTGCAGCGCGACGTCCAAGGCATTGACTTGGTGGTGGGGGCCAAGGGCAGCCCGTTGCAGTTGATGTTGGCCGGGGTCTATCACTTGGATGTGCCCACGGGCAACATCCCGTTAAGTGCCTTGGCGGCGATGCGCGCCCAGCCTTTGGTGCGTGAGGTGATCCCGATGTCCTTGGGTGACAGCGTGCAGGGGTTTCGTATCGTCGGCACCGAGGCGGCCTATGTGGCGCATTACGGGGCTGAGGTGGCCCCAGGGCAAGGGCGTTTGTGGCAAAAGCCGCTGGAAGCGGTGCTGGGCGTGGATGTGGCGCGTCAGACCGGCTTGGGCGTGGGCCAGCATTTCGCCGGCGCGCATGGTTTGGGCGCTGGTGGCACAGAGCACGAGGACGCGCCTTACACGGTGGTCGGGCTTTTGCCGCGCACCGGCACGGTGTTGGACCGGCTGGTGCTGACCGGGCTTGAATCGGTCTGGGCGGTGCATGAGGCGCACCACCATCGCGATGAGGCTGCCGACCACGATGAGCGCGAAGTCACCCTCTTGCTGCTCAAGTACCGCAGTCCGTTGGCAGCGGTGAGTTTGCCGCGCTATATCCAGACTCAGACGCCTTGGCAGGCGGCTTCACCGGCGGTCGAGTTGATGCGCTTGGGGCGGTTGATCGGCGTGGGCACCGAAGTGATGCGCGGCTTTAGCCTGGCTTTGCTGGCGGTGGCGGCCTTGTCGGTGTTGGTGGGTTTGATCCATGCCGTGCGTGAGCGTTTGCCCGATCTGGCCATGCTGCGCATGCTCGGCGCCTCGCCGCGTCGGGTGGCGGCTTTGGTGCTGGCCGAGGCGCAGCTCTTGGTCGGTATGGGGTTGGTGCTGGGCTTGACCTTGGCGCAGGGGCTCACCGCTTTGCTGGGGTTTTGGTTGGCGCAGAGCCGCTCTTTGAGCGTGATGGCTGGGGTCTGGCCCCCCGAGTTGCTTTGGTTGATCCCTGGCGCCGGCTTGGTCGCCTTGATCGCTGCCGCGCTGCCAGCACGCACCGCCTATCGGCTCGATGTGACCGTGCTGCTGCAAACCCCGCGTTGAGGTTGGCTTTTGGTCACCGCACTTTTGTTACCGCACAATGGCGACCGCATGAAGACCCTCCCCACGCAGATCCCCACGCTTTGCTGCCGCACGATCCTGACCGGGTTGTTGGGGGGGCTTGTGTGGGTTTCAGGGCCGTTGAGTTGGGCCGCACCGCCTGGACCACCCGCCTTTGGCACCGTGGGCAGCAACGCCTCGACCGGTGTGGCGGGCCCCGGCATGCCGGGTTATCACGACCCGCGCAGTGCCGTGCCGCCCTTGTCTGAAAAAGCCGGGGTGCTGAGCTGGCGGCTCTTTGGCCAAGTCCGGCCCAAGATCGAGAAAAACCGGGTGGTGCCGCAGTTCCCGGCGGAGTTGCAAGCCTTCAACAACGCTCGCGTCAAGGTCCAAGGTTTTGTGATGCCGCTGGATCCGGGCACCACACAGAAGCATTTCTTGCTCTCTTCGGTGCCGACTTCTTGCGCCTTTTGCATCCCAGCCGGCCCGGAAGGATTGATCGAAGTGCACAGCAAGACGGCGATCAAAGTCGGCATCGAAGGGATCGTGTTGGAAGGGCGCCTGCAACTGCTCAGCACTGATCCGACCGGGCTTTACTACCGCCTGAGCGATGCAGCCGTCGCGCCTTGAGTTTTGTCGCCCAGGGAGGCGCTTTTGGACTTGGGTGCTGCTCGGCGCCTTGCTTACGGTTCAGGCGTTGGGGTTTTGGCACCGTGTGGTTCATGCCGATCACCCCGGTGCCCCAACGGGTTGGTCGCAGACCTCGACCCCAACCCCAAACCCGTTTGATGATCACCACGAGGACGGCAGCGATTGCCGGCTGTTCGACGCCTTGACCACCGCCGCCTTGGGGGTGTGGACGATCCCGGTGTTGTTTGGCTTGCTGCGCCTCGGGTTCCATCCACCGCAAGGTTTTTCAAGGGTGAAGCACTTCGGCGCGCCGAGCTATCACGCCCAAGCCCGCGCACCCCCACGCCCCTTCCACGCTCGTTGAAGACCCTTCGCCTGTGACGACACCGCGCGAAGGTCGGTGTGTCTTGGGTATGTCGTTGGTGTGTTGTTGGCGTGGATCTCCATCATGAAAAAAACTTCTCGGCCTTGGGTTGTGGGCTTGGCTTGGGCGATGTCTCCTGTTGTCGCCGTGTGGGCCCAAAGCACACCCTCCTTGGACACCGTGGTGATCACGGCTCAGCCGGCGTCACCCCTCGCAGGCGCAGCCAGTGAAAGCCTCAGTGGCGATGCTTTGGTGTTGCGACGGGGTGCCACCTTGGCCGAAACCCTTGCCGGCGTGCCCGGGGTGGCGCAGAGCTGGTTTGGCCCGAACGCCAATCGCCCGGCCTTGCGTGGCCAAGACGGGGACCGCGTCAAGACGCTGAGCAACGCTGGGGCCTCGCTGGACGCTGCGAGCCTTTCCGCCGATCACGCGGTGCCGGTGGATCCGCTGGTGGCGGATCGCATCGAAGTGCTGCGCGGCCCGAACGCCTTGCGTTACGGCAGCAACAGCATTGGCGGGGTGATCAATAGCTCGGATCAACGCATCCCGCATGAGGTGGCTGATGGGTTCTCTGGTCGGGCTGAGGTGCGTCTGGGTGGCGCTACTCAAGAGCGTGCTGGGGTGGCGGTGCTGGAGCAGGGCAGCGAGCACTGGGCCTTGCACGTCGATGCCATGCGCCGCGTCACGGACGATTTGCAGGTGCCGCGTTTCAACCCACAGCTAGGGACGGCCTCGACCGACCGAGTCGTCAATGCCGCCAGCAACTCACAGGGCGGTTCGGTGGGGGGCAGTTGGTTGGGGGAACATCATTGGCTGGGGCTGAGTGTGGATCAGTGGGAGAGCCGTTACGGCACGGTGGTCGAGCCCGACGTCACCATCCACATGCAGCGCACCAGCTCAGCGTTGGCGGGCGAGTGGCGTGAGGTGCTCCCCGTGGTGGACAAGATCCGGGCGCGGCTTGATGAATCGCACTACCAGCACGAGGAGATCGCCGGGGCGAATGTTGGCACGGTGTTTCACAACGCCGGGCACGCTGCGCGTATCGAGGTGGAGCATCGCCCCCTCTTTGCCGGTGCTGAGGGCGTGTTGGGGGTGCAGTGGGAAAGTTCGGCCTTTTCAGCCTTGGGCAGCGAAGCCTTTGTGCCCAGCACCCAGAGCAAGCAGCAAGCCCTGTTCATGGTTGAGCGCTTGCCCACAGCCGGGGGCCTGTGGTCGGCCGGCTTGCGTGTCGAGCAGGCTCAGATCGCCTCGGATGGGGATCAAGGTCTTACGGTGGGGCGATTCGGTTCGGCCAGCGAGCGCCGCTTTGAGCTGTTGAGTGCCTCGCTAGAGCGTACCGACAAGCTGTGGAGCGGCTGGCAAAGTCGGCTTGAGTTGGCACACAGCGAGCGCGCACCCACGCATGCCGAGCTGTTTGCCAACGGGGTGCATGTGGCCACGGCGATGTTTGAGCGCGGTGATAGCCAGTTGCCCAAGGAACAAGGGGGCCACGTTTCTGCTGCGCTGGAACAGCGCAGTCGCGATGCCAGCATCAAGCTGGGGCTTTGGCACAGCGCCTTCGCCAACTACTTGGTCTTGGGCGCCACGGGCCGCTCGGTGTTGCTGGTGAATGCCAGCGGTTCGAGCTACAGCTTGCCGGAGTCTGCTTTCTCGGCGGTGTCTGCCCAGCTCAGTGGGGTGGAACTCAGCGGCCACCGGCGGGTGCGTTTCGGTGGGCTGGCGCTGGACACCGAAGCCTGCGCCGAGGGCCTGCGCGGCCTCAACCTCAGCGACGGCCAACCCCTGCCGCGCTTGGCACCTTGGCACGGCAACGTGGCGACCGTGTTGTCCGCGTCAGTCTGGAGCGCTCGTCTCGAACTCGACTGGGCGGCTCGCCAAACCCAAGTTCCCCAAGACGACACAGCCACCCCCGGCCATGGCCTGCTCCACGTGGGGTTCACGCGTCGCTTCGAGACCAGCAGCGCCGGCACCGGGCTGTTCTTCCTGCGGCTCAACAACCTTGGCAACGTTTTGGCTTGGAACGCCGCCTCCGTCCCCGCCGTCCGTAGCCTTGCCCCTTTGCCTGGGCGATCTTTGGCGGTGGGGATGCGAGTGACTTTGTGAATAAGGGGGTCGCCCTTGTCAAGGCGCCAACCGCTCCCTGTGCCACACACCTTGGTCGTCGAGCTGATAGACGAGGCGGTCGTGGAGGCGTGAGGGGCGGCCTTGCCAGAATTCGAAACGATCGGGGATCAGGCGGTAGCCGCCCCAGTGCGGCGGGCGGGGCGGGTGCAAGCCGTGGGTCACCGCTGCCTTGGCGGCGTTGGTGACGAGGACGGCACGGGAGCTGATGGCTTGGCTTTGGGGCGAGGCCCAGGCGCCAAGACGCGAGTCAAGCGGGCGTGAGGCGTAGTAGAGGTCAGATGCTTCGGCGGAGGTTTTCTCGACCCGGCCTTCGATGCGCACCACCCGTTCTTGAAGAACCCAGTGAAATTGCAGCGCCGCCCACGGGTTTTGCGCCAACTCTTGACCCTTGCGGCTGGCGTAATTGGTGTACCAGACGAAGCCGTGGGCATCGAAATCCTTGATCAGCACCACGCGGGTCGAGGGCCGACCTTCGGCGCTGACCGTGGCCAAGGTCATGGCGTTGGGTTCGGGCACCTTGGCGGCCATCGCCTCATCAAACCAAGTCTGGAATTGGCGCAGCGGCTCGGACGCCGCGAGCGTTTCGTCCAAGGCTCCGGCTTCGTAGCTCTTTCGCATGTCAGCAAGATGTTTCATACGGTCGAGTATAAAAAGCCTTTCAGTGGGCGCATGGGTATCGACTGGAAATCGATGGCGAAGCGGTAGGATCACAGGCGTTCAATAAAAAAATGGGGACAGCCATGAATGTGCTTCTTATTGACGACCACCCACTGATCCTCTCTGCCATGAAAAATATTGTGGGTGGTTTGGAGGGGGTTCAGACGGTGCAGGGCGTTGAAACGGCGTATGAAGCGCGGGAGCTGCTGCGGTGCAAGGCGGAACTTGATCTGGTGCTGCTGGACTTGCAACTGGGCGATGCGGATGGTTTTGATCTGTTGGTCGAAATGCGTCGCGATTATCCCGAGTTGCCGGTGGTTGTGGTTTCGGCCTCAGATCGGGTCAGCGATGTGATTCGAGTGCTTGATGCCGGGGCCGCAGGCTTTGTGCCCAAGCGAGCCAGCAACGAAATTTTGTTTGAAGCCCTGCATCTGGTGATGTCCGGGGGGGTGTATGTACCGCCCATGCCGTTGGGCAGTGCGGACGATCCCTTGGATCACCCGCTCTCCTTGGTGTCGTATTCCGCCCGGCTGCGTAGCGTGGCTTTGCCAGCTTCGATCAACAGTCGTGAACCAGCCAGCTCAACGGAGGCGGCCACATCGCAAGGGTGGGCCTTTGAAACCTTGGGGTTGACGCCGCGTCAGAAAGACGTGATGCGCTTGTTGCTCCAAGGAGCGACCAACAAAATCATCGCCACAGAACTGGCCATCTCGGTCGAAACCGTCAAAGACCACGTGGCGACCATCTTGCGAGTGCTTGGGGTCAAGACACGCACGCAAGCGGTGTTGGTCATCAAGCAGTGGCAGGACCGTGGTTTGACGTGATGGATGTGTTCTTCAACCGCGCTTAGCGTGGCCGAACTAGAATTCGCCCCTTTGCAAGCTAGCAATACCGAGGTTTCTCATGTCGATGGACGACCGTGACGGCACGATCTGGATGGATGGTCAACTGGTGGATTGGCGTGATGCCAAGATCCATGTTCTGACCCACACACTGCACTATGGTTGCGGCGCCTTCGAAGGCGTGCGGGCCTACAACACCGAGAAGGGTCCGGCGATTTTTCGTCTGCGTGAGCACACCGAGCGCCTCTTCAACAGCGCCAAGATTTTGCGCATGAAGATCCCCTTCGCCTTTGACGAGGTGATGGAAGCGCAGCGCACCGTGGTGCGTGAAAACAAGCTCGAAAGCGGCTACATCCGTCCGCTGGTTTGGCTGGGCTCGGAAAAGCTCGGCGTCAGCCCCAAGGGTGCCAAGGTGCATCTGATGGTCGCGGCTTGGACCTGGGGTGCTTACCTGGGCGAAGAAGGCATGAAGCGCGGTATCCGCGTCAAGACCAGCAGCTTCACCCGTCACCACGTCAACATCACGATGACGCAGGCCAAGACGGTGAGCAACTACACCAACTCGATTCTGGCCAACCTCGAAGCCACCGATGACGGCTACGACGAAGCCATGCTGCTCGACGCCTCCGGCTTTGTCTCCGAAGGTGCGGGCGAGAACTTGTTCATCGTCAAGAACGGCGTGGTCTACACCCCCGACTTGTCGGCCGGCGCTTTGAACGGCATCACCCGCAACACGATCTTCGCCATCGCGTCCGATCTGGGCCTGAAGGTGGTGGAAAAGCGCATCACCCGCGACGAGATCTATATCGCTGACGAAGCGTTCTTCACCGGCACCGCCGCTGAAGTCACGCCGATCCGCGAACTCGATCGCATCGAAATCGGGATCGGTTCACGGGGCCCGATCACCGAGAAAATTCAAGCGGCCTTCTTTGACATCGTCAACGGCCGCAATCCCAAGTACGCCGATTGGCTGACCGCCGTTTAAAGGATCTCGTCCGATGAGCACCTCTTCCGTCTCCGCTGACCGCGCTGCTGCTTCGATCGCTTCGATCGCTTCGATCGAAGTGACTGCGGCTGATTTGCAAGGCCCCGGCGTGGTCTTCTGTCCCAATCCGAAGATGACCCAGTGGAGTTCGCACCCCAAGGTGTTCATCGACTTGAGCCATCACGGCGAGGGGCGCTGCCCCTACTGCGGTACCGGCTACCACCTCAAGGCCGGTGAGAAGATCGCCGGTCATCACTGAGTTGTTGTTCGGATCATCGCGGATGAGTCGCAAGCAAACGCTGGTCATCGCGCCGCAATGGATTGGTGATGCGGTGATGACTCAACCCCTGATGGCGATCCTTGCCGAGCGCGGTGAGGTGATCACCGTGGCCGCCTTGCCGTGGGTGGCGCCGGTGTACCGCGCCATGCCCGAGGTGGCCGAGGTGATCGCCTTGCCCTTCGCCCACGGCCGGCTCGACTGGTCGGCGCGGCGCGTCTTGGGGCAATCCCTGCGGGGTCGCTTCCATGTGGCCTACGTGCTACCCAACTCGATCAAAGCGGCTTTGCTGCCTTGGTTCGCGGCGGTGCCGGTGCGCATTGGCTATCACGGTGAAGGCCGTTGGGGCTTGCTGAATCGGCGTCTGCCCAGTCCGCAAGGGCGGCCACCGATGGTGCCGTTTTATGCCACGTTGGCTTCGCTCGGACCTCGGGCAGATCTGACCGAATCGGCGCTCGATCCCGGTGTCTTGCGTCCGCAGATGCAAGTGTCGGCTGAGCGCCGGGCCGAGGCTGCGGCTCTGTTGGCCTCCTTGGCGGATGGCGAACAGGGTTTGAACACGCCGCCTACGCCATATTGGGTGTTTGCGCCAGGTGCGGAATATGGTCCGGCCAAATGCTGGCCGGCGACCCATTACGCGGCTTTGGCGCGCAGTCTGCATGCCCGTGACGGCGCCAAAGTGGTCTTGCTGGGCTCTGGCAAGGAAGCGGCCTTGATCGACGGCATCGCCGCCGAAGCCCCCGAGGCCTGCATCGCCTTGGCCGGGCGCACCTCGCTCGATGTGGCCATGGCTTTGATTGCCGGCGCACGCGGGGTGGTGAGCAACGATTCTGGCCTGATGCACGTGGCCGCTGCCTTTGGGTTGCCGCAAGTGGCGGTGTTTGGCTCCACCAGCCCGCACCACACGCCACCCATCAACGAGCGCGCCCGGGTGCTGTGGCTCAAAGACGAATTGCAACTCGATTGCGCCCCATGTTTTGAGCGCACCTGCAAGTTCGGCCACTACCGCTGCCTGACCGAAGTCGCCCCTGAGCGGGTGTTGTCGGCGCTGGAGACAGCCTTAGATCCGTCGCTCTCAAAGCCCTCACGTTGATGGCAGAGGGTCAGATCCGGTAACAGGCCACAGTCGGAACGGGTGGGCCTGCGTAGAATCCGCGCCACCATGCCCAGTCAACGTCAATTCGTCCTTAGCCTGTCCTGTCGCGATGCCAAAGGCATCGTCTACGCCGTCTCCGGTCTGCTTTACCAAGCGGGCTGCAACATCATCGACTCGCAGCAGTTTGGTGATGTGCAAAGCGACGATGCGACCGGTCTGTTTTTCATGCGGGTGCACTTCGAAGCGCCGGTGCACCTCTCGGATCGTCAGACGCTGGAGCGCTTGTTCGTCTCGGTGCGCGATCAGTTCGAGATGCGTTTGCAGATTCACGATCTGGCCCGCAAGCCGCGCCTGCTCTTGATGGTCAGCAAGCATGGGCATTGCCTGAACGATCTGCTGTTTCGCTGGCGCAGCGGGCAGCTGGATCTGGATATTCCGGCCATCGTCTCCAATCACCCTGACTTTGCCGAACTGGCCGCCAGCTACGGCATCCCTTTCCACCATCTGCCTTTGCCGACCGGCAGCTCCGCCGAGGCCAAGCGGGCCCAAGAGCAGCAGATTGAAGCGTTGATCGACGCTGAAGCCATCGATTTGGTGGTGCTGGCGCGCTACATGCAGATCTTGAGCCCCGAGTTCTGCAAGTTCTTGGCGGGCAGGGCGATCAACATCCACCACAGCTTTTTGCCGAGCTTCAAGGGCGCCAAGCCCTACTACCAAGCGCACGAGCGCGGGGTGAAGCTGATTGGCGCCACCGCGCATTACGTCACCGCCGATCTGGACGAAGGTCCGATCATCGAGCAAGACGTGGAGCGTGTGGACCACACCCTCAGTCCCGAAGACTTCACCGCCGTGGGGCGGGATGTCGAATGTGTGGTGCTGGCGCGCGCGGTGCGCTGGCACATTGAGCACCGGGTGCTGCTCAATGGCCGCAAAACGGTGGTGCTGCGATGAACATGCCCAAGACCCATCTCCAGGCCGTTTTGATGGCCACGCCCGACGAAACCGAAGCTCAGTTCTACGAAGCCCTTCAGCATGGCGACTTGGAACGCATGATGGCGGTCTGGCTGGACGACGATGAAGCCGCTTGCTGCATCCACCCCGGCTCCGGGCGATTGAGCGGCAAGCGTGCGATTCGCGCCGCTTACGAACAGCTCTTCAGCCAAGGGCAGGGCATTGATGTGCGGCCGATGTCGGTGCAGCGCGTCACACTGCCCGGTGGCGGCACGGTGTTGCACCATGTGGTCGAGCGGGTGCAGGTCAATACCGCCGAGGGCCCACGCCTGATCTGGGTGCTGGCCACGCATCTCTACCTCAAGACCCCCGAAGGTTGGCGCCTGATGGTGCATCACGCCAGCCCCGGCTCGGGCCGTGAGCATCATGAAGGCGGCGAAGCGCCGTCCACCTTGCATTGATCCCGCTGACCTCGGCAGCCCCGTGGTGGCTGCCCGGGGGCCACGCCCAAACCATCATCCCCGCGCTGCTGGGTCCCGCCCACGCCTTGGCTTGGCGGCGCGAGCGCTGGACCTTGGCTGACGGCGATTTCGTCGATGCCGATTGGCTCGATCCGCCCGCAATCAGTTCAGCAAGCTCGGCAAACGCAGCTGCTGCGCGCTGCTTGGTGCTGTTTCACGGCTTGGAAGGCTCATCTGGCAGCCACTACGCCCGCGCTTTTGCCGCTTGGGCCCAAAGCCACGGCTGGGCCTTGGTGGTGCCCCATTTCCGGGGTTGCTCGGGGGAGCTCAATCGCGCGCCCCGGGCCTATCACTCGGGCGATCATGCCGAGATCGGTGCTTTGCTGGCGCACGCCTGTCAAAGCGCGGGCGTGTCCAGGGTGGTGGCGGTGGGGGTGTCGCTGGGTGGCAATGCCTTGCTGCGCTGGGCCGCTGAGGCCGGTTTAGCGGCGACTGAGCGGGTGGACGCGGTGGCCGCCATCTGTGCACCGCTTGATCTGGCTGCCAGCGCGGGCGCCATCAGCCGGGGCTTGGGGCGCTGGACCTACACCCCGATGTTCCTGCGCAGCATGAAACCCAAGGCCTTGGCCAAGCTGGTGCAGTACCCCGGGCTTTTCGACGCTCAGCGGCTGCGCTCGGCGCGCACTTTGGGCGAGTTCGACGACGTGTTCACCGCACCCTTGCACGGTTTTGCCGATGCCCTCGATTACTGGCGCCGCTCTTCGGCCAAGCCGCATTTGCACCGCATCCACGTGCCGACGTTGGTGCTCAACCCGCTCAACGATCCCTTTGTGCCAGCGGCCTGTTTGCCCAAGCCGATGGATGTCAGCTCCGCAGTCACGCTTTGCCAGCCGCGCCACGGCGGCCATGTGGGCTTTCCGGCAGCGCGTTTCCCGCGTGATACCCAAGCGCTGCCGCAGGCGGTGATGGATTGGGTGGGGTGGGCTCACCCCATGGGGATGGCAAGATCGCGCCATGGATGAGATCGTTGAAGCCGCTTTGCGCAAATGGCCCCACGTGCCGGCCTGCTACGGTTGGTTGGCGCTGGACATGCGCGGCCAGTGGTGGATGCGTGACGACGCCACCCAAGCGGCAGGGCCTTTTCCGCAGGTCAAAGGCAGCCTGATCCGCCACGAGAAGCTGCTTGGTTTCATCGAACGCAACTACAGCGTCGATGCCGAGGGCGCATGGTTCTTCCAAAACGGCCCGCAACGGGTCTACGTCACCCTCGAAGCCGCGCCGTGGGTGCTGGGCGTGCAGCAGCAACCAAGCCACACCCTCATCCAGACCCACACCGGCTTGACTGTGGCCCACGTCCACCAAGCCATCCAAGACGAACAAGGCCGCCTCTACCTCCACACCGAACACGGCCTCGGCCTCGTCCGCTCCATGGACATGCACGCCGCCTTGGACGCCTTGGAAACCTTGGCGTGGCCCTTCACCACCCTGCACAGCGCAGAGCTGCCGCAGCGGTTTGGGTTTGTGAGGGTGGCGGCACTATCCGATCTTTGAGACTGAAGGCGATGCCCCGCCCAAGCCGCTCAGTTCGTAGCTTGTACTACGCCCACCTGCTTCTGATTTTTGCAAGACGCCACGAGCCAGTAAATCGGTGATGTCGCGCAGGGCGGTGTCGGGTGAGCATTTGGCGATGGCGGCCCATTTGCTGCTGGTGAGTTTGCCGTCGAAGCCGTCGAGCAGTCGATGGATCAGCTTCGCCTGTCGCTCGTTGGGCGGTGCCGAATCGGGTGTCGCCCAGCGTTGCCAGAACTGGGCCTTGGCAAGTACCGCGTTGAGCGTGTGCTGTGCCTGATCGACGGCCAAATGGAGTGTGTGGAGGAACCAAGCCAACCACTCGGTGACATCCAGCGAGGTTTTCTGGGTCCGCTCTAGGATGTCGTAGTAGGCCTTGCGCTCGCGCTGGATTTGCGCTGATAAGCTGTAAAAGCGCTGGGTACTGCCGTCAGCACGGGCTAAAAACAGGTCGCCGATAGCGCGGGCGATGCGGCCGTTGCCGTCATCAAACGGATGCAAGGTGACGAGCCACAAGTGGGCCAGGCCGGCTTTGATCAGGGCCGGTTCGCCCGACGTGCTGTTGGCCCAGGCCAGAAAACGGTCGATCTCGGTGGCCAGTCGGTCAGCGGGGGGCGCTTCAAAATGCACACGCTGCCGACTTGGGTGACCCAGAGGGCCAGAGATCACCTGCATTGGTCCGGTGGCGTCGTCACGCCAGCAGCCCACGTTGATGCGGACCAAGCCCGCATAGCCTGTGGGGAAGAGCGCGGCATGCCACCCGAACAAGCGCTCCCGCGTGATGGGGGCATCGCAGTGCGCTGTGGCGTCGAGCACCATTTCGACCACACCTTCAACGTGTCGATCCACCGGAGCCAAGGCACCGATGTCCACGCCAAGGCGGCGGGCGATGGAGGAGCGTACAGACAAGACGTCGAGTTGCTCACCCTCCATCTCGCTGGTTTTGATGACGTCATCGGTGAGTGCGGACAGACTGGTTTGATCGCGCAAGGCCATGCCGACATCGGCCAGTCGGCCCATCAACAGGCCCTGAGCGCGGCTGACGTTGGCCAAGGGCTGGGCCAAAGCCGCCACGTCGAAGCGCCAACTTGGCCAGTCGCTGGCCTGCCAAATGTATGTGTTACCCGTGTTATCGCCGCATTTCATGCGGTGATTGTGGCCGTATTCTCCGCAGGCAGCAACGCCTTCGCCGCCTCGATCCGCAGTGCCAAGGGCGCGGTGGGGTCGTTCATGACGGCCAGCAAGAAGGTTTGGGGAGCGAGGTTGGGGCCGTAGTCGCGGGGTTGGGTTGCGGTGGTCGTGATCGCTGGCGCGGTGTGCGGCGGTTCAGGCGGCTCAGGGGGCTGTGCAGCGGCGGTCTCGGCAGCTTCATTGGCTTGGAGATCGGCTTGAAGTTGGGCCAAGGCGGTGCTGAAGGCGGCGGGCTGGATGCTTTTCAGGGCGCTGAGCAGGTGCGCTTGGCCGTCGCGGCCAGGGGGAATGTCGAGCCAAGGGGTTTCGGCAAACAGCGGCGCCAAGTCGGGGGCGACGAAGGTGGACCAGTTGCCGGTGGCCGCTTGAAGCGCCGGCACGCTGGTGGTGTCGTCCAAGGGGTTGTCCACGGTGGGCATCAGCTTGATGCGCCGGGCCGCGACCTCGGGCAGGTAGCGGCGGCGCAGATGGTCGAGGAAGCTTTGAACCTGCGCCAGGCTCACCGGCTCGCTGAGCGAGAACCACAGTTGCAGGCCGTCGAGGCCGGAGGCGGCGATGGCGGGTGCGGGCAGATCCAGATCACGCTGCACCCCGCGCCAAACCGTCGAAAGCTGTTCCCAGTCCGCCGGTCGGGCCAGCTCGAACACCATGGCGCGGGCGACGGCCACCGATCCTTGACCGAGGGTCTCAACCGTGGTGGGTCGAAGAGGACGGTAGAGGCGCTGAAATTCGGTCTGCAATCGGCTCATGGGGTCATGGGGTCATGGGGTTGTGGCGGGGAGATCACCCGAGACGGGCGATGGTTGTGCTGGCGACGTCAAGATGTTGGGCGAGGCTTTGGAGGCAAGGCTGGAAGTTGGCTGAGCACCGGGAATCAGCCCGAAGGCGAGCCAGAAAATCGCTGGCCCAACCCAGCGTTTGGCCCCAAATGGGGTGGGGGACGCTGGCGTGGAGGTGGGCCGCCGGCACATCATGAGGCATGCCGCCGCTCGCCCGGGGGGCGAAGGCCATGGGCAGCATGTCGTAGGCCGGGGCCAGCGCGTAGGGGCGACCGTGGTCGCTGACGAAGGAGAGGTTGCCGTTGTGCATGTCGGTGTTGCCAATCAGCGTCCCAAAAGCGTAGAGCCGCGCTGCATCGTGGACCGCTGCGTGCCGGATGTGCCGGCCGGCTGCCAGTCGTGCCGCGAGGGCGGGCCACGGTGCGGTGGCGTCGCCGACGAACTCGGCTTCGAGGGCACTGAGGGAGCACAGACCGCACCGCCCGTGGGTGCCGACCCGATCAAAGCGTTCAAGCTCCAAAAAGCGCTGGCCGGCGTGGTCGATGACGCCAGAGCGGGCCGCCGGCAAGCCTGCGGCGCGCAGCGTCTCAAGGGCATGGTGTTCAGCCAACAGCAGATCACGCCACCGTTCGGTCACGGGGTTGGCTTCTGGCAAGGTGAACTTGACCAACACATGGCACGGGTTCGTGGGGGTTTGAACCAAGGCGGTGAACTTGGGTTGTTCGCCACCAGCGGATGAACCGGGCCGATCACTGCTGGTGGCTTCTTGGGCCAGACGGGCGTAGGTCGCACCCTTTTGACGCGTCGGTATTGCTGCCGGGGGCAGTGTGCTCAGGAAGTGGTCACGGGCGCGGTTGCCCAGCAGCACGTTGCCCACTGCATCGTGACCATGTGCGATCAGGGCGCGCAACGCGTCGGCATCGCTCCAGTCGGATAGTTTGGTCGGCAGGCCCAGCATGTCGGCATGTTGTGCCGCGTAGGCTCGTCCAAGGAAGCCTTGGGGGCGCATGTCGAGCAGCCACCACGGCAGGCTGTCGGTATGCAGCGTTTTGCCGTCGGCTTGGCGCATGACGAAGCCATCGGGGCGAACGGGGATCAGTTCCCCCAGCAGCCGGATCTTGCCGTCCGTACCGACGCGGTAGACGGGGATGTCGTTGAGTCCGCGTTGTGGGTCGCGCAGAGCGTATTGAATGGATCTGGCCGCACCGATGCGCACGACGGCATCGCCCATCACCGATATCGCTCGTGAGAGCGTCGGCTGGCTGATCCCTGTTTTTTCAAGGAGTTGGCGTGGGCTGGTCGGCCCTTGTGCCAGATATCGTCGAAGGTGGTCGTCGTGGGTTGTCACGCTTGGCCGGGGCGAGTGAATAGCTCGATGAATAGATTCATGAATCGATTGAATCTATCACGAGCCCTTCAACTCACGGCGCAAGCACTGCAGGCGTCGCACTCTCGGCCAGCGCTTTGAGGTTGCTCAGGCCCTTTTCAAACATGCCGCCGATCAGGCGATCACTGAACAGCAGACCCATCAACTTGCCCATGAAGTTGTTTGTGCCCTGCATGGACCACGTCACCAAGGTGGTCTCGCCTTGGCGGTCGAGGGTGAATTCGACGCTGTTGTGGGCTTCGAAAGGCTGGAGGTAATCGAGCTTCATGCGCACTCGCTCGTCGGGCACGGACTCGGTGATTTCGATGCGTCCGGTGCCGGCTTGGTGGTTGCCGACCCAGGCATAACTGGCACCCACGCCTCGGCTGTTCTCGCTGTAGACCCGTTTCATGGCCGGGTCGAGCGATTCCCACGGCCCCCAAGCAGCGTGGCGGCGCAAGTCATTGATCAGTGCGAAGAGGGTGTCAGGTTGGGCTTTGACCAAGGTGGCGCGGGTGATGCGGAAGGTATCCGGTCGGGTGGCGGTGTAGATCAACAGCGCAACGACGACCATCAAAACGAGAAAGAAAAACTTGAGCATCGGACTCTCCGAGGTGGCACGGCGTCTCGCTGGTGGAGATGTGGCGGCCACGTCTTTTGTGATGGATCCCTGAAGGCGGCCCGAGCGTAACCGCCTCTCATCCTTGTTCGCCTCAAGGATTTCCCGTAATACGAAATGTTGGTAAGTGCTACCCAGCGTTGCGCATGAGCTTTGTCAGGGCCTCGTTCGTGCCCTGTGTGGGCGCTGTTTCGGCTTCCAGACCGTGGATCACGCCGGCCCGGTTGGAGGCGGTCTGGTTCTGGCTGAGCTTGAACTTGCCGGTGAGTCGCGTGATGGTGATCTCGATGCCCACCACCGCCGACACCATGCGCTCGATGTACTCGCTGGGCGCATCCAGCATCTGCCATGGTGTGGGCCGAGCTTGCTCTTGGTGGTGAGTCAGGGTATGCATTTGGGCGCGAACCCACGCCGGGTCGTCGATGACACGCGCCTGCCCATGGGCGTGGACCACCGCGTAGTTCCATGTCGGTACCACCTTGCCGGTGTCCGCCTTGCTGGGATACCACGAGGGCGTGACGTAGGCCTCAGGGCCATGAAAGATCGCCAAAACATCCATCACCCCAGCCGGGGCTTGGGCGACCTTGTGCCAAAGGGGATTGGCCCGCGCCACGTGCGCACGCAACACGCCTAGGTCATCCGCTGCGGTATTCGCCGCTGGCTGGGTGATCAGCGACAACGGCAAGTGATCGGCGTCAAGGGGATCAACGCCGAGAGCGCCGCCGGTGACGAGTGTTGCCAGTGGGTGGGCGCGCATCAGGGCGTGCAAGACCTCAAGGCGTGTTTCGTGGAAGGAGGACGGCAGGTACATGGGTCGTTACGGCGAAGGAGAGGCACCCCAAGCTTTACGCGAAGTCCGCGTCGCTCCAGTCAGCGATGGGCACTGGGCGGCTGTACAAATGGCCTTGATAGCCTTGACAGCCATGTTCTTTGAGGAAATCGCGCTGCGCCGTGTTCTCCACCCCCTCGGCAATGACGCGCAGTCCCAGCGACGTACTCATCGCCAAGATGGCCTGAACAATGGCCGCGTCATTGCTGTCATCCATCACGTCGCGGACAAAGGTTTGATCGATCTTGATTTCATCCAAGGGCAGGCGTTTCAGATAAGACAGCGACGAATAGCCGATGCCGAAATCGTCCAGAGAGAACGTCACGCCCAGCAGATGCAACTGCTCCATCCGTTGCACCACTTCGTCAATACGCTCGACCACGATGGTTTCGGTCAGTTCCAGTTTGAGCCCTTGAGGGTTGGCACCGCTCGAAGCCAAGCTGCGACGAACCCGATCCACAAAGTCGGGTTGATGAAACTGGCGGGCGCTGACATTGACGGCGATGCGTGCGCACCGATGGGCAGGGTCATCCTGCCAGAGCTTGAGTTGCGCGCAGACGTTGTCCAAGACCCACTGGCCGATGTCAATGATCAGCCCCGTTTCTTCGGCCAGCGGGATGAAGGTATCGGGCAACAGCAGTCCTTGCACGGGATGGTCCCAGCGAATCAAGGCTTCAGCCCCGATCACATGACCCTGCGCATCGACTTGTGGCTGATAGTGGATGCGGAATTCACCGTCCTTGAGCGCTTGGCGCAGCGCCAACTCCATCGCGATACGCGTGTTGATGGCCGCTTGCATGGCTGGATTGAAAAACCGGATGGCGCTGCGACCCGCATCCTTGGCTTGGTAAAGTGCCACATCGGCTTGCTTGATCAGGGTTTCGATGGAGACGTTTTCCCCGCTGAACAGCGCCACACCGATGCTGGCGCTGCTGCGATGATCCGGCTGGATGTCGCTGCGCACACTGAGGTTGTAGGGTTGATGGAGCGTGGCATGGATTTTTTCAGCCACCTGTTCAGTCTGCCGAGCGGCCACGGTCTCGTCCGCATCAAGCCCATCGATCATCACCGCGAATTCGTCGCCGCCGAGGCGTGACACCGTATCGGCCTCGCGGACCGAGAGTGCCAAGCGTCGCCCGACTTCGATCAGCAACCGGTCGCCCACATCATGGCCTTGGGTGTCGTTGAGCTTTTTGAAGTGATCCAAGTCCAACAGCATCAACGCGCCATAGCTCTGGTTGCGGGCACTGGCGATCAGCGCATGCCTGAGCCGATCCATGAAGAGCCGACGATTGGGCAAATGGGTCAAGGGGTCGTAGTACGCCAGTTGGCGGATTTCAGTCTCTGAGGCCTTGCGCTCGGTGATGTCACGCATCGTGACCCGACGACCCAAGTAGTCCCCCTGCGCGCCGTAAACCGGCCGATCCAGGTGACTGACCCAGCGCAGCGAGCCGTCGCGGTGCACGATGCGCAGATCCAAGGCTTCACCCATCGGATGATCGCGGTGGTGATCACGGGGGTGATGACGGTGGTGATGGGCTTGCTGGGTGTGTTGCTGCCAGCGCTCAAGGTCTTCGTGGTGAATCACCGTTTCAAGGAGGTGGGGATCACGGACGAAGTCGGTCACGGAGTACCCCGTGAAGGCTTTGGCCGAGGGGGTCATGTAATGGATGCTTTGATCCTCGCGGATCCAGTATTCCCAGTCGATGGCCCAATCGAGCATGGTGTGGAACTTGGTTTCGCTCAGGCGCAAGTTCTCTTCGGTCTGTTCCCGCCGCGTCATGCTGCGCGTCAGCCCCCCAATCCCGGCCACCACAAAGGCGATGCTGATCAACCCCACCCCGCCGATCATCCATGCGGTGCGCCGCCAATCGGCCAAGAAGATGCTTTCCGGCACGATCACGGCCACCGCCAAGGGGTAACGCTCCACTTGCTGCACGGCCGTCAAGCGCAGCTCCGGCTCTCCGGTGGTGAAGCGGGGGGCGTTGCTCAAGATCACGTTCTCGCCGGAAGCCTTGCCGGTCAGCACGTTGTGCGCTGGGCCGGACTGACTGATGCGACCGATCACCTCGTCTTGTCTGGGGGAGCGCGCCAGCGCAGTCCGATCCGATCGGAACAGGGTGATGCCCGCGCCTTCGCCGAAACTCTCCACGACTCGGTCATAGATCCCAGTGATCGCCTCCACCGACAGCCCCACCAGGATCAACCCCATGAATTGGCCCTGAGCATTGTTGACGCGCCGGGTGACATAGAAGGTCCATTTGCCGTTGCCCTTGTTGCGTACCGAGGTGCTGATGTAGTCGCCAAGTTCGGGATTGTTGCGATGGGCCTTGAAGTAATCACGCTCCGCCAAATTGATGCCGGAGACCGGGTAAGAGCGGCTGAAATTGATGTTGTCGCCATTGGCTGCCACCAAAGTGGCCACATCCAGTTGTGGCATGCCTTGAATCTTGTCGTGCAGCAGCTGATACACCTCGGGCGTTGATAGCTTGGCCCGGAAGTCGGCCTCATCTTGGATGTGGGCCTGCTGAATCCGTTCACTGAGGGTGTTCAAAACCTGCTGGGCAGCGAAGACGGTTTGACCGGTGTGCTCTGAGAGGATGAAGGTCATGCCCCGCAGGTTGCGGCGCCAGTCCTCAATGTCCTTGTTGCGCAGTGCGTTGATGGCCAAGGCAGCACCGACGACGATGGCGGTGATCAACAGCGCGCCGAACAGTCGGAGGGTCGTTTTCATGCCGGGCAAGTGTAGCGGCTGACCCCTTTATGCCGCTACGACTGTTCCTCCAATCAATCCTCATCCCGCACCTGATACCCCTTCACCATCTCTGCCTGCACGTTCGGCGGCACGGCGTCGAAGTGCGATAGGGCCACGGTGTAGTGGCCTTCGCCACGGGTGAGGGCGTTCAAGCGAGTTTGGTAGCTGGTGAGTTCAGCCAAGGGGACGCGGGCGCGAACCACGGCTTGGCCGGTGGGGAGGGCGTCGGTGGCGCGCACCTCGCCACGGCGCGAGGATAGGTCGCCGGTCACGTCGCCCAGCACCGCTTCGGGGGCGCTGATTTCGACATCGACGATGGGCTCCAGCACCACGGGTGTGGCCTCACGCAGGGCTTGGATGAAGGCTTTCTTGCCGGCGGTCACAAAAGCGATGTCCTTGCTATCGACGCTGTGGTGTTTGCCGTCGAGCACCGTGACGCGCACATCCACCACCGGGTGACCGCTGATGACGCCGGCTGCCATCGCCAAGCGCACGCCCTTTTCCACCGACGGCATGAACTGCCCCGGAATGGCACCGCCCTTGACCGCGCTGACGAACTCGAAACCCGCTCCGCGCGGCAACGGCTCGACTTGCAGGTGGACCTCGCCGAATTGGCCCGCGCCGCCGCTTTGCTTCTTGTGGCGGTACTGCGCCTGCGCGGCCACCGTGACGGTCTCGCGGTAGGCGATGCGTGGCGGTGCGGTATCGACTTCGACGCGATAGGTCTCGCGCAGGCGCTCCAGCAGCACGCGCAGATGGAGTTCCCCCAAGCCATAGACCACGGTTTCGTGCGTGCTGGCGACGTGCTCGGTTTTCAGGCACGGGTCTTCGGCGGTCAGCTTGGCCAACACTTCCGCCAGACGCTGCTCGTCGCCGTGGCGCTTGGGTTTCAGCGCCAGACCATGCACCGGCACCGGGAAGGGCAGGGGCTTCAAGTGGATGTGATCGTCCTCGGCGGCGTCGTGCAGCACCGCGTCGAAGGCGATCTCATCGACCTTGGCGACGGCCACGATGTCGCCCGGAACCGCTTGGTTCACCTCCACATGCTCCCGGCCTTGAAGGCGGAACAGGTGCCCGACCTTGAAGGGCTTGCGACCATCACCGATGTAGAGCTGGCTGTTCGGTGTCACGGTGCCTTGGTGGACGCGCAAGACGCCGAGCTTGCCGACGTAGGGGTCGATGCTGACCTTGAAGACATGGGCCAGCACATGGGCGCCGGCATCGACACGCGCCACCATCGGCGTGGCGGCTTCGCCTTCGCCCTTGAGGAAGGCCGGCGGGTTGCCTTCCGACGGGTCCGGCAGCAACTGCACGATCACGTCGAGCAGCGCCTTCACGCCGGCCCCGGTTTTGGCCGACACAAACACCACGGGGATCAGGTGGCCTTCGCGCAGCGCCTGCTCCAGCGGCGCGTGCAGTTCGGTGGCGGGCACGTCGCCCTCGTTGAGGTAGCGCTCGACCACCGCGCTATCGACTTCCACCACCTGTTCCACCAGCGCACGGTGTGCGGCAGCGACGGAGGAAAAATCGGCCTCGTGACCGGCGGTGGCCTCAGGGGCAAACCAGCCATCGACCACTTCCTGACCTTGCCGCGCTGGTAGGTTCAGCGGCAGGCATTCACGACCAAAGGCGGCTTGGATGTCGGCCAGCAGCGCTTGCAGATCCACCCCGGCGGCGTCGATGCGGTTGACGATGATGAGGCGGTCGAGCTGGCGCTCTGCTGCCCAAGCCATCATGCGCAGCGCCATGGGCTCGATGCCGGTGGCGGCGTTGATGACGATGGCGGCGGTTTCCACCGCTTCAAGCGCGGGTAGCGACTGGCCAAGGCCGTCGGCGCTGCCGGGCGTGTCGAGCAAATGGATGCGGGTGTCTTGATGGCTGAGGTGCAACACGCTGGTGAGCAGCGAGTGCTGCATGCGCTGCTCCAGCGCATCAAAGTCGCTGACGGTGCTGCCCCGTTCCACCGACCCCGCCGCGCCGATCATGCTGGCGGCCTGCAAAAGCGCCTCCGCCAAGGTGGTCTTGCCAGCCGCACTCGGGCCAACCAAGGCAAGGTTGCGGATCGCGATCTGGGAACGGGTCGCACGGGCACTGCTCTTGGAGACGGGACTGATCATGATGAGAGAGCCTAGGTTTAGACAGGCCCAGACTACGCCGATTGGGGGCGATTCGTCCAGAAATCAACATGCAGCGCCGCGATCTCCTCTTCCATCGCCGCCACCGGGCCGATCACCTCAATGGCCTTTTGGCCGCGCGCAAACACCTCGCGGCACGGCAGATCAAGCGTCGGGTTGTCGGCGTGGTTGCCGGTGAGTTGCAGCAAGCGCGCCTCGCTCATGCCGTAAACCACCCGGCCGATGTGCGCCCAATACTGCGTGGCCGCACACATCGCGCACGGCTCCACCGTGGTCACCAGCGTGCATTGCCAAAGCAGGTCTGCCTCAAACCGCTCCGCCGCCGCCCGTGCCAGCACCGCCTCCGCATGATTGACCGTGCTCACATTGCCCTGCCGCAACAACACCGTGCGCCCATCCGGCCCGATCAACACCGCCCCAAACGGATGATGCCCACCGGCCAGCGCCTGCCGAGCGACGGACTGAGCTTCGGAGAGCCAAGAGGCGAGGAGGGCGGGGGTGTGCGCAGGACGTGTTGGCATGGGGGCGATCCTATCCCCGTTGATGCCTTGTCGATTCCCTGTGGATGACCCGTTCGCCCTGAGCTTGTCGAAGGGCCGGCCAGCACCGAGCACGGGTTTCGACAAGCTCAACCCGAACGGGCTAGCAGCAGGTAACCCGTTAACCCCGCCACATAAATCTCCAGCGCTCGTTCGCCGGCGGTCAGGACTAGGTCGGGGTGATCCATTTGGGTGGCGTGTTTGAGCAAGCCATCGACCAAGGCGTACAGGCCCAAGGCGGCGGCGTCGAGGGTTGCGGGCGGGGCGGTGGGGTGGATGTCGGCCATCAGTTGGCGCAGGCGCTGGGTGTAGCGGCCGACGCCGTCGAGTTGGCGTTGGCGCAAGGGGGCCAGTTCTTCGTTGTGTTCGGTGCGGTGCATGGCGATGCAGAACACGCGCCGGGTGCGTGCGTCGTTGCGCAGGCGTTGCAGGGGCATTTGGGCCAGTTCGCGCAGTGCGGCGGCTGGGTCGGTGCTGGCGCGTTGGCCGATGATGGCTTGAGCGGCTTGTTCGCAGGGCAGGGTGGCCCGGTCCATCATGGCGCAGTACAGGTCGGCCTTGTCTTTGAAGTGCCAGTAGATGGCGCCGCGTGTCAGCCCGGCGGCGCTGGCGATCTCGTGCAACGAGGTCCGGCCCACGCCTTGGTGCAAGAAAAGGGTTTCAGCGGTGTCGAGCAACTGCTCGCGGGTGGCGGCGGCGTCTTCTTTGGTGCGGCGAACCATGGAGGCCCTTCAAACATACATGCACGATTGTATGTAAGATGCCACCCCTTTCCAGCCCTGTTTTCCCAGTCGAGGCCCACGATGTCCCTGTCTCATCTCCCCGTTTCGTTTCGAATGGCCTACGCCGGGCGCGCCTTGCTGGTGGTGTCGGCGTTGATCTTGGCGGCTTGTGGTGACGGTGGTGGTGGGGCCGCCGGTGGTGCTGCGGGTGCTGCATCGGCCGGGGCCAGTGGGGCTGCTGCCGGTATGGGTGCGGGGGCTTCGGCACCGGCCATGCCACCGCCGCCCGCTGTGGGCGTGATCACGGTGCAGCCGACCTCGGTGGCCTTGGCGACCGATCTGCCGGGTCGCTTGGAGGCTTGGCGCACGGCGCAGGTGCGGGCTCGGGTGCCGGGCATCGTGCATAAGCGCTTGTTCAATGAGGGTGGGTTGGTCAAGGCCGGGCAGTCGCTGTTCCAGTTGGATGCTTCGCTCTATCGCGCCACGCTTGACAGCGCGCAGGCCGCGCAGGCCAAGGCCGAAGCGAATCTGGCGCAGGCCCGCGCCACCTTTGAGCGCAACGAGCCGCTGGTGGCGGCCAAGGCCATCAGCCAGACCGAATGGGTGGGCACGCAAACCGCGTTGAAGCTGGCCGAGGCCGACGTGGCCACCGCCAAGGCGAGCGTGCAAACCGCCAAGCTCAATCTTGAATACGCCGCCGTGCAAGCGCCCATCAACGGCCGCATCGGCCGCTCGCTGGTCACCGAAGGGGCGCTGGTGGGGCAGGGCGAGGCCACGCTGCTGGCCACGATCCAGCAGACCGACCTGATGTACGTCAACTTCACCCAGCCCGCCTCTGAAGTGCTGCGCCTGCGCCGCGCTTTCGAGTCCGGTCAGCTCAAGCGCGTGGGCGCTGCGGGCGGCGGCGGGGCCGAACTGAAGGTGGTGCTGGACGATGGCAGCGAATATGCGCGCCCCGGCAAGCTGCTGTTTTCTGATCTGACGGTCGATGCCACCTCGGGCCAAGTGACCCTGCGCGCTGAAGTGCCCAACCCCGATGGCGTGCTGCTGCCGGGTCTGTTCGTCAAGGTGCGGCTGGCGCTGGCGCGCACCGATGCCGGCATCTTGGTGCCGCAACAAGCGGTGACCCGCGCCGCCACGGGCGACACGGTGCTGGTGGTGGGCGAGGGCAACATGCCCATGCCGCGTCCGGTCAAGATCGGCTCTGCCCAAGGCTCGCAGTGGGTGGTGCTGGACGGCTTGAAGCCGGGTGAGCAAGTCATCGTGGACGGTTTCCAGAAGATGCGGCCCAAGTCGCCGGTGCGCCCGGTGCCGTGGACCCCGGGCGGCGCGGCACCGTCCGCCCCTGCTGCGTCGGTTGCACCGGCCTCGGCCCCCTCAGCCTCTGCGGCTGCCAGCCGCTGACCCGGAGGCCTGAGCCATGTCCTCACGTTTTTTCATCGACCGGCCGATTTTTGCCTGGGTGATTGCGCTGTTCATCCTTGTCTTGGGCGCCGCTGCGATCACCAAGTTGCCGGTGGCGCAGTACCCGACGGTGGCCCCGCCTTCGATCGTCATCAGCATGAACTACCCCGGCGCTTCGGCGCAGGTGCTGGAAGACACGGTGCTCGCCGTCATTGAGCAAGAGTTGAACGGTGCGCCCAACCTGATCTACATGGAGTCGAGCACCGACGCCAACGGCTCGGGCACGCTGAATGCGACTTTCCAGCCCGGCACCGACGTGGCGATTGCCCAGATCGAGGTGCAAAACCGCCTGAGCCGTGCCACGCCGCGCTTGCCCGCAGTGGTCACGCAGCTGGGCGTGCGGGTGGACAAAGCCCGCTCCAACTTCTTGATGATCGCCATGATCACCTCGCGCAACCCGGCCTTTGACCCGATTGCTTTGGGTGACTACGCCGCGCGCAACGTCCAGCCTGAAATCCTGCGCATCGACGGTGTCGGTCAAGCCACGCTGTTTGGCACTGAGCGTGCGCTGCGCATCTGGGTCGATCCGGCCCGGTTGGTGGGTTATGGCCTGTCGATGAACGACGTGGTGGCGGCGATCCGGGCGCAAAACCTGCAAGTCTCGGCCGGCACGGTGGGCGGCACGCCCAGCCCGCGTGAACAGAGCATGTTTGCCACCGTCAACGTGGCCGGTCAGTTCAGCACCCCGGCTGAGTTCGGTCAGATCCAGCTGCGCACCAACCCCGACGGCTCCGCTGTGCGGGTGCGTGACGTGGCGCGGGTCGAGATGGGCGGCGCGGCGTATGCCACGTCATCACGCCTGAACGGTGTGACCGCCACCGGCATCGGTATCCAGCTCTCGCCCACCGGCAACGCGCTGGCCACGGCCAACGCGATCAAGGCCCGGCTGGCTGAGTTGCAGAAGTACTTTCCCGAAGGCGTGAGCTTCGAAGTGCCCTATGACGCTTCCAAGTTCGTCAGCATCTCGATCGAGAAGGTCATCCACACCCTGCTCGAAGCCATCGCGCTGGTCTTTGTGGTGATGTTCTTGTTCCTGCAAAACCTGCGCTACACGCTGATCCCGACCATCGTGGTGCCGGTGGCCCTGATGGGTACCTTTGCGGTGATGCTGACGGCCGGCTTTTCGATCAACGTGCTCACGCTCTTTGGCATGGTGCTGGCGATCGGTATCTTGGTGGACGACGCCATCGTGGTGGTGGAAAACGTCGAACGCATCATGGCCGAGGAAGGGCTCTCGCCGCGTGACGCCACCGTCAAGGCGATGGGCCAGATCACCGGCGCCATCATCGGTATCACCGTGGTGCTGGTGTCGGTGTTCGTGCCGATGGCGTTTTTCAGCGGCTCGGTGGGCAACATCTACCGCCAGTTCTCGCTCTCGATGGTGTCGTCGATGCTGTTCTCAGCGCTGATGGCCTTGTCGCTCACGCCGGCGCTTTGTGCCACGCTGCTTAAACCCGTCGATCCGGGCCATCACGCGAAGAAGGGCTTTTTTGGCGCCTTCAACCGCGCCTTCAAGCGCACCACCCACGGCTACGAAGGCTTGGTGGCGCGCATCATTCGCAAGGCGGGACGCTATCTGGTGATCTACGCCGCGGTCTTGGGCGCCGTGGCCTTCCTCTACAACCGCCTGCCGACCTCCTTCTTGCCCAACGAAGACCAAGGCTATTTGCTGGTCAACGTGCAGCTGCCGCCGGGCGCGTCGGTCAACCGTACCGAAAAGGTCATGCAGCAAGTCGAGGGCTACTTCATGAAGCAGCCCGAGGTCGAAAAGATCATCGGCGTGATGGGCTTCAGCTTTGCCGGTGCGGGCCAAAACGCCGGCTTGGCCTTCGTGCCGTTGAAGGACTGGAGCTTGCGTCCGGGTGCGGATCACACCGCGCAGGCCGTGGCTGGCCGGGCCTTTGGCGCCATGATGCAAGTGCGCGATGGCTTCATCTTCCCGCTCTCGCCGCCGCCGATTCCTGAACTGGGCACCGCCACCGGCTTCACCTTCCGTCTCCAAGACCGCGCCGGTTTGGGCCATGACGCTTTGCTGGCGGCGCGCAATCAGTTGCTCGGCATGGCCAGCCAAAGCAAGGTGCTGGCGGGGGTGCGACCGGACGGTCTGGAAGACGCGCCGCAGCTCAAGCTCGACATCGACCGCGAACGCGCCGCCGCTTTGGGGGTGTCGTTTGACGCCATCGCCGGCACGCTGGCCACGGCGTTTGGTTCGACCTACGTCAACGACTTCCCCAACGCCGGGCGCATGCAGCGCGTGGTGGTGCAAGCCGATGAGGCACTGCGTAGCCAGCCCGAGGATCTGCTCAAGCTGCACGTGCCCAACAACCGGGGCCAGCAAGTGCCGATCTCGGCCTTTGCCAGCACGCGCTGGATCAAGGGCCCGGTGCAGACGGTGCGCTACAACGGCTACTCGGCCATGAAGATCGCTGGCGACGCCGCCAAGGGCTTCAGCACGGGGGATGCGATGGCGGAAATGGAACGCTTGGCCGCGCAGTTGCCGCAAGGCTTTGGCTATGAGTGGACCGGCCAATCGCGCGAAGAAAAGCTCTCGGGCGCGCAAGCGATGGTCTTGCTGGCGTTCTCGATGCTGGCGGTGTTTCTGTGTCTGTCAGCGCTTTATGAGAGCTGGAGCATCCCGGTGGCGGTGTTGCTGGTGGTGCCGCTGGGCATCCTGGGCTCACTCACGGGGGTTTGGCTGCGCGACATGCCCAACGACGTTTACTTCAAGGTCGGGCTGATCACCATCATTGGTCTGTCGGCCAAGAACGCCATCCTGATCATCGAGTTCGCCAAGGACTTGCAGGCCGAGGGCAAGAGCTTGCTCGAAGCCACGCTCGAAGCCTGCCACCTGCGCTTTCGGCCGATCATCATGACCAGCTTCGCCTTCATCTTGGGCGTGCTGCCGCTGGCGATCGCCACCGGCGCGGGCTCGGCGAGTCAGCGGGCCATCGGCACGGGCGTGATGGGCGGCATGATCACCGCCACGGTGCTGGCGGTGTTTTTGGTGCCGGTGTTCTTTGTCGTCATTCGGCGCTTGTTTCCGAGCAAGCACGTCGCACCGCACGCCACGGCGCTGTCCTCACCCGCGACCGATGCGGTGGCGGTGATGTTGAAGCCGGCCCAGCAAGAAGGGGAACACTGATGAAAAAAGCCCTTGGCTCATCTTGGATCGCGGCCCTGACCGCCGTGACCTTGGCCGGTTTGGCGGGTTGTACCCATCTGGCCCCGAGCTACGAACGCCCGGCTGTGCCCTCCACGGTGGTGATGTCGGCTGAGCCTGCCGCTTCATCGGCTTCGGCCAACACAACGTCGGCCCCGCTGGCTTGGGACGCTTTGATCCGTTCACCGCAGTTGCGACCCTTGGTGCAGCAGGCGCTGGCGAACAACCGCGATGTGCGTGTGGCGCTGCTGAGCGTCGAGCGCGCCCGTGCTCAGTTGGGCGTCGTGCAGGCGGATCGTTATCCGACCTTGGGCGCGGGGCTCTCGGCCACGCGCAGCCCGAGTCTGGTGACGGGCAAGGAAGTCACCTTGATCAACGCCGGGGTGCAGTTCAACGCTTGGGAGCTGGACTTCTTCGGCCGCATCGCCAACTTGAGCGAAGCCGCCAAAGCCCAGTTGCTCGCCACCGAAGCCGGTCGGCGCAGTGCTGAGCTGACGCTGGTGGCTGCGGTGGTGACGAGCTACCTGAACTTGGCCGCCAACATCGAGCAGCTCGCCATGGCCGAGCGTGCTTTGAGCAGCCGCAGCGACACGCTCAAGCTCACGCAGCTCAAGGCCGATGTGGGCGCAGCAACCCAGCTTGAGCTGGTCTCGGCCCAAAGCTTGGTGGCCCAAGCCCAAAGTGCGGTCGCGCAACTCAGCCGGGCGCGTGCCCAAGAGCTGAACAACCTCAGCGTGCTGGTGGGCGGCCCGGTGCCGACCGATGCCTTGCCGCCGGTGCCGAGCCCCGAGCGCATGGATGCGGCAGCAGATGCTGCTAACGCCACGACCGACGCCACTGATGTGGGCGGCTTGGCCGAAGTGCCCGGTGGACTGTCGTCCGAGGCCTTGCTGGCCCGCCCCGACGTGGTCCAAGCCGAGCAGGCCCTGATCGCGGCCCACGCCAACATCGGTGCCGCCCGAGCGGCGTTTTTCCCGCGCATCACCTTGACCGCCAGCGCCGGTCAGGTCGCCAACGTCTTCAGCGATCTGCTCCAGCCGGGTCATTTCGCGTGGACGCTCAGCTCGCAGGCCTTGATGACGATCTTCGATGCCGGTCGCAACCAGTCCAACCTAGAGATCGCCAAGATCAACCGCGAGATCGCGGTGGCGCAGTACGAAAAGGCGGTGCAAAACGCCTTCCGTGACACAGCCGACGCCTTGGCCGCCCAAGCCAGTTGGCGCGATCAGCGCAGCGCTCAAGAGCTGCAACTGCGCGCCACCCGCGAGATCGCCCGCCTGACCGACCTGCGCGCCAGCCGGGGCGCCGCCAGCGAGCTCGAACGCCAGGACGCCCAGCGCAACCTCCTCGCCGCCGAACAAGCCCTCGTCCAAACCCGTTTGGCCGAACAGCTCAACCGCCTGACGCTGTGGAAGGCGATGGGTGGGGGGTAGTGGCAGGGATAGCGTGGGGGATAAAGCGGACAATGCGCCCCACGTTTCAAAAACTTCAAGAGATAGCGCATGAGCTTAAAAAACACCGGCCTCGTCAAAAACCTCGCCAAAAAACTTGAGGGCAAGATGAAGGCCACGGGCGTGCCCCACCGCTTCGCCCAAGGCTCAGCCCAAGCAGCAGCCCCATCGGCCGACAAACGTGAGCCGCGCCCCGCCGCGCCCAAGCTCATCCCCGTGGCCTGCCGCCTGCCCGCCGACCTCCTCAGCCGCGTCCGCGACCGCGCCGTCACCCAAGACGGTGGCCTCAACGCCGTGATGGCGCAGGCGCTGGAGCAGTGGTTGGCCAAAGAGGTTTGATCGCCGCTTTGAGCGGTGACATGAAGGCCCCTCGCCCCTTGGGGGAGCTATCCATTACCCACAAGTTGATTGAACTCTGTGGCGAAGTGTCTAAGCTGAACAGAGGGCAGCAGGAGTGTGGTGATGACGTGGGCAGCAGAGGAATTGCGAACGGTGGATCTGGGGGATGCGA
>NZ_JBFPHB010000043.1:0-47165 GCF_041083635.1 Leptothrix ochracea
ATTGACTGCTCACCGACACGGAGCTGTGCAGCATCCCCGTCGCCCACGAACCGTACCCCTTGTGGCAGCTGTCGCAATTCGTCGCCGTGATCCCTGTGACTGACTTATAGGGAATGTGGTTCACCACTGGACCATCCGCTGGCGGATAGGCCCCCGAGTGACACGTCGCACACTGCCCACTCACCACCAACTGGCTGTGATTCCACAGCGTCGGCTTCCAACCCGTTGTGTTGTGGCACGTGGTACACGTCGCATTCCCCATCGGAATGTGTGTGCTTGGTCGCCCCGTGGCCGTGCTGCCGTTATGACATCCGGCGCAGTTCGTCGCAGCAGTGAACAAACTGTGATCCGGTTTGCCAGAGGAGGCCCAGCTTGTCGTGGACTTATGGCAGCTTTCGCAGTTGCCCGTCACGCTCGCATGGGTCGCCGTCGCCGGCTTGCCCACAGCCCCCAAATAACTGCCCGTGTGGCACGTCGCGCACTGACTACTCACCGACACCGAACTGTGCAACATCCCCGTCGCCCACGAACCGTACCCCTTGTGGCAGCTGTCGCAATTCGTCGCCGTGATCCCTGTAACTGACTTATAGGGAATGTGGTTCACCACCGGACCATCCGCTGGCGGATAAGCCCCCGAGTGACACGTCGCACACTGCCCACTCACCACCAACTGGCTGTGATTCCACAGCGTCGGCTTCCACCCCGTCGGTCGGTGACAGTTATCGCAAGTCGATGCTCCTGCAACCGGCATATGCAAAGCATGTTTGCCGGTTGCTGTCACGCCATTGTGACAAGTTGCACACGTACCTGGAGTCACATTGGTATGGTCAAAAGCCGTAGCAGGCCTCCAGCCAGAGGGACGGTGACACGTATCGCATGAAGCCTGAGTGGAGATGTGCCCCTGAGGCTTGCCACTGGTATAGATGCCGTTATGACAGTTGGTGCAGGTGCCAGACTGAACCCCTGAGTGGCTGAATCTTGCCCCGCTGAAGGCGCGAGTGATGTGACAGGTATCGCAGCTGTTCTGGGTTGGTAAGTGATTTGCCGGTTTCACCACATTGGAGCGAGCATGTGAGGCTCCCGATGTATGACAAGAAACGCACTCCCGCGGCGTACCTTTAAACACGCCATTGAGGTGACACGCTTCGCACTTCGCAGTCGAATGAGACCCAGTCAATGCATACCCTGTTTTGCCATGATCCTCGGCCTTACGAATTTGGGCATGAGCGCTCACACCCAAACACATCCACACAAGCAGAAAAAGAAAAGACAGCCATGGAGACGGTCCCAGTAACCGCTCACTCACGGTCAGGGATGAGCCACTTCTGTTCATTTCATTCCTCCAGTTTCAAATGCGTAAGACCGACTCGTCGCGCCAGCGTCTGTAGAACGGCGCTCCGATGGTCCGCGATCAAGCTGATGAAAAGCTTGTGAGGCCCCTTTACGGCTACCCGGTTGAATCACCTTGGCCCAGTTGTCCACACCATGACACTGGTCACAACGCGCCCCGAATTGCCCGTCATGGCGATCATCGTTGCGATGGCAACTGACGCACACGGTCCCAACAGGATCTGTCGCACGATTGGCCGGAGCCGGTCTGCGATGGCACGTCTCACAGGTCGCTTTCACGCGATGCCCACCTTCAAGCTTGTACGAAGTGCGCCGATCATGGTCGAAGCTCCAAAGATCCCAAGAACGCACGTTATGGCAATCCTCACAGCGAACACCAAACTTGAGTTTGTGCCGGTCATCCTTCTTGTGACAAGCCACACACTCCTGCGGTGCCTCCCTGTAGCGCAACGTCGTATGACAACCCTTGCAGGTGACATTCTTCGCCCCACCCAACACGTGCAAACCCGTTAACGGGAATCGGGTTCGATTGTGATCAAAGGCAGCCACTTTCCATGACTTGTCCGAGTGACAACTGTCACAACGGGTGTTGAGCGTGCCCTCGTGTTTGTCATCTTTCTTGTGGCAGCTGTAGCAGTCTGTTGGCGTATTGCGCAAGCTACTCGGGTTGGCATGGCAGGCCTTACAACCTGTTCTGGCAACCGAGCCATCGACCACCAAGCTAATCTTGGGATTGGCGTGTGCGTTGCGCAGAGGGAACTTGAGCTTGTCGTGATCAAACCGACCGAGCGTGTTTTTCCAAACTCGCTCGGTATGGCAATTGACACAAGCCTTACCCAACGTACCCTTGTGCGACTTGTCGTCATCCGCCTTGTGACAACCCCAGCAATCTTTCGGTGCATCTTTATAGAGCAAGGTCTTGTGGCAATCCTTGCACTCCAAGTCGACGTGCCCGCCTAGCAAAGGGAAACTCGACGTGCTGTGATCGAAAACTCGCCCCTCAGCTGAGCGTGCACCGCCGACAACAGCCTTAGAAGCCAAGGTTTTCCAATTTTGCGGTGTATGACATCCATCGCATTTGGGTCCAAGCATCGTCTTGTGCTTGTCGTCTTTCTTGTGACAAGACAAACAATCGGCGGCCAATTTAGCTTTGTAAAGCGGCCCTGTGTGGCAGTCCTTGCAGCCCGTGGTGCGATGCTTTCCTTCCAGTGCGTACTTGGTATCGACATCGTGGTTGAAGGCGATCGTCTTCCAAGACTTGGCCCCGTGGCACGACTCGCACTTATCGCCAAAGAACCCTTTATGACCCTTTTGATCATCATCTTTACGGTGACAGGCGACACACGCCTTCGGCGTTTCCTTGTAGCGAGCATCCTTGTGACACGTTGCGCACTTCACATCAACGTGCTTCCCAAGCAGTGGGAACTTCGTCTCACCGTGATCAAAATCGGTGTCTTTCCAGCTCTTTTCGTTGTGACAGTCAGCACACTTGAGCCCCAAAGACCCTTTATGGACATCCTCCTTGCGGTGACATTCCACGCAAGTATTCGCAGCCTGCGCCCACTTTTTAGACGCGTCATGGCACTTATCGCAGGTCACTTTGACGTGCTTTCCAAACAACTGGAAGTCCGTCTTCGTATGGTCGAAACTCTTTTTATCGAGACTGACGATCTGTGCCGTGCGTCCTTTGTGATCGGTGTGACAAGAACGGCATATCTGAGGCTTCATACGGCCGTGATAGCCCGTTTTATTCACCACGTCTTGGGCAATTTCTTTATGGCAATCAACACAGCGCTGATCTTGAGCCGTGCGATCAAACTTGACGTGGCAGCGAGCGCAATCGCTCTCCCATTTGACGTGTGCGTTAACGAGCTTACCGGGGGAAAGGACTGACTCCAGCCCCGGAACAGCGGCGGCAGGCAAAGCCACGAGAGCCAAGAAGAGCGCAAACCACCATGCCGCCCAACATTGCCGATCTCTGGAGGACCACCACACACGTACTTTCAACGAAACCTCACTCGAATGGAGTCAACAGTCATCAATAGGCATGCACTGCAATGACATGAACAATGGCGCTGATGATCAGAAGATAGACGAAAGGGATGTGCGCCACGTGCCAAAGTGCAAACAATCGCTCGTAAGCTGAGACCTGCGCAACACGTAACACAGCATCCATATCCTTGCGCACCAACACGCGGGCATTGCGGTTACGTCGAACGCGGTCATAGGCATGCCACTGGTTCTTTTCCGCAAGGGCTCGCATCGGCGCATCCATCTCAGCAAGACAAGTGCGATAAACGCGCCACTCAGCCCACGGCAGAACGAATAACCGGGAAACCACCCCATGCCAGCCGGGATCTTCCGTCAGCGCAAAGGACTCAAACTCCACCAGTCGTGTTTCTAGACTGGGGACAAGTTTGAACAAAGATCGCATATCACCCTTGTCCCAACCCGCCCGATCACGCCACATGCGCAGCTGATCCTTCTCACCTTGAACGCCACGCGTGATCCGCACATACACAAAACGGCCAACGATCCCACTGCCCGCCACAATCAGCATGCTGTAAAGCGCCACGGCAGCATTGAGTGATCCGATGTGGAAGGTCGAATGAGCAAGGATGAGAAGTGGGCCACCAATGCCTAGGGCCATGTGCACCACAAGCCAGCCCTTCATCTGACCGAGTCGGTGAAAGAAGCGAATGTGCTTTCTCAGCGGATAGAGAAAGATAAACAACATCATCACACCGCCGGAAACCCCGAGCCAGTAACCAACATCGTCCCCGGCCTTGAACAAGCCGATGGAACTGATTTTCCAAACGCCCAGAACAAGCGCGGTAATCAGGGCATATAGCATCGCACCCACACTCCTTCAGAATCGGATCAGCCTATCATAAGACATGGGAAATATTCCCATGCAGACCAAGTCATCGAGAAATACACCACACACCCAGATCGGACCGCAACACTTCGAGACCCACAAAGACGAAAGCCCACCAAACGGTAGGCCTCGAATTGGATCGAAAACAACAAAACTACGCGACGACCAACAAAGACGAGGTATCAAACGCACTACTCATCAAAGGCATATGCGGCGCAAAGACTGGCGCCACATGCTTCCCCTGCTTGACCGGTGCGCTAGTTTGAGCCACTTCAGCCCGCTCCCATTGCCCATGTTCCTGAGAGCGGGCTACCGAAAAGAATAGAAACATCTGAACGGGACTTTTCTGTCCGCCCAAAAATCTGCCGCATCTCGGAAAACATCAAGCAACTGCTCACGAGCCTCGCGATCAAAACGAGGCCCGTCGGGCAACTGCTCAAGCACAACAATGAACCCGGATTGCGCACCCGACTTGTGAACCAAGTCGGTCATGCAGTCATGCAGGGCATCGTAATTCTTGCCAAAGTGTGCGGGAAAAAGAAAGGCCTCGGCGATACCGTCCAGCACTTCTTGCTTGGACTGCGCCTTGGAAAGATTGGCATACAGGAAATGGTGTCCCATTTCCTCAGCAGACTTCATCAGATCATCGACCCGAAAAGCACGGATCGACTGAACAATGTTCGGACGCACAGACTGCAGCAGCATGACGGTCCCTTGGTAATCCTCAATATTCATGGAGTTCACGGCAAGATGCGGGAAAAGCTCGCATAGTGATCCTGCGTGAAATAACAGATATCAGGGGTTTTCGGCTGGACGCCACCACAGACCATGCGTTGCGCCCCCCGCCCCTGAGCCCCTGGCACCGGCACCGTGTACTCACGGTAATAACCGCGCGCCTGACGAGGCAAAATTCTTTCCCTGTTGGCAAAAACGATGCCGTCCTTCTCGTAGGGGAACGGCCCGCCCGCAAGAATCAGTCGGTACGTCGCCTGCGCATGCCCAGACATTGCCGACAACGCAACGGCGGCCAATGGAGCATCGACTCTTGCTTGAGAAACAGCGCTCCATAGCAAGCCACAGAGCGCAGCAACAGAGACAAAAAGCCGAAAGAACAAGCGCGCCATAGCCACCAACGAGGGTTTATCCTGATCCACGAGTCTGCCATGGTACAGAAATGGCGCGCAAAGCTCAAGGGCGCATCTCACAAATGCACGTCAAACTGCTAAGAATACAGCAAAGTCTTGCTGTATTCGACAATCAACGGGCCGCATTGGCATCGGCGACGGTCAAGGCGGTCATATTCACGATACGCCGAACCGTCGCCGAAGGCGTCAACACGTGCACAGGTTGAGCCGCACCAAGCAAGACAGGGCCAATCGCAATACCCCCACCGGCGGCAGTTTTGAGCAAGTTGTAGCTGATGTTGGCAGCGTCAATGTTGGGCATCACCAACAGGTTGGCTTCACCCGACAGCGTGGTGTGAGGCATCAAGCCAGCACGGTACGCTGGATCAAGCGCAGTATCGCCATGCATTTCCCCGTCCACTTCGAGCCAAGGCGCCTTGGCCTTGATCAGCCGCAAGGCCTCAGCCATCTTGAGCGCGGAAGGATATGTACTGGAACCGAAGTTCGAATGGGACAACAACGCCGCCTTGGGCTGGATACCGAAACGCATCAGCTCTTCGGCCGCCATGATGGTGATCTCAGCAATTTGCTCGGCCGTTGGATCGTAATTGACATGGGTATCGACCACAAAAACTTGCCGATCCGGCAACACCAACCCATTCATACAGGCATAGGTGTTCACACCCGGGCGACGGCCAATGACTTGGTCGATGTAGGTCAAGTGATTGGCCGTGCTGCCCCAAGTGCCACAAACCATGCCATCGACATCGCCCTTGTGCAGCAGCATGGACCCGATCAGCGTCAGTCGGCGACGCATTTCAATCTTCGCCAGCTGCTGGGTCACGCCCTTGCGCTCGGTCATGCGGTGATAGGTTTGCCAGTAGTCACGGTAGCGGGCATCAAAGTCGGTGTTGACCACGTCATAGTCACGGCCCTCTTCCAACCGCAGACCAAATTTCTCGATGCGCTGCGCAATGATCTGTGGCCGGCCAATCAGAGTGGGTCGTGCCAACCCTTCATCAACCACCACTTGCACAGCCCGCAAGACGCGTTCATCCTCGCCTTCCGCATAGGCTACACGCTTGGCCTCAGCCCGCTTGGCCAACTGGAAGATAGGCTTCATGATGGTGCCCGAGGCATAGACAAAGCTTTGCAGCTTTTCGCCATAGGCTTCGAAATCCTTGATCGGCCGCCGCGCCACACCCGACTCGGCCGCAGCCCGCGCTACGGCCGGGGCAATCTTGATCATCAGCCGCGGATCAAAGGGCTTCGGGATCAAATATTCCGGCCCAAAGCTCAAGGTCGCACCCGCATAAGCGGCGGCGACCACTTCGCTTTGTTCCGCCTGAGCCAGCTCAGCCAAGGCACGCACCGCCGCAATTTCCATCTCATCGGTGATGGTGGTGGCACCGCAGTCCAACGCGCCTCGGAAGATGTAGGGGAAACACAAAACGTTGTTGACTTGGTTCGGATAGTCCGTCCGCCCCGTGGCGATGATGGCGTCCCCCCGCACCGCCTTGACGTCCTCAGGCAAGATTTCCGGGGTCGGATTAGCCAAGGCGAAGATGATCGGGTTGGCGGCCATCTTGCGGACCATGTCTTGCTTGAAGACCCCCCCCGCCGACAAGCCCAAGAAAACGTCGGCGCCGTCGATGGCCTCGGTCAAGGTACGCAGCGCGGTGTCCTGCGCAAACTCAGCCTTGTCGGGATCCATCAACGCTTGGCGCCCGGTGTAAACCACCCCGGCCAGATCGGTGACCCAGATGTTTTCGCGCGGCATGCCCAACTTGACCAACAAGTTCAGGCACGCCAACGCGGCTGCACCCGCCCCGGAAGACACCAGCTTCACCTGCCGAATATCCTTGCCCAGCACCTTGAGTCCGTTGAGCAGGGCAGCCCCCACCACAATCGCCGTGCCGTGCTGATCGTCGTGGAACACTGGAATATTCATGCGCTCGCGCAAACGACGCTCAACGTAGAAGCAATCCGGGGCCTTGATGTCTTCCAGATTCACGCCGCCAAAGGTCGGCTCCAGCGCGGCAATCATGTCCACCAAACGGTCGAGGTTGCGCTCGTTGATCTCCAAGTCGAAGACATCGATGCCGGCGAACTTCTTGAACAAAACCGCCTTGCCCTCCATCACCGGCTTGGCGGCCAAGGGGCCAATGTCCCCCAGCCCCAACACCGCCGTGCCGTTGGTGATCACCGCCACCAAGTTGCCCCGCGAGGTGTAGCGAAACGCGTTGTCCGGATCAATCACGATCTCTTCGCAGGCCGCAGCCACGCCCGGTGAATAGGCCAAGGCCAAGTCGCGCTGATTGATCATCTGCTTGGTGGCCGCGATGGCCACCTTGCCCGGCGTGGGAAACTCGTGATACTCCAGCGCGCTGCGTCGGAATTGGCTCTTCTTATCTTCAATATTCGACATGATGGTTTCCGGATTTCTTTGACGTGACATCGACTCCCCCGAGTCTAATTCGGAAGCCATCACCCCATCGACCCGCCCTACAACCCGTCTCTTTCATGCCATGGCCTCCGGCGAATTCGATCTGATTGCGCGCTATTTCACCCGCCCCACACGCCGCCAACCGTTGGGTATCGGCGACGATTGCGCCTTGCTCGCCCCGCAGGCGGGTAGGCATCTGGCGGTGTCGAGCGACATGCTGGTCGAGGGGCGGCACTTTTTGTCCACCGTGGCCCCAGAGCACCTCGGGCACAAGGCTTTGGCGGTGAATTTGTCCGATCTGGCGGCCTGCGGTGCCAAGCCCATGGCCTACACCTTGGCCTTGGCTTTGCCACGCATGGATGCGACGTTCTTGGCGGGTTTTGCCCAAGGCTTGCACCGGCTGGCCGATGAACACGGTATCGAATTGGTCGGCGGCGACACCACCGCTGGGCCGCTCAACATCTGCATCACGGTTTTTGGCGAAGTGCCGCACGGCCAAGCCTTGCTGCGCAGCGGGGCCCGCGCTGGTGACGACATCTGGGTCAGCGGTCAGCTGGGCGATGCCCGGCTGGGCTTGGAAGCCTTGCGCGGCACCGTGGCCTTGTCCAGGGCCGATTTCACCCATGCCCGCAGAGCGCTTGAATGCCCAACCCCACGGGTCGCCTTGGGCTTGGCCTTGCGCGGCGTGGCCCGCAGCGCCATCGATCTCTCGGATGGCTTGGTGGGCGATTTGAGGCACATCTTGGCGCGCAGCGCCAGCCATGCCCCCATCCGCGCCACGCTGGACATTGACGCACTGCCGCGAAGTGGCGCATTGCGCCGCCAAAGCCGCACCCGGCAGCACCTTTGTCTGATGAGCGGCGGCGATGACTATGAATTGCTCTTCACCGCCGAACCCGCCAAGCGCGCTCAAGTCTTGGCGGCGGCCGCACAAAGCGACACGCCGGTGAGCTGCATCGGCCGAATGGAAGCCGCGACCACGACAACCAGCCCCGATGAAGCCTTGATCCGGGTTTTGGACGCCCAAGGGATGCCGCTCAGCACCCCATGGACATCTTTCGATCACTTCACGGCCTGAGCACGACCGGCCCCCTTCAGGCCGCGTAGGCCTTGCATTCTTTGAGGCAAGCCGCGCAGGACTCGGCGCAAGCCTTGCACTCGTCGTGCTTCTTCTCGTGCTTGCGGCACTCTTTTTCGCAGTCTTCACAAACCTGAGCGGCCAAGGCGGCATAGGCCTTGAGGTACTTCGAGTCTTGGCTGGCGAGCTTTTGCAGCGCCGTACACACCGGCAGCATTTGATTGACCGACTGCGCACAGGCAGCCATCTCTTTGTCGCCGTCGCCCAACAGTTGCAAGCAGTGCGCCAAGCAGGCTTCACCCTTGATGACACAGTCGCTGGCCGAGGCGATCAGGGCACGGGTCGGTTTGCCACCCGCACCGGCACCCGCAGCAACATGATGGTGATGGGCGTGCGGATCTTCCGCTGCGGCCAGCACCGAAGCCGACAGCGCGGCCAAAGTCAGGCCGCCCAAACCTTGCATCAGATGACGTCGTTCCATAGGTTCTCCTTGTGAATGATGTTGGTCACTATAGGCCGGATCAGGCTGTGGCTGAACCCACCAAGCCGCCCAAATGATCAAGCGCAAAGCGCACCGCTTGCGCCCGGATCTCAGATCGACGGCCCGAGGCGTGGAGGCAAACCACCTTGGCGGCTTGATCGCGCTGGGCCAAAGCCAACCACACCGTGCCAACCGGCTTATCCGTCGTGCCGCCCCTAGGCCCAGCAATGCCGGTCACCGCCACGGCCCATTCGGCGTGTGAATGCTGCAAGGCACCGCGCACCATCGCTTCGGCCACCGGCGCGCTCACGGCCCCATGTTGTTCGATCAACGCCAGTGGCACGCCCAGCATCTCGACCTTGGCCTGATTGCTGTAGGTCACAAATCCCCGGTCAAACCAAGCGCTTGATCCGGGCTGATCGGTGCAGCAGGCCGCGATCAGCCCGCCCGTGCAGCTCTCGGCACACGCCAGCATCCAGCCGCGTCGCACCAAAGCGGCGGAGAGTTCAGTCAACAGGTCAGGAGGCGTCATGCCCAAGAGCCCCACAACCGCACGCCCACGGCCATCACCAACAAGGTACACAGGGCGGCCACCAAATCATCGAAAAGGATGCCAAAGCCACCGCGCCAACCGCCGCCCTTGAAAGCTTGATCAGCCCAGCCCACCGGCCCCGGTTTGGCGGCATCGAAGTAACGGAACAGCCCGAACGCCAGCGCTTGAACCCAAAACGGCGCCGGCATCACCAGCCACAGGATCAGCCAAAAAGCGAGGATTTCGTCCCAGACGATGAAGCCAGGGTCAGCGATGCGGGCGTCTTCCGCCGTGCGGGTGCAGGCCCACCAACCGATGCCGGTGCTGAGCAGCAAAACCAACGCCCAACCGGGTGCATGGAGCCACCGATCCAGCAGCAAAAAACTGGCCCAACCCCAGAGCGTACCCACCGTGCCCGGCGCGACGCGACTCAGGCCACTGCCCGCGCCCAAGGCGATGAAATGGGCGACATGGCTGAACAGGAAAGCGCCATCGGGGCGCGCCACAGGGGCCGCAGGAGCCGCAGATGCGTCAGTCGAAGTCATAGCGTCTTCAAAATCATGGGGGGTGATACCGTCAAACCTTCCATCGTCATCAGCATCAGCCGACGCAACGCCTGCCAAGGATCACGCGGCCAAGCGGGATGCACGATGCCCTTGACCAAGCCATCGCAGATGCGGGCCGCGTGGATCAACTCGACCAAGACCGGACCTTTCAGGCGCGGCATCAAACGCTCGACTTGCTTTTCTTTCACGCCCCAAACCCGCGCCTCACGCAGCACCATGGCCAAGGGTTGGCCGGCCGCAACGGCGGTGTGGACGCGCAAAAGCATGCGCAGATCATCGGCCAGCGCCCAATGCACCAGCACGGCCGCTTCGCCTTCGGCCTCCAGGCCTTCGAGCATGCGCAGCGCCCGCCCGACTTGACCGCCCAGCACTGCCTCACTGAGCTTGAAGACGTCGTAGCGCGCCACATTCAACACTGCTTGGCTGATCTGCGCCAAGCTCAGCACCCCAGGGGGATGCAGCAGCCCGAGCTTGCTGATTTCTTGGTGCGCTGCCAGCAAATTGCCTTCAACCCGATCCGCAAAAAAGGCCAGCGCCTGCTGCCCGGCCTCGGCGTCCTCGACCCGCTGACCCTGCGCGGCCAAGCGCTGTGCGATCCAAGCCGGCAAGGCTCGGCGATCGATGGGATCGATGCGCACACAAAGCGCCACCTCGTCGAGCGCCGTCATCCAAGCACTGCTCAGCTGGGTGCGATCCAAGCGCGGTAGCAGCACCAAGGTGAACAAATCTTCGCTGCGCTCGCGGGCAAACCGGGCGTAGCGCTGCAAGGCCTCCGAGCCATCCTTGCCGGGTTTACCGGAAGGCAGGCGAATCTCGATCAGCTGCTGCGCGGCAAACAGGCTCATCTCGCTGGCCGCACCCAAGAGGCTGCTCCAGTCGAAATGCGCGCCGCTCACGGTGTGGACTTGGCGCTCGGTAAAGCCGGCTTGGCGGGCCCAAGCACGCACGGCATCAGCCGCTTCTTGATGCAACAAAGGCTCATCGCCGTGCAGCACCACCATGCGCTGCGCCCCCCGCTTCAGCGCCGCCGCGAGCTGATCAGCGCGAATCTGCATGGGGCAGCACCGCCAAGCGACGCAACACTTGATGGGCGATATCGCTTTGCAAAGTGCGGTGAATGAGGTTTTTCTCGGCCTCCTTGGCCAGCGCCAAGGTTTCGCTGTAGCTCATATCGCGGCTCAGGACCAACTCGGTCTCCGGGATCAGCTCTTTGCCTGCCATGGCGCGCACCCGAAAGCGAAAGCGCGAACGCAGGGTCAACTCACGCACTTGACCGGCGGTGGTCGAAGCCACCACCACCTGCTCTTGGGCATCGACCAGCGACTCCAAGATCGCATCCGCCTGCCCCGCTTCCTCGACCACTTGCACGCCCGGACTGAGGCGCAACTGGCGACGCAATTCGTCCGCCATGGGCGAAAGCGGCGCAAAACCGGCCAAGTAGATGCGCTTGAAAGGCAACTCGGGCGGACGCTTGAGCGCAAAGCCACAGCCGCTCAGCCAAACTGCGCCGCCCGCAGCCGCCAGCCCGAGCAGTTGGTTCAAGGCCCCGCGTCGCGCCAGCTTCATGGTCACGTTAGACCACCACGTTCACAAGGCGACCCGGCACAACGATGATCTTCTTCGGTGCCCGGCCCTCAGCAAACCGTGCCACCTCAGCGCTGGCCGCTGCCACCGCTTCGATGGCGGCTTTGTCAGCGCCCGCCGGCACCGTGATCGAGCCCCGCGTCTTGCCATTGACCTGCAAAACCAGCTCAATCTCGTCTTGCACCAAAGCCGCTTCATCAACCTGCGGCCAAGGCGCGTCGAGCAAATCACCTTGAGCGGCGGCGTAACCAAGTTCCGCCCAAAGCGTCCACGTGATGTGCGGGCAGGCCGGGTAGAGGCAACGCAGCAGCACCGAGTAGCCCTCGCGCAACACGGCGGCGGATGCCTCGCTGCCATCGTGCTTGTAGCCTTCGAGCGCATTGAGCAGCTTCATGCCGCCCGACACCACGGTGTTGTATTGCATGCGCTCAAAGTCATGGCTGATTTGACGCAACACCAGATGGACCTCACGGCGCAACGCCTTGGCTTGGCTTGACAACCCCGCCGGCAGCTCGCCCGCCAAGGCGCTTGCGCCTTGCAGCAGCGCCTCGTTCTTGGCCCCGAAAGCCCAGACCCGCTTGATGAAGCGGTGCGCGCCTTCCACGCCGGCATCGTTCCACTCCAACGTCTGCTCTGGCGGGCTGGCGAACATCACAAAGAGGCGCGCCGTGTCGGCGCCGTACTGGTTGATCAGATCCTGCGGATCAACGCCGTTGTTTTTCGACTTGGACATCGTGCCGATGCCGCCGTAGTCCACCGCCGAGCCGTCGCTCTTGAGCGTGGCCCCCACGATCTTGCCGTGGGCATCGATCACGTTCTCGATCTCGTGCGGCCAGAAGTACTCGATGCCGCCTTTGTCGGTGCGACGCGAGTAAATGTGGTTCAGCACCATGCCTTGCGTCAGCAGCTTGGTGAAGGGCTCATTGACCTTGACCAAGCCAAGATCGCGCATCACCTTGGTCCAGAAGCGCGCGTAGAGCAAGTGCAAGATGGCGTGCTCAATGCCGCCGATGTACTGGTCCATCGGCATCCAGTAGTCGGTGCCACCGGCCACCATCGCGTCGCTGTTTTGCGCGTCGCAATAGCGCATGAAGTACCACGACGAATCGACGAAAGTGTCCATCGTGTCGGTCTCGCGCTGCGCGGGCTTGCCGCAGCAGGGGCAGGCGACGTTCAGGAAGTCCGTGCGTTTCTTGAGCGGATTGCCCGAGCCGTCTGGCACGCAGTCGATCGGCAGCACCACCGGCAGGTCGGCGGCCGGCACCGGCACCGCGCCGCAGTCGTCGCAATGGATGATCGGGATCGGCGTGCCCCAGTAGCGCTGACGGCTGATGCCCCAGTCGCGCAGGCGCCAGGTGGTCTTCTTCTCGCCCAAGCCCAAGGCGCCGACGAGTTCAGCGACCTTGCTCACCGCGTCCTTGTAGCCGAGGCCGTCCAGAAACTCGAATCCGACGCCGGAGTTGACGCACACGGCGCGTTGCTTGTCGCCATACCAGTCCGCCCAGCCGTCGAGCGAAAACGCCTCTTCGCCCACCTGCACCACCGGCTTGATCTCAAGGCCGTACTTTTTGGCGAAGGCGAAATCGCGCTCGTCGTGTGCCGGCACACCCATCACTGCGCCATCGCCATAACTCATCAGCACGTAGTTGCCGACCCAGACTTCAACTTGCGCGCCGGTCAATGGATGCGTGACGAACAGACCCGTCGGCACGCCCTTCTTTTCCTGCGTCGCCAGTTCGGCTTCGGTGGTGCCGCCGTGGGCGCATTCAGCGATAAAAGCCGCCAACGCCGGATGGCTCGCGGCAGCGTGCGCAGCCAGCGGGTGCTCGGGAGCGACGGCGCAGAAGGTCACACCCATGATGGTGTCGGCACGCGTCGTGAACACAAAGAGCTTGCCGCCTTGGATCAGCGCGCCGTCCGCGCCCGCGATCTGGTGCGGGAAGGCGAAGCGCACGCCCTCGCTCTTGCCGATCCAGTTTTCCTGCATCAGGCGCACGCGCTCCGGCCAGCCGCTGAGATAGTTCGGGTCTTGCGGATCGGCCACCGCTGCAAGCAACTCATCGGCGTACTTGACGATGTTGAAGTAATAGCCGGGGATCTCGCGCTTTTCAACCAAAGCGCCGCTTCTCCAGCCGCGCCCGTCGATGACCTGCTCATTGGCCAGCACGGTCTGATCGACCGGATCCCAATTCACAACCTGAGTGCGGCGCTCGGCGATACCAGCTTCGAGCATCTTCAGGAACAGCCACTGGTTCCACTTGTAGTACGCGGGGTCGCAGGTGGCGACCTCGCGCGACCAGTCGATGGCCAGGCCCATGGCCTGCATCTGACCCTTCATATAGGCGATGTTCTCGCGCGTCCACTTTTCGGGCGGCACGGCGTTTTTCAGTGCGGCGTTCTCGGCCGGCAGACCGAAGGCGTCCCAACCCATCGGCATCAAGACGTTGTAGCCGCGCATGCGCAGCTGGCGCGTCAGCATGTCGTTGATGGTGTAGTTGCGCACATGGCCCATGTGCAGCTTGCCCGAGGGGTAGGGCAGCATCGAGCAGGCGTAGAACTTCGGCTTCGGGTGGCCTTGGGCGTCGCGTGCATCCTCGGTGACGCGGTAGGCGTCGGCAGCACGCCAAGCCGCTTGGGCCGCCGATTCAAGGGCGGTGGGTTCGTATTTTTCTGAAATCGACATATGGGGACGGACGACTAATCACTGATCGGGGTTCAGGGCGCAGCCGAGGCAGCCACGCCGCCCGGCTCTGCCACAAAGGCTATGCGGTTCAAGCCCACTTTTTGCAACTGGCCGATCAACTCGGCCACGCGGCCATAGGGCACGGCTCGGTCAGCGCGCAGTTGCACTTCGGCATCCGGCATCTGGCGGGCTTGGTCGGCCAGCCGGGCCGCCATCTGGGTGGGCAGGATTTTTTCTTCACCAAGATAACTGGCACCGTCAGCAGCGAGGGCCAGCGCAATGAAAGTCGGGGTGGCTTCGGTGACAGCCGGCGCGTCGGCTTTGGGCAGATCGAGCTTCAAGCTGGCGGTCATCAAGGGCGCGGTGATCATGAAGATCACCAGCAGCACCAACATGACGTCGATCAGCGGCGTCATGTTGATGTCACTCATGGGCTGCGGCGCCCGGGTGCGTTCAAGCCGACCGAAGGCCATGGTCTTGCAACACCATTTCACGCAGATCGTGCGCGAAGCCTTCGAGCTCCGCCTCGCACGCCCCGACCCATTTGCCGAAGACGTTGTAGGCCAACACCGCCGGGATCGCCACCGCCAAGCCCGCAGCGGTCATGATCAGCGCTTCACCGACGGGGCCGGCCACCTTGTCGATGCCCATCGAGCCCGAGGCCGACATGCCCAGCAGCGCGTGGTAAATCCCCCACACGGTGCCAAAAAGACCGATGAACGGCGCGGTGGCCCCAATCGAGGCCAACAACACTTGGCCGAACTGAAGCTGGGTCAAGACCCCATGCAAAGCATCGCGCAGACGGCGCGTGAGCTGCGCACCCACGTTGCCCGCAGCTTCCAAGGTGCCCGCAGGCGATGTTTGCAGGGCCGCGTCAAGCAGCGGCAACGCCACTTGCTCGCGGTCCAGCGCTTGCATTTGCAAACGCGCCGCCGCCCAATCGGGGGCGGCCCAAAAAGCCGGCACCGCCAAGGCCAGATCCCGACGAGCGCGAACCAAGATCCAGCTCTTCCAAAGAATCAACACCCAGGCCGACATCGACATCAAAAGCAGCACCGTAGCGACCACCCGGTGGATGGCGTCGCCTTCGGACCAAATCTGCCAAAAACTTCCCATGGAACGGTCGCCTTCGCGGTTCAGGTTCTCAGCGCAGGCCGAGCACGTCGTCCATGCCGTACAGGCCGCTGGATGACGTGGCAAGGAAGCGCACAGCGCGCAAGCTGCCCTGCGCGTAGGTCGCGCGGCTGCTGGACTTGTGCGTCACCTCGATGCGCTCGCCGGTACCCATGAACATCACGGTGTGGTCTCCCACCACATCGCCGCCACGCACGGTGGCAAAGCCGATGGTGCTCGGATCACGCTCGCCAGTCACGCCCTCGCGGCCGTACACAGCGCAGGTCTTCAGATCACGCCCAAGTGCCTCGGCCACCACCTCGCCCATCTTCAGCGCCGTGCCGCTGGGCGCATCGACTTTGTGGCGGTGATGCGCTTCAACGATTTCGATGTCGTAGCCTTGGCTGAGCGCACGCGCTGCCATGTCAAGCAAGCGCAGCACCACATTGACGCCGACGCTCATGTTTGGCGCCATCACGATGGCGATGTCCTTCGACGCCGCTTCGATCTCCGCCTTTTGCTCAGCGCTAAAACCTGTGGTGCCGATGATGAGCTTCACGCCCAGCTCGCGGCACATCGCCAAGTGCGCCATCGTGCCCTCGGGACGGGTGAAATCAATCAAGTATTCAGCGTTGCTCAGTCCGGCTCGCAGCTCAGATTGGGTGATCACCCCGCTGCTTTTGCCCAGAAAAGCCGAGGCATCCACGCCCAAGGCCGGGCTGCCCTCGCGGTCAAGGGCCCCTGCAAGTTGGCAGTCATCCGCGGCCAACACGGCCTCGATCAACATATGACCCATGCGGCCGGTACAGCCAGCCACGGCAATTTTGTGCATAGCGCTCATCGCGTCGTTGTCAAAGGTTCAAGGGGAGGATAGTTGCGCATCGGCGCACTGGCCGCATCAAGAGGTGGTTTGATCGCTTCAACCCGATTCGGCAGGGGCAAGGCTGCCACTTGAGCCTCACTCAAGACCAGCGGTCGATCACGTTTCTCGGATTTTTTGACCTCAATCGACGCAACGAAGGCCTGCTCAGTGGGCAAGGCATCCGCATCAAACCGGCTAACCCGATCTTTTTCAAAATAAACCGTCACTCGGCGTGTTTGGGTCACCACCCCTTGATGACGCAAACTGAAGATGTAATCCCAACGATCTCCATGAAAAGCGTCAGCAAGCAACGGTGACCCGAGCAACATGCGGACCTGATCTCGATGCAACCCCGGGCGCAACTGCGACACCATGTCTTGGGTCACCACATTGCCTTGGACCACATCAGCTCGATATGGTTTGAAGCGCCACCAAGCCACGTCTCCCCCTGCGGTACTGCAAGCAGACAAGCTGAAAGCAACAATCAAGAGAAGAAATCGGCTGCCAAAGGGCCGCAATGAACGCATAGGAACCAGACAAAAGAAGGCTAGAACGCCACAAAGGGGGACCGATATGATCCGGGCATTCTAGCGGTGTCGCCTCTAGCCTCATCGCCACCCTCCACAGATCACTTTGAATCACCAGCCGCACACCACACCATGACCAACGCGGAAGAAATCAAGAGTACGGGTCTCAAAGCCACCCTGCCCCGCATCAAGATCTTGGAAGTCTTTCAACAGGCGCACCAGCGTCACTTGGCCGCTGAAGATATTTTCAAAATCTTGCTGGCTGAAGGCACTGAAATTGGCTTAGCCACCATCTACCGAGTGCTGCTCCAGTTTGAACAGGCGGGCATTTTGATCCGCAATCACTTTGAGAGTGGCAAATCGGTCTTTGAACTCAACGAAGGTCAACACCACGACCATCTCGTCTGTCTAGACTGTGGTCATGTCGAGGAGTTCTGTGATGCCGAGATCGAATCTAGGCAGCGCGCTATCGCCCAAGAGCGAGGCTACCTTCTACAAGAACACTCGTTAGCGCTGTACGCTCACTGCCGACGCGCACCCTGTCCGCATCGCGTGGCCTGTCTCCGTGAAGGAGAAAACCTCGGTATCAAAAACCTGGATCCCCTTGCTCCATGAGCAATCGGTGACGCTGAACAAAGTCACGGTAAGTATCGATACCCCGCAACTGCAAAATCGTGTTGCGAACAGCCGCTTCAACCAAGACAGCCAAGTTTCGTCCAGCATCGACAGCAATCACGACTTTACGCACTGGAATATCAAGCACGTTCTCGTAGAGCGGCTCGTACGGCAGTCGCTCGAACTCGCGTTCCAAAGTATCCCTGCGCACCAGGTGCACGATCAGCTTGAGCCGCATTTTTCGACGCACCGCCGTTTCACCAAAAATCGCCTTGATATCCAGCAATCCGATGCCCCGAACTTCCAACAAGTTGGCCAAAAGCTCAGGGCAGCGGCCCTCAACGGAGGCCTGAGACACGCGGTAGAAATCAACCACGTCATCGGCAATCAACCCATGCCCACGAGAGATCAGCTCTAGGCCCAACTCGCTTTTACCCAACCCGGATTCACCCGTCAGCAAAACGCCCAAGCCAAGGATGTCGATGAAAACGCCATGGCGAGAGATGCGATCCGCAAAGTGCTGTGCAAGGTAGCCTCGCAAGACGTCAATCACGTGCCCCGCAGACTCTCGGGTCACGAACAACGGTATTTCAGCACGCTCACACATCGCCACCAACCGGTCAGACGGCATACAGCCGTCCGCAATCACAATGGCAGGCGGCTCAAGCGTGACGATGCGAGAGATACGGCGTTCTTGCGTTTCCGCATCAGCTTGATGTAGATACGCTGTTTCACGAACGCCAAAAATCTGTACCCGGTATGGGTGGATGTAGTTCAGGTATCCGACCAGATCAGCAGCAGACTGCGCATTGCGAATGGCCGATTCATCGAAATGCCGCTCGGGATGCGCATGTCCTGCAATCCACTCCAAGTGCAATGTGGTGCGATGGACTTCGAAAAGTGCTTCTGCACTGATGACTGTTGGCTTCAAGCGACTGATTTCAAAGGTTCCCAACGCGAAATCAGATCGTGCACTTTGGCGGCATCCGGCTCGGTTTTGAGGCGGTCCCGCAACTCTCGATCCGATAAGAGCTCGGCGATGGCAGACAAGATTTCCAAGTGTCGCTGTGTGGCGGCCTCGGGCACCAGAAGAAATATCAGGAGACTGACCGGTTCGTCATCGGGCGCATCAAAAGGAATCGGGCTGGACAAACGCAAAACCGCAGCCAACGGATTTTTGAGGCCCTTGATCCGCCCATGGGGAATAGCCACTCCGTGACCAAGACCGGTAGAGCCCAGTCGTTCCCGCGCGAAAAGGTTATCAGCGACAGTCGCGCGCGCGACAGCATGTCGATTTTCAAACAACAGGCCAGCTTGCTCAAACGCGCGCTTCTTGCTAGTAGCGTCCACGCTCACAACAACATTGGAAGCCGGCAAAATAGCAGCGAGACGGTTCATCGATTTCGATGGTTACATCGGTCAAGGACCGGTTGGACGCCATAGCAACAAAGGGCGCTAATTATAGGAACCCTACAAGAAGCGCCCACTTGAAATATGTGCAACCTCAAAGGTCACACGACGGGCAACCGCCAAGATGAACCTAACATCTTCAAGCGGCAGCCCTCTGTCTCAAGCGACATCACCGGCCACGGTCCGCTTGTGCGACTCGTGATGGTGATCCTGAACCCGATCCTTATGCCGAACCACTTGGCGGTCCAGCTTATCCATGGTTTGATCAATGGCTGCGTAAAGATCCTCGTGGGAGCTTTCTACAAAAATGTCTTTGCCCTTTGCATGCAAAGTCACTTCAGCACGTTGACGTTTTTCTTTTTCTTTCTGTTTTTCCACCGTCAGCAAGACGTTGACATCAACCACTTGATCAAAGTGCCGCGTCACTCGGTCTAACTTGGTGAGAACGTACTCCCGCAGAGACGGTGTCACTTCCAGATGATGGCCACTGATCGTCAGGTTCATGGTGCCTCCTTTCAAGAGGTTTGGAGAGATCTTGTTGATAGACGGGAAAAATGAGTCCCCGTCGAGGAGTGTGACGACTTCAACACCGGATGACAAGCCGTGAATCTCATCAAAGCAAAAAATACGCCGCTTATACTCGAATCGATTGCTGCCATCCCCGTCCTGACATAGCAACATTGGACGATGCGGCCTACCCCTTCATCACTATGCGTGAATAAACCTACGGAGATTTCATGGATCGATACGCCGTTTTCGTCGATGCAGGCTACTTGATCGCTGCTGGCGCCCAAGCAGCATTTGGATATCAGGTACCACGTAAGCATGTGTCCATCCTGAATCCGGGGGACTTGATTGCTGCCTTGATTGCCCGAGCATCGGAAGCTGCGGATGGACTGCCTCTACTAAGGATCTATTGGTACGACGCCATGCCAGGCCCGCGCCTATCCTTGGAACAAAACACGCTCGCGATGCTCCCCGGCGTGAAACTACGGCTCGGGGCGCTGAACTGCTCAGGTGAGCAAAAAGGCGTTGATGCCATGATCGTGACTGACGTCATCGAACTTGCTCGCAACGGAGCCATCGCAGACGCCGTGCTCATCTCGGGCGATGAAGATCTTCACATTGCCATTCAACTGGCTCAATCTTTCGGAGTACGTGTTCACATCTTGGCCGCAGGGGATCCAACCAAGAATGTGAGCCCATCCATTCAGATGGATGCCGACTCAGTCCGGAGCTTGTCCTCTGAATGGTTAGCGCAACATCTTCATCGACACGAGCCCCAAGAGGGAACGTTCTCGGAAGTGAGCAATCCGGGTCAAGGGACCGATCCATCAGCGCCGAACGAATCCATGCCCCTCGAAGAGGCCGCAGAACTGATTACCGAAGAGTTGCTGAGCGCAACCCCGGAACAACTGGTTCCACTACAGGCGCACTTCCAGTTCAATCAGGTGGTCCCGCCCGAGTTTGATCGCAAGCTCATCGCCAAAACATCTCGTTTGTTGGGCCGACAATTTTCGGGAGAAGACATGCGACGCATCCGTGGCATCTTCGTGCGATTGGTTCGAGCCCGTGGCGTCACAACAGCTTCTCAAGCACAGTGAAGGTTGTATTTAATCAACAAATAATTCATCGGTAACAAAAATCGACGTGAAAAATCACACGCAGTGACTTTTTCACGCTACCTTTCAGCACCGTCACCGTAAACGACTTGACTGAAGGCGCGTTCATGAACACGAAATCACCGGTAACAGCAAGCCATTTTGATTGGTTCTCTGGTTTGCTCAAGGCTCTCCTGATTGCCATCACCATCCCCGCCGCTGCCGCAGGTTTCTTGTTTGCGCTCGTCGTGGCGCCCGCTCTTGTCGTGGTTCTCAGTGGTCGCGCCGCACTCTCGGCCGTCCGTGTACGGAGAAATCAGGCTGATTTCTCTTACAGGGCCCATTTCAGCGGCCCGACCCACACGTACTGACCGCTCCGACAGACCGGCGCCAGACCTCATCGAGTCCGTTTTCTGGCGATGGCGTTCCAATCAGTGCGTGTCGTTGCAAAAAGTCCAGGGTCGTGATGGCCGCGTCTGCCGTAAACCGCGCCATTTTTAAACCAACCACGATTTCTTGAATCGCCAGCAAGAAGTACGCATCGACTTCTCCGTCTTGATTCTGTGGCTCGACTTCACGAGGTAGCGCCAAGTCGTAGACATAAAGCCGCTGCCTGTGCTGCCCACCAGCATCTTGGCGATCCACCTGATATACATTTCGCAACAAGGCTTGTTGCATGCAAGAGGCAGACAATCCTGCCTCTTCCCAACCTTCACGAATCACAGCCTCGTCAGGAGTCTGCGGCCAAGGAACGCCACAGCCAACGAGGTTGTCAAGCAACCCAGGATCCGTCGCCTTACTTGACGCCCGCTTGCCGACCCACAGGTGACTGGGCCGCCCGCGATGATCCACGATGAATCCATTGCAGTGCGCCCCAACCGTCTTCAACCCCAGAAACTTGGCCGCAGCGCGCTCAATCAAAGCAATCGGCTCATCTTTCGTTTCTTCGCGTACGGCGTAGAGCTCACCACGCCACCCGATGTGCCCCATGCCATGCAACTCATCGGCCAATTGAGCCAAGACAGCGTCGGGCGAGGCGCCTTCACAAAGTAAACACAGCGAGGGTGCGCAAGCGCAGACATCTTCTCGCCATCGCACGACAGCACTGTTCAGCAACACCTGCTTTTGCTGCGCATCGATCCAACCGATGCCATAAACAGCCTCATCGATCTGAATCGTCAATCGAATCATGGCGCCATGAGCCGCCACTACCGCAACCAACCCTTACGCCGGAAGTAAATGAACGGGGCAGCCACGGAAGCCACCATCAGACACAACGCAAAGGGATACCCCCATGGTTGATCTAACTCAGGCATCGATTTGAAGTTCATGCCATAAATGCTGGCAATCAATGTTGGCGGCAACAAGGCCACGGAAGCCACTGAGAATATTTTGATGATTTTATTCTGATTGATATTGATAAAACCAACGGTCGCATCCATGAGGAAGTTGATTTTATCGAAAAGAAAGGCAGTGTGTGAATCGAGTGAGTCAATATCACGCATGATCTGACGGGCCTCTTCAAATTGCTCCGCATTCAGCATGCGACTGCGCATCATGAAACTTAAGGCGCGGCGCGTATCCATGACATTACGTCGAATCCGACCATTCAAATCTTCTTCACGCGCAATCGCCGTCAATGCTTCACCAGCAGCATGGTCATCAACATCTTGCTTCAAAACACGATGACTCACTTTTTCAAGTGAGTCATAGATACCTTCAAGCGTATCTGCAGAATACTCAGCATCCGCATCATAGAGTTTCAACAGCACATCTTTAGCATCCTCAATCAATGCTGGAATACGCCTTGCCCTCAAACGTAACAACCTAAAAACAGGTAGATCTTCTGCATGCACGGAAAAAAGAATACCGGCATGGAGAATAAAAGCGACGCGAACATTTCGCGATGTTTCTCCATCTTCGATCAAGAAGTCTGATCGAATATGAAGTTCACCGTTGTCTTCCTCGTAGAAACGAGCAGACTCCTCAAGATCGTCATCAACGATATTCTCCGGAATAACAACCCCAAAACGAGCACTGATCCACTCTTTTTCTTCGCGGGTTGGTGCCTCAAGATCGACCCAGACAGGCTGGACTTGAGTCTGCTCGATCGCACTGGTTTCGATCTCTTCCTGAAACAAACGACCATTCGACAACCGGAACACATTCAGCATGCAAGCCCCTGCGGAGTCGGTGCAACCATGCACCAAAGGTGGAAAGAGGTGAAGGGAGAAAGTGCCCGACGCGCGCATTATCCCACCGGCAAGAAGGCATACCGATATACTCGCCAGCCTCAGATCACCTCCATTTTTGGCAGTCTGCGCAAGACCCCATCGGGTTTGGCGCCATCTCATCACGGGCACCCATGGGTTCGGTCGGTATCGTTTCTCCTCAGTCACACCATTTCGTCGATGCGCTTGCGCTCAGAAGTGGTGCCCAGCTACGCGATTACACCCTGTTCTACGAAACCTATGGCTCGCTGGCTGAGGATCGCAGCAACGCTGTCTTGGTGTGTCATGCCCTCAATGCCAGTCATCACGTGGCTGGAACGTACTCCAACCAAGCACGCAGCGAAGGCTGGTGGGATAACTTGGTGGGCCCAGGAAAGCCCTTGGATACCGATCGATTTTTTGTCATTGGCATCAACAACCTCGGCTCGTGTTTTGGGTCAACCGGCCCAGCGCACCCGAACCCAGATGCAGCGATCCCCGGCACGCCCTATGGGGCTGATTTTCCCGTCGTCACCGTCGAGGATTGGGTCGATGCCCAAGCTCGACTCTTGGATGTTTTGGGCATTTCACAACTTGCCGCTGTGATTGGGGGCAGTTTGGGCGGCATGCAAGCCTTGAGCTGGTCGATTCAATACCCCGAACGACTGCGCCATGCCATCGTCATCGCCAGCGCGCCCAATCTATCGGCACAAAACATTGCCTTCAACGAGGTGGCTCGCCAAGCGATCCTGACCGATCCCGATTTTCACGGCGGCCATTTCTACGCTCACAACACCCTGCCCCGCCGTGGCCTTCGCGTGGCCCGCATGATTGGACACATCACGTATCTCAGCGATGATGTGATGGATGCAAAATTTGGTCGCGCTCTGCGCAATGCAGAAATCAGCTACAGCACTCAAGCTGTTGATTTTGAAATCGAAAGCTATTTACGCTATCAGGGCGACAAGTTCAGCGAATACTTCGATGCCAATACATATTTGCTCATCACCCGAGCCTTGGATTATTTTGATCCCGCATCCAACTTTGAGGGTGATCTCAGTAAGGCGCTTGAGAAAAGCCTCTGCAAATTCTTGGTGATCAGCTTCACCACAGATTGGAGATTCTCACCCGCCCGCTCAAGAGAAATCGTCAAGGCGCTGGTCGATAATGCCCGTGATGTTTCTTATGCAGAGATCGATGCCCCGCATGGTCACGATGCTTTCTTACTCGAAGACCCACGCTACCACCGCATCTTAGCTGCTTACTTTGATCGCATCTCGTCAGAGGCATGATATGAACCAAAATCACACCTTATCCGTGATCGCGGACATGGTTCCACAAGGTAGTCGTGTTCTCGATCTAGGCTGCGGCGGTGGTCATTTCCTTGCCATGCTTCAGAAGGAAAGAGGCTGCCGTGGATACGGCATCGAACTCAATGACGACAAGATTCTTGAGTGTGTGCAAAAAGGTGTTTCCGTGATGCAGAGAAATCTCGAAGAGGGATTATCTCTTTTTGATGATCATAGTTTTGATGTGGTCCTGCAAATCGACACTCTGCAAAACATTCGAAATACCGAGCAGATGCTCAAGGAAACCGTTCGTGTCGGACGGATGGGCATCATCAGTTTTCCAAATTTTGCCCACTGGCCAAATCGGTTATCCGTCCTGAAGGGCGCCATGCCGGTCACCAAAGTGCTGCCTTATCAATGGTTCAACACGCCCAACATCCGGGTCGGAACCTATCGTGATTTTGGACATCTCGCCCGGGCATGCGGCTTGAAAGTCGTGGCCTCTTTCGGGCTTCACCAAGGCCAAGTCGTGTCACCGCTTTGGGCCAATCTGCTGGGCAGTACAGCGGTCTTTCAGGTGGTGCGCAACGACGCACCTCATTCATAAACCCAGGGCTCGTCGCACCACGCGGGCCACGCTTTCGCCCCGAGTTTTGGCCACTTCTTCGACAAAACGCTGGGCCACCACTTGCAGTTCCTGCAAGTCCCGAGCGCGCTCAATATCGAGGCTGAATCGATAGCCCTTGAAAAGCCCCAAGGTTTCCTTGACCAACGCATTGAGCCCGTCATAGAGCTCGACATATCCCAAATTCACCGCCTTCGGGGACGATGATGAGCTCGCGGGAGCATCCTCCACGGTCTCCGACTTGGCCGCAGCCACATTCGCAGCCATCACTGGCACAGCGGCCACGACGGGCGGGCGGGTGCTGGCCTTGTTGTCGCCACCCGTCTTGACAGCGATCGCCTCGATCAAACCGGCCTCGATCAGCGCCGCCCCATCATGAGAGTTGGAGCCCTGAACCATGGCCAACCACTCGGGCAAGGATCGGGAAGAATCGATGATGAGCAGAAGATTCCGCGCCGTGCGCGACAAAGTCAGTGCACGCGTCCGGATTTCGATTCGGCCCTTTTCTGTTTTGGAATACCGCTCAACCATCACCTGCGCCTCATACGAAGTCGTGAGTGTAGGGATTCCTGTGCAGGAATAACGCAACCCTTCTCACCATCATTCGCTACTCTTTGTGACAACGGGGGAACCGAACCTCCGGAATCCCCCGTTGAAGTATCCATCAGGCGCAGATCACGAGCACGCCATCATTCGATCGCCTTGACCATGTCTTCCACGACCTTCTTGGCATCACCGAACACCATCATGGTTTTATCCAGATAGAAAAGTTCGTTGTCCAAGCCAGCATAACCCGCAGCCATGGAACGCTTGTTGACGATGATGGTCTTGGCCTTGTAGGCCTCCAAGATCGGCATGCCGTAGATGGGTGAGCCCTTCTGCAACGCAGCCGGATTCACCACGTCGTTGGCACCCAAGATGATGGCGACATCGGCCTGACCGAATTCAGCGTTGATGTCTTCCATTTCGAAGACTTGGTCATAAGGCACTTCGGCCTCGGCCAACAAGACGTTCATGTGACCCGGCATACGACCCGCCACCGGATGAATCGCGTATTTGACCGAAACGCCCTTCTCGGTGAGCTTGTGCGCCAGTTCCTTGACCGCATGCTGAGCTCGCGCCACCGCCAAACCGTAGCCCGGCACGATGATCACGCTCTCGGCGTTGCCCAAGATGAACGCAGCGTCATCCGAGCTGCCGCTCTTGGCCGTGCGCTGCGGGGTGTCGCCCGCCACGGCCGCCGTGGCATCCCCACCAAAGCCACCCAAGATCACGTTGATGAAGGCGCGGTTCATCGCCTTACACATGATGTAGCTCAGGATCGCGCCCGAAGAGCCCACCAAGGAGCCGGCAATGATCAGCATCGAGTTGTTCAGCGAGAAGCCGATACCGGCTGCTGCCCAGCCCGAATAGCTGTTCAGCATCGACACCACCACCGGCATGTCAGCGCCACCGATCGGGATGATGATCAGCACACCGAGCACAAAGCTCAGCGCCAGCATCGCAAAGAACGCGGTCCAGCTGCCCGTCGCCATGAAGGCCAAGCCCAAGCCCACCGTCGTCAGACCCAGCACCAAATTCAGCATGTGCTGACCGGCAAACACCACCGGCGCACCTTTGAACAAGCGGAACTTGTAGGTGCCCGAGAGCTTGCCGAAAGCGATGACGGAACCACTGAAAGTGATGGCGCCAATCGCCGCGCCCAAGAACAACTCCAAACGGTTACCCGCCGGAATCGGCTCGTCTGCGCTATGCACAATCCCGAAAGCCATTGGCTCAGCCACGGCGGCCACAGCGATGAACACCGCTGCCAAACCGATCATGCTGTGGAAGAAGGCCACCAGCTCGGGCATCTTGGTCATTTCGACCGTCTTGGCGCGCCAAGCACCGTAACCACCCCCAGCCACCAAACCGAGCAAGACCCAAGCCAGGCCCGCCATATGACCGTCGGCCAGCTTGATGATCAACGCTGCGGTCGTCACCACAGCGATGGTCATGCCCGTCATGCCGAAAAAATTGCCGCGAATCGAGGTGGTCGGATGTGACAGCCCTTTAAGCGCCTGAATGAAGCAGACGCTAGCCACCAAATAAAGCAGTGTGACGAGATTGAGGCTCATTACGCACCCTCCTTGGTGGACACAGCCTTCTTGTCCTTCTTCTTGAACATTTCCAGCATGCGCCGCGTGACCAAAAAGCCACCAAACACATTCACCGCAGCCAAAGCAACCGCGAGCACGCCCATGGAGCGACCCAAGGTGGTTTCAGTCATGCCCGCAGCCAGCATGGCACCGACGATGATGATGGCCGAGATCGCGTTGGTCACTGCCATCAAAGGCGTGTGCAGAGCCGGGGTCACGGTCCAAACGACGTGGTAGCCGACGTAAATCGCCAGCACGAAGATGATCAAATTGATCAGGGTAGGGGAAACGGTTTCCATCGTGGATCCTCTTCAGGCCGCTTTCTTGACGGTGCCGCCTTGAGTCATCAGGCAGGCGGCGACGATATCGTCGTCCATGTTGACAGTCAGGGTGCCTTCCTTGGTCAAGACCAACTTCAGGAAGTCGAGCACGTTACGGGCATAAAGCGCGCTGGCGTCCGCAGCCACCAAGGCAGGCAGATTGGTTTCGCCCACGATGGTCACGCCATGACGCACCACCGTCGCCCCAGCCTCGGTCAGGGGGCAATTGCCGCCCGTCATACCACCGTTCATGTCCGGCCCGCGACCCGCAGCCAAGTCGATGATCACCGAGCCCGGCTTCATCGAAGCGACCATTTCAGCCGTCACCAAGGTCGGTGCCGGCCGACCGGGAATCAACGCAGTCGAGACCACGATGTCGGCTTGGGCAACACGCTTGGCCACTTCGACCTTTTGACGCGCCAACCAGCTCGGTGGCATCGGACGGGCGTAACCGCCCACACCGACGGCCGCGTCTTTTTCTTCTTGGGTCTCGTAGGGCACGTCAATGAACTTAGCGCCCAGCGATTCGACTTGCTCCTTCACCGAAGGACGCACGTCAGAAGCCTCAATCACAGCCCCCAAACGCTTGGCGGTCGCGATAGCCTGCAAACCCGCCACACCCACGCCAAGAATCACCACCCGCGCCGCTTTGACGGTGCCGGCTGCGGTCATGAGCATCGGGAAAAACTTTTGATAGCGATCCGCCGCCAAGATGATGGCTTTGTAGCCGGCGATATTCGCTTGGCTAGAGAGCACATCCATGCTTTGCGCACGGGTGGTCCGAGGGGCTGCTTCAAGCGCAAAACCCGTCAAGCCAGCTGCTGCGATACGTTCCAGACCTTCCCGATCAAACGGGTTAAGCATCCCCACCACGGTGGAGCCCGGCTTCATCAGCGTCAACTCAGCCTCAGACGGCGCGCGAACACGCAGCACCAAATCACAGCTCGCCGCACCAGCGGCATCCGTGATTTCAGCGCCGACAGCGGCATAAGCCGCATCAGGCGCACTGGCAGTCACACCCGCACCGGATTCGATGCGGATCGTGTGACCCTGAGCTTGAAGTTTTTTGGCTGTCTCGGGCGTGACAGCCACACGCGTTTCACCTGCGGCGGTTTCACGCGGCACACCAATGTGCATGGTTATCTCCTCTGTTATGGCGCTGCGAACCTATGGGAACAAACACACAGGCTGCGCGGCCCGTGCGAGGCGGCATTGTCGCTGATAACCCCCGGCCAAATCCTGACAGCACGGTGAAAACCGATGTGAATGAACCAGCCCCGGGACGACACTCCGGTCATTTCCGAGGCCCCAGGTTCGGTTAATCGAACCGATTCACCCTCAGCGAGGAACACCCATGACAAGAACCCAATAAGTTCCGTAATGGGCATGATTTGATTTCACGCAAGCCAAGCCCATTTCCCGCATATTCGGATTCATCAGATTCGCACAATGTCCATCGCTGTGAACCCAGTCAGCCACGACCTCACGGATAGAGGGTTGACCGCCAGCAATGTTCTCGGCCCATTTTGACCAGTCATAACCGCTGTTTCTGGCACGAATACCCCCACTTGTGCCGTCCACACCCGTATGCGAGAAATAGTCATAACTGGCCATCGATCGAGCATGAGCCGCAGAAGCTGATTCCAGCTTGGTATTCCAAGTCAGATCACCCGCAGGAGAAAAGGCACCTTTACTGCCACAACGTGCCCCGCTGTGTCGAATGCGATTGATCTCCCGCATCAGCATGTCGCGCTGTGCTGCGCCAGAAGCACCGCACTCTGCGGCAGAGGTCATCTGCATCGGAACCCGTTGTTGACGCATGCTGCGCTGTGCTTCGCCACCATGGGCCACAGCCCCCTCAAAAGCTCGGTTTTGGGAGGCTCCGGACTCTTTGGAACTTGTGGCACAACCACTCAGTGCCGACACCAAGCCAGCCACGAGACATACCAACCATGCACTGGAACGGACCAGTGGAACTTGACAAACTGATGGCTGACTCATGGCACAGACTCCGCAGCAAATTCGACCAAGGGGCGAATGAATTGTTGCCGCAGCGTAGTCTTTATGCTTGGTCCATAGATGAAGGCGTGATGAGCATCACGGTAGTTTTTACTACAAAACCTAGGAAATCATGCCAAACAGTCATTTGTATTTTTTAAGCCATAGTCCATCTGTTGCAACCATATCCAAACCATGCAACGACAAGCGTCAGACGTTATATTTTCACGGAAATAAGTGAATGTAAGTCGAGCCTAGATACTCGACTTACATATATCCACACATTCGTTATTCGGGATCGAATCAAAGGGGCGCGGCCAGTCCGGGTTGTTGATCCAGCACCCAGAGCCAATGACGGAACAAGGCCTCCGCCCGAGCTTGCTGCGCGGCCAAGCGCTGCTCAAGCGCCAAGCGCTGCGCCACCACCACGTCGGTCAAAGCCGCTTGACCCAGTTGCCATGCGCGCTCAGTGGTGCGGGCATGAGCGTCGAAACGCGTGGCGGCATCGGTCAACTGGTGCCAGACGATCACACTGTTGGCGGCTTCAATGGCCCGAGCGGCACGATCCGCGACGATCCGTTGACGCTCCATCTCCACGCGTGCCGCCACATTGGCTGCACGATGGGTTGCCGCCTCGGCGCTGCTATCGCGCGCCGAGCCATCCAAGGGCATGCTAAAAACCACACCGATAAATTTTTCATCAGGCCCTTTGGCCGTGCCGATCCGCATCCCCACCGTTGGATCAGCGCGCCGCTGCGCGCCCTCGAATCGAGCCGCTCCAGCCGCAGCAAGCGCCTCTGCTTGCACCAATTGCAACTCAGGTGCGTCCTCGGGGGAGGCGACCATGCCGACAGTGGCCACCAAAGCAGGCGGCTCGCTGTGCAACAACGACATCAAGTCTGTGTCCGACCATCCCGGCAGAAGAACGGTCAACCGCGCCCGCGCCGCCTTGGCCCGAGCCTGTGCTTGGGTGGATTGAGCCTCGACTTGGACTTGGGCGGCCTCGGCCAAGTCACGCTCAGCCCGCGAGACATCCCCCAACTCATGACGCCGCCCCACCGCTTGGGCTTGTTTGCGTGACAGGCTCAGCTGCTCCCCCCACAACTGCGCCGCACCCTCTTCACGCAACCACACCGACAAAGCATCGAGCCAATCACGCAACGCGGTCCGGGCGACCATGCGAATCTGAGCCTGCACCCAGCGCTCACGCTCGTCGAACCACTGCTGTTGAACCTGTTCCTTGTTGCCCAAGCGCCAAGGCCGCTGCAAAGTCAGCTCGGTCTCGGTCGGCGCGTGATTCGGATCATCGGCAAAGCTGCGATACCCAACACCCCCTGAAATCGACCAAGCCACGGGCGATTTTTTCTCGACTTGGGCGGCAGCCTGCTCAGCAGGCAACAACGCCAACGCAGCCCGGACCGATGGACTGGCAAGCAAGCGCTCACGCAACACAGACTCGGGTGGCAATCCGGTCAAAACACCCTCGGCAGCGGCAGCCCCGCCGACCAGCATCAAAGCGAGCCAACAGGCGCTAGCACCGAACCAACCTCGCCCACTCTTTGGCTTCATACCTGCTGCCCTTCCACCCGAAATGCACCCATGCGCTCCACCGGCGTCAACCAATAGCCCCCATCGGCACCTCGAAACAGGCGCTCCATCTCGTCGGTGATGCTCTGTGCCAAAGTGCGTTCGACGATCAATTGGATCTGCACCCGCGCGGCCGAACCCTGCACTTCTTCTTCACCCGGGGCCAAACGCACCCAAGGGCCGCGCGCTGACACCACATGCTGACTGAATTCAACCTGCAAGGCCGGATGGCCCAACAGCCAATCCACCACCGCATCCTGCATGGCCAAAGGCAGCACCAGATTGAGACACACCGATGTCGCTGTCGCACTCATGCCAGATCTCCCTGCGCTGAGCGCGCCGGCTCAACCCCAAAACGACGAAATAGCACCGGCAACAACAGCAGGGTCAACAAGGTTGAGGAGACCAAACCACCGATCACCACGATGGCCAACGGCCGCTGAATCTCCGAACCCGGCCCGGTGGCAAAGAGCAGCGGCACCAAGCCCCCCGCCGTGATGGAAGCGGTCATGAGCACCGGACGCAGCCGGCGCCGCGCGCCCTCCACCACCACCTGCGCCAAAGGCATGCCGCGCGCCAACAACTCGTTGAAATAACTCACCAACACCACACCGTTGAGCACCGCAATCCCCAGCAGCGCGATAAACCCCACCGACGCCGGCACCGAGAGATATTCCTGCGCTAAGGCCAGTGCCAACACCCCACCGACCAAAGCCAACGGAATATTCACCAACACCAGAACGGCTTGGCGCACCGAACCAAAGGTGGAGAAAAGGATGAAGAAAATCAGGGCGATCGCGATCGGCACGACCAAACTCAGCCGAGCCGCAGCGCGTTGTTGGTTCTCAAACTGCCCACCCCACTGGATCTGATAGCCCTGCGGCAGGGGCACCTTGGCCGCCACCAACGCCTTGATTTCCTCGACAAAACCGACCAAGTCGCGGCCGCGCACGTTGGTTTGGACCACGCGGTAACGCTGTGCCAATTCGCGGTCCACCTTGACAGGACCATCAAGCCGCTGCAATTGCGCCACTTGGGACAAAGGCACCACCACCCCGGCCATGTTGGTGATGCGCACCGCCGCCAAATCATCCGCCGAAGCGCGCAGCGCGTCGCTGCCGCGCACCACCAGCGGAATGCGTCGCCCGCCTTCTTGCACCACACCGACCTGCTGGCCTTCGACCCAACGGCGCAGATCGGCTTGCACCTCATCGCCCGCCAAACCAAGCCGCCCCGCAGCTAAACGATCCACCTTGATGTTGAGGTACTGCACCCCACCGTTTTGCAGCGTGAAGGTGTCGGTGGCGCCGTTGACTGTCTTGACGGCCGCTTCAATGGCCAGCGCCAGCCGGTTCAACTCGTCCAGATCAGAGCCCACGATCTTGATGGCCACATCGCCACGCACCCCGGTGAGCATTTCAGACACCCGCATGTCGATCGGCTGGGTGAAGCTGGCTTCAATGCCGGGAAAGCCCTCCATGACCTTGCGCAGCTCCTCGGTCAGCCACTCCTTGTCGGGTTGACGCCACTGTTCACGCGGTTTGAGCACCAAAAAGGTATCGGTTTGATTCAACCCCATGGGGTCCAAACCCAGCTCGTCCGAACCACTGCGCGCCACCACAGACTGCACTTCAGGCACCTTGGCCATCACGGCTTGCTGGACGCGCAAATCCGTCGCCACCGTCGTATCCAAGCCAATGGAGGGCAGCTTTTCGAGCTGCATGATCAAGTCGCCTTCATCCAGCGTCGGCATAAAGGTCTTGCCCACGAACATGAACACCACCACAGCCACCGCCAACGCGCCCAACGCCATCAGCGTCATGGCGCGCGGATAAGCCAGCGCTTGGGTCAGAAGCTTGTCATAGATGCGCGCGCACTGGCGCATCAGCCACGGCTCATGCGCAGGCAGGCGCTGCAACATCCAAGACGCCAAGACGGGCACCACCGTGAGGGACAACACCAATGAAACCGTCAACGCATAAACGATGGTGAGGGCCACCGGGGCAAAGAGCTTGCCCTCCAAGCCTTCCAAGCTCAGCAAGGGCAAAAAGACGATCACGATGATGGCGATGCCCGAAGCCACCGGTGACGCCACCGAGCGACAGGCACGCAACACCAGATGCAAGGTGGGGATGCGTGAGCCCGAGGCCGCCGCCGTGGACAACTCGGTTTCGATGTTCTCCACCATCACCACCGCGCCATCGACCAGCATGCCAATGGCGATCGCCAGCCCCCCCAGACTCATCAGATTGGCCGAAAGCCCAAACTGCCCCATGAGTAAAAAGGTGCCCAGCGCCGCCAAAGGCAGCATGACCGCCACCACCACCGCCGCCCGCACATTGCCCAAGAACGCCAAGAGCAGCACGACCACCAAAATCACCGCTTCACCCAAGGCTTTGACCACCGTGTGAACCGCACGATTGACCAGCTCAGAGCGGTCATAAAACGGTTTGATCGTCATGCCCTTGGGCAAGGTTGGCTGCAACTCCGCCAAACGGACCTTGACCCGCGCCACCACCTCACGGGCATTGGCGCCCTTGAGGCCCAGCACAAGGCCTTCAACCGCTTCGCCTTGGCCGTTCATGGTCACCGCGCCGTAGCGCGTCATCTCGCCAGCGCGCACTTCAGCGACATCCCCAACCCGCACCACCGACCCAGCTGCAGGACCGGCGGCACTGCCGCCCACATCGCTGCGCAACACCGTCTGACGGATGTCTTCCATGCCGTGCAAGGCGCCTTCGACACGCACGATCAAGGCTTCTTCACCTTGTGACAGCCGCCCCGCACCATCGTTGCGATTGTTGAAGGCCAAGGCTTTTTCAAGCTGATCGAGCGACACCCCACGCGCTGCCAAGGCGGCAGGATCGGGCACCACTTCAAAGGAACGGACCCGTCCGCCCAAGCTGTTGACATCGGCAACACCTGGCAGCGGGCGCAGCGCGGGGCGAATCACCCAGTCGAGCACCGCACGGCGCTGCTCCAGCGGCTGCGGCCCCTCGACCGTGAACATGAACATTTCACCCAAGGGCGTCGTCACTGGGGCCAAGCCGCCAGTCGTGCCCGCAGGCAAATCACGCAGCACATTGGCAAAACGCTCACTCACTTGCTGACGAGCCCAGTACACATCGGTGCCGTCGTCAAAGTCGAGCGTGATATCGGCCAAGGCGTACTTTGAAGTGGTGCGCAGCATTTTTTGCTTGGGGATACCCAGCAACTCCTGCTCCACGGGCACCGTGATACGGGCCTCGACTTCTTCGGGCGTCATGCCCGGAGCCTTCAAGATCAACTTGACCTGCGGCACCGAGACATCGGGAAACGCGTCGATCGGCAGACCCAAGTAAGCCAACAGACCCGCAGCGGCAAAAACCACCGTCAACACACCCACGAAGAGGCGCTGACGCAGCGCAAAAGCGATCAAACCATGCAACATCGGGGAACCCCAGGCTCAGGATTTGACCGCAGAGGCCGCAGTCGGCGTCGGCACCGCAGCAGCGCCATCGCCTTCGATCGCTTTCAGCGCCGCCGTACCGGTGGCCGCCACATGATCTCCTGACGTCAGTCCGCTGACGCTCACCGAGCCATCCGCACCCGAGCGACCCATCACGCGCACGGGACGGCGTTCAAATTGACCCGCTTTGCGCTGCACATACACCGCAGCACCGCGCGCATCTTCCAGCACCGCACCGGCAGGCACTTGAACCACACCCGCTTCATGACGCTGCACTTCGAGCTCAATGGCCTGACCCGCACGCAGTTGGCGCAAGCCCGCACCGCGCAAATCAGCGCGCACCACCGTGGTCTGACTGCCCCCTTGAACGGCGGGTGCAAACGAGGTGATCGTGCCCTCAACCGCCACCCCGATGCCGCGCACCTTGTCGCCCAAACGGAGCTGAGCCGCCTGTGACACCGGCACCGACAACTCGGCCCACAACGATCCCGACGAAGCCAAACGGATCAACGGCGTCACAGCATCGACACGCTGCCCCGGGGTCACCGTCACTTCCAACACTTGGCCCGCCATCGGAGCCGTGAGCACCAGTTCACCGCCGATACCCTCAGGCTTGGCCCCCGCAGCGGTCAAGCTTTGTCCCCGCTCTTCCACCAGCACACGCTGCTGCTGAACTTGAGCACGACTGGCTTCGAGACGCGAGAGCGCGATCAAGCCTTCGCTGTAGAGCTGCTCATCACGCGCCATGGTGCGTTGCATCAAATCCAGTTGGGCCTTGAGTTGCTGCCAATCGCGCTGCCACTCGGCCACTTGCTGACTGCGCAAACGCACCAAGGGCATGCCCAGACGCACCATCTGACCCTGCACCACCCATAAGGCATCCACGCCACCAGGCACCGGTGCTGAAATCACCCGCTGCTGCGCGAGGGGGATCTGGATTTGGGCTGGATAACGCGCCACACCCGCCTGCGTGGCGGAGCGAACTTCGACCGTGGTCACACCCAACTGACGCAGTTGCGCGGCATCTGCTTTCAAGCCCTGCGCCATCGCAGCTTGAGCCCCCAAAACCAAGGCACCCAACCCAACCCCGCGCAACCATTCACGTGAACTCATCGCTTGTTCCAACCAGCCATCGCATCGCATCCGCATCACCCCCACCTTGGCAAGACCGCCAAGGATATCCGTCCAGCATTTCCTACTGAGATGAACCTTAAGTTAAAAGTTCTTACAGTCGGCTGAACAAAAGCCAACAGACTCGATCTCACCCGCAAAAACACGGCGGCACAAGCGAAAATCGCCCACCGAACTTTGAGACCCCAACCCATGCGACTGCTACTGCTGGAAGACGATTCGATTCTGGGTGAAGGCCTGCGCGACTACTTGCGCAGCGAAGGCCACGTGGTGGAATGGTTCACCCACCTTGCCGACGTGCAAGGCATGAATGGCGAGCCTTTTGATGCCCTGCTGGTCGATTGGTCGCTGCCCGATGGCACGGGGATCGACTGGATCCGGTCGCTACGCCGCACGGATCAGTCCGTACCCGTCATCATGCTGACCGCCCGCGATCGCTTGGCCGATCGGATCCAAGGCCTAGACAGTGGTGCCGATGATTACCTGGTCAAACCCTTCGCCCCGGAAGAACTCTCGGCGCGACTGCGTGCCTTGGCCCGCCGTAACGCGGCCGCAGTTTTGGAGCGACGTCGTTTCGGTCAAGTGGAAGTCAGCACCACCGCCCGCCAAGCTTGGCTGGATGATCGTCCGGTTGATCTCACCGCCCGTGAATGGGCCGTGCTGGAAGCCTTGGTGCTGCGTGCCGGTCGTATCGTGACCAAGGCCGATCTGAGCCAACTGATCCACGGTTTCGACGGTGATGTGACCAGCAATGTGCTTGAAGTGCACATTTCTGCCTTACGTCGCAAGCTCACCAAGGATTTGATCGAAACCGTGCGTGGTTTGGGCTACCGCGTGCCGACCTGAACGCCACCCCCCACAGCACACGCCCAGCACCATGACCGCCCTGCCATCGATTCGCTCTCGCTTGGCCCGGTCGGTCTTGGTGGTAACCCTGATCTGGTGCATCGCCGTGGCGTTGGTTGTGAGTGTCGTGGTGCAGTCCGCCGTGGATCGTTTGCTGGATGGTGCCTTACAGGAGTCGGCTGAAATTCTGTTTGGCCTCATGGAGCGCCATGTCGATCACACCAACCCGAGCGATGAGATCTTGCCCGCGCCGCCCCACGAAGAGGGGCTGATTTGGCAGTTGGTCGATACCCAAGGACAAATGCGCATGCGCTCGCATCGCGCGCCCCCTGAACCGCTGGGTGCTGCCAAATCCGATGGCTTTTCCAATGAATCAGCCCGCGCGCCTTGGCGGGTTTACTCCATGCGGCTCGATAGCCGTCAGCTGATTTTGCATGTCGCCCAAAGTCGTGAGCAGCGCCAAGCCGCCCGTCTTAACGCCATGGCCATGGCTTCGGGCACCGCTTTGTTGATCGGTCTCTTGGCCGCTTGGTGGCTGCGCCGTCGCGTCACCGATGAAACGCAGCATGTGGTCGAGCTGTCCCAAACCCTGCGGCGCTACGAATGGGGGCAACCGAACACCTTATCTTCGGCGCAGCTGCCGACCGTCACCCGCGAAGAATTGCTACCGATCCGCGAAGCCGTCATGGAGCTCACCACCCGGCTGGCGCAGCGCTTGGCCAACGAACGCGCCTTCAGCGCCCATGCCGCTCACGCCCTGCGCACGCCCTTGGCGGGCATCGATGCCCAACTGGCGGTGGCCCTGAAAGAAAGTTTGCCGGAAAGCAAACCCCGTCTGATCAAGGCCCGCCAAGCCACCGAGCGCTTGCGTCGGGTGGTGACAGCGCTCTTGAGCATGTTTAGAGCGGGCACCGACCCCCATCCTCAAGCCGTCGATCTGGCCAGCATGCTGCAGCAGATTCCAGTCGATGGCCTCGATGTGACGCTGCACAGCAGCGGCTCAGTGCATGCTGACCCAGACTTGCTGGCTGCTGCGCTGCTCAACATCCTTGACAACGCTGTACGCTACGGCGCCACCCACATGGATGTCTTTCTCGTGTGCCCGGGAGGTGACAGCAATGTGGAGGAATGTTGCTGTGCAGATGACAGCAAGATCCTTAAATTCACCGACAACGGCCCAGGGGTATCGGCAGAACGGCTCCAGCACCTGCTTGGGGTGCTCGACCGCCAAGACTACTCGCTCATCGGGCTGGGCCTGACGCTCACCGACTTGGTGGCCAGGGCCCACGGGGGCCGAGCCCGGGTCGAATCAACGCCCGGCGCCGGATTCACGGTGCTTATCCAGCTCAAGGACGCACCATCATCCAGGCAGCCCGTCGATCAAGCATGACCGAAGACGATCCATGCCCCTCAGATCGCAGCGGCAGGGTCTTCAAGAAACTCCGAACAGGCTTCAGCCGCACCAAAACGGGTGACCCGACGCGGACGCAAGTGGGTTTGACTGCCAGGGCGCAAGCCCAGACGCTCACGCAACGCCAGCCAAGCATCGCGTGACAGCTCGACATCGACCAAGCTTTCGTCGTCACGCCGACGGAACTCCAGCCGCGTGTTCGGGCCGACCGTCAGCACATGGGCCAAGGTCACATCCCACGTATCAGGTCCTGCTTGGGGCACCACATCCAACTCGTGCGGTCGCACGTAACTCACAGCGGATGGGTCCGTGGTGCCCGCACTCAGGCCTGGAGCATGGTCGCGCCGACCGTGGAACAGGTTCACATCGCCCAAAAACTGCAAGACAAACGGCGTGGCCGGGCGGTCGTAGACCTCGTCGGGGCTGCCTTGCTGCTCAATGCGACCTTGGTTCATGACCACAATGCGATCCGCCACTTCCATGGCTTCTTCTTGGTCGTGGGTGACGAACACGCTGGTGACGTGCATCTCGTCGTGCAGGCGGCGCAACCAGCGGCGCAGTTCTTTGCGCACCTTGGCGTCCAAAGCCCCAAAGGGCTCGTCGAGCAACAACACCTTGGGTTCGACCGCCAACGCCCGGGCCAAAGCGATGCGCTGGCGCTGACCACCGGAGAGCTGGTGCGGGTAGCGGTCGGCGATCCAGTCAAGCTGCACCAGTTTGAGCAAATCGTTGACCTTGGTCCGAATCTGCGCTTCGCTGGGGCGGGTGTCCTTGGGGCGCACACGCAGGCCAAAGGCGACGTTCTCGAAGATCGTCATGTGACCGAACAAGGCGTAGTGCTGAAACACGAAGCCCACGTTGCGCTCGCGCACATCGGCAAAGGTGGCGTCCTCGCCGTGAAACAGCACGCTGCCCGAGTCCGGGCGCTCAAGCCCCGCGATCATGCGCAGCAAGGTGGTCTTGCCCGAGCCCGAAGGCCCCAGCAAAGCGACCAATTCACCCGCCGGCAAATCAAGATTGAGGTTGTCGCAGACCGCTAGAGCGCCGAAGCGCTTGACGAGGTTACGAATTTGGATGCTCATGATGGGATCTTTCCGCAAATCAAGCTGGATCGGACGATGCGCTGCGCATCTGGGCCTTGACGCGTTGTTCCACCGCGTACTTCAGCACCAAGGTCACCAAGGCCAACACCGCCAGCAGCGAAGCCACCGCAAAGGCGGCGGCAAATTGGTATTCGTTGTAGAGGATCTCGATGTGCAGCGGCAGGGTGTTGGTCTCACCCCGGATATGGCCTGACACCACGCTCACGGCCCCGAATTCACCCATGGCGCGGGCGTTGCACAGGATCACGCCATAAAGCAGGGCCCACCGGATGTTGGGCAGCGTGACCCGGCTGAAGATCTGCCAGCCACTGGCACCCAGCACCCGCGCGGCTTCTTCCTGTTCCAAGCCCTGCACTTGCATGAGCGGAATCAGCTCACGTGCCACAAAGGGGAAGGTCACGAACACGGTGGCCAAGACGATGCCAGGGACGGCAAAAATCACCTTCAGATCGTGGTCCCGCAGCGATTCACCCAACCAGCCTTGCAGACCAAAGACCAGCACATAAATCAGCCCCGAGATCACCGGGCTGACCGAGAACGGCAAGTCGATCAAGGTGAGCAGGACACTTTTGCCTCGGAACTCAAACTTGGCAATCGTCCAAGCGGCCGCAACCCCGAACACCAGATTGAGCGGCACAGCGATCAGCGCCGCGATCAAGGTCAGCTTGAGGGCGGACAAGGCATCCGGATCGGAAATCGCCGCCCAATAAACACCAAGCCCTTTCTTGAAGGCTTCGATGAACACCGTGGCCAAAGGTACGAACAGAAACAGACCCATGAACAGCAAGGCCACTGCGATCAGGCTGCGACGCACCCAGACCGGCTCGGCCGTGGCGTTGACCCGATGGGGCGGGGCGACCCCTTGAACGGCGGAAGGGGGCAAATCCGGATAAGCATCCATCGGGGGCAGGTTCATGACCGCAGATGACATGGCAGCAGCCTCTTACATACCTTGGCGCTTACGCGCCCAGGCTTGCAACGTATTGATAAAGAGCAGCAACGTAAACGCCGTGATCAACATCACCACCGCAATCGCCGTCGCACCGGCCACGTCGTACTGCTCCAGCTTGGTGATGATCAAAAGCGGCGTGATCTCGCTGACCATGGGCATGTTGCCGGCGATAAAAATCACCGAACCGTACTCACCCAGCGCGCGTGCAAACGCCAAGGCAAAGCCGGTCAGCAAGGCCGGTGTGAGCACCGGAAAGATCACATGGCGAAAGGTTTGCCAGCGGGTCGCGCCTAACGTGGCTGCGGCCTCTTCCAGCTCACGGTTCACATCTTCCAAGACCGGCTGCAAGGTGCGCACCACAAAAGGAAAGCCAATGAACACCAAAGCCACGAACACCCCCACCGGGGTAAAGCTGACCTTGAACGGCAACCACTGACCGATCCAACCGTTCTGGGCGTAAATCGCGGTCAGGGCAATGCCCGCTACCGCTGTGGGCAACGCAAATGGCAAATCGACCAAGGCATCCACCAACCGACGCCCCACAAAGCGATAGCGCACCAGCACCCAGGTCACGATCAGCCCAAAAAAGGCATTGATCAGGGCGGCCACCAAGGACGCCCCAAAAGTGAGCCGATAAGAAGCCATCACCCGGGGTGAGCTGACCGCATCCCAGAACTGCGCCCATGTCAGGGTGAACGTCTTGAGAAAAGCCGCCGACAGCGGCAGCAAGACAATCAGACTCACATAGAGCAGCGTGAACCCGAGGGCCAGATCAAAGCCCGGCAAAACGGTGTGGCGCTTGAGCAGCGTTCGGGTGAAAAACATCGCAACCCCTCTTCAAAACACGCAAGCAGCTCAGCGCGCCTTGGCCGCAGCGATCACTTGGTCATAGAGACCGCCATCGTCGAAGTGATCCTTCTGAGCCTTCTTCCAGCCACCAAAGAGTTCGTCCACCGTGAACGTGATCAGCTTCGGGAACTCGGCGGCGTGTTTGGCCAGCACCTTGTCGTTGCGCGGCCGCAGATGATGCTTGGCCGCAATCTCTTGGCCCGCATCGGACCAGAGGTAATTCAAATAGGCCTCAGCTTGTTTGCGTGTGCCCTTGCGATCCACCACCTTATCGACCACGCTCACGGGGTTCTCAGCCAGCACAGTGCTCTTGGGGTAGATGACCTCAAAGTCCCGACCAAATTCACCCAGAATCAAGTCCACTTCGCTCTCAAAAGTCACCAGCGCATCACCGATACCGCGTTGCGCAAAGGTCGTCGTTGCAGCGCGTCCACCGCCGTCAAAAACCGGCACGTTGGCAAAAATCTTGGTCACCAGATCCCGCGCTTGGGCCGCATGGCCGCCGCTCTTGAGCACACTGCCCCACACCGCCAGATAGGTATAGCGCCCGTTGCCCGAAGTCTTCGGATTCGGAATCACCACCGAAACCCCGCTGCGGGCCAAATCCGCCCAATCCTTCAGCCCTTTAGGGTTGCCCTTGCGCACCAAAATCACCGACACCGAAGTGGTGGGTGCGCTGTTGTTGGGCAAGCGCTTGGCCCAGTCTTGCGGGATCAACTTGCCGCGCTCGGCCAAGATATCGATGTCGTTGGCCTGATTCATGGTGATGACATCGGCGTCCAAGCCATCCACCACACTGCGCGCTTGCTTGCTGGAGCCACCGTGTGATTGGTTGAGCGTGAGGCTCTCACCTGTTTGGGCTTTCCAGTGTTGCGCAAAAGCGGCGTTGTAGTCCTTGTAAAACTCACGCGTCACGTCGTAGCTGACATTGAGCAAGGTCGTCCCAGCGTGGGATACACCCATAAGCACCAGCGCACCCAAGGCCAAGACACACCGACGAAGAGAAGAAAAACCAATCTGAGACATCACGCACGCACTCAACAGGGCAATGGCGGCATCCTAAGAAGCTCCTTCATAAAAAGGAACGATTCTTTCTTTCTCTTCTTATATTCAAAACGAATAAGACCTATCGCAAGGCAAGTCCAAGACTCGCGTTTTAAGCTCAGCACATGGGTATCCGTCTCAACACCTCCAGCCCCCCGGCTGCCATCCCGTCGTACTTGACCACCGTCTACAACTGGGCCTACGTTCATCCACGCGCTATCAGGGTTTTTGAGCGCCCTTGGCTCATCAATCTGATTTTGTGGGGCCAATTTGGCCATCTGAGAGACACCGCCCTGAACTGGCTTGGGCCCAATTTAAAGGGCCAAACACTACAAATGGCGTGTGTTTATGGTGACTTAACACCAAAACTCACAAAAATCCTTGCCGAAGATGGTGCACTCAAAGTGGTCGATGTGGTGCCAGGACAGTTGGACAATCTGCGCCGCAAGCTGGACCCCTCCAATCGCGTGGAATTGATTCAAGCAGACTGCACAGCCATGCCCATGGCCAGTGGCAGCATGGATCAGATCTTGTTGTTTTTCCTGCTGCATGAACAACCCGAAGAAGTGCGCCGAGCCACGCTTGCTGAGGCTTTACGGGTCCTTCAGCCGGGTGGTCGCATCGTGTTGGTGGATTACCACCGGCCCCGAGCTTTCCATCCGCTTTACGGCCCCATGGCATTGATCCTGCGTCAATTGGAGCCGTTTGCCTTGGACTTGTGGCGTCACCCCCTGACGCACTGGCTACCCACGGATGTTTCGGTCCAGGTGGTACGACACGAAACTTGGTTTGGTGGGCTCTATCAACTCTGCGAACTTCGCCGAGATTGACGCAATGCGAGCGACAAGTGCGACAATCGCGCTCCTTGTCTGCCCGTAGCTCAACTGGATAGAGCAGCTGCCTTCTAAGCAGCAGGTCGGGGGTTCGAGTCCCTCCGGGCAGGCCAATCAGGGTTTGACAAAACCGGAAAAGTAACGCTCAGCGGTCGCTTGAAAATCACGCGACCGATATGCGTCACTCAGATCCTTGACCCAAGGTTTATCCTTATCCTCGGTCCGAACCACCAAGACGGTTTGCTGAACCGACGGCGTTTTATCCAGTGCAAGAGCGTCGCTGAGTTTCAGCCCTGCCGACCAACCCGAACCACCGTCAATCACGGCAAAGTCGGAGCTATCTAGCGCTTTCACCAACGCAGCACCATCTGCTGGCACCCAGCGAATTTTTTTCGGGTTCGAAGCAATATCACGTTCAGTCGCACGCATGGCATCCGCGCCATCACGCAGGCGCAACCAACCCAGTTGTGACAACCAATGCAAAGCCCGTGACTGGTGAATCACATCCGTCGGCAAAGCCACGGAAGCCCCCTCACGAATATCGGTCAAACCCTTGTTCTTGCGGCTATAGATACCCAGTGGGGCGGTGGGCAGTTTAATGATTTCAGATAACTTCAACTTGCCATCACTCAAAGCACGGCTCAGTTGAGCCTCATTCTGAAAAGCATTGGCATCCAAAGTACCTTGAGCCAGGGCGGCATTGGGCTGGGTGGATTCGACCACCTTCACCTTGTAACCCCGCTTTTCCAAGACAGGACGAATCCCCATGCTGATCTGATCACCATATGCATTGCTGGTGACACCGATCACCAATTCCTTTTTGGATGCGCTGCGCTGGCTCGCAGAGCGAGCTTGGACAGACTGATCATCCATGATCGCATCGACAAACGCTTGCTCTTGAGCTCGGGCCCCGGCACACACACTCAACACCAAAGCAACAAAAACCACAGATCGACGGAAGTACTGCATGGATTCCCTTTCGTGACACCAATCGCACAAGTCCGACCACGAACTCGGCGCACCCATGTACTGGAATCGATAGCCCTTGCTAAAGCCTTTCAGCCGTTACAACGGTATGCCATGCATTTCACGTTCTGACAATCTATTGCGGATAACCCGTATTTGAAGCGGGCACAGCAAAAGGAATCGAGCCGGGTTGAGCACCCGCCCAAAGTTTACGTAGCCGAGCCAGTTCGTCATCATAGATCGCATCAATGCGACTGACCTCGGCTCGATGGTTCTGTACCAAGGTGCGTTGCGCTTCGGAAGCCGATTGGTTGTATTCGAATCGCCCCGTCAATTTGGCGGGCAGTTCACGCCCTTTGTAAAATTCGGCCTCATCCTGAAGCGTTTTACGTTCACGTTCCAACTCTGCCAAACGAGCTTCGCTCGATTTCAAGGCCTTGCGCATCGTATCGAGCGCCCCCTCACGTGCTTTTTGATGCGCGCGTTCATTCGGATATCGATTCAGCAAATTTCGATCATGCCGAATCGCATCCTTGCGAGCCGTCTCCAAGGCTTGCCGCCGCCGCTGAGCCTCATCGGCGATGGACTTTTCTTCAACGGTCTGGGTGGGCCCCACCACTTGACGGATCGACCCATCGCTGTTGAGCACCCGTTGTTCTCGATCGGTGCATTCGGCAATAGGTCGATCTGAAGTCAGTCGGCGACCCTTGTTATCCGTACACGTAAAAATGCTGCCTTGGGCGACCGCCGCGATGGGCAGCGTCCACACACAGACGAACCGCAAGATCGGTCGAAACATTTCAACGTGTAATGATGAACCCTTCACCCATGCACTCCATAACGTTGACGGTACGCCTCCACCAGGGGTAGGTAGGCGGCTAGAGCTGGATCGCTCTGCTGAGCGAGATACTGCAACAAATCAGTCAACGTCGCGATAGCGACAACTTGTAAACCCAGCTCTTGTTGCACAGATTGCACAGCTGATTGCACAGATTCAACCCCTGCGACGCAAGCCGTTTCTTGGCGATCAAGGGCAATGGACACGGCACATGGCTGCGCACCTGCGGCTTGAATCAGGGCGATCGATTCACGCACAGAGGTTCCGGCCGAGATCACATCATCAATAATCAGCACCCGCCCACGCATCGGAGCCCCAACCAAAGTCCCCCCCTCACCGTGGTCCTTGGCTTCCTTACGGTTGTAGGCGTAAGGAACATTCACGCCCAAACGTGCCAACTCAACAGCCACAGCGGAAGCAAGCGTAATGCCCTTATAGGCCGGCCCAAAGATCATGTCGAAGGCCATGCCTGACGCCATCAAGCGGCGTGCATAAAATCCGGCCAAGCGCCCGAGCTTGGCGCCATCATCAAACAGCCCCGCATTGAAAAAATAGGGTGACATCCGCCCTGCCTTGGTCTTGAATTCACCAAAGCGCAAGACACCCGACTCAACAGCAAAAGTCACAAAATCCAGCGCCAAGCTATCGCGATGAGTTGGCAAATTATCGACAGTCATTTCAGGAAACCAGCAAGTGCGTTTGATCAGTTTAAACCTCAATGGCATTCGATCAGCCACCACCAAAGGCCTAGCAGCATGGATCGAATCCACTCGACCCGATTGTATGGGTGTCCAAGAGATTAGAGCCCAGCCAAGTGACATATCGAATCGATTTGACACGCTCGGAGGGATGAAAGGCTACTTTCACTGTGCGCAGAAAAAAGGCTACGCAGGCGTTGGCATCTACTCTATCCATGAACCCAGCGAACTTTGCACAGGGATGAATGATGCTGAATTCGACGCTGAAGGTCGCTGGTTAGAAGCACGCTTCGATACCCCCTTTAGAAAATTTTCGATTGTGAGCGCATACTTTCCAAGTGGGTCTTCCAGTGAAGATCGACAGCAAGCCAAATTCCATTTTCTGAATGTGATTTTGCCGATATTGAATCGCATGAAATCAGAACGAGAATTTATTCTGATGGGCGATCTTAATATTGCTCACAAAAATATTGACATTAAAAACTGGAAAGGCAATATAAAAAATAGTGGTTTTTTACCAGAAGAACGTGCTTGGATGGATCATATTTTTGAGGATCTCGGCTTTGTAGATGTTTACAGATCTTTATACCCAACGCAGGAGCAATACACGTGGTGGAGCCAACGAGGTCAAGCCAGAAAAAACAACGTCGGCTGGCGCATTGATTATCAAATAGCCACGAGAAATATCAGCTCAAGTGCGCTGGCAAGTCACGTATATACCCATGAAAAATTCAGCGATCACGCACCATTGATTGTCGATTACGATTTCACAATATGATCATGATCAAAAAAATTCTGCATTCACGCATTCTTAAAGCAATCATCGCATCGGTTGCAATTATCGTTGCGACCTTGGCGATTGCAATGATTTTTGGGGGACATAATCCTGATTCAAAAATCTCCAGAACAAGCATGCCATGGGAGATTGAGCCTGTTGCTGGCGGAGGATCTCGCATCTTTGGGCTTACCTTGGGGCAATCAACCTTGGGCGATGCTATCGATCAGCTGGGAGAGTCATTACAGGTTGCGATTATCACCCCATTGAATACAACGGCGGAATCCCCAGAGAACGGGTCCCCACCCAGTGCCCTAGAGGCTTATATGGACCCCATGCGAACTCAATTTCTAAGTGGTCGCCTTATTATCAGCATCCAAGTTAGTCCAGAAGATTTGAGAACATGGCGAGAACGAAGTGTTCAGCATCACAAATCGGACACAGGAGCTCATCTAGATACGCTCTCTCGTGATGATTTGCTTAATGCCCGTCGAGCAATGATCACGGGACTGACTTATATACCAGGAGCAAAAATTGATGAGTCCATCATTCAAGCTCGTTTTGGTAACGATGGCTCCAAGCACCAAATCAACCCAGATCTCACTGAGTGGTATTTTCCATCAAAAGGCTTGGCTATTTCACTGAACTCAAAAGGTCGTGATCTATTGCAGTATGTTGCTCCAAAGGACTTCGATGTGCGCCTAGGAGCGCAATCGCTGCCGCTCAAGCAGCCATCTCGATAAAGACACCCTACTACCCCACTACTCACCCCCCAAAGGTGGGTAGAAAAAAGGTTTTTCAGCGCATTGAATACGGAGGGTCAAGACACAAGACACACAACTTTGGGAGCGCAGAACATGGGCCAAGCATCTCCACGCCTCAGCTTTCCAACAGAAGCACTCAGCATGCGGGCAACGACAACATCAGTCTATGCTGAAACGCAGCATTCCCAAGGCAGTGACAGAGTGACAACACTGCCGCAAGAACAGCATGCATCCATCTTGGCGACAGATATTGATGACGAATGGATCAGAGGCCTAGAAATCACAGAGCATGATCTACCGCAGGTATTTATCGACACCCTCTTTTGCTCAGAATTCACAGAAACACGAAGGTGATCCACACCGTTCAACAAACCCGTTCTTCCAAAAGCACAAAGCCTAAAGCCCTCACGAGGAGGGCTTTGGGTGTTTCTTCTTAGAAGAGGGGTGCCTGACGATGACCTACTTTCACATGCGAATGCACACTATCATC
>NZ_JBFPHB010000049.1:0-10623 GCF_041083635.1 Leptothrix ochracea
CCGCCAAACTTGGCCGACAAGACGGTGGTGATCGCTGCTGTCAGCGTTGTCTTGCCATGGTCCACGTGACCAATGGTGCCCACGTTGACGTGCGGCTTGGTACGTACAAATTTCTCTTTTGCCATGTTCGCGCTCCTCGCTGCGATCCGCAGGTATGACGATTCAGAAGGTGGTGCCCATGGCAGGAATCGGACCTGCGACCTCCCCCTTACCAAGGGGGTGCTCTACCACTGAGCCACATGGGCATCGACACAGCTCTGAATACCAACGCACTCAGAACTCTATCGACGCATACACCGCCGACATCTTGGAGCGGGAGACGGGAATCGAACCCGCACCATCAGCTTGGAAGGCTGAGGTTCTACCATTGAACTACTCCCGCCCAGCAAGCCAAGGATGAAACACACCCAAGACCTGAACACAAAACTCACACTTGGTGGAGGAGGCTGGATTCGAACCAGCGTAGGCGTAAGCCAACAGATTTACAGTCTGCCCCCTTTAGCCACTCGGGCACCCCTCCAGGGTGAGCCATAGAATGTACTATAGCTCCCAAGAAGGCGCAAGGCCCTCTTGGTGTTTTTTTGTAATTATTCAGCAGCAGCTTCGGCAGCCGGAGCCACTTCAGTGCGCTCAACCAGCTCGACGTAAGCCATCGGTGCGTTATCGCCCACACGGAAACCCATTTTCAGGATACGTGTGTAGCCACCCGGACGCGCCTTGAAACGCGGGCCCAGAACGTCAAACAACTTGACGACGTTGGCACGATCACGCAGGCGATCAAAAGCCAAACGCTTGTTGGCCAGAGTCGGCTCCTTGGCCAAAGTGATCAAGGGCTCAACCACCATCCGCAGCTCTTTGGCCTTGGGCAAGGTTGTCTTGATCGCTTCGTGTTCGATCAACGAATTGGCCATATTGCGAAGCATGGCCAGTCGATGGGAAGAAGTGCGGTTCAGCTTACGTAAGCCGTGTCCGTGACGCATGGTGCTTTCCTTTCTTTATCAAACCGGCGGCCGGTTCAAGGTACCGCCGGGTGCACAAATCAACGCTTATCCAAACCCTGAGGCGGCCAGTCTTCGAGGCGAGCACCCAATGTCAAACCACGGGAAGCCAAAACTTCCTTGATTTCGTTGAGCGACTTGCGACCCAGATTGGGCGTCTTCAGCAATTCGGTCTCGGTGCGCTGGATCAGATCACCGATGTAATAGATGTTTTCGGCCTTGAGGCAGTTGGCCGAACGAACGGTCAATTCCAGCTCATCCACCGGACGCAGCAAGATCGGATCGAAATGCTGCACGCGCGGTGCCGGCTGTTCGAAGATCGGCAGCGCTTCGCCCTCGAGCTGTGCGAACACAGCCAACTGCTCGACCAAGATCTTGGCCGAAGCACGGATCGCTTCTTCGGGAGAAATCGCACCATTGGTCTCGATTTCCATCACCAGCTTGTCCAAGTCGGTACGCTGCTCAACGCGAGCGCTTTCGACCGTGTAGCTGACACGCTTCACCGGCGAGAACGATGCATCAAGAACGATGCGGCCAATCGACTTGGTCGGCTCGTCACCATAACGGCGCAAGCTACCCGGCACATAGCCACGGCCCTTTTCGACCTTGACTTGCATGTCGATCTTGCCGCCTTGAGCCAAGTTGGCAATCACGTGATCCGGATTGATGATCTCGACGTCATGGGGCGCTTGGATGTCAGAAGCCCGAACCGGACCTTCGCCTTCTTTGCGCAACACCAACGTGACTTCATCACGGGTATGCAAACGGAACACCACGCCCTTGAGGTTCAACAAGATGTGAACCACATCCTCTTGAACACCATCCACGGTCGAGTACTCGTGCAAAACACCACTGATGGCCACTTCGGTCGGCGCATAACCCACCATCGACGACAGGAGAACTCGCCGCAGGGCGTTCCCAAGCGTATGACCATAACCCCGCTCAAAGGGCTCCAAGGTCACTTTGGCCCGATGCCCCCCCAGGGACTCCACATTGATGGCCTTAGGCTTAAGCAGATTTCTTTGCATTGAATGTTCCTGTCAATACCCTCGGTTCGTTACACCGATAAGGCTGATGGATGTTCCGGACGGTCATGGGACACAGCCCCACGCAACATCCGGGAGCCACCGATGCGGGCCGAGCAGACCCGCGGACACGATCAACGTGAATACAGTTCGACGATCAGCGATTCGTTGATGTCGGAGCCGAATTCGTCGCGATCCGGCGTCTTCTTGAAGACACCTTCCATTTTCGACAAATCGACCTGAATCCAAGCCGGCATGCCGATGGATTCAGCCAGCTTCAGCGCTTCCTGAATACGGACTTGCTTCTTCGACTTTTCACGCACAGTCACCACGTCACCGGCCTTGACCAAGTACGACGGAATGTTGACGATGCCACCGTTGACCATGATGCCCTTGTGGGACACGAGCTGACGCGATTCAGCGCGGGTCGAGCCAAAGCCCATGCGGTACACCACATTGTCCAGACGCGATTCGAGCAAGAACAACAAGTTGGCACCGGTGCTGCCACGACGACGTTCAGCTTCGGCAAAATAACGGCGGAACTGACGCTCCAGCACGCCATACATGCGCTTGACCTTCTGCTTTTCACGCAGTTGCAGACCGAAGTCAGAGGTGCGCGAACCCGAGGTGCGACCATGCTGACCAGGCTTGCTGTCGAACTTGGCCTTATCGGCGATCGGACGGCGGGCGCTCTTCAGGAAGAGGTCGGTGCCTTCACGGCGGGAAAGTTTGGCCTTGGGGCCGAGATAACGTGCCACGTTGATACCTTGAATTGCTCTGACGCACGCAAGCGGTGCGCAAGTCTGTCAGCCATGACAGACGGTGGTCTTGATTGAAGCTTTAAGCTTCAACGACAAACGGCGGACGCACACAAAGCGCCCGCCGACGAAGCTTTTGATTATAGACGAAGCAGAAATTTCCTGCTTCGCCCAAAGATCAATCGCTGATTAGATCCGGCGCCGTTTTTGCGGACGGCAGCCGTTGTGAGGCACAGGAGTCACGTCAGAAATCGACGCAATCCGAATCCCCAGCAGAGCCAAAGCCCGCACGGTGGATTCACGGCCCGGGCCTGGGCCCTTGATCTTGACATCAAGATTCTTGATGCCTTGTTCTTGAGCTGCACGACCAGCCACTTCAGCTGCCACCTGAGCGGCAAACGGTGTGGACTTACGCGAACCCTTGAAGCCTTGACCGCCGCTGGAAGCCCAAGAAAGGGCGTTACCTTGGCGATCAGTGATCGTGATGATCGTGTTGTTGAACGACGCGTGAACGTGAGCCACGCCGTCCGCAACGTTCTTGCGGACCTTCTTGCTCACACGGCGCGCCGCGTTATTGACAGGTGCTTTTGCCATGTTCAGTACTCTCGGCGTTCAGATCACTTCTTCAGGGCGGCGGCGCCCTTTTTCGGGCCCTTGCGGGTGCGTGCATTCGTGCGGGTACGCTGGCCACGCACAGGCAGGCCACGGCGATGCCGGAAACCACGATAGCAACCGAGATCCATCAACCGTTTGATGTTGATCGAAATCTCGCGGCGCAGATCGCCTTCGATAAGCAGCTTGCCGACTTCCTCACGAACTTTTTCAAGATCAGAATCGGTCAGATCCTTGATCTTCTTGTTGTAAGGAATGCTGCAAGCATCACAGATGTTCTGTGCGGTCGTGCGACCGATACCGTAGATGGACGTCAGTCCAATCTCAGTGTGCTTGTGGGGCGGAATATTGATACCAGCAATACGTGCCATGTGCGTACTCTCAACAAATGCAGCGTTCTAGGGAGGATCGGCTCATCAGCCCTGACGCTGCTTGTGGCGCGGGTCGGTGCAAATCACGCGGACCACACCCTTGCGACGGATGATCTTGCAGTTACGACAGATCTTCTTTACGGATGCCGCGACTTTCATGGTGTTCTCCTTGATCGACGAGCGCTCTTCAGCCTCGAAACTTTTGAAACTCTCTCACTTGGCCCGGAAAACGATGCGGGCGCGCGTGAGGTCATAAGGTGTCAGTTCTACAGTGACTCGATCACCTGGAAGGATGCGAATGTAATGCATACGCATCTTTCCTGAAATATGACCGAGCACCACATGTCCGTTTTCCAGCTTGACGCGGAAGGTTGCATTGGGAAGATTCTCAAGCACTTCCCCCTGCATCTGGATCACATCATCTTTTGCCATTGATCGCTAACCTGCTTCCGCTTTTTGTTTTAACCAGCCTTGAAGCTGGCTTTCTTCAACAGCGTCTCGTATTGCTGGGACATCACATAGGACTGAACCTGAGCCCAGAAATCCATGGTGACCACCACAATGATCAACAGCGACGTGCCACCGAAATAAAACGGGACGTTGTACTTCAGAACCAGAAACTCAGGCAACAGACACACCATCGTGATGTAGATCGCGCCACCCAAGGTCAACCGAGCCAAGATCTTGTCGATATAGCGTGCTGTGTGATCACCGGGACGAATACCAGGGATGAACGCACCACTCTTCTTCAAGTTATCAGCCGTCTCACGGCTGTTGAAAACCAGCGCCGTGTAGAAGAAACAGAAGAACACGATCATCGCCGCATACAGCATGACGTAGATCGGTTGACCCGGCGACAACGCCGAGGCAATGTCCTTGAGCCAGCGAAGATCCTCGCCTGTCGCAAACCAGCCCACCACCGTTGCCGGCAACAAGATGATGGACGAAGCAAAGATGGGAGGAATCACACCGGCCATGTTGATCTTCAAGGGCAAATGCGAGGACTGCCCGCCATAGACCTTGTTACCCACTTGACGCTTGGCGTAATTCACCAAAATCTTGCGCTGACCGCGCTCAACAAACACCACTGCGAAGGTCACCAGAGCAACCAAGGCAACGATGAAGATCGCAACCAGCACGGGCATCGCACCGGTATTGACCAAGCTGAGCAAACCGCCGACCGCATTGGGCAAACCCGCAGCGATACCGGCAAAAATCAAAATCGAGATGCCGTTGCCCAGACCACGTTCAGTGATCTGCTCGCCCAACCACATCAGGAACATCGTCCCAGCCGTCAGACTGATCACGGCACCGAACCGGAACATAAAACCCGGCTCAATCACCAAACCAGCCGAGCCTTCTAAGGCCAAACTGATGCTGAGCGATTGAAAGATCGCCAAGCCCAGCGTCCCCCAACGGGTGTACTGGGTGATTTTGCGACGTCCAGCTTCGCCTTCTTTCTTCAGCGCTTCCAGAGTCGGCACCACGTGGCCCATGAGCTGCATGATGATCGACGCGGAGATGTACGGCATGATGCCGAGCGCGAAGACGGTAAAGCGGGACAGCGCACCGCCAGAGAACATGTTGAACAGATTCAGGATGCCACCCTGCTGACCCTTGAACAGTTGCTCAAGTTGATCAGGGTTGATCCCTGGCACCGGAATGTGCGCACCAATCCGGTAAACCACCAACGCCAACAACAGGAAAACCAGTCGTTGCCGTAGATCGCCGAATTTGCCGCTACCGGCCAGTTGTGCTGCGTTCGATGCCACAAAGAACCCGTTCGAATGTCTAAAGCGGTTTCAGAACTTAAGCGGCGAAAGAGCCACCCGCAGCTTCGATCGCAGCCTTTGCTGCGGCCGTAGCGCCGATGCCACTCAAAACCACCTTGCGAGCGATCGCGCCGGTGTTGATCACCTTCACGTTGCGCACCAGTTCGCCCACCAAGCCAGCTTGCTTCAGGGCTTGCAGGTCCACAGCGTCCAAACCGAGCTTGTCCAGCGAAGCCAAGGTGATTTCACCATTGAACTTCAGGGCAGCCGATTTGAAACCACGCTTGGGCAGACGACGTTGCAAAGGCATTTGACCGCCTTCGAAACCCACCTTGTGATAACCGCCTGCACGGGACTTCTGGCCGTTATGACCGCGCCCAGCAGTTTTGCCGAGGCCGGAACCCATACCGCGACCGACGCGGCGCTTGGCATGCTTGGAGCCGCCAGCGGGTTTGATCGTATTCAGTTCCATGACATTGAATCCTGTCGTGAAGTTCTCACAGCACCTTCACGAGGTACGAGACCTTGTTGATCATCCCGCGCACGGACGGCGTATCGATCAAAACCGATTCGCTGTTCATACGACGCAGGCCAAGACCACGCACCGTATCACGGTGATCTTGACGGGTACCGTTGACGCTACGCACCAACTTGACCTTGACGGTCTTCTGTTCTGACATGTCGCTCTCCGATGCGTCAGTTGAAGATTTCTTCGACCGACTTGCCGCGCTTGGCCGCAATGTCAGACGGAGTCGTCGCATGGTTCAGCGCATCAAACGTTGCACGAACCATGTTGTACGGGTTGGTCGAACCGAGGCTCTTGGCCACGATGTCGGTGATCCCCATGACTTCAAACACAGCGCGCATCGGGCCGCCAGCGATGATGCCGGTACCAGCAGGAGCCGGAGCCAACAGCACTTTGGCTGCACCGTGTTCGCCACGGATGTTGTGATGGATCGAGCCTTGCTTGAGCGAGACCTTGACCATGTTGCGACGGGCTTGCTCCATCGCCTTTTGCACAGCCACCGGCACTTCACGCGCCTTGCCCTTGCCCATGCCGACGCGGCCATCGCCATCGCCAACGACTGTCAACGCTGCGAAACCCATGATCCGACCGCCCTTGACCACTTTGGTCACGCGGTTCACCTGAATCATCTTCTCGCGCAAACCGTCGTCGCGACCTTCGTCAGCTACTTTCGGTTGAAACTTAGCCATTTCGAATTCCTTCGTTCAGCGTGCTAGATCAGAATTGCAGACCCGCTTCGCGAGCTGCTTCGGCCAAGGCTTTGACCCGACCGTGATAAGCAAACCCGGAGCGATCGAATGCAACTTTCTCGATGCCAGCAGCCTTGGCCTTTTCGGCAATACGCTTGCCAATCAGTTCGGCCGCACCCACGTTGGCACCCTTGCCGGCAGCGCCAAGCTGGGTACGCACGTCTTTTTCGACGGTCGAGGCCGAAGCCAACACTGTCGAGCCATCCGCAGAGATCACGCTGGCGTAGATGTGCAAATTGGTACGGAAGACCGTCAAACGCACTGCGTTTTGCAACGCAATCCGGACCCGAGTCTGGCGAGAGCGGCGCAGACGCTGTTCTTTTTTGTTCAACATGCTGCCACTCCTTATTTCTTCTTGGTTTCTTTCAAAACCACCTTCTCGCCAACGTAGCGGATACCCTTGCCCTTGTAAGGCTCGGGCGGACGGAATGCGCGCACTTCAGCGGCAAGCTGTCCAACCACTTGACGATCCGAACCCTTGATGACGACTTCGGTCTGGCTCGGTGTTTCCACCTTGATACCAGCCGGCATGTCTTTCACCACCGGGTGAGAGAAACCGATTTGCAGATTCAGCTTTTGGCCTTGAGCCTGGGCACGAAAGCCCACGCCAACCAAGCTGAGTCGCTTTTCGAATCCTTTGGTCACGCCCGTCACCATGTTGGCCACCAATGCGCGAGTCGTACCCGACATCGCATTGGCAAAAGCCGAATCATCGTTGGGCGCAAAAGTCAGCTTGCCCGAATCGTTGACCACAGTCACCAACTCGTGCACCGGGCGCACCAAGGTGCCCAAGGCACCCTTGACGCTGATCTGACCGGCATTGATCGACACGTCCACACCTTGGGGAACGGCGACCGGCATTTTTCCTACGCGGGACATTGCAAGCCTCTCCTATCCTTAGGCGACGTAGCACAAGACTTCGCCACCGATACCGGAAGCGCGCGCCTTGCGATCCGTCATAACGCCTTGCGGGGTCGTGACGATAGCCACACCCAAGCCATTCATGACTTGGGGAATACTGTGACGGCCCTTGTAAACGCGCAGGCCGGGACGGCTCACACGTTCAATACGTTCGATCACAGGGCGACCGGCGTAATACTTCAGGGAAATTTCCAACTGGGCCTTGCCGCCGTCAACCTTGACTTGGAAGTCACCGATATAACCCTCGTCTTTCAAGACTTGGGCAATAGCGATCTTCAACTTCGAAGAAGGCATAGCGACACTGACCTTGTCAACCTGCTGCGCATTGCGAATGCGGGTCAGCATGTCGGCGATGGGATCACTCATGCTCATGGGATTGCTCCTTTTTGTGTCCTCAAGACGCCGAATTACCAGCTCGCCTTGACGACACCTGGGATGTCGCCACGGAAAGCCAGCTCACGAATCTTGGTACGCGCAAGACCAAACTTGCGATACGTGCCACGGGGACGCCCCGTCAGGCCGCAACGATTACGCAGACGCGTCGGATTGGCATTACGCGGCAGCTTTTGCAGCGCCAGGCGTGCCTCATAACGCTCTTGTTCCGACTTGCTGAAGTCATCAATGATGGCCTTCAGTTCGGCATACTTCTTGGCGTACTTGGCAACCAGCTTTTCGCGCTTTTCTTCGCGCTGAATCAGAGAAAGTTTAGCCACGCAACACCTCAGTTCTTGAACGGAAAGCGGAAGGCAGCCAGCAGCGCCTTGCACTCATCGTCGGTGGACGCGGTCGTCGTGATGCTGATATTCAGACCACGCAACGCATCGACTTTGTCGTATTCGATTTCCGGGAAAATGATCTGTTCCTTGACGCCGACGTTGTAGTTACCACGCCCGTCGAAAGAACGACCCGAGATCCCACGGAAGTCACGCACTCGCGGCAAAGCGATGGTCACGAAACGATCCAGGAATTCATACATGTGCGTGCCACGCAGGGTCACCATGCAACCGATCGGCACGTTTTCGCGGATCTTGAATCCAGCGATAGCTTTACGGGACTTGGTCACCACGGGCTTTTGGCCAGCGATCTTGGTCAGATCGTTGACGGCATGCTCCATGACTTTTTTGTCCGAAACTGCTTCACTCACACCCATGTTCAGGGTGATCTTTTGCAGACGCGGCACTTGCATCACAGACTTGTAGCCAAACTTAGCCACCAGATCTGGAACGATGCGTTCGCGATAAAACGTCTGCAAACGCGCTTGTTGTTGACTCATTTCGAATCCCGCCTCAGACCTTGATTTCTTCACCACTGGACTTGTAGACGCGCACTTTTTTGCCGTCAGCAAGCAGCTTGATACCAACGCGATCTGCCTTGGCGGTCGCGGGATTGAAAATCGCCACATTGGACTGATGGATCGGCATGGTCTTGTCCACAATGCCACCCGTCGTACCCTTGAGGGGATTCGGGCGAACATGCTTCTTGACCACATTCACGCCATCAACGATGACATGATCGGCATCCACACGCGAAGCAATCTTGCCGCGCTTACCTTTGTCGCGACCCGTCAAAACGATGACGTCGTCGCCTTTGCGAATCTTGTTCATGGCTCTTGCCTTTCGCCGTCGGCTTAGAGAACTTCGGGCGCGAGCGACACGATCTTCATGAAGCGCTCAGTCCGCAATTCGCGGGTCACTGGGCCGAAGATACGGGTGCCAATCGGCTCCAACTTGGCATTGAGCAAAACTGCTGCATTGCCATCAAATTTGACGAGCGAACCGTCTTGGCGGCGAACACCCTTGGCAGTACGAACCACCACAGCGTTATAAACCTCGCCCTTTTTGACGCGACCACGCGGTGCAGCTTCTTTGATGCTGACCTTGATCACGTCACCAATACCGGCATAACGACGCTTCGATCCGCCAAGCACCTTGATGCACATGACAGACTTCGCGCCGGTGTTGTCCGCGACATCAAGCCGCGATTGCATTTGGATCATGTTGTCCCCAACTTTTCCCGCTTAAAAACCACCATGGCTTTTATTTCGGTCAGTCTTGGGCCCGTCACCAGGAATTCACACATGCGAAAACCTGCGCTGGGGGCGAAACCAGCCCTGCGATTTGTCCGCAACAGCTACCCCGTACGGACACACAAAGCTGAAGAATCCGCGATTATGCCGACATCATTCAGTCATGTCAAGGCCCAATCGATCCCTAAATGGGATTGTTCGCGCAACCAGCGATCGGCTTGACTGAAAGGCCGACTGCCAAGGAACGGCACCGGCGGGCGGCGGGCCGACAACGGCGAGGGGTGGTTCGACATCAGGATCCGTTGTGGCTGGCGACTGGCCTTGATCCGCTCGGCCTTGGCCTGCGCATGCGCCCCCCACAGCAAAAAGACTTTGGGCTGCGCTTGTGCGGCCACGAGGTCGATCAACGCATCGGTCAGGACTTCCCAACCCCACTTAGCGTGACTGGCCGGGCGATCTTTCTCGACACTCAGACAGGTATTGAGCAACAAGACCCCTTGCCGACACCACGGCCGTAAGCTGCCCGAGCTGGGCAGCACCAACCCCACGTCAGCAACCAGCTCTTGGCGGATGTTGCGCAAACTGGGCGGAATCTTGATGCCTTCAGGCACCGAAAACGCCAGCCCTTCGGCCTCATCCGGTCCGTGATACGGGTCTTGACCAAGGATCACCACCCGCACGTCGGCAGGCGACAGCGTGGTCAGCGCCCGCAACGGCCACGCCGGATAGACCGGCACCCCTTGGGCGACTCGCGCATCCACCGCCTGACCCAAGGAGCGCCCCTTGGGTGAAGCAAGGAAAGCCTCGATCACCTCACCCCAGCCCGGGGCGACATCGCACAGCAGCGCCTCGGCCAGCGGACGCG
>NZ_JBFPHB010000033.1:0-38397 GCF_041083635.1 Leptothrix ochracea
GTCTCGCCCACAGCTTCCCTGAGCTTCACCCTCGATACCGTCGCTCCCGCTGCCTTGGGCTTGGCCTTGGCCAACGGCGCGACCAACCTGAGCAACAGCGCCGCTCTTGCGGCCTTGACCCCCGAAGTCGGCGCGCTGCTTGAGTACCGCGTCGATGGCGGCGCTTGGACTTCGAACTACACCGCGCCCACGTCCAACGCCGCTCACACCGTCGATGTCCGCCAGACCGATGTCGCCGGTAACGTCTCGCCCACAGCTTCCCTGAGCTTCACCCTCGATACCGTTGCTCCCGCTGCCTTGGGCTTGGCCTTGGCCAACGGCGCCAATGGCCTCACCAACAGCGCCGCTCTTGCAGCCTTGACCCCCGAAGTCGGCGCTTTGGTCGAGTACCGCGTCGATGGCGGCGCTTGGGCTTCGAGCTACACCGCACCCACCGCCAACGCTGCACACACCGTCGATGTCCGCCAGACCGATGCCGCCGGCAACGTCTCGCCCACCGCCTCGCTCAGCTTCACCCTCGATACCGTTGCTCCCGCTGCCTTGGGCTTGGCCTTGGCCAACGGCGCCAATGGCCTCACCAACAACGCCGCGCTGGCCGCTTTGACCCCCGAAGTCGGCGCTTTGGTCGAGTACCGCGTCGATGGCGGCGCTTGGGCTTCGAGCTACACCGCGCCCACCGCCAACGCTGCACACACCGTCGATGTCCGCCAGACCGATGCCGCCGGCAACGTCTCGCCCACCTCGTCCCTGAGCTTCACCCTCGACACTCTCGCGCCAGCAGCGTTGACTCCGGTGCTGGCCAACGGCGCCAATGGCCTCACCAACAGCGCCGCTCTTGCAGCCTTGACCCCCGAAGTCGGCGCTTTGGTCGAGTACCGCGTCGATGGCGGCGCTTGGGCTTCGAGCTACACCGCACCCACCGCCAACGCTGCACACACCGTCGATGTCCGCCAGACCGATGCCGCCGGCAACGTCTCGCCCACCGCCTCGCTCAGCTTCACCCTCGATACCGTCGCTCCCGCTGCCTTGGGCTTGGCCTTGGCCAACGGCGCGACCAACCTGAGCAACAGCGCCGCTCTTGCGGCCTTGACCCCCGAAGCCGGCGCGCTGCTTGAGTACCGCGTCGATGGCGGCGCTTGGGCTTCGAGCTACACCGCACCCACGTCCAACGCTGCGCACACCGTCGATGTCCGCCAGACCGATGCCGCCGGCAACGTCTCGCCCACCGCCTCGCTCAGCTTCACCCTCGATACCGTCGCTCCCGCTGCCTTGGGCTTGGCCTTGGCCAACGGCGCCAATGGCCTCACCAACAACGCCGCTCTGGCCGCTTTGACCCCCGAAGTCGGCGCTTTGGTCGAGTACCGCGTCGATGGCGGCGCTTGGGCTTCGAGCTACACCGCGCCCACGTCCAACGCCACTCACACCGTCGATGTCCGTCAGACCGATGCCGCCGGCAACGTCTCGCCCACCGCCTCGCTCAGCTTCACCCTTGACACCATCGCTCCCGCTGCCTTGGGCTTGGCCTTGGCCAACGGCGCCAATGGCCTCACCAACAACGCCGCTCTGGCCGCTTTGACCCCCGAAGTCGGCGCTTTGGTTGAGTACCGCGTCGATGGCGGCGCTTGGACTTCGAACTACACCGCACCCACGTCCAACGCCACTCACACCGTCGATGTCCGCCAGACCGATGTCGCCGGCAACGTCTCGCCCACAGCTTCCCTGAGCTTCACCCTTGACACCATCGCTCCCGCTGCCTTGGGCTTGGCCTTGGCCAACGGCGCCAATGGCCTCACCAACAGCGCCGCTCTTGCAGCCTTGACCCCCGAAGTCGGCGCTTTGGTCGAGTACCGCGTCGATGGCGGCGCTTGGACTTCGAACTACACCGCACCCACGTCCAACGCCACTCACACCGTCGATGTCCGTCAGACCGATGCCGCCGGCAACGTCTCGCCCACCGCCTCGCTCAGCTTCACCCTTGACACCATCGCCCCAGTGGCTGCTGCTCCAACTGATCTGGTCTTGGCCTCGGCCAAACTCGGCACCAACAGCAGCGACATCACCGTTTCCTTGAGCGCCATTCCGGCTGATGCTTCTGCCATCAACGTGCAGCTGCTCGACAGCCTTGGCGCCCCCATCGCTGCGACACCCTCGGTGCTGGGCTCGGCCTACACCTTTGCCGCCCTGCCCGATGCGACCTACTCGGCCCGCGTCAGCTACACCGACGCTGCGGGCAACGCGTCTAGCTTCACCACCGCTGCGCTGAGCCTCACCCCGGACACGATTGCCCCAGTGGCTGCCGCTCCGGCTGATCTGGTCTTGGCCTCGACCAAGCTCGGCACCAACAGCAGCGACATCACCGTTTCCTTGAGCGCCATTCCGGCTGATGCTTCTGCCATCAACGTGCAGCTGCTCGACAGCCTTGGCGCCCCCATCGCTGCGACACCCTCGGTGCTGGGCTCGGCCTACACCTTTGCCGCCCTGCCCGATGCGACCTACTCGGCCCGCGTCAGCTACACCGACGCTGCGGGCAACGCGTCTAGCTTCACCACCGCTGCGCTGAGCCTCACCCCGGACACGATTGCCCCAGTGGCTGCCGCTCCGGCTGATCTGGTCTTGGCCTCGACCAAGCTCGGCACCAACAGCAGCGACATCACCGTTTCCTTGAGCGCCATTCCGGCTGATGCTTCTGCCATCAACGTGCAGCTGCTCGACAGCCTTGGCGCGCCCATCGCTGTGACGCCCTCGGTGCTGGGCTCGGCTTACACCTTTGCCGCTCTGCCCGATGCGACCTACTCGGCTCGCGTCAGCTACACCGATGCTGCGGGCAATGCATCAGCCTTCACCACGGCCGCCACCTCCATCACCCCGGACACCATCGCTCCTACAGCGCTCGGGCTGAGCTTTATCGATACAGGTATTCCGGGCGACGGCATCACCTCACTCGGTACGGTTCAGATCACGGGCACCCTTGAAGCCGGCGCTGTGGTCGAGTACGGCACCAAGGATGCTCTCGGCAATCTGGTCTGGGCCCCCACCTTCACTGCCCAATCAAGCGTGGCGGGGACGCTCAATCAGGTGTGGATTCGCCAGACCGATGCGGCTGGCAACGCTTCTTTCTTTGATCCCGCCGTACCGGCCACCAGCTTCACATTCATTGCTGCTGATCCAGCACCGTCGGTCAGCGTGACGGATACCGGTTCGATTCAGACAGCACCGGCCTTGGTCATCACCAACAGCAGCAACTTGGCGGTCGTTGCCAGCAACGGCAGCACCAACTTTGAATATTCATTCAGCCCCACGGGTGCCACCGGAAGTTGGGTTGCAGCGACTGCGGTCAACGGTTTGATCAATATCGGCGCCTTGGCGCAAGGTGGGCAGACCGTGCTGGTGCACTCGCTCGATGCCCTCAACAGGGCCTCCGCCGATACCAGCGTCTCGTTCGTCTTTGACAGCGTGGCTCCCACAGCACCGAGCGCCACACTGGCGTACAACCCCGTAACCCAAGCTGTCAGCGCCCATCTCAGTCTGCCGATGGATGCTGTGGCGGGCGATGTCCTCACGGTAAACATCGCTGATGGGGTAGGGTCAGTGCAAAGCACGCCGATCACCCTGTCATCGGCGGACATCGCAGCGGGTTCGATCACCCTGCCCGTCAGCGCCACACTGGTTAACGGCACCACCTACACCGTCAGTGCCAACCTGACCGATGCCGCCGGCAACGCTTCGGGGCTATCCACCGCTACACCCACGTCGTCGCTCCTCTTTGACAACGTCGCCCCCACGGCACCCGGGCTGGCGTTGGTGCTGGACAGCGCCAACGCGGGCCACACCGGCGTGCCCAATCCAACAGCGACCGATGGGGTTTCGACCGCCATCGACCTGCGCTTGGCCAGCCTTGAAGCGGGTGCCTCGCTTCAGTACCGCGTCAATGCGGGCAGCGTGGCCGGTGGTACGTGGATCAGCATGGATCCCACCACCTTGGCGGTGGATGCGGGGACCGGTCAACGGGTGCTGAGCGAGGCTTTGTTATTGGGGGCCACACCCTTGGATGGCACCTACACGATCCAGGTGAGCCAGACCGATGCCGCCGGCAACGTCAGCCCCGTGCAGACCCTCACCACCACGCGCGACACCACCCTGAGCACCTTGACCGGCTCCTTCACCGATACAGGCTCCAGCGCCGTAGATAGCATCACCCGGCTGGGCACCATCGCCTTGGGTGGTTTGGATGCCAACGTCGATCAAGTCAGCTACACGCTCAGCGGCACCGATGCCCAAGGTGTCGCCATCGCCCCGATCACCGGTTTGGTGAATCTGGCGCAACCGAGTCTAGATCTGGGTGTGCTGGCCGGCGGTGATGGCACGTACACGGTGACGCTGGTGCAGGCCGACAAGGCCGGCAACAACAACACAGCCACGCCGCTGGTGCTGGGGCCGATCACGCTCGATACCGTGGCGCCCACTGCGCCCGTGACCGCCAACCTCAACCTGACCTCCATCAAGTTGGGAGCCAACAGCAGCGACGTCACTGTCACGCTGAGCGCTGTGCCTCTGGATGCCACCAGCATCACGGTCGAGTTGCTGAGCAACGGTCTGCCCCTCGCGGGCTTGACGCCTTCGGTGGTTGGTTCGGCCTACACCTTTGCTGCGCAACCTGATGCCACCTACTCGGCCCGCGTCAGCTACACCGACACGGCGGGCAACACGTCCGCCACGGCAACTTCTGGCTTGCTGAGCCTCGATACCGTCGCACCGAACGCACCCAGTGTCGCCTTGGCCTATGACCCACTGACGCTGGCGGTGCATGCCAACATCGGCTTGCCCGTCAATGCTGTGGCTGGCGATAGCCTGAGCGTCGTGGTGGCCGATGGCGCGGTGCCGCCCAACACCATCCAAACCTTGACGGTCACGCTCACCAGCACCGACATTGGTTTGGGCACCGTGAGCTTGGCCCTCAACACCGCCTTGCTCACCAGCGGCAGCACCTACAGCGCCAGCGGCACACTGACCGACGCCGCCGGCAACGCCTCAGCAGCATCGGCCCCGGCATCGCTGGCCTTCGACAACATCGCGCCCACCCCGGCGACCATCGGTCTGAGCGTCGATAGCGCCTTGGGCGGCACCAACACGGACCTGATCACCAACAACGCAGCCATCACGGTCTCGGGACTGGAACCCGGGGCCGTGGTGGGGTACAGCCTGGATGGCGGCGCGTGGACCTCGACCTACAGCGCCCCAGCGGCCAACGGTGCTCACACCGTGCAAGTGCGCCAGACCGACGCAGCGGGTAACACCAGCACGGGCAGCCTGAGCTTCACCTATGACACGCAAGCCCCAGCCCAGCCGGTCAACACGGTTTTCACCCCGGTTGGCGGTCTCGCCCCCACAGCGTTGACCACCAGCTTGCCAATAGGCGCGTTGGTCGGCGACACCGTGACCTTGAATGTGCTTGATTTGCAAAATGCACTGGTCTACAGCGTCCAGACCTCCTTGATGCAAGCAGATCTGACCTTGGGCACGGTCAATCTGTCTTTGGGCGCAGGCTTGACCAACGGCAGCTATCAAGTTCAGATCACCCTGAGCGATGTGGCGGGTAACACCTCACCGCCTTCGACCCCGCAAGCGCTGCAAGTTGGGGCCGCAGGCCCGCTGGCAGCCACCATCGCGCTGGTCAATGACACCGGCTCGGTCAATATTGCGGGCACATTGACCGATCTGGTCACCACGGATGCCCGACTGAACATCGGCCTCGACCCAGCGCTGGGGATCACGACCCAATACAGCATCAACAGCCTGACACCCACGTCGCCGGGCTATGTGATGCCCATGACCGACGGCCCCTACACCGTGCGGGTGTTCCAGACCAACGTCAACGGTACCACGGTGACGCCGTTCACGTTCACCCTCGACACGGTGTGCCCAAAGCCGGTGGTCGCGCTCACGGCCGATACGGGGACATACGCCAACGATGGGGCGACGACCACAACCTTGGTTCCAGCAGGCAGCACCAACGATGGTCGCCTGACCGTCACCGGGCTGGACCCCCATGCGGCTGAAATCACCTATTTCGTCACCCCTGCTCAACAACCCGCCTTGCCAGGCACGCCACCGACGCTTGGGGGGCAGTTGGGGCCCTTCACGTGGGCCGTTCCCACGGGCAGTTCTTCCGTCGTGGTGCCGGTGCCCGTGGACCCCCTAACCGGCTTGCCACTGGCGGATGGCACCTATCAGATCGATCTCTTCCAGACCGACAAGGCCGGCAACGTCTCGGCCACCAGCTCCATCATCTACACGCTCGATACCACGGCCACAGCACCGATGGTGTCTTTGACCAATATCACCCAACCGGCCACCAATACCACCAGCTTCGGGGCCATCGACATCATTCCAACCACCACCGAAATCAGCTTTCAGACCGCCATCAGTGTCAACAACGGCCCATGGACCGATGTCAACCACTACGCGCCGGTGCTCGGGCTGAACGATGTTCGTGTGCACGTGATCGACTTGGCCGGCAATGTCTCCCCCGATACGCTGTTGAGCTTCACCCTTGCAAGCGACTCGCCGGTGGCCAACAACGTGTTGCCCACCGTCGCCTTCACGCACGACAGTGCGCCCGGCTTGGTGACGTGGTCTGGCATCACCAGCACAGGGACCACCACGGCCACCAATGCCGACCATCTCACCAACGATGCCAGCCTGACCGTCACGCCCGCATTAGCCACAGACACCATCGAATACAGCGTGGATGGTGGCTTGAGTTGGATCGGTGCCCCCACCACCGGGACGACCGCCTTGATCACGCAGACCATGCTGGAAGCGGCCCGGGGTAACCCGCTGATCAACGATCTCAATTTCCCGAACTTTGCCTTCTACGTCCACGAGGTCTCGGCGACGGGTTCGGTATCCCCGGCGGCACCGGCGCTGCTGACCTTGGATATGGCAGCTCCGATGCAGTACGTCACCAGCGGTTCGGCTCCAGCACCCACCGATCTCCAAGGGCTGTATCTGTCGCAGACCAACACCACGTTGGCGACCGCAGTGATGCGTGTGACCTACAACGAGGCGGTCACCCTTGATGCGGGCAACACACCCGTCCTGATGGATGCCAACGGTCTGCCGTTGACCGCGGGCTATACCGTCACCGCGCTCAACAGCGGCCTCAGTTACGACGGCACCACTCCCTTGGGGGCGCAACGCGACGCCAGCGGCATGAATGTCATCGACATCATGGAGTTCCGCTTCACCGAAACGACCTTGGGCAGCTTTGCGGCCCTGATCGCGAACAACGCGACATCGATGCAATTTGTGCCCACCGCTGAGGTGCTCGTCACCGATATGGCCGGCAACGCTGTCAGCAATACAAGCAACTACGTCGATTGGTTCCGCGCCAATACAGGCTTGACCACCTGGCAGGTGCACACCACGCTTCCATGAGTCTTCACCACCTGTTGCGTGTTACCCACCGATAACAAATTCTCAACAATCCCTGTGGCCTGCTTGTGCAGGCCCTTTTTTTACATTTCAGCATCAAATCTGCACGGAACCCCTGTGGGATTGGTCTGACAATCGCGCTCACTTCAAAAGAGCCGACTGTCTCCAAAGAGCCGGTCGATCCGAAGCTTCATTTCTGTGCTGGCATGAATTCGACACGACTTCTCACGGACCAACCCCGATGGTTGCCAATGCTTATGGCCCTGGGATTGGCTTTGGCCACCCCAACAGTCCAAGCACAACCGGCCGCCAAAGGCACATCAGCCCCATCCGACAAACAAAGCGGCGGTGTCGGTGGTTTAGGGGGCGTCTTGCAAGCCGCCGTGCAAAACCACCCCAGCGTGCGCAAAACCATCGCCGATCGTGAGGCCTCCGTGGCCGGCGTGGATGAGGCGCGCGCGCATTACCTACCCACCCTCTCCGGCCAAACCAACCAAGGGGCCGATCCGAACGTGACGTGGGGCCTGATCCGCTTGCAACAACCCATTTGGGCTGGCGGCAAGATTGATGCCGGGGTGGATGTGGCGGAGTCCAAGCTCAGTTCCTCAGAATGGGCCGTGCTGGAATCGCGGCGCCAACTCATGGAACAAGCCACGGCAGCCTACGTGGCCGTGATCGGCAACAAGGCCTTGCTGGCCACCGCTCAGGATGGGGTCAACGCCCATGAAAAACTGCTCGATTTGATTCGACGCCGTCGTGAAGGTGGCGTGGCCTCGGATGCCGATATTCGTCTGGCTGAAGCCCGCTTGGCCAGCGTACGAACCCAAGCCAAAGATCTGGCCGGTCAGGTGCGACGCCAAGAACTTGAGTTGTCGATCTTGACGGCGGGCCACGCCAAGGCGGACGCCCCTCTGCCCAGCCTCTACATGAACTGGGAAGCTCCCCAAGAACTGCTGACCCAAGCGCGTGAAGCCTCACCCCTGATTCGCCGTAAACGCCAAGATGTCGTCACCGTGACGCACGAAACCGAAGTGCATCAAGGCGAGCGCTGGCCGGTGATCTCGTTGCGAGTGGACTCGGACGTCGGACCAACACCGACCGTCTACAACCAACCGCGAACCCGCGCCGGCATTTATGCCGAAGCCAATGTGGATGGTGGCGGGTTTGTCGGCTATCAACGTATCAAGGCGGATGCCGCCCGTCTGTTGGCCGCCCAAGAAGATGTCGCGGCGGCCAGCTTCGAGGTGGACCGGCGTGTCCAAATCATGCTGAATGACCGTGACTTGGCGACCCAACAACTGGGTGACCACCAAGTGGTGGTTCAGACTCAAGAGATGTCACTCGAATCGTCCTTGCGTTTGTACGATGCTGGACGCAAGAACTGGGTCGATGTGCTCAACGCCCAGCGTGAATTGCTGGATGCCCGGCTCAACCGAGACCGGGCCAAGATGACCGCCAACGACGCCGAGCTTCGCATCGCTGTGATGTGTGGCACCCTCGACGCCTTGGCTGGATTGGAGTAATGGCCATGAATTCCGCAGAGATCTATCCACAACTCAGCCCCGAGGCCGTCTTGGCCTTGCTGCAACGGCAAAAGTTGCCTGTCGTGATCGAATCGGTGCGATCCGCCTTTGAACGCCTCGACAAAGAAGGCGTGCTTGAAGGGCAATCGCCCGGGGTGGTGATCCAGAAAGTTCTCGCCTTGTGCGCTCGCCAAGCGCTCAGCGTGACCCAAACGTCCGGCATGGAATGGGATCGTCGGGGGGTACCTTCGCTCATCTGGGAAGGCGATCGCTGGCTGGTTGCCGATCGGGTCGATGACGAACTGGTGCTTTTTGACGTCAACGGCGTCCAGCTAGCAACGGGCACCGCCATTTCTGATCATGCCCGGGTGCTTCATCTGCAAAAAGCAGCCACACCCCACGCCAAGGATGAGCGCGACCTGCTCAAGAGCCCTTCGGCCCGCATGGTCTGGGTGGAGATGATGCGCAACAAGCGCTGGGTGGTCGAAGTGACCGCTGCGACCATCGCCGTCAACGTGTTTGCCGTTTTCACCTCGCTGTTCAGCATGCAGGTCTATGACCGCGTGGTGCCAACCTTTGCATACACCACCTTGTGGGCGCTCACGACCGGGCTGCTGCTGGTCTCGGTGATCGACTGGGCCTTCAAAGAGATCCGCTCACGCATCATCGACCGGCTTTCATGCGATGTCGATAAAGCGGTCTCGCAGCGCATCTATGACCACCTGCTGCGCCTGCGGGCCGACAAACGACCCCAAAGCCTTGGGACCTTGGCCGCCCAGGTCAACAGCTTGGACACCGTGCGACAGTTCTTCGCTTCCGCCGTGGTCTTCACCGTTGTGGACTTGCCGTTCGGGGTGATGTTCTTGGTGATGATCGGCATGATCGCCGGCTGGTTGGCCAGCATCTATGTGATCGCCTCCGTGCTGCTGCTGCTGATCGGCCTGATTGCCCAGCGCCAGTTGGCCGAACTCTCGCGCACTGAAATGCGCCGCAGCCATGAGCGTCAAGGCATGCTGGTCGATACCCTGCAAGGGGCCGAAACCATCCAGTCCCTCAACGCTGGCTGGCGTTTCTCGCGGTTGTGGTCGGATCTGACGCGCAACATCGCTGAGACCGGCATGAAGAACAAGGTGGTCACCAGTGCGGTGCTCAACTTGGCAGGCACCTTGGCCAACTTGGCCTACGTGGCACTGATCGTGGCCGGGGTTTACCTGATCGAAGAAGGCTCGCTCACCATGGGCGGCTTGGTGGCTTGCTCGATGCTGGGCAGCCGGGTGATCTCACCGATCACGGCCGCCGTTCAAAAGCTCACGCAGTGGCAGTACGTCAAGGAAGCCCTGCAAATGGTGGACAAGATCCTTGGCCTCGAAACCGATCGACCGGCCGGTCAGACCTTGTTGTCACCCGCCACGTTGGAGTCCAGCGTCGAGCTCGAAGGCGTGCGCTTTGCCTACCAAGGCGTGCCAGTGCTGCGCCTGAATGTGCCGACCCTGAAAGTCAAAGCGGGCGAGCGCATCGTCATCCTTGGCGCCAACGGCGGCGGCAAATCCACCTTGCTGAAGGTGGCAGCAGGTCTGTACCGCACCAGCGAGGGCCAAGTACGGATCGGGGGCGTCGAAATTGGTCAGATTGATCCGGGCTTGCTGAGCAAGCAGGTGGGTTATCTGCCACAGGACGTGCACCTGTTCAAAGGCACCTTGCGCAGCAACATCGAGTTGCGTGGCGGTGAAAGCGACGAGCGTTTCATCGACGTGGTGAAACTCTTGGGCTTGGACCGCATCGCCGCTGACAACCCGAAAAATCTGGACCTCGAAATCGCTGAAGGCGGCCAAGGCTTGTCGGGCGGGCAGCGTCAGATGGTCGGTATTGCTCGGCTGATGATGGTGCGCCCGCAAATTTGGCTGCTGGATGAACCCTCCTCCGCGTTGGATGCCGAGGCCGAAGCGCGGTTGATTCAGGCTCTACGCACCGTCCTGCGACCCACCGACATTCTCATCATTGCGTCACACAAGCCCCAGTTACTGGCGCTGGCCACCCGGGTTGTCGTGATGCAACGCGGCATGATCGCCGCCGATGGCACCCCGCAAGCGGTGCTGGCGCCCCCGAAGATGGTCAATCCGGCCGCCACCGTTGCGGCCACAGCTCAAACGGCACCCGCCGTTGTTCAGGTTCCGAAGGAAGTCTCGCATGGTCACCACATACTCCGTCAGCACGCTTGAGGATCCGACGCAACATCGTCCCCGCCCATCGCCGTCGGGTGGCAGCGGCAACAAGGCGTCGATCGTCTTGTGGCTGATGATCGTGCTGATGATCGCTGCGGTGGCTTGGGCCTCGGTCGCCCGGGTCGATCAAGTCACCCGCGCCACCGGCTCTGTCATTGCCAGCAGCCGCGTTCAGGTGATTCAAGCCGTGGACGGTGGCGCTTTGGCCGAACTCAAGGTCAAGGAAGGCGACCGTGTCGAGCGCGGTCAGATCTTGGCGCAGCTTGAACAAGGCCGTTCTGCCGCTGCTGTGGCCGAAATCGACGCCAAGCTGGCCGCTTTGCGCGCACAGGCTGCCCGCCTGCGTGCTGAGGCGCAGGACGCCCCGGAGCCGGTGTTTTCCCAGGATTTGTTGGAGAACTTTCCCGATCTGGTCTCGGCCCAGCGTTCACTGTTTCGGCAAAAGCGCAATGGCTTGCAAGAGGAATTGCGCACCCTCAAGGTGGCCGTCACGCTGGCCACGGAGGATGCCGGTCTGATCAGCAAACTGGCCTCCAGCGGCGACGTGAGTCGCTCAGATGTCATCAAAGCTCAACGGGCCTTGAATGAGGCCGAGGCTCAACTGGTCAATCGGAAAAACAAGTACTTCCAAGACACCCGGACCGAACTGGCCAAGGTTGAAGATGATCTCGGCCAAGCCGAGCAAGTTCGTACCCAACGCGCGCAGCAAGTGGTCGATAGCGTCATCAAGGCCCCGGTGGGCGGGATTGTGAAGAACGTGCGTATCACCACCCAAGGCGGCGTGCTGCGTGCCGGTGATGAACTGCTGCAAATCGTGCCGGTGGACGATCAGATGGTGATTGAGGCCAAAGTTCGGCCTTCCGAAATTGCGCAAATCAAACCGGGTCTGCCAGCCAACATTCGCTTCGATCCCTTCGACTACACCATCTACGGCGCCGTGGCCGGCAAGGTGATTTACGTCAGCGCCGATACGCTCAAGGAAGACACCCGCACCGGTGAGCAAACCTACTACCGCGTGCATATCGCCACCTCGGCAGCGCCCGTGCGCACACAGACCGGTCATGTGCTGGAGGTCCTCCCAGGCATGACGGCCCAGGTCGATATCCGCACCGGCGACCGCAGCATGATGGACTACTTGCTCAAACCACTGCGCAAGACCTTGACCGAGTCGTTGGGGGAACGGTGAACTCCAAGGATGCGGCGATGGCGGCTGCCCATGCGCGCATGGGCAACGCCACCCTCACGCTGGTGGATCGCCACGAGGCGCAGCGAGCAAGCTTGGCGCGCTACTTCCAAGCCTCAGGTTTCACGGTGCGACAACTGGCAAGCTTGGAGCCCTCCAACGAAGAAGGGGCCGTCGAAACCACCGATGTCCTCTTGATTGCTCTGGAACAGCCTTTGCTGCCTGAACTGAACTTGCTCAGCAGCATCAAATCCAAAACCACCATCGGCTGCATCGCACTCACGACCCGCCCAGCACAACAAGATCGCATTGCAGCGCTGGATGCAGGTGCGGATATGGCGTTTACCAAAACCATCGATCGCCTCGAATTGCTGGCAGCGGTTCGAGCCCTGATGCGGCGTTTACCGCTGGCACCGGCAGCACGTCATCACGTTCATCCCCCACAAAGCAGCAGCCCAGTCACCCTGCACCATCCCTCCCTCGATGGGATGCCGACCTTGGAAACTCCAGCCATCCCAAAGATGGTGGGTCAGCACTGGAGCCTCAACTTCGCCAGTTGCACCCTCATCTCTCCGGCTGGATCGCAGTCAACCGCGCTCACTTCGGTTGAATTCGATCTCTTGGCCATCTTGATGGCGAGTCCCCTACAGACATTGAGCAAGGCAGAGATTCTGGCCGTCCTCGGTGCCCCACCGGAGGAAAGCAGCCCGTCCTCGGTTTCGGAACGATTTCACCGGGTCGAGTCCGCGCTGTCTCGGCTGAGAAAAAAGGTCCAATCCGCTTTTGGTTTAGCCCTGCCGGTGCGCGCAGTCTTTGGCGAGGGGCTGGTATTTACAGCGCAGGCGCGCATGGACTGAGCGCCGGTGGTTGGCCTGCTGCGGGCCAACAGCTGGATCATTGCCGGCCGTAGGTGTCTTCAAAGCGGGTGATGTCGTCCTCACCCAAATAAGAACCCGACTGCACTTCGATGATCTCCAGCGGCACTCGCCCAGGATTGCTCAGGCGGTGGACTTCCCCCAGCGGGATATAAGTGCTCTGGTTCTCGGTGAGCAAAATCTTGCGCTCACCACACGTCACTTCAGCCGTCCCCGACACCACCACCCAGTGCTCGGCACGGTGGTGATGCATTTGCAGACTCAAAGACGCTCCCGGCTTGACCAAGATGCGTTTGACTTGAAAACGTGGTCCGGCATCGATGCTGTCGTACCAGCCCCAAGGGCGTGACACCTTGCGGTGCAAGCTGGGCTCACCGCGATCTTGGGCACTCAGGCGCGTCACAATCTTCTTCACCTCTTGGCTGCGAGCGCGATCGGCGACGAGCACGGCGTCAGCGGTCTCCACCACCACCACGTCATCCAAACCGATGACACTGACCAGTCGGCTGGTGGCATGCACCAAGGTATTACGGCTATCTTCGACCAGCACATCGCCCTGAACAGCGTTGCCATCGCCGTCCTTATCAGCCACTTGCCACACGGCATCCCACGCCCCCAAGTCGTTCCAACCTGCCGCCAAAGCGACCCGACGAATGTCAAAGGCACTCCCCGGACAACGCTCCATCACCGCGTAATCGACCGATTCGGAAGGCACCAAAGCGAAGGCTTCACGATCAGGGCGCACAAAAGGACCATCGGTTTGACGCAAGGCCCACGCCGCCTCACACGCTTGGCGAATGTCCGGACGAAACTGTGCCAAGGCTTCAAGCCACACAGAAGCTTTGAGGACAAACAAGCCGCTGTTCCAACTGTAGTGACCACTCTCCAAGTAGCGCTGGGCCGTGGCCAGATCCGGTTTTTCAACAAACTCAGCCACAGGGGTGGCTGCGGACAACGCTCCCTCGGGCGAGGCGTCTGCGGCTTCTTCTGCAACACAGCGGATGTAGCCGTAACCGGTTTCGGGTCGATCTGGCGTCACGCCAAGAATGATGATCGACCCTTTCGCTGCGGCCGCCACCGCCCGATTCAGGGACTGGGCAAAGGCTTGCGGATCCGTCACAGTTTGATCAGCGGGCGTCACCACCAACACAGGGTCGTCACCCAAGGCGACGGCCTGAAGCGCCGCCAAGGTGAGCGCAGCTGCCGTGTTACGCCCCATCGGCTCAAGCAGGACCGCTCCGGGATCAGTCTTCATGTCACGCAATTGATCCAAGATCAGAAAGCGATGTTCTTCATTGCCCACAATCAGCGGGGCAGCCACGGACCATGACGGCGACCATTCGCCCTGCGTCAAACGAGCCGTGGCCAACTGAAACAGGCTGTGGATGCCCGATAAAACCAAAAATTGCTTGGGAAAACCGGCCCGCGATAACGGCCAGAGCCTCGTTCCGCTCCCACCCGCCATGACCACTGGCCAAACCGAGACGCGCGGCGAGGGTGTATCCCGATCACAAGATGCAGAAAAAGAGGATGAATGAGCAACCATGGGTCAGAGACAAAGAAGAAAAACAGGGCCAGAGCGGCTGATTTTGCCTGCCTGAACTGACATCAAACAGGCGTGGCTCGGCGGCAACACAGCCGGTAGAATGCAACGCTTTTTATGTTTTTGTAAATTTTCGTCAGTATCAGAAAAAATGAAACTCGATTTTTTAGGATGCAGCACGCTTCACCATGTCATGGGAATTAATCCCATTTGAACTTTGACCTGCTGGTCATCCCATCAGCTGACTTCTCCACAAGATGATTCCGTTCATCGCATCCCTCGGAACAGCCTTCTTTGTGACCCTTTTGGTGGTGTGGTCATCGTCTATACACGTTCATTTGTCGGGTGACACCGATCATCTGCAACCGCAGAAGTTCCATGCCTTGGATGTCCCGCGTATCGGCGGCGTCAGCATTTTGATGGGCATGCTCGGCGGCCTGAGTTATCACTCACAGCTCGATACACCCGATTTTGAAGATTTGGTGCAGCTGACGGGCTGCGCCACCATCGCCTTTGCAGCGGGCCTGATGGAGGATCTGACCAAACGGGTGACGCCACGCATGCGCATGCTCGCGACCCTTTTGGCCGCTTCTGCCGCGCTATGGTTGGTTGACGGCATCATCCAGCGCTCTGGCATTCCAGCCTTGGACCGACTCCTTCAGCACGACATCCTGCCCGTGGGGCCTTTGGCCATGGCCGTGACCTTGTTTGTCGTCGCGGGCGTTTCCAACTCAGTCAACATCATCGATGGCTTTAACGGCTTGGCCTCGTTCTGCGTCACGTTGATCTTGGGGGCTTTGGCATGGGTCGCGTATCGCCTGGGTGACGCCTTGGTTCTGCAAGGCGCCCTGCTCGGCTTGGGCGCCGTTTTAGGCTTCTTTGTTTGGAACTACCCCCGTGGCCTGATCTTCATGGGCGACGGTGGCGCTTATTTGCTGGGTTTTTGGATTGCCGAACTGAGCATCTTGCTGGTTCATCGCAACCCGAGCGTGTCGCCCATTTTTCCCTTGCTGGTCTGCGCTTACCCCATCGTGGAGACGCTGTTTTCCATGTATCGCCGTAAAGTTGTGCGCGGTCGGCGCATGGGAGCCGCCGATGCCGTCCATTTGCACAGCCTGATCTATCGCCGCCTGATGCGCTGGGCTGTGGGGCGGCACGACTCCGCCAGTTTGTTGCGGCGAAACTCCATGACCTCCCCCTACCTCTGGGCCCTAAGCGCCCTTTCGATCACGCCAGGGTTGCTGTTCTGGGATAACAGCGCGGTCTTAACCGGTCTGATTGTGGCGTTCTGCTGGACCTATATCGCGCTCTATCGATCGATCGTGCGCTTCCACACCCCGCATTTGCTTCTACGTAAAACAACGCCCTCCGCCCTACGGACAGAGGCTGTTCATCACTCTGCGGGATAATCCCGCCCCTATGACCGATTCTCCCCGGGCCGACTTGGCCGCACCGTCCGCACCGCTGCGGTTCGACACCCTGCCGCTGGACGCCAAACTCCAGCTTGCCATCCGTGACGCGGGTTACGCGCACATGACGCCCATCCAGGCCCAAGCCATCCCGGTGGTGCTGGCTGGCAAGGATGTGATGGGTGCCGCTCAAACAGGCACCGGCAAAACGGCCGCGTTTGCACTGCCCTTGCTGCAAAAAATGATGCGGCACGAAAACCCCAGCGCATCGCCCGCCCGGCACCCTGTGCGCGCCTTGGTGCTGACACCGACCCGTGAACTGGCCGATCAGGTCGCCAGCAACGTGCGCAACTACGCCAAGCACAGCCAGTTGCGCGTGGCTTGCGTCTTCGGCGGCATCGACATGGCGCCTCAAACAGCGGAACTCAAACGCGGCGTTGAGGTCCTGATTGCCACGCCAGGGCGGCTGCTGGACCACATCCAGATCAAGAACTGCCAACTCGGCCAAGTCGAGTATGTCGTGCTTGATGAAGCCGACCGGATGCTCGACATCGGCTTCCTGCCCGATCTGCAACGCATCCTGAGCTACCTGCCCAAGGCCCGTCAGACCTTGCTGTTCTCGGCCACCTTCTCGCCTGAAATCAAGAAGCTGGCCCAGAGCTATCTGCAAGATCCTGTGCTGATCGAAGTCGCCCGGCCCAATGCCAGCGCCACCACGGTGGAGCAGCGTTTCTACCGCGTGCAAGACGATGACAAGCGCCAAGCGATTCGTCACATCCTGCGTGAACGCGACATCAAGCAAGCGATCATCTTTGTCAACTCCAAGCTCGGTGCAGCCCGCCTAGCGCGCTCTTTTGAGCGCGATGGTTTCAAAACTGCCGCGTTGCACGGCGACAAGTCGCAAGACGAACGTCTGAAGGCCTTGGATGCGTTCAAAGGCGGCGAGGTCGAACTCTTGGTCGCCACCGATGTGGCCGCCCGGGGACTGGATATCGCTGACTTGCCAGCGGTGTTCAACTTCGACATTCCCTTCCACGCCGAAGACTACGTGCACCGCATTGGCCGCACGGGCCGCGCCGGCGCATCAGGACTGGCGGTCTCGTTGGTCACAGCGTCGGATGCTCGGCAAATGGCTGAGATTGAAAAGCTGGCGCGCAAAACCCTCGACATCGAAGCACTCGAACTCGACGATGGCCGCCGCACGCCTTATCGCCGCCCATACCGTGACGATGACACCCATGCGCAAGCGCCAACGAGTACGCCGGTTGACGCCGTCGCTCCGGGACCGACCTTGGCCGCACGACTGCGAAGCGGCCCGTCTTCGCCACCCCGTCGCTCGGCCGACCCATTTTTTGAGCGGCCGTACGAAGCGGACGCCAACGCCAATCCGATCTGGGATCAGCGCGACACCACCAGTACTGCTGGCGGCTCGTCACTGATTTCGCGCCACATCAAGCCGCGCCGCAAGGTCGCTGCTTTGTTGGCGCTGCCCACACCCGGCAGCGGCGACACCAACGCCTAAACCCAGCGCTTCAGACTCAAGTCGCAAGGAACGAGAAAACCGCCGGCACATGCGCCGGCGGCCATGCGTTGAAAGCCGCCGCTTCTTTGCGCCAGTCCGCAACCCGCAGGGTGCGCACCCCCTCCGCACTCAAGGTCAGGCCACAGCTCACGCTGAGCCACGTGGTGGGTTGCAGATCGCGCATCAAGGCAGCCAGCAACGCCGCGTTGCGGTACGGCGTCTCAATCAGCAACTGGGTTTGCTGCCAACGCCGAGAATGGTTTTCCAGCTCCTTGAGTCGCTTGGCACGCTCACTGGCTTCGGTGGGCACGTAGCCCACAAACGCAAAGCTCTGGCCGTTCAAGCCACTGGCTGCCAAAGCCAACATCAACGAGCTCGGTCCGGACAGCGGCACCACGCTCACGCCCAAACGATGCGCTGCTTTCACCAGCAAAGCGCCCGGATCGGCCACCGCAGGAAGCCCCGCTTCAGAAAGCAGTCCCACGTCGTTACCCGCCTGGGCCGGTGCCAACAACAGCCCCAGATCGGGCTCAGTGCGCCCGCCCCCCCGCGCCGAATCGCTCTGCCCTTTTTGGGGCCGAGGCAATTCGGTCAAGGTGATCTGCTGCAAAGGGCACCCGAGCGGCATCACCTGATCGACGCGCTTCAAAAAAGCACGCGCACTTTTGGCGTTTTCAACCACCCAAAAGCGCAGTTCGGCCGCGCGCCGGATCACGCCCATCGGCAGCACATCGTGCAGATCGGGCGGAGGGGAGCCATCCGCCACCGTGCCCAAATCCAAGGTGTTGGGCATCAGGATCAAACGCCCTTGCTTCGCGACAACCTCACTCATGCTGACTCCGCTGCGGGGTTTGAGCCAAGACCGCCAACGGGTCCAACCCCGCTTGACGCAACAACTCGCTGGTCCGAATCAATGGCAAGCCAATCAGCATGGTCGGGTCGTCCGAGTCAATCGCTTCTAGCAAGGCGATGCCCAAGGTTTCGCAGCGCGCGCTGCCGGCGCAGTCGTAGGGCTCATCAAGACGCAGATAGGTGGTGATATCGCGGTCGCTCAAGGCGCGAAAACGGACCCGCACTTCACCGTGACAGCCCGCCACAAAACCCGTCTTGGGGCGATGGACCGCGACCGAGGTATGAAAAACCACACTTTGACCACTCATGGCGCGCAACTGCGCAAACGCCCGCTCGAAGCCGCCCGGCTTGCCCATGGGCTGCCCAGCAAGTTCAGCCACCTGATCGGAGCCAATGACCACCACATCGTCAGCACACATCTGCGCCACCGCAGCCGCCTTGGCATGCGCCAAACGCAGTGACAGCGCGGCGGGTGACTCTGCGGCCAGCGGTGTTTCATCCACCTGAGAAGCCATCACGTCGAAAGGCAGCCGTAAACGTTCCAACAACTCACGCCGATAGCGCGAGGTGGAGCCAAGAATCAAGCGCGGCCAAAGCGTGCTGGGACCGGCGGAAGAAAAGGGATGAGCGAGAACAGACATACGCGGCTGAGAGTCTCAAAGACGTCAAAGCCGCCATTGTCGTGGCCTTACACTGCCGGCCATGAAATCGCGCGAGTTCACCCCCGAACGTCTGGACATCTTGGCCTTTGCGACCGATCACGGCACGCTCGAAGGCAACGTGGACCTCCAGACCATGCTCCGACTGCGGGCCGGCTTCCATGCCGCTGCAACGGATCCAAGCACTTGGCCCCAAGGTCACTGGCAAGCCACGGCTGAGCTGCGCCCTCAAACCAAAGGCGCACCTCAAGTCTGGCTACATCTGCAAGCCCAAACGGCGGTCCCGCTCGAATGCCAACGCTGCTTGCAAACCGTGCAAGAACCGCTGAGCGTGGACCGCTGGTTCCGTTTTGTGGCCACCGAGGCTGAGGCCGAACAGCTCGATACGGATGCCGATGAAGATATTTTGGTGATCAGCCGGACCTTCGATCTACTCGCTTTGATCGAAGACGAATGGCTGCTTGCCCAACCCTTGGTCCCCGTCCACCCCGACTGTGAACTGGCTTTCACCGGCTCAGACACATTCGATGACGCCGCCAACGAAAGCGAAGCGTCGCAAACACCGCATCCTTTCGCCGCTTTGGCCAAGATGAAGCTCGACACTTCCCGATGAAGCTGATATGATCGAAAGCTTTTCTCGTCTGAATCTTCTCGGAAGAGCAGGAGTGCACCATGGCCGTCCAGCAAAACAAGAAATCCCCCTCCAAGCGCGGTATGCACCGCTCACACAATGCATTGACCACTCCGGGTACGGCCATTGAGCCGACCACCGGTGAAGTGCACATGCGCCACCACATCAGCCCGACCGGCTTCTATCGTGGTCGCAAAGTGCTGAAAACCAAGGCTGACGCCTGATTCGCTGCCTATTTGAGTCCATTCGGCTGATGTTAAGGCCGGGGGCTTGCCTGCAAACGGACGTCAACCCGCTTTGAATTCGGTCGCTCCTCTGGATCGCCCCGTCCGCCTCGCGGTGGATTGCATGGGCGGTGATCATGGCCCATCCGTCACTTTGCCTGCGTGCCGCGCTTTTCTTGAGCGTCACCCGCAGGCAGAGCTGTTGCTGGTGGGTCTCTCTGATGCCCTGACAGAAGCTCGTGCTTGGTCACGCTGCACGGTGGTTGAAGCCACCGAAGTGGTGGCCATGGACGACTCGGTCGAGGTTGCGCTGCGCAAAAAGCGTCAATCGTCGATGCGTATCGCCATCAGCCAAGTCAAGGCCGATGAGACGGGTGCTTCGGCGGCGGATGCCTGCGTGTCAGCGGGCAATACCGGCGCTTTGATGGCGGTCGCCCGCTATTTGCTCAAAACGCTGCCTGGGATTGACCGGCCCGCGATTGCTTCGGTCATGCCCAATCAAAGCGGTGGTTACACCACCATGCTGGATCTGGGGGCCAACGTCGATTGCAGCGCCGATCACTTGCTGCAATTTGCGGCCATGGGCAGCGCGCTTGTGGCTGCCGTCGATGGCAAAGACAACCCCAGCGTGGGCTTGCTCAACATCGGCGAAGAGATGATCAAGGGCAACGAAGTCATCAAGCGGGCGGGCGAGTTGCTGCGCACGGCTGGGGCGGCGGGCCACTTGAACTTCTACGGCAACGTCGAAGGCAACGACATCTTCAAAGGCACCGTCGATGTGGTGGTCTGCGACGGGTTTGTCGGCAATGTCGCCCTCAAAACCGCTGAAGGCTTGGCCAGCATGGTGTCGAACCTGCTCAAGCAGGAATTCAGCCGCAACCCTTGGACCAAGATCGCGGCGCTGGCTGCCATGCCGGTGCTGAATCGATTCAAGCGGCGCGTCGATCACCGGCGCTACAACGGTGCTGCGCTTCTGGGTTTACGCGGCTTGGTGTTCAAGAGCCACGGCTCAGCGGACATCATGGCCTTTGGCAATGCGCTGGACCGGGCGCATAACGCCGCCCAGCATCGCCTGCTGGACCAAGTGCGTGGTCGCATCCACGAAACCCTTCAGGCCTTGCCCGTTGCCGCTGAATCGGCAACGCCAGCACAGTCCGGGCAACCCGCTGCATGATGAGCACATCCTCTTCTTCGTCGATGCCTTCGTCGATTCCCCCGTTGGCTCGCTACGCCCGCATCACCGGAACCGGCAGCAGCCTGCCCCCCCGCCGGCTCAGCAATGCTGACATGGTCAGCGAGTTGGCCTCGCGGGGTCTAGAGACCTCCAACGAATGGATCGTTGAGCGCACCGGCATCCAAGCGCGCCATTTTGCCGACGCCGGCACCTTTGCCAGCGATCTCGGCACCCAAGCGGCCCAGCACGCCATGGAAGCCGCGGGCATCACCGCCGCCGATGTCGATTTGCTGATCGTCGCGACCTCGACACCCGACATGGTGTTTCCGTCCACCGCGACCATCGTGCAGCGCAAGCTCGGCATCACCAACGGCTGCCCGGCTTTTGACATGCAGGCCGTTTGCTCAGGCTTCATTTATGCCCTGACCGTGGCTGACGCCATGATCCGTGCCGGCACCGTGCGCCACGCGCTGGTGATCGGCGCCGAAGTTTTTTCACGCATCCTCGATTTCAACGACCGCACCACTTGCGTGCTGTTCGGTGACGGCGCAGGCGCGGTGGTGCTTTCCGCCAGCGACACGCCAGGCATCGTCGCCACCGACATGCACGCCGACGGCCGTCATCTCGACATCCTCTGTGTGCCCGGGCATGTCTCGGGCGGCCAAGTCACGGGCGAGCCGCTCTTGCGCATGGACGGTCAAGCGGTGTTCAAGCTCGCTGTAGGCGTGCTCGAAGAAACCGCCCGTGCCGTGCTGGCCAAGGCGAATCGCACCGCCGCCGACATCGACTGGCTGATCCCGCATCAGGCCAACATCCGCATCATGAACAGCACCGCCCGCAAGCTGAAGCTGCCGATGGACAAGGTGATCGTCACCGTCGATCAGCACGGCAACACCTCTGCGGCGTCGATCCCCTTGGCGCTGGACCATGGCGTGCGCAGCGGCCGTGTGCAACGCGGCCAAACCCTGCTGCTCGAAGGCGTGGGGGGCGGCTTCACCTGGGGCGCTGTCCTGGTGGATTTCTGAGTTTCTTGACCATCGCTTGACCATTGCGCTACCGACCATGACAGCTTTTGCCGCTTTTGCGTTCGTTTTCCCCGGCCAGGGTTCGCAGTCGGTGGGCATGCTTTCGGCTTGGGGGGATCACCCCGCCGTGCGTGCCACCCTTGAAGAAGCCAGCCAAGCCCTCGGCGAGAACGTGGCCCAACTGATCGCTGAAGGCCCGAAAGAGTCGCTCGATCTGACCACCAACACCCAGCCCGTGATGCTGACCGCCGGCATCGCCAACTACCGCGCTTGGCTTGCTGAAGGCGGTCCGCTGCCCGCTGCCGTAGCCGGTCACTCGCTGGGTGAATACACCGCGCTGGTCGCCGCAGGTAGCTTGAGCTTGGCGGACGCGCTGCCCTTGGTGCGCCTGCGCGCCCAAGCCATGCAAGACGCCGTGCCGGTCGGCACCGGCGGCATGGCCGCCATCCTCGGTTTGGACGCTGCCACCGTGCGCGAAGGCTGCGCCAAGGCCATGGCTGAATCGGGCGAAGTGGTCGAAGCCGTCAACTTCAACGACCCCAAACAAATCGTCATTGCGGGCTCCAAGGCCGGTATCGAAGCGGGCTGCATCGTGCTGAAGGCGATGGGCGCCAAGCGCGCGCTGCCGCTGCCGGTGTCGGCACCCTTCCATTCCAGCCTGATGAAGCCAGCGGCTGAGCGCCTGCGTGAACGCCTTGTCAGCATCCAGATCAACACGCCGCAGATCCCGGTGGTGAACAACATCGACGTGGCGGTGCACACCGAGGCCGATGCCATTCGCGACGCGCTCTACCGCCAAGCCTTCGGCCCAGTGCGCTGGGTCGAAGTGATTCAGGCCCTCAAGGCACGCGGTCTGGGCACGATGCTTGAATGTGGTCCCGGCAAGGTGCTGGCCGGCATGGCCAAACGCATCGACGCCGAACTGACGTCCGCCACCATCTTTGATCCGGCCAGTTTGGCCGATGCCAAGGCGCTGCTCGCATGAATGCTCCCTCTCAACAAGTTGCCCTCGTCACCGGGGCCAGTCGCGGCATCGGTCGCGCCATCGCGCTGACCTTGGCCCGCAAAGGCTTCAAAGTCATCGGCACGGCCACCAGCGACAGCGGCTCAAGCGCCATCGGTGAAGCCCTGGCTGAATTCGGCGGCTTGGGCCTGACGCTCAACGTCACCGACGCTGCGGCCCTTGACGCTGCGATCGACGGTATCGTCAAGACGCACGGCGGCTTGCACGTGCTGGTCAACAACGCCGGCATCACCCGCGACACCTTGGCCATGCGCCTCAAGGACGACGACTGGGATGCGGTGATCGACACCAACCTCAAGTCAGTCTTCCGCGCCTGCCGTGCCGCGATCAAGCCGATGATGAAGCAGCGCTTTGGCCGCATCGTCAACATCACCTCCGTCGTCGGCGCCTCCGGCAATCCGGGTCAAGCCAACTACTGCGCCTCCAAGGCTGGGGTGGCGGGCATGACCCGCTCGCTGGCACGCGAACTCGGCAGCCGCAACATCACCGTCAACTGTGTCGCCCCGGGTTTCATCGCCACCGACATGACCGACGTTCTGCCCGAAGCCCAGAAAGCAGCGCTGACCGCGCAGATTCCCTTGGGCCGCTTGGGCAGTCCAGAGGACATCGCTGAGGCGGTCGCTTTTCTCACGGGACCGTCGGCGGGATACATCACGGGGACCGAACTGCATGTCAACGGCGGTATGTTCATGAACTGAACGGACCTCACTTCTCTTTGACTTGTTTCAAAGTTTGATCAGAAAACGCTTCAGGCCTGGCACCTTCTGATCAAACGTCAGGCGAACCCCCATTCAGGGTGGTTTCGCAGACACCGTAGAATCGCAGGCTGTTTTTCATTGCACCTCTTCATCCCGGAGCACCTCTCATGAGCGACATCGAAACACGCGTCAAGAAAATCATCGCCGAACAACTTGGTGTGGCAGAAGCCGAAGTCACCAACGCCAAGGCCTTCGTGGCCGACTTGGGCGCTGACTCGCTCGACACCGTGGAATTGGTGATGGCTCTCGAAGACGAATTCGAAATCGAAATTCCTGACGAAGAAGCTGAGAAGATCACCACGGTTCAACTCGCGATCGATTACGCCAAGACGCACGCCAAGCAGGACTAAGCGTCCTCTTTCTGCGCTCCTCGGGGCCGTCAAACGCCCCTGCCTTACCGCAAAGCACCCTAAGCATGACCCGTCGCCGCATCGTCGTGACCGGGCTTGGCCTTGTGACCCCAGTCGGGAACACAGTGGCGGAGTCGTGGTCCAACATCGTCGCAGGCCAGTCGGGCATCGATACGATCACTCGTTTCGACGCCTCTGATCTGGCTGTCCACTTCGCTGGTGAAGTCAAAGGCCTCAACCTTGACGACTACATCCCCGCCAAGGAAGCGCGCCACATGGATGCCTTCATCCATTACGGCATTGCAGCTGCCTTGCAAGCGGTGCGTGACGCGGGTCTGCCCACGGGCGATGCGCTGAGCGAGGAAGAAGCCGAGCGCATTGGCGTGATGGTGGGTTCGGGCATCGGCGGTTTGCCGCTGATCGAAAACACCCACAGCGAATACAAGGCCCGTGGCCCGCGCCGCATTTCGCCCTTCTTCGTCCCCGCATCGATCATCAACATGACCTCCGGTCATGTCTCGATCCTGTGTGGCTACAAAGGCCCGAACATCGGTGTGGTCACAGCCTGCACCACGGGCTTGCACAGCATCGGTCTGGCCGCTCGCTTGATCGAATACGGTGACGCCGACGTGATGGTCGCTGGGGGCTCGGAATCGACCCTCTCCGCCTTGGGCGTGGGCGGCTTTGCCTCGGCGCGCGCGCTTTCGACCCGCAACGATGACCCCAAGACCGCATCGCGCCCTTGGGACAAGGACCGGGACGGCTTCGTGTTGGGCGAAGGCGGTGGCGTCATGGTCATCGAAGAGTACGAACACGCCAAAAAGCGTGGCGCCAAGATCTATGCCGAGCTGTGTGGCTTTGGCATGACGGGCGATGCCTATCACATGACCGCCCCGAACGTGGACGGTCCGCGCCGCTCCATGCAAATGGCGCTGCGCAACGCCGGCATCAACGCCGATGCGGTGGACTACGTCAACGCTCACGGCACCTCGACGCCGCTGGGGGACTTGAACGAAACCAACGCCATCAAACTGGCGTTCGGTGATCACGCCAAGAAGTTGGTGGTGAATTCGACCAAGTCGATGACCGGTCACTTGCTGGGCGGTGCGGGTGGGATTGAATCGGTGTTCTCGGTGCTGGCCATCCATCACCAGATTTCGCCGCCGACCATCAACATCTTCAACCAAGATCCAGCCTGCGATCTCGATTACTGCGCCAACACCGCGCGTGAGATGAAGATCGACGTGGCCGTGAAAAACAACTTCGGCTTTGGTGGCACCAACGGCACGTTGGTGTTCCGTCGCATCTGAGTCCAGTGTTCTGAACCTTCTGAACCCGACGCGGCTCACCCCCGACGGCACCGGCTTCACGCTCGAAGTCGGTGCCGATTCTTTTTGGAGCTGGGCCTTGCGCCTGCTGTGGCTCAGCCTTGTTGCCGGCTTGATCGCCTGGATCCTCGGACACCGTGCGGCTGACAGCACCGTGGGCCTCGGTCTGCGCATCAGCGTCGGTCTCGGCGTCACGGTCGGCAGTGCTTGGTGGCTGCACCGAGAGCTTTGGCCGCGTCATAGCGAGCCCGCCCTCCAACTGCGTTGGCAATTGCGCTGGCAAGAGCGCGAACAGTACTGGTTCCTGCTGCCCCCGTCCACCATCACCTCCTCCACGGCCGCCATCCCCGGCCGCCTCAGCGTTCAGTTGGATCTGCAACGCTGGATGCTGCTGCGCTTTCAGCCCACGCCCACGAACAGAGGCGCGCCAACGCCATGGTTGGCGCTCTCGCAGCGTGACCTGCACACGCACTGGCACACCCTGCGCTGCGCTGTCCATGCCCACCCCCTTGTGTAATGCGAGGACCATCCCGATATGGTCAGGCGGTGTCAGTCACCTTTGGATCCCTTTGGAGGTTTTGTGATGCGTGTTCCTCATCTTTCGATGCCCACATCCCCAGCCCGTCGCTGGCTGTTTGCCGGGGCCGCCTTGGTCTGCACCGGAGCGTTGCTGACCCCGCTGCTCTCCCACCACACGGCCACAGCGGCGGGTGGCCCATCGGCCAGCACCGTGAGCACCAGCGGCGGCGGCAGTGCACCGCTGCTGGTCAAAGGCTTGCCGGACTTCACTGAACTGGTGGAGGTGGTGGGGCCGTCGGTGGTGAACATCCGCACCCGCGCCAAGGTGCAAACCCAGCACGGCGGCAACCCGGAGATGGACGAAGAGATGCAAGAGCTCTTCCGGCGCTTCTTTGGTGCCCCCCCCGGACAACCCGGATCGCCTGGGCAACGCCGGGGCCGCCCCGAAAGCCAACCCGAAAGCGTCCCCAGAGGCGTGGGCTCAGGCTTTGTGATGTCGGCCGATGGCTACGTCATGACCAACGCCCACGTGGTGGATGGCGCCGATGAGATCGTGGTGCGCTTGAACGACAAGCGCGAACTCAAGGCCCGCTTGGTCGGCGCCGACAAACGCACCGATGTGGCCCTGCTCAAGATCGAAGCCACGGGCCTGAGTGCGGTGCGCTTTGGTGAAGTCAGCCGACTCAAGGTGGGTGAATGGGTGATTGCCATCGGCTCACCCTTTGATCTGGACAACACCGTCACCGCCGGCATCGTCAGCGCCAAAGCGCGCGACACCGGCGAGATGCTGCCGTTCATCCAGACCGATGTGGCGATCAACCCCGGCAACTCGGGCGGCCCCTTGATCAACATGCGCGGCGAAGTGGTCGGCATCAACTCGCAGATCTACAGCCGCTCGGGCGGCTACATGGGCATCTCGTTCGCCATTCCGATCGACGAAGCCGCACGGGTGGTCGATCAGCTGCGCACCCGGGGCCATGTGGTGCGCGGTCGCATCGGCGTGCAGATCGGCGAGGTCAGTACCGATGTCGCTGAAACGCTTGGCTTGCCCAAAGGCACCGGTGGGGCCTTGGTGCGCTCGGTCGAAATCGGCAGTCCGGCTGACAAGGCCGGCATCGAAGCCGGTGACATCGTGATGCGCTTTGGCGACAAGCCGGTCGAGAAATGGAACGATCTGCCACGTCTGGTGGGCAACACCGCGCCGGGCACCTCGGCCCAAGTTCAAGTGCTGCGACGCGGCAAGACCCACGATCTGAAGCTCCATGTGGCCGAAATGGACGCCGAGGACCAAGCTCAACCGACACCGGATCAACCCACCCCGGCCGGCGAAACGGGAGCCATCGCCAAGGCCTTGGGACTGAGCCTGTCCAACCTGAATGAGGCGCAACGCAAGGAGCTCAAGCTCAGGGGCGGCGTGCGCATCACCCAAGCCCAAGGCGCAGCAGCCCGAGCCGGTCTGCGCGAAGACGACATCTTGCTGAGCGTGGCCGACGTGGAAGTGCGCGATACCGCGCAGCTCGAAACGCTTCTGAGCAAGGTGGATCGGCGCAAACCGCTCCAAGTGCTGTATCGCCGGGGGGTGTGGGCGCAGTACGCCGTGATCCGAGCTGAGCCTTGACCCCCTCGCTCAAGGAGATCGTCAGCCTGCACGGCAGGGGGCTTGGCTACAATGGCCGCCCCCACCCTCGATCCAGACCCGCCGCAGCGGGCCCGTCGCTTTCGCCGAGACCGACCCGACCTCCGGACGATCTCGGCCATTCATCGTTTCATGGACCACATCCGTAATTTTTCGATCATCGCTCACATCGACCACGGCAAGAGCACCTTGGCTGACCGCATCATTCAGCGCTGCGGTGGCCTGTCTGACCGTGAGATGGAAGCGCAGGTGCTTGACTCGATGGACATCGAGCGCGAGCGCGGCATCACCATCAAAGCCCAAACCGCCGCCCTGCAATACAAGGCACAAAACGGTCAGGTCTACAACCTCAACTTGATCGACACCCCGGGCCATGTGGACTTCTCGTACGAAGTCAGCCGCTCGCTCTCGGCCTGCGAAGGGGCGCTGTTGGTGGTGGATGCCAGCCAAGGCGTTGAAGCGCAGACGGTGGCCAACTGCTACACCGCGCTCGACTTGGGTGTGACGGTGGTGCCGGTCCTGAACAAGATGGATCTGCCCAACGCCGATCCCGACAACGCCAAGGCCGAGATTGAGGACGTGATCGGCATCGACGCCGACGACGCGATCCCTTGTTCGGCCAAGACCGGTATGGGCATCGACGAGATCATTGAGGCCGTCATCAGCCGCATGCCGCCGCCCAAAGGGGATCCGGACGGCCCGCCGCGCGCCATGATCATCGACTCATGGTTCGACAACTACGTCGGCGTGGTGATGCTGGTGCGCGTGGTCGATGGCTACCTGAAAAAAGGTGAGCGCATCCGCATGATGGCCTCCAACGCCATCTATCCGATCGAACACATGGGCGTGTTCACACCGAAGTCGGAAAACCGCGACATCCTCAAAGCCGGTGAAGTCGGCTTCATCATCGCCGGCATCAAAGAGCTGCAAGCCGCCAAGGTGGGCGACACGGTCACGCTGGAAAAGAAGCTGCCCAACAACGCCGGCCCCGCCCTTGACGCCCTGCCCGGCTTCAAGGAAATCCAGCCGCAGGTCTTTGCCGGTCTCTACCCGACCGAAGCCAGCGAATACGACCAGCTGCGCGACGCCCTCGAAAAGCTCAAGCTCAACGACTCCTCCCTGCGTTACGAGCCTGAAGTCTCGCAGGCGCTGGGCTTTGGCTTTCGCTGCGGCTTCTTGGGCTTGCTGCACATGGAAATCGTGCAGGAGCGTTTGGAGCGCGAATTCGATCAGGACCTGATCACCACCGCCCCCAGCGTGGTTTATGAGGTTGAGCTCAACGGCGGCGAGGTCATCGAGGTCGAAAACCCGAGCAAGATGCCCGAGCTTGGTCGCATCAACGAGATCCGCGAGCCGATCGTCACCGTGCATCTGTACATGCCGCAAGACTACGTCGGCCCGGTGATGACGCTGTGCAACCAAAAGCGCGGTGTGCAGCTCAACATGGCCTATCACGGCAAGCAGGTCATGCTGACCTATGAGCTGCCGCTGGCGGAGATCGTGCTCGATTTCTTCGACAAGCTGAAAAGCGTCTCGCGCGGCTACGCCTCGATGGACTACGAGTTCAAGGAATACCGCGCTGCGGATGTGGTGAAGGTCGATTTGCTGATCAACGGCGATCGCATCGATGCGCTCTCCATCATCGTTCACCGTGCTCAAAGCCAGTACCGAGGCCGGGCCGTGGCCGCCAAGATGCGCGAGCAAATCCCGCGTCAGATGTACGACGTGGCCATCCAAGCCGCCATCGGTGCCAACATCATTGCGCGCGAAAACATCAAAGCGCTGCGCAAAAACGTGCTGGCCAAGTGCTACGGCGGCGACATCAGCCGCAAGCGCAAGCTGCTTGAGAAGCAGAAAGCCGGCAAGAAACGCATGAAACAGATCGGCTCCGTCGAGGTGCCGCAAGAAGCCTTCCTCGCCATCCTCCAAGTCGATGACTGAATCCACCGAACGTTTTCTGAGCACCCTCACCGGGGTGCTTTATGCCTGCTTGGCGCTCTACGCGGGCGGCTGGTACATGGGCAAATGGAGCGGCAATTTCTCGCTGATGCTCTTCATTTTGGCCGTCGTGACCTCGCTGTACTGGATGGCCGAACGCCTCGTCTTTCAACCCAACCGTCGCGCAGCCGCTCAACGGCTGGAAAACGAAGCCGCACGGCGTCGCACCGAACTCAGCCGTCAAGGCATTGAGCGGGTCGAGGACGACGGTGCGGTGGAAGTGGCTCGCCAGAAAATCTTGGCCCAACCTTGGTGGCTGGATTGGACCGCAGGTCTGTTCCCGGTGATCGTGACGGTGTTTCTGTTGCGCTCCTTTCTGTTCGAGCCGTTCCGCATCCCCTCGGGCTCCATGATCCCAACGCTGGAAATCGGCGATCTGATCTTGGTGAACAAGTTTCACTACGGTCTGCGTCTGCCGGTGCTGAACAAGAAAATCATCGACAACCACACCCCGCAACGCGGCGATGTGATGGTGTTTCGCTATCCCCAAGATCCGAGCATCGACTTCATCAAGCGGGTCATCGGCGTGCCGGGTGACGAGATCACCTACAAGCAGCAACGCCTCTACGTCAACGGCCAAGAAGCCCCCCTCACGGCGCTGGAGGACTACTACGACGAAGACCGGCGCACCTACTCCAAGCAATTTCAAGAAACCTTGGAGCCGACGGGTCAACACCGTTTGCTGGTCGATCCGCAGCTGTCGTCGTTCTACCTGAGCCGCGCCCATCGTTTTCCCCAATCCGAAAACTGCCAGTACAACGCTGACGGCGTGACCTGCAAAGTTCCGGCAGGCCACTACTTCATGATGGGCGACAACCGCGACAACTCGGAAGACTCGCGCTTCTGGGGCTTTGTGCCGGACGAAAACATCGTGGGACGCGCTTTCTTTGTCTGGATGAACTTCGGCAATTTCAAACGCATCGGCCTCTTCCATTGACCCTTTGAGACTGGAGCCAGCTTCATGACGCCTTCCTCTTCACGTTCATCGCGCCGAGCCCAACAAGGCATCACCATGGTGGGCCTGCTGTTTTGGTCGGTGCTGATCGTTTTTGCAGCCGTCTTGCTGATCAAGACGGTTCCGGCTTATGTCGAGTTCGAATCGGTCAAAACCTTGGTCAATCAAACGGCCGTCAAGGGCGGCAACACCGTGCCAGAAATCAAAGCCAATTTCGAGCGCATGCGCAGCAATCAGGGCACGATTGATTCGATGAACTCGGGCAACTTGGACATCACCAAAGATAACGATCGCATCGTCATCAACTTCGCCTACGACAAGGAAATCCCCTTGTTCGGCCCGGTGTCCCTGCTGCTGAAATTTCGCGGGCGATCCCAGTGAGTGTCGTGAACAGTCCGTCGCCGCTATCGCTGGAGGCCTTCCAGCAACACTTGGGTCATCGCTTCAAGCAACAGACCTTGCTGGCGCAGGCCTTGACGCACCGCAGCTTCGGTTCGGATCACAACGAGCGGCTTGAGTTTCTGGGCGACGCGGTCCTGAACCTGATCGTCTCCGACTTGCTCTTTGGTCACTTCTCCAGCTCCCCCGAAGGGGATTTGACCCGCGTGCGGGCGCATCTGGTGCGCCAAGACATGCTGCACCGCGTCGCCTTGGGCTTGCAACTGCCCCGCATGCTGCGTCTGTCCGAAGGTGAAGCCCGTGGTGGTGGCGCGCAGCGGCCGTCCATCTTGGCCGATGCGGTCGAAGCGATCATCGGTGCGGTCTACTTGGACGGTGGCTTTGCAGCGGCCCATCCGCTGGTGTGGCAATGGTTCAAGCCCTTGATCACTGAAACAACCGCCAGCCAAACGTGGGCCAAAGACGCCAAAACCCAGCTCCAAGAGTGGCTGCAAGCGCGCCAGCAACCGGTGCCTGATTACCGGATCGATACCATCAAGGGCCGTGCCCACGACCAAACTTTTGTGGTCGCGTGCACCGTGCCCGCGTTGAACACCACCTGTACCGGCGAAGGCCGCTCACGCCGCGCCGCCGAACAAGAAGCCGCACGTGCGGTTTTGAACCATCTCGAAAAACATCCTTCCCATGCAAAACCCTGAGAACACCGAGGCACAACGTTGCGGCCTGATCGCCATCGTCGGTCGGCCCAACGTGGGCAAGTCCACCTTGCTCAACAGCTTGGTGGGCCAGAAGGTCAGCATCACCTCCAAAAAAGCGCAGACCACCCGGCACCGCATCACGGGCATTTACACCCAAGATGAGAGCCAGTTTGTTTTCGTCGATACCCCCGGTTTCCAAACGCGCCATACCGTGCGCGGCACCGCCGCCCTGAACCGCAACCTGAACAAGACCGTGCAGTCGGTCTTGGGCGACGTGGATGTGGTGCTCTTTTTGGTCGAAGCCAATCGCTTCGGCAACGATGACGCCAAGGTGCTGTCGCTGATTCCGCCCGGCAAGCCGGTGTTTTTGATCGCCAACAAGCTCGACACGCTGAACCGCCGCTCCGACTTGTTGCCGTGGCTGCAAACCATGCAAGCCAAACACCCGTTCACCGAGTTCGTGCCGCTCAGCGCCACCAAGCTCGACGACGTGCAGCGCCTGCTGGGCATCATCAAGCCTTACCTGCCCGAGCAGCCGTGGTTCTACGACGAAGACTCGCTCACCGACCGCACGGACCGCTTCTTGGCCTCGGAATTGATCCGCGAAAAGCTCTTCCGTCTGACCGGCGATGAGCTGCCCTACACCTCGACCGTCGTGATCGACAAGTTCGAGGAAGAAGGCAACCTGCGCCGCATCGCCGCCACCATCATCGTCGAGCGCGATTCGCACAAAGGCATCGTCATCGGCGAAAGCGGCGAGCGCCTCAAGCGCATCGGCACCGAAGCACGCACCGAGCTGGAGCGCCTCATGGAAGCCAAGGTCTTCCTCGAAATCTGGGTCAAGGTCCGCTCAGGCTGGGCCGACGACGAACAGCGCCTCAAGAGCTACGGCTACGAGTGACAGCGACGATTGAGGGGCTTGGCGAAGGCTGAGAAAGGGCAACCATGCGGCGCAGTTCGGCAGCTCCTCTCAACGCCTTTGTGCTCCATCGCCACGACTGGAGCGAATCGAGCCTGATCCTCGATGTGCTCACCCGCGAGCAGGGCCGGATCGTCTTGGTGGCCAAAGGGGCCAAGCGCCCGCACTCGCAGCTGCGCTCAATCTTGCTGCCTTTTCAGCGCCTGCACCTGCACCTCACGCACAAGCGCGCTGAGTCTGAAAGCGAGATCCACGTCTTGCGCAGCGCCGAATGGTGCGGCGGCCACACCCTGCCGCCTGCCGCCACGCTGCTGTCGGGCTACTACCTCAACGAGCTGCTGATCTTGGCCCTGCCCCGCCAAGACGCCCATCCGCTGCTTTTTGACGCCTACGCCGACACCCTGCTCGCCCTGCAAGCCAGCCCACCATCCACCCATACAACGGGTATGGCGGGTACGGCGGGCACGGCCGCCACCTTGCGCGCCTTTGAGTTGCTGTTGCTCCAAGCCATGGGCGTGCTGCCCGAGCTGGGTCACATCACCGCCACCCAAGAAGCGGTCGAGCCCGAGCAACACTATCGCCTTGAACCCAAAAGCGGCCTGTGCCGCTTGGGCGAACGTGCCCCCGTGCACGACGGCCTGAGCGGGCGCGCCTTGTTGGCGATCCAAGCCGCGCTTGATCAAGGTGACGGCGCAGCACTGCGCCAGCAATGTCAGCCGGTGCTGACAGCGATCCGGCCGCAACTGCGCGCAGCACTTCACTATCATCTCGGCACCACCACCCTGCGCACCCGCCAGTTGATGGTGGACGTCCAACAACTGCTTGATTGAAACCTCCGGATGAATCCTCTCGTCGCTCCCGAGCCCCATGTCCCCAGCCAGCGCACGGCCCTGTCCGTCAACCTGAACAAGGTCGCCCTGCTGCGCAACACCCGTCATTTGGGCATCCCGAGCGTCACCCGTGCCGCGCGCTTCGTGCTCGAAGCCGGGGCCCAAGGCATCACGGTGCATCCACGCCCCGACGAGCGCCATATCCGCGCGGGCGATGTCACCGACTTGGCCGAGCTGCTCAAAGGCTGGCCGCAGGTCGAATACAACATCGAAGGCAACCCGTTTCACAACCTGATGGACGTGATCCGCGCCGTGCGGCCCCATCAAGCCACCTTCGTGCCCGATTCGGTCGGGCAGTTCACCTCGGATCACGGCTGGAACTTTCCGGCCGACTTCGAGCGCCTTGCCCCCGTCGTGGCCGAGACCCGCGCTTTGGGCGTGCGCGTCAGCCTGTTCATGGACCCCCTCCCCGAGCAAATGCGCGCCGCGCGTGAAGTCGGGGCCGACCGCGTCGAGCTCTACACCGAGGCCTACGCCAGCGCTTGGGGCACGCCGCAGCAAGCCGACGTGCTGGCCCGCTACCGCGCTGCCGCCGAAGCCGCACTGGCCGTGGGGCTGGAGCTGAACGCCGGCCACGATCTGAACCGCGACAACCTCGCCGATTTCCTGCGCAGTGTCCCCGGCGTGCGCGAAGTCTCCATCGGCCACGCCCTGATCGCCGACGCGCTCGAACTCGGCTACGTTGAGACCATCAGCGACTACCAACGCTGCATCCAGCGCGCCTTTGCGCCGCGCTGATCGATCACCTTTTGCCCGTTCCGGCTAGGCCTCTCTTTGGCCCGTTCGCCTTTTGCCCGTTCGGGCTGAGCTTGTCGAAGCCCAACCTGCTTGGCACACCGTCCCTTCGACAAGCTCAGGGCGAACGGGTCCATGTGGGCGGGCTCCCCTCGCCCGCGACTGCGGGAGAGGGGCCGGGGGTGAGGGCCATCTCAAAAATCAAAACACTGACGGGCACGCAACCCACACCACCGCACTACGGCCCCGCGACAAGGCGGACGTAGTAGCCGTAGTAGCGGTTGACGTAGTTGACGTAGCCGTAGCCGAAATAGACGTACCAGGCGACGGACGGGGAACCCACCACCGGGGACGAGGTCCAGCCCCACCACGCGATATCGTCCGCACCGAACCAAGTCGTCATGAAAGCGCCCGGCGTGGGGTTGGCTGCCGCGTAGGCCGGGTCGTTCACCAAGGCCGTGCCTTCATCCACCGTCGGCAGCCGGCCCGGCTTGCCGCACACGCTGCCCGTCACCGCACTGGCGTCATACGCGCTGCCATCGCCAAAGTTCGTATAGCCCGTGCAGGTCAGCGTGGGATCCCACGCACACGGATGTGCCGGTGTCTGCCGCGTCACATGCGCCTCCCACAACAAGCCTGTGGCGTTGTGGCGCACGCAGGACCAGGTGGGGGCGTCAGAGGGCAGGTCTTGGCCGGAGGCGGAGATTTTGGTGAAGCCGGTGCCAATACGAACACTTGTCTGAACATCCCAAGTACCTGGCTCCGTTTGAGTAATTTTGGGCGAATTATTGGGGTATGCATTGCCCGCCACATTCACCACACCGTTCAATGAATCCTGCACCCGATGAACCCCACTGACCTTGACATGCACCGTTGCCGCAGCGCTACTGGCGCTGCTGGGCGGCATGGCCGACGCCGCCAATAGAACATCCCCACCGTCAGACTTCAAACCAGCCTTGCTGGCCAGATCATTGTTCGGGCTGAATATGGCACCCACAGGTGAAGTCACCAGCCCAAGACCGGACAATGGATAATCAGGAAACACCGACGATCCGCTGGTAAAAACTCCCGACAACAACGCATCATCAAGGGTCACATCCACCTTGACGACCGGAGTGTTTGAGTAGCCTATGATCGGCGCATACTCAAAATTGGTCCCTTGGGCAGTCACAGGCAGAAAATAATCAAGCAACCGATCCACTTTATGTTTTTTTCTGCGCACCAGAATTTCCTGATTGGCCGAATCAAAAACACCCACATGGATGAACCTGGAATTATTGATGTTATCCAATGCATCCCCAGATTTTAATACCGCACTCAGGCTCAGCCCCGTCGAGGGGAGGGGCTGCTGAGTCTGTGCATCCGACAAAACCACACTCCCCAACGACGCCAAGCCATTGAGAATCGGGTTCAGCGTATTGACAGAAGCAACAGCCGCCGAGAATCCGTACTCGAAATGCAGATGAGGTTTACCAGTTGCAGCCGACCCGCTATCCCCAGTCTGCGCCACAACATCCCCTTGGGACACCATGTAGTCCGGCGTAGCACACTGGCTGGGTTTCCATTGATAGACCGATTCATTGTTTGTATTCTTCGGCACGTTCAAGACAGAACCAGGCACCAGATGCAGATATCTGGACCACGTATCATCAAAATGCCGAATGATCAGAACCTGCCCCGATTTATTGAGGATATGGGCACTTTCAATATATCCGCTTCGCACCGCTTTTGTCGGCGAACCGACCGCAGACCTGAAATCAACCCCGGCATGAAAAACCGTTGTGTGCCCGGCGGTTTCAGCATAGGGCCCAATGACTTTGAGTTGCCCACCCAACGGAGAAACCAGACTTGTTCCAGAATCAGGCGGAACACAGATGTAGTATTTTTTCTTGTACAGTTTAGGCACGGTCGGTGCCGCACAAGTGCAACTGGCTATTGTTGCGGCTTGAACATGTTTTCGAGTGCTCATCGCCTGGATCGTCGCCCCCGACCCATCATCCACCATGATCTTGAAAACGGCTTCCAATGAACCATTTTGCGTCGATGAAAATGATTCCAGAGGAATTGTGGCTTTTAGGATATTTCTTGATCCGTCAAAAACCGCAGGGATACTCTCGACACTATCCACCGATTCACCGGACTCATCGTCATCGGATTGATACCGATTGATATAAACCAGAGACACATCTGTGCCAGACTTAATCGCCGCAGCCATCGGGGCCGACACGGAAACAGTGAGATCCATCCCGCCCGATGCCGACGCAGGACTCGACGCCATGCGTACCTTGTATTCCGACGCATCAAGTTGAGCCGTCGGTCCCGCCACTGCAGCCGATTCCTGAAAGACAGCATGCAAGGTGGGATCAGATGTTTTCTCAAGCGTCACCGCCACCGGATTTACAAAAGTGCCCGATGCAATCGCAACCGTGGCACCCCAGATTGAGACCGTACCGCCACTGCCTGAAATAGGCTTTGATGACGAGGTCGTGCCCTCTCCTGAACCACCACCACCACCGTTGCTACATCCAGCCAAGGCCAACACCGCCACCACCATCCACGTCCATTGCCGTCCCATACGCCCCCGCAGATACAAATTGCAACAATGTGTCGCAATCTACGGCTTCAGGCGTTCGACGTCAAGCGCTGGCCCTCACCCCAACAACCCCTCTCCCACAGCCGTGGGCGAGGGGCTTGATCCGTGCAACCCGTTCCCCTTTTGCCCGTTCGCCCTGAGCCCGGTCGAAGGGCCGGTGTGCCAAGCAGGCTGGGCTTCGACAAGCTCAGTCCGAACGGTGGTGTGGTTCTCAGGCCCTTCGACAAGCTCAGGGCGAACGGGTCATGGGACGCCCCTCGCCCGCAGGGCGGGATAGGGACCGGGGGTGAGGGCCTGAATGCTCGGTTCGAGGCGGTCACAATCCGCTGTTTTTCGGTTGACAATCCCTTCCCTGATTCAGGAAGACGCAAGGCTCCATGATTTACGGCATCGGTACCGACATCTGCGACATTCGCCGCATCCGCGCCACGCTGGAACGCAAGGGCGACCGCTTCGCCGAGAAGGTGCTGGGTGCCACCGAGCTGCGCGTGTTCCAGTACCGCCGCCACCGTTCCGAAAGCCGGGGCATCGCCTATCTGGCGACCCGTTTTTCGGCCAAAGAAGCTTTTTCCAAGGCGATTGGCATGGGTCTGCACATGCCCATGACTTGGCGCAGCTGTGAAATCTTGAATCACCCGAGCGGCCAGCCGTTCATCCGACTGCACGGCGAGCTCGCCGCTTGGTTCGACGCCCGTCGTTTAAGCGCCCATGTCACGCTCAGCGACGAAAGCGAACAAGCCGTCAGCTTCGTCGTCGTTGAAACCCTTTCTGCCCCCCGCGCACCATGACCCACGCACCCGTCATCCTCGATATCGCTGGCACCACGCTCAACGCCGACGACCGCCGTCGCTTGGCGCATCCGCTGACTGGCGGCTTGATTTTGTTTGCGCGCAACTGGCACGACCGCGCCCAACTCGCGGCCCTCACGGCCGAGATCAAAGCGATCCGCACCGATTTGCTGATCTGCGTCGATCACGAAGGCGGGCGCGTGCAGCGCTTTCGCACCGACGGCTTCACCCATCTGCCCGCCATGCGCGCCTTGGGCGAGCTGTGGATGAAGGACGGCCGCAAGGGCGAAGGCAGTGGCGCGCTGGCCGCCAGCAACGCCGCCTCGGCGGCTGGTTATGTCTTGGGCGCCGAGCTGCGCGCCTGCGGTGTGGACCTGAGCTTCACCCCGGTGCTGGATCTGGATCACGGCAGCAGCCAAGTCATCGGCGACCGCGCTTTCCACCGTGACGCCCGCGTCACCACCGTGCTGGCCAAGAGCCTGATGCACGGTCTGCTGCTGGCGGGCATGGCCAACTGCGGCAAGCACTTCC
>NZ_JBFPHB010000005.1:0-224904 GCF_041083635.1 Leptothrix ochracea
CGATCTGCGCGTCTTCCAAGCCGCCCACCTTGGGCAGCGCCAGCACCTGGGCTGGCGCGTTGGAATAGCGGTCCGTGGCCACCAACTGATCACAAGCACCAAGCGCACAGACCGCCTCGGTCAGCGAGGGCAGCAAGGACACGATGCGCTGCGGGGACGGTGGGATGGAAGCAGCCGCCCCGACGTCCACCGTCCCGCCCACGGCCCCGCCCAGCCCCAAGGCCAGCAGCAGCCCGCGCATGATGTTTCGCAGCTGGCCCATCACCGCTCTCAGTGCGCCTTAACCGCCTTAACGCGGGGCGTAACGCAGCGAGACATACACCTCCCGCCCGGGCTGGTTGTAGCCCAGCGCCGTTTGGTACGGTTTGTCGGCCAGATTGTTCAAGCGCGTCTGCACGCTCCAATCCGGCTTGAGCGCCCACTGCGCTTGCAAGTCCACGGTGCCAAAGCCCGCCAAACGCACCGTGTTGGCGGCGTCATCAAAGCGCTCGCTGTAGGCCTGCATCGTCATGCCCGCTGTCCACGCGGTATTCAGCCGCCAGTTGGCGGCCAGCTTGGCGCTGTTCGGTGCCACGCGCGGCAAGAGCTTGTCTTGCTGGGCCCCCACCGTGTCGTTGCGCGCGTCAAGGTGATCGAAGGAGGTCGAGAGCTTCAAGGCGTCTAACTGCGCGTCATACGACCAGCTCAGGCCGTTGCTGTGGGTGTAGGGCAGATTGACCGGCTGTGCGCCTTGGGTGATGTAGCCCCGGATGCGGTTGGTGAACAGCGTGGCGTGCCACTGATGCACGCCCCGGCTGTAGCGCAGGCCGACTTCACGATGCTCGCCTTGCTCGGGCTCCAGCAGCGGATTACTGAATCCCGGCCAGTACAAGCTGTTGAAACTCGGGGCGACAAAACTGCTGCCCGCTGCGGCGGTGATCCGCCAGACCGGATGGAACTGGTAGCCGTAACCCAGCGAGCCGTTGCTTTGTTGGCCGTACTGCGAATTGGCATCGCGCCGCCAGCTCAGCTGCCACGTGTGTGCGCCAGCTTCACCGTTCAAGCCCAAGGCAGCGCTTTTGACGGTGCGCTGGCTGACCTCATAGGCCTGCACGGGCTTGCTGACGTTTTGGCGCAAGTGCTCGCCCAACACCAGCAAGCTGCCCACCGGAGTCGTCACGGTGTTTTCCCAGCTGAGTTGTTCTTGATCGCTGCTGATCGGGCCGAGGTCGCTCCAAGGGCTGGCAGAGACCAGCGTGTCGTAGACGTCGCGGCTGCGCGCCACCCGCACAGTAGTGCGCCAGCCAGCCATCACCCGCCCGGACGTTTCTAGCGCCGCCACTTGGGTTTGCAGCCCGGCCATGCTGTCTACACCCAAACCATCGTCGTAAGCCGAGCGGGCATCCGAATGCAGCAAGTGCAGATTCGTCTGCCAGTCGGCGGGCAGTTTGAGACCGAGGTTCAAGCTGCCCGCGTTTTGGCGAAAGCCGTCACGGTCGGGATTGAAATTGCCAAAGGGTTCTTGCGCATTGGTGGCCGAAAAACCATCGGTCTGGGTACGCGAAAGTTGCAGCGACCCACTCCAGAGCGCATCGGCAAAGCTCACACCGCCCTGAGCTTGGGCGTAACCGTTGCTACCGGCGGTCAACGCGGCGTTGAACCGCTGGCCTTCCGTGGCGCGACGGGTAAAGACGTGGATCACACCGCCCACGGCGTCACTGCCGTACAGGCCCGCCAAGGGACCGCGCACGATTTCGATGCGCTCAACCTCGCCCAAAGGCAAGTTATCCAGCACCGGCTGACCGGCGGTGGCCGAGCCATAGCGCACGCCATCGACCAACAGCAAGGTATGGCGCGACGCCAAACCACGCAGAGAAACCGCGCTCAACTGCCCCAACCCACCTTGGGACTGCATCTGGATACCCGCTTGTTGGGCCAAAAACTCGGCCAAGGTGCGACCAGTGGCTTGCTCGATGTCGGCGCGGTCAAGCACCGTCACGTCGGCCACGCTCTGATCGCTGCGCAAGGGGCTGCGGGTCGGGGTGATGACCACGGGGGTCAAAGCCGGTGCCACAGACGCGGCAACGGTTTGGGCGAAGGCCTGATCGGCGATCAACACAGCGACCGAGGCGGCCACAGCAGTCTGGAAAAAACGGGAGATCATGATAGAAGAAAACAGCGCAGTCAAACGTGCGCACCAGCGTCCCCGCAAGCGCGCACTTCACAGCGATACGGCGTTGAACCGCTCGCCCCATCGTCGGCCGGTATCCGGGCTGACGGACCCACTTGGATGACCTTCCCGGCACTCCCAAGAGTCCCAGTGGCTTGCACACCCAAGCTGAAAGCGCCCGCCAACATGACAAGGAGCGCGCTTTCGTCCGCTTACCGTTGCGGGGGCAGCGCAGGTTGGGCTGAAGGTCCGAGGGACCGTGGCCTTCCTGCTTCCCGTTTAACCGTGGGGGCGAGAACGCCGCACCACGAGCACCAACAGGGGCGCGATTATAGGGAGGCTACTGTGAGCGACTTCCGGGCAGCCGCCGAGCCACCTCAGCCACCAACGCTCGTGCCAGGGTGAGTTTGTCGGTGGGGGTGCCGTCGGCCGGCAAGGGTTGGGCACGCTCAGCGTCCACCAACAACACCGCGTTGTCGTCGCGCCCAAAGGTGGCGGGACCCAGATTGGCCACGATCAGCGGCACTTTTTTGCGCACCAGCTTGGCGCGGGCATGCTCAAGCAGCTTTTCGCTCTCGGCCGCAAACCCCACGCAATAGGGCGGCACCGGCAAGGCCGCCACGCTGGCCAAGATGTCGGGGTTCTCCACCATCACCAAGCTCGGTACGTTGGAGGGTGTGTCATCCCCACGCCGTTCTTTCTTGATTTTTTGCGTCGCCAGCGTCGCGGGCCGCCAATCGGCCACCGCAGCGGTGGCGATAAAAACATCGCCCGGCCCCAGTGGGGCCACCTCTTGCATCACCGCCGCCAGCATCTGTTCCGCCGACTGCACATGGACCCGCCCCACGCCTTGCGGGGTGGGCACATGCACGGGGCCCGCCACCAAGCGAACCTCGGCACCGGCTTCCCAAGCCGCCCGTGCCAAGGCAAAACCCATCTTGCCGCTGGACAAATTGGTGATGCCGCGCACCGGATCCATCGCTTCAAACGTTGGCCCAGCGGTGATCAGCACACGCCGACCACGCAAAGGCTTGGGGGAAAGCGCAGCGATCAACTCGTCAAGGATCGCTTCGGGCTCCAGCATGCGGCCCTCGCCCACTTCGCCGCAGGCTTGCAAGCCGGAGCCCACCCCCAGCACCTGCGCCCCATCGCTTTGCACTTGGGCCACGTTGCGCTGCGTGGCGGGGTGCGCCCACATCTCGCGGTTCATGGCCGGGGCGATCAGCAAAGGCACCGGCTGGGCGCCCACGCCCCAAGGGCGAGCCAAGCACAGCAAGCTGAGCAAATCATCGGCACGCCCTTGGGCCAACGCTGCGATGGCATCGGCGCTGGCAGGAGCGATCAGGATGGCGTCAGCGTCGCGCGTGAGGTGGATGTGCGGCATCAAATCCGCCGTGCGGGCGTCCCAGATGTCCGTCGCCACCGGGTGGCCGGACAAGGCCTGCATGGTCTCGGCGGTGATGAAGCGCTGCGCGCCCGCCGTCATCACCACATGCACCTCGGCCCCGGCTTTCACCATCAGGCGCAGCAACTCAGCACTCTTGTAGCAGGCGATACCCCCGCTCAAGGCCAACACCAGCCGACGGCCAGCAAGATCAAGTCGTTCAGTCATGGGTCGCAAGTCTAATTCGCTCTTCCCATCCATCCGGCCTATTCATGGAGCCGAAACACGCAGCCCCGACAATCGCGCGCCATGATGATCCGCCCTTCCTTCCTGACACTGGCCGGGACACTGGCCGCTATGGACCCCTTCTGGGCCTTGGCACAGACAACCCCCACCCCACCCGCTGCGGCAACCACGACCGCACCCAGCTTGGAGCGGGTCGAGATCACCGGCACCAGCCGGGCGAGCGATACCGAAGAGCGCCGTCAATCGACCGCCGCCAAGATCGTGGTCGGACGGGAAGAGATTGGCCGATACGGCGACAGCTCGGTGGCCGAAGTCCTCAAACGCTTGCCAGGTGTGCAGATCGGTGGCTCACCTGGGCGCGGCGGCGAGATCCGCATGCGCGGCTTGGGCAATGGCTACACCCAGATACTGGTCAACGGCGAACGGGTGCCGCCGGGATTTTCGATGGACAGCCTCAGCCCGGATCAGATCGAGCGCATCGAAATCCTGCGCGCGCCTTCGGCTGAATTCGGCGCTCGGGCCATCGCCGGCACGATCAACATCGTGCTGCGTGAAGACGTCAAGCAACGCCTGAACACCGTGACCGTGGGCGCAGGCTATGAAAACGGTCGCGTCCAACCCGGCTTGTCGTGGACCCGCGCCGATAGCGCCCACGGTTTCAACTACAACGTCTCGGCCAGCACCTTCCACAGCGACCGGGACAACCAGTCGAGCAATCACGTTTACGGGGTCGATGCCAACGGCACGCCGGTGCTGGACCGCACCGAACTCACCACGGGGCGCGATGTGCGCAATGGCTTGCACATGACCGGGCGGCTGCAATGGAAAGGGGCCGGCAGCAACAACGTCACTTTGACGCCTTTTCTGGTCTTCGCTCAGACCCACGGGGACAGCAACACGCAAGTCAACACGGCCCTCCAACCGCCTGCGGGCGCCGGTGTGCCGCTGGTGGGCGACACCCAAAGCCACACGGAGAGCCGCTACAGCTTGGCGCGCCTGAACGGCCAATGGCAAACCCGTCTGGGCGACGGCGCCAAGCTCGAAGTGCGCGGTGGGGTGAGCCGAGGCGACATGCGCAACGATGCCACCACGTCGATTCAAGGCCTCGACACCTTGAATAACAGTGTCACCCAAGACAACGGCTGGAGCACTGGCGGTAAATACAGCCGCATGCTCGATAGCGAGCATCAATTCGCCACCGGCTGGGAAACCGAGTTGGGTCAGCGCGCCGAAGACCGCTTCACTTCGGCGTGGGGCCAAGATCACCTCGGCGCACAAACGCAACGCGCGGCGCTGTGGGCCCAAGATGAATGGAGTCCGACCACGCGCTGGAGCTTCCAAGCCGGTCTGCGCTGGGAAGGCATCAACACCCTGAGCGACGGCACGGGTGCTGGTCAGGTGGTGGCCAGCGAAAACCGCAGCCATGTGCTCTCGCCCTTGCTGCACGCGGTCTGGCGGCCCGAAGACAGCCCCAAAGATCAGGTACGGATCAGCCTGACACGCAGCTATCGCAGCCCCACCTTGCAAAACCTGATCGCCGCGCCAGTGGTTTCGACCCGCTTTGCGGCCAATGGCCCCAATGACTTGGCCAACCCCGACAAGATGGGCAACCCCGATCTCAAACCGGAACTGGCCAGCGGCATCGACGTGGCCTTTGAGCATTACCTCAAGGCCGGCGGCCTGCTCAGCGCCAATGTGGTCCACCGACAAATTCAAGATCGCATCCGCACCCTGATCAGCTATCAGAGCGTGCCGTGGTCGAGCGTGCCGCGCTACGTGGCCCGGCCAGAAAATGTCGGTAACGCCACCGTCAGCGGTTTGGAACTTGAAGCCAAGAGCCGCTTGAGCGACATGATCGAAGGCGCAGCCGCAGTTGATCTGCGCGCCAACGTCAGTGGCTATCGCTCCCAAGTGTCTGGGGTGGCTGGCCCCGACAATCGTCTTGATCAGCAGCCTCGGCAAATCACCAACTTTGGCGCTGATTACCGCTTGCGCAACGGCTGGCCCTTGCAGATCGGCGGCAATTTGGGCTTCACGCCCGGTTTTGCCGTGACCAGCGAGGACGGTCAGCGGATCGAATCCGGTCGAAAACGGGTTTTCGACGCTTATGGCCTGTGGACTTTCAGCCCAGAGGTGTCGCTGCGTTTAGGGGCTGGCAACCTCAGCCCCGAGGCCCAAAGCCTGAACCGAACCTTGAGTGTCGCCAACATCATGGAGTCCGTAGATACCCTGACTTCCACGTGGACCACGTGGAGCCTACGGCTAGAGATGCGGCTGTGATAGGGTTTCACCTTTTCCACATTGCCATACTAAAAACGTGCTCACCATGAAGAAACTGCTGGCCCTCCTGATCGCTGCCTGCTTTGCCACTTGCTCGTTCACTGCCACGGCTGCTACGGCCGGACATCACGTCAAAGCATCGAAGAAAAAACATGCCCACAAGAAATCTCACGTCAAGCGCGTGGCCCACAAGGCCCCCAGCGCCCGTTACTGAGCCCTCTTGCTCCAGCAGCGACCAAACCCGGCTCAGGCCGGGTTTTTTCATGGCTGGTTTGGGATTCGCCGACAATGCCGGCCTCTGCTCTTCCTCACCGTGCCCCATGCGACGCCTTTTTCTGCCTTTGAGCCTGCTCCTTTTTCTCGGGCTGAACTTGATGGGTCCGGCCCATGCCGGATCGCGGGTGCTGCTGCGCGTCTCGACCCCAGCGGTGTCGGACGATTGGCACGCCAAGATGTGGACGGTCTTCAAAGAGTCGCTCGACAAGCAGGCTCCGGGCGAATTCGACGTGCAGATCCATCTGAACGGCACGCTGTTTCGCCAAGGGGCGGAACCCACTGCCATGGCGCGAGGCAATCTGGAGATGGCCTCAGTCTCAGCTTTCGACTTGGCACGCCAAGTGCCCGATTTTTCGATCCTGACGGCGGGTTACGTCATCCGCGACCCCAAGCATCAGCAAGCGGTGCTCAACGGCCCCATCGGCGAGAGCCTCTACCGTCAAGCCAGCGAGCGCATGGGCTTGCATGTGCTGGCCCCCTTGTACTTGGGCACGCGTCAGCTCGGTTTACGCAGTACCCGCAAGGTGCAAACGCCCGCCGACCTTCAAGGGGTGAAGCTGCGCATGCCGTCCAGCAAAGAATGGCTCTTTCTGGGCAATGCTCTAGGGGCTTCGGCCATGCCGCTGAGCTTGGGCGAGGTTTACATGGGGCTCAAGACGGGCACGATCGATGCCGAAGACAACCCACTGCCCACCCTTCGGGCCACCAAATTCAACGAAGTCTTGGCCCAGATCGTTCTGACCCAGCATCTGGTGGATAGCCTGTTCATCACCTTGGCCGACAAAACGTGGCAAGGCCTGAGCCCCACGCAACAAACCAAAGTTCGGGACGCCGCTCAAGCAGCAGCACGCTTCAACAACGACCATCGCCTGCAAGAAGAAGCGCAGTTGCTCGAAGCGTTCAAAAAGCAAGGCCTGACCGTGACCACCCCCGATGTCGCCGCCTTCCGTCAAAAAGTTCAAGCCACCTACAGCCACTCGGATTACGCCCGTAGCTGGTCAGCTGGGCTGCTCGATCGCATTCAGGCCGCCCAATGAAGTCCATCGCCCATGGGGTTGCTGTGGGGCTCTTTGTCGCCCTGTTCACGGTCTTCATCATCCAGATCGGTGCGCGCTTTATCCTTGATCGGCCTCTGCCGTGGACCGACGAGTTGGTGATGGTGCTGTACCTCTGGATCGTGCTTTGGGGCGCAAGTTTCGTCTTGAAAGAAGAAGAACATGTGCGCTTCGATCTGCTCTACAACCTGTGCTCCCCGGGCGTGCAACGCGGGCTGCGCATCGCTGCTCACCTGCTGGTCGGCGGCTTGATGGGTTGGGCGATCCCGGGCAGCTGGGATTACATCCACTTCATGGCCCGTGAGAACACGCCCGTGATGGATCTACCGTGGATGTGGGTGGACGCCCCGTTCCTCTTTTTGCTCTGTGCCGTGGCCTTCAAAAGCTTGCGTGCCCTTTGGAACGAGATCGGGAGCGCCCTTCGATGAGCACCGGTATGTGGACCCTGTTGACGGTGATGACGGTCGGCTTGTTGCTACGCGCCCCGGTCGGCTTGTCGATGCTCGCCAGCGGCGTGGCTTATCTGATCGTCACGCATCAAGAGCTCGGCTTGGTGGCTGAGCAAACCTTGGGCGGCTTGGTAAACAGCTCCGTGTTGCTGGCTGTGCCGCTGTTCATTCTGGCGGCCAACTTGATGAACGCCGGCACGATCAGCGAGCGGATCTTCGACTTCTGCCGCCTCTTGGTCGGCCGCCTGCGTGGCGGGCTGGCGCAGGTGGACATCTTGGTCAGCGTGATCTTTTCAGGCATGAGCGGCAGCGCCTTGGCTGACGCAGCCGGGCCGGGTCTGGTCACCCTGCGCCAGATGCTTAAAAAGCCCGAATACTCACCGGGATTTGCCGGTGCGGTGGTCGTGGCCAGCGCCACCATCGGGCCGATCATCCCGCCATCCATCCCGATGGTGATCTACGCCTTGGTTTCGGGCACCTCGGTGGGGGCCTTGTTCATGGGCGGCGTGGTGCCAGGTCTGCTGATGGCTGGGGCCCTGATGATCACGGTGCAGTGGATCGCCACCAAGCGCAACATGCCCAAAGAAGATCCGGTGCCCTTGGCGCACTGGCCTCGGCTGATCGGCCGCGCCGCGCTGCCGCTGTCCCTGCCCATCGTTTTGCTCACGGGGCTTTACACCGGCGCGTTTACACCCACCGAAGCGGCTGCCGTTGCGGCCCTGCACGCCTTGATCTTGTCCACCGTGGTCTACCGAGCCTTGAGCTGGCGGGACTTGTATCAAGTCTTCCTTGAGTCAGCCCGCGCCAGCGCCGTCATCACGGTGGTGATCGCCGGGGCCTTCATGCTGAACTACGCTTTCACTGCCGAAGGCGTCCCCAGCTTGGTCGCAGGCTATGTGCAAGAGCAACATCTGGGCCCAACCGGCTTTTTGCTGCTGGTCAACGGCCTGTTCTTGGTCTTAGGCTGCTTTCTCGACACCACGGTGATGTTGCTGGTGTTCGTGCCGATGCTTTTGCCCAGCGTGCGCGAGCTGGGGATAGATCCCGTCCACTTTGGCGTGGTGGTGATCGTCAACATGATGATCGGCCTGGTCACCCCGCCTTTCGGCATGCTGCTGTTCGTCACCCATGCCCTCACAGGCATCCCCATCAAGGCCATGCTCAAAGAAGGTTGGCCCTTTTTACTGGCCTTGCTGGTCGTGTTGCTGGCCATGACGCTGTGGCCCGACTTGGTTCTGTGGCTTCCCCATTGGATGACCCCAGCCCGTTAACCACGACATGCCAAAGCTGTCACGGATTCTTGAATAATCCTTAAGTTTAATAAAGATCCAGCGGCCATCCTGACAAAAAGAACCTCATTTGACGTACATTGATTACGCGGGCTTAAACATTCTTGTCCGTAACTGTCAATCAACCTGTTTGGGAGTCTGTGATGAGTTCGAATCTTACTCAGCGTATCGCATCGGTCCTTTGGCCCGCTTTTATGGTCGCCGCAGCAGCAGAGTTGGTTTTCTTTGGCCTTGTAGACCCCTTGGATCTGTCCGTCTACGGCGCACCGATCGGGGAAGATCGGATGCATATTTACAGCCTTGGCTTTTTATTTTTCTGGGCCTTGGGCGCCGCTGTCAGTGCGATAACAGGTTTGCTGCATAAGACCTCCTTCGAGGTTAACCATCCTGCTGTCACCACCGTGAGAACAACCCGGGCGATCTACCGTGCCAAAGTTTCACGCCATGCGGGTGGTCGCCACGCCGTTCACATGTAAATAGGCACCCCATGACACCATGCCCGGCGGGCAAGTCCCGCGACATCCTCTCGGCCCAAAGCCAACAACGCCCGCTACCATCGCGGGCGTTGCCATTTTTAGGCCTAGTGCTTGCCATGATCACTGACTCCCCCCTCGGCCAGGCTGTCACCTACAGCGATACGTACGATCCAAGCCTGCTGTTTCCGCTGCCACGGGCTGACAAACGCGCCGAAATCGGCATCCAAGGCCAGCCCCCCTTTGTGGGTGCTGATCTTTGGACGGCTTACGAGCTTTCTTGGTTGAATCCGAAGGGCAAACCACAGGTGGCCCTGGCGCACTTCGTGGTTCCCAGCGACTCGGTGTCGATCATCGAGAGCAAATCGTTGAAGCTCTATCTGAACAGCTTCAACATGAGCCGTTTTGATTCGCATGACATCGTTCAGCAACACTTGGTCACGGATCTCAGCGCCGCTTGCGGCTTACGCGTGGGCGTGCGACTCACGCTACCCGATCACTTTCATACCCAGATCATCGCCCCCCTGCAAGGCCTTGATCTGGACCGTCTGGATCTGGAATGCACGCACTACACCCCGGCGCCGGAATGGTTGAGCGCGGATCACACTCAACCGCCAGTCACTGAAACCTTTGTCTCTCACTTGCTCAAGAGCAATTGCCTCATCACCCACCAACCCGATTGGGGCAGCATTCAGATCACCTACACCGGGGCCACGATCGATCAGGCGGGCTTACTGCGCTATCTGGTCAGCTACCGGGGTCACGATGAATTCCACGAACAGTGCGTCGAGCGCATCTTCATGGACATCTGGACCCGTTGTCGCCCGACACGGCTTGCGGTCTACGCCCGCTACACCCGGCGAGGTGGCTTGGACATCAATCCCTACCGCTGTAGCCACCCGGCCGCCCTGCCCTCACATGCACGGACCGCACGACAATAACCACGGCCCCATCCACCACCACGACGCCCCAAGCTGGAAGCGAGACCTTTGATGCCCACCATCGTCTACGGGATTCCGAATTGCGACACCGTGAGAAAGGCCCGTGCGGCCCTCGAAGCGGTTGATCGCCCCTACATCTTTCACGACTACCGCCAACTCTCCCATCTGGAAACCTGTCTTGACCGCTGGCTCATCCATGTCGGCTGGGAAGTGCTTTTGAATCGACGCAGCACCACATGGCGCGGTTTGGCCGACGCTGTACGCAGCGCCGTCGAGGGTCCCGCCAGTGCCCGTTTGCTGATGCTGGAGCAACCCATCCTCATCAAGCGGCCGGTGGTCGAATGGCCCGATGGTCACATCAGTGTGGGCTTCGATGCCTCAAGCTGGCAGCAACGCCTGAGCGATCTGGCTCGGCCGTCTTCAACATAAAACCACCGCCCCTCGGGGGCTTTCTCATGTTCACAGGCATCGTTCAGGGCATGGCCCACATCCGCGCTATCACCGATCGTCCCGGTTTGCGCACCTTCACACTGAAGTTTCCCGATGGCTTTGATCAAGGCTTGGAGATCGGCGCCAGCGTCGCTTGCGATGGCGTTTGCCTGACTGTCACCGCACTCAGCACCGGACAAGCCCAGTTTGATGTCATGCAGCAAACCCTGGCGCTGACCACCTTGGGCCGCTTCAACGTGGGCGACCCGATCAACGTCGAACGGGCCGCCCGCGATGGGGCTGAAATCGGCGGACATCCTTTGTCGGGTCATGTGGACTTCACCGCGACCTTGGCCAGCATCCGTCAACCCGAAAACAACCATGTGCTGCGCATCCACGTGCCCGCACCGTGGATGCGCTATGTCTTTGCCAAGGGCTACATCGCCATCAACGGCGCCAGTCTCACCATTGCCGAAGCTGATCGCCAAGCCGGTTGGTTCGAGGTTTGGCTGATCCCCGAAACCCTGCGCATGACCACCTTTGGCCACAAGCAGGCCGGGGATACGCTCAACATCGAGATTGAGCGCAGCACGCAAGTGATCGTCGATACGGTGCGCGACAGCGTGGCCGAGCATCTCGCCCCTTGGCTGCCGGCCCTGCAAAAATTGCTGGCCTGAAAAAGCAAAACCCCGGCCAGAAGGCCGGGGTTGATCGGGCTAGAACCGAAGATGACTCACTTGATCTTGTTCGGGTGCCAGTACAGGTACTTGGCGTAAATGTCCACATCCTTGGTTTCACGGATGAAGAACAGGCCGATCAAAAAGGTCATCGCAATGATGGCGATCGGATACCACAGGCCGAAGTAGATGTCGCCGTTCTGGGCCACCATCGCAAACGCGATGGTGGGCATCAGACCACCGAACCAACCGTTGCCGATGTGGTAAGCCAAGCTCATCGAGCTGTAACGAATCCGGGTCGGGAACAACTCAACCAGCGTTGCTGCGATCGGGCCGTAGACCATGGTCACGTAGATCACCAAGATGGTCAGGATGATGACGATCTTGACGTGGTTGATCTTTTCTGGATCCGCCTTGGTCGGGTAACCCGCCTCCACCAACGCAGCCTTCAGATCAGCCTTGAAGTCAGCAATCGCTTGGGCACTCGAAGCATCGAACTTGTTGCCATCAGCGTTGAGCATGGCATTCGGCGCAAAGAGTTCCTTGTCACCGATCTTCACCACCGACGAACTACCCGAGGGCAGTGTCTCGTTGACATAGCTAGCGGCCGACTGAGCCAAAGCACGCTTGGCGATATCACATGACGATGTGAAGTCGATTTCGCGAGCGATCGGGCTGCCTTGGAAAGAGCAGGTCACCGGATCCGCCTTGACGACCAAGCGCACCGAGGCTTGCGCTTTGGACAGATCAGGATTGGCCGCCTCTGTCAGCTCACGGAACAGCGAGAAGTACGTCAGCGCAGCCAGCGCCAAGCCCAACAGAATGATCGGCTTACGGCCAACACGGTCGGACAAGGTCCCGAAGATGACAAAGAACGGTGTGCCAATCATCAGTGCCACAGCCACCATCATGTTGGCGGTGGTGCTATCGACCTTCAGCACGCTGGTCAGGAAGAACAACGCGTAGAACTGGCCCGTGTACCAAATGACGGCCTGACCAGCCACCAGACCGAACAGGCCCAGCAGCACCACCTTCAGGTTCTTCCATTCGCCAAACGATTCAGACAACGGTGCTTGAGAAATCGTGCCTTCGTCCTTCATCTTCTGGAAAGCGGGCGATTCGTTCATGCTCAGACGAATCCACACCGACACCCCCAGCAGCAGGATCGAGACCAAGAACGGCACGCGCCAGCCCCAGTCAGCAAACACAGCTTCACCAAGGTAGGTCCGCACACCCAGAATCACCACCAGCGACAGGAACAAACCCAGCGTCGCCGTGGTTTGAATCCAAGAGGTGTAGGCGCCACGCTTGTTTTGCGGAGCGTGTTCGGCCACATACGTCGCAGCACCACCGTACTCACCGCCCAGCGCCAGACCTTGGGCCATACGCAAGACGATCAGCAGGATCGGTGCAGCCATACCAATCGAGGCGTAGCTAGGCAGAATCCCCACGATGAAGGTGGAGGAGCCCATGATCAGAATCGTGATCAGGAAGGTGTATTTACGACCCACCATGTCGCCAAAGCGACCGAAAATCAGTGCGCCGAAAGGACGGACGATAAAACCCGCCGCAAAAGCCAAGAGGGCGAAAATGAAGCCCGATGTGGGATCAAGGCCCGAGAAAAACTGTTTGGCGATAATCCCCGCCAGCGAACCATAAAGGTAGAAGTCATACCATTCGAACACCGTTCCAAGTGAAGAGGCGAAAATAACCTTCCGCTCTCCAGCTGTCATCGGTTGATACGAATAGGATTTCTCCTGATCCCCCGGATCTTCAGAACCGGCTGATATGTTTGACATAGATGCCTCCTAGTTTGATCAGATGATCACGAAATCACAGGGATGAAAGCAGTCGCTTGGGTGAGAATTTGCGTGCTTCCGGCATTTTTTCTGCCGCAGCGACACCGCGGCCCAGAATCTGATCTGCACCCACACGGCCAAAGGCTTTACTCAGCGACACAAAAAAGATGCGGATCAACTCAGCCAGTTCGAGGGTCATGCCCTGAACCACCCAGTCATCGTTCATCGGTCGCATCCACGAACGGCTGAACTGCATCTTGACCGCATCTGAAATATCGGAGCGCTCTAACTCAGTCAAAGAACCCGTCCAAACCGTATCGGCGGCTTCACGGTGGTATTGGTAAATTTCCATGATGGCGGCACGCATCACAGCCCCATAGATGATCTGCGGCTCTTGCGGCATGGCTGTCACAGGGGGTGCGACGGGCAGCGGCGGTGGCGGCGGCACAACCACAGGAGGGGCCATGTGCCCGACAGGCACAGGCTGCGGGATAGCCATCGGCACGGGCCTGGGCACAGGTTGAGGCACATAGACCGGGGCCGGTGGTGCTGGCGGCGGCGGTGGCGGTTCAGCAGCACGGATTTCTGCCATGCGCGCCAACTGCTGAGCCTGCATCTTGGGCCACGGATCATCGGGCAGGCCCGCCTCTGGCGCTTTCAACGTGCTGAAAAAACCGCTGTAAAGGCGCTTGCGGGTTGCAGCATCCAACTGATGCTTGGCACCGATCGCATCGACGAATGCGATGACATCGGACACCGACTCACCCCGCATGGACTCATGTTGCAGCCAAAGGGCATCAAGCAGGGCAGTCTCATCGAGCACGTTAGAAAGCACAGCAACCGCTGCGCGTCTTCGCAACGAAGACTGAGAGTCATAGGACATCGTCATCCTCCATCCATGGGGATCTGTCTGTATTCCGCAGGATGCGCCGGATGCACGGCACACAAGCTGCGACTGAACTTCATTTCAGCGCATCCGCGGCGATGGAAATCATGGTGCCTTGATTTTTATCAAAGCCTTGATCACGATTTCATAGTCGCTATGCTGACTGAAACAGGGCGAACGAATCTTGCACCACCAACGGCCAACAGAACCTTACAAGCCGCCCGCTACAGCCCACCCCAAAACAAAATACCGTGAAAGCTCCACATCGTTACGACTCACTCACGCCGTATTACATTCATTTGCATTCAATGCCGAACCTTATGTTTTTAAAGATCCGCAATTACCGTCAAATATCATCAAAAAATAATCATGCGCTGATTTTGTGAACAACTGCACAGTCAATAAAACTGTTTAACAATCACACCATGCTGCATTTACTCAATCTCCTTGCTGCCATCGCCTTGCTGGTCTGGGGAACCCAAACCGTGCGAACAGGCATCCTCAGTGTTTTCGGTGAAAGCCTGCGTCATATTTTGGCGACCAGCCTCGGCTCGAAACCACGCGCACTTTTGGCGGGATTGGGTGTCACCAGCTTGGTGCAGTCCGCGACGGCGACATGCATGATCGTGGCTTCGTTCCTCGACCGCAACCTCGTCACCACCTCGGCCGCACTGACCGTGATGCTTGGCGCCGATGTGGGGTCGAGCCTGATGGCCGTGGTCTTTTCGCTTGATTTGTCATGGCTATCCCCCCTGCTGATCTTTGTGGGTGTGGTGCTCTACGTTTCCCGCCAGAAAACCACGGCAGGCCGCTTGGGCCGCGTCGCCATGGGCTTGGGCCTGATCACGCTGGCCCTGCAACTCATCATTCAAAACACCCGCCCGATGATCGAGGCTCCGGCCATCCGTGGCCTGCTGGTGGCGTTACCCAACGAGGTCCTGTTCGACATCGTGGTCGGCTCCTTCCTGACCGTGATGGCGTACTCCAGTTTGGCCATCGTGCTTCTGACGGCCACTTTGGCGGTCTCGGGGCTTGTCCCCGAAACCGTCGCCCTTGGGCTGGTGGTCGGCGCCAACCTCGGTAGTGGCATTCTGGCGGTCCTGACCACCGCGAAAGCGCCCATCGAAGCTCGGCGCCTGCCCTTGGGAAACCTGCTTTTCAAGATCGCCGGTGCCATCGTCGCGATCCCTTTCTTGCCCCACGTTCACGATTTACTGCTGGAGTGGGTTGGCAGCATTGATCAGCAAGTGGTGCTTTTTCACCTCTGCTTCAATGTGGGCCTGGCAGGGCTGTTCGTCGCCTTGACCGGTCCGATGGGCAAAGCGATGGACCGCTGGATGGTGGCCCCGACCAATCTGGCCAACTTGCGCCCCCAACATTTGGACTTGGTCGCGCTCAGCACCCCGTCTTTAGCGATTTCGTGCGCCGAACGTGAAGCCCTGCATCAAGCCGATGTGATTGAAACCATGTTGCGCGGCGTCTTGCCGGTCATCCGCAACAACGACTTGGTGCTGGCCGAGCAACTGCGTCAGCAAGATGACACGGTCGATGATCTCTACACCGCCATCAAGCTGTATCTGACGCAAATCTCGCGCGAAAGCCTCTCTGAAAGTGAAAGCCGCCGTTGGACCGATGTGATGTCCTTCACCATCAACATGGAACAAGTCGGCGACATCATTGAGCGGATTTTGCAAGACGTTGAAGACAAAAAGATCCGCAAAGACCGCAGCTTCTCGGAAGCTGGTATGGCGGAGATCGTGCATCTGCATGAGCGCTTGATCACCAACTTGCGACTGGGCATGAGTGTATTTCTGAGCAGCAACGTGCGCGAAGCCAAGCGGCTGCTGGAAGAAAAAGCGCGCTTTCGCGAGTTGGAACATGAGTACGCCACCAGCCACCTGAATCGCTTGCAAGACAACACCGCCGAAAGCATCGAAACCAGTTCGTTGCACATTGATTTGATCAGCGACTTGAAGCGCATCAACTCGCACATCTGTTCCATCGCTTATCCGATTCTGGAGTCGGCCGGCGCGCTCTCGCAGACGCGCATCCGCGCCTCACGCTTTGCGCCGCTGGAAGAAGAACCGGCCCGTGACAAAACACGGTCATCCAGAGGCTGATAGGATCCGGCGCTCCTTTTGAACCACGCTTCGCACCACGACGAGCGCACATCAGCATGACCACGGAAGAAGCAGACAACGGCGGTCGGCCCTTGTCCCAAGTGATCCGGGCTCGCATCCAGCAAGCGGGTCGGCGTTTTCACGCCAACGACAACATCGCCGACTTCATCGAACCCGGCGAACTCGATCGCCTGCAAGTCGAGGTCGAAGCCAAGCTGCAAGCGGTGCTCGAAAGCTTGGTGATTGACACTGTGAGCGATCACAACACCCAAGAAACCGCGCGTCGCGTCGCCAAGATGTACCTGCGCGAGGTCTTCAGAGGGCGCTATGAACCCGCACCCAGCGTGACCGAGTTCCCCAACGTCGAGCGCCTCAATCAGCTGATGATCGTTGGCCCGATCACGGTGCGCAGCGCTTGTTCGCACCACTTCTGCCCCATCATCGGCCGAGTCTGGATCGGCGTGCTGCCCAAAGAGGACTCGAACCTGATCGGCCTGTCCAAGTACGCCCGGCTGTGCGAATGGATCATGAACCGGCCGCAGATCCAAGAAGAAGCCGTCACCCGCTTGGCCGATTTGCTGCAAGACAAGATGCAGCCTGACGGTTTGGCGGTGGTGATGGAGGCCGAACACTTCTGCATGAGCTGGCGCGGCGTGCGCGACATGGAATCGCGCATGACCAACAGCGTGATGCGCGGCGCTTTCCTCGACGATGCGCCCCTGCGGCGCGAATTCTTGGCGCTGCTGCACCGCACGCCCTGAAAACGACATGGAAAACTTTGACGCGGTGATCGTCGGGGCCGGTGCTGCCGGCCTTTTTTGTGCCGGCATGGCGGGCCAACGCGGCGTGCGCGTGCTGTTGCTCGACCATGCCACGGCGGTGGCGGAAAAAATCCGCATCTCGGGCGGCGGTCGCTGCAATTTCACCAATCTCGGCGCCTCGCCAGCCAATTTCCTCTCCGACAACCCGCACTTTTGCCGCTCGGCCTTGGCGCGCTACCGCCCGAGTGATTTCACCGACTTGCTGCGCCGCCATGGGGTGAGCTTCCACGAGAAGCACTTGGGCCAGCTGTTTTGTGATCACAGCAGCCAAGACATCATCGACGTGCTGTTGCGCGAATGCGCTGCCGGCCAAGTCACCCGCCGCCAGCCGTGCAGTGTTTTGGCCGTGCAACGTGTGACCAAGGGCTTTGAGCTGACCACCAGCACCGGACCAGTGCACACCCCGCAACTGGTGATCGCCACCGGTGGGCTGCCGATCCCGCAAATTGGGGCCTCCGACTGGGGCCTGCGTTTGGCGCGCGACTGGGGGCTGAAGATCATCGAGACCCGCCCTGCCTTGGTGCCGCTGACGTTTGCATCCAGTGAATGGGCGCCGTTGGTGGAGCTCTCCGGCTTATCGCTGCCGGCGCGGCTCACCTGCGGCGGCGGCAAAGGCTCCCCCAAAGGCGCGTTGAAGGGTGAATTTTTAGAAGATGTGCTGTTCACGCACCGGGGCCTGAGCGGGCCGGGCACGCTGCAAATTTCCAGCTATTGGCGTGGCGGACAAGCTATCCAGATGGATCTCTACCCCCAAGGCGATTTGGCCAACAGCTTGCGCGAGGCCAAAAACGGCTCGCGGCGTCAGCTCGGCACCGTGCTGGCGCAGCACCTGCCGAATCGTTTGGCAGAATTTTGGCTGCAACGACTGGGCTTGAACCCCAGCCAGCCGATGGCCGAGATGAAGGACCGCGACATCGAGCGCTTGGCCCAAGGCGTACAAGCGTGGAGCCTGAAGCCCGATGGCACCGAGGGCTGGAAGAAAGCCGAAGTGATGGTGGGCGGCGTGGATACGCGCCAACTCAGCTCCCAAACCATGGCCAGCCTGAGCATCCCCGGCCTGCACTTTATCGGTGAGGTGGTGGACGTGACCGGCTGGCTGGGGGGCTACAACTTCCAGTGGGCGTGGGCCAGCGGCGCAGCGTGCGCCGAGGCGTTGCGCCCCGGCGGCACCCTGTGAGCCAGCCCTCGTCAAGCGCCCTTATCAAGCGCCTTCGTCAAGCTCGTTACTTCGGGTCTTTACAAGCCGCTGCCGGAGCTTGAACCGGATGATCCGAGATCCAGACTTCGACGCGACGGTTGCGTTCGCGACCGGCTTCGGTGTCGTCCGCAGCCATCGGCACCGCAGCACCGAAGCCGTAAACCACCTTGGCTTTGACGCCATAAGTTGCCAGTTCAGCCGATACCGCTGCCGCGCGCTCTTGCGAGACCTTGCACGGTGCAGCAGCGGTGCCGTCGGTGAAGCCAAGCAGCATGACTTCGCTCTTCTTGCCCCGCGCACCGATCAACTGAGCGATCCGGCCCATGTCACGTTCGGCCTTGTTGTCCAAGGTCATCGAACCGGGTTGGAAACGCAGGTTGATGGACAAGCGCTGCGCACCTTCGACCAACTGGTTGTAGACCGGCGAATTGGAGCTCACCTTGGTGTCCACTGCTTCAGCCGCTTGGCCAATGAAACCGGCCTTCTCGACCGCTTTCTGAGCCTCGGGCGAGACCGAAAATTCGGCAAAGCGCACCGCCAAGGCGTTGGTGGTCATCGGCGGCACATACAGGAACAGGCGACGGGTCAGCGGATAGTCTTCTGAGCTCACCGTCAGCTTGGTCGGGCGCATCGGCTCGTGGGTACCGTCAGAGATTGCCACCACCTTGGTTTGGTGGATGTCGTTCATGGCCGCAAAGCCGATGGCTTGGGGATCCTTGGCCACCAAGTCAGACAGCACCCCATTGTCGTCAGCGATCTTGGCCGATTTATCGACGTCAGCCCCGCCCATCACCAAGCCCTTGAAGGCGTCGTAGGTGCCGGATTTTTCGTCGCGCGAGATCAGCTTGATCGGACCGGGCTTGCCGCCTACCTTGGACCAGTCGGTGATCTTGCCGCCGAAGATGTCGCGCAACTGCGCCAGCGACAAGCGCGTGATCGCGTTGGTCGAGTGCGTCACGATGGCCATCCCTTCCAGGGCGACCACGTATTCGGCACCGTCAGCGCTCAGGTTACCCAGCGCCTTGGTTTGCTCCAACTCGTTTTTCTTGATCGGCCGCGAGCTCATGGCGATGTCCGCCTTGCCCGCGCTCAGATCCGTGAAGCCCGTGCCCGAACCATGACCAAAAACCTCGATACGCACCGGCACGCCATCAGTGCCCCGGGCTGTAATCAACACTTCATCGACCGTCTTGGTGGGGTGCTGCTCAATCTGGGTATAGCCCTCTTGCACCAAAAATGCTTTAAGCAAGGTGGGAGCCAGCGAAACACTCACCGTGCTGGAGCCGTGCAAACGCAAGACGGTGTTTTCTGCGTTGGCTGTCGAGCTGGCCGAGGTTTTACCCCCGCCGCCGCCCGAGCCACTCATGGCCCACCAACCGCCGCCCAAGGCCACCAGGGCCAGTGGGATGGCAATCGCGAGGACATTCATTTTTCCCTTACCCCCGCCAGCGGACTCATCGACCCGCAGCAGCGGCGAGCCGCACTTGGGGCAACGTGAGTTGCTGTCGTCATAGGGCAGTTGCGTGCGTTTTTCCGCATGGGTACACGCGCTGGGGAGATTGGTACAGATACCGTGGGTCATAGCATGGCTTCCTGTCGAACAAAACGCATGGCGGCGCGAGCAGCTTCACTCCACGCCAATGACACGGCATCCAGCTCTGAAGCTGGTGCTGCCGATCGGATTGCTTCGATGCGCCTTCGCATCGAATTACGCAATGCTTCCTGTCGGTCGGCGGCATGAATCTGGCGTATCTGATCCGGCTCAAGCAAAGCCTTCTTCAACGCCTCAAAAACTTCATGCTCCGCGTGGGCAACCGCGTCGATCCAGTCTCGACCCAGCACCTTGCGTGCGATGTCGAAACCGTCCTCATCGATTTGTTGCCACAACAACCGTTTTTCCCCGTTAGCGGGGTCTGTGTCTTCTGAAATCAAGCCCACCGCCTCGGCCAGCAAGAGCACACGGCGTACTTGCAAGAGCCATTCCGGCGAGGGTGCGGGTGCCTCAGGCACCACGGGCGGCGGCACCAGCAGTGCCGGCGCTGGCGCGGGCATCGTGGTGGCCGGCGTCGAGACTGGCGGCACAACCACAGGGGCTGCCGTCACAGCGGCCACCGGAGCGGCTTCAACCAGCTGGGCATCGCCACCGATCTGGAACAGCGGCAGCAAACCGACCAAAGTCAGGCGCTGATCCGAGCGCAAGCCCGGGAAAGATCCACGCTGTTCGAGCTTGGCGTGAGGCCCCTGAGCAAGCAGTAGTTTTTTATCTTTTAAGGTGCTTTCCAGCGACTCCGCAAACGCCGAGAGGTAGCTTGACGGCATCTCGCTGTTGGGCATCAACAGGCTCCAACGTGCCGGTGGGCTATCCGGGCGAAACTGATCGGCCAACGCCGTGTTGTCCACCCAATTGGAAAAAGTCTGCGCCTGCTGGGCTTGATTTTTCAACCAGCGTTGCATCAGCCCATCCACCAAGGACGGCGACGCCTGCCCATCGATGAATTGACGGGCTGTTTGGACACTCATGCCCAACAGATGCTGGCAAATCTTGCCGCCCAACGACGACACCGACGCAAAGGCGCGGAACGTCATGCCTGGGCCGGCCGCTTCAAACAAATCATCTTGCAAGCGCTGCACGTCCAAGGTGACCAACGCCTCACGGGTCAAGAGCCGCTCACGCAACAAATCCATGCGCTTGCGCTCATACACCACCTCGGAACGCCCACGCAACTCGTGTGAAAGCGCGACCAAGGTCTGCTCGGTCGATTCGATCACGTGGAACAAGGCATTGAGTTGCGAGACCAAGCGCTGCGCTTGGTGCTGAGCAAAGCGCCCTGCGGTCACCTGCGTCATGGCCAAGCAGCGTTCACGCCACAACATGACAGCGTTGTCCAGATCCAGGACGCGACTGCGCTCATCGCCACCGGTCAATCGCTTGGCAAAACCGCCAAAACCGCCCGAGCTACCACTGGACTGAGCCACTTTCTGCGTCAACGCGGCCAACTGCATGCCATGGTGGTCCGCCACTTCACTGCGCTGGCGCACGGTCGCTTCGATCTGATCGCTATAGAACGTCAGATCGGCGGCCATGGTGGCAATAGCTTGGCCACAATCGCGCAGCGAACGGCGTCCGGCCTGCCAATCTTTCAACAGGTCGGACTCCATGGCATGGACCCGCGCATCGGTGGTTTGCTCAAGCTCTTCACGGGCTTGCTCAAAGTAAGGCTCCACCCCCTTGCCACGAAATCCCGAACGCAAGGCCTGATCAAAAAGGACAGCGATCTGATCCATGCGTTGCCCATCGGGCATGGCAAAAGCCAAACGCTTGAAGTGATCGGCGTACTCGGTCCAAATCTGTTCAAAAGTGCCCGCAGCCACCACCGCCGCCACTTGCTGGTGCAAGACATCGCCACCCAACGTTTGACGGTCACGGGCGTTGGCATCCACCACCGCGATGGCCTTGGCGGCAGAGGCCTGCGGTGTCTGCTTATCACCACTGGCTTCAGCTTGACCCATGCACAAGCTGTTGAGGACGCGCTGGGCAATCTCTAGGCTCAGGTGTTCTTGCCACGTATCAACATCGGGGCCAAGGCGATGTAAGCCGACCCCAAACAAGCCATCCGCCGCACCCGCCTGCCAGCCTGGGCCGACGAGCATCTTCTGATAGACAAACTCAGCCAAAGCCGACGTGCGCTCATGCAACGCGCCCACGGAAGCCGCGTCATGCGCAAGATAGCCTTGGGTGAAAGCGGTGAGCTTGGGCCGATGCGCCGCCGGCGCAGCCATCAGCTCGTGCAATTCCCGCACATCGGCACACGATGTGATGGCATCCACAGCCGCCAAATGAGCCGGCAACATGCCGTACATCAACACTTTGGCATCGACATTCGCCGAAAGACTGCGCAGCAGGCGCACGACCCCCGGCATCAGCCCCGATTCGCCGGGGGACTGCATATGACCGACCACATGCCAAGTCACCTCGGCGGCACCCGACGCCATCGAGGCCCCTTGCAGCATCGATTCGAGCAACTTGCGGCAAGCCGTTTGGCTATCAACGGGTGCTTGGTTCTCAGGCTTGAGGACCAGCATCTGACGCTCAGGCAGTTGCATCGACTGCCCAAGCACCGTCCAGTCGTTGATATCGACTTTGGTATCTGCCACTGCCTTGGTCAGCAGGGCAAAGTCAACCAACACATCGTCGGGTTGAAGACTGCCGTGGCGCAGCATCAAGCGCTTACGTAGTTCGAAGACAACTCGACGACCTGTGGCGCCGATACCGATGATCAAATGGTTCATGCGTGACAACAAAAGGTGATTTTTGATTCCGAAACATCGGGGAACGAATGTAGCTTGATGTACCCCTCGGGCCTTTCAGACAAAAACTCCAAGCCTTTCATTCAATATAAGCAAACACAAAAATAGCCACCACAAGACTCATGAAGAATCTTAATATTCAACCACTCATGATTTAGAGAACCGTACAGCAGCTATCTCTCTGGGACCGAACGATACGCACTTGAGGCACAGCATTGGTAACTATGAGTCACAGAAATCAAGAAAATCGTGAATCAATTCTTCATTCTTGAAGGTTCGTTCATCATAGACATCCCGTGCGCTGCCGTAACCCAAAGATTCCATGAACAAAATCTGACAACATCACTCGCCATTCGTTAAATACTGACTAATTTCATCACGCCTTATGCGTAACGACATCAAGGTTCACTAAAAGTATCAAAAAAAAGACATCTGCCACAATTTCGGCCTGATTCGTTAAAGGTGTCATATTAGTATCATAGATTGGATATGTACGATCAGAGTCAGTCGGTCCATTCCCGCAATACTCATTCCCCTCGCCCGTAACCGAAAGGATGCCATGAAGCCCTTGTTTGCCGTTATTGCTGTGGTCGCCTCTGCTGCGATTTCTGCTCCCGCGCTCGCGAATCAAGAACTCGCCCAAAAGAAAGGGTGCCTCATGTGTCACGCAATCGATAAAAAAGTCATCGGTCCTGCGTATATCCATGTGGCCGAAAAATACACTGCCGCCGATGTTGAGCGGCTGACACACAAAGTGTTGAACGGTGGTGGTGGCGTCTGGGGTACCGCCCGGATGGTCCCGAACAAGGATCGTGGTGTCACAGAAGCTGAAGCGAAGCAACTGGTCGAATGGGTCTTGTCGCTGAAAAAGGCGCCCTGAACAAGCTCTCCGGGTGGTCTCGAGAAATCCTCTATAATCATCGGCTTTGCTAGCAACTCTTTCTTCGAGTCGGCAAGTGGCAATCGAAAAACTCACGCAATGCTTGCGTTGCAAAGGTGACCAGATTGCCTTGTTGTGTGTCCGGACCACCACCGACCACCGAAGATACAACTGAAGGATTTTTTCGTTCATGACGACCATCCGTGTCAAGGAAAACGAGCCGTTCGACGTCGCTCTGCGTCGCTTCAAGCGCACCATTGAAAAGCTCGGCCTGCTGACCGACCTGCGCGCTCGCGAGTTCTATGAGAAGCCGACTGCCGAGCGCAAGCGCAAGAAGGCTGCCGCTGTCAAGCGTCACTACAAGCGTGTGCGTTCGATGCAGCTGCCCAAAAAGCTGTACTGATCCTGATTCCATCACCCGGCAGCACTTTGCAGTCGGGTGACAGCATCACACCAAGCTCGCACGGGACGCCGCTGCGGGCTTGATTTTTTTCAGCCCGTCCTTTCAGGGACCGACCCACTTTTGCCCCGACGCACCATGAGCCTCAAAGATCGCATCACCGATGACATGAAAACCGCCATGCGCGCCAAGGACACCGCGCGTCTTGGTGCAGTTCGCCTGCTTTTGGCTGCGATCAAGCAAAAGGAAGTGGACGAACGCATCACGTTGGATGACGCCGCCGTCGTCGCCATCGTCGATAAGCTGATCAAGCAACGCAAAGACTCGATCGCGCAATTCACCCAAGCGGCTCGTCTTGATCTGGCCGACAAGGAAAGCGCCGAAGTCGCGGTCCTTCAAGCCTATGTCCCGCAGCGCCTCAGCGCCGAAGAGATCGCGACCGCCGTGACCGCTTTGGTGAGTGAGCTCGGCGCCAGTGGCCCCGCAGACATGGGCAAGGTCATGGGCGCGGCCAAGCAGCGCTTCGCCGGTCAAGCCGACATGGGCCTGTTGTCTGCCGCCATCAAGCGTGCACTGACTCCTGCTGCTGCGTCATAATCACGCCATCGCAACGTACCCTATGGGGTACCTCAACTTGGTTGACCGTCTATGTCCGCTCTCCCGATCCAGCAAATCAGTCCGGATGTCTGCGTCGCACCGCAGCTTGATCCCGCAGCCATGGCCGCCGCCGCTGCGGCTGGGTTCCGCAGCGTGATCAACAATCGCCCCGACTTTGAAGGCGGCCCCGATCAACCCACCAGCGCAGCCGTCGAGGCTGCCGCCCAAGCGGCCGGGCTGATTTACGCCTTTTTGCCGGTCTCGGGGATGTATCAAAGCCCGGAGGAAATTGCCCGCTTCCGCGCCCTGCTCGACACCCTGCCCAAGCCCATTCTGGCGTTCTGCCGCAGTGGTGCCCGCAGCACCAAGCTGTTCATTGCCGCCAGTCAGCTGGCGGACTGATCGCCACCGCAGTCAAGGGTTTTACCTAGGAACTGGCGCCAAAAAGCGTCGGCGATGCATCGACAATGCACGCCTGTGAATGGTTCTTACGGAGAATTCCTTGTCTGCCATGGCTCCCCTGCTCCCGCTTGCCCGCCGGATCGATGCACTCAGTGAGTTCGTCGGCCGCTGGGTCGCTTGGTTGGTATTGGCCGCCGTGCTCATTTCCGCGCTCAACGCGGTGGTGCGCAAGGCCTTCAACACCAGCTCGAATGCCTTTCTTGAAATCCAGTGGTACCTGTTTGCCGGCATCTTTTTGCTGGGTGCTGGCTATACATTGCTGCGTCAAGAGCACGTCAAAATCGACGTGATCCTGAGTCGTTTCTCCAAACGCACCCAGATCAAGATCGACATCTTCGGTATCCTCTGTTTCCTTTTCCCATTGGTGGTCGCGGTGCTCTACCTCGTGACACCCTTGGTGATCGAGGCCTACCGCTCGCAAGAGATGTCCTCCAATGCCGGTGGCTTGGTACGTTGGCCTGTGTTTGCCCTTGTGCCACTGGGTTTTGCCCTGCTGGGCTTGCAAGGCCTGTCAGAACTGATCAAGCGCTTCGCTTTTCTCCAAGGGTTGATCGAGGATCCGACCCAGAAGAAGCAAGAAAAAAGCGCCGAAGAAGAACTCGCTGAAGCCATCCTTGCCGCCGAAGCTGCCAAGAAGAAGGAGGCCGCGCGATGATCGAATTTCTCTCCGCCAACATGGCTCCGGTGATGTTCGCCGGGCTGATCGTTTTTCTGTTGATGGGCTACTCGGTGGCCTTTTCACTCGGTGCCTGCGGCTTGGTGTTCGGCTTCATCGGCATCCAGCTTGATCTGCTCCCCGCCTCGCTGATGCAGGCGCTGCCGCTGCGGATCTTCGGCATCATGCAGAACGACACCCTGCTGGCCATCCCGTTCTTCACCTTCATGGGCCTCATCCTTGAGCGCTCGGGCATGGCCGAAGACCTGCTCGACACCATCGGCCAACTGTTCGGTCCGATTCGAGGGGGTCTGGCCTACGCGGTGATCTTCGTCGGTGCGATGCTGGCCGCGACCACCGGCGTGGTGGCCGCCTCGGTCATCTCCATGGGACTGATCTCGTTGCCCATCATGCTGCGCTACGGCTACGACCGGCGTGTCGCCTCCGGCGTGATCGCCGCTTCTGGCACCTTGGCGCAGATCATTCCGCCTTCGCTGGTGCTGATCATCATGGCCGACCAACTCGGCAAGAGCGTGGGTGATCTCTATAAAGGCGCCTTCGTTCCCGGCTTCGTTCTGACGGGTCTGTATGTGGGCTTCGTCTTGCTGGTGAGCTTCATCCGCCCCACTTGGGTACCCGCCTTGCCCAAGGAAGCCCGCACCATCCGTGAAGACAACGGCGATTCTGGCTTGCCCTCACTGGGACTGCTGACGCTGCTGTCCACCGTCTGTGCGGTGGCCTTTGCGCAAACGCGCCCCGAGAGCACCCCCACCGATGAGCTGATCGTGGTGTCGATGTGCGTCGGCGTCGGCATCGCCTTTGCGTTGTCGGTGCTCAATAAGGTCACCGGCCTAAAGCTGCTCTCCAAGATGGCTGAGCGCGTTACTTTCGTGCTGATCCCGCCGTTGGCGCTGATCTTCTTGGTGCTTGGCACCATCTTCCTTGGCATCGCCACACCGACTGAAGGTGGCGCGATGGGTGCCGTTGGCGCGCTGATCATGGCGGTGGCCCGCCAGCGCCTGAGTCTGAAACTGCTGCGTCAGGCCATGGACTCGACCATGAAGCTCTCAACCTTCGTGGTCTTCATCCTGATCGGCTCCACCGTCTTCAGCTTGAGCTTTCAGGGGGTGGACGGCCCCAAATGGGTCGAGCACCTGCTCACCAGCCTGCCCGGCGGCCAACTCGGCTTCCTGATCGTGGTGAACATCTTGGTGTTCGTCTTGGCGTTCTTTTTGGACTTCTTCGAACTGAGCTTCATCATCGTGCCGCTGATCGGGCCCGTGGCCGAGAAGCTTGGCATTGATCTGGTCTGGTTCGGCGTGCTGCTGGCCGTGAACATGCAGACTTCGTTCATGCATCCCCCCTTCGGTTTTGCGCTGTTTTATCTACGTAGCGTCGCGCCTCATGATGACTACAAAGATCGCATCACGGGGCAAAAAATCCCCAAGGTCACCACCAGCCAGATTTATTGGGGCTCGGTGCCCTTCGTCCTGATCCAAATCATCATGGTTGCACTGATCATCGCGTTCCCGAATCTGGTGTCTGGCGGTCTTGCGAAAAAAGAAGACGTCAACATCGACAACGTTCAAATCGAATTCCAACCGGCGGCCGAAACCAAGCAAGACAACGATCCCAACAAACTGTTTGATGCCGTACCCAGTGCGGCTAGCGGCTCCAAGTGAGCGCTCGGTCGGTCGTCACATCCCGTGACGACCGACGTAAAAAAGCCCCGCGATGCGGGGCTTTTTGCTCAACAGCCCAAAAGGGCTGTGATGTGTGCTTACTTCGAAGCAGCAGAAGCAGCCTTCTCAGCCTTCTTGGCCTTGTGAGCCTTGGCCTTCTTGGCAGGCTTCGAAGCAGCTTCAGCAGCCGGCTTAGCAGCAGCCGAAGCAGCGGGAGCAGCAGCCTTAGGAGCGTCAGCGGCGAAAGCGCCGAAAGCGAACATGGAAGCGATCAGGGCAGCGACGATCTTGGTCATGGAAAACTCCAAATTTGAATATTGACGAGCAAAAGACTCATGAGGGACAACGCCTGGACTGCGCGATCCGTTGACGCAAAATAACATTTTGTTTCAAATGGCCTCAATGAATACCCGCCATCACCTTGTGATGCATCCGTCGCAACCCCAGCCAAACCACCCCCGCAATCAGAGGAACCGCCAAGGCAATGGCCATGTCGGGCGAAATCGGCAGCCCGACAGACTTCAAACCTTTGACGACATACCCCACCAAACCCGTGCCGTAATACGTGATCGCAGCCACTGACAAACCTTCCACGGCGCTCTGCAACAACAGTTGCGCCTCTTGGCGGCGATTCATCGCATCCAGCAAGGACTGACTGCTTTGCTGCTGCTCGATTTCCACCCGGGTGCGCAACAAGTTGCTGGTGCGAGAAATACGTTCCGACAACGCCTGCTGACGCCGCGCCGCCCACGCACACGTTTGCATGGCCGGCGACAAACGCCGATCCATGAACTCCCCCAACGTTTGGAGGCCATGAATGCGCTCTTCGCGCAGTTCTTGAATCCGCCGTTGGACCAACTCAAAGTAGGCCGCACTGGCTGAAAAACGAGCATGTGTGCGGGCGTACAAGCTTTCAACTTGAGCCGCCAAGTGGGTCAGACGCCGCAACAAATCCGGTTCTTGCTGCTTCTGCGCAAAGCGCACCTGTTCGGCCACTTCAGCCAGTTCGCGTTCTGCGAACACCAAAGCGCCACCCACCTCGCGCGCAGCCGGCAAACCCAACAAAGACATCATGCGATAGGTCTCGATCTCGAGAACCCGTTGGACGGCACGTCCCAGCCGACGTGGATTCAGGCTGTCATCCACCACCAAAATGCAGCGCCCAAAACCATCCGCATGCAACCGGAAGTCGGTGTAGACGATCACTTGTCCGTCCATCACCCGAGCAGCCACCAGCGTACTTTCATCCAGCGTACGCCGGACCAAGTCAGAAACAAGATCTGACCCGGATGCGTCAGGCACCACTTCGCTTTGCCGTAGCACCAACACGTGCAAACCAATCAACCACTGACCCGGCATGCCTTGGAGCCAGTCACGCGGCGCATCCGGCAGCACACCCGGCTCGAACCCATTCGGCGCATCCGTGATCGGACGCCAAAAGGTCGCGGTGTGGAACTCTGAGTGCTTTTCCCAGCGCAACCACACGCCCCCCAGATCGGTACTGATGTGATTGGCTTCCTCCGAGGCTAAAGGCAGGTGCCGTTGGCGCAGCAGATGATTCACATGCTCCTTGGCCAACACGCCGTCGCCAGAAGCCCACCCCACATGGGTCAGTGCCAGCGGCGACGAGAGCCGCTCATAGGGCCGGGCATGCACTTCGTTGTGAAGCGCCTCGCGCAGCGGATGCACGTTTTGCATAAAGAAAGTCCTTCGTTCTTGATCTTGAGAGAAAGGCACCCACGAGCGCGTTCACGCTGGCGTAGCCCGCAAAATTTCTTCGGCGCTGGTCAAGCCTTCAGCCACCTTGTCAAACCCAGCCTGACGCAGGGAGCGCATCGGCTCGTCCAACACCAACAATTCCACCAAGCCGCAACGCCCCCGGTAACCCGTCATGCGGCAATCGATGCAACCCACCGCTCGGTAGGGCTGGAAGGGCCGTGCAGGTTCTGTGCCAACAACGCTCACCGCGCCCGCCGATGCACCCAACAAAGCTTCCAAGCGTTCACGTGACATCGTCTCATCGGGCTGTTTGCAGGCGGCGCACAACGTCCGCACCAAGCGCTGCGCCAGCACACCGATCACGGTGGCCTTGATCAGATAAGTCGGCACGCCCAGATCGGTCAGGCGCGTGATGGCACTGGCGGCGTCGTTGGTGTGCAGGGTCGAAAACACCAAATGCCCGGTCAAAGCGGCTTGGACCGCCATTTCAGCCGTTTCAACGTCGCGGATCTCACCAATCATGATGATGTCGGGGTCCTGACGCATCAGGGCACGCACGCCGTTGGCGAAGTCGAGTTCAAGCGCGGGCTGGACTTGGGTCTGATTGAAAGCCGGCTCGATCATTTCAATCGGGTCTTCGAGCGTACACACGTTGACCTCGTCGCTGGCCAGCCGTTTCAGCGTGGCATAGAGCGTGGTGGTCTTGCCGCTGCCCGTCGGGCCCGTCACCAAGATGATGCCGTGCGGTCGGCGCACCAACTCCGCCCAGCGCCCAGCGTCCACGCTGGAAAACCCAAGCGCCTCGACCGGCAGCACAGCGGTGTCGGGATTGAAGATCCGCATCACCACCTTCTCGCCAAAGGCCGTGGGCAAGGTGGACAGCCGCATTTCGATTTCATCACCACGCGGATTGCGCGTCTTGATGCGCCCGTCTTGGGCCCGTCGGCGCTCAACCACATCCATGCGTGCCAGCAATTTGATGCGCGCGGTGGCTGCCGTCATCACGCTTTGCGGCAAGTGATAGACCGTGTGCAGCACGCCATCGATACGGAATCGCACCGCACATTGCTCGCGCCGAGGCTCTAGGTGAATGTCGCTGGCACGCTGTTCGAACGCATAGTTCCACAGCCAATCGACCACTTGAACCACGCCGTGGTCGTTGGCGTCGAGCTGCTTGTGGCGGCCCATCTCCACCAACTGCTCAAAATTAACGGTGGCGCTGTTGGCTTCGCCGGTTTTCTGCGCTTGCCGCACAGAGCGCGCCAAGCTGTAGAACTCGGTGGTGAAGCGGGCAATATCATGGGGATGCGCCAAGGCCAAGCGCACGGTCTTGCGGGTGTGTGCGCTGATTTCTACCACCCAGTCGCGCTCGAAGGGCTCACAGGTGGCGATGGTCACTTCCGTGGGCCCCACTTGGACCGGCAAGACGCGGCGTTTTTCGGCGTAAGCCAGCGACATGACCTCGGTCACCCGCGCGACATCGACTTTGAGCGGATCAATGCGCAAATAGGGCAAACCGACCCGTTTGGCCAACCAGTGCAGCAGCACGTCGGTATCCAACGGCGTTTGGGTGCCCACCCGAATCAGGCCCGCAGAGCCCAATCGCACCAAGGGATGCAAGCTGCTCACTCCCGCTGAAAGCCGCTGATGGATCACCGGTCGATCCACCGCCGTAATCCAGCCGTCTTGCACCAACCAGTCCAGGACATCGGCCCAACGCAAACGCCCCACCGGCACCGGTGTCGTACTCATGTCATGAGCTCCTCGGCGTCGTCGGCCACCGCCACGCTCCGAGGTGGTGGCAAGACCCGCATCCAACGAACCCAAGGCGGTGCTGGCAACTGGAATCGCTCACGCACGGCTTCGGCCCGCCGCTGCAACTCGTCACGCTCGGGCCCATCCACACCCTTGCCCGCCAACACGATGGCGTTGCCTTCGGCCGTCGGGCTGATCTTCCAGACTTGGCCCACCCCAAACACCGCCTCAATGCGCCGGGCACTCTTCATGAACTTGGCCGAGCGCCCGAACAAGTTCACCGCCATCACCCCACCTTCGGTCAGCACGGCGTGACAGGCCCGGTAGAAATCCTCGTCGTCCAGCACCGGCCCCGCTGCTTCGTGGTCATACAGATCGACCTGCAACACATCGGCGCTGTCCCAATTCAAGGTGTCTTCGACCCAAGCACGGGCGTCGGCCACCACCACGTTCAGGCGCTCGTCGTTGGGCGGCAGATGAAACCACTGTCGGCAAGCCGCGACCACCTGCGGATTCAATTCGACCGCCGTGCTACGCCAGCGCAACACGTGATGGCTGAAACGCGTCAACGCCGCTGCCCCCAAGCCCAACTGCACGGCATGGCCCTGCGCCCACGCGGCGGGGGGCTTCAACAGGAGCCACGCCATCATGCGTTGTACGTAATCCAGTTCAAGCATTTGGGGTTTGCGTATCCGCATGGCCCCTTGCACCCACGGCGTATCGCCCAAATGCAAATAGCGCACCCCGTCAAACTCGGACAAGGTCGCCGAGGGCAAAGAAGCATCGGGTGGCGTTTTCTTCTTGCGCGGGCGCGCGTTCACAAGATCCATGGGCAAAGCCGCGAGCTTACGTCAGCCCGCCCAGCTTGGGCAAAGCGTGCAAGGCGTTGGCATGGGTGATGTGTGCGATCTCCACCACGGTCGAACCACGCAATTCAGCCAAAACCGTCGCGATACGCAACAACTCACCGGGCTCGTTACGCATCACGGCCCCAGCCGCCCGCTCAGCCGCCGTGCAATAGCGCCACTGGGGCGCCATGTCGGGCGCGTCGGTTTCCAGCACGAAAGCGTCGGCTGGCAACGAACCCGCCAAGCGACGCAGTTGCAAGGCACGCTCAAAAGTCATGGCCCCGCCAAAACCGAGCTTGAAGCCCAGATCAAGAAAAGCATGCGCTTGCTGATCACTGCCGTTGAACGCGTGGGCAATCCCAGAACGTACCTTGGAGCGCCGCAACAAGGCCAAAAGGCGGTCCACCGCCCGACGTGAATGCAGAATCACCGGCAACCCCACCTCCGCCGCCATGGCCAACTGGGCTGCACACAGCACTTCTTGGCGCGCCTGCGAAGCGGCATCCAAACCCGGCACGAAGAAATCGAGGCCTATTTCACCCACAGCCACCAGATGGGGATCGTCGCGAGCTTGGGCCAGCGCCGCAGCCACTTGCGCCATCACATTCCTTGGCGCGGCCTCGACATACAGCGGATGCACACCCAAGGCGTAAGCATCATGGTGCGCATGAGCCCATGCTTGGACCCTCTTGAAGCTGAACACATCCACGGCGGGCAGCACCAAACGTGACACGCAGGCATCAGCAGCACGGAGGCGAACCTGCGTCCGATCCACATCGAACTCCGGCGCATCCAGATGACAGTGCGTGTCAATCAGGCGCAGTGGGGGATCGGGAGTGGGCATACTGCACGACATCAAAAATATCTTGATGACAAGAAAAGAGGTTCGGTGATGGAACTGATTGAAACCATCGGCGCATTGGCCTTCGTCTACGCCTTGCTCTCGGTGTTGGCATCAAGCCTCAAGGAGGTGATCGAGGCACGCCTGCAACAGCGCAAGGCCGGTCTGAAAAGTGCCGTGGAGGATCTTCTCACGGTCCAAGGCGCTGCGGCCTTGGTGGGCCACGCATCCATTGATGTCATCAATCAGGCCTCCGCCGTCACGGACCCCAGCACACACACCAACTGGCCGAGCTATCTTGACCCGAACACCTTTGCCAAAGCGGTCTATGCACTGGAACTGAGCGATCAGATTCCACCCAACTCGCGTCTCGCCCAAGCCCTGAACGGACTCAAAATTCCAGGCACTGAAAGCGAGCGCGTTCAAGCCATCGTCGGCTTGTACAGCGAACGCATGGACCGACTGCAAGGAACGTTCAAGCGCCAAGCGCAACGTTGGCTTTTAGGCATCGGTTTGGTGTTGGCGGCGGCCCTCAATGCCGACACTGTTGAGCTGGCCCGCGACCTGTCCCAGAACCCAGCTCGGCGCGCCATGATGATGGCGATGGCCCAAAACCAAGCATCCTTCGAGAGCTTGCGCACCAGTTGTCAGCGATCGGCCACCAAGCTTGGGGAAGAGGCCAGCACCGCAGCACATCTGGGTGATACCCGCGCCTTGATGGATTGCTTGACGCCCGAGCTGAGCCGCAGCGGCTTAGGATGGACGCAAGACCGCTGGCATGCTTTGGTCGGATCGGGCTTCAGCATGGCCTTGATCGGCGCCTTGTTGCTCAAACTACTGGGTTATGGGCTGACAGCGTTGGCAGTTTCACTTGGCGCACCGTTCTGGTTTGACTTGCTGGGGAAGGTTTCCAATCTACGCGCCACGCTCAAACCCGCGACCAACCCAGCCGCGTCTTGAGTCCGTCTATTTCATAAAATGTTGCAAAACTCCAACGAGTTGACCTTATGAAGCCCATTTTGTTGCCAAAACACAACGCTTTTGCTCTCCAAAACCCTTGATTCTGGATCAACAGTGCCCCGAGCGTGAAAGATTTGGAAACGTTCTCGATACACTGACGACGTCCCAAGCTGAGGGTCCCGATGAAGAAGTCGTGATAAACGACGCATTCGGGGTCGAAAGCCCAAGATACCGACGCACTGTCCCAAGAAACAAGTTCCCCGGAGAGATTTATGACGAAACGGACCCTCACTGCTGTTTCCGCTGCTGCCGCTCTGGCTGCTGCCCTGCTGCCGATGACCAGCGAAGCTGTTCCCGCCTTTGCACGTCAAACCGGCAAGACCTGCTTGACCTGCCACTTCCAGAATTTCCCGATCCTGAACGCCTACGGCCAAGAATTCAAGGCTGGTGGTTTCGTTGATATCGGCAAGCAAGGCCAGATCAAGGGTCCTGACCTCTCGATCCCCGAAACGCTGAACATGGCCATGGTCGGCAAGTGGCGCGCGGTCAGCACCAATGACTCGGCCAAGACCACGGAATACGGCATTCCCGACGAATTCGGTTTCCTGATCGGTGGCCGTGCTGCGGCTAACGTGGGTTACTTGGTTGAAGCTTCGACGGTGGCCTCGCCTGCTTTGGCCGGCTTCAAGATGCCGATCACTGTGGCCAAGACTGAGGGCGGTACACGCTTCACCGTGGTGCCCTTCGCCACGGGTGGTATCGGTGCCGGCTACGGCATGGAACTGCTGAACACCGGCGCAGTGGCCAACGTTCGTCCCTTCGAACACGGTTTCGCCACCTCTGCCATGCAGTACGTGAACGGCGAATACTCCGCTTGGGGCTTGACTGGCGTGGCGAGCAGCCAAGACTTCTTTGTCAACGTTTCCCGTTGGACTCCGCAATGGAATCCGGCTGGCGTCAAGGGTAGCCCGGATGCCAACTACATCCGCGCAGCATGGCTCGGCAACGTGATGGGCTTTGAATCCGGCGCTGGCGTGCAGATCTTCTCCGGCACCGTGACCGCTGTTGACGCTCTGGCGTCGACAAGCGCCAACACTGGTGGTGCAGCTGGTAGCACCTTTGACGTCAAGTCGACTGCCGTTGACTTCCAAGCTCAAGGCTCCGTGGCTGCGATGCCTTTGGGCATCTGGGCTTCGTATGCCAATGCACCGAAGAGCACTGGCACTGCCGTGAACTTCTTCAACAACAGCACCGTCAGCGACAAGTCGGCGATCGCCATTGGCGCACAGCTGGGTGCATTCCACCACGCTGCTGTCAAGCTCGGCTTCCGCAAGGCGACCGATGGTCAAGGCATGATCGACAACGCTGTGACTGTTGGTGCCAATTACCACTTGGCTCAGAACTTGGGTCTGTTGATTGAACACTCCATCTTCAGCCAAGGTAATAACATTCAGTCGCGGCAAGGTGTGGATGCCAACGGCAACCCGACCGGCGGCAATGCTCGCACCACAGTGATGCTCGAAACGGCTTTCTAATCAAGGATTGCTCCTTCTTTAGAGAACCGCTGAAAAGCGTAGGCGGGATGTCGCAAGGCCTCCCGCCTTTTTCACAATCATTCGCGCCTGTCCCCCTCTTCTCCAACCCTCTTTGTGAAGGACGAACAGTGACCCGCACAAAACCCCAAGCACTGACAGTCCAGCCAGCGGCTCGCTGGTTGCGCTCAGTCGCTTTGACGCTTGCCGCCACCGGCGCGGTTGTCATGGCACCCCACGCCAGCGCAGAGACGCTCGCTGAACGCCTCGAAGTCTGCTCAGGCTGCCATGGTCTTGATGGCAACAGCCCGGTGCCAGACTATCCGAAGCTGGCTGGTCTGGATCAGGAATACATCGTCAAGCAACTGGGTGACTTCAAAGCAGGCCGTCGCGCCAGCATGATCATGTCATCCATGGTTGCGGCGATTGAGCCGAGTGAATTTGCCGGACTGGGCAAGCACTTCTCGGAACAAAAGCGTCAAGCTGCACCGCCAGATGATCCGAAGCTGGCTGCGGATGGCAAGACCATTTTTGATGACGGTATCGTCGGCAGCGCTGTGCCTGCTTGCGCGGGTTGCCACAACGATGACGGTAGCGGCTCGGACAAGTACCCACGCTTGGCACGCCAGTACCCGGCCTATGTCGTTGCTCAACTGAAAGCATTCAAGAGCGGTGAGCGCGCCAACGATGCTCGCGACGCGATGAAAGCGGTCGCCAAGCGGATGTCAGACAAGGAAATCGAAGCTGTCGCTCAATACGTTGCAACCTTGACCGGTGGGGAAGAAGAAGCCGCAGAAGGAGACAAGAAATGAAAAAAGCACTTAAGTGGATCGCACCCCTGCTGGTGTGGGCCGTGACCTTGCCGATGGCGGCCATGGCACAAACCGGTGAAACATCCCCCAGCCCGATCGGTTTTGGCAACAAAGACTACCGCTGGGAACGCATGACGCCCGAGCTGCCCTTGGTGCTGGCTCTGGATCGTGATGCCGCCCGGGGTCGTGAAGCCTATCGCGGCTGCCGTGGTTGCCACAAGGACAGCGGCATTGGCTTGGTTGACGGTACCTACCCGCGTTTGGCGGGTCAGCATGCTCAGGTCATCCTGAAACAAGCCACCGACACCCGTGCCGGGATCCGTGTGAACCCAAAGATGGAACCCTTTGCTGCTGAGCACGTCGTTTCACAACAGGAACTGGCTGACATCGCTGAGTTCCTCTCCAAGGCTCGCACAACCAAGGAAAACGGCAAAGGTGCTGGTGACCCAGCAGAATTGGCCCGTGCCAAGGCCATTTACAACGATCGTGAATGCGGCACCTGCCACGGCGACCTCGGCGAAGGCGTTGCCGGCAAGTTCTATCCGGCTGTTGCTGGTCAGCACTACGGCTATTTGCTGCGCGAACTGGAACAGATCCAAGAAGGCAAGCGTGGTAACGGTCACCCCGACATGATCAAGCGCATGAAGGGTCTGTCAGGCAAGGATCTGGAAGCGCTGTCGGACTACATGTCGCGCATGACGCCTGAATGGGTTCGCAAGGATGCTATGGCTGCTGTCACGCCTGTGGCCGCCCCTGCACCTGCCGCTTCTGCGGGTGCGAAGAAGAAGGCCAAGTAATAAGCTACACACCATCCATTCCCCTGCACCGTACGGTTCATCTGTACGGTGATTCGTGCGAGCATTGGCGCAAGTCATGCTCGCTTTTTCATGCCCATCCACCACAGACAGGGGGCTTGGCGCGACAAGGACCGGAGTACATTCAACACCCCTAGCATGTGCACCACCCGTCATCGAGACCCATTGCCTGCATCTTTGTCATGCACCGCCTGATGCCTCCTCTGCCCCCCACATCGAAGGCTCTTTCGTCCCAGATGAGCGCAAGGATGCCCCTCTTGCGCGGCATGATGGCCCTTGGCCTTGCGTTAAGCAGTAGCTTGCTGGTGTCTTGTGCGAACTACCGGACCCCCGGCATGGGTCTGGCCGTTCATGAGATGGCGGAATCCGGTCATCCTGAAAACAGTGATCTAGACAGCGCGATGCAGCCTCAACCGGCAGCCATGCTTCCCCTGAGACTGGTCTTGGTTCGGATACAGCGAGCGGGCTATCCCTCCATGTATGAACCCTGTTATGGCAACGGTCGGTATTGTGTGTTGACCGTTCGGGAAGTTGAAAGCAATGCCGATTTGGAGCAAATGGCGGATCTACCCCAGGTGGCCAGTCTGATCCCGATCCCGCGCCGATTGATCCCCGATCGCATCAACACCACGCTCGATGTGCGCCGCAATCTTGCCGATGCGCACATTGGTGACATCACCTTGTTCTACTCCATCGATACCCAAGCCCTTGTGGGTGATGACGATGCAGCACCGCTGTCTAAGCTCAAGAAAAGCCTGCAAGTTGATCAGACCGTGACGATGCGATCTCGCATCACCGCCACCTTGGTCGATGTCCGTACAGGGTTCATCTATCTACAGACTCAAACCGATCTCTCGGAAACCCTACCCGGCTGGATTTGGACCCGCCAAGACAGCGCTAACCACGCGCATGAGAACGTCGAGCGCAAAGCTTTTCATGCTTTGGTCGGAGAAATCAGCCGGCACTGGCGCGATGTCATCACGCCCCTTGCTTGGCGTCCCTGATACCGCCTCGGTCCAAGATCAGCTGACGATCACAGCGGGCCGCCAGTCCGGGGTCATGGGTCACGACCACAAACGCCGTGCCCTGCTCACGAGCCAAGTCCAGCATCACCGCAAAGACGCCCGCAGCGGTTTCGCGATCCAAATTGCCGGTCGGCTCATCGGCCAAAACACAGGCGGGCCCACCCACCAACGCCCGAGCGATCGCCACCCGCTGGCGCTCGCCCCCTGAAAGTTCACCTGGCCGATGACGCCCTCTGGCACCCAGCCCAACCCGGTCCAACCACTGACGCGCCTGCACGCGCGCCGCCTCTAGCGGCATGCGGCGAATCAGCAAAGGCATGGCCACGTTGTCTTCGGCGCTGAATTCGGCCAGAAGATGGTGAAACTGGTAGATGAAGCCCAAATAGCGATTGCGCCATTGACCCAACTCGGAAGGTCCCATCTCCGCCAAAAGCCGCCCCATCAACTCGACACGCCCGGTGGTGGGTGTGTCCAGTCCACCGAGCAGATGCAGCAAGGTGCTCTTGCCCGACCCCGAAGCGCCCACCACGGCCACAATCTCACCGCGCTTGATGCACAGATCGACCCCTTGAAGCACCGGTACATCCAGCCCATCGAGGCCGCCTTCGTGGTAACGCTTGCCCAAGTGGGTGGCGATCAAAACCGGCGACTCATTCATAACGCAGCGCTTCCGCAGGATTGACGCGGCTGGCGCGCCAGCTCGGATACAGGGTGGCCAAAAAAGCCAACACCAAAGAAATCAGGGCGATCGGCAGGATGTCGCTCATTTGCGGGTCACTGGGCATGCGGGTGATGAGGTAAATGCTGCCCGGCAAAAAGTTGACGTGCAGCAAGCGCTCCAAAGCCGGCACGATGACGTCGATGTTGAAGGCGACACCCAAGCCCAGCAGCACCCCGGCAGCCGTACCCATCACGCCTGAAGCCGCCCCTTGGACCATGAACAACGCCATGATGGAGCGCGGGCTAGCCCCCAAGGTGCGCAAGATGGCGATGTCGGCACGCTTGTCAGTCACGGTCATCACCAAGGTGGAGACCAAATTGAAGGCCGCCACCGCCACGATCAGGGTCAGGATGATGCCCATCATGCGTTTTTCGATCTGCACGGCGTCGTACCAAGCGGCGTTGGTCCGGGTCCAATCGCGCACACGCCAGCCCTCGCCCAAACGTTGCCCCAAGGCAAAGCCGACCTCCCGTGCCCGGTTTTGATCGGCCAGACGCAACTGCACCCCTTGGGGCCCCCCGCTGCGGAACAGCCGAGCAGCATCGTCGATATGCATCAACGCCATGCTGCTGTCGTACTCGTAGTGCCCAGCGTGGAAGGTGCCCACCACGGTGAGCTGCTTGAGGCGCGGCACAAAACCCGCTGGGGTGGTCTGGCCGTTGGGCGTCACCACCGTGATCACATCACCCTCGGCCACACCCAGCGAGCGGGCCAACTGCGAGCCCAGCACCACGCCCCATCCGCCCGGGACCAACCGACCCGCCAAGGCGCCTTGCTGCAACTGCGCCCCCAACGCCGTCACCGTGGCTTCATCGACGGGAGAGATACCGCGCAGCATCACGCCTTTCATCTCATCGCCACGCGCAATCAAGGCTTGGGAAGAGACAAAAGGGGCCACCGCCTTGACCTCAGGCTGCTGGCGGATCTGCGCGGCCAAGCCTTGCCAATCCCCCAACGGCGCGCCATCCGTTGCAAACACCTCAGCGTGGGCGATCACGCCCAGCATGCGATCACGCACTTCCTTTTGGAAACCGTTCATCACGCTCAGCACGATGATCAAGGCGGCCACGCCCAAGGCGATGCCCAGCATCGAGACGCCCGAGATGAAGGAAATGAAGCCGTTGCGCCGACCGGCGCGGCCCGCGCGGGTATAACGCCAGCCAATGCGAATTTCGTAGGACCAGTTCATGGGATCGGGATCCTATAGGGTTGGCCTTAAGGTCCTACGAAAGCCACTTACCTGTACGCTAGAGGGCTGATAATGCCGAAGACCGTCCCACGACCATGCCCACCCCTTCTACTGCCTGCGTCTCCACGGCTGAAATTCAGGCAGTGCAACTGCGTTTGTTGGCCGAACGAACCCTGATCTCGGTCAAAAGCAGCTTCATCGGCCTGCTCCTCATCGGCATCACCCAAGCCAGCAGTGTCGCTTGGGAGTGGTTATGTGGCTTCATCGTGCTTCGACTGATCAGCATGGCTTACAACCATCAACTCTGTCGCTCGATCCTGAGCCAAGAGCCTCGAACCGCGCTGGGCCAAGGCGCGTTGAATCGCTTGGAATGGGGTTTGTTGACCAGCGGCATCACGTGGGGTCTGGCGGCGTGGATGCTGCCCCATGTCATCGGGGCTGAACTTCCGGCGCATGCCTTGATCATTTTGTTGATTGGCGTCAGCGGCATCATGATGAACACAGCCGCCATCACCCGCCGGGCCTTGCATTTCTTCCTCTGGGGGATGTGGTCGGTGGTTTTAGGACGGGTGCTCTGGGGTAACAACGATCCGTACACCCATTTCTTGCTCGCCGGTGGTGTGTCCTACGCGGGTCTATCGCTGGTTCATGGCTTGCAACTTCATGCACAGAGTTTGGCGGGCATCACCGCAGGCCTTGAAAATCGCCGGCTGCTGACCGCCATGACCGAAGCCAGTCAGCGTGAGCAAGCCCAAGGTCTGGCCCTTGCCCAAGCCAATTTACGCCTCGAAGCGGCCCTGGCCCGCACCAAGACCTTGGCCTCTTTTGATGAACTCACCGGTTTGATGAATCGACGCGCGTTCCACGAAAGGCTGCGGTTCGAAATCGCCGCACAACGGCGCCACGAAGAGCCGGCAGCGTTGCTCCTGCTGGATCTGGACTATTTCAAGAGCATCAACGACCGCTTTGGTCATCAAATTGGCGATGCTGTGCTGCGAAGCACCGCCAACACGCTCAAGAGCATGCTGCGCGAGGCCGATTTGCTCGCCCGCTGGGGTGGCGAAGAATTTCTGATTGTGCTGCCACGCACCCGGATCGATGAAGCCGGCTTCGCGGCCGAACGGCTGCGGCGGGCCCTCGAAAGCACCCAAATTCACGTCACCGCCGACCATGAGATCGCAGAGACCCCCACGCCTCAGGGACAAAGCATCGCCTTCTCAGCCTCTTTCGGCGTGGCCGAAATGCACCCGGGCCTGACCTTGGACACCGTACTCAGTCACGCCGATCGCGCCCTCTACGCGGCCAAAGCGGGCGGTCGCAATCGGGTCTGCTTGGGTGGCCCCAATCTTGAGATCCAAGATCTCACCGCCGCCACCGTTGAACCCGACACCACGCTCTTTGTGCCATGGGCTTGAATTTGATCCTAGCCCATGCCTCGGCGTCCTCCGAAGCCGGTACCGCTGCGCTGGCTCACTTGCATCACCAGCATTTTGAATGGCCCCATCTGCGCCAACTCCTCGGCCTGATGCGCCCAAGCAGGCGGCTTGAAGGCGACGACGACAGCTTGAGCATCCCGCATGAAACCGTGCTGGCCCAAGCCTTGGGGTGGCACGGCGAGGATGGCCGCTGGCCTTGGGCAGCCCGGAGCGCCCAGCAAGATGGCATTCTTGAGGCCTCGATGGCGACGACTGACGCTGCCACCGGCTGGGGCCTGCTCACCCCGTGCCACTGGCATGTGGGCAGCGATCAAATCAGCATGCTCGATCCAGCTGGGTTGAACCTCAGCGCCGCAGAATCCCACGCCTTGCTGGCCGCTCTGCGGCCCTCCTTTGAGGCCGAAGGCTGGCCGCTGGATGGGGGCGCAGCGTTGCGCTGGTACACCCGCCATGCGGTGTTGGCCGATTTGCCCACCGCGTCGCTCGACCGCGCCATCGGCCACTCGATCCATCTTTGGTTGCACGACACCCGCCCGGTGGCGCGCCGCCTACGGCGCTTGCAAGTCGAAGCGCAAATGCTCTGGCACGAGCACCCCGTCAACCAAGCCCGCGAAGCGCGCGGTGAGCTGAGCGTCAATTCCTTCTGGATCAGCGGCTGCGGCCGCCCCCAAGCCCAGCAAGCACCCTCACCCGACATGAGGGTCCAGCTTGAAGACGCCCTGCGGGCGCCGCTGCTGGCGGGTGACTGGGCCGCGTGGTGCCAGACGTGGCGCGAGCTGGACGCCCAGTTGATGGCCGACTTGGTGGCCCGTGTACAACGCGGCGAACAGGTCCGGCTCACGCTTTGCGGTGAGCGGCATGCGCAGACGTTTGACAGCCATCCCCGGCCCTCGTGGCTCGATCAGCTCAAAAGCCTGGGGCAGCGCTGGCAACCGAATCCCGTCGGCCCCTTGTTGGCGGCCCTTTGATGCCTCTTGATCTGATCACGCGCTGAACCCCCTGCGACCCATCACCTTCACCCATGACCTCTCCCCACCTTGTCCGGCGTGATGCCCCGCCACGCACTCTTTGGAGCTTGGAGCAAGCCGGTGTTCATCCGCTCTTGGCGCGTCTTTACGCCGCACGCGGGGTCGGCAACGCCGCTGAGCTGGACGACAGCTTGGGCCAGCTTCTGCCGCCCACGCAGCTCCTCGGTGCCGCAGCCGCTGCCACGCTGCTGGCTGACGCCCTGCAAGCCGGTCAGCGCATGGTGGTGGTGGCCGACTACGACTGCGACGGCGCCACCGCCTGCGCGGTGGCACTGCGCGGCTTGGGTTTGCTGGGTGCACGGCCCGGCCAAGTGGCCTATGTGGTGCCCGACCGCACCGTGCATGGCTACGGCCTGACGCCCACCATCGTCGATCTGGCGCTCGGATCGACGGAAGGTGCCTCAGCCGACGCCCCGGGGCTGCTGATCACGGTGGATAACGGCATCGCCAGCTTGGAGGGCGTGGCGCACGCCCGGCAGCGCGGCTGGCAGGTGCTGGTCACCGATCACCACTTACCCGCAGCCCCGGGCGGCGTGGTGCAACTGCCCACAGCCAACGTGATCGTCAACCCGAACCAGCCCGACTGCCCCTTCGCCAGCAAGGCCTTGGCCGGCGTGGGCGTGATGTTCTATGTGCTGCTGGCCCTGCGGGCTGAACTCCGCCAGCGCGGTGCCTTTGACGCCCGCAACCAGCCTCGGCTCGACGCCCTGCTCGACTTGGTCGCCTTGGGCACCGTGGCCGACGTGGTGGCGCTGGACGCCAACAACCGCCGACTGGTGGCTCAAGGCTTGAAGCGCATGCGCGCCGGTCACCTTCAACCCGGTTTGGCGGCCCTTTTTGCCGCCGCTGGACGCGATCCCGCCCGCGCCAGCACCCAAGACCTGGGCTTCGCCCTCGGCCCGCGTCTGAACGCTGCGGGCCGCTTGGCCGATATGCGTTTGGGCATCGAGTGCTTGCTCACCGACGACCGCGCCCGGGCGGCTGAACTGGCGCAAGCGCTGGACGCCATCAACCGCGAGCGCCGCCACGTCGAAGCCGGCATGCGCGAACAGGCCGACGCCATGCTGGCGCACCTCGACCCGCAAGCCAGCGCAGCCTCAGACCCCAGCACGCACGCTCAAGACCCAAACCGTCCCCCGGTGCTGGTGATCTTCGATCCCGCCTTCCACGAAGGCGTGGTCGGCATCGTCGCCGGGCGGCTCAAGGACCGCTGGCATCGCCCGGTCTTCGTCCTTGCCCGGGGGCTGGACGGGCATCTGAAAGGCTCGGGACGCTCGATTGCCGGTTTTCATCTGCGCGACGCCCTAGATTTGGTCGCCAAACGGCACCCCGAGGTCCTGAAACGCTTCGGCGGTCACGCCATGGCGGCTGGCTGCACCTTGGCCGAAGAACACTTGGGCACCTTCCGCGAAGCGCTGGAACGCATCGGCCTCGAACAACTCGACGCCGCCACCTTGCAACGCAAACTGCTCACCGACGGGCCGCTGGCGGTCGAAAACTTCACCACCGAAACCGTGCAACTGCTCCAGTCGCAGGTCTGGGGCCAAGCCTTTGAAGCGCCGCTGTTCGTCAACGACGTGACCGTGGTCTCGCAGCGCCGCGTCGGCGAAAACCACCTCAAACTCCAGATCCGCCTCGACGACGACCCCCAAGCCACCCTGCGCGACGCCATCTGGTTCCAACACACCCAACCCCTGCCCGACCACACCCGCCTCGCCTTCCGCTTGAGCCTCGACGAATTCCAAGGCCGCCAGAAGATTCAGTTGATGGTGGAGGCCACAGGAGCCTGATCACTGCGCCGCCAGCTGCGCTCGCAAGCCATGGCGAACAGGCCGAGGAGGCAGAGCCACTGGATACCGCTCAGGCCCAAGGGATAGGTATAGGGCACGGGTTTGATCGCGTCGATCAGCAAGCGCCAGAGCAAGTAACTCGCGATCAGGGCGCGAAACGCCAAACCGGCTTCGTGGGCCAAGGGTTGGGCCCACCAGCGGTGCGTGGATAAGGCGGCGGCGGCCAAAAGCCATTCGTACAACTGCGTGGGGTGCCGGGGGATGCCATCGCCGAAATCGATACCCCACGGCATCTCGGTGGGCAGACCGTAGGTGCCGTCGTTCAAGCCGGCCAGAAAACAACCGATACGGCCGATCAAAATGCCCACCAGAATCGGGCGCACAAAATCATCACCCGTTCGGCTGCGGACCCCAGCGATTTTTTTGCCGACTTCAACACCCAGCCAACCACCCAGTAAGCCGCCGACAATCGACTGCCCCGAAAACCAAACCGAGATATCGCCGGCCTGCGCGGCCCACAGATGGGGATACTCCAGCCAAAACACCAGCTTGTTACCCAGTCCCGCCCCGATCAAACACCCAGCCACCACCGGAAAACCTGTGGCACCCAACAGCGGCGACCCGACACTTTTGGCCGCACGAATGCTCCGATACATCCAAAACCCGCCAGCCAAGGCCAACCACTCGAAAACGTAGTGAACGGCGTGGGCAACCAGCGGATCGCGAATCATCCCTTTGCAGCCATCAACCGAGAACGGGCCTCAGCGTATTCGCGTCGCAGGCGGGCGATCCGTTCAGCCGCAGGCAGCACGGCGTCGATGGCACCGATGCCTTGGCCGCAGCCCCAGATGTCTTTCCAAGCTTTGGCAGCGATATCGCCGCCAAAATTCATGGCGCTTGGATCGCTTTCGGGCAGGTGATCGGGGTCGAGTCCGGCCGCCCGGATCGAGGGTTTGAGGTAGTTGCCGTGGACGCCGGTGAACAGGTTGCTGTAGACGATGTCGTCGCTGGTCGAATCGACGATGCACTGCTTGTAGGCCTCGGCGGCGCGCGCCTCGTCGGTGGCGATGAAAGCTGAGCCGATGTAGGCGAAATCGGCTCCACAAGCTTGGGCGGCGAGCACCGCGCCCCCCGTGGCGATGGCCCCCGAGAGGGCCAGCGGGCCGTCAAACCAGGCGCGAATTTCTTGGATCAGCGCAAACGGGCTCTTGACCCCCGCATGCCCCCCGGCGCCAGCCGCCACCGCGATCAGCCCATCCGCGCCCTTCTCGATGGCTTTTTGGGCGAAGGTGTTGTTGATGACGTCATGCAACACCACCCCGCCCCAAGCGTGAACGGCCGCGTTGACATCACTGCGCGCGCCCAGCGAGGTGATGATGATCGGCACCTTGTGCTTGGCACAGAGCGCCAAATCGCGCTCCAGCCGGTCGTTGCTTTTGTGGACGATCTGATTGATGGCAAAGGGCGCGGACGGTTGATCCGGGTGCGCCGCATCCCAAGCTGCCAAAGCCTCGGTGATCTCAGCCAACCAGTCATCCAACTGCTCCGCCGGCCGCGCATTGAGCGCCGGCATCGCCCCCACTACCCCCGACGTGCACTGAGCAATCACCAGCTTGGGGTTGCCGATGATGAACAGCGGCGCACCGATGACCGGCAACGCCGCCCGCCCAAGCCAAGCGGCAAGGGTGTTCAAAACGACTCCAGCGCCAGCGCGCAGGCGGAATCACCGCCTTGGACAATGCTGTCGCGCAAGCCCGGCACCTTGACGAGGATGTGCTCGGCGTAGAAGCGGGCGGTGGCGATCTTGGCTTGCATGAAGGCGGTGTCCTCACCTTCGTTCAAGCTATCTTGGGCGGCCAGCATGGCGCGGCCCATTTGCCAGCCAGCCATCAGGTTGCCAGCCAACATCAGGTACGGCACAGAACCAGCAAAGACCGCGTTGGGCTGCGTCTTGACGTGGGTGGCGACGAAGCTCACCACCTCAAGGAAGGCCATCCGGGCCGCTTTGAGGCGCTGGGCAACGACTTGCGAGGCCGCGTCGCGGGCGTCGAGCGCGGCTTCGGTCAGCTCGATTTGTGCGGCGATGGTGCGGGCCGTTTGACCACCGTCGCGCGCCGTCTTGCGGCCGACAAGATCATTGGCTTGGATCGCGGTGGTGCCTTCATAGATGGTCAGGATCTTGGCGTCGCGGTAGTACTGCGCCGCACCGGTTTCCTCGATGAAACCCATCCCGCCATGGACTTGGACGCCCAAGGACGTCACTTCCAAGCTCATCTCGGTGCTGTAGCCCTTAATCAGCGGCACCATGAATTCGTAGAAAGCTTGGCTGGCCTTGCGCGTCTCGGCGTCGGGATGCTGGTGCGCCGTGTCATAGGCGGCCCCGGCCACCAGTGCCAACGAGCGGCAACCCTCGGTGTAAGCGCGCATGGTCATGAGCATGCGGCGCACATCGGGGTGATGCAGGATCGGGCCGGCAGCCGGCAGCGAGCCATCGACCGGCCGAGACTGGATGCGGTCCCGGGCGTACTGCACCGCCTTTTGATAAGCCCGCTCAGCCACCGCGATGCCTTGCACCCCCACCGCAAAGCGGGCGGCGTTCATCATGATGAACATGTACTCCAGCCCACGGTTTTCCTGGCCGATGAGATACCCCACTGCACCACCGTGGTCGCCAAATTGCAGCACCGCTGTTGGGCTGGCCTTGATGCCCATCTTGTGTTCGATGGAAACGCAGTGCGCGTCGTTGCGTGCGCCCAAAGAGCCGTCAGCGTTCACCATGAATTTGGGCACGATGAACAGGCTGATGCCCTTCACGCCTTCGGGCGCACCCACCACCCGGGCCAGCACCAAATGGACGATGTTCTCGGCCATGTCGTGCTCACCGTAGGTGATGAAAATCTTGGTGCCGAAGATCTTGTAGGAACCGTCCGGCTGCGGCTCGGCCTTGGTGCGCACCGCCGCCAGATCGGAGCCGGCTTGCGGCTCGGTCAGGTTCATGGTGCCGGTCCAACGGCCTTCGATCATCGGCGGGATCCACGTCTGCTGCTGCTCGGGTGAGCCGGCCGTGAGCAGCGCTTCGATGGCCCCGTCGGTCAGCAGCGGACAAAGCGCAAAGCTCAAATTCGCGCTGTTGATCATCTCAATGCAAGCCGCCCCGATGGCTTTGGGCAAGCCTTGGCCGCCAAAGTCCTCGGGATGTTGCAAGCCTTGCCAGCCCCCGGCCCCGAATTGTTCAAACGCTTCCTTGAAACCGGGTGTGGTCCGGACCTCGCCACCGTCAAACGACGACGGGTGGATGTCCCCTTCGCGGTTCAAAGGTGCGACCACGCCCTCGTTGAACTTGGCACATTCCTCCAGCACAGCCGCAGCCGTGTCGAGTCCCGCTGCCTCAAAAGCCGGCAGCTGGGTGAGTTGCTCCAAGCCGGCCAATTCCTTGAGGCCGAACAGGAAGTCCTTGACGGGAGCGCGGTAAGTCATGGCTCGAATCTTTCGTGGGAACGGGTGATAAGGGGGATGGTGTGGTTTAAAGCGCCTTGACCAGCTCAGGCACAGCAGCGAACAAATCCGCCTCCAGCCCGTAGTCGGCCACCGAGAAGATCGGCGCTTCTGGATCCTTGTTGATCGCCACGATCACCTTCGAATCTTTCATGCCGGCCAAGTGCTGAATCGCGCCTGAAATACCGGCGGCGATGTAGAGCTGCGGCGCAACAATCTTGCCGGTCTGGCCGACTTGCCAGTCGTTGGGCGCGTAGCCCGCGTCCACAGCAGCGCGGCTGGCACCCAGCGCAGCGCCGAGCTTGTCCGCCAAGGGCATCAGCACCTCGTTGAACTTGTCGCTCGAACCCAGTGCCCGCCCCCCGGAGACGATGATCTTGGCAGCGGTCAGCTCAGGGCGATCGTTCTTGGTCACTTCACGACCCAAGAAGCGGCTGGTGCCCGCATCCATCACCGCAGCAACGCTTGCCACCGAGGCCGCACCCCCGCTGGCAGCAGCAGCATCAAAACCGGTGGTCCGCACGGTGATGACCTTGATGGCATCCAAGCTCTGCACCGTGGCCACGGCGTTGCCGGCGTAGATCGGGCGCTCAAAGGTATCGGCGCTGATCACGCGGGTGATTTCGCTGATCTGAGCCACATCAAGCTTGGCGGCCAAACGCGGTGCCACGTTCTTACCGCTGGCGGTGGCGGCGAACAGCACATGGCTGTAAGCACGGGTAGCACCGGTGCCCACGATTTGAAGAATCTGCGCGGTGAGGTTTTCGGCTAAGCCGTCTTTCAGGGCGACGCCATCGGCGTGCAGCACCTGGTTCACCCCGGCCACTTGGGCCGCAGCTTGCGCCACAGCACCCGCGTCCAAACCGGCGACCAGCACATCGACGTCGCCCCCCAAAGCAAGGGCTGCCGTCACGGCGTGGAGGGTTGCGGCCTTCAGATGGCCTTGATCATGTTCTGCAATGACAAGAGCGCTCATGTTCAGATCACCTTGGCTTCGTTCTTGAGCTTTTCAACCAGCGTGGCCACATCGGCCACCTTGATGCCTGCACCGCGCTTGGGCGGCTCGCTGACCTTGAGGGTCTTCAGACGCGAGGTCACGTCCACGCCCAAGTCAGCGGGCTTGATGTTTTCCAGCGGCTTTTTCTTGGCCTTCATGATGTTGGGCAGCGTCACGTAACGCGGCTCATTGAGGCGCAAGTCGGCCGTGATGACCGCCGGCAAGTTGATCGAGACGGTTTCCAGACCACCGTCCACTTCACGCGTGACCTTGACTTGGCCCTCAGCGACTTCCACCTTGGACGCAAACGTGGCTTGCGGCCAATCAGCCAGCGCAGCCAGCATCTGCCCGGTCTGGTTGCAGTCATCGTCGATGGCTTGCTTGCCCAGCATCACCAAACCCGGTTGTTCCTTGTCCACCAGCGCCTTGAGCAGCTTGGCCACGGCCAGCGGTTGCAGCTCTTCGCTCGTCTCGACCAGAATGGCCCGATCCGCACCCAGCGCCAAAGCGGTCCGTAGGGTTTCTTGACACTGCGCAACACCGCAGGACACGGCGATGATCTCGGTGACCACGCCTTTTTCCTTCAGGCGGACGGCTTCTTCAACGGCGATTTCGTCAAAGGGGTTCATGCTCATCTTGACGTTGGCGATATCCATGCCAGTGCCGTCGGATTTGACGCGAACCTTGACGTTGTAATCCACAACCCGCTTGACGGGTACCAATGCCTTCATGCGACGTGCTCCTCAAGTTCACAAGTTGACGTTAACGTTAACTGGATTCTACGTGCCCGCCAAGGCATCGGCTAGACTGCCGCACCCATCACACTTTGCGCATGACTCGTCCGACTTGCCCCCATCCAGCTCGCTTCGGGGTGTTCGACTCCGGCTTGGGCGGGTTATCTGTCCTGAAAGCCCTGCGCCAACGTCTCCCGGCAAGCGAGTTGATCTATGTGGCCGACTCGGGTCACGCTCCCTACGGCGAACGCAGCGATGCTTTTATCCAGCAGCGCTCTGAGGTGGTGGCCCGTTTTTTGGTCGAGCAACAGATCGATGTGCTCGTCATCGCCTGCAACACCGCCACCGCCGTGGCAGCCCAAAGCTTGCGCGCGCAATGGCCCGATCTTCCGGTGGTCGGGGTGGAACCAGGCTTGAAGCCGGCCGTGGCCCAAAGCGCACAGGGCCGGGTCGGCGTGCTCGCCACCGAAGGAACGTTGCGCAGTGAAAAATTCCAACGGCTGGCGGCCAGCTTTACCGATCAAGCCACCTTGGTCTTGCAAGCCTGCCCCGGTTTGGCCGGCGCGATTGAAGCGGGGGATGTCGATGCCTTGGCGGTGCGTGAGCGGGTCGAAGCCTGTTGCGCGCCGCTGCGCCAGCAGCAAGTCGATACGGTGGTGCTGGGTTGCACGCACTACCCCTTCGTCGCCCATCACATCCAAGCAGCCCTTGGCTCGCACGTGACGCTGATCGACACCGCCGAGGCCGTGGCACGGCAGGCCGAGCGACTGCACCTCGCCATGCCCGCCAAAGGCCACAGTTCAAGCCGCAGTTCAAACGCTCGAACCGCTTGGGGGGCTTTGGCGGTGCAGCTTTACACCAGTGGGTCTGTGACGGGATTGCGTGACATTGCCAATCGCTGGCTCGACTTTGACTGCGAGGTCAGCATGCTGCCCATGCCAAGGTAGGCCAGAAAGCAAAAAGCGCCGCTTGAAAGCGACGCTTTTTAACTTTGTTTGGAGCGGGAAACGAGGCTCGAACTCGCGACCTCAACCTTGGCAAGGTTGCGCTCTACCAACTGAGCTATTCCCGCAAAGAGAACGTAATTGTAGATGATAATCTGAGCGTCTTGCAAGGGGTCTTGGTGCAATTTTTTTTCAAGCTGATCAAAAACACCTTCGGGCTGCTCTTGGCCATGGTGGTGATCTTCGAAGAATGGGGCTGGGAGCCCTTGATGCGCTTCATGGGCTGGCTGGCCCACATACCCTTGGTGGGCTGGATTGAACGCCGCATCGCCGCTTTGCCGCCCTACGGTGCCTTGGTGGCTTTTTTTGCGCCCGGCACCCTGCTTTTGCCGGTCAAGCTGTTGGCGCTATGGGCCATCGGCCAAGGGCACACCGTGCTGGGTGTCGGCGTGATCGTCGCGGCCAAGCTCGTCGGCACAGCAGTGCTGGCCCGCATCTTCATCCTCACCCAGCCCGCCTTGATGCGCATTCAATGGTTCGCCAACCTTTACCGGCGCTGGGTGCCGTGGAAGGACGCCCTGCTGCTCAAGGTGCGCTCATCGCACCCTTGGCGTTTGGGACGCTTGATGAAACGCCGCTTTCAGCGCCAGATTCGGCGTCAAACCAAGCGAATCGGCCGTTGGCTGCGAGCCTCGGCACGTTCACCCCGGTAAAAAAGGTTGTAGGCCTCGAAAGGGATCATCCGACCGTCCGGCTGAGCCATCTGGATGCAACTCTTCTTCAGCGCACGGATATCGAGCGAGCGCGCATCCATGAACTGCACGATCAGCACCCGAAACACATCGGCGTAGCTCAGATGCGGCGCGTTGACTTGCGGCAAGCAACACAGCAAATCACTCAAGCAACTGGCACTCGACTCCGGAGAATGCCCCGTTGAAAGCACCTTGAAGAGTCGCTCGCGCAAGCCCGGATCACGCTCAAAGACGATGGTGTTGGCCGCACCAGCCACCAACGTCGCCGGATCCAGCCAGCGCGTCAGCGGCTGCAAGCCAGCAGGCGTGCGCAAGGCGTAACCCATCGCCAAGGTATCGGGGTTGCAGGGCACCGGCACCATGTCAGCAGCGCTGAACAGGTTGCTTTGATCGACCACCTTGCGCCGCACCTCGCTCAGGGTCAACCGGTGCTGGGGGGCGCTGTAGCCCTCGCAACGCCCTGCATCCGAGACCGGCTGCAAGGTCACGCCGCGCACGCAGGCGTGTTGCGTGGCGTGGCGGATCACCGCGCCGATCTCCTCGTCGTTGACCCCACGCTGCACCGTCATCACCAAGGTGGTCGAAAGCCCCAGCGCATCGAGCCGCGCCAAGGCTTGCTCGTGGACCCGGCGTAAATCGGCCCCGCGCAAATGCATCAAGGGCTCGCGCTCCAGCGAATCAAATTGCAGATAGATCTCAAACCCCGGGGCGTAACGCGCCAACCGCTCAGCAAACTTGACGCTCAGGGCCGGACTCGGCGTAGCACACGGGGCAGCGCAAATTGCAGTGCTCGGTGATCTCCACCACTGCCAAGCAAGCATGCTGCATGTGATCCGGGCACAAGCCGCAGTCAAAGGGGCAGCCGTGCGCCATCTCGGTGGCAAAGCGCTGCGGCATGTCGGGCGGTTTGAGGTATTGCTCGCGACAGCTGCGGTAGTACACCTCGTCATCGCTGATCAGCACCCGCTCGGTGCCGTGCTCGGGACACCACTTGTCCATGTAGACGCTGCCGTCCTTGAACAAGATCTTGGCCTCGATGCGCCGCAGGCAGGTGGTGCAGACACTTTGGGTGGTGTCGTAAAAAAGATAGGGTCTGGCTTTGCGGCTCATGGCTCATCAACCGTCCAAACTCACGGGGCAAATGCCATCCACGCCTTCTTTGAGCAAGTCCTGCACACGCTCGTGCAAGATCTCCGGCGTCAGGCCTTCAGGGGCCAAAGCAGGCCCAGCCACCATGCCGACTTGGTTGAAACAGCCGCGCCGGAAGGGGCGACGCATGGCATGGCCCTCGACCCGCGAGAAGAATGATCCCCACAGATTGATCAGCGCCACCGGCACCACCGGCACGGGATGGCTGGCGAGGATCTTGATCACCCCACCCTTGAAAGCTTTGAGCTGACCGTCAGGCGTCAAGCCCCCCTCGGGGAAGATCCCCAGCAAGTCCCCCTCATCCAGCACCTTGCGCGCCTCGACAAAAGCGCGCTCATAGGCCGCAGGATCTTCGCTATGCGGTGCAATCGGAATCGCCTTGGCCATGTGGAAGATCCAACCCAGCACCGGCACCTTGAAGATGCGGTGGTCCATGATGAAACGAATCGGCCGGGGGCTGGCGGCCATCAAAAGGATGGCATCGACGAAGCTGACATGGTTCGACACCACGATCGCCGCCCCTTCCGCCGGAATGTGATGCACCGCATGGGCGCGAAAGCGGTACATGAAACGCGTCAGCAAGAAGGCGACGAAGCGCAGCAAATACTCGGGCACCAACAAGAAGATGTAGATCCCCACCAAGGCGTTGGCGATGCCGGTGGCCAAAAAGACCTGCGGCACCGTGGCCCCGGCGCTCAACATCAAACCGGCCGCCAAGGAGCTCACGATCATGAACAGAGCGTTCAAGATGTTGTTGGCCGCGATGATGCGCGCCCGGTGCGTCGGCTGGCTGCGCAGCTGAATCAGGGCATACATGGGCACGCTGTAGAGCCCCACGCACAGGCTCAAAAGCAGCAAGTCGGCCATCACATGCCAGTGCGCGTTCTGGGCCAAAAACTGCGCCACCGTTTGCAGAGCCACCGGCGGCAGCGCGCGCGAGGAGAAATAAAGGTCGATGGCAAACACGCTCATGCCGATCGCCCCGGCCGGCACCAGCCCGATTTCCACCCGCCGGCGCGACAGCATCTCGCACATCAACGAGCCGATGCCCACCCCCACCGAGAACACCACCAGCAGCAGCGAGGCCACATGCTCGTCGCCATGCAGCACCTCTTTGGCAAACACCGGGAAGTTGCTCAAGAACACCGCGCCAAAAAACCACATCCAGCTGATGCCCAGCAGCGAGCGAAACACCACGATGTTTTCGTGCGCCAACTTCAAATTGCGCCAAGTCTCGGAGAAGGGATTCCAGTTGATGCGCAGCCCCGGATCGGTCGCGGGGGAGACCGGCACGTACTGCGCCGTGATGCGCCCCAGCACCGCCACCACCAAACACGCCACCGCCACCACGGTGGGGCCGATGCCGGGCAAGGCGATCAGCAAGCCGCCCGTCACTTGGCCCAGCAAGATCGCCACGAAAGTGCCCATCTCGACCATGCCGTTGCCGCCGGTCAGTTCACGCGCATTCAAGTGCTGGGGCAAATAGGCAAATTTGACCGGGCCAAAGAGCGTCGAATGCAGTCCCATGCCGAACACACAGACCAGCAGCACCGGCACGTTTTGGCTGACATAGCCCACCGCCGCCAACGCCATGATGGCGATTTCAAGCGTTTTGACGGCCCGGATCACGGTGGTTTTGTCGAGCTTGTCGGTGAGCTGACCGCTGGTGGCCGAGAAGAGTACGAAGGGCAAAATGAACACCGCCCCAATCACCAAGCCCGCCATCGCCGGCGGCAACCAAGTCACGTGGACTTGGTAGGTGATCATCACCGTCAAAGCGAATTTGAAGAGGTTGTCGTTGCCCGCACCCAAAAACTGGGTCCAGAAAAACGGCGCAAACCGCCGCTGACGCAGCAGCTGAAACTGGTTGGGATGCTCGTGGTGGGCGCTCATCAAGGTCTCACTGGCTCTTGAGAAAACATGGGCATATCGTCTCACGCCGTGGGGGCCACAAAGTGCCTACGCGTGGCAAAGACCGCTGGATCCAACCCCTGACCACGCCAGCGAACACGGCGCTTCAAGCAGCCCAGCACGCACCAAAAGCGGATTGCCCAGCTCAGCGCGACCCGCGCCTGGCACCGCCTTTTCTTCACCGCCATGCACGATCAACGGCAAGCGCGCTGCGGCCATGCGTGCATAAAAAGGCCTGAGCCGAGGGGCACGCAAATCAATGTTCATGCTGCTCGGCAGCCATTTCAGCGCCAGCGCGCCGGCACCGATGGCAGCGTCCAAACGTTGGAGCGCGTCCTCACGGTAGGGGTGGATGGAGGCCACCCAGCCAAAACGATGCGGCCGGCGGGCGGCGATTTCCGCTGCGTAAACGTTGGGCACGTGGAAAGTTGTCCAGTCGGGCCGGGCCTGAGGTTCTTGATCGTCCCAAGCCTCATCAAAAGCCAGTAAAAGCCAACGCGCCCCAGCGGGAAAATCTTGCGTCAACTGCATCAAACGCTGCACATAGGCCCGGTCCACACTGGGCGCTTCTGGCGGCACACAAGCGCCATCCAAAATCACCCGCCGGCGCAAGCTCTCCAACGGATGCCACCACTGCGTCATCTGCTCATGGATACGGCAACCGCTACCCGCATCACCCGTACCGAGCAGATGGGCATGCACATCCCAAAGCTGGGTTGGATCCAAACCGTCCCACGCTCGTACGACCAAGGGATGCTCCCGCAGCGCTGGCGGCAAGCCGCCCTCCTCGCAGGGATGAATCAGCATGGCCTGGGCCGTGTTGGGGGCCACCAGCGCACTGAACAAACCAGCAGCGACAGCCGCACCGCAGCAAAGAAGATGGCGTCGCGGCCGGTTCATCGTTCCCATCCTTGTGCGATCCGTGGCATTCATGCCGCGCATGATCGGTGCGCTCGACCCGCCACCGTGGCCAAAACCCACCAAGTGGCCCACGACGCGCCTGTCGGTAGCATCCCAAGGGACTTTTCAGCGACCATGGCGACCATGCCCAGCACCCGCACCCTTTTGGATCTGATCAAGCTCGAACTCAAACACGCCCAGCTCAGCTACGCCGATCTGGCGCGTGAGCTGGGCTTGTCCGAGTCAAGCATCAAACGCATGTTTGCCCAAGGCGGCGAGATGCCGTTGTCGCGCGTGGACGAAATCTGCCGCGTGCTCAAAACTGATTTCGCCGAGCTATCGCGCAAGGTCGCCGCGACCCAACCGCTGCGCCGGGAGCTGAGTCTGGCGCAAGAGCGCGCCGTGGTGGCCGACCCCAAGTTGCTGCTAGTGGCAGTTTGCTGCCTGAGCCAGTGGAGCTTCGAGCAGATGACGGCCATGTATCGCCTGAGCGCGACCGAAGCCACGCGCCATCTGGCCGAACTGGATCGCTTGGGCATCATCGAGTTGCGGCCCCTGAACCGCTACAAGCTGCAAGTGGCCAAGACCTTGCGCTGGCGTCCCCAAGGGCCGGTGATGCAGTTCTTTCGCGAGCGCGTGATGGCTGATTACTTTGCCGGGGGCTTCGACGGCGAACACGAACTGCTGATGCTGGTGCATGGCCAGCTCGGTCACGGCATGGCCCGCGAACTGACCGAGCGTCTGCAACGAGTGGCCGACGACTTTGCCCGCCAGCACTTGCTCGATCAAAAACTGCCCGACGCCGAAAAGCGCCCCTACACCTTGGTCATGGGCATGCGCTCTTGGCTGTTCGAGCCCTTCCGTCACCTACAGCGGCCAGAAACAGCCTCTCAGCGCACTTCAATCACCTCACCGCCCAAACCCGAAGCGCGCAAGAACTGAAACACTGAGTCCACCGTGATGGTGTCGATCTTGCCGCTGTAGCGACGCGCATCTGGATGGTCATCGAAAGCCACGTTGGCGCGGGTCACACGAGCACCGAGCCGCGTCGTGGCATCTAGGTTCAGGGTGGTTGGTTCGTACCCCTTCAGGCGCAACCACGCTTGGGCCTTGTCCCGGCTATTCACTGCCGGATCCATGGCATAAGCCATGGTTTCGATGGCCCACTGGTTGCTTTGCTGATAACGCGTCGCCCATGGATAGGCCAACATGTTGTAAGCCGGTGTGTGCAGCATCCCAATGCGCAGGTTGTCTTGCAGCACCGGCAGCAAAGCAGTTTGAACTTCAGGTTTCAAAACCACGATCGCGGCTTGGTAGCGATGGGGGTTGTCGAAAAAGAAATCCGCCAAACCTTGGCGAAACAGCTCGGACCGATCTGTACCGCACTGGTTGAGCTTGTGGACAATGCGCCAGACCTTGGTCGATTCATCGCGATACACGAACCCAAGGTGCGACCAGCGCAAGTGATAGGCCGATAAATCCTGCCCAGCACGGGCAATCACGGCCACCTTGGCGCCTGTGGCATCCAAGGCCTGCACCGTACGTACCGCCAAATCCAAGCCCTTGCGCAACTGAGCAGCACTCATGTTTTGCTCTTCACAAGGCTGACCTGCCTGAGCCGGCAATGCGGCCATGACAGCCCAAGCCATCACGACTGCAAACCCCACGGATTGCAGACGGCGGCCCTTGAAACGCATCGTGTTGTCTGTTTTGATGACTTTCATGGCGATCTCTCCTTCGCGTCGGTTTTTTAGTAGGTCATCTGCTCGTGATAGATGAGCGTGCGGCCCACATCGTTGGGGATGAACCCAATCACCTCGCCCGACACAGACAGCAGCTGACCGGCCGAGGTCGCCGTGACCTCGACCACCTTACCCACGCCGTTCGAAAACGATTTCGCAGCCTCGCCCCCCCAACGCACCACGACCCGACTGCCATCACCCACGCGCTCCAACACCCAAGCCGTACCGGTGGCTGAAGCTTGGATCGACACAATGGTGAAAGTGGCCCCGGCAGACAACAGTGCGATCGGTCCGATCACTGAGATGGCGACCGGGATGGCCAAAGAGATCCCCGAGGCCTCACTGGCCTTGGACGGCGAATCGGCAGCTTGCGCCCGTGTCGGCACACCCATCCAGCTCAGTGGCAGCATCACGGCTAACGCCGTAACGCACACCCGCCGTGTCCAGCAACGTGACAGAACGTCCATGACAGCACTCCTTCAATGATCTTGGTGCGACCATTGGGCACTCAATCGAGCGCCAACGCTATTGACGCATCTCAATCAAGAACGGGGCGGGGCGTGCGCTGTAGGGCCAGCACTGCCTCGGTGTGTTCACCCAAGCTGGGCGCCAAGCTTCGGATGGATCCGGGCGTGGCGCTGAGTTTGGGGATGATGCCGGGCACATCGAGCTGCAAGCCGTCGGCGGTGGTGATGGTCTGGATCATCTGGCGCGCGCGGTAGTGCGGATCGGCCGCGATGTCGCGCACGGTGTAGATCCGCCCCACCGGCACACTCACCGCCTGCAAGGTCGCCACCACCTCTTCGACCGAACGCTGCACCGTCCAAGCGGTGATCGCTGCGTCGATCTCATCCACCCGTGCGGCGCGACCGGCGTTGTTGGTCAATCCCGGGTCCTCAGCCAGTTCAGGACGACCGATAGCATGCATCAACCGCTTGTAGATGGAGTCCCCATTGCCGCCGATGACGACCTGACCATCAGCGCAGCGATAGGCGTTGGAGGGTGCAATGCCCGGCAAGGCCGAACCCGCAGGCTCACGCACCGCGCCAAAGGCGCTGAACTCGGGCAGCAAGCTTTCCATGCAGTTGAAGACCGCTTCATAGAGCGCCACATCCACCACCTGGCCACGCCCCTTGGGCGCATCCAGGCTGACACTTTGGCTGCGGGCTTGCAGCGCCAGCAGCACGCCGATCACACCGTGGAGCGCGGCCAAGGTATCGCCCAAACTGACGCCCGCACGCACCGGTACGCGGCCCGGCTCGCCCATCAGATGGCGCATGCCGCCCATGGCCTCAGCCACCACGGCAAAACCGGGCAGATCACGGTAGGGCCCCGTCTGACCGTAGCCACTGATGCGCAGCATGATCAGGCCCGGGTTGATGCGACTGAGCTGGTCAAAACCCAAGCCCCACTTTTCCATGGTGCCGGGCTTGAAGTTCTCGATCAGCACATCGCATTCGGCCGCAAGGGCGCGCACGTCGGCACGACCTTCCTCGCTGCGCAGATCAAGCACCACGCTTTGCTTGTTGCGGCTTTGCACCTGCCACCAAACGCTGGTGCCGTTGTGCAGCAAGCGCCACTGGCGCAGCGGGTCGCCCCCTTGGCCTTCGCCGGTTGCGGGTGGCTCGACCTTGATCACCTCGGCGCCGAAGTCGGCCAGTGTCTTGCCCGCAAAGGGGCCGGCAATGAGCTGCCCCAATTCCACAACTTTCAAACCTGACAAAGGACCCATCGCAAGAGGCTCGTTCGTATTCATCGTTAAGATCGTACCTTTTAAGCAACACCTCAACCAACCTTACAGAATCGCAAGCCAAGGTTTCTAAAATACGTCTGCTCGTCGTCTTTCTCGACGATGCGGCCCGTGTCGCTTGCAACCCCGTCCCTCATGCTCGCCAATCCCCGATTTTTTATTCCCTCCGCACCCGTGCTTTTTAACCGCACGGATGACGGTGCGGGTGGCGTCCTACAGACGTGGAAACGCCAGCTCAAATTTCAGTGGCGCTACTGGCGCTTTCGCACCCAGATGCAAGGCATCGCGGCGATGCTGGATCGTCACGGCCTGACCTCTTTGGTGAACTCCGACCCGCAACTCTTGATGCGGCCCCTGCGCAGCTATCTCTGGGGCGGCTTGGATGCTGAGGCGCGCACCGAGGCCATGACCAGTCATTTCAACTGGCTGGTCGATAGGCATGGTCGAGACACCGTCCTGTCGCTTTACCTTGAAGGCCGGATCACGGTGGCCCGCTTCACGGCTGAAGAGCAAGAAATTCGCTTTGATCTGGAACCCGGCCGTCGTTTGGGTCGCGAGGGTGAGCTGGAATTGCACTTGCGCTTGCACGATCAAACCGCCTTGCGCTGTGCCTTCAGCATCCTGCCCGGCTCTTTGTGCGCAGAGCCCACGCAAGCACGGCTGATGGTGATCGGCAACATGCAAGGTGGCGACCACGGCGCTGATTTGGTCAAAGAAGTCACCCACCTGAGCCAAAAAACCCGACCCCGTACCCTTTTGCTGACCGCCCTGCAAGGCTTGGCCCAAGGCTGGGGCGTGACAGGCCTGCGAGGTGTCGCGGCAGAAGCTCACGCCTACGCCAGCTATCGCAGTCTGTCCAAGCGCGTCATGGTCGATTACGACGATCTATGGAAAGACCTCGGCAGCACCGAGCGGCAAGGCGCCCATTGGCTGATCGAGCCCCTGCCACACCTGCGCCCCGCTGAAGAGGTGCCTTCACGCAAACGTGCCGAACTGCGCCGCCGCAACGCCCTGCGCCAAGATCTGTTCGATCAATGTGCGCAGTGGGGGCAAGAACAACGGCAAAACGCTGATCAGCGGCGTTCCTGAGCGTAGTGGCGCACCACCTGCTCGCAAACGTGCAGGGTCTCCGTGGCCACATCGTCCCAAGTTCGGCCCATCGCTGCGGCCAGCGAGAACTGATCCCACTCGCGTGAGAGCACGTCTTGAAGCGCCGTCGCAAGCTGGCCGGCATCCTTGGCCGGAATCAGCACGCCGTTGGTCTCGTCGATGATTTCGCGCGTGCCGCCCACATCGGTGGCCACCACCGGGCGACCACACGCCAAGGCTTCAACCACCACGTTCGGGTAGCCTTCGCTCCAACTGGGCAGCGTCAACACATGGGCGGCGTTGATCCACTCCGCCACCCCCGCCGGTGACTGCCCACCCGGCCAGTGGATGCGCCCATCCAAACCGCTGGCGCGCACCATCGACTGCAATTCATCCTTCATGACGCCGTCGCCCACCAACGCCAAGGTGACCTTGGGATCGGCTTGGGCCAGTTGCGTGAAGGCGGTCATCAACTCACGCAGGCCTTTGGCTTCGACAAAGCGGCCCACATAAACGATCATCTTTTCGTCTTGCTTGACCCCAAGCTTGTCGCGCAAAGCGACTTGATCCATGGGCAAAAAGACATCGGTGTTAAAGCCGTTGACGATGGTGTGGATCTTGTCCGAGGCCGCATTGAAGGTCTGGATGGTGTATTCACGCATCGCTTCGCTGACGGTCAGCAAGGCATCAGCACCGTCGATGACGCGCTGCGTCATGCGCTCGTTCACACCCGTACGCACATGAATATCCGAGCCCAACGCCCCGACCACGCACGGCACGCCCAAAGCTTGAGCCGTGCGCATGGCCGCAAAACCATCGGGATAGACCCAATAGGCCAACACCAGATCGGGTTTAAAACGCCGCACCCGGGGGGTGAGGAAATGGCTGGCAATGTGACCGTTGACACCCCGTGTCAGCGCGGGCAAGCCGGGATAGGTGAAGGCTTCGACATCACAGCCTTCGAGGGTGTAATCCTTACCCACCGTGCCGTAAAGGTAGGTTTGGGCCTTGATGCCCGGCAAAGGCGGGTACTTCAGGGTTTGGAAGAATGTCTTGACCGTCGCAATTTTTCCCAATGAACGGGCCGTTTCGTGGATGAACCTGCCGCGTGTCAAATCAAATGGCACGGGCAACATGGGGGTGACGAGGGCGATGCGCAACATGACGCCAGATTGTGGCGATGAACCAGCGCTTTGGCATATCTGCATGCACCTCGTTACCAACAGCGAGGGTTCACACCTGTGGAACGTGGCGAAATACCTGCCCGATGTTGCGTTGCAGCCAAAACACAGCTTGCAAGGGCACAATCGCGGCTCGCTGCCCCAGATCAGCCCTTCCCTTGCCTCAACATCACTGACATGCCCGCTCCCAATCGTCGTCCCGGTGCCCGACGCCGCACCATCAATGAGATCAACATGGTGCCGTTCATCGATGTGATGTTGGTGCTGCTCATCATCTTCATGGTCAGTGCTCCGCTGATGAGCCCCGGCGTGGTGGATCTCCCTAGCGTTGGCCAAGCCCAGCGCCAGCCCGATCACCTGATCGAGGTCATCATCGAGAACGCTGAGCGGGTGCGGGTGCGCTTGGATGGTCAAGGCCAAGGGGAACGGGTGGCCCTGAAGGGCTTGGCCGGACAAGTCGAGGCCCTGCAAGGCGGCAGCCGCCATACCCCGGTGGTGATTGCCGCTGACAAGGGCGTGGCCTACGAAGTGGTCGTCAAGGCCATGGACACCTTACAACGTGCGGGCGTGCAACGGGTCGGTCTGGCCGTGCGCACCACAGGCACCTGAGTCTCATCAAAGTCTGCACACCCATGGCTTCACACGCCTTGCGTTACCCCAGCTCCACCGATGGCATCCGGCTCGGCGCGAGCGTGGCCCTACTGGCACATGTCGGTTTGATCGTCGCTTTGTCCTTGAACGTCAACTGGCGTCGCCAAGAGGTGGCAGTGGTTTCGGCCGAGTTGTGGTCCAGCCTGCCTTCGATGACGCAGCAAACATCTCCGGCTCCGCCGCCGCCCACGCCTGCGCCCCCACCCGCGCCCAAGCCCATCCCGCGCCCCCAACCGCCTGCACCGCCGCCCAAAGCGGCGCCAGCGCACGAGGCGGACATCGCCACCGAGAAAAAACACGAGAAGCAACCGCCCAAGCCCGACCCAAAGAAGGAGGCGGCCGCCAAGGAAGCCGCGCTACTGAAGGAAAAAGCTGAAAAAGCGGCCGCCAAAGCTGAAGCGGAGGCAGCAGCAGCCAAAGCCGAGGCCAAGGCGAAAGCGGACGCCAAGGCGAAAGAGGCCAGAGCCAAAGCAGCCGAAGCCCGCGAAGCTCGGCTCATCGAAGAACAACGAACGAAAAATCTGGACCACATTCGCAACGGCGGCATGGCGGGTGGCTCGGCCACCCATGGCGCCCCCGCCGTGGCCTACAGCCCTTCAGCGGGCTACGCGGGTCGAGTCCGTGCCCGGATTTTTCCGAACATCGTCTACACCGGCCGCGTGATGGGCAATCCGACGGCCGAAGTGGAAATCGGACTTTCACCGGATGGCACGATCCTCAACACCCGCCTGATGCGCTCCAGCGGCCTGAGCGACTGGGATGAAGCTGTGCTGCGGGCCATCGACCGCACGGCCCAACTCCCCCTCGACATCGACGGGCACATCCCCGCCAAAATGGTGCTGAGTTTCGATCCGAATAAACGCTGACCCCGAGGTTTTATGGTTGCTTCGCTTGCCCCTTCGATCCAACACGACACCCAGCGCCAGCGCTTCACAGCCGAAGTGGCGGGCTTGACATGCATCGCCACCTATCAACGGCGGGGCCACCACATCGTCATGGACCACACGGGGGTACCCGCCGAGTTACAAGGTCAGGGGCTGGCGGCGCTGCTGGTCCAAGCCGCCTTGGATTGGGCCCGACAAGAAGGACTGAAAGTGGTCCCACAGTGTTCTTACGTCGCGGTCTACATGCGGCGACATCCTGACACACACGATCTGTTGCTTTAGCCAACTCGGCTTCAGCATTCTCTTGATCACATGGCGGCTCATGGGTAGCCCCGATGCCACGCAAGGTATCCCTTCTTAACATCGCCCCATGCTGATCAATCGCACCCAACTGTTTGTGCAAGGCGCTCGGGACATGGCGTATGCCAGCTTGCCCTTGCTGCTCGTGTCAGCTTTGCTGGTTGGCATCGCGTTCTATGTCATCGACCCCATGCCTCCCAGCCGCGTGGTGTTGGCCACCGGCCCTGAAGGCAGCACATACGCCAATGTCTGCCAAAGCTATCAGGCCTTTTTGCAGCAGCATCACACGGAAGTGGTCTGCCTTCGCACCCAAGGCTCGGTCGAAAATATCCGTTTACTGCGTCAGACCGACTCCGCCTCACCCACGTCGCCCCTAGAAGGGCGCGTCGATGCCGCTTTCATTGGCTATTTGCCACCCGAACACGATGCCCCCGATTCCGAGGTCGATCTGTTCAGCTTGGGGCTCGTTTTCAGGCAACCGTTATGGGTGTTTTATCGCAAGGATGTCGCCCAACGCCTGCAAGGCACAGCACAGCTGACGCAAATCAACCAACTGCTGGGCTGGCACGTCAACATCGGCCCACCCAGCAGCGGTGGTCATGCCTTGATGACCGAGTTGCTCCGGCTCAATCACATGAAACCCGCGATCGAGCTGAGAACCGCTGAACTCTCGCCGCGCGAAGCCAGCGACGCCTTGATCCAGGGCCGCATCGATGCCATGGCGTTCGTTGCTGCACCAGACACCCCCATCCTCAAGGCCCTGTTGGAGAACCCACGCATGGGTCTGCTCGACATGCCACAAGCCAAGGCCTATGTGCACAAGGTATCGAACCTGATCGCCGCCCAGTTACCGCGAGCCACCGTGAGCATGGTCCCTGAAATCCCAGACCGTGATGTGCGCATGATCGGCACGGCTGCCTCGTTGATCGTGCGTGAAGACACCCATCCAGCCCTGCAAAACCTCCTCCTGATGGCGGCCCACAGCATCCATCAGGAACTGACTTGGACCCAGCATGAGGGTGAGTTTCCGATCGGCAAACCCAGCTGGTACCCGCTCTCGCACGAGGCTGAACGCTTTTATCGTCAAGGCCCCAGCATCAAAAATCAGGGCGTTCCGTTTTGGTTGGTGAACTTTTTTGAGCGCATGTGGATGGCCTTGATTTCGATTCTCGCCATCATGGCGACCCTGTCGCGGGTGGTGCCTTCGCTGTACACCTTTCAAATCCGCTCGGGCATCTTCCGCTGGTACGCCGACTTACAGCAGATCGAAACCGCCTTGACGGTGGGCCAGATTCCTTGGACCGTGTTGCGACAGCACTTGGACGAGATTGAAAGCAACGTCAGCAAAATGACCGTCCCACTGGCGCGAGCGCACGATCTCTATGCCCTGCGCAGCCATATCGCCTTGGTGGGCCAACGCATCAACGCCGCCACCATGAGGGCCGCCTTTCATCCCTCCGAAGACGTCACCGGAGTCACGCCGTGAAGCCCACGGTTCACGTCACGCCGTGGCTTCAGCGCAGTTACGACCTGCTTTGGACGGTGCTGCCCTTGGTGCTGGTCGCGGCCCTGCTCTTGGGACTGGCCTTCATGGTGGTGAACCCCGCCCCACCCAAAATACTGCGACTGGCCACCAGCCAGTCAGGGGCCAGTTACGCGCTGATCGCCCAGAAGTACCAAACAGCCTTGGCCACCTACGGCATCACGGTCGAGACCACCCCTTCAGAAGGCTCACTGGCCAACATCGACAAACTGCTCAAGCACGAGGTCGATGCTGCTTTTGTGCAAAACGGTGGGCTGCCCAAAGAACTGGGTGAGCAGGCGCAACTCGCCAGTTTGGGCGAGTTTTTTCGTCAGACGCTCTGGATCTTCTATCGCACCGACAAGCTCAAGCCTCTGGGCAGTACGAGCAGCAGCGCCACCGCCTTGCAGTTGAGCCAGCTGACCGCGATGAAAGGCTGGCGGATCAACATCGGCAAGGAAGGCAGTGGTAGCCGAGCCTTGGCGATCCAACTGCTGGAGCGTCATGGCCTGCGGCACGACCCGAGCACGGTTTTATCCTCCCTGGGCGTTGACGAGGGTGTGAGCGCGTTGTTGAACGGCACCATCGATGCCACCCTCTTCGTCGCCACCGAGGACGCACCGTCAGTCGATCGCCTGCTCAAAGCCATGGGGGACAAGCGATCAGCCCTGCGTTTGCTCGATGTGGCCCAAGCCGATAGCTACGTCCTGAACATCGCGCACCTCACGCCCACCGTGTTGCCACAAGGCATCCTCAACTTCGAGGCCAATATTCCTGATCGGGACATCCATCTGCTGGCGACCACTGCGTCCTTGGTGGTGCGCAAAGACACCCATCCGGCGCTGCAAAACTTGCTCATGATGACGGGCCGCCGCATCCACCAGCCCTCCACACTGTTCCAATCGGAAGGCGAATTCCCCATCGGCAAACCGAGCTTGTATCCCTTGGCTGACGAGGCAGAACGCTTTTATCGCCATGGCAACACGCCCAAGGGACGTTGGCCAGCGCATCTTTTCTGGATCACCAACTTGATCGATCGGATGTGGATCGCCTTGGTCACCATTGCGGCGGCCATGATCCCGATCTCGCGCATGATTCCGCCCTTCTACGCTTGGCGTATTCGGCGACGCATCTACCGCTGGTACGGTGAGCTTTATCGGATTGAACACGCCATCGATATCCCTGCAACCGATCGTTCAAGCCTGCGCAAACAGCTTCAAGCCTTAGAAATACGGGTTGGACAAGTCAAGGTGCCGCTCTCAAGAGCCTATGAGCTGTACAACCTGCGCAGCCACATCGAACTTGTCCATCAACGCCTTCATACCTGAATCACACCTGAATCACCCACGCCACGCATGACGTCTTCCCACACACGCCCCACCACAGCTTGGCTGCTGCGCCTACGCCAAGCCCTCAGCGAGCAAGGCCTCGACGCCTTGATGATTCCTTCGGCTGATCCGCACTTGTCGGAATACCTGCCGCTCCGTTGGCAGGGGCGTGAACACGTTTCGGGCTTCACGGGCTCGGCGGGCACGCTGTTGATCAGCGCAGAACACGCCGCCTTGCTCACCGACAGCCGTTACTGGACCCAAGCCGAAGCCGAACTGGCCGGCAGCGGTATCGACCTTGTGCGCCAAAGCGGTGCCTTGGTGCCGGCCTGCGTGGCGTGGCTACAAACCCAACAACGAGCGTCAGGGGCGACCTTGGCGGTGGACGGTATGGTGCTGGGCCTGGCCAGCGCAGAGGCACTGCGCAGCGCCTTGGCCGCTGTGGGCATGACGCTGCGCACCGATTTGGATGTGCTCGGCAGCGTCTGGCCCGATCGCCCGGCCCTGCCCGCTGCGGCGGTTTTTGAGCACATGCCGCCACACGCTTCGACCCCACGCACCGCCAAACTGGCCGCCATTCGCGCCGACATCGTCAAGCATGGGGCCACGCATCACTTCATCTCGACCGTCGATGACATCGCTTGGCTGACCAATCTGCGCAGCAGCGACGTGGACTACAACCCGGTCTTTCTCGCGCACTTGCTCATCGACGCCCAGCGCGCCACGCTCTTTGTCGCCGAAGGCAAAGTGCCGCCCGAGATCGCCCAGCGCTTGGCCCAAGATCAGATTGAGCTGCGGCCCTACGATGCGGCCCGGGCTGCTTTGGCGGCCTTGAAGGCCGAGGACCGACTGCTGATCGACCCCAAACGCATCACGCTGGGTCTGCGTCAGGCGGTGGCCGCCGGCGTCACCGTCATCGAAGCGCTGAACCCTTGCGTACTGCACAAGAGCCGCAAGACCGACGCCGAAGCCGCTTGCGTGCGTGAAGCCATGGAACGCGATGGCGCGGCGATGTGTACTTTCTACGCGTGGTTCGAGGCCGCGCTGGGCCGTGAGTCGATCAGTGAATTGACCGTCGATGAGCACCTGAGCGCTGAGCGCGCCCGCCAGCCCGACTTTGTTTCGCTGAGTTTTCCGACCATCGCCGGCTTCAACGCCAATGGGGCCATGCCGCATTACCGCGCCACACCCGCTTCGCACGCGCAGATCTCGACCGCGCACGGCTTGGTCGCGGAAGGCTTGCTGCTGATCGACTCGGGCGCGCAGTACTTGGGCGGCACCACCGACATCACCCGTGTCTGGCCCATCGGCACGCCCAGCGCGGCCCAAAAGGCGGACTACACCCGCGTGCTTCAGGGCACGTTGGCCCTGTCACGGACGCGTTTTCCGCAAGGGCTGCTCTCGCCCCGGCTCGACGCCTTGGCGCGCGCACCGCTGTGGCAAGCCGGCCTTGATTTCGGTCACGGCACCGGCCATGGGGTGGGCTACTTTTTAAACGTCCATGAAGGGCCGCAGAGCATCTCGGCGGCGCAGCCGGAGCCCCACATGGCCATGCAGCCGGGCATGATCACCTCGATCGAGCCGGCGCTGTACCGTCCGGGCCGCTGGGGCGTGCGCATCGAAAACCTGGTGCTCAACGTCCCCAGCCCCAGCGCCGAAGAGTTCGGCCCCTTCTTGGCCTTTGAAACCCTGACGCTCTGCCCCATCGACACCCGCTGCATCGCGCTTGACCTGCTGCACCCGCATGAGCGCCAGCAGCTCAACGCCTATCACGCCGACGTTTTACGCCGCCTGCGCCCGCATCTAAGCGGCGCAGCACGGGCTTGGCTGGAAGCGCGCACCCAGCCGATCTCGCTGCTTTAAAGCGCAGGCTTATAGCGCCGGTCGCGAAGCGTTGCGCCCTTCGCGGGCGCTGTCTCGGGCCATATCGCGGGCTTGGTGAATGGCGCGGTGGGTCAGCCAAGCGGCGGCTTGGGTTTGCTGCAAGATTCGAAAGGCCCCAACCACCTTGTGCAAACGATCCGCTTGGGCATTCAAAGAATGCGCCAAACAAGCACTGTGATGCGCCCATGTGTTTTGGCGCGCAATCACGCTGTCCATGCGATTCACGGGATGATCGGCTGGACCACCACCCTGCACCGCAGGTCGCGCACCAGCCACAGGAAGGGGCTCATGGAGTTCATCCAAGCACGCCAACATCGCTTGCGCATCGGCCACCAAAGCCTCGACGTGGATGTCGGCCACCACTTGGAGCACCACAGGATCCATCTTGGCCTCGGTCGCCTGCACCACGCCATGGATCTCGCGAGCCGCGCTGGCCGCACGCTGCGCCAAGGTCCGCACCTCTACCGATTCGACCGCCGCCCCCCGCAGCGCAAGGTTCGACTCGACGTCAAGCACGGCTTGCAGGGCCAACGCGTTGGTTTCAAGGGCGATGGTGTCGATCACGGCCAAGGCCTCGGCAATGCGCTGCCGCGCTTGGGCCACCCGGGCCAGATGCTCACCAATCTTGGCACCCAAAGCATGGCTATGCCGGGCCGAACGAAGAGCCCTTTGCCAATGTTCTTCAGTGTGGCCCGCAAGAGGCATGGCAGCCCACGCCTCCTCGATGGTCGATGGCTGAGCATGCCCACCACCACCACCATGCCCATGCGGATGGGCATGGCCGTCCATCACCAAGTCCAAGTCGAACAAGGTGTCCGACAGGGGTAAGGCCTCTTCGCCCATCAGACCGGCCACCATCGGCTCATCCTCGGCCATGTCGTGGACGCCATCATGGGCTTCGACCTCTGTCGGCACGATCGGCCACAGGCGCATCAAACCCCAAGCCATCAAAGGCACCATCAGCAGCACGCTCGCCAGAGCCGCCAAGGCCACCCACAATCCAAGATCGATGGCATCACCCACGTGGCGTTCACGGACCAAGCCCCAAGCGCCCACAGCGATGATCCCCCCCAGGGCACAGCCCGCCAAACTGATCCATCCGATGCGGACTTGTGGGGGTGTTCTTCGACCCCAAGCCCGAAGCTGCGCGCGAAACCATCCCTTGACCATGCACCTCTCCCATGAACGGCCCCATTTTGGCCAGATTGCGCCAGATAGGAACCCCATCCACGGTATCGAATCCCCATCCACGGGACTATTTCCCGCCATGGCCCAGTGGAGGTTGCAACCGGGCCACGAACCCGGGTCAAGGCGAGGTGCGCACCAGCCTTGCCGCCAAGGCTTCACGCAACCAATCGGCGTTGTCTTGCAGGTGGCTGCGGGTGGCTTCGCTCAAGTTGCGCTTGCCCAACGCGGTGTTGATGCGATCGAGCAACTGGTGCGCCCGTGAGCGCATCAAGCCCCGGGTCTCGGCCCGGCCGGCCGAAACCGGCCGCATCAGGATCGCCACCACACGCTGGACATGCTCGCGTTGCAGATCGCGCCGCGCCGGGACGATGTCTTGCACCAAGGTGCCAGACAACTCGCTCCAGATGTCGCGGTCCAGCCGGGTGTAGAGATCGGCCAGCGTGAGCGGGTTGGCCCCACCGTCTTGGCGTGCAAGGCCGTCGAGCAAGCGCTGCGCCACGCTGTCGCTCATCAACTGCCCCAAGAGCGCGCGTTGAATCTCCAACAAGACTTGCTGCGGCACGTAGTCGGTCACCACCGGGCCGTCACCGCTGCTAAGCGCTTCGGCGCGCTCCAGATAGTCGGGTGCCAAACGGCGCTGCAAAGGGGCTGAGAGCGTCAGCCCTTCAGCCGACAGGATGTTGCGGGCCAAGGCATCAAGGGCTGCGCGCTGGCGCTCGGCCGGCACCGATTGCAGCGGCTCGCGGCCCGACTCCGGGAAGTCGCGCAAGGTGCGCACCCCGCCGATCTGACGCGCCAAGATGCCGGCCGAGCGGCCCACGTCGCGCAGGGCATAGGCCACGCTGCGGCGCAAGATCGAGTAGTCGTGCTTCGGGTCGAGCTTGCGAGTTTCGAGCCGCTGGATCAGATCACGGGCGATGTCGAAACGGCGCAGCGCAAAGGCCACCGGATCGTCGCCCAGATCGAACTGCAAAGCCTCGGGATCGACGCCGAGGAAGTTGTCCTCGTCGGTCGCAAAGGCCAGCTCAGGCTCGGCACTGCGCGCAGCCAACGCCGCCAGCGCATCGGCTTCTTGGTCGGGCGCAAACACCCCGTAGGCGTAGGCAATCGCCCATTCGTCGTAAGGGCCAAGGGTGGTCTGGAACGGCGAGGCGGCTGTGGCCAAGGCGGTGCCGGGCGGCGGCAGGTTGATCGGGGTGTACTCCATCACCGAGCCACTGAACGAATGCGTCTTGGTGAAGGCCGGATCGCTCAAAGTCGCCAAACTGTAGGCGGTGGAGGCGCGGAAGTTATGTCGCAGCCCCAAGGTGTGGCCGACTTCGTGCATCACGGTGTCGAAGATATAGGCCTGCACAAAACGTTCAGCCTCCGGGCTGTCGGGTTCGATCTCACCGCCTTGGGCGGCGGCCAAGACATCCAAGGCATAGCCGAGTTGCTCGGCGGCAAAGTCGGCATGCTCACAGGCTTCACCGGCGGCGTGGCGATGGGTCGCTTGGGGCGCGGCGATGTCGGGCGTGAGCTGCATCAACGCCGGCCAATCGACCAAGGCCGCCGGGGCCAGCACTTGGCTGCGCAGGGCGCGGATCGAGCGCGACGACAGGCTCTCGATACCGATGTCGGCGTCCAAAATCTCACCGCTGCGCGGATCAACGTGACTCGGGCCGATGGCCCCAAAGCTCGGGCTGGTGTTGGTCATCCAGCGCACCGAAGCCACGCCAAAGTCGAGCGTATCGAAGTCTGCGTTGTCGGGCTGCTGCTTGACGACGATGGCGTCCTTGAAACCGATTTTCTCGAAAGCCTTGTTCCACGTCAGGATGGCCGCACTGATGGTCGGGCGGTACTTGGTCGGGATGTTGCGATCCAGCCAGTAAGTGATGGGGCGCAGCGGCTCAGACAGCGCCGCCTTGGCATCTTTTTTCTCCAAGCGCCAGCGGTTGATGAAGTAGCGCTTGGGCGAACGCAGCACGTCGTCGCTGAAGTCGCTCACGTGGCTGACAAAGTGGCCCAGACGTTGATCGGCCGCCCGGGTGCGCATCGGCTCGGCCGGCAAACGGGCCAGCGAGTAGTGGACGCGCATGAACAAGCTGCGCACATCGGGCACGTTGCCCGGCACCGTGGGCACGGGCGCATTGGCCGGCGCCCCCGGCTGCGGCACAGCGATGTTGGCGCTGGCGAAATGACCATCGACTTCAAACACCACTTCTTCAGGCTTGGCGCGGGCTTGCAGCAAGGCCGAATGGCGCGGATCGAAGGCGTAGCTCTGGCGGTAATGGCGCTGCAACTGCACCGCTAAGCCCAGCAGATCAGCGGTGAACATGGGCCCGACTTCGATCAACACGCTCTTGCGCTGCGGGTGCGGCAAGCTGGCCAGCGGCGCGCTGGTGATCAAGCTGGGCGAATAGCCGGCCTTGACGGCTTGGGCTTGGGGGGTGCCCTCCTTGGCGACCACCTCGGTGTTGAGCGCAATCAACTGGACTTGGTTGAACACCTTGCGAAACGACACCAGCTGCGGCCGGCCGAAATTGCCCCAGCGGCTGGCCATCAAACCGCCGTAAAACCCGCCCTCGCCCAAGCCCGTGGCCAGTTTGGGCGAGAGGAACAAGGGGCTGCCGAAATCCTTTTCCGTCAGCTCAAGCCAGACTTTTTCGTCCTTCTTCCAGAGCGGAAAAGCACCCTCGACCCGCTTGGCCCCGCGTGTCAGCACATCGAACGCAGGCGGTTGCGGGGTGGCCGGAGGAGCCCCCACCACCGCCCCGGAGGCGGCTACGCCGGGCTGCGACGCAGCCACTGCGGCGGCTGAGGCGGCTGGGGCGACAGCGTTGGGGGCGGTTCCCGGAGCAGTCGGTGGTCCCGGTGGCCCCATTTGCACACAGGCCGTCAAGCCACCCACCCCCAGCGACACCAAGGCCGAAGGCCACCACAGACGAGATCGCATAGCCATAAGACGTGGCGCGCGCGGTTCAGGCGCGGAATTTGGAGGTGATGGGATAGCGCCAATCGCGCCCGAAAGCGCGGTGCGTGATGCGGATGCCCACGGGCGATTGGCGCCGTTTGTACTCGTTGAACTTGATCAGCCGCGTGACGCGCTCGACATCGGCGTGCAAAAAGCCCGCCGCAAGGATCTCTTCAAGGCTTTGGTCTTCTTCCATGTAGCGCGCCAAGATCGCGTCGAGCACCTCGTAGGGCGGCAAGCTGTCTTGATCGCACTGATCGGGGCGCAGCTCAGCCGACGGTGGGCGGGTGATGATGCGCTCAGGGATCACTTCGCCCTCGCCCGCCAGCACCCCTTGGGCGTTGCGCCACGCGGCCAAGCGATAGACCAAGGTTTTGGCCACGTCTTTGATGACGGCAAAGCCGCCGGCCATGTCGCCGTAGAGCGTGCAGTAGCCGGTGGCCATCTCGCTCTTGTTGCCGGTGGTCAGCACGATGGCGCCGAACTTGTTCGACAGCGCCATCAACAGCGTGCCACGCACCCGGGCCTGGATGTTTTCTTCGGTCGCGTCTTCGGCTCGGCCCGCAAAGTCGTCCGCCAAGGTGGCTTTGAAGGCCTCAAACATCGGCACGATGCTGCGTTCGTCGTAGCGCACACCCAGACGCTGGGCCATGTCACGCGCATCGATCCACGAGATTTCAGCGGTGTAGGGGCTGGGCATCATCACGCAGCGCACCTTGTCCGCGCCCAGCGCATCGACCGCAATCGCCAGCACCAAAGCCGAATCGATGCCGCCCGACAAACCGATCAGCGCTCCCGGAAAACCGTTTTTGCCGATGTAGTCGCGCACGCCGCAGACCAGCGCGCCCCAAGCTTGGGCTTCGAGCGTGGGCACATCAGCCACCGCCCCGGCAAGGCGACCATCGAGCGCCCAATCGATCAAAAGTTCGGTCTCGGCAAACATCGGTGCCCGCACTGCCACGTGGCCTTGGGCATCGACGGCGAACGATGCGCCATCAAACACCACCTCGTCTTGGCCGCCGGTGAGGTGGGCGTAAAACAGCGGCAAGCCCACGTCTCGCGTCCGCTCGGTCATGCGCGCTTCGCGCTCGGTTTGTTTGTTCAGGTGGAAGGGCGAGGCGTTGAGCACCAACAGCGCCTCAGCCCCCCTATCGCGCGCCGCCCGCGCCGGCTCATCAAACCACGCGTCTTCGCAGATCAGCAGCCCCAAGCGCCGCCCACCCGCTTCGATCACCACCGGCTCCAACCCCGCTTCGCGCCCCGAGACGAAATAGCGTTTTTCGTCAAACACCTGATAGTTGGGCAGCTCCCGCTTGGCATAGGTCGCCTGCACCCGCCCGGCGCTGAGCACCGACGCCGCATTGAGGCAACGCTGCATCGAGCCTGAGCGCGGGTGCGCATCACCGGCCGGCACCGCCACCGCATCCAACGCTTTGGGATGCCCCACCACCAACTGAAAATCCACCAGATCAGCCAGATCAGCCGCACACGCCGCCAAGGCCTCATCACAAGCCGCTAAAAACGCCGGCCGCAGCAGCAGATCTTCGGGCGGATAGCCACACAACGCCAACTCCGGCGCCACCGCCACCCGCGCCCCCAACGCATACACCCGCCTCGCCGCCTGCGCGATGCGCCGCCGATTGCCGCTCAGATCACCAAGCACCGGATTGATTTGCAACAACGCCAACCGCAACGAAGAAAGACCAGACATGACCCCAACGCCCCAAAGCGAAAAGCGGCCATGGTAACGGGTGCGTGGGATGGGACAGGTGGCTTAGTTGCTCGCTTGTAAACAAGAGATCACTGCCCACCATTCGCCATCACAACTGATGCGAGCACCAAACCACCCAAAAAGCTTTTTCAGCTGTAAATCTTGGTATGGAACACTTTGGTGTCGCTTCTATCGTCAAGTAAATAGTCGATGCCACCAGTCAGGAAGTACCGATGAGTGACATCACACCCCGCAGCATCAGCACATTCGAAACTGAGCTCTCTGTCATGGAATGAGCGATTTCTCCCAAACTCTTTGACAAATGCTTCGGACTTCGGGATCCCCAGCTCGTCTATCAGGGTCTCCAGCTTTCTAGATACGTCATAGCGATGCTCCACATCACCATCACGGTCGCGAACCTCGGAGCAGTAGATATGCACAGCTTCCAACGCAGTCGTATGCCTCTTAACAAACTGCAAAAACGCTTGGATGCGGCATCTGTTCGGCGGCGTTCCGCAATACGGATCCTTGATAGTCAGCTGCTTCACATGCAGCCCCGACACATCTCGAAAAATGTCTGTCAGGTCACGCCTCTGTCCTACGGCAAGCTCCCACATCGACATGCTGGCCCCTTCTGCGAAGAGGTCTGCCGAGATCCATGTTGACTCTTTGAAAACCGCTTCAACCCTAGCGCGCACATCTTGGTCTGAAGCACCCAACAGTGCTGGTGCACTGACAAGCCCTTGGAAGATTGCCTGCACAGGGAACGCCTGTTTAACGAGCAGTCCACCATCGTCAAGCGAGGCAAACAACCTCGGTAATTCAGAAGCCTGCATTCCAATCTTCGGAATGTGATGCACTGTCAACTTACCTTCCTTGGCCCACGGGTAGAGGTGCCGATAGAGCATGAGGATCGAATAATCGGTTGGCCGTTGCTGTGGCTCGTTGACCACACAAAGCCGAACCTTCTTGCCTGCCTGCAACCAGTGAAGAACCTGATTGAGATCTGCCTCGGAATAGCCTTCCGAACTTGTTAGCGACGATGCGATGACCGTGATGCTCGGATAGGGTGCAAATCGCTCGCTCAAGCCGGCCATGCTCGGCTTCGCCCACGGAACGTAATTTCCAGGACCTTCGGTCACCGATGGGCTGTCAAGCAAGCTATCCAACCATGCCAACGCGTCAAGCCGCTGAAAGCTATCCCAGTAGCGCTGGTTGCCGTAATCACATAGGCAGGACCGACACGCAGAGTCGCACGATGCAGGACATTTCAATCGTTTCTGGGCGGATTCAATCAGCTTTCGGAAGCTGAACTGCGGCTCCCCCAACTTTGCGCTGTAGCCAGCTCCTCCCGGAACGCCGTCGTACAAGACAACCTCCACGAGACTCCCTGCCTTGCTGTACAGCCGATAGGTTGAACGCAATTCACCTGGATGAAGATGCAGCAGGTCTGAAGCCCCCAGACGACAGGCCTCGGCCACTGTTCGAGCCAACCGCTCTTGGTATCGGCGCAAATCCCCGGCAACATCTTCGGGTTCCGGCAGCGGCGCAAGGAACCGCAGCAAGCGCACATCGGTGTTAAAGGTGTGTGCGAAGTCCAGACCAATCTTTGGCAAGGACTCGTTCTGGCACTTCTGTCCCGTTGCAGGGTCTTGGTGTACCCACTTACGGGTTGCAATCCCAGCGCCAGCTTTCCCTTTCACAACCTTGGGTGCTTTCACCTTTTTGAACGGTTCGCAGAAGTTGCAGAACGAACACCTGTAGTAGCCCTCACCATGCGTGCCACGGTTCGCGACGAAAAGGCTTCCACGAGGAACGCTACTCTCCGTTGCCCGAGCCAGAAGCAGCGCTGCGTTCAAGAGCGGAAGTTCAGTCGGTTCGAACTGTTCATCTCGGGGTGAAGCAATCAATCTGGCCTCATCCGCAGGCTTCACCCGCCGCCGACTGACTCCTGGGTCACGCCCTCTGCTGTTAGCTGCACTGGTAACGAATCCCTTGGGCTCGACGTACATGCGCTTGCGACGGCCCTCCGATGATCCGCAGTTACTGCACGCACCAGGCAGATCCTGATGAGCATCGCCCACATCAACATGGAAACACTCTGGGCAGGCTGCGTACCAGCGAGTCGGCATGAAAGCCTTGGGATACTTGGCTAGACCCGAGCTTTCCCAAATACGACCATTCGCAACGACCTCTGCTCCAGGTGCATATTCACTGATGCCATAGCTGGCATCCCGACTCAACGACACCTTTGCCTGACTCTGGAACCTATCGAACCTACTGCCATCTTGGACTTCAAGGGTCAGCGAGTGAACGGGGAAAGAGTACGTAGGGATGAGCCCACGCCGTGATAACTCATTGACCAAGAACTGGTCCATGTACTGCTCACGCTGCTTCTTCCAGTAGTCGGCCTTCCCGTAATCGCTCGCATCAGCAGCTTCTTTCATCCGACCGATATAGGCCTTACATCTCTCCGCCACATCTTCGGCGAACTCCCTTAAACGGTCGACGATGGCACGACACAGATCCGGCCCACGCGCCACCAGCGAAGACGCCAAGTCCGCCGGAAGTTGATCACCAAGAGCCTCAGCTTCTGCAAATGCATGCTTACCGTCATCCCCATCGACCCACGCATAGAGCTTGTCAAAGAAAGCCGTTTTCGCATCTGAGCTAAGAACTTCACCGAATAGATGCTTCAATGAGGGAGCATTGACGTCCTGCTTTACTGCATAGCGAAGGAAGTGGGACAGGACGACCGAAATCTGGTGGCGTAGGAACAACTCAGCGTTCCCAAGATTGATGAAAGGAGTAGCAGGTGATGAAGCTAGGTATTCCTTGAGTTCACGAAATACAGCTTGGTCATAGCTGCTGTTACGCGCAACCGTTACGCAAAATGGGGCAGCCTGAGCCCTGCGACCGGCCCGGCCGGTCCGCTGCTGGTAGTTCGCAATACCTGGTGGGACATTGAGGTTAACGACGGCCTCTAGGTCACCAAGATCAACGCCCATTTCCATAGTCGTCGTGCAACTCAGAAGATTCAGGCGGCGCTCGGAAAACTGGCCTTCGATTTCTTCGCGAAGCTCCGTTGACAGTGACGCCGTATGCTCTCTGGCCCGAAGCGTCAGGTGATTTGTCTCCTCATAGGAGGCTAGGTAATGATTCTCTCGATGCAGCTGCTTACGCTCGTCTTCGCCGATTTGTACGACGTCCCCATTGCAGCCGAAACCTGAACATTTCCTCGTCACAACGTACCGCTGGAACAAGCCACAACTCGGGCACTGATACAGAGGAGCCTGCAACCCACTCTTCACACGAATGAGGTTCCCATCCATACCGAATCCGGGAGGAAATCTCTTCAAGATCGTCGTAGGTGGCTTCGTGATGACCACCCAGAACGCCATCAGGAACTGAACAGCCACATCGCGTTCCAACCCAAGCTGCTCGATGAGATACCACGACCGGCGGTTGTGTCGTTTGACCTGTTGGTTCGGTAGCCACTTGAAGCGAACACCGGTATCGCCAGCTTCGATGTCAAACGTCCTGTGCTGGTTGTAATCACCCCAGACGGCGCTGTCCTTCATCGAAACGTCGTGCAGCTGTGACAACGCACGCTCTCGCCGAATCGTTTCGAGCAACATGTGACACAGCGCTGAAACCGTCTCCGGATCGTCCGGTAGCCCGGCAGGCCAGAACTGTTTGACCTGTTGGTACAGCCCTTTCAGTCGTACTTCGTCGTAAGTGACCAAGGCTACCCCTAGACTTTCGAGTGAATTTCGACGGCCGCTCGGCGTGCAGAACTCGTACCCAAGGGTATTTTGAAGAAGCTGGGATATGTCTTGTTTATCCGTTCGGATATCCCCTGAATCGTTCAGGAGCAGCGGCTGACCACCATCACGCCGCCATAGCTCGTACACACGCTCCGCCAGTTGAGGCAAGCTCATCGGGGTGCTGGCTTCGCTAAGTACCTTTCGAACTGCTGATCGCAAAGCAACGTTTGCCGCCGTGCGCTCAAAGTAAGGAGCGAAGAACGCCGCATCCTGCCGGTTATCTGAGAACGTCAGAAGGCTGCGACCGAACGACGGTTTTGGATCGGCATGGTTGATGAGACTGGGCGGCAACGCCTCCAGAACGCGCTGCGCCACCACAGCTCCAAGCGCTTCGTTACCAGGATGCATACGCGTCACAACTTCTGCGTCAGCACCTGTTGCCCTGCCACCACAGGCCGGACAACGCCTCACATACAACGCTCGCTCCTCTTCGTCCTTCTCCGTGCGAACCGAATACAGCGGCACGACAGCCTCTGCTGCGGTGGTGATCTCACCTGTCTTTAGATCAACAAAGATGCGTTCAATTTTTCCAGAAGTGTCATCACCATCGGGGCTTTCAACCTCGTCGTCCTCGTCTTTTGTTCCACCAATGGGCTGTCCGAGCCAAAACACCATACGCTCGGCGCTGACTTCTGAAGAGTCAGGACGCCGTGGATGAACAAACCGTCCGTCCTTCCAGCCCTCAAGAAATGGCTGCCCACATTTACGGCATGTCAACACAGGGAAGTAGTGCCCATCGTCATCGGAGTAGGTTCGTCCGACTCGCACTTGCGCCCATCCCTCCCCGTGCGCGTTGGGAAGTGCCACAAGCCCTTCAATGCTGTTGACCGCGATGTGGTATCGGCCTGGCAAGAGTGGGAACTCGCCGGAATCTCGGCGCACCAGCATTCCGATATGAATGACATTGCTGAGCGCCGCTTCACGTATCCGGGCATCGCCAGTGAAGGTGTCAAAAACTAGTTGGGCCAAGTGAGCAAATGGCACCACTTGTCCACTTTCGAGCGTTGCTGCAACTCGACGAATTTCTCGGTTTCTACTGAACAGCGTAACGAGCCCCTTCCATGCCCGTTCGCTTCCTGTCCCAGGAAGTCGGACTTGGTTGAAGTCATCGCCCTGCATATCAACGAAGACGTTCCAGCAGTCGCCGGTCTGGTCCTCAGGTTGCTGCTCAAGCATCTGCTTAAGCACGTCACCCAGCTTGAACCACTGGTCCGCCGTGAGGCCAAATTCGTCGCTCGCGGGACGAACTAGGTCAGCATGCGTAACACGTTTGCCACGGATAACTCGATTCACTGGCTCGCCTAGAAGATCGGAAGCGAACTTCTTGAGGTCATCATCAGCGCGATCTTCTTGGGACAAGCTCGCACTGGTGCCGAATACTTGGATGGGACCGTCTGCACCAAGCCGGGTCTTCAGTTTTCGAAGGAGGAAGGCGACTTCTGTCGCCTGGGCACCGTAGTAGGTGTGAATCTCGTCCAGAACGATGGTACGTAGTGAGTTCGTAGCAAAGAGCCCGGAGTTACGCGGAAGGAGCAACAGGTGCTCCAGCATGGCGTAGTTGGTGATGAGCACCTTCGGCGGATCGGCCAGCATCTCATCACGGGTGAGCATCCAGTTCTTCGGGATGGTCGACGGATGGTCAAGGGCCTCCATCAGCTTCCGGTTATTCCAAAGGCGAGCCTCTTCCTCATCTCGCTTGGCACCCGCCTTCACTTGGCCGGTGTATCGACCGAAAGTGATGCCGTACTGCTTCAGGTACCGAGCAAAGATGGGCGCAACCCGGTAGTACAGCTGGTCGTTGGCAAGCGCGTTCATGGGATAGATCAAAAGTACCCGTACACCCGGCCGCGATGGATCAGGGTCTGACAGCAGGTCATGCACGATGGGGAAGAGAAAGGTCTCTGTCTTTCCACTACCCGTACCCGTTGCCGTCAAGAAGCTCTCACGGGCCACAACCGCTCGGCGAAGCGCTTCCTCTTGGTGAAGATGAAGTCTGCGGTCTTGGTAGGGAAGCAGACCCATTCCGTCGTGTAGGAAGCCACCGGCAGATTTAAGGAGTGTTGACAGTGGCTGCCCCTTCTCAAAGTCTGGCAGTGCCTCGACATAGGGGCCTTTAACCAGCTCTTGTTTGCCCAAGAGATCCCGAAACTCCGCTGCGAGCATCGGATAGCGCCGAGATATAGGTAATGTGGTCGCTATGTAGCGCGACAGGACCGAACGAAGGCTGTTTGCGAAGGCAATCGGGTTGGTTTCAGACATTTTGAACACCATGGTCCAGCTCAACGGTAAGCACCAGCTCCCAGAGCAGTAGGTAATAGGCAAACATTGCTGGAGCCACATGCAGGTAGTAAGCAATGCAATCGCTGACACCGTTTGGCTGTAGTTCGATGCGCCAACGTAGCCGGTTCAGGTTGTCGTAGAGCTTCGCAAGCGAGCCTTCCTGCCGCACTTCCAAACGGCAATACCAAGCGAACCAACTGCATGCATTGGCGATTCGCAGGAGGGTTTCTTGCCTTTCCTGCTCCGACTCTTCAACGACTTCCGAGTTGAATAGTTTGATTTCAATGACGACTTTCTGTCCTTGAAGTCCCTTTGGAGCCAAACCATCGAAGACCGACGATTGCTGCATGAGGAGCCTCGCCAGAGCAATCCCAAGTGACTTTCTTGGCCCCGGCATGGCCGCACTCGTAGCGTAGCCCCTCTCTAGGTCCAGCCAAGCATGAGCGAGGTGCATGGGACCGAGAAGTTCGCCGGGACCTGGCAAAAAGCTCTGATCATCGAGTCGCGTAGGGTCCCCGATAGTTGTCACTCTGATGGATTCGCGATAGGCGGCCAAGTCGAATTCCTTGGGTCGTCGGCCTTGCATCATCTCCTTAATGTTCGAGAAAGCCCCGGCGACGACCTGATGAAGCGTCGTACCGAAGGCTCCTACAACGGTCCCCCTGAGCTCGGGCATAGCACGCAGGGCCACAGATAGCGGATGAGACTTGGCATGGACCTTTCGGTACTCCAACTTCGGCAAACAGAAGATCTTTGTTAGCAAGGCACCTACTGACTGCTTCGGCTGGAAGCCCTGCCGCACATCAGCAGCAGCCTTAGCCATGATCATGTCAATAAGCTCGGTGACGTAATCAGCCTCCCGCTCCTTGAAGCGGTTGAGAAGAGTGCTCCAGTACTGGCTGAGCCAGCTCTGCTGCTCCCAACAAACTGGTGACCAATAGCTCCTGAAATGCTCGTTGAGCAGCCCAAGACGCTGGATAGCGTCCCGTTCTTCTAGGAATTCGGCTGCTTTGACTACCTCGACACCCGGTATCTCTTGGCCAACGACATCCACTGCGAAGGCAACAGCAATGCGGCCCTCATCCGCATCCTCAAGTCGGCCCCAAAGACCTCCGATGCGCGCACCGAAGCCCAACGTCCACACGCCGGGAGGGAGCGTCGTTACGTCCACCAGAACGTAGATGACGTGGGCAGAGCCGTTGGTCACGTTGTAGACCTGCATGCGTGCCAACTCATTGGTGTGCCAGATGCCTGCCATCAGCTCGTGCTCAGCTCGAGCCTCGCGTCCGCTGCCAAGATCCTTGCCGGTGACCGCGACCTCGGTGGGCTCGCCCTGCACCGTTACCCGAATTTCGAAGACATTTGCCAGCTTCGAAGTGGAGATGGTGGTGGCGACATGCGGTTGTGACAGGACCAAGAGATCTGCCGACGCGCCACCACTTTCAGTCTCGTAGGTCAACGTTCGCGCGCCCGGCTCAAGGCGACTGGCAAGGAACGATGCGGGGAACACCTTGCTCGGGCGATGGCCAAAGTCAACATACTGTTTCCATGTCCCGAGCGAGATGTAGCCGGGCTCAGAGGCGCTGACGATGATGGACTTCTGCGTCGTCAGCGAAACCGTCTCTGTCGCACCCAAGGGTCTGGAAGACACCGTCGAGCCACCATCCTTCCCGGGCACTTCGACCTCGACGAACACGCCTGGGCGGTTCCAGCTGAAGTGAACGAAGTAACCACCACCTACGTCGAAGCCAATACGGAGGACCCTACTCGCATCATTCGAAGCTTCCGCGCCAGACGGCCCGAACTTCAGCCCGCTGCATGCAGCCTTAAGCAGGTTTACCGGCCTCGCCGAGTAGCTGAACTTAAGGCCATAGCTGACCGATTGAAGTCCGTGCCAATAAAGCAATGACTGGCGCTGCAAGGTCCGCGCTTCTCCGACGCGAGCAAGCTCGACCACAAGCCGAAGCACACCGGGCTGAACATCGCCCGTGGTCAGCGCCTCATCCAGTCGAACGGTCCCTGTGCCATCTTGATCAAGGACTACGTGAATGGGACACGAGAAGCTGCCAGACGATACCCGCATCTCGTAGGCCTGCGCTTGCCTCCAGTCTTGGGGAATCTCCACGGCAGCACTGAGCGCACCGTAATGGAATTCAACCCTCTCCAAACCCGCCTTTAATGTGCCTTCGAGGCGAAACGAAGGTAAGTTCTGCCCTGCCAGCCGAACATAGGCTGATCCGTTGACTATCGAAACGTCCGAGCCTGGATGCAACGTGACGAGCACCTCGACAAGGTGGGGGGCGTCACTGACCTCATCCCAGTCATGAAGGTTCGTCGGGGCGAACCGACACAAAACGATGTAATGACCGGGTGGCAACTCAACAGGGTCACCTTGGCCCAACTGAGCCGTAGCACGAAGTCGACCTGCATCGTTAAAGACGAGCAGACGATTCGATGCACGATCAGGCCAGAGCTTTGCGCTCAGCAGTCGCTCTCCATCAGGCCCAATGACCTGGACGTCGGCAGGTAAATCCACCGGAAGAGCTCGGAAACTCCCCCCTTCACCGCTACGAACCGAAACCGTTCGGCCACCACAAAGCACTTCAAAGGTCGTTTCCTTGCCAGTTGGCGGAAAGAAAACACCGAGCACACCGTCTCTATAGAGCAGCTGTGGAAGCGCTGCACGTTTGATACCTCTGGAGCCCTCGTCACGAACGAAGGCCTTTGCCAGAGATTCATCGAGCGCCTCCCCTTGAAAAGGCACACCGCGATTGCTGAACACTCGAAGAAACGAACGGGTGTAGTAGCCCAGCCCATCACGTTCAACGGCCTTACGGGCCGTTGAACTGAACGGTGGCTGGAGCCGGTGGAGCAGTGTTGACTGCCACGTGAGGATGCCTTCCTGATCTTCTTCATCTGGAAGACCGATACGCTTGGCTAGCTGGAGCATCCGGGCCGCTAGATCATCTGCAAAAGCCACAGGAACACCAGCCTGACGCGCATATTCGTCAATCATGTAATGGCTGCCGTAAGTTCTAGGCAACGGCTGAATACCCAGCTTGAACATAGCGCGCCGGAAAGCCCGCCAAAGAAGCTCTTTTTCTGGCGTACTGAGTTCTTGAACGCCACCCAATGCTTTCCGCACGTGTGGATAAACATCAAAATGCCCGGACAAACCGAGACCATTCATGACGTGTTCAGCGAGCCAGATCCCAAAAAGGGCGGGGTATTGATCGAGTCGCCGGGAAAAGTACTTTGCGCTTGGTGAGACGCGGAGATCGGCCTCAATAGCTTTACGCGCAACACTTGGGATAAGTCCCCCAAGCAGCCCCAATACGGGGGCATTTGCCTTCTTAATCAGTTCTCGGACGAGTTTTTCTTCCTGGTCGAACATTGCACTCCCTGTGCATTTGTAGATGTTCGACTACTTTACCGGGAGTTAACGCGACGAAACGGACTTCACTCAAGTCATTGAGATGAGGCAGTCAAAATCATGGTGAATGGCGACATATGTCAGCTGTCGGTGGCCATGGAGTGGGCAACTCCTGAAGGCTTATTTGTGGTTACCCCCATTTTTGCCCCCTCATGGTGGTAGGTTCAAGCGTTGTTATGCGGTGCTCTATGGGCAAAGAAAAGCCCCAGAGCGTTGATTCTCTAGGGCGTTCAGGGGGATGCGGTGCAATGTGTTGCTTGATTTGGTGCCCGGAACCGGAATCGAACCGGTATGACCGTTTTAAAGTCGGCGGATTTTAAGTCCGCTGCGTCTACCTATTTCGCCATCCGGGCAACCCGATCTTCAGAGGCTGAAGACGGAGGGTTCTAATGATAAAGCCCCGCGTGAGCGAGGCTTTAAGACCAGTTGAACTGGAGGCGCGGGCCGGAGTCGAACCGACCTACACGGATTTGCAATCCGGTGCATAACCGCTTTGCTACCGCGCCGTTATGACTTGCTACTGCGAAAAAGGGAAGCGATGGGCTTCCCTTTTTTCAAGTTCTGGAGCGGGAAACGAGGCTCGAACTCGCGACCTCAACCTTGGCAAGGTTGCGCTCTACCAACTGAGCTATTCCCGCGTATTTTGTTTAGCGCTTTGCATCAAACAAGAATTGAATTGTAGAGCGATTTCCCCAAGTAATGCAAGCCCTTGGGGAAATTAACCACTCAATGTTTAAGGGAATCCGTCACGACGGTCGAAGCTTCGGCCGCTTTGGGCGGCTCGGCCTTGACCTCTTCCTCGGGCAGCGGCTGAGGCTTGCTGGCCAAGGCGATCTCCAGCACCTTGTCGATCCACTTGACGGGGATGATTTCGAGCTGGCTCTTGACGTTCTCGGGGATGTCTTGCAGATCCTTGGCGTTTTCTTCCGGGATCAACACCGTCTTGATGCCGCCACGGTGCGCCGCAAGCAGCTTTTCCTTCAGGCCGCCAATTTCGGTGACTTCGCCGCGCAAGGTGATCTCACCCGTCATCGCCACATCGGCCCGCACGGGAATGCCGGTGAGCGCCGACACCAAAGCCGTCGTCATCGCAGCACCCGCGCTCGGACCATCTTTGGGTGTGGCGCCATCAGGCACGTGGATGTGGATGTCGCGCTTTTCGAACAGATCTTCCCGAATACCAAGGCGAGCAGCCCGGCTGCGCACCACCGTGCGAGCCGCTTCGACCGACTCCTTCATCACGTCCCCGAGCGAGCCGGTGCGGATGATGGCGCCCTTGCCGTTCATCACGGCGGCTTCGATGGTCAGCAGATCGCCACCCACTTCGGTCCATGCCAGTCCATTGACCTGGCCGACTTGGTTTTGCTTCTCGGCTTCGCCGTAGCTGTACTTGCGCACACCCAAGAAGTCGTTCAGGTTGGCCGCGTTGACCTCGACCTTGCCGACGTACTTTTTGAGCGACAAGCCCTTGACCACCTTGCGGCAAATGCGCGAGATTTCGCGCTCCAGCGAACGCACCCCAGCTTCACGGGTGTAGTAACGGATGATGGCGCGGATCGCGTCTTCGGCGATGTCGAGCTCTTCGTCCTTCACACCGTTGTTGGTGCGCTGCTTGGGCAGCAAATAGCGCTGCGCAATCGAAACCTTCTCGTCTTCGGTGTAGCCCGAGAGACGAATCACTTCCATCCGGTCGAGCAAGGCGGGCGGGATGTTGAGCGAGTTGGAGGTGGCGATGAACATCACGTCCGACAAGTCGAAATCGACCTCGACGTAATGGTCGGCAAAGGTGTGGTTCTGCTCAGGATCGAGCACTTCCAGCAGCGCTGAGCTCGGGTCACCCCGGAAATCCATGCCGAGCTTGTCGATTTCGTCCAGCAAGAACAGCGGATTACGCACCCCAGCCTTGGTCAGGCTTTGCAGCACCTTGCCGGGCATGGAGCCGATGTAGGTGCGGCGATGCCCCCGGATCTCGGCCTCGTCACGCATGCCGCCCAAGGCCATGCGCACGAACTTGCGCCCCGTGGCACGCGCCACCGATTGCCCCAGCGAGGTCTTGCCCACGCCCGGGGGGCCGACCAAGCACAGGATTGGCGCCTTGACCTTCTCGACGCGCTGTTGCACCGCGAGATATTCCAAGATGCGTTCCTTGACCTTGTCGAGCCCGAAGTGGTCTTCATTCAAGACTTCTTCAGCCAGCGGCAGATCGTGCTTGACCTTGCTCTTCTTGGCCCAAGGCAGGTTGATCAGCGTGTCGATGTAGTTGCGCACCACCGTCGCTTCGGCCGACATGGGCGACATGAGCTTCAATTTCTTGAGCTCGCTGTCGGCCTTTTTGCGCGCTTCCTTGGGCATCTTGGCGGCGGCGATTTTCTTCTCGACTTCTTCGAGATCTGCGCCCTCTTCGCCTTCGCCCAGTTCCTTCTGGATCGCCTTGACCTGCTCGTTCAGGTAGTACTCGCGCTGGCTCTTTTCCATCTGGCGCTTGACGCGGCCCCGGATGCGCTTTTCGACTTGGAGGATATCGACCTCGTGTTCGAGCAGCTCCAGCAGCTTTTCCAAGCGACCAGCGATCGGGAACAAATCAAGGATGGCTTGCTTGTTTTCCAGCTTGAGCGGCAAATGCGCCGCGATGGTGTCGGCCAGACGGCCGGCATCGTCGATGCCTGCAATCGATGTCAGGATCTCGGGCGGAATCTTCTTGTTGAGCTTGACGTACTGATCAAACTGCTGCGTCACGGCGCGACGCAGCGCTTCGGTCTCCGGCGCACTCAGGTCAGCCGGCGGCACGGGCACCACTTCAGCTTTGAAGAACTCGCCGCTGTCGTCGATGGTGGTCGTGTTGGCGCGCTGCAAACCTTCGACCAACACCTTCACGGTGCCGTCGGGCAGCTTGAGCATTTGCAAAATGTTCGAGACACAGCCGGTCTCGAACATGTCTTCGGCTTTGGGCTCATCTTTGCCCGCAGCCTTTTGCGCCACCAGCATGATCTGGCGGCCCGACTCCATGGCCGATTCAAGGGCCTTGATGGATTTGGGGCGGCCCACGAACAGCGGGATGACCATGTGCGGAAACACAACCACGTCGCGCAGCGGCAGCAGCGGCAAGGTGATCGGATCAGGGGGAAGTACGGGGTGACCGGACATGGGAACCTCTCTTTCTACGCGCCATGTGGGAGCGTAGCGGTTGAATGCAAGGACAAGTGCCGAAAATCTCAGGCTGCACTGCTGATCTGAGCGTCTTCTTTCTCGATCATGCGCGGCAACTCGCCGTTCTCAATGGTGTTTGCATCCACAACCACGGTGGCCACCTGTTTCAGGTGTGGCAGATCAAACATCGTGTCCATCAAGGCTTGCTCAACGATGGAACGCAAACCGCGCGCTCCTGTCTTGCGTTTGAGCGCCTTGCGGGCGATGGCGGTCAACGCTTCCATGCGGAACTCCAGCGTCACCTCTTCCATGCCGAACAGCGCTTGATACTGCTTGACCAGCGCGTTTTTGGGCTCGGTCAGGATCTGCACCAACGCGTCTTCAGTCAGCTCACCCAAGGTCGCCACCACGGGCAGGCGACCGACCAGCTCGGGGATCAGCCCAAACTTGATCAGATCTTCCGGCTCGATTTGCTTGAACAAATCGGTGATGCTGCGCTCGGATGGCCCTTTGACCGTGGCGCCAAAACCAATGCCTGATTTCTCAGAACGGTTCTGGATCACCTTCTCCAGCCCATCAAAGGCACCGCCACAGATGAACAAGATGTTGGTGGTGTCGATCTGCAAGAAGTCCTGGTTAGGATGCTTGCGGCCGCCCTGCGGTGGGATCGAGGCCATCGTGCCTTCGACCAGCTTGAGCAGCGCTTGCTGCACGCCTTCGCCCGACACGTCACGGGTGATGCTGGGGTTGTCGGCCTTGCGGCTGATCTTGTCGATTTCGTCGATGTAGACGATGCCGCGCTGAGCGCGCTCGACCTCGTAATTGCAGTTCTGCAACAGCTTTTGAATGATGTTTTCGACGTCCTCACCCACGTAACCGGCTTCGGTCAGGGTGGTGGCGTCGGCCATCACGAAAGGCACGTTGAGCATGCGCGCCAAGGTTTGGGCCAAGAGCGTTTTGCCTGAACCGGTGGGGCCGATCAGCAAGATGTTGCTCTTGGAGAGCTCGACCGCATCGCTGATCTTCTTGCCGCGCTCGGGGCTCAAGTGTTTCAGGCGCTTGTAGTGGTTGTAAACCGCCACCGACAAGATGCGCTTGGCCTGATCTTGGCCAATCACGTACTGATCGAGCAGCGCTTTGATCTCACTGGGAATGGGCAAATCGCTACGGGCGTCAAGCACGGCGGGAACTGCACCGTCAGCAGCGGCGCCGATGGCCGCTTCAGCCGCCGGAAGCTCGTCGCGCACGATGTCATTGCACAAGCTGATGCACTCATCGCAGATGTACACCGAAGGGCCGGCGATGAGCTTCTTGACCTCATGCTGGCTCTTGCCACAAAAGGAGCAATACAGGGCCTTCTCGCCGGGAGAGCCTTTTTTGTCAGCCATGGGAACTACCTTTGTCCAAAAGAAGAGCGGGTCTGAGCACCAACAACCTCAGCCCCGACGGGTCAGCACCTGATCGATCAAACCGTAGTTGCAGGCGTCATCTGCCGACATGAAGTAATCGCGCTCGGTGTCGTTCTGGATCTTCTCCAGCGTTTGCCCGGTGCGCTCGGCCAAGATCTTGTTCAAGTTCTCGCGCAGACGCAGGATCTCACGCGCTTGGATTTCGATGTCCGTCGCCTGACCCTGTGCGCCGCCCAAGGGTTGATGGATCATGACGCGCGAATTGGGCAGCGCAAAACGCTTGCCCTTGGCGCCCGCTGCCAGCAAGAAAGCCCCCATGCTGGCCGCCATGCCCATGCACAGGGTGGAGACCGCCGGCTTGATGAACTGCATGGTGTCGAAGATCGACATGCCAGCACTCACCGAGCCCCCCGGCGAATTGATGTAGAGCGAGATGTCCTTTTCAGGGTTTTCGCTCTCAAGGAACAGCAGCTGAGCCACCACAAGGTTGGCCGATTGGTCGTTGACCGGACCGACCAAAAACACCACCCGCTCACGCAAAAGCCGCGAGTAAATGTCATACGCCCGTTCACCCCGACCGGACTGTTCAATCACCATGGGCACCAGGCCCAGATTTTGTGTATCGATGGCGCTCATGTTTCTTTCCAGGATTCCAGACAACGGCGGGGATTATGAGGGCGCGAGCCCCTCCCTGCCGCAGCCATCAAGAACAAGGGCGCCGAAGCGCCCTTGCATGGTGCAGATCACGGAGGCCCTGAGGCCTCCAAGCCACATCAGTTCATGGCCATCAGTTCGTCAAAGCTCAGGGCCTTGTCGGTCACGCTGGCCTTGCCGAGCACGAATTCGGTGACGTTGTTTTCCAACACCGCCGATTCGATTTCAGCCAGACGCTGACGGTCGCTGAAATACCAGCGCACCACTTCAGCCGGGTTTTCATAGCTTTGGGCCAGATCGTCGATGTGCCCAGTGAGCTGTTCCGGCGTGACCTTCAGGTCATGCGCACGCACCATTTCGTTCAGGGCCAAGCCCAAACGCACACGGCGCTCGGCTTGGGAGGCGAACATTTCAGCCGGCACGGGCATCTTGTCGGCGTCCTTGACACCACGCGACTTCAGATCTTCGCGGGCACCGGCCACCAGACGTTCGCTTTCAGCGTCGATCAGGGCCTTGGGCACGTCAAAGGTGGCCAAGGTGTCGAGCGCGTTCAAGACGGACTCGCGATTGCGTGCGGCCAAACGGAACTTGACTTCACGCTCCAAGTTCTTGCGCACATCAGCACGCAAACCGTCCACCGTGGCCTCTTTAATGGCCAGCGAAGCCACGAACGCTTCGTCGATTTCGGGCAGATGCGGCTGCTCCACCTTGGTCAGGGTGACGAGGAAATCCGCTTCCTTGCCAGCCACTTCCTTGCCTTGGTAGTCGGCCGGGAAAGTCAGCGGGAAGGTCTTCGACTCGCCGGTCTTCATGCCGGTGACGGCTTGGTCGAACTCGGTGAGCATGCGACCGTCGCCCAGCGTGAACGAGAAATCTTCGGCACGGCCACCGTCAAAGGGTTCGCCGTCGATCTTGCCTTCGAAGTTGATCGTGACGCGATCACCCGGGATGGCCGCTTCAGCGTGTGCACGCTGGCTGAAGGTTTGACGTTGCTTGCGCAGGATGTCGATGGTGCGATCGACGGCTTCATCGGTGACTTCGGCGCTGATGCGCTCGACGCTCAAGGTCGCCACATCGCCGAGTTGGATCTCGGGATAGACCTCGAAGGTCGCGTCGAAGCTCAACTCACCCGCAGCAGCGCCTTCGCGCTCGTTGATGCGCGGCGTACCCGCCACGCGCAATTGGGCTTCGTTGGCGGCTTGAGCGAACGCTTCGCCGACCTTGTCGTTCATGACTTCGTATTGCACCGAGTAGCCATAACGCTGGGCCACCACCGTCATCGGCACTTTGCCGGGACGGAAGCCGTCCGCCTTGACAGTACGGGACAAACGCTTCAGACGGGTGTTCACTTCCTTCTGGATGTCCTGAGCGGACAACGTCAGCGTGATGCGACGCTCCAGCTTTTCGAGGGTTTCCACGGTAACGGCCATGATCTTGTGCTCTTTCGATTTCAGTCCGGCTGATGAATCAGCCGGGGTCAACTGGTGCGCGGGGCCGGACTCGAACCGGCACGCCCGTGAGGGCGTCAGGACCTAAACCTGGTGCGTCTACCAATTTCGCCACCCGCGCAGTTCGTTCGGGATGGCCCCTTGCGGCCATCCTCCAAACATGAAGGCAGTCTCGAAGACTCGAAACTGCCCTCTTAGATCCTTGAGGACCCGTATTCTAGCCACCTGTGAGCGCCTTGGGCGCAGGTCGTTGGATACGGAACCACGCCGCGTACATGGCGGGCAGCGCCAGCAGGGTCAAAGCGGTGGCCACAATCAGCCCGCCCATGATGGCCACAGCCATCGGTCCCCAGAACACGCTGCGGGATAAAGGGATCATCGCCAACACCGCCGCTGCCGCTGTCAGCACGATGGGCCGGAAACGCCGTACCACCGCTTCGACGATCGCATCCCACGCCGCCACGCCGCGCGAACGGTCCTGTTCGATCTGATCGATCAGGATCACCGAGTTACGCTGGATCATGCCCATCAAGGCCACGACGCCCAGCAAGGCCACAAAGCCGAAAGGCCGGTCCAAGATCAGCAGCGCCGCCGCCACCCCAGCAATGCCCATCGGCCCGGTCAGGAACACCAGCACGGCGCGCGAAAAGCTCTGCAATTGCAGCATCAAAAGCGTGAAGATCAGGAACAGCATCACCGGCACGCCCGCAGCGATCGAGCCTTGGCCCTTGCTGCTCTCAGCCACCGTGCCGGCCACTTCGATGCTGTAGCCCGGCGGCATGCGCTTTTCCAGCAGCCGCAAGGCCGGCTCGACTTGCTTGCTGACCGTCGGGCCCTGCACGCCTTCGACAACATCGCCTTGCACCGTGACAGCGAACTGCCGGCCTTCGCGCCAGAGCACCCCGGGCTCCCACGCCGGTGACAGCTTGGCCACTTGGGTGAGCGGAATCATCGCCCCAGTGGCGGTTGCCACATAGGCGCCCGCCAGATCGGCCAGCACCCGGCGCTCTTGGGCGGGCTGGCGCAGCACAATGTCCACCAGTTTGTCGCCCTCGCGGTACTGGCCCACGGTGTTGCCGCCCAGCAAAGAGCGCACCGCCACCGCCACCGATTGACTGCTGACGCCCAGCGTGCGCGCCCGGTTCTGGTCCACGGTCAAGCGCATCACGGGCACAGATTCGTTCCAGTTGTCGTTGACGCCACGCAGTTGTGGCTCAGCCGCCATGATGGCCTTGGCCTGATCAGCCCAAGCGCGCACCCCGGCCACATCGGGCCCCATCACCCGAAACTGCACCGGATAGGCCACCGGCGGACCGTTGGAGAGCAGCTCAACGCGGCTGCGCGACTCCGAGAACGACTCGGCCAAGATGCTCGGTAGCAGCTTGCGCAAACGCTCACGCGCCTTGAGATCCGTCGGCATGACGATCACTTGGCTGACGTTGCTTTGCGGAAAGACTTGGTTGAGCGGCAGATAAAAGCGCGGCAAACCGCTACCGACCCACGACGTCAGGCTCTCGACATCCGCTTCGGTGCGGACCCGGGCCTCAAAACGCTTCACCAACGCCTCGCTGGCTTGCAGGGTGGCTCCTTCGGGCAACCACAAGCTCACGAGCAATTCGGGTCGGCTGGAATCGGGGAAGAACTGCTGCTGCACCCGCCCCATGCCGGCCAAGCCCAGCACAAAGACCAGCAGCGTCACGCCCAAGGTGATCCAGCGATGCGCCAAACACCACGACACCGTGCGCCGCAGGCGGGCATAAAACGGCGTGTCGAAAAGATCGTGTTCTTCTCCTTCTTGGGCCCCATGCTGCGGCGCATGCACCTTGAGCAAACGCGCGCCCAAATAAGGCACGAAATACACCGACACCAGCCAAGAAATCAGCAAAGCGGCGGCCGTCACGGCAAAGATGGCAAAGGTGTACTCCCCCACGGTCGAGCGCGCCATGCCAATCGGCAAGAAGCCTGCGGCGGTGATCAAGGTGCCGGTGAGCATCGGCATCGAGGTCACCTCGTAGGCAAAGGAAGCCGCACGCAGCTTGTCGTAGCCTTCTTCGAGTTTGCGCACCATCATCTCGACGGCGATGATGGCGTCGTCCACCAACAGGCCCAGCGCGATGATCAGCGAGCCGAGCGAGATCTTGTGCAGGCCCACGCCCCAGTAGTACATGACCACAAAGGTGATCGCCAGCACCAGCGGGATGGTGATGCCGACCACCAAGCCTGGACGCATGTCCAAGCTCCAGCCTTGGTACCAGCGCCGATCGGCAAACGCTGCTGAGCGATGCAGCCCCAAGCTGATGAAGCTCACCCCCAGCACCACCAACACCGCTTCGATCAAGACGCTGACAAATTCGCCCACCGACTTGGCCACCGCTTTGGGCTGATCCTGCACCTGCTCCAGCTCAATGCCATGAGGCAGCTCGGCGCGGGCGGCTTGAACTTCGGCCTGCAAGGCGTGCCCCAAGCGGATGATGTCGCCACCCTTGGCCATGGCCACGCCCAAAGCGATGACGTTTTTGCCTTGGTAGCGCACCTTCACCGCCGGTGGATCGATCAGCCCGCGCCGCACTTGGGCGATGTCGCCCAGACGCACGGTGTTGGCCATGCCCGTGGCCGGATTGACCGCCCGCACCGGAAGATCACGCAAGGCTTGCACCGACTGCAACGCGCCGCTCAAACGCACTTGAACGTTGCTTTGCGTGGTTTCCAGCACGCCTGCACTTTCAACAGCGTTTTGCGACCCCAGTTGTGCGATCAGTGCATTGAGGTCGATGCCCAGTTCGGCCAGCCGCCGGCCGCTGATCTCGACAAAGATCTTTTCGGGCTGCACGCCAAAAAGATCGACCTTGGCCACATCGTTCAGATGCAGCAGCTTGGAGCGCACGCTCTCGGCAAAGTCGCGCAGTTCTTCGTCGCTGAAGCCGTCGGCCGAGAGCGCAAAGATCGAGCCATAGACATCGCCAAACTCGTCGTTGAAGAACGGCCCCTGCACCCCTGGCGGCAAGGTCGAGCGCATGTCACCGATCTTTTTGCGCACTTGGTACCAAAGGTTGGGGACCTCCTTGCCAACCACGTTGTCCTTGACCTGGAAGATCGTGACCGACTCACCCGGCTTGGTGTAGCTGCGAATGATGTCGGCGTTGGGCACGGCTTGCAGGGTGCGCTCGATCTTGTCGGTGACCTGCTCGGCCACTTGCTCGGCGGTGGCTCCCGGCCACGCGGCCTGAATCACCATGGCGCGGAAGGTAAAGGGCGGATCTTCGTCCTGACCCAGCTGGAAATAAGCCACCCAGCCGAGCAGCAACAGCACCACCATCAGGTAGCGCGTCAGCGCCGGGTGCTCCAACGCCCAACGGGAAACATTGAATTTGGAACGCCCCGAAGGGTCGTGGGGATGCGGTTGCATGGCTCAGCGCTCCTCAGGCGTTCAACGCGTGGCCGAAGCCGCTGCAGGCGATTCGACATAGCGTCGCACTGCCAAACCGGGCGTCAACACATGCACACCCGCCGTCACCACCACCTGTCCGGCCTGCAAACCCGCCTTGATCTGCAAGCGATCGCCAACCACCACGCCCAACTCGACCGGCTGCGGCTTGACCGTCATGCTGGCTTCGTCAAGCAACCAAACCACCGTTTTGCCCGCTTGCTCGGACAACGCCGTCAAGGGCAGATACAAACCACCGGCTTCCACCGTGCCACCCAGCCCACCCGGCATGCTCAGCGTGGCGGTTTGGCCCAACGGCACGGCAGCACGGCCCAGATCAGCTTTGACTTGGAAGGTGCGTGCCACCGGGTCGGCCACCGCAGCCACTTCGCGCACCGTGGCCGGCAGGCTCTGATCGGAGCCCCACACTTGAACACGCAGCGCCTCTTTGCGCCCCACCAACGCCTTGACGGCGTTGACTTGGTCTTCTGGCACCGCAAAGACCGCGTCACGCGGGCCGTCATGGGCCAAGCGCAGCACCGATGTTCCGGCCGTCAAAACCTGACCGACTTCGGCTTCGGTGGCGGTGATCACGCCTGCCACATCGGCCGATAAAGCAGCGTACTGCGCCTGATGCTGCTGCACGCCCGCTTGGGCACGCGCAGCCTCCAGCTGCGACTTGGCCGCCTTCAAGGCGGTGTCGCTACGCTCCAACTCCGCCGCGCTGATGAATCCTTGGGCTCGCAGACCCTGGAAGCGCTGGTTGTCCGCGCTCACCTGATCGAGATTGGCTTGGGCCGCTTGCAACGACGCCTGAGCGGCATCCTGCCCAAGCTTGAGATCGACCGCGTCGAGCTGCGCCAACAGCTGTCCCGCCTTCACATGCATGCCCACCGCCGCCAAGCGTTGCACCAGCTTGCCACTGACCCGAAAGCCGAGGCGTGACTCGGTTTGAGGGCGGATGTCGGCCGCATAGAGCATGGCGTTCATGCGCGATTCGGTTTGAACCGTCATGACACGCACGGCGCGCACCGCTTCCGGCGCGGGCGCTTGGCGACCGCAGCCACTGACCAACAGCGCCAAACCCGTCGCAAAACCGAGGGCCACACCAAGGCGACTCCATCCAGCGCTTAACTTGCCCGCGTCGGACTGCACACGATCCATGACAGCTTCCTTGATTTTTAATGTCTTAATGACCACTTGGTCAGCAATAAGAGTCTACCCGAGGCCGGATAATCCGAGCGATGTCGGTCGAACACTACGAAAATTTTCCCGTCGCCTCATGGCTCTGTCCCCCGGTCTTCCGACCGGCCGTGGCCGCACTGTACGGCTACGCACGCACGGCCGACGATTTGGCCGATGAGGGCGACGCGCCGGCGCAGACCCGATTGGCCGATTTGGCCGCTTACCGTCAGGATCTGCATGCCATCGCGCAGCATCAACCGCCCTCACTGCGCTGGGCTCCGGTGTTCAACGCTTTGGCTCCGGTGTTGCATCGCTACCACTTGCCGCTCCATTTGCTCGAAGATCTGCTCTCAGCCTTTGCGCAAGACGTGCATGTGCACCATTACGCCGACCGCGCGCAGCTGCTCGACTATTGCCGTCGCTCGGCCAATCCGGTGGGCCGCTTGCTGCTGCACATCTGGGGCGTGGAGGATCCGCAGGCCCTGCGCGAGTCCGATGCGATTTGCACCGCCTTGCAACTGATCAACTTCTGGCAAGACTGCACCATCGACCTGCCCCGAGGCCGGCTCTACATTCCAAAGAGTGATTGCTTGGCGGCGGGCGTCGATCCCGAAGCCCTTTTGGCCGGTCAAGACAGCCCCGCTGCACGCCGACTCATCGCCACCGAAGTCGCTTGGGCGCGGGACTTGATGATGGCAGGTGCCCCGTTGGTGCACCGTCTACCCGGCCGCTTGGGCTGGGAGCTGCGGCTGGTCGTTCAAGGTGGGCTGCGCATCCTCGACCGAATCCGGGCGCTGGACCATGGCACACTGCGCACGCGTCCGACGATCCAAGCCGTGGACGCGCCACGCTTGCTGTGGCGTGCCTTGCGCATGCGCCCCGACAACCTCTCGCACCGCCCTTCATGAGCCCTGAACAATACGTGCAGGACAAGGCCGCCAAAAGCGGCTCTAGTTTCTACTACGCCTTCCTGTTCCTGCCGCCGCCGCGCCGGGCCGCCATCACGGCGTTCTATGCCTTTTGCCGGGAAGTGGACGATGTCGTCGATGAAGTCAGCGACGCTGGTGTCGCCGCCACCAAACTGGCGTGGTGGCGCACCGAAGTGCAACGCGCCTTCGGCGGCAGCCCCAGTCACCCGGTCACGCAGGCGTTGATGCCGCACGTCAAGGACTACGGCATCCGCGCCGACCACCTGCTCGCGGTGATCGACGGCTGCGAGATGGATTTGTCTCAAACCCGTTATCTCGACTTTGCTGGCCTAGAGCGCTACTGCCACTTGGTGGCCGGCGTGGTCGGTGAGGTCGCCGCCAACATCTTTGGCCGTCAAGCCGAGGCCACCGTGACGTACGCCCACCGCATGGGCCAAGCTTTCCAGCTCACCAACATCATCCGTGACGTCGGTGACGACGCCCGGCGGGGTCGCATCTACCTGCCAGTCAATGAGATGCAGCGCTTTGATGTCAAGGCGCACGAGATCTTGAACCGCGATTACAGCGAGCGTTTCTCGGCCCTGATGCGCTTTCAGGCTGAGCGGGCCCACCAAACCTACGACCAAGCGTTGGCCTTGCTGCCCGAGATCGACCGCCGCGCCCAACGCCCCGGGCTGATGATGGCCAACATCTACCGCACCTTGCTGCGCGAGATCGAAGCCGGCGATTTCCAAGTCCTGCACCAACGCATCTCGCTCACACCGCTGCGCAAGATCTGGATCGCCATGCGGACCAATTGGCAGGGACGTTAACCATGGTGCAGGTGACTCTTGCTGGCGGCCGCAACTTTGAAGCTGGGCCGGACGAATCGATGTTGGCAGCCGCCCTGCGCGCTGGCATTGCGCTCGAACACAGTTGCTTGACGGGCCGCTGCGGCGCGTGCAAAGCGCAGATCAGCCACGGCCAGACCCGAAGCCTCCACGAAGAGGTCGGTCTTGAGCCCCAAGATCGCGACGCAGGCTGGATCCTGAGCTGTGCCCGCTCAGCGCTCACCGATGTCCACCTCGACGGCATCGAGGATCTGGGTGTGCCGCTGCCGCCGGTCAAAACCCTGCCTTGCCGCATCCAGAGCCTGAGCTTGCTGGCCCCCGATGTGATGAGGGTGGTGCTACGCCTAGCACCGCAACAAACGTGGATGCATCACGCAGGTCAATCCATCGACGTCATCGGTCCCGGTGGCTTGCAGCGCAGCTACTCGGTGGCCAACGCGGTGAGCCAAACCCAAGGCATTCAGCTTGAACTGCACATTCGACACGTCCCCGGCGGGGCCATGAGCCGCTACTGGTTCGAGCAGGCCAAACCCAACGATCTGCTGCGCCTGCGCGGGCCGCTGGGCACCTTCTTTTTGCGCGCCGTGGCCGAGCGTGACTTGATCTTCTTGACCACTGGCACCGGCATCGCCCCGGTCAAAGCCATGCTGGAAAGCTTGGCGCGGCTGCCGCAGACTGAGCGCCCCCGCTCCGTCGCCCTGTACTGGGGCGGCAGGCAAGCCGCTGATTTGTACTGGCAACCGCCCTTGGAGCACCTCCAGCGCTATGTGCCCGTGCTGTCGCGCGCCCACTCAGACTGGGCGGGGGCACGCGGGCATGTGCAAGACGTTTTGCTCGCTCCATCACCCCACCCGTCGCCCATCTTGAGCCAAAGCACGGTCTACGCCTGTGGATCGGACGCGATGGTCCACGCGGCTCGCGAGCGGCTGATCGAAGCGGGCCTGCCCCCCCGCCATTTCCACGCCGACGCCTTCGTGTGTTCGGCACCGAACACCGCATCCTGACGACAAGGCCTCCTATGAAAGCTGTGATCTTGGCCGGGGGCTTGGGCACACGCCTGAGCGAAGAAACCGCCACCCGTCCCAAGCCGATGGTTGAAATCGGCGGGCAGCCCATCCTCTGGCACATCCTCAAAACCTACGCCCATCACGGCGTCAATGACTTCGTGATCTGCTGCGGCTACAAGGGCTACGTCATCAAGGAGTACTTTGCCAACTACTTCTTGCACATGTCGGATGTCACCTTTGACATGCGCAACAACTGCATGGAAGTCCACAGCAAGCGCGCCGAGCCGTGGAAAGTCACCTTGGTCGATACCGGCGACGAGTCGATGACCGGGGGGCGCCTGCGCCGAGTTGCACCCTATGTGCAAGACGAAGAAGCTTTCTGCCTGACCTACGGCGACGGCGTGGGGGACATCAACATCCAAGCCACGCTGGACTTTCACCGCAGCCATGGCAAAGCGGCCACCCTGACCGCCACCTATCCGCCGGGTCGCTTTGGGGCGCTGGACATCCAAAGCCGCCAAGTCATGCGCTTCAAAGAAAAGCCGCAAGGTGATGGCGCCATGATCAACGGGGGCTACTTTGTGCTCTCACCCAAGGTGCTGCCCTACCTCAAGGACGACAGCACGATCTGGGAGCAAGAGCCCCTGATGCAGCTGGCCGAAGACGGCGAACTGATGGCCTACGAGCACCACGGTTTCTGGCAGCCGATGGACACCCTGCGCGACAAGATTCACCTCGAAAAACTCTGGGACAGCGGCCAAGCGCCTTGGAAGGTTTGGGACTGACATGCATCCAGCGTTTTGGCGCGGCAAACGCGTTTTTCTGACCGGACACACCGGCTTCAAAGGCAGCTGGCTCAGCCTGTGGCTGCAAGCCCTTGGGGCCGAGGTCCACGGGCTGGCGCTGGCGCCGCCGACCACGCCGCACCTGTTCGGCACCGCCCGGGTGGGCGACGGTATGGCCAGCACGACCCAAGACATCCGTGACTTGGATGGCGTGCTGCAAGCCATGCAAGCGTTTCGCCCCGAGATCGTCATCCACATGGCGGCCCAACCGCTGGTGCGCTTGTCCTACGCCGAGCCTGTGGCCACCTACGCCACCAACGTGATGGGCACGGTGCATGTGCTTGAAGCAGCGCGCCACACCGACAGCGTGCGGGTGATCGTCAACGTCACCACCGACAAGTGCTACGAAAACAACGAGTGGGTCTGGGGCTACCGCGAGAACGAACCCATGGGCGGCCATGACCCCTACAGCAACAGCAAGGGTTGTGCCGAACTGGTGACCCGTGCTTATCGGCGCTCGTTCTTTCAGAGCCGAGGCCAAGGCAGTGGGATCGCCTTGGCCTCGGCGCGCGCGGGCAACGTCATCGGTGGCGGCGACTGGGCGGCAGATCGCCTCGTGCCCGACATCCTGCGGGCCTTCGAACGTCACACGCCCGTGGTGATCCGCAATCCACACTCGACCCGTCCTTGGCAGCATGTGCTGGAGCCGCTTTCGGGCTACTTGACCTTGGCCGAGCATCTCTGGCAACACGGTCAGACGTATGCCGAAGGCTGGAACTTCGGCCCCATGGATGACGATGCTCGCCCGGTGCGCTGGATCGTGGAGCGGCTGGTGCAAGCGTGGGGCGGCGACGCCTGCTGGCAGCTTGACGGCACCGATCACCCGCACGAAGCGGGCTACTTGAAACTCGACATTGCCAAAGCCAAACACCGGCTCGGCTGGCAGCCTTGCTGGTCCTTGGACCAAGCCTTGGAGCGCATCGTGCATTGGCACCAAGCCTGGTTGGCCGGCCAAGACATGCAAGCGCTTTGCCTCGAACAGATCCAGAACTACACCCAAGCCATGAATAGGAAAGCAGCATGACGACAGCGGCCAAGACCCCCGATCAGTTGCGCGCCGAGATCGCCCAGCTCGTGCAGCAATACGCCGACATCACCTACGCCCCCAAGGCCTTCGAACCGGGTCAATCGGTGGTGCCGGTCTCGGGCAAAGTCATCGGGGCCAAGGAATTGCAACTGATGGTCGAAGCCTCGCTGGATGGTTGGCTCACCACAGGCCGCTTCAACGCGGCCTTTGAAGCCCGCCTAGCGCAATACCTCGGCGTCAAGCATCTCATCACAGTCAACTCAGGCTCCTCGGCCAACTTGGTCGCCTTCTCGACCCTGACCTCGCCCCGCTTGGGCGAACGCGCCATCCAGCAAGGCGACGAGGTGATCGGTGTGGCGGCGGGTTTTCCAACCACCGTCAACCCGATCTTGCAATTCGGCGCGGTGCCGGTGTTTGTCGATGTCGATCTGGCCACGCACAACATCGACGCCAGCCTGATTGAAGCCGCCATCACGCCCAAAACCAAGGCCATCATGCTGGCCCACAGCTTGGGCAATCCGTTCAACCTAGAGGTCGTCACCGCGCTTTGCAAAAAGTACAACCTCTGGCTGGTTGAGGACTGCTGCGACGCCTTGGGGGCAACCTACAAGGGTCAGATGGTCGGCACCTTTGGTGACATCGCCACGCTGAGTTTTTACCCGGCGCACCACATCACCATGGGCGAAGGCGGGGCGGTGTTCACCAACAACGCCGAGCTCAAGCTGATTGCCGAATCCTTCCGTGATTGGGGCCGGGATTGCTACTGCCCACCCGGCAAGGACAACACCTGCAACAAGCGCTTTTGCTGGAAGCTCGGCAACCTGCCCGAAGGCTACGACCACAAGTACACCTACAGCCACCTGGGCTACAACTTGAAGATCTCGGACATGCAAGCGGCCTGCGCCTTGGCGCAGTTGGACCGGCTTGACGAGTTCATCGCGGCGCGCAAAGCCAACTTCGCCTACCTCAAGGAACGCCTGCAAAGCTGCGCCGAGTTCTTGCATTTGCCCGAAGCGACCCCGCACTCGGATCCATCGTGGTTTGGTTTTCCGCTGATCTTGAAGGAAAGCGCCGGGGTCAAACGGGTCGATCTGCTGAACTATCTGGATCAAAACAAGATCGGCACGCGGCTTTTGTTTGCGGGCAACCTGACCCGTCAGCCCTACATGATCGGCAAGAACTACCGCGTCAGTGGTGAGCTGACACGCACTGACGTGGTGATGAACCAGACCTTCTGGTTGGGCGTCTATCCGGGCCTGAGCACCGAACAACTCGACTTCGTGGTGCAGCGCCTCGAAGAATTCTTCGGCCTCAACTTCTAAGCGTCTAAGCGAACCGTTTCGCCGCCCCCATGGACTTCACCGAAGAACTGCTGCCCGGCGCTTGGCTTGTGAAGCTGCGCCGCATCGACGATGCCCGAGGCCATTTCGTCAAGACCTATGCCCGCTCGGTGTTTGAGCAAGCGGGGGTGGTGATCGAACACGCCGAGTCGTTCTATTCGCTCTCAAACCGCAACGTGATCCGGGGCATGCATTTCCAAGTGCCGCCGCGCGATCACGCCAAGCTGGTGTACTGCCCAGCCGGGGCCCTGTTGGATGTTTTGCTGGATCTGCGCCCCGGCCCGGGTTTTGGACGCTCGGCTCGGGTGGTGCTGAGTGCCGAAGAGCCTCGTTTGGTGTTGCTGCCCCCGGGCATCGCCCACGGTTTTCGGGCCCTGCAAGACGGCACCGTGGCGGTCTATCACACCAGCACCGAGCACAGCCCGGCCCATGACCAAGGCGTGCGCTGGGACAGTTTTGGCATGGATTGGGGCTTGGGCGATGCCCCCGCCATCGTCTCGGCCCGCGACCAAGCTCACCCAAGCCTGCGCGATTTCGCCAGCCCGTTTTGACCTTTTCCGAATTTGCCCGGCACACCATGAAGCTCTTCGTCACCGGCGGGACCGGCTTTGTCGGCTCGCATGTTCTCCAGCAAGCCTTGGCCGCAGGGCACGAAGTCATCGCCCTGCGCCGTCCCGGCAGCCAAACACGCATCCCCCTCGACACTGAACCCACATGGCTTGACGGTGCCCTCGACGGCGATCACCGTGAGGCCCTGCGCGGTGTGGATGTTTGGGTGCATCTGGCCTCCCATACCCCCAACCCGCCCTACGCGCCGCTGGACGCCTGCCTGTACTGGAACGTCTACGCCCCCATCAAGCTGGCGCAACAAGCCTTGCAAGCCGGGGTGGGTCGCTTCATCGTCGCGGGCAGTTGTTTTGAATACGGCCGGGCGGCCGAAGGTATGGATGAGATCCGCACCGACACGCCCTTGGCACCCACCCTGTCCTACCCCAGCTCCAAGGCGGCCGCTTCCCAAGCCTTTGCCGGCTTTGCCCGCGAGCATGGTGTGCAGTTGAAGCTGCTGCGCATCTTTCAGGTCTACGGCGAAGGTGAACAAGCCAGCCGACTTTGGCCCAGCTTGCGTCTGGCTGCCCGCAGCGGCGCTGATTTCCCGATGAGTGCGGGTGAGCAAGTGCGTGATTTCGTCGATGTGGTCGATGTGGCGCGGCAATTCATCCGCCATCTCGATTTCGACGCCCACCCCAGTCCCAAGGGTGAACCCTCCATCCACCACATCGCCAGCGGCCACCCTCAAACCCTGCTGGCTTTTGCCCAGCATTGGTGGGCCCACTGGGGCGCCACCGGCAAGATCTTGCCGGGTGCCATGCCTTACCGAAAGCACGAAATCATGCGTTTGGTGCCGCACCTTGATCCCGACACGCTCCACGACCATGCCTAAGATCAGCGTCATCCTGCCGACATTCAATCGCATCGATTACCTGCCCCAAGCGCTAGAAAGCATCTTGGCGCAGCAGGACGCTGATTTTGAAATCATCGTTTCCGACAATGCGTCCACCGACGGGACCGAAGCGTACATGCAGCGATATGCCGCTGATCCCCGCATACGCTACTCACGCAACACCGGCAACATCGGCATGGTCGGCAACTGGCGCAAAGCTATTTTTGAGCTGGCGCAGACCGAATGGTTTCTGCTGATGTCGGACGACGACTATTTCACCGACCCAACGTACCTGCGCGATGCCTCAGCCCTGATCGACGCTCATCAACCCACCTTTGTCTATGCCGGCGGTGAAGTCCTCGACACCGTCACGGGCGTGGCGACCCGCATGACCCCGCCCTTCGACGGGGTGGTGGATGGCAAACAGGTTTTTGCCTCACGCGGCACCGTGGCACCGCAGGACATCATCCTGTGCAACATGCTTTTCCGGCGCAGCGATGCACGCCGTTTGGGCTTTTTGCTCAATGAGCACAACCTCAGCACCGACTCGGAGCTGTATCTCAAGCTCGCCGTGGAAGGTCCTGTGGGCGTGATCCCTCGGCCGGTGTGCGTCTACCGCTGGCACCCGGGCAATTTGATCAAAACCGTGCATGAGTCGCCCAAGTTGCTGCGCGGCAACCTTGAATTTTTGGTTTTGCCCTACGCCCACGCCAAACAGCTCGGTGTCGATCAAGCCACGTTGACGGCTTATCGCCAGAACGTTCAGTTGCCGCAACAAATCGAGCACACCCTCAAACGTTTGCAGCAGACCGACGAAGCGCTTTACCAAGAGTGCCTCGCGTTTGCTGAACGCCATGTGCCCGAATTCATGGCCAAGATGCGCCGGCGCTTACGCCTCAAACAGATCCATCGTCGCCTGCGATCGTGGCTCGGCTTGCAGCGCGCCCAGCCATGAAACCCCGCATCGCCGTTGTCGGTGGCGGCTGGGCGGGGCTGGCGGCAGCGGTGGCAGCGGTGCAGCGCGGGGCGCAAGTCAGCCTGTTCGAGATGGCCCCCACCTTGGGCGGCCGGGCGCGCAGCACGGCGCCCAAACACCCCGGTGCCCCGGCGCTCGACAACGGCCAGCACATCTTGATCGGGGCCTACAGCGCCACCCTTGACTTGATGCGGACGGTGGGCGTGGACCCAGAACAGGTGCTGCTGCGCCGCCCGTTGAGTCTGGTCAACGCCCACGGCCAAGGTCTGCGCTTGCCCCAAGGCCCGGCCCTGATCGCACTCACCCGAGGGGTGCTAAGCCATCCCGCTTGGACGGGGCCCGAGCGTTTGGCCTTGCTGGCCCGGTCGGGCGTTTGGGCGCTGCGCGGTTTTCGTTGCGACCCGCGCTTGAGCGTGACGGAGCTCTGCCGTGGCATGGCCCCGGCGCTGCGGCGCGATCTGATTGATCCCTTATGCGTGGCGGCGCTCAACACACCGGCCGATCAAGCCAGCGCGGAGGTGTTTTTGCGCGTGCTGCGTGACGCGCTCTTTTCAGGGCCGGGTGCCGCCGATTTGCTGCTGCCCAAAGCGCCGCTGGCGGAACTGCTGCCCCATCCGGCGCAGCGCTGGTTGAAGCAACACGGCGCAACGATCACTTTGGGGCAGCGCGTCGAGGCCTTGAGTGCCGCCGACGCACCAGGCGCTGACGGCATCATCTTGGCGTGCTCAGCCCTCGAAGCCGCCCGACTGACCCAAGACATCGCGCCCACGTGGTCCCGAGAAGCAGCGGCCTTCGGCTACGAGCCAATCGTCACGGTCAATCTGCAAGCCCACGGTCTTGACGGCCGCCCGCTGAACCTGGCCGCACCGATGGTGCAACTGCCCGAGCACACCGAAGCGCAGCCCAACCCGGCGCAGTTCGTGTTCGATCAAGGCCAGATCCAAGGACAACCGGGGCGGTTCAGCTTCGTGATCAGCGGCGCAGCGCCTTGGGTGGAACGCGGCCAAGCCGCAACGCTGGCGGCGATTCAAGCTCAAGCCGAGGCCCTGTGGCCCGGCGGCGCCAGCTTGGTGGTCGAGAGCTATGTCGCTGAAAAACGCGCCACCTTCCGCTGCACACCGGGCCTGCATCGCCCCGCCGCACGCCCCGACCCGCGTCTGAGCCCGCGCTTGGTCGTCGCAGGCGATTACATTGAAGGGCCTTATCCGGCAACCTTGGAAGGTGCGGTGCGCAGCGGTCAAGCCGCCGCCCACGCCTTGGTTTAAGCAAAGGATTTTTATGTTGTCCCACCGCACTGGCATGGTCTTGATGGCTTGGCTGATCACTGTATGGATCGCTTTGCTCAGCGGCTGTGGGGGTGGATCAGGGGGCAGCAATGGCAGTGGTGGCGGCAATGGTGGCAACAACGGCGGCACGTCCAGCGCCGCACCCGCCAAGCTCTACGTGCTCAACGCCGGCAGCCGTTCCATCTCGGTGATCGACACCACCACCCAAAGCGTGGCGCAGACGATCACGCTCGCCGGGGTGCCCAACGCCATCGCCGTGGACGACCCCGCCGAGCGCGCCTATGTGACCACCAGCGACAGCGCCAGCGGCGTGCATGCGCTGGTGAGTCTCGATACCCGCAACCATGCCACCCTCGGCACCCTGCCCCTTAGCGCGGCGCCCGGCGGCGTGGCCATCGATCCGGGGCGCCATCAGGTGTATGTGGCCACGGGCAACAACGTGGTGGTGCTGGCGGGCAGTCCGCTGACGGTCCAGGCGACGATCAACGTGGGGGCGACTTGGTCGGCACTGGCGCTGGACCCATTGCAGCAGCGGCTCTACGGGGTCTCCGGGGTCTCCGGGGTCTCCGGGGTCTCCGGGGTCTCCGGGGTCGGTTCGGTGATGGTGATCGACACCAGCACGCGGGCAGTGATCGGTAGCGTGACCGGCCTGTCGGCGGCCGTGGTGACGGCCTTGGCCACCGATCCGGCCGCCGGGCAGGTCTACGCCAACGCCTACACCAGCAACCAAATCTTGGTGATCGACGCCGCCAGTCTGAGCGTGCGCAGCAGCGCCCCGGTCGGCGCCATGCCCACCGGCCTGACGATCAATCCGACGGACAACCGGATCTACGTCTCGAACGCATTCTCGAACACCATCTCGGCCCTGAGCCCGGAAGCTTCGGTGCTGGCGACCTTGCCCGGTCGTGCCGGCTTTTTTGCCAATCCGGCTGGGCTGGCGGTGGAGACGACCACACAGCGGCTCTATGTCGCCAACCAGAACGTCAACACGGTCAGCGTCTATGACACGCTCAACCCCGGTTCACCGATCGCCGACGTGACGGTGGGCATTGGACCGATGGCGGTGGCCCGGGTGGCCGCTGGCGAAGCGGCGCCGAGCTATCCCACCGCGCCCGGCCTGGGCGTGCGCTGGATGGTGCAGACCCCCACCGCCGCCAGCGGCGATCTGCTCTCGGTCACGACCGATGCCAGCCGCTTCGTCGCCGTGGGGCGCGGCGGCCTGATCCGCACGTCCGCCGACGGCGAGGTCTGGACCCCTCAAACCAGCGGCACGACGCAGGATCTCAACCAGGTGGCTTGGCTGAACGGCCAGTTCATCGCGGTCGGCCAAGCTGGCACGTTGCTCAGCTCGCCCGACGGTTTGAGCTGGACAGCTCGCAGCAGTGGCGTGGCGGTGGCGCTCAACGGTCTGACTTGGGGCGCCGGCAGCTACTGGGTGGTCGGCCAGGGCGGCACGCTGCTGAGTTCGACCGACGGGCAGATCTGGACCGCCCGCACCTTGGGCAGCGCCGATCTGCTGGCGATCGCCATCGACCCGGCCAGCGGCCGCATGGTCGCCACCGGCGCTGCGGCCACAGTGCTGAGCTCAGCCGACAGCGGTGCGACTTGGGGCGGGGCCTCGACCAACGCCTACATCGCCGCCACCCGCAATCCGGGCACAGCCAGCGCCCAGCCGGCCCGACTCGACGCGGTGGTCTGGACCGGCAGCCAGTTCGTCGCCTCGGGTGGACTGGCGGACCCGTTGTCCGGTCTGGCTTGGAGCGTGGTGATGCGCTCAGCCGATGCGCAAACATGGACGGCAGTGGCCAACGGCGCCAGCTACGGCGGTGGGCGACTCTCGTGGGTCAACGGGCAACTGCTGCAAGCGGTACCGGAGATGAACGGCTTTCGCAGCTCGGCCGATGCCGTGACCTGGAGCTATCGCAACAACCACCCGGTGCTGTTGCAGGCGCAGGACTTCAAGCCGGTCCAAGTCGCCTATGCGAAAGGCCTGTACGTGGCGGTCGGGCCGCTGCAAGGGCCGAATCTGGGAGCAGCTGCGCCGACGCTTGGCATGGGCGCGCCCTTCTGTGTTGGCACCTCGCTGGACGGGCTGGACTGGGTGCACAGCGCGCCGGGCTCGGCAAAGATCCGCAGCTCGGTGGCCTTCGACGGCCAGCGTTTTGTCAGCCGGGTCCAGACCTACGACCTGGATTGGTCGGCCGATGGCGCGACCGACCTGGTGCGCTCACCCCTCGGCTTGGTCAACCCGACGATGGTGACGGCCGGAACCGGCAGCGGTGGCATCGTCCGCTTCCTCAACGGACGCTATGTGATGCCCGACAACCAAGGGCGCATCGCCAGCTCGACCGACGGGGTGCACTGGAGCGAGTCCTTCGTGCCGGGGCTGTCGGTCAACGGCCAGATGACCAGCGTGACGTGGGGCAAGGGGCTCTACGTGGCTGTGGGGCAGTACGCCACCATCGCGACCTCACCGGATGCGGTGACTTGGACGGTGGTCAACCGCCTGCCGGGCACGCTCACCAACAACGTGTTCCTGAACGAGGTGGTCTTTCTCAACGGCCGCTTCCTGACGGTGGGCCAAGGCGGCTTGCTGATGAGCTCCAGCGACGGCATCACCTGGGCCACCAGCCATCCGCAAGCCCCCAACGTCAACACCAGTCTCAACACCCTGACGATGAACAGCTCGCCGCACCAGCCGAACGATTTCCGCAGCATCAGTGAGGGCAACGGGGTGCTGGTGATCGCCGGGCTCAACTCGTCGCCCAACACCCAGGCCGGTGCGGGTTATCTGAACTTCTACCCGGCGCTGCTGGTCTCTGTCGATGGCGGATCGACTTGGACTGAGCGAGCCGATTCGCCCGAAGGGTTGAAGGATGGTCTGTCGATTCCCGGTGTGGTGGGCTACGAGCGGGTGCTCTTTGGCGGCGGGCGCTTCCACTTGATGGCGAAGAACCGCTCTCCCAGCTTGGGCGGCGTGGTACTGAGCTCGGCCGACGGCCTGCGCTGGGCCGACCACACACCACCCGGCATCGCCACCTTGGCTTACGACTTCAACGACATTGCCTTCGGCAACAACCGGCTGATGGTGGTGGGCGGTAGCAGCAACGGCGGGCTGGTGCTCACCAGCCCGTGAACCCGTGAACGACTCGCGTCAGGATCAGGCCGCGAAGTTGGCTTCAGCAAACGCCCAGTTGGCCAGCGAGGTCAAGAAGGTCTCGACGAACTTCGGGCGCATGTTGCGGTAGTCGATGTAGTAGGCGTGTTCCCAGACGTCGATGCACAGCAGCGCCTTGTCGGCGGTGGTCAGCGGGGTGCCCGCAGCACCCATGTTGACGATATCGACCGAGCCGTCGGCCTTCTTCACCAGCCACGTCCAGCCCGAACCGAAGTTGCCCACCGCCGAAGCTTGGAAGGCCTTCTTGAAGTCGTCGAACGAACCCCACTTGGCGTTGATGGCGTCAGCCAAAGCGCCGCTCGGAGCACCGCCACCGTTGGGCGTGAGGCAGTTCCAGAAGAAGGTGTGGTTCCAGACTTGGGCCGAGTTGTTGTACACGCCGCCCGCAGAGGTTTTGATGATGTCTTCGAGGGACGCGTTCTCGAAAGCCGTGCCCTTGATCAAGTTGTTCAAGTTGGTGACATAGGCCTGATGGTGCTTGGCGTAGTGATATTCGAAGGTTTCCTTCGACATGTGGGGGGCCAAGGCATCGGTGGCAAAGGGCAGAGCAGGCAGTTGGTGTTCCATGAAAACTCCTTGAGGATGTGGAAAGGATGGGATCAGTGTGAGCGGGCGATTGTAGGCAGCCTCAGGCCGATGCACCGGGCAGCGCGGCGGTCACCACAGCCTCGATCCGGCCATCGCTCAAGACCACGCTGAACGCATCACCCACCGATAAAGCCGCCGTGGTGCTGATCGGCTGACCTGCGCCGTCGCGCACCCAAGCGTAACCCCGCGCCAACACATGGGCCGAATCAAGCGCCGCCAGCCGGGCCTGCAAGACATCGAGACGGGCGCTTCGACGGGTTTGCTGTTGCCGCACCGCCTCGACCAGCCGCCGCGCTAAGCGGTCCAGCCTTTGCTGCTGCCGCTGTAAGCCATCGCCCGGGCGCGCCAAACGCAGTTGCAGCCGATCCAGCCGCTGCTCATCACGTTCCAAACGGCGCTGCACCCGGCCCTGCGCTTGGCGCGCCAAAGCGGCCAAGACCGCGAGCGCATCGGCACGTGCCACCGCCACCATCTCAGCAGCAGCGGTGGGCGTGGGTGCGCGCACATCGGCGGCAAAGTCGGCCAAGGTGATGTCGGTTTCATGGCCCACACCGCACACCACGGGAATGGGTGAAGCCGCGATGGCCCGCACCACCCGCTCGTCGTTGAAGGCCCACAGGTCTTCCATCGAGCCCCCGCCCCGGCAAACGATCAAGGTGTCGATGACGGTGTCGGGATCGGCATTGCGCCCGGCTTCGCGGATCGCCTGCGCCAGCAGAGGCGGTGCCTCCACGCCTTGAACCGGCGCGGGGTAGATCAAGACTTCGACATGCGGCGCACGCCGCTGCAAGGCCGTGACCACATCGTGCAGCGCCGCTGCCGCCAGCGAGGTCACCACGCCGATACGCCGTGGGTAGGCGTTGATGGCCCGCTTGCGCGCGGCATCGAACAAACCTTCCAGCGCCAGCCGTGCTTTGAGCTGCTCAAACTGCGCCATCAAGGTGCCCGCACCCGCTTGGCGCATCGCTTCAACGATGAACTGCAATTCCCCGCGCGGCTCAAACACCGCCACCCGGCCCCAGATCTCGACGTGCTGGCCTTCTTGGGGATAAAAATCCAGCCCGCTGGCGGCGCGGCGGAACATCGCACAGCGCAAACTGGCTGCGCCGTCGCTGGATTTGAGCGTGAAGTAGCTGTGGCCACTGGCGGCACGGGTGAACTGCCCCAGCTCGCCTTGCACCGTGACGGCACCAAATTGATCACCGAGCGTCTCGGCAATCGCCCGCACCAAGGCGCTGACATCCCACATTGCTTGCATGTGCCTCATGAAAGAGCAACCTAATTAAATACCAATAACAACAAGGACTTAGAGTGCAAATACCCAGCTTGTCAACACACTTATCCACAGGAAACGGGGATGAAATAGGCAAAGATTCAACCCTATCCACAATGCGTCACCCCCTGTGGATAACTTGAGAACCCAGCCCTTGCGCGACGAATCCATACACAAGCCTTGCAGGAACCCCAGCCCTTGCAGCGATAATCCGCGCGGCTGACTGTGGCCTAGCTAGGCCCATGACAGTCCGAAGCTGGACCCATCACCTCCGGGGGAAACGTTGTTTTCGATCATACAAGCGGCCGGTTGGCCGATCTGGCCCTTGATTTTGTGTTCGATCACCGCCTTGGCGCTGGTCATTGACCGATTCATGAGTCTACGCACGGTGCGTGTGGCACCGCCACGCCTGCTCGACGAAGTGCTCAATCTGAGTCGCAACGGCTTGCCGTCTGACGATGTCATCACCAAGCTGGCGCAGAGCTCTGTGCTCGGCGGTGTTTTGGCCTCAGGCCTGAACGCCGCGCAAGCCGATCCACGTTTGCACGAAACAGGCTTGCGCAACGCGCTTGAAGCCGGGGGGCGTGCTGCCGTGCATCAACTTGAGCGCAACCTCAACACCTTGGGCACCATCGCCTCGGCCGCGCCGCTGCTGGGCCTGCTGGGCACGGTGGTCGGGATGATTGAGATCTTTGGTTCGCAATCGCCCGCAGGCGGCACCAACCCGGAACTCCTCGCCCACGGCATTTCGGTGGCGCTCTACAACACCGCGTTCGGTCTGATCATCGCGATCCCTTCGTTGATGTTCTACCGCTACTTCCGTGGCCGAATTGATGCCTACGTGCTGGATCTGGAACAAGCCAGCGAGCGCTTGATCCCGACCTTGCTGCGTAACTTGCATCGGCACTGATAAGGACCGACTCTCATGGCCTTGAATTTCAGGCATCGGCGCAGCGAAGAGCCCGAGATCAACCTGATCCCGTTCATCGACGTGCTGCTGGTGGTGCTGATCTTTTTGATGCTGTCCACCACCTACACGCGCTTCAACGAGTTGAAGGTCACGCTGCCCATGGCCGACACCCAAAAGGTCAAGCAAACGCCGCATGAAATCACCGTCAGCATCGCTTCAGATGGCCGCTTCAGCGTCAATGGTCGCTTGACCGAGGGCGCCAGCGTCGAAGTCATGACCGCCGCCTTGATCGCTGCCGCAGAAGGCCAGCTCGAAAGCCCGGTGGTGATTTCAGCCGATGCGCTCGCCACCCATCAAAGCGTGGTCACGGTGATGGACGCTGCCCGGCGGGCGGAGCTCTTGCACCTGACCTTTGCCACCCAAGGCTCGCGCACCGGCGCGTCAGCACGCTGAGCGTGCGATCTGCGCGCAGCATGTGGTGAAAACCACCCTCGGAGCCCGCATCGAAGCAAGCTGGCGCACCGGCGGTGCCTTGCAGTGGAGCCTGCGGCCGGCCGCCTTGCTGTTCAGCACCTTGGTGGCCACACGCCGGACCTTGTACCGCTGGGGCTGGCTGGCCAGCCAAAATCTGCCGGTACCGGTGGTGGTGATCGGCAACCGCGTGGTGGGCGGCGCCGGCAAAACGCCGCTCACCATCGCGCTTGTGGAAGCCCTGCGTGCTGAGGGTTGGCACCCCGGCGTCATTTCACGCGGCCATGGCCGGCGCAACGCGTCCAGCGTCTTGGCGGTCCAGCCGCAAAGCCGCGCCGAAAACGTGGGCGATGAGCCCTTGTTGATTCAGCGCCGCACCCACGTGCCCCTGTGGGTGGGTCGAAACCGGGTCGAGGCCGGCCAAGCGCTGCTGCAAGCCCATCCCGAAGTGGATGTCTTGCTGTGCGACGACGGTCTTCAGCACCTTCCCCTGCGACGCAATGTCGAGATCGTGGTCTTTGACGAGCGCGGCGCGGGCAACGGTTGGCTGCTACCGGCCGGCCCCTTGCGCGAGCCGATCCGCGTGCACAGTGACGTGCCGCAGCTGGTGTTCTACAACGCCGCACACCGCAGCACCGACTTGCAAGGGCCTTGCGGCGAGCGCCAATTGGATCGCCTGCTGAGCTTGGCGGACTGGTGGCAAGGCGGCAGCGACTCCCCCGATCCGCTGGCCGAACTGATCCAACGACCCGTGCTGGCTTGTGCCGGCATCGGTCAGCCCGAGCGTTTCTTCGAGGCCCTGCGCCAACGCGGTTTGGCGCACTTGCAGACGCTGGCCTTGCCGGATCATCACGATTTCCAGACCGCCCCTTGGCCCTGGCCAGCGGACACCCCCGATGTCATCGTCACGGAAAAAGACGCTGTCAAGATCGACCCGGCCCGGCTGGCCCAAGACTGCCCCGGCCTGCGATTGTGGGTCGCCCCCTTGACCCTTAAGCTACCCCCGGCCTTCATCAAGAGCGTGATGGCCTCCCTCTAGGATTACGCCATGGATAACCGACTGATCGCCCTGCTGGTCTGCCCCTTGTGCAAGAGTGCTTTGCGGCTGGATCACGACCACCAAGAACTCATCTGCGCCGCCGATCGGCTGGCCTTTCCAATCCGCAACGGCATGGCCGTGATGCTCCCGAGCGAAGCGCGCGAAATTGAAGCGGGCACCACGGACGTCATGCCCCTGAACCCATGAGCTACACCATCGTCATTCCCGCCCGGCTGGCCTCAACCCGGCTGCCGCGCAAGCCTTTGGCCGATATCGAAGGCGCTCCCATGGTGGTGCGGGTGGCGCAGCGCTGCCGACGCACCACCGCGCGCACCGTGGTGGTGGCCGCTGACAGCCCCGAGATCTTGGCCGTTTGCCAAGCCCACGGCGTCAGCGCACTTCTGACACGGCGTGACCACGCCACCGGCAGCGACCGGCTGGCCGAGGCGTGCTCGCTGCTGGGCTTGGGGGATCAAGACCACGTGATCAACGTCCAAGGTGACGAGCCCTTCATCGAGCCCGACTTGGTCGAAGCCTGCGCCCGGCTGCTGATCACGCATCCCGAATGCGTCATGAGCACCGCTGCGCACCCCATCGACTCGGTGGAAGAGTGGCTCAATCCCAACGTCGTCAAGGTGGTGACCGACCGACTCGGCAAGGCGCTTTACTTCTCACGCGCGCCCATCCCTTGGTGGCGCGACGGCTACTTGGCCGAGCCCGGCGGCTACGCCCAACTGCCCAACCCGGCGCCGCTGCGGCATGTGGGTTTGTACGGCTACACGGCGGGCTTTTTGCGGCGCTTTCCGACCCTGCCGGTGAGCCCGCACGAGCAAACCGAATCGCTGGAACAGCTGCGCGTGCTCTGGCACGGCGAGCGCATCGCGGTGCACGTCAGCAGCCAGCGTCCCGGCCCCGGCGTCGATACCCCCGAGGACTTGGAGCGGGTGCGCCAAATGGCACGGGAAAGGCCCCATCTTTGGGACTGATCTGGGAGGAAATACCACCCTGCTGCGTCAGTTTCAAGGCAGGCATAGCGTGGTATTCTCGCCCGCGTTTTTTTGTATTTTCTGTATTCCCGCACGGGCGCAAGGCACGGGTTCTGGGTCGATGAGGCTGATGACGCCGCAGCCGTGACGCCATCAAAAACACCGAGGAGATCCATGAAACTGATCCTGTTGGGCGCCCCCGGCGCCGGTAAAGGCACCCAAGCCACCTTCATCTGCCAAAAGTACGGCATTCCGCAAATTTCGACCGGCGACATGTTGCGCGCCGCCGTCAAGGCGGGCACCCCACTGGGCGTGGCCGCCAAGAAGGTGATGGACGCGGGCGGTTTGGTCAGCGATGACCTGATCATCGGTCTGGTCAAGGAACGCATTGCACAAGCCGACTGCGCCAACGGCTTCTTGTTCGACGGCTTCCCCCGCACGATTCCGCAAGCCGACGCCATGAAGGCCGCCGGTGTCAACCTCGACTTGGTGCTCGAAATCGACGTGCCCTTTGAGGCCATCATTGAGCGCATGAGCGGCCGGCGCTCGCACCCGGCTTCGGGCCGCACCTATCACGTCACGTTCAATCCGCCCAAGGTGGCCGGCAAAGACGACGTGAGCGGCGAAGATCTGGTGCAACGCGACGACGACAAGGAAGAAACCGTCAAAAAGCGTTTGGACGTCTACCAAAGCCAAACACGCCCCTTGGTCGATTACTACTCGGCGTGGGCCGCCACCGGTGATGCTGCTGCGCCGCGCTACGCCAAGATCCACGGTCTGGGCACGGTCGAAGAAATCACCGCGCGCGCCTTGGTGGCGTTGGGTTGATCGCACTGGGTTAAATCCGTTCAAGGAACCACGCTCATGGACATCGCCGGCAAGGTTTTCATCGTCACCGGAGCTGCCTCCGGTTTGGGCGAAGGCACGGCCCGCATGCTGGCCCGTGAGGGTGGCACCGTGATCGTGGCCGATCTGCAAGATCGGGGCGAACAGGTGGCCGCTGAGATCGGTGGCGCCTTCGTGCGCTGCAACGTGGCCTTGGAAGACGATGGTCGCGCCGTTGTCGCCAAGGCCACCGCCTTGGGCAAGTTGATGGGGTTGGTGAACTGCGCGGGCATCGCCCCAGCGGCCAAAACCGTCGGCAAAAACGGCGCGCACGCGCTGGAGCTGTTCAGCAAGACGATCAGCGTCAACTTGATCGGCAGCTTCAACATGATTCGCCTCGCCGCAGAAGCGATGGCCCAGAATGCGCCGGAAGCCACCGGCGAGCGCGGCGTGTTGATCAACACCGCCAGCGTCGCGGCCTATGACGGCCAAATCGGCCAAGCGGCCTACGCCGCCAGCAAAGGCGGCATCGTCGGCATGACCTTGCCGATTGCGCGCGACTTGGCGCGTGACGGCATCCGCTGCATGACCATCGCCCCCGGCATCTTCGGCACACCGATGCTTTTTGGCATGCCCCAAGAGGTGCAAGACGCCCTCGCCGCTGGCGTGCCCTTCCCCAGCCGTCTGGGTCGGCCCGAGGATTACGCCAAGCTGGTGCAGCAGATCATCACCAACGAGATGCTCAACGGCGAAGTGATCCGCCTTGACGGCGCGATTCGCTTGGCACCGCGCTGATTCTTTCCTTCAGGCCGCTAGACTTGCGGCCGTGATTCCACCCGCCTTCCTCCAAGATCTCCTCAGCCGCACCGACATCGTTTCGGTGGTCGGACGCACGGTGCAGCTCAAAAAAGCCGGCATCAACTACAAGGGCCTGTGCCCCTTCCACGGCGAAAAATCGCCCAGCTTTGTCGTCAGCCCCACGCGCCAGACCTACCACTGCTTCGGCTGCGGGGTCCACGGCAACGCGGTGGGTTTTTTGATGGAACAAAGCGGCTTGGGCTTCATCGACGCCGTCAAGGATCTGGCCCGCGAAGTGGGCATGAACGTGCCTGAAGAAGAAAGCTCGCCCGCTGAACGCGCCCGCGCCGCCGAAGAAAAAAGCCGCCGCATCACCCTGACCGAGGTCATGAGCCGCGCCGGCGACCATTACCGGGCCGAGCTCAAGGCCAGCCCACGGGCCATCGCCTACCTCAAAGGCCGGGGGTTGTCGGGCGAGATCGCCGCGCGCTTCGGTTTGGGCTACGCCCCCGCTGGGCCGCACAGTTTGGCCAGCGCTTTTGGGCAATACGACGATCCGCTGCTGATCGAAGCCGGGCTGGTGATTCACCGCAACGAAGAGGGCGAGGACGGTCGGCGCTACGACCGTTTCCGCGACCGGATCATGTTCCCGATCCGCAACGTGCAAGGCGAAACCATCGGCTTTGGCGGTCGGGTGCTCGACCGGGGCGAACCCAAGTACCTCAACTCGCCCGAAACCCCGCTGTTCGTCAAAGGCCGCGAACTTTACGGCTTGTTTGAAGCCCGCAGCGCCCTGCGCGAGCACGGCCACGTGCTGGTCACCGAGGGCTACATGGATGTGGTCGCCTTGGCGCAACTGGGCTTTGCCAACGCCGTGGCCACGCTGGGCACAGCCTGCACCGCCGACCACGTCGCCAAGCTGTGCCGGTTCACCGATCAAGTGGTGTTCAGCTTCGACGGCGACGCCGCCGGCCGCCGCGCCGCCGTGCGCGCCATGGAAGCCGCCCTGCCCCACGCCCAAGACACGCGCAGCTTCAAGTTCCTCTTCCTGCCCACCGAGCACGATCCCGATTCCTTCGTCCGCACCGAAGGGGCTGATGCCTTTCGCGAGCGCGTCGCCGCTGCCGTGCCCTTGTCGCTGCAAATGATCGAGGTCGCCTCGGCCGACTGCGACTTGGCCAGCGTCGAAGGCCGCGCCCGCCTGATCGCCCAGGCTGAGCCGCTGTGGCGCGCCCTGCCCGAAGGCGTGCTGCGCTTGCAAATGGTGGCCGAATTCGCCCGCAGCGCCCGCATGGAAACAAGTGACTTGGGCCAACGCTGGGGCACCGAAAAACCGCAGCGCACCAAGTCGCGCTCAGCGCCCTACGACGGCACGCACGCCGCGCGCCCCCCGCTGCCCATGCCAATGTCCCGGGGCAGCATGGGCGGCAGACAGCCCCTGATCGCCCGCCGCCCCGAAGACCGCGCCGCCACCCTGCTGCTCCAAGCCAGCCACTGGTGGAGCGACCTCAGCGACGCCGATCACACCCTGCTGTGCGAACTGCCCGACTGGCACGGCGAGCTGTTCCGCTGGCTCGACCAATGGCTGATGCACGACGACCCCGCCCCCTGGTCCATCCTGCAAACCCACCTCCAAGACCAACCCTGGGCATCGTCAGCCCTCCCCTTGGTCGAAGCCGCCCTGCGCGACGGCATCCCCCCCATGCAAGAAGACCTCCCGCCCACGCTTCAGCAAATAAGACGCGGGGATTTGTTCAAGTTGCCGGGGCGGGGGTGAGTGCATGAGTGCAGGGGTCATGTTTGACACACAAGAGGTGCATGCACGGATGCACTCAGGTCGATGTACGGGTGCAGTGCGTGGTTGTCCAGTCATCCTGAGCTTGGCTCACCTAGGGCTTCGACATTCCTCCGGGCGAATGGAGAAGACGGATCAACAGGTAGCCGTCTTCTCTCGCCCATTGGAGAAGGGGCTTGGGGAGATTTGATCCGGCCATGCTCGGCCCATCGTATCCTTGAAAACATGGGCCACTTCAATTTTGAGCTTATTCGCTAGGCGGCTCTGCGCGGCGGTGCCTGAAACACTTTGGAGTTCAGAATGGCCTCATGCTGTTCATCAGATGTCATGCCACCGCCTGGAATTCTTTCCGCGCGGAGTCGGCAAGAAATTCGGCCGCGTGGTGCGTCAACGGTCACCACGTTCATTGACATGTAGGTCGTACCTGGCCTATCTGTCTCGACTTTGCCGACGGTCGATCCGCATCCAACGATTGTCATCTCCTCGTGGGTTTCAACCCGAGGAATGTGCTTGTGTCCGTGCAAGACGAGGCCGATCTTGCGGGCCTGTAGCCAACTGATGAATTCTTCGGATGACTCCAACGACTCGGTCTTCTCGAAGGAACGCCCGAGGAAACGTTCGTACCAAGGTTGGTGGTACCAAGTTGGGCGCTCGACCGGTATTGGGTGATGGTGGAGCAGCGCACCGAGAACGAACTCTCGAGCAAACTCCGGCGATCGATCTAGGGCCTGACCGACATCCAGATACTCCGTTTCGTCGATCCGACCGCGTGCAAGATTTCCGCCCCGCACAGAGTTGAAGCAAGCGAAACCGACCTGGCACTGCTCGATCCAACGGACACGGTCGACTTGAATCCGAAGAGCGTTATGAAGCTCGGTGCCTAGCCATCCGTCCCTTCGGACATCGTGGTTACCGAGGACGACAATTGGGTCTTCGCTTCCGACGTTGTGAAGGAACTCAAGAAAGTCCCGAACGGCATCGAGGTGCGCGTCGTCCGGGGTGTCCATGAGATCTCCCGTGACCACTGGGAGAATAGGTGCTGACTCTCCGAGGTCGGCCGCAAGTTGCTGGATCAACTGCTTGACTCGTGGAAGCCGTCGCTGTGCGATTCGACTGCCCAAATGAAGGTCACTGAGATGGATGATTCGAAGCGGAGGAACATGATCGGCGCCTGGCCCGAAACGCTCCACGAACTGGCCTCGAAGGAGCTCAAGGTCCGGAACTCCCGGCATAACGGAGAGGTGAGAGAACAGCCATTCCAGAGAGTGCATTGCATCGGGCACGTTCCGTTCTAGTTCGAAAAACGCAGCATCGCCATGCGACGTCCAGAGCAGCACGCCTGGCCAGCGAGTAGCGTTGGCCATGGCAACGCGGAATGCCGGAAATAGGTTGTCTAGCTCCAGACGGTGATCATCATTGAGGCTCTCGTCTATCTGTAGGATGAGGCCGGGATCTGAGGGACGTATGTCGACGAGGTCACGCAGAAGTTTCCTTGCACTCAGAAAGCGGTCGAACTCCCAATCTCCACTTGGCACAAGCAAGGCAGTCCAGGGAATGTCACGAAAGTGTTCGCGCAGCGGGCGCAAAACTTCGCCGATGTCTCGATCATGCAGGTGTCGTTCAGCTTGCTCAATGGCACGGCGGAACTCGAAGCGCCTGTCGTGTGAGGCGTAGAAGTCACTAGGTGCCGCATCGAGCAACGCCCTCAGCGCCGACCTTGCCTCCCAGTCGTTCTCAAGGGTCGGCGTCGTGCCCATTGGCTGGAGGATGTGCGCCAGCCAATTTGCGCTCCTCCAGGAAAAGTGAAATCCCATGACGAGGCCTCCTCTGGTTGTGATTGAGAACGAACAGCGGTTATCAGGTACTAGGCCGAACCAAGAACGAAACCAGAGTGAGTCATGGCACCGGATAAACCTTCTTGGACTGATCAGCTATCAGGACAGTCGCGTAGGCAGTGTATGTTTCAGATGTCGAGCTTGACAACCACAAAAGCAGACAATGCGCCCGGGACAGTGACCAACAGGCTTCACCACCTACGGGATCAGATCACCTGGGGCGTCGACAGGCTCAGCCCGAACAGATAAAACGGATCAAAGGGCTGGGGGAGTTTTTGGAACACGCCTCGACCGCACCCGCTGGCGTTGCAGGGCGGCTTGGACGTCGCGCTCAAGGGCACCTCGGTCGTGCTCGGGCGCGGCCAAATCGGCCAAGGCATCGGTGCGGCTGATCATCCACAGCGCGGTGGCGACGATGCCCACACCGACCCCCGGATCACCTTGTTCCAGCCGGATCAAGGTCGGCACGGACACCCCCAAGCGCTTGGCCCAACTGCGCTGCGACTCGTTGCGCCGCACCCGGGCTAAAGCCAGATCTTCACCCAACTTGCGCAGGGCGTTTTGCGCGATGGCCGGCAACATCGAAAGGGCTTCCGGGGATTTGGGCATGGGTTTAGAAGCACATAGAGTTCATCAAATAGGCTTTGATGTTAATTTCTATGCTACCTCAAAGACATGGTTATCCTCACTCCATGCTTTTACGAATCATCGCCATCCTTTTTCCGCTGTTTGCCATCACGGCCTTGGGCTTTGGGGTGGGTCGGCGCAGCAAGCCGGACATGTCGGTGGCGGGGCGGTTGAACATGGATGTGTTCACCCCGGCGCTGATCTTTGGGGCCTTGGCGAGCAAGGACTTTCACATCCAGGCCTACGGCCCTTTGCTGCTGGCCTCCTTCGGGCTGATTGTGGGCAGCGGCTTGCTGGCGTGGTGGGTGGCGCGGCTGCTGGGGGTTGAGCCCAAGACGCTGGTGCCGCCGATGATGTTCAACAACTGCGGCAACCTTGGCTTGCCCTTGGCGGTGCTGGCCTTTGGCCCGGCCGCGCTGCCCCCGGCGGTGGTGATGTTCACGGTGTCGAACATCCTGCACTTTTCCTTCGGCGCTTGGCTTTTGGACCACCACACGCGCATCACCACCGTTTGGCGCTCACCCTCGGTGCTGGCGTCACTGGGCGGGCTGGCTGTGGGCGTGTTTAACCTCGAAGTCTGGCCGCCGCTGCTCCAGGCTGTGCGCATGGTGGGCGACATCGCCGTGCCGCTGATGCTGTTCATGCTGGGCGTGCGGCTCGCCACCTCCCGCATCACGGCCTTGGGTTTTGGCCTGATGGGCGCGGTGCTGCGCCCCGTCAGCGGCATGGCCTTGGCGTGGGGGCTGATGCAAGCCATCGACTTGCCCCGCGACCAACAAGCCCTGCTGCTGGTGTTCGGTGCCCTGCCCCCGGCGGTGCTCAACTTCATGTTCGCTGAACGCTACCGCCAAGAACCCGACAAAGTCGCCTCCGTCGTCCTCATCGGCAACCTCGCCGCTGTGGTGTTCATGCCGATCGCGCTGGGGTTAGCACTGAGATAGCGGCACTGGGGCGGCGAGGGCAGCGATCAGTGATTCGACGCTGACGCCGCACCGTAGCCGGTTTGGGCGCGGACGAATTGGTCGTCGAAGGCGGCGATTTCAGCTTTGGAGCGGGCTGAGTTGGCGTCGAGCTTCGAGACGATGAAGCAGACCAAAAAGGCCACGGGCATCGAGAAGAGTGCGGGTTGTTCGTAGCCGAACAGCGGGGTCGGATAACCCAGCACGGTCACCCAGACGGCCTTGGAAAACACCACCAGCAGCACAGCGGAGATCAAGCCGATGTAGCCGCCAGCCAAGGCGCCACGGGTGGTGAGGCCTTTCCAGTACATCGAGAGCAACAGCACGGGGAAGTTGCTTGATGCGGCAATGCCGAAGGCTAAGCCGACCATGAAGGCGACGTTTTGCTTTTCAAAAGCGATGCCCAAGACCACGGCAATCACGCCCAAGGCGATGGTGGCCATGCGAGAAACGCGCATTTCGTCGAATTCAGACGCCTTGCCTTGCTTGATCACGCGAGCGTACAGATCGTGCGAGATGGCCGAAGCACCGGCCAGCGCCAGACCCGAGACCACCGCCAAGATGGTGGCGAACGCCACCGCCGCCAAAAAGCCCAGCAGCAGATTGCCCCCCACCGCCTTGGACAGGTGCATCGCCACCATGTTGCCGCCGCCCAGCAGCTTGCCGCCGACCTTGCCGCCTTCAAAGAAGTCCGGCGACTGGCCGACGATGACGATGGCGCACATGCCCATCAAGAAGATGACGTTGAAGAAGTAGGCAATGAAGCCCGAGGCGTAGAGCACCGACTTGCGCGCTTCCTTGGCGTTGGTCACCGTGAAAAAGCGCATCAGGATGTGCGGCAAACCAGCGATGCCGAACATCAGGCCCAAGCCCAGCGAGATGGCGTTGACCGGGTCCTTGGTCAGCGGACCGGTGTTCATGATGGCCCAGCCGTTTTTGTGCGCGCCGGTGGCTTTTTCGATCAGCATGGTGTAGCTGAAGTCGAACTGGCTCATGGCCAGAATCATCACCAGCGTGCCCCCGGCCAGCAGCAAACAGGCTTTGATGATCTGCACCCAGGTGGTGGCAAGCATGCCGCCCTTGGTGACGTAGACGATCATCAGCGCACCCACCACCACCACGGCGATGTTGTAGTCCAGCCCGAAGAGCAGCTTGATGAGCTGCCCGGCGCCGACCATTTGTGCGATCAGATAGAAGCACACCACCGTGAGCGAACCAATGGCGGCCATGGTGCGCACCTTGCTTTGCTCCAAGCGGTAGGAGGTGATGTCGGCAAAGGTGAAACGACCCAAGTTGCGCAGACGCTCAGCCATCAAAAACAGAATCACCGGCCAACCGACAAAGAAGCAAATCATGTAGATGTAGCCGTCCAGCCCTTGGCCGTAGACCATGGCGGTCAGGCCCAGCAGCGTGGCGGCGGACATGTAATCACCGGCAATCGCCAAGCCATTCTGGAAACCGCTGATACCACCGCCAGCGGTGTAAAAATCGGCCGCCGACTTGGTGCGACGCGAGGCCCAGTAGGTGATGACCATGGTCATGGCCACGAACAACAAGAACATGACGATGGCGTGCACGTTCAGCGGTTGCTTCTCAGCAGCTTCGATGGCCGGGCCGGCGTGGGCCGCAGCGCTGGCCAACAGGCTACCCAGTCCGGCCGAAATCAGCGCCCACAGCGAACGGGGGCGGGCACAAAAGCAAGCAAAGCGATTCATGAACGATCTCCCCGGATAGCGTCGTCAACAATCTTTTGGGTCAGGTCATCAAACTCGGTATTGGCCCGACGGACATAAAACGCCGTGAGGATCCAAAACAAGATGAACATGGCCAAGATCAGGATCACGCCCAAGGTAACCACCGAGCCTTCAGCAAGGCGCTGCCCCATCAACGAGGGGTTGAACGCCACCACCAGAATCAGACCGTAAAACAAGATCAGAACCACAGCCACCAGCGTCCAAGACAACTGGCTGCGGGCTTTGACAAGCGTGTCGAAATGGGGGTTCTCGCGAATGCGTTGATAAATCTGCTGATTCATGGGCTTCCTGAAAGGCATGGGGAGCATGTGGGACATCGACTGATGTCTTACAGCCGACAGGGAGCACCATACTAGGGTAAACGCTTAAGCGTGAATATCCCCTTGGATCAAGATTTATTGCTGAGCCTTGCAAGGCTTTTGAAAGTTTGCTGACATTCGCTGCGCTTATAAAGCGCCTCATGTAGCATCGTGCTGCACACTTGCGATCACCCAATCTCTCACCGCGACCCTCAACGCGCCCATCCCCGGAGACCGTCATGTCCGCTGCCGCCGTTCCCATCCGCCTCGACCATGAGCTTGATGCCTCTGCCCGTGAAGTCGCCCGCATGATGAGCCGCAGCGTGGCCGAACAGGTCAGCCATTGGGCGCGGCTCGGGCGCGAACTTGAGCGCAGTCCAGACGTCTCAGTCGCCAAAGTTCAGGCGGTTTTGGCGGGTCAAAGCAGCTACGACACGCTCGGGGCGACCGAACAAGCCAGCGTGCGCACCGCTTGGGACGAACAGCTCAGTGCGCAACTTGAAACACTCAATCTGCACACCCTGTTTGTGGCGGAGGGCCACCGTCACGCCGAACTCGACGCCGAAGGCCACGTGCGCATCTTGCATCCTTGAATCTCTCTCGAACGCTCTGATCCATGCCGATCCTGCACCTGCTTGTCGGCCCAAACGGCGCCGGCAAAACGACGTTCTTCGAACGCGTTCTCGCACCCATCACCCACCTGCCCTTCATCAACGCCGACATCTTGGCGCGCCAGCATTGGCCGGGCGACGAGGAAGCGCATGGCCATGACGCGGCGGCGCTGGCCCGGCAGGCCCGCGACGTGGCCATTGCGGAGCGGCGCTCGTTTGTCGGTGAAACCGTCTTCTCCCACCCTTCCAAACTCGATCTGGTTCGTCAGGCTCAAAGCGCGGGCTATTTGGTCACACTGCATGTGATCCTTGTGCCGCTGGAGCTGAGCTTGGCGCGGGTGCAACTGCGCAGCCAGCAAGGGGGCCATTCGGTGCCCGAAGACAAGGTGCGCGAACGCTATCAACGCCTGTGGGTGCTGGTGGCCCAAGCGATGCGCATGGCCGATACCGCCAGCGTCTACGACAACAGCAACAGCCGCACGCCTTATCAGCGCGTGGCCCGCTTCGAGAAGGGCCGCTTGCTCGGCCCGGCCCATTACCCCGCTTGGTCAGCCCCCCAAGCCGCCCTTTGGACCCAAGAAAGTTAGCCCTTTGAATATCGAACCTCAAGACGTGCTGGAAACGGCACAAAAAGCCGCCCAAGCGGCCAAAAACTCGGCCCGCATCAACGCCGCAGTGGCGGTGACCGTGGCGGTCCTTGCGACCTTCATGGGGATTTGCAAAGTCAAGGACGACAACATCGTTCAAGCCATGCAGCAGGCCCAAGCTGACAAGCTCGATCACTGGAACTTCTACCAAGCGCGCCACATTCGCCAAGACATGGCCGAAGCCACGGTGGTGCAATTGCGCTTGGCCAGCGCGGATCGATCCGGCCCTCAAGCCGCCGCCTACGCTGAAGCCGTTGAGCACTACCGCAAAGTTGCGCAAGAACAACAGCAGAAAAGAGACGAGCTCAAAGCCCAAGCCGAGCAGGATCAAAAGAACTACGACGCCTTGAACTTCCGTGACGACCAGTTCGATCTCTCGGACGCGCTGCTGGCGATTGCCATTGCTTTGCTCGCAGTCACCGCCTTGACGCAGTTGTGGTGGCTGTATCTGCTGGCTTGGTTGCCCATCAGCGGGGGTGTTTGGATGGGGTTGGCCGGCTTGCTGGGCGGCTCCTTTCATCCGGATGGTCTGGTGAAGCTGCTCTCCTAGTACAATCAATGCTTCGTCTTTGATACGGCAAGAGTGACAGCAGCGTCTGCCGGCCCCGGCCACCCGCGAAACGGGCCCCCCAAACAGGCCAAATCCCCCGCCAGCGCTGCACAAACTTTGTTCACGCCAGCTTGCCCGCCCATCGCGAAAGTCACCGGCCCAAAAAAGAGGGCGTGCGGTGTCTTTTGCTTTGGGCTTTTGTTGTTTAGACCAAGCCCTACGCCCCTCCCTTGCCGAGCATCCAGCCGAGGAATCGCATGACTGCCAAGAAAAGCGCCGCAAAGAATTCTGCCCCTGCCACCACGGATGAGGCCCTGAGCCTCCCCGAAGGCGCTACGCCTGCCGAAGCGGCCCCGAAGAAGGTCCGTAAAACCAAGGCGACCGCAGCCAGCAGCGAGACCTCGACCGAGGAAGGTGCTGCCGCAGCAACCACCAGCACGGGCGCCAAGCGCGGCCGCAAGCCCAAGGCTGAAACCACCGCCAAGGTCGAAAAAACCGAAACCCGCAAAAAGGGTATCGAAAGCGCTGAGGATTTCTCGGACCTTGAAGCGGATGGCGATCTCGAAGGCGCAGACGCTGAGATCGACGCCGATGTCGAAACCGCCACGGAAGTCGAAACCGCAGGTACCGAGGAAGGCAGCGTTGAAGGCAGCACCGAAGGCAAGACCAAGGTCAAGCCGCTGCGCATGAAGGTCAGCCGCGCCAAAGAGCGCGCCCTGATGCGCGAATTTGGTCTGGAAGAAACCACCCTCACCGAAGAAGAAGCCGCCAAGCGTCGCCAAGAGCTCAAAACCCTCATCAAGATGGGTAAGACGCGCGGCTACCTGACGCACCAAGAAATCAACGACCACTTGCCCGAAAAGCTGGTTGAGGCCGAAATCTTTGATGCCATCGTCTCGATGCTCAATGACATGGGCATCGCCGTCTACGAGCAAGCCCCGGACGCCGCCACGCTGCTGATCGCCGGGGGCAACACCTCGACCGCGACCGAAGAAGAAGCCGAAGAAGAAGCCGAAGCGGCGCTCTCGACGGTGGACAGCGAATTCGGCCGTACCACCGACCCGGTGCGCATGTACATGCGCGAAATGGGCACGGTGGAGCTGCTGACGCGCGAAGGCGAAATCGAAATCGCCAAGCGCATCGAAGGCGGTCTGCAAGCCATGATGATGGCGATCTCGACCTCGCCCGCCACCATCAACGAGATCTTGTCGATCGCTGACCGGATGCGCGCTGGCGAGATGACCATCTCGGAAGCGGTGGATGGCTTTGTCTCCGACAGCGAGGCTGACGACTACGTGGCCGAGGAAGACTTCGACGAATTCGACGAAGACGACGAAGAAGGCAGCTCCAAAGCGCTGACCAAGAAGCTCGAAGAGCTGAAGAACACGGCGCTGACCAAGTTTGACAACCTGCGCGCGCATTACGACAAGATGCGCAAGGCCTACGAAAAGGACGGCTACCGCACTGCGGCTTACAACAAGTCGCAAGAAGCCATCAGCGCCGAGCTGATGACCATCCGCTTCACCGTCAAGACGATTGAAAAGCTCTGCGACTTGCTGCGCTCGCAAGTCGATGACGTGCGCCGCTACGAGCGCGAACTGCGCAAGATCGTGGTCGATCGCTGCGGCATGCCGCAGGAATACTTCATCAAGACCTTCCCCAACAACATGCTCAACCGAGCTTGGGCCGAAGTTGAAATCGCTGCGGGCAAGTCCTACAGCGGCGTCTTGAGCCGCAATCTGCCGGCCGTGCAAGAGTTGCAGCAAAAGCTGATCGACTTGCAAGCCAAGGCGATCGTGCCGATTGAAGATCTGAAGCTGATCAACAAGCGCATGAACGAAGGCGAGGCCAGCTCGCGCGAAGCCAAGCGCGAGATGATCGAAGCCAACTTGCGCTTGGTGATCTCGATCGCCAAGAAGTACACCAACCGGGGTTTGCAGTTCTTGGACCTGATCCAAGAAGGCAACATCGGCTTGATGAAGGCGGTCGATAAGTTCGAATACCGCCGGGGCTACAAGTTCTCGACCTACGCCACTTGGTGGATCCGTCAGGCCATCACCCGCTCGATCGCCGATCAGGCCCGCACCATCCGCATTCCGGTGCACATGATCGAAACGATCAACAAGATGAACCGCCTGAGCCGTCAGCACTTGCAGGAGTTCGGCTTTGAGCCGGACGCGCCAACGCTGGCCGAGAAGATGGAGATCCCCGAGGACAAGATCCGCAAGATCATGAAGATCGCCAAAGAGCCGATCTCCATGGAAACGCCGATCGGCGACGACGACGACAGCCACTTGGGCGACTTCATCGAAGACAGTGGCAACACCGCCCCGATCGAAGCAGCCATGCAGTCGGGCCTGCGCGACGTGGTGCGCGACATCCTCGACAGCCTGACGCCGCGCGAAGCCAAGGTGCTGCGCATGCGCTTCGGCATCGAGATGAGCACCGATCACACGCTCGAAGAAGTCGGCAAGCAGTTCGACGTGACCCGCGAGCGCATCCGCCAGATCGAAGCCAAGGCGATTCGCAAGTTGAAGCACCCGAGCCGTTCGGACAAGTTGCGCACTTATCTCGACAACGTTTGATCGGGGTTTGATCAGGGTTTGATCGGCGCCTGACCCGCGACATGAGCCCGTGGGCCGATCACGGGCTCGGTCAACTCGGCTCAATCCTTGTTACTTCTGCTGAGTACACTCAAAGCATGAAGCAAAACGTCACCTGCACTGTCTTGTTCGCCGACCTGCGAGGCAGCACCTCGATGTATGAGTCGCTGGGCAACGCAGCCGCAGCCACCATCGTCACGCAAAGCGTGGCGATGATGTCCAAGGTGGTCGAGAAAAATGGCGGCGCCGTCATCAAGACCTTGGGCGACGGCCTGATGGCCGTGTTCATCCACCCGACCCGCGCCATCATTGCCGCCCAAGAGGTTCAAGAGGAACTCGAACGCCTCAAGGCCCGTAACGCGCAAAACAACATCCCCAATCTGCGCATGCAGCAGGCCTTGGCCCATGGCGAAGTGATTCAAGTCGCGGGCGATTGTTTTGGGGATGCGGTCAATGTGGCGGCCCGCTTGCTTGATCATGCGGGTGACAACGAAACCTTGGCCACTGCGCAGACCCTGCGCATGCTGCCCACCGAGTTGGCTTCCCAGTTCCGCCGCTTGGATGTCTTCCATCTGCGCGGCCGCTTGGAGCCCGTCGAGGTCTGGCGACTCGACAACCACGCCAGCGGCGACAGTGTCATGGCGACCATGTTTGGCGACACCGCCCCCGTGGCACCCGTCCCCGAAGGCTTGCGCTTGTCGGTCGAAGGCATCTCGCGCATCCACACCGCGCGCAATTTGCCGGTGGTGTTGGGCCGCAGCCACGAAGCAACGTACTGCATCGACGACAGCCGCGTCTCGCGCATCCACGCCCGCATCGAGTGGCACAGCGGCAACTTCCAGCTGACCGATTTCAGCTCGAACGGCACCTTTGTGCGTTTTGGCCGCCAAGCCGAAGTGGTCACCCTGCGGCGCGCCAGTTGCACCTTGCATGGCCGAGGCGTCATCAGCCTCGGGCTGAACACCTCCCAAGCCCAAACCCCCATGGTCAGCTTTGAGGTTCTGCGCTTTGCCGAAACCGATCCACAACCGTTGGACTGAACGGCCGGACGGATCACGCTGACCGGTCTTTTTCCTCTTTGTTTGTCCCCACCATGACTGCACCGACATCTCCGGTTACCCCGGCTTCCCCAGCCTTGCCCGCCATCGGCACCCCCCTCACCCCCGCCGCCTTGCGCGTCATGCTGCTGGGCAGCGGTGAACTCGGCAAAGAAGTGCTGATCGCCCTGCAACGCTTGGGCATCGAAACCATCGCCGTCGATCGCTACGACAACGCCCCCGGCCAGCAAGTAGCGCACCATGCCCGCACCTTGGCCATGAGCGACCCCGTGGCGCTACGCGCCCTGATCGACGCTGAAAAGCCCGATCTGGTGGTGCCTGAGATCGAAGCCATCGCCACTGGCGTGCTTGAAGAGATGGAAGCGGCCGGCCAAGTGCGCGTCATCCCGACGGCCCGCGCCGCCCGGCTGACCATGGACCGCGAAGGCATCCGCCGCCTCACCGCTGAAACCCTGGGTCTGCCCACCAGCCCTTACCGCTTCTGCGACTCGCTGGCCGAGCTGCAAGCCGCCATTGACGGCAGCGATGATCAGCCTGCGATCGGCTACCCGTGCATCGTCAAGCCGGTGATGAGCAGCTCAGGCAAGGGTCAAAGCAAGATCGACACCCCCGCCGACGTCGCCCGAGCTTGGGACTACGCCATGGCCGGTGGTCGCGTCGCCAAAGGCCGGGTAATCGTCGAAGGCTTCATCGACTTCGACTACGAAATCACCTTGCTCACCGTGCGTGCCTTGGGCGCGGATGGCCGGACCGAGACCCATTTCTGCGACCCCATCGGTCACATCCAAGTCAGCGGCGACTACGTTGAAAGCTGGCAGCCACACCCGATGTCGGCCAGCGCGTTGGACAAGGCCCGCACCATTGCCAAGACCGTCACCGACAACCTCGGCGGCTTGGGCCTGTTTGGGGTCGAGCTGTTCGTCAAGGGCGACGAGGTCTGGTTCAGCGAAGTCAGCCCGCGCCCGCACGACACCGGCATGGTCACCATGATCACCCAGTGGCAAAGCGAGTTCGAATTGCACGCCCGCGCCATCCTCGGCCTGCCGGTCAACACCCAGCTCAAGAGCCCGGGGGCCAGCGCCGTGATCTACGGCGGCGTGACGGCCCAAGCCATGGTGTTCGACGGTGTGGCCGATGCGCTGCGCGTGCCCAACACCGATCTGCGCCTTTTTGGCAAGCCGGAAAGCTTCGTCAAGCGCCGCATGGGTGTGGCTTTGGCCTTCGACGCTGAGGTCGAAGTCGCCCGCCAGCGCGCCAAGGAAGCCGCCAGCAAGGTGCGCCCGCGCAAGCTCGACTAAAAGGCATCACGCCCCAAGCAGCTCGGCCAGCGCCAGCAAGTCGGGCACGGTGTGATGGGGCTGTGAAAACGGCTGTGATAGCGACACGTTGAGCACCCCAGCCGCCAACGCGGCTTGGGCCTTGGCATCTTCGGGCCGCTGCACCCACACCGTGGGCATGCCCGCGGCCTGCGCGCCCAGCACATCCAAGTGCCAGTCGTCACCCACATGCAGCACGCGCTGCGCAGGCAACCCCAGACGTTGGCAGGCGTGCTCAAAAATCTGCGCCGCCGGCTTGGGCACGCCGCAGTCCTGCGCGTGGACACAGCCGATCAGCCAGCGGTCCAACCCCGTGGCCCGCAAATCAGCGTTACCGTTGCTCAAACCCAACACCGGCCAGCGGGCAGCCAGCCGGTCCAAGGCGCTGGCCACATCGGCAAAAAAGCGCACCTTTTGGCGCTCAGCGATGAAGATGTCAAAGGCCGCCTCGGCCAAGCCCGGGTCATCGCCCGCCGCGTGCAGCGCTTCTTGCAAGGTGATGCGTCGCAGCGCACCCAAGTCGTGCGCCAGCGCCGTCTCACGCTCACCCACTTGGCGGCGCAACTCGCGCATTCGTGGCAGCGGAAACATCGCCGCTGTCGCCGGCGCATGCTCGACCAGCCAGTGATTCAGCACCCGCTCGGCCTGATGGATCACCGGCGCAATCGGCCAAAGGGTGTCGTCCAGATCCAAGGTGATCGCCAAGGGTGAGAACGCCATGGGTTCAGGGAGCAACAACAGGGTGGACATGGATGGGCCCGAAGGACAAAGCAGCGCCCGAGCTTACCTACAATCACCCGCACCGCCCCTGATCCGGACCGTTCCCATGAAGCCCTTGGCCCGTTTGGCTCTTTTCTCGGCAAGTTCGCTGCTGTCCTTGCTCCTCCTCAGCGGCTGCCCAAGCATGGCACCCCCGCTAGGCACGCCCAACCCGCCAAGCCTACCGGCCGACACCTCAGCCGCCGTCGCCGATTTCGAAGCCATCCTCGGCACACTTGAGCCGACCGGCGCAGGCAGCGGCTCAGGCATGGGCTATGGATCAAGCTCCGCTTCTGGCCGTGGGCAACGCGCCAAGCCACACGTCGAAGTGACCCTGGACATGCCAGCCCCGGCGCCAAAGCCTGAACCACACCCACCAGCACCGCCGGTGCCACCTGCGGCCGCCCCCAAGGCCACAGCTGCCACCGCAACCGTGGCCCACCAAAAAACCGCACCCACAGCCGCCCCCGCCGCCGCCCCGGCTGAAGATCTCCAGCCTGCCAAGGTCGCTTGGAACACCCCCGGCAGCATGCTGATGGGCGAATCCGCCACCATCACGCTGCGAGTCACACTCAACCCAGCGCACTTTGACGAGCTGGCAAAACACCTGCCCAGCAGCGGTACCACCCAAGCCACCACGCTCGATCTCAGCAGCCAGCTCAGCGCTGAGCTCGGCTCAACCGATTTCGACATCACCCCACCCGGCAAACAAGCGCAGCAAGTGCTCGAAGGCCGCGATGTCGAATGGAAATGGATCATCCAACCCAAGGTCGCGGGCGAGCGCACCTTGCTGCTGACGATCTACTCTGCCCTGAACGGCGGCGCGCAAATCATCCAATCCCTCGACCGCAAAATCAGCGTCGCCGTCCTCACCCCACCGCCTGAGCCCGCCTTCAGCGCCCAGGTCCTGGGTTTCGCCCTCAAAAACTGGGACAAGCTCCTCACCCTGATCCTGATTCCGCTGGCCGGCTGGGTGTGGAAGCGCTTTGGCAAGAAGAACGAGGCGAGCTAAAGACGCAAAGACGCGCGCACCACACCGGGGCGCTGATCGCGCCAAGAGCGCTTGATCGCCCGCTAGGTCACCCGCCGCACCCCCAAAAGTGTGCATCTCAGCGGTCCTCGGGTTCTCCCTAGGCTGGCATGGATCTCGCTAGAGATAGCGGCATGAGCCCTTTGTGGGTTCAAGCGCAAGGCGAGCTGCCCAACGGCGGGTGAGCGAGCTTTTCGCCAACCGGACCCCAGCGTCCGTGTGGATCAACGTCTCACCCAATGCGGGTGAGTGCTTGGGACGCACGGGCGCTTTTTGTTTTCTGCCTCACCCTTTGCTGGAGCCCACCATGGATCTGAAGCCCACCTCGACCCTGAGCCGCCGCAGCGTGCTGCAAGCCGCTGCCGCTACCTTGGCTCCATTGGCGCCGTTGGCAGCCCCGCTGTCAGTGTTCGCGGCCGGCTCAGACGCACCAGAGAAGAAGGAAGTGCGCATCGGCTTCATTCCGCTCACCGACTGCGCCAGCGTGGTGATGGCCTCGGTGCTGAAGTTTGACGAGAAGTACGGCGTCAAGATCATCCCCACCAAAGAAGCCTCGTGGGCCTCGGTGCGCGACAAGCTGGTCAACGGCGAGCTGGACTTCGCCCATGTGCTCTACGGTTTGGTCTACGGCGTGCATCTGGGCGTGGGCGGCACCAAAAAAGACATGGCGGTGCTGATGACGCTGAACCAAAACGGCCAAGCCATCACGCTCTCGAAAGCGCTGGCCGACAAGGGCGCGGTCGATGGGGCCGGGCTGGCCAAGCTGATGCAGCGCGAGAAACGTGAATACACCTTCGCGCAGACCTTCCCGACTGGCACGCACGCCATGTGGCTCTACCACTGGCTGGCCACGCATGGCATCGACCCGCTCAAGGACGCCAAGGTCATCACCGTGCCGCCGCCGCAAATGGTGGCCAACATGCGCGTGGGCAACATGGACGGCTACTGCGTGGGCGAGCCCTGGAACCACCGCGCCATCGCTGACGGCATCGGCATCACCGCCACCACCAGCCAAGACATCTGGACCGATCACCCTGAAAAAGTCTTGGGCAGCACGGCTGAGTTCGTCAAGAAAAACCCCAACACCTGCCGCGCGGTCATCGCCGCCATTTTGGAAGCCAGCCGCTGGATCGACGCCAACGCCGCCAACCGCGACAAAATGGCTGCCACCATCGCCGACAAGTCCTACGTCAACACCAGCGTGGACGTGATCAACCAGCGCATCCAAGGCAAGTACCAAAACGGCCTGGGCAAGACTTGGAGCGATGCGCACCCGATGGCGTTCTTCCGCGACGGCGCGGTCAACCTGCCCTACCTCTCGGACGGCATGTGGTTCCTGACCCAGCACAAGCGCTGGGGCTTGCTCAAAGAGCACCCCGATTACCTCGGCGTGGCCAAGCAGATCAATCAGATCGAGCTTTACCGCCAAGGCGCGTCGGCGGCCGGCGTATCCGTGCCCAAGGAAGTGATGCGCAGCAGCAAGCTGATCGACGGTACGGTCTGGGACGGCAAAGAACCGAAGAAGTACGCCGACAGTTTCAAGATCCACGCCTGAGCCAGATCACGGACCACACACCTTGATGGACCGCGCCATGAGCAGCCCCGACTCTTCCACGCTTCGACTTCGCCGCCGCCGTCTGCGCAAGCTGGCGATGCGCTTTCTGCCCCCCATCGCCGGCTTTGCCCTGCTGATCGGCCTGTGGTTTTTGCTGACGCAAAAGAGCGAGAGCTTTCCCACACCGGCCAGTACCTGGGCCTCAGCGGTCGAGCTGTTCTCAGACCCGTTCTATCGCAAGGGGCCCAACGATCAGGGCATCGGCTGGAACTTGCTCGGCTCGCTGCAACGGGTCGGGCTGGGCTTCGGCTTGGCAGCCTTGGTCGGCATCCCGCTCGGCTTTGCCATCGGCCGCTTCGAGCTGCTGCATCGCATGACCTCGCCCATCATCAGCTTGCTGCGCCCGGTCTCACCGCTGGCGTGGCTGCCGATTGGTCTGCTGGTCTTCAAATCGGCCAACCCGGCGGCCATCTGGACGCTGTTCATCTGCTCTATCTGGCCGATGGTGATCAACACCGCTGCGGGCGTGCAGCGCATCCCGCAGGACTACATGAACGTGGCGCGGGTGTTGCAGCTCTCGGAGTGGAAGATCTTCACCACCATCTTGCTGCCCGCCACCCTGCCCCACGTGCTGACCGGCGTGCGCTTGGCCGTCAGCACCGCTTGGCTGGTGATCGTCGCCGCCGAGATGCTGACGGGCGGTGTGGGCATCGGCTTTTGGGTTTGGGATGAGTGGAACAACTTGAACGTCAACCACATCCTGATCGCCATCGTCGTCATCGGCGCGGTTGGCATGGCCTTGGAATACGCCCTGATGAGCTTGGCCCGCGCGCTCAGCTACAGCGACACCCCATCCTGACCCCTTCAAGGTAAAGCTTTATGCAACGCTATCTCGACATTCAGCAGGTCGAACAAAGCTTCGACACCGACCGGGGGCCGTTCTGTGCGCTCAAGGACATCACCCTCAGCGTCGCCCAAGGCGAGTTCATCACCCTGATCGGCCATTCGGGCTGCGGCAAATCGACCCTGCTGAACCTGATCGCCGGCCTGACCCTGCCCACCGAAGGCGTGCTGCTGTGCGCCAACCGCGAAATCGCCGGCCCCGGCCCAGAGCGCGCGGTGGTGTTCCAAAACCACTCGCTGCTGCCTTGGCTCACTTGCTTTGAAAACGTCTATCTCGCCGTAGAGCGCGTTTTTGGTGCGCGTGAAAACCGCGTGCAACTGCGCCACCGCACCGAAGCCGCCATCGAGATGGTCGGCCTGAGCCACGCCGCGCACAAACGCCCCGGCGAAATCTCGGGCGGCATGAAGCAGCGCGTCGGCATCGCTCGGGCACTGTCGATGCAACCCAAGGTCTTGCTGCTCGACGAGCCCTTCGGCGCGCTCGACGCCCTGACCCGCGCCAAGCTCCAAGACGAGCTCCTCACCTTGGTGGCCAAGAACCAATGCACCACCGTGATGGTCACCCACGACGTCGATGAAGCCGTGCTGCTCTCAGACCGCATCGTCATGATGAGCAACGGCCCCGCCGCCACCATCGGCGACATCCTCCACGTCGATCTCCCCCGCCCCCGCGAACGCGTCGCCCTGGCCGAAAGCACCGCCTACCTCAACCACCGCAAAGCGGTGATCGACTTCCTCTACACCCGGCAAAGGCATGTGGAGCGACGTGACTGAAGCGCGGAGAAGCGCACATCGCTTAAAACTCATCAAAATCACACAGCCCAACCACAATTTGCAAAAAATTACATACATGAAAACCCCAATTTTTCACTTCACCCCCCGTGTAACAATGGAGTCAACAAAAATAATTTATCAATATGACTTGCCGTAGGTAATTAACGCTGACCTTGGCATTTTTAATCCAATTTTGGCGTTTAAGGGACGGACTGCAAAACATCTCTACGGTTAATCCGAGAAGATAGTTGGCAGTGATAAAAAGCATGAAGCAAGTCAATGCAGGTTTGCCGCCTTCGCTCGAAGCACATCGCATATATGCTCATCGGCTAGCAGTTAAAAAACATTGCAGAGCGACGCTAGTGCTCTTCATTCTGCTTAGATCAAGCATCGCACAATCTGCTGATTTCTCTAGTATAGATATTCAGCGTCGCCAAGCTATCCAGCTTGAACAATCTCAGATTAAGTCGCCGGAGCGTAGTGAAAATCTGCGCTCATCTCCTATTTTTGGAGTCCCGGAGCAAGTCATTGTTTCAGAGCCAGAATGCTTTCAAATTCAGGCCTTTGTATGGCAAGGAGCTGAGTCATTTGATTGGCTGACAGCAGAATCGACTCATTTTACTGGAAAATGCCTAGGAGCACAGAGTCTTGTACGTTTGCGCGATTACCTGACCTTAGCTTTACTAGGGCACGGTTATGTGACGAGCAGAGTAATTTACCCAGAACAGAATCTTCGTCAAGGTACGCTTACCATTCAAATCATTCCTGGTCTGATTTCATCTATTAAAAATAATGGAACGCCCATTGGAAAAACATGGTTTCCATTAGCCATAAATTCCGGAGAAATCCTCAATCAACGCGATCTAGATCAATCGCTTGATAATTTCCGGCGCCTGACAAGCCAAACAGGTACTAATTTTGACATACTACCTGGAACAGAGCTTGGCGACTCAAGCATCGTCATAGTTAATCCAAAATCACGACTATGGCAAGGCGTTATTGGTATAGACAACAGCGGCGGCGAAAGCACTGGGAAATATCAGTTATTTGCCAACCTTAGCATAGATTCCATCTTTGGCATTTACGACAATCTAGCATTAACATATAACAGTAATGCCAACTACTACAATCAAGCCACCGGAAACCATACATCATCACTTCAATGGTCATTTCCACTTGGATACACATTAATATCATTAGGTATAAATCAGTCTGACTATAAACATACAGTTGCAGGATTTGTTGCTCCTATTGAATATACTGGAATTAATGCAACTTCAGATCTTGGTTTAAGTTATACCACTTATCGTGCAAATAATTACAAAGGGCAAAGTCAAATCAAAATTTTCCGAAAGACAAGTCAAAACTCAATTGACAGCATCAACATTGATGTTCAAGCACGAGATGTGCTCGGCTGGGAAATAAATCATCAACACAAGCAACAAATTCATAGCTGGTCAACAACCATGAATTTAGCTATTAGAGGTAGTCTGCCCAAGCAATCCAACAATATTGGTATACTAGTTGGCATGCCTGATTGGGACGGTCATTATCATACAACAAACATCAACTTTAATGCGGCACATGAATTCATTTTTCCAAATGGCAATTTACATTACGAAACTCAAATACGCTGGCAAGACAGCGCCAATTCATTACCGCCATCAGAATACCTCAGCATCGGCGGAAGGTATTCAGTACGCGGATTTGACAGCGAAGCAACTTTATCATCGGAATCAGGGGGATATTGGCGCAATGAAATAGGATTATCTTTATTTGATACACATACATCATATTTCAGTTTCGATATCGGCAAAATAGCTGAGCAACAAAGTAATTCGAATACCATTTCAGGATTTTCTATGGGTGAACGCGGCTCATTTTTTAATCTATCTTATGACATAAGTATAGGATGGCCTATAGTTAAGCCTGATTATTTTACTAAGCACCCGACTATCGCTGGAACACTCAGCATTCAAATTTAAAAATACCGGATTTGTACAAAATGCAAGCAAATACAAAATCATTCAATGTCAAGCAATCTATTTGCATCATTTTAATATACATGCAAATTATGCCACTGCAAGCCTATGCAGCAACGGCATTGGGTGCAGATGCTGCGGTAGCAGGTGCAAAACCTATTATTAACAGCAGCTCAAATGGTATACCTATCATACAAATTGTACCGCCAAATACTTTGGGCGTTTCTCATAATCGATTTACACAATACAATATTGGACCTGAAGGTCAAATTTTAAATAACAGTGGCCTTACCAGCTCAAGTGTATTAGCTGGTACAGTAGCAGGCAATCCCATGCTTGGGAATAGCAATGCACGGATGATTCTCAACGAGGTAACTTCAGCGAACCAAACTACATTGAATGGCGCGATAGAAATTACCGGAAAACGCGCTGATCTCGTTATTGCCAACCCCAACGGCATTACCGTCAATGGGGGTAGCTTTATAAACACTGGGCGGGCAGTATTGACGACAGGTAGATCACAACTTACCTCAGGTATGGTCGGCGATACTTTTAGTATTCAGCAAGGATTGATTAATATTCAAGGGTCTACCGGGCTGGATGCACGAGGAGCAGATCAACTTTTGTTGCTATCACGTAGCCTACAAATAAATGCAAACCTATATGCCAATCAGTTAAATGTAGTAACTGGGCCCAATCTAGTTAATAGCAATACCGGAACAATAACAACACAAACAGGAACAGGAGCAAATCCTACTATTGCAGTAGACGTTAGCAATCTTGGCGGCATGTATGCCAACAGTATTTATTTAGTTGGTACTGAATCCGGTGTTGGTGTAAATAGCAAAGGAAAAATGCAAGCCTTGACGGGCGACATTCAGCTTTCTAGTGCTGGCGATATTACTGTTACTGATGGAAAAATTAAGGCAGCATGGGATATTCGCGCTAATGCCAAGCACGACATGACACTGCAAGGAACAGATATTCAGGCTGATGGTAATATTGAACTGATAACTGGTCACAATCTGAATGTTACAGCAACACGTGTCGATACATCGTCGACCGCTGTATTACCTATTGCGAGCGGCACAAGTACCACGACCAACTCCACCACTGAATACAGGTTCTGTTTTACAGGCTGCAGGTGATATTTCATTAGTTGCCAATACAGCTATAAATTCAATAGCAACACTTACAGCAGCATCCTACGCTACGCTACGCAGCCAACAAGAAGCAAATATTTCCACCTTACAAAGTCAAGTTGTAAGCGTTAAGCCAGCTTATGATATAGCTTTAACTCAACCTTCAAGTATTTCATCAGCAGCTGCTATCACAACATACAATTCTGCTATCAATAATCTTCAGATTGCTCAAACTAATTTTCAACAACTTATAGACACCTACAGTGGTGGCAAAATTACATTAAGTGGTAGTGGCTTACGAAGTGAAAGCAATATTATGGTCAGCGCGGCCGATATCATCATTAATAGCGTCGCCAATAGCAAACTAGCAAGAAATGTCAACTATACAAACTCTACCAGTTGCTCATGGTTAGGTCTCGTCTGTAATACAACTACAACCACAGCCACCACACAAAAATTAGAAGAAAATCTTAAAGGCGGTGATGTAACATCATTAGGTGATTTAAGTATATTTGCATTAGGTAATCGAGATCCATCTGGAAACCTATTTACAGAGTCTGGAAATTTTCTGGTACTGGGTGCCAACAAATCAAAAATAAGCTCCGATGTAGGTCATATCCAATTGACAGCGGCCAATGATATCGCCATCGAAGCTAATCAGAGCCGTCATTCTCAGTTAACAAATGCACAGACAAGCTCTCAATCAAGTTTTATATTTATTCCTATCACAAACAGCAGTAATCTAGCCTTGGATGCTGGTGCTCAATACACCGCAGAAGGAAGCACAGTAACAGCCAATAGTATTCAGATAAGATCTGGGCGAGATACTCTAGTACGTGGGTCTATATTGTCAGCAGATCGTGATATTCAGATCGTGACTGGACGTGATATAGATATCGTGGAAGCACGTGATCTCGTCAGCTACCAGACGATTAGAGATAGCAAGAAATCAGGACTATTCAATAATGGTGATGGTCTGTTTGGCATCACACTTGGTAGCACTAGCACTACACAAGCCAGCAGTACAACAATTGATACCGCCAGTGCCAGTCAGATAGCCAGCATTGCTGGTGGTATATCGATTTTTGGTGGTCGCAATGTACTGCTTCAAGGTGCAGACATGACAGCCGGCATGAATATTGACATCATTGGTGACAACGTCAGTATCATGGCCGCAAAGAATGTCTATAACCAAGAAGATAGCTACAAAGCTCGCACCAGCGGCCTAACTCTGGCCCTGAAAGGTGCAGCACTAGGCCACTTTGAATCAGCTTGGCAGGCATCACAAAAATCTAAACGTGCAGAAGACAGTCGCCTTAAAGCCGCGTATGACTTCAAGGCCGGATATGATTTATACCGTGCTGTACGAGAAACACCTGACCTAGCCAGCTTGAATAAAGGTTTTAATGATTTATTGAGCGGCAATCCAACGACTGCGTTACAAGCCACAGGTATCAATCTCGAATTAAGCTTGGGATCGAGTAGCATTACTTCCAGCGCTGTTCAAAAACAAACCGATTGGCGCGCAACCAATCTATTCAGCAACGGCGATACCACGATCATTGCTCGCTCACCTGTTGTCGGTCAAACCGGGGTTGGCAAGCTCGATATTATGGGTAGTAATCTAGATGCCAACAATATTACTATATCCGCTGGTACATCACTCAGCGCACGTAACTCGGTGCAAACCACAGTCAGTCGTGAAACAAGCAGCAATACCTCTGCTAGCGTTGGTGTCGGCCTAGGCACACAAGGTTTATATGCAACAGCCAGTGGGCAAATTGGTAATACCCTAGGTCAGGCATTCAAGGAAGATAATGGCGAAAGCCATCTCACTGCAAGCAATAAGCTGACTCTCCTGTCTGGTGGTAATGTTGATCTTAAGGGGGCCGTTGCCAGAGCTAGTCGCATTGAAACCGATATTGCGGGCAGTCTTACTGTCACTAGTTTGCAAGACAGTGAACGCTATCAATACAAAAGCAGCAACGCTGGGGGCAGCATTTCGGTACCAATTTATGGTGGGACAAGTACGCCCAGTGGCAGCATTAATAGCAGCACTCAAAATATCAGTAATCAATATCAAAGTGTGGTTCAGCAAAGTGGTTTATTTGCTGGAGACAACGGTTTCAGTATCAAAGTTGGTGGTTTAACCAATCTGGTAGGCGGAGCTATTATTAGCAGCGCCCCAGTCACAATGAATCAAATTATCACTGGCGACTTATCTTACAGTGATTTATCAAATAATGAACAAACCAGTGTTTCTGGATATACATTTGGCTTAGGCACGGGCGCAGGTAGCAACTACATCACTCCAGTACCTAATTTAGGTGGAGTCAATCGAAATAGCATTACTCAATCAGTCGTTTCATCTGGAACAATACAATTTGCATCTTACGCTCCGAGACGGGCCGTACTTACTAATCAACAGAATGTTTTACAAACACAGATATCAAATCTGACACAACAATTGATTGGATATCCAGCAGCACAGACTGCGGCAGCCCAGAGTCAAGCCAAGCTTGATTACTACGTTAATGCAATTAATTATTATTTCAGCACTCCAAATCCATCACCAGCGAATTACTACATCAATCTTTATAATTTGGAGAAAGCCAATCTAATTCAATTGCAATCTTCATTAGTCACCTACCAAAATACACAAACACTTCTCACTGCCGCCCAAAATAGTCTAGCCACCACAAGTGCGAACATATCTGCACTTGATGGCATGGTTCCTACCCTTACCACACGAACCATCGCTACAGCTAATTCGTCACTGAACAATACCTTCGATATTGCAAAAACGCGCAACGCCATCGAAGCTATGGCCGTTTTTAGTGAAACGGCTATGCGTGCGGTTGGCGACAGTTTTCAAGCACCGATTGATGTCGCGCAAAAGAAGATAGCTGATTCAACTGTCGCATTAAATGTAGCCAAACAGAGTGGCAATGCTACGGCAGTTGCTGCCGCACAAACTACGCTAGATAATGCCAATGCATCACTAGATACCTTGCGTGGGCAACAGATTCTTGCCCACGGCATTGTCGGTGGTCTCACAGCCACACTGGGTGGAACTAATCCAACGACTGGCTTTGTAGGCGGTGTAGCAGGGAAAACTGTGGCACTTGTCGCTACTGATATCTTAGCCAAAAGCAACATAGATCCCCAATCAGTTCTCTATCAACAACTTATCACTTTGGCAGCTACTGCTGCCGGATCAATTACTGGTGGAACAACGGGTGGATTCATTGCCAGCCAAGGTGATCGATTTAATCGGCAACTGCACATATCCGAACAAAGCCGCATTAAACAACTTGCCAATGGTGATCCACAAAAAGAAGCCAGACTTACGGCCGCCGCATGCGCCCTAATAAAATGCTACGCCGAATATCCAACAGATAGTTTGGCATACCAAGAACTCAAAAAATTCGCTGACATTGGAACCACCTTTACAACAGAAACATCTATTCTATCCACTCAAAAATATGATGGTGAACAGATGTTCGGTTATAGCGGCTATCAAAGCATCAAAGATGCCGCAAAAAACCTTAGCAATACTTATCAAGCATCATCCAGAGCATGGGGGGCACTTCAGGCTGGCATGGGCACTGCTGGAATATATGCATCCTTCATGGCAATACCAACATGCATTACTATTATTGGTTGTGCAGGTGTTACAGGTGGACTAACAATAAGTACTGACTCAGCTTACGCTGGTTTTAAACAACTCATCTATGGCGATCCTCAATCGACCCAACTCAACCAAGCTTTATTGACGCTAGGTTTAACCCCACAGGCTGCGGGAATTGTAGAATTTACCTTAGGTGTTGGTACAGGCGCAGCCATGGTAAATGGCTTAAGCAAAGCAAGTGCACAGGCATTAGCCACAAACACCACAGCCACCGCTTCCAGCCAAGCATTTAAACCCCTTGGAATAACCGTAACACCTAGCGTCCTAGCGTCCACAGACGCACAAGCACTATATCAAGCGGTCAAAACAGGCAACCCAACTTTGGAGACACAAACCATCCGAAATATAACCAATCAATTCATTGAGTCCGGAACCACCATTCCAACTGGACTCACAGCGTCCGACGCAACAGTTCTATTAAAATTTGTCCCCAAAGGCTGGGGTGTCAATGATTCAACAGGATATTTTGTCTCCCTAGCCGAAGGAAGAAAACTATCTACGATGGAACCAGCAAAAATTGCCGATTTACTGGCCTTGCCACCAGAAAACACGAAGGCGATGCTAGCCAATGGATTTGATCTGTACCAGATGACTCCTAAAGCCGGACAAAATCCAACAGTATTCCTGTCAAAAACAGCACCAAGCAACACAGGAGCCAATGGGGGCGCAAATCAGACAATAGTTCCCAATCGACTTCAATGGAATGCCCCAATTCCCATCAACATCAATCAACCATGAATCAATCACAAGTATTAATAAGTGCCAAAAAAGCAAAACGCCTCCGAGAGAAGGCAATGTTTCTAAAACTAATCATGGAGAATTATTCAACTAAAGACCCAGATGTTGCCAAGCTCTTAGACAGGATGAACCCGTTATTCAATAGAATTGAATTCCATCAAATTGAGCCCCCAATTCTCGGAGAATACAATGTTTTCGACTTCTCAGCTGAACACCACAAATACAACACAAAATACCCAATAATTAGCAGAGCATCAGCTCATTTCGCAAGTGTATTGGAAGACTGGGACGACCCTTTTCCAGCCGATGAAAGAGACACAAATGCCTTACTCAAAGAAAGGATCCAACCATTCATTACTACGTTAAGCAAATACGCCAAAGACGACCAATACGCCCAAATGCTCCTCACCGAAATAACCCATCTATTGACAGACATCAACATTAATAATCTACGGCCACCCATTGCAAACACACACAACTGGTGGTTCACGGACAAGGCATCTCCTTTATTTAATAAATATCTCGACCTCACCGAGGCCGCCATCATATTTGATGGCTACCTTGAGGACGAATGGTTCCTCTCAGTCAACCGAGAAAGATTCCTGGCCAGCCTGTGATGTAACAGGTGTACATGCCACAACATATCAATACAGCACCAACGACGCGCAAAGGAAATTCATGACCCCCATCAAATCCATTTTTATTTCTTCGCTGCTCATCCTGACCACCTGTGCCATGGCCAACGATGGCAGCAGTGGCTTTTACGGCGCGCTGGATCTCGGGCAGAGTGATATTCAAGATGCATGCAACAAGGTTGCTGCTGGTGAAAGTTGCTCAAAGACCAGCACCGCGACACGCGTATCGCTGGGGTACCAGTTCGGCCCCACCTGGGCGGCAGAAATGGGTTTTCTAAGCGGGGCGAAATCCAGCTACAGCGGGCCGGGGTTCCAAGCCGAGAAGAAGGCTGGTTTCCAGCTTGCGCTGCAAGGCACGTGGCCGGTGGCGCATCGGGTGGCGTTGCTGACCAAGATCGGTTTTGCCGACGGCAGCACCAGCTACAACGCTGCGTCACCCGGCTCCTCGGTCACGCAGACCAGTTCTGGCAGCTACTTGCTGATGGGCGTCGGGGCGCAGTACGAGATCAACGGCCCCCTCGCGCTGCGAGCGCAGTATGAAATCCGCAACATCGGTGGCGACACCTTAAGCACCCCGCTGCCCAACGAAGGTCCGACCCGCATGTCGCTGATCAGCGCAGGGCTGGTCTACAAGTTCTGAAGGGACACTGTGGTCGAAGGGTTCGAGGGGCTGACACCCAACGGATATGCCGACCATCCTCACGCCATGATCACCTGCAAGCTGTGCTCGTAAGAGGCGGTCATGCGGTCGAGGAGATCGAGCAGGGTGTCGGCGGCGTGGGACAGGGCGGTGCGGCCGTCGGGGGTGTCGAGGCTGCGCAGGCCGCGTAGCAGGTGCAGCCAAACTTCGCGCACATCGCTCAGGGCGGCGCGGATCTCGGCGGTCGAAAGGGGGGCGCGTTCAAGCTCCAGCAAGGCGGCCTCAAAGTCGTTGAGCAAAGCCGGCACGCTATCCGTCGTGGCACGGTCGGTGGCAGGGTCATCAAGGAGGCCCGCCAGCAGGGCTTCCTTGGCCAGACGTTGGACTCGCATGCGCTGGCGGCCACACACGTTGATGATGTGCAAGGCGCGGCGCGCACCGCCGTCTTCGAGCGCGCTGGTCAGGGTTTCAGCGGCGTGCAGCAAGGTTTCGGCGTGGGCATCGGCCCGGCGCAGCATGGTCGGGCTGGGGCGCTGGGCCAGCAGCGGCTGCAAGGCGGCCCAAGCCGCCAAGGTTTGCTGCCAAGCGGGTGTCCAAGCAGCCTCCTGTGGGTTGGCATCCAGCGCGCCCAGCAGCGCCAAATTCTCTTGCACCCTCTGCGCGGCTTGCTCTTGCGCTTGACGGGCAGCCGTGACCTCGATACCCGCCAAGCGTTGCGCCGCCAGTTTGATCAACCGCTGCGAGAGCATGCGCAACTGCCCGGCGCGGTTGATGGCCTCGGCCCAGCGCGCCGCCTCGACCACCGAACGTGACACCTCGCCCATGCGCGCATGGGTGTGCATCGCCGCGCCGCGCAGCAGCCGAAAGGCCTCGTCTTCATGGATACCGCGCGCCTGCATCAGCAAGCCCTTGGCCCGGTCCACCCACTTGCGCTCGTCAAGCTGTTCGCGCACCCGCCCCAGCTCAGCGTGCTGTGCGCGCTGGCAACGCCAGCGCGCCGCATCCAGCGCCAGCGCGGCGTGCAACGCGGTGGGGTCCGCCAACACCGCCAGCGGCCACCAGCCACTCACGCCCTGCGCCAGCAGCTCGGTCATCAAGGCCACGTCAAAGGGCGCGCAGATCAGACTGACCGGCCGATGCGCCCCGATCTCTGCGGCCAAGGCGCACCACTCAGGTTGCAAAACGATGAGCGGCCTCGGTGCCTCAAGCACAGCAGGCGCACCAGCTAAGTGCATGGGCAACGCCGCCAGATCGCTGATCAGCGTGACAGCGTCATCCGCAAATCGGCTCGCCCCAGCGGCACGGCCCTGCCAAAGCGCCTTGGCGGCGCCGTCAGGGGTCCAAACATACAAAGCATCACGCAAGGCATCCGTCATGCGGGCATTCTGAATCAGGATGGCATGGGGCTTGCATAAGACGGACCAAGGTGCAACGACGCACCGCCTTGGTGAACACGGCCCCTGCACCACCTTGCACCGCCCCTGATGCCGCTCGGCCTCAGCTTCACCACCTCACCCCCGCTTATCCCTGCTCGCCCCCCGCCGATTGCCGGCGTGCGGACGGCTGCCGCCCTCAGAAAGGACTGATCTGTCATGGCGATCACGAAGCCCCAAAAACTTGTGCTCATCGGCAACGGCATGGCCGGCGTGCGCACGCTCGAAGAGCTGCTCAAACTGGCCCCTGAGCGCTACGACATCACCGTGTTCGGCGCCGAACCGCACCCAAACTACAACCGCATCCTGCTGAGCCCCGTGCTGGCCGGCGAGCAGACCCTCGACCAGATCATCCTGAACCCCTTGAGCTGGTACGCCGAGCACGGCATCCGGCTGCACGTGGGCACCCAAGTGGTCAAGGTGGATCGCAAGCAGCGCGTCGTCCACGCGGTCAACAGCGAAGGCCAACCCTTGAGCGCCGACTACGACCGGCTGCTGATCGCCACCGGCTCGACGCCCTTCATCCTGCCCGTCCCCGGCAAGGACTTGGAAGGCGTGATCGCCTACCGCGATATCCAAGACACCCAAACGATGATCGACACCGCCAAGACGCATCGCCACGCGGTGGTGATCGGCGGTGGGCTGCTTGGGCTGGAAGCGGCCAACGGCTTGATGCTGCGCGGCATGCACGTCACGGTGGTGCATCTCTCGCCGTGGTTGATGGAGCGCCAGCTTGACGACGTGGCGGGCCGGCTGCTGCAAAAGTCGCTTGAAGAGCGCGGCCTCAAGTTCGAACTCGGCGCGCAGACCGCCGCCCTGATCGGCGACAAAGAGGGCGGCAAGTCAGGCCGGGTGATGGCTGTGCAGTTCAAGGACGGCCGCGAGATCCCGGCCGATCTGGTGGTGATGGCGGCCGGCATTCGGCCCAACACCGCGCTGGCCAAGTCGATGGGCTTGCTCTGCGACCACGACGGCCGGGGCGGCATCAAGGTCAGCGACACGCTGCAAACCACCACCGACGCCCGCATCTACGCCGTGGGCGAATGCGCCAGCCATCGCGGCGTGGCCTACGGGCTGGTGGCACCGCTGTTCGAACAAGGCAAGGTCTGCGCCAACCATCTGGCTGAGCTGGGCATCGGGCGCTATCAAGGCAGCCAGACCTCGACCAAACTCAAAGTCACCGGCATCGACTTGTTCAGCGCGGGTGACTTCACCGGCGGCGACGGCACCGAAGACATCGTGCTCAGCGACCCCGTGGGCGGTGTGTACAAAAAGCTGGTCATCAAAGACGACAAACTGGTCGGCGCGTGCCTGTACGGCGACACGGTCGATGGCAGCTGGTACTTCAAGCTGCTGCGCGAGGGCCGCCAGATCCACGACATCCGCGACAAGCTGATGTTTGGTGAAAGCCACATCGGCGACGTGGGCCACCAAGGTCACAGCAAAGCGGCGGCGATGGCCGATGCGGATGAGGTTTGTGGCTGCAACGGTGTGACCAAGGGAGCGATCTGCAAGGCCATCAAGGACAAGGGCTTGTTCACCTTGGATGAGGTGCGCAAGCACACCAAGGCCAGCGCCTCGTGCGGCTCTTGCACCGGGCTGGTCGAGCAGTTGCTGATGTTCACAGCCGGAGGTGACTACTCCAGCACGCCGAAGAAAAAGGCGGTCTGCGGCTGCACGGATCTGAGCCACCAAGACGTGCGCGACGCCATCCGCAGCCAAAAACTGCTGCGTCTGGACGGCGTCCACGGCGTCTACCAAGCCCTGGGCTGGAAAACCCCCAGCGGCTGCCCCAGCTGTCGCCCAGCGCTGAACTACTACCTGATCTCGACGTGGCCCAAGGAGGCCGAAGACGACCCGCAAAGCCGACTCATCAACGAGCGCAGCCACGCCAACATCCAAAAAGACGGCACCTATTCGGTGGTGCCGCGCATGTGGGGCGGCGAGACCAACGCGGCCGATCTGCGCCGCATCGCCGATGTGGCCGACAAATACGCCATCCCGACCGTCAAGGTCACCGGCGGTCAGCGCATCGACTTGCTCGGGGTCAAGAAAGAGGATTTGCCCGGCGTCTGGGCCGACCTTGGCATGCCTTCGGGCTTTGCCTACGGCAAGTCCACCCGCACCGTCAAAACCTGTGTCGGCAGTGAGTGGTGCCGTTTCGGCACCCAAGATTCGACCGCGATGGGCCAGCGGCTGGAGCGTGCGCTCTGGGCGATGTACGCCCCGCACAAGGTCAAGCTGGCGGTCTCGGGCTGCCCGCGCAACTGCGCCGAAGCCGGCATCAAGGATGTCGGCGTGATCGGCGTCGATTCGGGCTGGGAAATCTATGTCGGCGGCAACGGCGGCATCAAAACCGAAGTCGCGCAGTTCCTCGTCAAGGTCAAGACCGCTGAGGAGGTGATGAGCCACGCCGGCGCTTTTCTCCAGCTCTACCGCGAAGACGGCTGGTACCTGGAGCGCACGGTGCATTACATCGCCCGCGTTGGCTTGGATCACATCAAGGCGCAGATCGTTGAGCGGCCCGAGCGACGGCTTGAGCTGTGGGAGCGGCTGCAATTTGCCCTCGACGGCGCGCCCGATCCTTGGCTGGAGTCGGCCAAGGCGGGCGTCGATGTGCGCCAGTTCCAAGCCCTACCCACCCTCCAAGGAGCCCAAGCATGAGCCGCCGCTGGATCCCCATCTGCCGTGTCGAAGACATCCCGCGCCTTGGGGCGCGCCGCGTCCAACGCCCGGGCGACATCGATGTCGCGGTGTTTCGCAACGCCGAAGACAAGATCTTCGCCTTGGTGGACCGCTGCCCGCACAAGGGCGGCCCGCTCAGCCAAGGCTTGGTCCACGGTGAAACGGTCGCCTGCCCGCTGCACAACTGGCAGATCGACTTGGCCGACGGTTGTGCCCGCACCCCCGATGTGGGCTGCATCCCGCGCTTTGCGGTGCAGGTGCAAGACGGCCAGATCCACCTCGATGCTGACGAGCTGATGTCATGAACCCCCGCACCACTCGTTCCACTTGCCCGTACTGCGGGGTCGGTTGCGGGGTGCTGATCGAGTCGGACGGCGTGCAGATCACCGGGGTGCGCGGTGACCCGGAGCATCCGGCCAACTTCGGCCGGCTCTGCACCAAGGGCTCGACCCTGCACCTGACCGCAAGCGCGCCGGTGACGCTGGCGACTCGGCTGCTGCAACCCATGCAGCGCTTGGTGCGCGGGGCAGCGCCCCAGCCGCTGGGCTGGGACAGCGCGCTTGGTCTGGCCGCCACGCGCTTGGCCGACACGATCACGCAGCACGGGCCCGATGCGGTCGGTTTTTACCTCTCCGGCCAGCTGCTCACCGAGGACTATTACGTCTACAACAAGCTCGCCAAAGGCCTGATCGGCACCAACAACGTCGATACCAATTCGCGCCTGTGCATGAGCAGCGCGGTGGCGGGCTACAAAGCCACGTTGGGGGCCGACGCGCCGCCGTGCAGCTACACCGATCTGGACCACGCGGACACCGTCTTCATGGCGGGCAGCAACATGGCCTGGGCGCACCCGGTGCTGTTTCGCCGTTTGGAAGACGCCCGGCGGGCCAAGCCGGCGGACCGGCCGCAGCGCTGGATCGTGGTCGATGTGCGCCGCACCGAAACCGCCAGCCAAGCCGACTTGTTTCTGCACATCCAGCCCGGCACCGACGTGGCGCTGTTCCACGCCATGCTGCATCTGATGCTCTGGGAGGGCTTGACCGACCCGGCCTACATCGCCGCCCACACCCGTGGCTTTGAGGCGCTGCGCGACGCTGTGCGCCTTTGGACACCACGCGAGGCGGCGCGGGTGTGCGGCATCCGCGAAGACGATCTGGTGCAAGCGGCCCGCTGGTTTGCGCAGAGTGATCGCAAAGGGGCCACGACACTGTCGCTCTACTGCCAAGGCCTGAACCAAAGCAGCGCCGGCACCGACAAAAACGCCGCGCTGATCAACCTGCATCTGGCCACCGGCCAGATCGGCAAGGCCGGCGCTGGGCCGTTCTCGCTCACGGGGCAGCCCAACGCCATGGGCGGGCGCGAGGTCGGCGGGCTGGCCAATTTGCTCTCGGCGCACCGCGATCTGGCCAACCCGGAGCACCGCGCCGAAGTCGCCGCCCTGTGGGGCGTGGCCGATGTGCCGTCCAAGCCCGGCAAAAGCGCCGTTGAGATGTTCCAAGCCGCCGCCGACGGCGAGATCAAGGCGCTGTGGATCGCTTGCACCAACCCCGCGCAGTCGCTGCCCGATCAAAGCACCGTGCGCCGGGCGCTGGAACGAGCCGAGTTCGTTGTGGTGCAAGAAGCCTTTGCCACCACGGCCACCGCGTCCTATGCCGACTTGCTGCTGCCGGCCACCACCTGGGGCGAAAAGATCGGCAGTGTCACCAACTCCGAGCGCCGCATCAGCTTGGTGCGCCCCGCCATCGCCCCCCCCGGCCAAACGCGCCACGACTGGCGCATTGGCGTGGATCTGGCCCGGCGGCTGCAAGCCCGCCTCACCCACCGCCCAAACCATCTTTTCCCCTACGACAGCGCGGAAGAAATCTGGAACGAACACCGCGCCAGCACCCAAGGCCGCGATCTCGACATCGGTGGCCTGAGCTGGGCGCAGCTCGACGCCCAAGGCCCGCAGCAGTGGCCCATGCCCACGGGTGCCAGCAGCGGCCAAGAACGGCTTTATGCGGACGGTCGGTTTGCGACCCTAGACGGCCGCGCGCGCTTTGTCGCCATGGCGTACCGGCCGGTCGCCGAGCCGCGTGATGCGCGCTTTGCCTTCGCGCTCACCACCGGGCGGCTGCGCGATCAGTGGCACGGCGGCAGCCGCACCGGCGTGCTGGGGCGGCTGTTCGGCCACGTGCCCGAGCCGGTGGTCGAGCTCAACCCCCTTGACCTCGAACGCCGTCAGCTGAAGGAGGGCGATCTGGTCGAGGTGCGCTCACGCCGAGGCAGCGTGGTGCTGGCCGTCCAAGCCAGCGCCAGCGTCGCCCCCACCCAAGCGTTCATCCCCATGCACTGGGGCGAGGAGGTGCTGGGCGGCCGCGACGCCCAAGGCCAGCCGCGCCTTGGCGTCAACGGCCTGACCTTGTCCACCTTTTGCCCAAGCTCAAAGCAGCCCGAACTCAAACACACGGCGGTGCGCATTGATCCGGTAGCGCTGCCGTGGCGCATGCTGGGCTTGGCGTGGCTGCCGCAGGCGCAGATGCTGCAAGCGCGCGAACAGCTCAAAAGCCTGATGGGCGAGTTTGGCCACGCATTGGTGCTGCCCTTTGGCCGTGAACCGCATGACCAAGGCTTCAGCGGCTTGCTGTGGCGCGCTGCCGCTGCGGCCCCGGCACCTGAGGCCTTGGTGCAGCGCATCGCCACCCTTTTGGGGCTGGAGCATCCGCACACCCTGCACTACCGAGATCGCCAGCGCGGCCAACAGCGCAGCATCCGGCTCGAACACGAAGGCGAAGAAGGCAATCAGCGCATCCTGCGCGGCGTGCTCTTGGCCGGTGACACCCGCGCCGAAGCGTGGATCAAGACCTTGCTGCAAGACGAGCTGCCCGCCCAGAGCTTTGGCCGTGCCCTGCTGGCCGGCAGCGCCACGCCGCCGGTGGCGGTGGTCAGCCGGGGCAAGCAGATCTGTACTTGCTTCAACGTCAGCGAGCCGCAGATCATGGCCGTGCTGGCCCAAGGCGGCAACCACGCCGAGGCGCGTTTGGCGCATCTGCAAAACACCCTGAAGTGCGGCACGAACTGCGGCTCGTGCCTACCGGTGCTGCGCAGCCTGTGCGCGGGCACCGCAGCTTAAACCGGCCTTGGATGGTAGAGTCCGCGCCGATATGAGTTACGCCACCGAACCCGCCCATCACCATGGCCGCCCCGCACGCGTTGGGGTGCTGCTGGTCAATCTCGGCACGCCCGAGGCCCCGACTCCTGCGGCGCTGCGGCGCTATCTGGGGGAATTTCTCAGCGACACCCGGGTGGTCGAGATCCCCCGGCTGATTTGGTGGCCGATCCTGCACGGCATCATCTTGCGCGTGCGCCCCAAAAAATCAGCCGCCAAATACGCCAGCGTCTGGACGCCCCAAGGCTCGCCCTTGGCGAGCTGGACGGCCAAGCAAAGCGAGCTGCTCAAGGAGCATCTTGGTTTGCCAGCAGGCAGCGTGGTGCGCCACGCCATGCGCTACGGCCAGCCCTCGGTGGGCAGCCAGCTTGATGCGCTCAAGGCCGAAGGCTGCGACCGGATCTTGATCCTGCCGCTCTATCCGCAGTACTCCGCCACCACCAGCGCCAGCGTGTTTGACGCGGTCTACGCTTGGGCCGGCAAGGTGCGGCGCGTGCCTGAGCTGCGCTTCATCAACCGTTACGGCATGGACGCCGATTACATCAACGCCTTGGCGCTGAAGATCGAAGCCCATTGGCAGCAGCATGGCCGGGCCGACAAGCTGGTGATGAGCTTTCACGGCGTGCCCGAGCGCACCTTGCATCTGGGCGACCCTTATCACTGCGAATGCCATCAGACCGCACGGCGCTTGGCTGAGCGGCTGGGCTTGGCGGCCCAAGACTGGCAGTTGACCTTCCAGAGCCGCTTTGGCAAGGCCAAGTGGCTGGAGCCCTACACCGAACCCACCTTGCAGGCCCTGGCCAAGCAAGGGGTGCCGTCGGTGCAGGTGGTTTGCCCGGGTTTTGTCGCCGATTGCCTCGAAACGCTGGAAGAAGTGGCGATGGAGTGCCGCACGGCTTTCCTGACCGCTGGGGGTCAACGCTTTGAATACATCCCGTGCCTGAACGACGACCCGGCTTGGATCGGCACTTTGGCCAAACTGGTGAGTCAGCACACCCAAGGTTGGTGGGGCGATGCGTTGTCGGTGGAAGAACGCCAAGCCGGGCGTGAACGCGCCTTGGCAGCGGGCGCTAAAGACTAAAAAACGGCCACCGGAACAGCGATGCGTCTGGATAAATGGCTTTGGGCGGCGCGTTTCTTCAAAACCCGCAGCTTGGCCACCGAAGAAGTGGGCCGCAACCGGGTGCTGGTCAACGAGCAAGCCGCCAAGGCTTCACGCGAGGTGCGCGTTGGGGACCGGCTCAGCTTGCGTCAGGGCGACTGCCCGATCGCGCGCGTCGTGACGGTGCTGGGAGTGTCGGAAGTGCGCGGCCCGGCTCCGATCGCGCAGGCGCTCTACAGCGAAACGCCGGAAAGTCTCAAAGCCCAAGCGGACTGGCGCGCCAACCGGGTGTTTCTGCGCGACCCCGCCCAAGGCATCGAGCAAGGCCGCCCCACCAAACAAGATCGCCGTCGGCTGGAGGCTTGGCAAAGCGGCCCGATGAGCCACAGCGACAACGACAACGACAACGACAACGACGATGCCGATTAAAGCCCGAGCTTGATCTTGCTGGCCACCAGCACCGCGCTGGCGCCGGTACCGTTCCACGTGCCTTCCACACTGATCGGCTGCATCGGCTTGCCGTTCAAGAGCTCATCGGCGCTGGTTTCGCGGAAAAAGCTGTGCTCATTCCATGTCACATGCAACACCGAACCATCGCTCAAAGTCAGCTCCAACCACTGAGCCACTGTGTCGATGCGGCTCAAAACGCCGCTACGCTCGATCACGGCGCCCGGAACAGCCAATTCGTTTTCGCAACGGATGTTTTGTGCCCGCACACCTGAGGGCATGCCCACACCATCGACCACCACGTACTGACCGTTGCTGAGATCGGTGGCGCCGCACAAGGCGAGGTTGAAGTTTTCGAGCAACGTCGAAGTGGATGAGGCATCGATGACCACATCACGCACCGTGAACTGACGTGTGCCCGGCAACCAGTTGGTCACCGTGCCGCGTACTTCAGCCGCTTTTTCGGTCACCACGTTGCGCAGTTGGATCACATGCGACTGGAAACTGCCGTCGATGTCAAAGCGGCCCTGAACACGCACATAGGTGCCATCGAGCAAGTTGGAGGCTGTGCCGCCGCTGATCACGGTAGCGCCGTCCCAGCGCACCGTGACGCCGTCCAGAATGAATACGCCGTTGACACCGTCACTGCCACTGACCACCCCACCGATGTAGTCATCCACCGCCGCAGGACCCTTGCTGGCCAAACGGTCGCGCATGCGCACCGCCTGCGCCGTCAAGACCGAACGGACAGGATCGAAGGCTGCGGGATCGGCAAAGATGGTTACCACCTGACCATGGGTGAGCGGCGTGGCCGGCGTCAGCAACTGCACAGGCGCGCTGAGCTGCACCGTGACGGCCCCCAGTTGGAAGTGCTGATTGGGTGTGACCCCCGAAACCCCGGTCACAGCGCCGTGCAGCCGGGCACTGGCCATGGGCACACGTTGTTCAATGCGGGTTGCGACCCAACTCGGTTGACCCCCAGCCACGGCAGGCACAGCGATCGCATGCACCTCGACCCAATCGGCCGGTTTGACCGAACTCAGCGCAAGGTAAGGCGGCTCAAACACCGTGACCGGACCAAAAGCCGGGTCGGTGTTGATTTGTACGGTCTGACCAAGCAACGTCAAGGTTTTCAGACCGACTGAACCGACCGGGCCAATCAGTGCGGGTTCGATCTGGATTTGCCGTGCCACACCCTGATGGGTGCCAGCCCCATCAACATCAAAGCCAATCTCAACCCCTTGACCGAGTTTGACTTCAGCTCGGTCGAGCTTGCCGGGTTGCCGTTCGATGAGGACATTGGCGACCGTATCGTCAAACCGGGCACCATCGACGATCACGCTGCCAAAACCGGTCACGGTGCCGACACTCAACCCCTGTGGAGCAGAGCCGGTACCGTTGGTGCCCACCCCACCCCCTCCACAAGCCATCAAAACAGCCAAGGTCAGGGCGGTGGCTACCCAGATCGGACGACGCCTGGTCCAGCGAGGAAGACTCGATTCAGACAGGCCCCACATGATCAACTCCCGGACTCATTCTTCGGGTGATGGAACGGGTCCGCTGCTGGCGCTGCTGGTGCTGTGGGCGCCGGATCCGCTGTCACCGCTTCGTGGTAGTAATAAACGCCAAACCGCACCCGCATCGGCGTGTCTGATTGGGCTTCATCCCGCTGAACCCGCGCAGTCGCGGACGCCACCATGGCTTCAAAGGCGGGAGCCCACAACTCACGTGCACGGGCGGCAAGGTAAGCGGCCGAGGCTTGACTCAGGCCATCGGCAAAAACACTTTGTTCCAGAAACCGCTCGTCAACGGGTGCCGTGAGATTGTGCACTGCAGCAGCCAAATGATCGGCAGCATTGACGGCCAACGTGCGCGCAGCGTTCGTATCACCCGGTTGACTGATGAATCGGTCGGTTTCAAGCAACACGTCTTCGTCCTCAACGCGCACAAAGCCCAAACGTTGCAGCTCTTCAAGCAAGGTGCGCGGATGCACATCGCTCGACACATCCCGCGCCAAGGCCTCAAAACTTGGCGGTGGGCCATGTCGGGGCAAGCGCGACAAGGGCACGGTGCGGCTCAGTGAATCGGGTGCCACGCCTCGGTAACCGGCATCGGTGATCCAGCGCGTGAACAACATGGCAGCCGGTGTCGGTGCGTGGGCAGCAGCGGTGGGTGCAGCCTGTGAAAACAACCGTACATCCTTGCGATGCACACCAGACAGCACACTCAAGGCTGAATCGGTCACTTTGCTGCCGCGCTGCTCTAGCTCAGCACGAGCCTGCGTCAGAAAGACGCCTTTCAGCGCTTGCGCAAGAGCACCGTGATGAACCCCGTTGCGCAACAGCCAAGACACCAACGGCTGGATGACCACCAGCGATTGCTCCAAAGCCAACTGCGCCCGGGGATCAGAGCCTGCGGGCAATTCAGAAGGGTCTGGCGAGGTCTCTGTCATACGCGTCATAGTCTGGAGTCTCTTTATGGGATTATTTCCCATTTGAGGCAATCCACACACCCCCGATTTGGGGCGGAGATGTCACTCTCCACCGGAGAGCATCGATTTGATCACGCTTGCTACGGCTGGAAATTGGGCAAAGCTGAAAAAATCACCCTCTGACTTGAAAAATCACGCCCTCATCCCCAGCTTGTCGAAAGAGCCTGATCTTCAGGAATTTTTTAAGTTCAAAGCCTTTTCAGGATTCGCACGTGACGACTGAAACCCATCCCACCGAAACCGCCATTCCCGCGACCGAAATCGTCGATGATTTCCCTGCGCGAGTTGCTGAGCTCGAAGCCAAGAACGCCCAGATGGCGGATGCCTATCTGCGATCCAAGGCCGAAGTCGAAAATATCCGTCGTCGTGCCGAAGAAGAAATTGCCAAGTCGCGCAAGTTCGCCGTGGAATCCTTCGCCGAGAGCCTCCTGCCCGTGAAGGACAGCTTGGAAGCCGCCATCGCCAACCAAGCCACGGGCAAGGTGGCGTCAGAGCAGGTGCTTGAGGGTGTGCAACTCACGCTGCGCCAGTTGGCGCAAGCCTTGGAGCGTAACAAGGTGCTGGAGATCAATCCGCCCGTCGCGACCAAATTCGACCCCAAGCAACACCAAGCCATCAGCGTGGTCCCGGCAGAGCAAGACCCCAACACCGTGGTGAGCGTTCTGCAAAAGGGCTATCTGATCGCTGACCGCGTGCTGCGCCCCGCCCTTGTGACGGTCAGCGCTGCCAAGTAAGCCAAGTAAATACCACGGCAAACCAGCGACCCCTTGAAAGGGGTCGGCTTGCCCGCACATCCAACACAACATCCATTCCATCCGGAGCACAAACATGGCCAAGATCATCGGCATCGACCTCGGTACCACCAATTCCTGCGTTGCCATCATGGAAGGCAACACCACCAAAGTGATCGAAAACTCGGAAGGTGCACGCACCACACCGTCGATCATTGCTTACCAAGAAGACGGTGAAGTGCTGGTCGGCGCCTCGGCCAAGCGCCAAGCGGTGACCAACCCGCGCAACACGCTTTACGCGGTCAAGCGCCTGATCGGTCGCAAGTTCACCGAAAAAGAAGTGCAAAAGGACATCGACCTGATGCCCTACACCATCGCGGCGGCCGACAACGGCGACGCATGGGTGGAAGTGCGCGGCAAGCGTTTGGCCCCGCCGCAGATCTCGGCCGAAGTGCTGCGCAAGATGAAGAAAACCGCTGAGGACTACCTCGGCGAAGAAGTCACCGAAGCCGTGATCACGGTGCCGGCTTACTTCAACGACAGCCAACGCCAAGCCACCAAAGACGCTGGCCGCATCGCCGGTCTGGACGTCAAGCGCATCATCAATGAGCCCACTGCCGCAGCGCTGGCCTTCGGTCTGGACAAGCACGGCAAGGGTGATCGCAAGATTGCGGTCTATGACTTGGGCGGCGGCACCTTCGACATCTCGATCATCGAAATCGCCGATGTGGACGGCGAAATGCAGTTCGAAGTGCTCTCGACCAACGGTGACACCTTCTTGGGCGGCGAAGACTTCGACCAACGCATCATCGACTTCATCATTGCCGAGTTCAAGAAAGAATCCGGCGTTGACCTGACCAAGGACGTGCTGGCCCTGCAACGCCTGAAGGAAGCCGCTGAAAAGGCCAAGATTGAGTTGTCGAACTCGTCGCAGACCGACGTCAATCTGCCCTACATCACCGCTGACGCTTCGGGCCCGAAACACCTGAACATCAAGTTGACCCGCACCAAGCTCGAAAGCCTGGTCGAAGAGCTGATCGAGCGCACCATCGCTCCTTGCCGCACCGCCATCAAGGATGCTGGCGTGGCCGTGAGTGCCATCGACGACGTGATCTTGGTTGGCGGCATGACCCGCATGCCCAAGGTGCAGGAGAAGGTCAAGGAGTTCTTCGGCAAAGAGCCGCGCAAGGACGTCAACCCCGATGAAGCCGTGGCTGTCGGTGCCGCGATTCAAGGTCAAGTGCTGGGCGGCGACCGCAAGGACGTGCTGCTGCTGGACGTGACACCGTTGTCCCTGGGTATCGAAACCTTGGGCGGCGTGATGACCAAGATGATCGCCAAGAACACCACCATTCCGACCAAGTTTGCCCAGACCTTCTCCACCGCCGACGACAACCAGCCGGCCGTGACGATCAAGGTGTTCCAAGGCGAGCGTGAACTGGCTTCGGGCAACAAGAGCTTGGGTGAGTTCAATCTCGAAGGCATCCCACCCGCGCCGCGTGGCATTCCGCAGATCGAAGTGAGCTTTGACATCGACGCCAACGGCATCTTGCACGTCGGCGCCAAGGACAAGGGCACCGGCAAGGAAAACAAGATCACCATCAAGGCCAACTCCGGCCTGTCGGAAGAAGAAATTCAGAAGATGGTGAAGGACGCCGAGCTCAACGCCGCCGAAGACCACAAGAAGGTCGAACTGGTCCAAGCCAAGAACCAAGCCGACGGCTTGGTGCACAGTGTGCGCAAGTCGCTCACCGACTACGGTGACAAGCTGGACGCGGCTGAAAAGGACAAGATCGAAGCCGCCATCAAGGACATGGAGACCGCGCTCAAGAGCGACGACAAGGCTGAGATCGATGCCAAGTCCGAAGCGCTGATGAGTGCCAGCCAAAAGCTGGGCGAGAAGATGTACGCCGACCAAGCTGCTGCGGCTGGTGCGGGCTCTGCCGAGGCACCGAGTGGCATGGGTGGCGCCGGCGGTGGCACTCAGGGCGGCAACGCCAAGCCGGCCGACGACAATGTGGTGGATGCCGAGTTCAAGGAAGTCCGCAAGTGATCCGGGTGATCCTGCGCCTTTTGAACACGATGGACACAGCACCGGCACGTCAGGGAATGATGCATGGCTAAGCGCGATTACTACGAGATCCTCGGGGTGGCTAAAAACGCCTCCGATGATGAGATCAAGAAGGCCTACCGCAAGCTGGCCATGAAGCATCACCCTGACCGCAATCAGGGCGACAACGCCAAAGCGTCGGAAGAAAAATTCAAGGAGGTCAAAGAGGCCTACGAGATGCTCTCCGACGCCCAAAAACGCTCGGCCTATGACCAGTTTGGTCATGCTGGTGTGGATCCCAACGCCGGTGGCGGTGGGGGGTTCCGTCCGGGCGGTGACGGCTTTGCGGACGCCTTTGGCGATATCTTCGGCGACATCTTCGGCGGGGGTCGCCGGGGCGGTGGCGGCGGGGGGCAGCAGGTTTATCGCGGCGCTGATCTCAGCTACGCGATGGAAATCACCTTGGAGGAAGCGGCCAACGGCAAAGAAAGCCAAATCCGCATCCCTGCTTGGGAAAGCTGCGGCACCTGCCACGGCAGCGGTGCCAAACCCGGCACCAGTGCCAAGACGTGCGGCTCCTGCCAAGGCTCAGGCACGATTCACCTGCGCCAAGGCTTCTTCAGCATCCAGCAGACGTGCCCGCACTGTCACGGTTCAGGCAAGGTGATCACCGATCCGTGCACCAGCTGCAACGGGGCCGGCAAGGTCAAAAAGCAAAAGACGCTGGAAGTGAAGATCCCCGCCGGGATCAACGAAGGTCAGCGCATTGCCTTGCGCGGTCACGGCGAGCCCGGCACCCAAGGTGGACCTGCTGGGGACTTGTACGTCGAGATCCGCATCAAGCAGCACGAGATCTTCGAGCGCGATAACGATGACTTGCACTGCACCATCCCGGTGAGCATGGTCAAGGCAGCGTTGGGCGGTGCGATCCAGATCCCGACCTTGGGCGGTGGGCAAGCTGAAATTGATTTGCCGGAAAGCACCCAGCACGGCAAGACCTTCCGCTTGCGTGGCAAGGGCATCAAGGGTCTGCGCTCGGGCTATCCCGGCGACTTGTACGTGCACGTCTCGCTGGAAGTGCCCGTCAAGCTCACCGAGCATCAGCGCAAGCTGCTCAAAGATCTGGACGACTCGCTCACCAAGGGCGGTGATCGGCACTCACCGGACGCCAAAAGCTGGACCGACCGGGTCAAGGACCTGTTCAAGTAAGTTCTGACGTGCCGACCGCTAGCGGCCGTTGCGCAGACGGCCGCTGCGGTAGGACTCCGCCGCCATCTGGTAGTAACTGATGGCGTCGGTCAGCAACTCATCGGTATGCGCGTCGGGTTTGAGCACCTTGCCTGTCCCGGCTTCGACCAACCGATAGCGCGCGTTCGGGCGCAGCTCCACCACCACCCCATCTTCGTAATAACCCACCGTGCGCTCATCCGAGAGCAAGGCACGCTGATGCTTCACGCCTTCTTTAAGAATGTTCTGTCCAAAAAAGTGGCTGCGATAGCTCATGTTGAGCAGCGCCAGCACGGTCGGCGCCACATCGATCTGTGAAGCCACGGTGTCCACACGCCCCGGCTGAACCCGGCCTGGGGCATACATCAGCAGCGGAATGCGGTAGTCCTCCAGCGTCATCGGGTGAGCTCCACGCTTGCTGCTGGCGGTTGCACGGTCGGCGACGAAGACAAAAATCGTTTGGGCAAACCAAGCTTGCTGCCGAGCTGCCGCCATGAAACGCCCCAAGGCGGCGTCGGTGTCCCGAACCATGTCTTCGATCCCAAGAGGTTGGCCTGCACGCCCAGCACCCCGCATCGAACGGGTCATGATCTGTGCCAACACCGTTTGACCAAGCGCGTGCTGCCGATGGATCTCCGGCAGCACTTGGCGGTAGAGCTCATCGTCATCGACCGCACCCGGCAACGGCACCACGCCGTACCCGTGCTCAGCAAAGAAAGGCTTCATGTTGCCCAGATGGTCATTGCCCGCATAGAAGTACAAGGATTCATACCCTTTGCTGCGCAACACATCGGCCAAACTCACCGCCCCCACCGCTGCCGACACGCGCGTCAAGACCCGTCCACTCGGTGATGGCGGCACAGACAGCGTCAAAGCCTCTTGACCCACCGTGCCACGTCGACTGGTGGCATAGACCCGCGTGAAAAGCAGGCCGTCGGCCGCCAAGGCATCCAAGGTGGGTGTCAGATGGCGACCATCCCCCAGCGCACCCACAAATTCGGCCCCCATGCCGTCCAGGGTCACCAACACCACATGGCGTCGTTGATCACCGCCGGGCAGGTCGGCGACCACATCTCGCGCCAACGGCTCAGGACTTTGGGCGACGGGCTGGGAGGGCTGGGACGCCGAAGCCGCCAGCTCAAGAGCCAATTTGCGTGCGACTGCTTCGTGCGGCAGCGTTTTGTAGGCTTGGGCGTAATCGGGTTCGCTGTGGCGCAAAGCATGGGCGAGCTCAAAGTACCCATTGGCAGCCAGCTCATTGAGCGCAGCGTTGCCAGAGAAGTCCTTCGCGCTGACATCCAGCATGTGATACGACAACACCGGCGCCAAACTCCACAGCAGCGCCGCGATGTAGCGCTCGCGCTTGCGCCCCCGACGCGCTCCAAGACGCGGCAACAACAGCCGCATCAAGGCCACCCATGTCAAGGCGGCAACACCCAAGCCTAGGCCCAGCAAAAAGCCCAAGGTTTGGCTGCCGTGAGCACTGAGCAACTGATCGAATGCTTCGTGCGGATAGAACAGCCACTCGACCACAATCATGTTGAAGCGCACGCCGTGGTCATGCCAGAACAGCAATTCGAGGCACGCGACCCAGCCCCAAAGAAGGCACACCGGCACCATCAGCACGCCCACCAAGCGGATCAGCGAGCCGCTGTTCCGGCTGCTGGAAAACGCCAGCAGCCATGCGATCGGCGCCAAGAAATAGCTGGCAACACCCGCGTCAAACAAAGCGCCCACGCTCAGCGCTGGGATCAGTCGTTGCGGTGCAAACAACTGGGCATCGCCGTTTTGAACCGCCAAGACCAAGCGCAAGCAGAAATTAAAGAAGATAAAAACAGCCAGCAAGGTCACCAAAGCCCGCATGCGTCCCGGTCCAATGCGGTTGGCGAGGGTATGCAGGCTGCGCCGCAGCGCAAAGGAGAACACCAAAACGCGCATATCAACTCACGGTGTGGGCGGACAACGCAACCGCATCTCGGCCGACTGCGCATGGGCTTGCAAACCTTCGCCATACGCCAGCTCAGCAGCGATCACACCCAGCACTTGGGCACCGGCTTCGCTGACCTCGATCAGGCTGGAGCGCTTTTGGAAGTCGTAGACCCCGAGCGGCGAGGAAAACCGCGCCGTCCCGGACGTGGGCAAGACGTGATTCGGCCCGGCGCAGTAATCGCCCAAGCTCTCGCTGGTGTAGGCCCCAAGGAAGATCGCGCCGGCGTGCCGGAGCAGCGGCTCCCAGCGATGCGGCTCCGAGGAGCTCACTTCGAGGTGCTCGGGCGCGATGCGGTTGCTGATGGCACAGGCCTCTGCCATGTCTTTCGTCAGGATCAAGGCGCCCCGCCCTTCCAGGCTGGCGCGGATCACGTCGCGACGCGGCATGGCGTCGATCAAGCGCTCGATGGCCGCTTGCACTTGATGGATGTAATCGGCGTCGGGGCAAAGGAGGATCGACTGCGCCAGCTCGTCATGCTCGGCTTGGCTGAACAGATCCATCGCCACCCAATCCGGCGGCGTCGAGCCGTCGGCCAAGACCAAGATTTCACTCGGGCCGGCGATCATGTCGATACCCACTTGGCCAAAGACGCGCCGCTTGGCGCTGGCCACATAGGCGTTGCCCGGGCCGGTGATCTTGTCCACGCGCGGCACCGTGGCGGTGCCATGGGCCAACGCCGCCACCGCTTGCGCGCCACCCACGGTAAAGGCGCGCGTCACGCCCGCCACATAGGCCGCAGCCAGCACCAAGGCGTTTTTCTCGCCCTTGGGCGTGGGCACGACCATGATGATTTCACCCACCCCGGCCACATGAGCCGGGAGCGCGTTCATCAGCACACTGCTCGGGTAAGCCGCTTTGCCGCCGGGCACATAGATGCCCACGCGGTCCAGCGGCGTGACCTTTTGGCCGAGCAAGGTGCCGTCTTCGTCGCGGTAGCTCCACGAGAGGCCACAGGCTTGCAACTGACGCTCGTGATAGCTGCGCACCCGCGCCGCCGCCGCCTCCAGCGCCCCACGCTGCGCTGGGGTGATGGCGTCAAACGCTGCTTTGAGTTCGTCGCGGGTCAATTCCAGCTGAGCCATCGAGGCCACGCTCAGGCCGTCAAAGCGGGCGGTGTACTCAAGCACCGCCGCATCACCACGCTGGCGCACGTCGTCCAAAATCGCCGCCACACGCTCTTCGATGGCGTGATCGGTCTCGGCCGACCAGTGCAACACGCGCTGGAATTCAGCCTCGAAGTCCGCCGCAGCGGTGTTCAGATGACGGATGGCAACGTGAGACATAGGACAACAGCAGCAAAAAAATCAATCACGGGGGATGGCTGAGGCAAAAGCGTCGATCAAGGCACGCAGCCGATCACGCTTGAGCTTCAAGGCCGCGTGGTTCACCACCAAGCGCGAAGAGATCTCCATGAAGGGCTCGACCTCCACCAGATGGTTGGCACGCAGGGTTGAACCCGTCGAGACCAGATCGACGATGGCGTCGGCCAAGCCGGTGAGCGGGGCCAGCTCCATCGAGCCGTACAGCTTGACCAGATCGACGTGCACGCCCTTGTCGGCAAAGTGCTGGCGGGCAATGCGGGTGTACTTGGTGGCCACGCGGATGCGCGAGCCTTGCTTGACGGCCGCTTGGTAATCGAAATCGGCGCGCACCGCCACGCTCATGCGGCACTTGGCGATGTTCAGGTCCAGCGGCTGCACCAAGCCGTCGCCGCCGTGCTCGATCAGCACGTCTTTGCCGGCCACGCCCAAATCAGCGCCGCCGTGCTGCACATACGTCGGCACGTCGGTGGCGCGCACCAGCACCACACGCACATCGTCGCGGTTGGTCGGCAAAATCAGCTTGCGCGACTTTTCTGGGTCTTCCAGCACCGTGATGCCAGCTGCCGCCAGCAGCGGCAAGGTTTCTTCAAAAATGCGTCCTTTGGACAAGGCCAGCGTGATCATCCCTTGATCCTTTCAATGTCGGCACCCACGCCGCGCAACTTGGCTTCCATGCGGTCATAGCCCCGGTCGAGGTGATAGATGCGGTCCACCACCGTTTGGCCTTCGGCCACCAAGCCCGCAATCACCAAGCTGGCCGAGGCGCGCAAATCGGTGGCCATCACCGCCGCACCCGACAGCCGGGGAATGCCTTCGACGATGGCGGTGTGGCCATCGACTGCGATGTGCGCCCCAAGCCGCACCAGCTCATTGACGTGCATGAAGCGGTTTTCAAAAATGGTCTCGCTCACCCGCGCCACACCTTCGGCGATGCAGTTCACGGCCATGAACTGGGCTTGCATATCGGTCGGGAAGGCCGGGTATTCGCTGGTGCGAAAGCTCACCGCCCGCAAACGACCTTCAGATTGCACCCGGATCCAATCCTCACCCGCCGCACTCTGGCCCGACTCGATGTGCGCCCCGGCTTCGCGCAGCTTGTCGATCACGGCGTCGAGGTGATCAGCGCGCGCGCCGCGCAGCGTCACATCCCCGCCGGTGGCCGCCACGGCACAGAGGAAAGTGCCCGCTTCGATGCGATCGGCCACGATGCGGTGCGCCACGCTGGGGCTGTGCAGGCGCTCAACACCCTGAATGCGGATGCGATGCGTGCCGTGCCCTTCGATGCGCGCGCCCATCTTGATCAACAGCTCGGCCAGATCAGGAATCTCTGGCTCTTGAGCGGCGTTTTCAAGGATGGTTTCACCCTCAGCCAAGGTCGCAGCCATGAGCAAGTTTTCGGTGCCCGTCACCGTCACCATGTCGGTGGTGATGCGCGCACCCTTGAGCCGTGCGGCCCGCGCCACGATGTTGCCGTGCTCAACACGGATATCCGCCCCCATGGCTTGCAAGCCCTTGATGTGCTGATCGACCGGCCGTGAACCGATGGCGCAGCCGCCTGGCAACGAGACCGTGGCTTGGCCGAAGCGTGCCAACAGTGGCCCGAGCACCAAAATCGACGCCCGCATGGTCTTGACCAGCTCGTAAGGCGCTTCCGGCGTGTTGATGGTGGACGCATCGATCAGCACCTGATCCGGCTGGCTGCTGCTGCTGCGCTCGGCCGTGGCACCCATGGTGCGCAACACCTTCAAGGTGGTGGCCACATCTTGCAAGAGCGGCACGTTGTCCAGCGTCACCGGCCCCGCGACCAACAAGGCGGCGCACAGCTCGGGCAAGGCAGCATTCTTGGCGCCCGACACGATGATGTCGCCCGAAAGACGGTGGCCGCCCCGGATATTGAGTTTGTCCATGATGTGACGATGTTCAGCAAGGAAAGGTCGGCGGCAAGGCCCACGCGACCGGATGGGGCTGAGCGGAGGATGGACGCGCTTTGCTTAGCGCGCACTCCCCGCGGCTACCTTGGCAACCCCTTCAGCAACCCCTTCAGCAACCCACTCGGCAGGCGTGAGGGTTTTCATCGACAGGGCGTGGATTTCCTCGCGCATGCGCTCGCCCAAAGCACCGTAGACCGCCTGATGACGACGCACCCGGTTCAAGGTCTCGAAACGCGAGGACACGATGGTGGCGAAGAAGTGACGCCCGTCACCTTCGACGACCAGATGCTCGCAGGGCAAGCCTGCGGCGATGAATGCACGTACTTGATCGGGAGTCGGATCGGCCATAGGGTGGGGATTGTATCGGGCCAGACAGCCGGCTCACGACCCGCGCTTCCTACAATCGGGCCCCATGCCTGATTCCATCCCACAAAACACCACCGCCCAACCCCCTCACGGCTTGCTTGCCGGCCTGAATCCCGAACAACTCGCCGCGGTCACCCTCCCTGCTCGCCCGGCCCTGATTTTGGCCGGGGCGGGTTCGGGCAAGACCCGCGTGCTCACCACCCGCATCGCTTGGCTGCTCCAGACCGGCCAAGCCGCGCCCGGCGGCATGATGGCCGTGACCTTCACCAACAAGGCCGCCAAAGAGATGGGCGCCCGTCTCTCAGCCATGTTGCCGGTGAATGTGCGCAGCATGTGGATCGGCACCTTTCACGGCCTGTGCAACCGCTTTTTGCGCCTGCACTGGAAACTCGCGGGCCTGCCGCAAACCTTCCAGATCCTGGACTCCGGCGACCAGCAAAGCGCCGTCAAACGCATCATCAAGGGCATGAACCTCGATGAAGAGCGCTTCGTGCCCAAGCAAATCAGCCACTTCATCGCCGCCAGCAAAGAAGACGGTAAGCGGCCCAAGGATGTCGAGGTGCGCGACCCGCAAAGCCGCACGTGGCAGCAGATTTACCAAAGTTACGAAGACCAGTGCCAACGCGAAGGGGTGGTGGATTTTGCCGAGCTGATGCTGCGCTCTTATGAACTGCTGCGCGACAACGAGCCGCTGCGCACGCACTACCAAGAACGCTTCCGCCACATCTTGGTCGATGAGTTCCAAGACACCAATCGGCTGCAATACGCTTGGCTGAAGATGCTGGCTGGCACGCCCGCAGAAGCGGCCCAAGGTCGGGGCAACGCGATTTTTGCGGTGGGGGACGACGATCAGAGCATCTACGCGTTCCGGGGCGCACGCGTGGGCAACATGGCCGACTTTGAGCGCGAATACCGCATCGACCACATCGTCAAGCTGGAGCGCAACTACCGCAGCTTCGGCAACATCCTTGATTCGGCCAACGCGCTCATCAGCCACAACAGCCGCCGCTTGGGTAAGAACCTGCGCACGGAGGCCGGCCCCGGTGAGCCAGTGCGGGTGATGGAGTCACCGAGCGACTTTGCCGAAGCACAGTGGCTCTTGGAAGAGATCCGCGCCCTGCACCGCAGCGGCACCCATCTGCACGAAATCGCGCTGCTCTACCGCAGCAATGCGCAATCGCGGGTGATCGAATCGGCGCTGTTCAACGCCGGCGTGCCGTACCGGGTTTGGGGCGGCTTGCGCTTTTTTGAGCGCGCTGAAGTCAAACACGCCCTCGCCTACCTGCGCCTGATCGAGAACCCCAACGACGACACCAGCTTCTTGCGCGTGGTCAACTTCCCGGCGCGCGGCATCGGTGCGCGCTCGGTCGAGCAGTTGCAAGACGTGGCACGCCAAAGCGGCCAAAGCCTGCACCAGAGCGTGAACGCGCTGAGCGGCGCAGCCGGCACCAAGATGGCCGCCTTCAACCAGCTCATCGCCACCCTGCAACACGTCACCCAAGGCCAAACCCTGCGCCAGATCATCGAAAAGATGCTCGATCTGAGCGGTTTGCTGAGCTTTTATCGCACCGACAAAGACGGCACCGACCGGCTGGAAAACTTGGACGAACTGCTCAACGCCGCTGAAGCCTTTGTCACCATCGAAGGCTTTGGCAAGGAAGCGGTTGGCCGGACTTCCAGCCCGGAGATGCAACCTGACACCGGCGAAATCCTCTCGCCGCTGGGCTCTTTCCTGACCCACGCCGCCTTGGAGGCCGGGGACAACCAAGCCCAAGCCGGCCAAGACGCGGTGCAGCTCATGACCGTGCACGCGGCCAAGGGTTTGGAGTTCGACGCCGTCTTCATCACCGGCCTAGAAGAAGGTCTCTTCCCGCACGACAACGCCGTCAACAGCTTCACCAGCGCGGGGCCCGAAGGCTTGGAAGAAGAGCGCCGCCTGATGTATGTGGCCATCACCCGGGCCCGCAAGCGGCTTTACCTGAGCGCCAGCCAAACCCGCATGTTGCACGGCCAGACGCGCTACAACGCCCTGAGCCGCTTTCTCGACGAGTTGCCGCCCGAAGCGCTGAAATGGCTCTCGGGCAAGCACCGCCATGAAACCCCTTCCGCCCCAAGCTGGGCCCAGTCAGGCTTCACCCCACCCGCCTTCGTCCGGACCAAGCCGACGGCTTTCGCGCCAACCCAGACGTCCAGCACCGGCCTGCGCCGGGGGCAGCATGTGTTCCACACCAAATTCGGTGAAGGCACCGTTTTGACCCTGGAAGGCCAAGGCGACGACGCCCGCGCCCAAGTCAACTTCAACCGTCACGGCACCAAATGGCTGGCGCTGAGCATCGCCAAACTGACGCCGATTGATTGAGAGGAGAGCGTTCATGTTGACGTGGTCATCCACCACCCCTTGGCTCATCTGGGCCCTGCTCTCAGCGGTGTTTGCCGCCCTGACCGCCCTCTTTGCCAAGCTCGGTCTTCAAGGGGTGGACGCTGATCTGGCCACCTTGGTGCGCACGGTCATCATCTTGGGGGTGCTGAGCGTGTTCATCACCGTCAAGGGAGGGTGGCAAAACCCGTTCCAGCTCTCGGCCAGAACGTGGCTCTTTCTGGGCTTGTCAGGCTTGGCCACGGGGGCGTCTTGGCTGTGCTACTTCCGCGCCCTGCAAATGGGCGAAGCCTCCAAGGTGGCGCCGGTGGACAAGCTGAGCTTGGTGCTGGTCGCGATCTTCGCGGTCGTCTTTTTGCAAGAGCGCCCCAGCCTGCGCGAATGGCTCGGCATCGCCATGGTGGCTGGGGGCGTGCTGGTCTTGGCGATCAAGCGTTCGGCGTAGCACTCACCTTGGCCCGGGTGAACCAGAACATCCCCAGACCCAGGGCGATCATCGGCAGGCACAGCCACTGACCCATGCTGAGGCTCAAGGCCAGCAATCCAAGGAAATCGTCGGGCTCGCGGAAGTATTCGGCGATGAAGCGCAAGCTGCCGTAGCCCACCAAAAAAGCCGCCGAGACCCGGCCCCAGACGACACGGCTGGAACCATCCGCTTGCACCTGTGACGCCGGCAAGGTCCGTTGGGCGTAGAACCACAGCAGCACGAACAGCAGCAGGCCTTCCAAGGCGAACTGATAAAGCTGCGAGGGGTGGCGCGGCCACGCCACACCGGACTGCGGGAAGACCATCGCCCAAGGCAGGGACGGATCGGCCGCCCGGCCCCAGAGTTCACCGTTGATGAAGTTACCGATGCGCCCACAGGCCAAGCCGGTGGGCACGCACGGGGCGATCAGGTCGGTGACTTGCAAGAAGCTGCGCTGGCGATGCCGGGCAAAGAGCGCCATGGCCACGATCACCCCCAGCAAGCCACCATGAAAGGCCATGCCGCCTTTCCAGATGGCAAAGATGTCGAGCGGGTGCGCGAGGTAGTGATCGAACTTGTAGAACAACACATAGCCCAACCGCCCCCCCAACACCACGCCAAGCACGCCGTAGAAAAGCAAATCCTCGATGTCGCGACCCGTCCATGCCGAGCTTGGGGCGGCAAAGGCCGGATGCTGCAAACGGCGCAAGCCGAGCCAGTAAAACAGCCCAAAAGCGGCCATGTAGGTCAAGCCATACCAGTGAATCTGGAAGACCCCCAAATGGAGGGCAACGGGGTCGAATTGGGGGTGGACTAGCATGGTCGCGGATCATACCCACGTAAAATTGTTTCTTTCACACGTCCGTTGCGGAGCCTTACACCATGCCCAATTCACAGCTCAACCCTTTGCAGCGCGTCTTGGCCAGTTTGAGTGGGGGTCGGTCCGGCCCTCAAACGCCGCAAACCACCGGTCCTTTGGACCCCCGGGTCGGGCTGTTGATGCAAATGCCGCTCTTTCAGGGCTTGCGGCCGGACACCGTGCAGCGTCTGCTCTCTGAAGCACGCATCGTCACCTTGAGACCCGGTGAATTTTTCTGCCGCCAAGGCGATGAAGCCTTGCATATGTACGTGCTCGAAACCGGCTTGGCCAGCGTCACCAAGGTTTGGGAGGATCACGGCTTGGAGCGCGATGCCTTGGGGCCCAACGATCAGTTCGATCTCGGCATGTTGGAGCGGGGGCAATCCTTTGGCGAACTGGCCTTGATTGAACGCACCCCTCGCAGTGCCTCGATCTGCGCCAAAACCAGTTGCGTGGCCATCGAGATCGCCGCAACCAGCTTGCGACGCATCCGCGAGTACGACGTCGATCAGTTCATCTTGATCCTGTCGAACATCTCGCTCACGCTCTGTCAGCGCGTCCGTGAAGCCGATGAAAAACTGATGCGCAACATACCGCTCAGCAAACCCGCACGCACCGCCAGCTTTCAAAACAGCAGTTACCCCAATTCCACCTACTGAATCTCAGGCTTCGACCGGGGGCCGTCGGCCCATCCGTTGCTCGAAGCGATTCATCCAGCCCGGGGCCTTGGTGTCTTCGTGCCACGTGCCCATCATGGTGTTGACCTTGTTGAGCAGGTGATCGGGCAGCTTGAGCGGTCGAGCTTCGTTCATCAGCACCTGGCTGAGGTACTGATAGCTCAACAAGCGGGTGATGAGGCGCGAGATCGAAAAGTCTTTCACCACCCAGCGCATCACGGTATCGACCCCCCGTGCGATGCCCAACACGGTGCTAAAAAGCAGCCGCGAGGGCCACGCCACGTGGCGTTGCAAGCCCAAAATTCGAGCGGCTTTCTTGCCGCACAGATGGGTCACCAGTTGAGTCGGGAAGGCTTTGATCCAGTTCACCGGGATCGAGTCCGCCATGGTGTTGACCAAGGCTCGGCCAAGCTCCGGACGCGGATCGTTGGACGGGATCTGACGCGCCAACCCCCGGGACTGGAGCCGGTCGAATAAAAACGCCGCTTCGTCCATGGTGTGTGCCATCAGCTCGCTGCGAATGCCCAAGATGTGACCCGCCACGTTCCACATGTGCAAATAGGCCCGCTCGTCCGCCTCGCTCAAGCCAAGCCCCAACTTGCGCAAACTGCGCAGATACACATAGCTGAAGGTGAGCAAGGTGTAGGCCTGCTCTTCTTGGCTGCAAGGCAGCCCCTCGGCCAAGTTCCAGCCGTGGGCAAAGAGCGATTGATGCATCCCTTGCGAACCGCCCAAGGTGGGCAGCGCGGGCACGGCGGGGGAGGTGGCGTTGAACTCTGCGGGATGACCACGCAGGATCAGGTTGCGGATCGTGGCGTGGATCAGGCGCACTTTCAGGATCTGCGCGATGCCTGAGCCGCTTGGATCGGTCAGTCCGCCCTTCATCATCACCGGGAACACCATGGCGGCAGTGCTACGCACACGGTACTCGGTGTGCTTTTCGAGCTGACCCGAGATATGCAGCACGGTGGCCAGATCAGGCACCAAGTAGCACTCGGGCAAGCTGGCACAAAACAGCAAGGCGATGGACAACAAGCCACTGTCCATGAACAGCGCCTCAGCACGTTCGATCTGGGCCTTGTCCGCCCATGGGGGCAAGACCCGAGCTTGCTGGACGTAGCTGTCGAGCGCCGCTGCGATCTCTAGCGGCAATTCAGCCTCGTCAGCGTGCCACGTACCCAGCGTTGCGTTGGTGGTCCAAGCGTCAAACTGCTTGGTGGCCAAAGAGAGGTATTCCCACTGCGTGCGGTGCGCGGCCAGATGATCGGCCCGGCTGGCCCCTTCCGGCAGGACGGTCCAAGGACCGACAAGGGTTGCCACCGTGTCATCGGCCAGCGGGTCAGCCTCGTGGCTCATGCGATCAAGCAAACCCGGTGAGAGGGTTGGAATGGGGGCGTGGGTGGGGATAGAGCTCATGGGCTGCGATTTTCTGAGCCCCTCAGGCACCCTTCACAACCGCTTCGTCACGGCTCGTGACGGGGCGCGTACTTTGCAACACCCTGCGAAGAAGTCGCCCTCAGCGGTGCTGGAAAACAACAGGTTGGCCCTCGGGACGCGCGCCCTCACGCGCCCCATCACGCGCCCGAAGCTGCCCACAACCGGCGTCCACGTCTTGGCCCGCCGACTGGCGAAGCTTGGTCAGCACCCCGCGTCGATGCAGGCTGCGCGCCAGCTCAGCCGCGCGCTCCCAACTCGGACGCTTGAAGTCCAAGTCGTCGGCCTCGACCGTGTTGAAGGGGATCATGTTCAAGATGGCGTACTTGCCGCGCAGCAGCGCCACCAAGGCATCAAGTTCAGCCTCGCTGTCGTTGACGCCTTCGATCAAGGTCCACTGCACTTGGATGGGGTAGCCTGTGGCGCGGGCGTAGCGCTCGCCTTGTTCGATCAACTCGACCGGGTCGATGCGCGGCGCACGCGGCAGCAGCTGTACGCGCAGCTCCGGCCGGGTGGTGTGCAAGGACAGCGCCAGCGCGGGCTTGACCACGCCTTGGGGCAGTCGCTCAAAGACGCGCGGATCGCCCACGGTGGAGAACACCAAGTTCTTGTGACCGATCCCGCCCAAGGTGCCAAGCAGCTCGATGGCTTCCAGCACGTTGTCGAGGTTGTGGGCCGGTTCACCCATGCCCATGAAAACCACTTTTTTGACCGGACGCAGCGCCCGCGCCAGCACCACTTGGGCCACGATCTCGGCGCTGCCAAGTTGACGCAGCAAGCCGCTGCGACCGGTCATGCAAAAGACACAGCCGACCGCACAACCCACTTGGGTCGAGACGCACAAACCGTCGCGCGGCAAGAGCACGCTTTCAACCCGCTGCCCGTCGCCCAGCTCGATCAGCAACCGCGCCGAGCCGTCTTCGCCCGAATGCACCGAGTGCACCCGCGCCAAAGCCGCCAGCTCAGCGGCCAGCGCGGGCCAAGCGTCGCGCAGCTCCAGCGGCAAAAAGTCTTCCGCCCGCCGCCGCCCGCCCTCTTGGGGCTGGGCTTGGGCCCAGCGCCGCAAGACCCGCTCTTCGTGGCAGGTCTTGGCACCCAAGGCGCGCAGCCGCTGGCGGATGTCTTCGATACGCATGGGCGACATATCTGGTCCTTCAGCGCCGCTTCTTGGCGGTGGCGGTGGCGGTGCCCGCACGCGGCGGCAAGCCGGTGTGTTGGGTCAAAACACGGCCGGGGTTTGGGCGGGAGTTTGGGCGGGGTGCGGGGGTGGAATTTTTGCGCCGCGCACTCTCATACGAGCCGTCGGTGGCCGGCTGCCACGTTGGGATCAGGTGCTGCTTGCCGTTGCCGATCAAATCAGCACGGCCCATCGCTTGGAGCGCTTCGCGCAGCAAAGGCCAGTTGTTGGCGTCGTGATAGCGCAAGAACGCTTTGTGCAAGCGGCGACGCTTGTCACCACGCACGATGTCCACCGCATCCGCACTGCTGCGCGTGACCTTGCGCAGGGTGTTGCGCCCCGAGTGGTACATGGCCGTGGCGGTGGCCATCGGGCTGGGGTAGAAGGTCTGGACCTGATCGGCGCGGAAGCCATTTTTCTTCAGCCAGAGGGCCAAATTCATCATGTCTTCGTCGGTGGTGCCGGGGTGCGCGGCGATGAAATACGGCACCAAGAATTGCTGCTTGCCGGCCTCCGCACTGAACTTGTCAAACAGCTGCTTGAAACGGTCGTAGGTGCCGATGCCCGGCTTCATCATCTTGGAGAGCGGCCCCTCTTCGGTGTGCTCCGGGGCGATCTTCAAGTAGCCGCCAACGTGGTGCGTCACCAGCTCGCGGATGTACTCGGGCGATTTGATCGCCAAGTCGTAGCGCAGGCCCGAGCCGATCAAAATCTTCTTCACCCCCTTCAAGGCCCGGGCGCGACGGTACATCTTGATCAACGGGCCGTGGTCGGTGTTGAGGTTTTGGCAGACATCCGGCCAAACGCACGACGGCTTGCGGCAAGCGGCCTCGATCGCCGGCGATTTGCAGCCGATACGGTACATGTTGGCCGTGGGGCCGCCCAAGTCCGAGATCACGCCGGTGAAGCCCTTGACCTTGTCGCGAATGGCCTCAATCTCTTGGATCACCGAGTCTTCCGAGCGGCTTTGGATGATGCGGCCCTCGTGCTCGGTGATCGAGCAGAAGGTGCAGCCGCCAAAGCAGCCCCGCATGATGTTGACGCTGAAGCGGATCATTTCCCACGCTGGGATTTTGGTCACGCCGTCATGACCGCCCAGCTCATCCGCGTAAGCCGGATGCGGCGCGCGGGCGTAGGGCAGATCGAAGACGTGATCCATCTCGGCGGTGCTGAGCGGGATCGGTGGCGGGGTGATCCAGACATCACGGGCGCTGGCGCCCTCACCGTGGCGTTGCACCAGCGCGCGGGCGTTGCCGGGGTTGGTTTCTAGGTGCAGCACGCGGCTGGCGTGGGCATAGAGCACCGGATCGCTCTTGACTTGCTCATAGGAAGGCAAGCGGATCACCGTTTGGTCACGCGGCGGCAGCTTGATGCGGCCGCTGAGCTGCGGTGCAGGCACAAAGGTGATGGTTTTGTAGAGCGCGTCGCTGGATGGCGCACCCGTGGGTGGCGTCGTTGCGGCCCCCGGCCCTTCTTCCTTGGCGCAACTGCTGCCTTGGGCCGCCGCTTGTTCAGCGGTGGTTTGGTAGGGGTTGATGTGTTCGTCGATGCGGCCCGGCATATCGACTTGGGTCGAGTCGATCTCGAACCAGCCTTGGGCGCTCGGATCATCGCTGCGCCGCACAAAGGCCGTGCCGCGCACATCGGTGATGTTTTGCACCGGCTCGCGCCGGCTCAGACGATGCGCAATCTCAACGATGGCGCGCTCGGCGTTGCCGTAGAGCAGCAAATCGCACTTGGCGTCCACCACCATCGAGCGACGCACCTTGTCTTGCCAATAGTCGTAATGCGCAATACGGCGCAAGCTGGCTTCGATGCCGCCCATGATGATGGGCACATCGCTCCAAGCTTCTTTGCAGCGCTGCGCATACACCAGCGAGGCCCGATCTGGCCGCTTGCCGCCGACATTGCCAGGCGTGTAGGCGTCATCCGAGCGAATCTTGCGATCAGCGGTGTAGCGGTTGATCATCGAATCCATGTTCCCGGCGGTGACGCCAAAGAACAGATTCGGCTTGCCCAACACCTTGAAGGGCTCGGCGCTTTGCCAATCGGGCTGCGCAATGATCCCGACCCGAAAGCCCTGCGACTCCAGCATCCGGCCGATCACCGCCATGCCAAAACTGGGGTGATCGACGTAGGCGTCGCCCGTCACGATGATGATGTCGCACGCATCCCAGCCGAGCTTGTCCATCTCGGCGCGGTTCATGGGCAAAAACGGTGCCGTACCCAAGCGCTTGGCCCAATACGGGCGGTAGCTGGTCAAGGCTTTAGGCGGGCTCGCAAGCCCAGCAGAAACAGTAGAGGCCAAGGTCAAAGCGCCGAAAACAGCGCACCCAAATCAATGCAAGGCCGCCATTGTCCTTGTTCCCCCTTACCCGCAGCCGAAGGAGGCTATCGGGGAGATGTGGTCACTGGTGCGGAATAGTGCGCCGGTCGTGACAACAAGCTGATTGAACAAGAAGGGGGATGTACCTTGTCCGACGTATCGACAAGAAATCAACCAAAAAGTGCGCTGTGCGAGCCAAGTCGGGTTTGACGTGGCATTCGCGGTAGCTTGCCCAATTGCCAATCAGGTCGTGATCACGTTGACGTGGATGCAGAGGCTGATCTTCGGCAAGCGCCACCAAGACTGGAACCAAATCAGCATCAAGCGTTACCCGGTGAGGGCCCTTTGCTTCGCGCTTGTAATCCCGCCTAAACGCGGTTGAACGTTCAATCGTCCGCATGCAAATCGGCCATCAAGGCGTTAAGATCAGGCAGTCGCTTGCCCTTGCCCGCATCCAACTCGGCCATCGCTTGACGCGTAACGGCATTGGGTGCCTTGATCTCGAAAGGCAATTTTCGCTCATCGGCAATACGCAGCATCAGCAATCGAATCGCATCGGAAATCGACAAGCCCATAGCTTCGAGCGCATCTGCGGCACGCTCTTTGGTCTCGGTGTTGATGCGAGCACGCACGTAGGTATCAGCGGTGGACATGGCGGCTTTCTGGGGAACGATGACAAATCATTGTAGTCACAATAGAACCACGCTCACAACCCCCTGAACGCCACCACGGCCATCAAGGTGGGTGGCAGAGCGGCGAGGAGAAGGCCCAAAGGGTGGATGGCGCCGTCGTCGAAGCGGTCGCGCAGGATGGCGAAGCCCGCAGGGTTGGGGGCGTTGGCGATGACGGTGAGCAAGGTGGCACCGATGTAGACGCCTTGGGCGTCCATGCGCCAAAAGCGCCTCCAGCCACCATTGCTGCTGCCCGCCCAGCACCTCAACAGGCCTTCACACCGACCCACGGATCAATCTACAGCACGACGATGCTGGCCGGCTCGCTCCAGCGTCCGGCGCCCTGCCCGTCCACACCGCGCACCCGCACCCAAGCCCATTGCAGGGGCGCAATGTGATCGAGCAGGATGCGCCGCACCGACATCGACACCAGTGCGTAATGCCAATTGCTCTCGATCAACGGGTCGCCTTGGGCGGTGTGTACCTCGTAGCTGCCCGCGCCTTCGAGCCGGTCAAGCTTGAGCTCGACCTGCCCGGTAGCCAGACCATGACTCAGTTTGAGCCCGCTAGGAGCATCCAACGGGCCGCTGTGGCCGCCGCCGTGTCGCGCATTGCTGCGCCGCAGCTCGAAGCCGGTGGAGCGCAACGGTATGCCATCGTCGTGGGTGATGAACTCCAGATAACTTGCCAGCCGCTGGAGCAGCGTGGTCAGCTCAGTACGGATGGCATCGCGCTCAGCGATGCGGATCTGATCACGCGTGGCGCTGGCATCCAACGCCTGCCGATATCGTTCAAAGGTCGCCGTCAAAACCCCGATGGCCGGTGCTGGAGCCGGCCAAGGCTCAGGGAACTGCGGGTTGTCGGTCATCGCCGAAACGATCCGACCTGCTTGCGCGAGGAACTCCGATTCGCCCATTTGGGCAAAACGGGTGATCAGTCTGGGATGCATGTGAACCTCCGAGAGAGGGTTGAGAAGTGGTTGAAGGTGACTTCATTCTCGGAAACAACTTGCTCACATGCACCCCCTCCAAAGAGGGACACATCGCAAAATAGTTGGCAGCTGGATACCCCCTAAAGGGGGATGCCGCTCGGTTTTTTACATCACCCCTTGACTTCGAACCGCAAAAAATCGACGAGCCGTCTCGATTCGGTGATCTCGTCGTGCGGAACCAGTAGGTAACGCCAAGGCTTGCTGCCCACCGATACCGCATGGTTTGACGCATGCATGCACCAACGGGCCGCTGCGGTGGCCTTGGCTTGCACGTCTTGGGTATCGATGTCGATTCTTGCCTTGGTTTCGACCATCAAGATCCTTGAATCCGTCTCAGCCACAAAGTCGGGAACGTATTCCGGCTGCTCCGTGCCCAGCTTGTAGTAAATCTGGAACTGACCCTTGGCAGGCTTGAACCATTTCAAGGCGTCCCGCTCCAAGATGACCGCGAATCGCCGTTCGGTATCAGAGTCGAACTTCTGCAACGGGTACAGACAGCGCGCAAAGCCGCCGAACAACATTTGCTTGATGCGGCCCAGCTCGGTGACGGTTTCCCGGTAGTGATGCGCGGTCTGGCCTGCAACGGCGGTGTAGTTGCAGGCTTTCAGTTCCGTGAAACCACGGCTGACTTGGACTTCGTACTCGGTCGCTTCCTCCCAGAAGTGCGCCATCATTTCCGCTCGGATCAGCCGAGCCAGCTCTGCGCTGTAAGTATCAAAAACCTCGTGCAGTTCGTTGTCTGAATAGTTCTGCGCTTGGTAATGGGCGACGGCCTGACCGGCCAAGTCGTACAGCAACGCAGCCTGCGTGAAGTAGTCGATGTCGTCGAAGTCAATCAACTTCTTGACGATGTAGTCCTCGAACCGTTGCTCCCTGATGCCGGCCTCACGGCTCATGGTGAACTGGCGATTGGTGCGCAGCTCCTGCCCCACGATTTCGCGCTGACCCGGCTGGAAATTGGGCAGCGTGCCCAGCTTGAACGGGTGGAAGCCCGTGGTGACTTCACCTGTGGGCACCACCGCGATGCGGGGAATGTCGATGGTTTGCTGGACGACGATCTCAGTGGTCTTGGCCACCACGGCCGAGAGGTCAAGTGCAGGCATCCCGTCGTCGGCATCCGCCAGCAAGTCACCTTGGGCAGGTTTCAACCGCTCGGTCACCTCAGCCAGGATCGCAGCCTGCACGTCTGCGTTAAGCAGTGCGCCGCTGGTCGGGACGAGATCGCGCTTGACCTCGTACTTGCCGATGACGTCCATCACAACGCGGGCGGCTTGGCGCTCGCTCGCCGTGGCGAACACCGGTGTGAACGACTCCCCTCGCCCACGTTCAGGAGCGGTGGCGTGAGAGAGGTCGGGGGTGAGGGCCAGCACATCGGCAAGCCCCAGGCGCGTCATCGCCCCCGAGCCGACCTGGACGCTCACTTTCTTGTCATCAGCGCTCGGCGCTTCGAGGATCACCTGTTTCAGCCTGATCGGTGAATCGCCCCGGTTGGCTTCATCAATGATTTCCTGAAACTTGTCGTGCGCGACGATGTTGAGACGATCAACCGCTGCCACGCCTGTCCGTTTGCCATAGGGCAGCCGCAGCCCGCGACCAATGGATTGCTCGATCAGCGTGCGCGCATTGGCTGCACGCAACGGCACGATGGTGTAGAGGTTGGTCACGTCCCAGCCCTCTTTGAGCATGTTGACGTGAATAACGATCTCAGTCGGCTCGTCCACGCTTTCCACCGCAAGGAGCCTAGCGATCATGGCCTCTTCTTCAGCCCCGGTGCGGCTGGAATCCACCTGGATCACCTTGTCCGCGTAGCGTCCCTCATAGAAAGCCGTGGATTCGATCAGCGCCTTGAGCTGCGCGGCGTGGGTGGTGTCCCGCGCAATCACCAGCATGAAGGGCTTCACCACCTTGATGCGGTTCTCACGGGAGTAAGTCAGCAGCTCGACCTTGGTGGTTTCGTGCAGGCGAATGCCGTCTTCCAGCTTGATCTTCTCAATCTCCTCGGGCGTGTGAGCCTTGGCATCGAAGTTGCGCTGAGTCACGGCGGCGGGCTCTTTGACGAAGCCGTCTTCCATCGCCCGTGCCAATGGGTAGTCCATCACCACGTTCTTGAACGGCACAGGGCCACGCGTGGATTCCACGAACGGGGTGGCCGTGACCTCAAGGCCAAACAAGGGCTTCAGTTCGTTGATAGACCGCACTCCGGCGCTGGCCCGGTAGCGGTGCGACTCGTCCATCAGCAGCACGAGGTCCGGCAAATTCGCCAGATGGTTGAAGTAGCTGTCGCCCAGCACTTCCTTCATCCGCTTGATGCGCGGCTCTTTGCCACCACGCACTTCGGAGTTGATCTTGGAGATGTTGAAAATGTTGATGCGTACATCATGGGCAAAGCCCATCGTCTGATCTTGAACAACCGCACCGGTTTGGTCGTAGTTGTCGCCCGTGATGATCAGCGGTGGCTGCTGAGCGAACTCGGCGATCCCCTTGAAGACGTACTTGGGCGTGTTGGGCGTGAAGTCGGCGATCAGCTTGTTGTAGATCGTCAGGTTCGGGGCCAGCACAAAGAAGTTGTTGATGCCATGCGCCAGATGCAAGTAGGCGATGAACGCCCCCATCAGACGGGTCTTGCCGACACCCGTCGCCAGCGAAAAGCACAGCGAGGGGAATTCACGCTCGAAGTCTTCAAGCGTGGGGAACTCAGCTTTCAGTGTGGCCAGAATGGCCGCAACCTCTTGTTCGTGGCCGAGCAAACTGGGGGCAGCATCAAGCGCACGCACCAACTTCGCCAGAGATTCAGCCTGCGGCGGACGCAGAGACAACCGGCCCGTGACAGCGTTTTGAACGCGTGCATTCATGCTGGCTTGTCCTGCTGCTGAAGCTTATGGGCGGACAGGCGCACGATTTGCTGGTTCTCGACGATCACGATGTCCGTGTCCGTCTGCATCGCCGTCTTACGCGCCAGCTCAGCGGCACGCAACATGGCCTGCAACGAGGTACGCAGATCCGGATCTTTGGCTTGTGACAGTTCTTGCTGAGTCATTCATTTTCTCCCCATGCCAGCAAAGCTGGTGTAGCGCTGCTGTTGTCGTACAGCGCCCAAGCATGCACAACAGCGCGGTAATGATGGTCAAAATGATCGCGTCCAGCGGCAAAGCGCCGACGAATCACGTCTTCAGGAATATGGTGACCGCCCTGCTTGACACGTTCAGCCACCCGAGCCACGGCCACATCGGCTGAAGGCAGGGCCAAGAAGAACAGGCTAACGTGATAGCCGAGTTGTCGCCACTGGCGAATATGGCGTAGATACATCAGCCCCGAGAGGGTGGTCTCCACCGCAAAGCTGTCACCGTGCTCAGTGCATTCCGCAATTTCTTGCAACATCAGACGCCCGGCCTTGATGGCGGCTGTTTCTGGTGCAAAGGGTGCCAAGCCGGCAGCGATCAGGTCGGCATTGATGAAGCGCGGGCAATGCGCCTCGGCAGGCAGGAAGGATCGGGCGAACGTCGTCTTCCCCGCGCCATTCGGCCCAGCGATGATGATGACCTTCTTGCTCACGCCTCGTCCCCAAACAAGCCACCCTGCCCGGCTTGGGCCGCAGCAGCCTTCTTGCGCTGACCGCTGCTCCCCTCACCCGTAGGCGGGAGAGGGGCCGGGGATGAGGGTGCTGAGAGAGGCAGGTTGCTCACATTGAGGCTGTAATCGTCATGGCCCCACTCACAACGGGCCAGCACCATCTTCGGGATCTTCTTGAGCGTCAGGTTCGGCCAACGCTGTGATCCCGCCGCCGCCGTAACGCCGTGGAAGGCCGCACAGCACACCAGCAGGCTTTGATCGCCACCGACCTCATCCGACAACGCTTGCAATTGCTCGGCCGACAGGTTCTGAGTCGTGACATAAATGAAATCGCGCTCGCTTGAATGACCGTGCTGCCACCATTGCGCCTCAGACGGGGCGTAACTGAAGCCCTCCAACTTGGCCAGTGCCTCAGCCAACTGCGCAGCGTTGTATTCCGGGTTGATGACCGGGTTGCCCCAGCGGTCGTTGACGATCAGGCTAGGCGCGAGCTTGTAATAGCGAAAGCCCCCGCCGCCCTGCCACCCAGTCGCCTCGGTCACACCACCCTTGTCCTCGCCATCGATGACCTTCTTCAGGCGCGGGATGACATGCGTATGGCAATGCCCGCCCAACTCGACCATGATCCAGCGCCGGCCCATCTTGTGCGCCACCGCGCCTGTTGTGCCGGAGCCAGCAAAGGAATCCAATACCAAATCGCCTGGGTTGGTCGAAAGATCCAATATTCTCTTAATTAGTCTCTCAGGTTTCGGCGTTTGAAATACATCTACTTCTGGTGGAACAACGGCAATAACCTCTTTTTTTGCTTCTTGTGTGTGCCCAACTTCATCGTGGGGCCAGATGGACTGAGGTACTACGCCATCCATAACTTCATTGAGGAAACGCTTAATCCTAGGTACGTTATCACCACCTTTTCCCCACCATATTCGACCGTCGTTATCAAGCGCCCGGAACTTATCGAATGAGACGCGCCAATACATACCCTTTGGTGGCCCTGGTATTAATCTACCAGAAGGTCCAGTGATTGGATAAATGCCTGCGGAGTATGCGTTTCTTGCTGACATATCTCCTGATGTCCAAGGACCTCTTGGGTCATTATCTGGATTTTTGTAGCTCTGATTGTGCTTTTCATCTCTTGGCAATAATTTTCTCTGCCAGCATGATTTGTATTTTGCGTACAAAAGTACATGATCATGTGAGTCGGAAATGTATTGAGCCGTACTGTTTGGTGCAAACCTTTTTTGCCACAAAACATTTGCCACAAAATTCGCACGACCAAAAACCTCATCACACATTACTTTGAGATAGTGCGCTTCATTGTCGTCAATTGTGATCCACAACGAACCATCCTCCGACATCAATTGCCGAATTATTTCCAGACGATCACGCATCAGCCCAAGCCAGATCGAGTGTTCCAGCCCGTCGTCATAATGCGTGAACGCGCTTCCAGTGTTATATGGCGGGTCGATGAAAACGCATTTCACCTTGCCGGTGAAATCCTGCTCCAAGGCTTTCAGTGCCAACAAGTTGTCACCGAAGATCAAGCGGTTATCGAAGATATCTTGTTCAGAAACCCGGTGCTTGGCGTGGTATGACTTGTCCGGATCTTCGAGAAGGATGCGCGGCTCTAGCTTGGGGCGCTTTTCCTTGCCGATCCAGGTGAGTTCGAGTTTTTGTTTGGGCATACAGTCATTAAAAATAGCGATCAATAACATCTCAAAACGCGCAGGCTGCGACAAGAATCAACCGTCGTGCGTCAACTCTACCTAATTCGAGGTAATTAGACGAGCAGCCGAGTGGCATCAAAATACCAAGTCAATGGATATCAAGCCGCTTTTTTAGTCTGAGGGATGTTCTCGTCTGGAACCACCAGGTCATCGCTGAAAAACATAACCTCATTGCCCACATAGCGCCGTTGCGCTGTGTAGTTGAGGCAGTAGGTTTTTTCACTGATCAGTTGATACATTGCACGTATTTCATCGGCATTGTCATACGATACAATCCAATGCCGCTCGAAGCCTTTGGCCTTGATGGTTTCAGCAATTGAAACATGATCATCGTGCTCGTAATAGTTGCGGTACAAGCCCTTGCCCTTAAAGTAATAAGGGGGGTCAAGATAGATCAGGGATTCTTTAGGCAGAAACTCTTTACAGCGCTTCAACAATGCCAGCGCGTCTTCGCTGTACACCGTGATGTCTTTCGCTCGTTTGGCAACGGCAATAATACGCGCCGAAATCACGTCTTTCTTGAAACGTGCATCCAGCTTGTAGGCGCCTTCTTGGCCCTTGCCGCCAATGACGCCCGCCTTCAGAATCCCCGAGCGGTTGGTTCTGTTCATGAACAGCGTGGCAAAGCCCTTCTCGACTAGGCTGGCGTTGCAGTCCTCACGAAGTACAGACCGCCACTTAAACCATTCGTCGATGGTGATGGGGGTGGACGCCAGTAACCCAATCAATTCATCGGGATGCTTTGTCACAGACACCCAAAACGCGTATACAGCCGGGTCGGCATCATTGATGTGAATGTGGCTCGCGCGCCCTTGAAAAAGCAAATCCAGCGCGACCCCAGCACCGCCCGCGTAAGGTTCTAGGTAATGACCACCCACAACGCCATTGACCTCCATCACCTTGGCAATGAAGGGCGCAAAAGGCGCTTTGCCGCCAGGATAGCGCAGTGGGCTGTAGAGCCTATTTGAGAACATGGGGCACCTTCTTCAAATTGACTTCCAACGCTGTGAGCTTGGCATCGTCAACGGCGTAAGCGTTTTTCATCACACCATAGATTGTGGCCTTAAATTGCTCCAAAAAGTCATTGGCCAACTTAGGGTTGCTTTCGATCCAATGCTTCCATGCGCTGTAAGGTTTGGCTCCGCATCCCAGTACTTTTTGAATCTCATTGCCTTTGTAGAAATTCTTGAAAATATCACGTGTGATCAATGTGCCTTTGTATACCTTGATACGTTCACCGAGATCAACTTTAGTTCCTGTAATTTTCAGTTCATTGATTGTTTCGCGTGCATCATTGGTGAAAACATCACGAGTAAATTGCAATTCATTTTTCCAAAAAATATCTTCAACAGGAAGATTGTATAGATGTTGGAAAATTAGTTGATCCGGTGGTAATTTGCCGGGCAACAAAACGACTGTTTTAAAGCTTTTACCCTTGACATGTGAATACGCATCTGAATCAAGACAAATCACACTCTTCTCTGCAAACTCGGGCACATTTTTCTTAATTAGATTAAGGTAATTATCACAACCAAGAGTCACCTCCGACATTGAGGTGATGAATTTCTTAACTGGCTGTCTATTCATCAGTGCATCAAAAAAGTTCTCTGCCTCTTTGTCTTCAAAATAAACATTGACGTACGGCAGAGCCGTCTTTGATCCTGCATTTAAAGTTTTCGTATGTATGTCTGCACTGATTCTTGCCCAAGACCAATCATGCATTACCTGAACGGCACCGTGTGTATTACTCAGATAAACCGTCTTGAATTTTCTGCTGTGCTTGTGCTGGCTCTGTTCAAATGCATATTCGATCATAACTGGCGAATGCGATGTCATAACCACTTGCAAATCGAGCTTCCTGCACTCACGGCCTAGAATTTTCAAGAGATTGATTTGCGCCGTCGGAAACAAGCCAGCATCGGCTTCATCAATCAACAGCAGCCCACCTTTGTAATCAACGTAGTCTTCTTTGAGTTTTTTGAACGACATCAAGGCCATGATGATTTGTCCGGCATTGTCCTCGCCTGCAGAGACCGACTCATGGTCATAGTTGTCACCGTGAGCCACGGCAGAAGTGATGGTGCCACTGGTACCAGTGGCTTGGGAGGATTGACGATTTAGAAGTTCGTTGGTAAGGACGATGAACTCGCCTTTATGAGCGTTGAGGTATTCATAGTCCCCGACTGAGTATTTTCGTGCCGCAATCGGAAAGAGCCGCTTCAAGCTCAAGAAAATGACTGGGTGCGTGAAGTTTCTGCTGGCTTCGTTCGATGTGGGGGCTGTACTGTTTTTGCGAACCACAGGTCGAGGTACACTCCCTCTCTTGTCGAGTTGGAGGGTCGCGGTTGCACTCTGTTCGGTGTATCCATCGAAGAGATCAATACTGACCTTCATTGATCCCGGTGGATCAAATCGCTCTGAAATCCGAAAATGGTCACTGTATTGGGACTTGAAATTTCCGCCTGCGATCTCTGAGTACAGCAAGTCTTCGTCTTTGAGGTAGTTTTTTTCAAAGCTGAAAATTTGTGCTGCAACCCCAAGAATAGAAGACTTTGAGGTGCCATTCTTCCCACAAATGACTGTTATGTAATCGGCAAACTCAATTTCTACATTATTCAGTGCGCGAAATTTCTCAATTGTTATTTTTTTGAGTTGTGTCTTTGTCATGATGCGTCCCTCATGGTTTATTGAAATTTTCACTCAATCATGAATGAATTTTCTTCATCGATTTGGTTCTGAAGCTGCACTTCTAATTAATCGATTAAGTCGTTGCGCGCAGCCTCAATAGTATCGGGCAGCAGCGCCCCTGCAAGCTGAACTTGTCCTGCAACTCCTGGTGCCACTGCTTGCGCAAATTGGCAGGAACGATGATCAGGATGCGGCGACGGCGCTCGGCCCAACGCTGCGAGATGACCAGCCCGGCCTCGATGGTCTTCCCGAGCCCAACCTCGTCCGCGAGGATGACACCACGCGAAAGGGGATTACTGCAAGCAAAGAGCGCAGCCTCAACCTGATGGGGATTGAGATCAACTTGCGAGTCCACCAGCGTGGATGCAAGCGACTCCACCGTATCACCCGCTGTTCGTCTTGTCAGAAGCCACGCGTAGTACTGGCTTTGGTGCTGCGTTATCAACGGCGATCCTCTCTTTATTTCTTCCCAGACCGGCACATGATCAAGATTTTGCACCCAACTCCGCAGCCATTCCATGTGTTCTTGGGGGCAAGCCTCAGCTGCTTGCCCGTTATCACAGCACGCATTGGGTGCAAGACCGGGGTACTTGCCCACTAACTTGCCGTGCTTGGGGGCAAAAGTCATGCGCATGGGATGCAAGGTTTCCACGCTTGGGGGCAAGCGCGTCCTGCTTGCAGGCAAAAGTCAGGCGAATGGGGACCAAGCACAAGGGTATTGGGGGCAAGCTTTGTGCGCTTGGGGGCACTGGGTCAGCGCTTTGCCCTGTTGCGCAGGCAGTTTGCTCTGGTGGGCCGCCTCACAACCCCCTGAACGCCACCACTGTCGCCCGGGGGGCATGGGCTGGGCGCTGTGGCATCGTTCTTAAACCCGTTTGCAGGCACGTATGATGCCCGGCCAACCGTCAAACCAACCATAGAACCAGATGCCCATCGAAGCACACGAGCCGGGCAGCGAAGTGCGCCAGCATGTGATGGATGCTTGGATCGCCATCAACAAAACCGTGATCCTCGGAGAACAACGCGCATGTTGAACCAACTCACGCTGACAGGTGTCGGCCCGGCTCAGCGGCTGCTCATCCACTTCAAGCCTCGTCTGAACTTCCTGACTGGAGACAACGGCTTGGGCAAGAGCTTCGTGCTCGACATGGCTTGGTGGGCGCTGACGCGTACATGGGCACGCGGCGTCATGGCAGCGCCTCGCCAAGATGCAGCGGATGAGTCCAGCATTGGCTACAGCTACATGGGCAGCAAAGGTGCCCCTGACGACTACGCAGACACGCGCCCATTCGATCATCAAGCTCAACAATGGGCGATCAGCCAAGGGCGTCCAGCCGTCCCCGGCGTGGTGATCTATGCCGGCGTCGATGGCAGTTTCTCGGTCTGGGATCCGGCTCGCAACGACTGGAAAAGCGACAAACGTGAAACTGCAACGCCCAACCGCCCCCGCAGCTTTGACTTCACCCCCGAAAACGTCTGGAACGGCCTGCAAGCCAGCGATGGCAAGACGCAGTTGTGCAATGGGCTGCTGCATGACTGGGTGTTGTGGCAGGAAGGGAGGAAGCCGGCCTTCGATGACTTGGTCAAGGTGCTGGATGCCCTTTCGCCATCAGGCGTCGAAAAAGTCCAACCCGGCACCCCCATGCGCGTCGGCGACAGCGTCAGGGATTTCCCATCACTGCGCATGCCATACGGCCAAGACGTGCCTTTGATTCACGCTTCAGCCGGTATGCGCCGAATTGCCGCGTTGGCGTATCTGCTGGTGTGGACTTGGCGTGAGCATCAACTGGCCTGCGAGCGTTTTCGTGTGGATCCAGCACGAGAAGTGATCTTCCTGATCGACGAGATCGAGTGTCACCTTCATCCACAGTGGCAACGACGCATCGTCCCCGCCCTGCTGAACGTGATGGACGCCCTGACCGGCGCCCGCAGCGTACCCGTCCAGTTGCTGGCTGCCACGCATTCCCCTTTGGTGCTGGCCTCTGTTGAACCCAGCTTCAACCCGGAGAACGACTGCATTTGGGACTTTGACCTGATCGATGGTGAAGTGCATGCGCACCTCTACCCTTGGTCACGCAAAGGGGATGTGAATGCTTGGCTGGCTTCTGAGGTGTTCAACCTGAAGGAGCCGGTTTCAGTGCAGGCAGAAGAAGCACTGGGCTTGGCCCGTGGTTTTCTACGCACGGTGGCGCTGACGCAACACGCACTGACCGACCCGCAAAGGCAGCAATTGCAAGACATTGACAACAAACTTCGGGCAAGCCTGAGCGATGTGGATGCATTCTGGATTCGCTGGAGTCAGTTCCGTGACCAACTAGCGGGCCGCGCATGATCCGGGTAGCGCCAGCCCCCGAGCCTGAAGACTTTGACGGCAAGGTCCGGCAGCCCGGCCGACGGGCGATTGCCGAGATGGTCGGTGCCCCCGGTTTGCCCAAGCGTCCGGGTAGACCGAGGGCCGTGATAGCGGTATCCGAAGACGCCATACCCGCCGACAAGTTTCCTCCCATCTGGACAGCAGCTCTGCCTGAGCTCCTCGCCGCTTATGGCCGCGTCTGCGCTTATATGAGCTTCTACATTGAACGCGTGACTGGGGCGGCATCGGTAGACCACATGCTGCCCAAATCGGTTGACTGGCTCGACATCTACGAATGGCGCAACTACCGATTGGCATGCTCGCTGATGAACAGCCGCAAAAACGACTATCAGGATGTGCTCGATCCCTTCGAGATCGACGACGGCTGGTTTCGTTTAGAGCTGATCGGGTATCAAGTGATCCCCGACCCTAACCTGCCACCGGACATGGCCCAAAAGGTTCAAACCACCATCGACCGCCTCAAGCTCAATGACTATGAATGTCTGAAGCTGCGCGAGGAATATGCAGAAGCGTTCCTCCGAGGCGACGTTAGCCAAGCCCATTTGCACAAGCGTGCCCCTTTTCTGGCTCGGGAAATTGAACGAGCAGCCCTTCAGGAGGAGGAGGTGGTGGTGGCGTGATGCATGCGTGCCACGGTTGCTGGTCTGCTCTGGTGGGCCTCACAACCCCCTGAACGCCACCACCGCCATCAAGGTGGGTGGCAAGGCGGCGAGGAGAAGGCCCAAGGGGTGGATGGCGCCGTCGTCGAAGCGGTCGCGCAGGATGGCGAAGCCCGCAGGGTTGGGGGCGTTGGCGATGACGGTGAGGCCGCCGCCGGTGACGGCTCCGGCCACCAGGGCGATCTTGAAATCGAGGCTCAGGCCGGGGACGAGGGAGCCGAGGTAGGTCAAGGCGGCGTTGTCGGTGATGGCGGTGAGCAAGGTGGCCCCGATGTAAACGCCTTGGGCGTCCATGCGGCCCAGAAGCGCTTCCAGCCACCATTGCTGCTGCCCGCCCAGCACCACCAGCCCGGCAAGAAAGAAGGCCACCAACAGGCCTTCACGCAGGATCAAGCGGTCTTGATAGCGCGCGTAGGCTTGGGCAAAGCCGAGGAAGAACAGCAACAGCCCCATGAAGATCGCCGGGTGATGGGAGAAAACCACCACCCCGGCCAACAACAGAGCATGAACCGCCGGCACGATCCATGGCATGCCGTGCTGAAACTGGCTTGACTGCACGCTGGGTTCGGGTGGGCGCATGGCCGCCAGTTCATGCCGAAACAGCACCGCCGCTGCCACAGCGTTGAGGCTCACGGCCAAGGCAACCTTCCAGCCAAAGGTCACGAGCATGAACGACAGATCCCAACCCCAGGCCTTGGCCACCATCAGCACGGGTGGCGCGGCATAGGGGGTGAGCAGCCCACCAATGGAAACGTTGACGAACAACACGCCCAAGGTGGCGTATTTCAAGCGGGTGGAAAGCGGTTGAAGCGGCTGGTGATAGACCCGGTCACGCAACAACACGGCGGCCAGCGTCATGGCGGCAGGCTCAGTGATGAAGGAGCCCAGCAGCGGCACGACGCTCAGGGCCACGATGTAGAACGCCATGCTGCCGGGCAAGAACGGCAAAGCCCGCGCCACCAACTGCACCCCCGTCAACGCCAGATGACCGATCGGGCGGCTGCCCGCAATCACCATGATGGCAAAGACGAACATCGGCTCGGTGAAATTGCGCGTGTCGATGTAGTGGATGGTGGCGTCATGGCCCATCACCCCGAGCATCAGCGCCATCAGCACCATGGCCCAAAAACCGAACACCACTTCGACCTCGCCCAACAGATGGAACAGGCCGGCGTGTTGCGGGCGCACATGCGCCAGTCGCTCGAAGGCCTTGGTCGAGAAGGTGTGCAACACCGCCACCCCGAACAGGGCCGCGCCGATGATTTCGATGAGGGTGGGCATGGCGGAGACAACGAGTCCAAAAGAAAAACCCCCGCAGCTTAACGCTGCGGGGGTTTGGCATCGACGCTACGGCGTGATCAGATCACATCAGAAGCGCGATCAGCGTTCGCCGACCGGCTTGACGTTGCGCGGCGCAGCGCCAGAGAAGAGTTGACGCGGACGGCCGATCTTGTATTCCGGGTCCGAGATCATTTCATTCAGCTGGGCGATCCAGCCAACGGTGCGAGCCAAGGCGAAGATGCCGGTGAACAGGTTCACCGGGATGCCGATGGCGCGCTGCACGATGCCGGAGTAGAAGTCCACGTTCGGGTAGAGCTTGCGCGACACGAAGTATTCGTCTTCCAGCGCGATCTTTTCCAGCTCCTTGGCCAGCTTGAACAGCGGATCGTTTTCCAGACCCAGTTCAGCCAAGACCTCGTTGCAGGTTTCTTGCATCAGCTTGGCGCGCGGGTCGTAGTTCTTGTAGACGCGGTGACCGAAGCCCATCAGCTTGACGCCGCTGTTCTTGTCCTTCACCTTGTTCATGAACTCGCCCACCTTGGCCACACCGCCCATTTGCTGGATGTCTTCCAGCATGTTCAGGCAGGCTTCGTTGGCGCCGCCGTGAGCCGGGCCCCACAGGCAGGCTACGCCAGCGGCGATGGCGGCAAACGGGTTGGTGCCCGACGAGCCACACAGACGCACCGTCGAGGTCGAGGCGTTTTGTTCGTGATCAGCGTGCAGGATGAAGATGCGGTCGAGCGCGCGCTCGATCACCGGGTTCACCTTGTACTCTTCGCACGGGGTGGCGAACATCATGCGCAGGAAGTTGCCAGCGTAGGACAGGTCGTTCTTCGGGTAGATGAACGGCTGGCCGACACCGTACTTGTAGGCCATCGAGACCAGGGTCGGCATCTTGGCGATCAAGCGGATCGCGGCGATTTCGCGGTGTTCGGGGTTATTGATGTCGGTGCTGTCGTGATAGAAGGCCGACAGAGCACCGACCAAACCGGTCAACACAGCCATCGGGTGCGCATCACGACGGAAGCCACGCAGGAAGAACTGCATCTGCTCGTGAACCATCGTGTGGTTGATCACTCGCGAATGGAACTCGTCGCGCTGGGTTTGATTGGGCAATTCGCCCTTGAGCAGCAAGTAGCAGGTATCGAGGTAGTCGCAGTTGACGGCGAGCTGATCGATCGGGTAGCCGCGATAGAGCAGTTCACCCTTGTCGCCATCGATGTAGGTGATGGTCGATTGGCACGACGCGGTGCTCAGAAAGCCCGGGTCGTAGGTGAACTTGCCGGTCTGGGCGTAAAGCTTGCGAATATCGATCACGTCCGGACCGATCGTGCCCTTGTAAACGGGCAGATCCATGGCGGCGCTACCGTCGGAAAACGACAGTGTGGCCTTGACGTCAGAGAGGGTCATCATGTGGCAGGTTCCTCAGGAGTTGAATTCAAGCTAAAGCCCTTTAAGGGCGCTGGCGCATCAAGGCAAGCACATCTCGTACCGCTGCTTGATCAAGATCGCCTTGGAGCTCTTGGCGACCCATCAACAGGTCCAGCAAATCGTTATCAGCCAAGTCCATCAGGGACTCGATGCCAAGAGCCTGCCCTTGGGTCAGCGTCGATGCGTAACGCTGGAAAAACCGCTCGATGAACAGATCATTTTCCAGCATGCCCCGACGACAACGCCACTTAAGCCGGCTTAAAGCATTTGCGTCTAGGAGAGTGTCCATGGATGGTCTTGCAAGGGGCTGACCCTAGCGCACCGAGTGCGTGCACCGGGTGCGCCAAGTTGGGGCAAAGGGTCGGGCGTGTGGTTTAAACAGCGCGGCGAATCATCAGTTCCTTGATCTTGCCGATGGCCTTGGTGGGGTTCAAACCCTTCGGGCAGACATCGACGCAATTCATGATGGTGTGGCAGCGGAACAAACGGTACGGATCTTCGAGATTATCGAGCCGGCCAGCGGTGTCTTCGTCACGGCTGTCGGCGATGAAGCGATACGCCTGCAACAAACCGGCCGGACCGACGAATTTGTCGGGATTCCACCAAAAGCTCGGGCAGCTGGTGGAGCAGCTGGCGCACAGGATGCACTCGTACAGGCCGTTGATCTCTTCACGCGCTTCGGGCGACTGGAGGCGTTCCTTCTCCGGCGGCGGCGTGTCGTTGACCAAGTACGGCTTGATCGAGTGGTACTGCTTGAAGAACTGCGTCATGTCCACGATCAGATCGCGGATGACCGGCAGACCCGGCAGCGGCTTCAACACCACCACGCCCGGCAGATCGCGCATGTTGGTCAAACAGGCCAGACCGTTCTTGCCGTTGATGTTCATCGCGTCAGAGCCGCACACGCCTTCACGGCACGAACGGCGGAACGACAGGGTCGGATCGACCGCCTTGAGCTTGATCAGGGCGTCCAGCAACATGCGCTCGTTGCCGTCGAGTTCAACCTCGATGGACTGCATGTAGGGCTTGGCGTCTTTATCGGGGTCGTAGCGATAAATTTGGAAAGTGCGCTTTTGAGCCATGTGTTTCTCCTCGTGGCGCTTCTTAGAAGGTACGGACCTTGGGCGGCACCGAATCCACTGTCAGCGGCTTCAGGTTGACCGGCTTGTACGACAGCGAGTTGGTGGCACTGTCCCAAAGGGTGTGCTTCATCCACTCAGCGTCGTTACGCCCCAAGGGGAACTGCGCATCGTCTGCACCGCGTTCGTAGTCCTTGACGGTGTGGGCACCACGGCACTCATGACGGGCAGCAGCCGAGGTCATGGTGGCTTGAGCGGCTTCCATCAGGTTGTCCACTTCGAGCGCTTCGATACGCGCGGTGTTGAACACCTTGGACTTGTCCTTCAAGGTGATGGCTGCCACGCGTTCACGCAAGGCATTGATCTTCACCACACCAGCGTCCATCACGGCCTGGGTGCGGAACACACCGGCGTGCTGCTGCATGGCGGCGCGCATATCGCCGGCCACGTCTTGCGAGTATTCGCCTTGGGTGCTGCTGTCGAGGCGCGCCAAACGCGCCAGCGATGCATCCGCCGCATCTTTGGGCAAGGGCTTGTGTGCCTTGGCGCCGTCCTTGAGGCTTTCAACGATGTGATTGCCCGCAGCACGGCCAAAGACCAGCAAGTCGAGCAGCGAGTTGGTGCCCAAGCGGTTGGCGCCGTGCACCGACACGCAGGAGCATTCGCCCACGGCGTAGAGACCGTTCACCACGCTCTTGTAGTCGTCGCCTTTCGGTACCACCACTTGGCCGGTGATGCCCGTCGGGATACCGCCCATCTGGTAGTGAATCGTCGGCACCACCGGGATCGGCTCCTTGGTGATATCGACGTTGGCGAAGTTGTGACCGATCTCAAACACCGACGGCAGGCGCTTCAAGATGGTGTCGCCACCCAAGTGAGTCATGTCGAGGTTGATGTAGTCCTTGTTCGGACCACAGCCGCGACCTTCCTTGATTTCTTGGTCCATGCAGCGCGACACGAAGTCACGCGGGGCCAGATCCTTCAAGGTCGGGGCGTAACGCTCCATGAAGCGCTCGCCGTTGACGTTGCGCAAAATCGCGCCTTCGCCCCGGCAACCTTCGGTCAGCAACACGCCAGCGTTGTGCACCCCCGTGGGGTGGAACTGCCAAAACTCCATGTCTTGCAGCGGCAAGCCGGCGCGTGCCGCCATGCCCAGACCGTCGCCGGTGTTGATGAAGGCGTTGGTCGAAGCAGCGTAGATCCGCCCTGCGCCGCCGGTGGCCAGCAGCGTGGTCTTGGCTTCGAGGACGTAGACCTCCCCGGTTTCCATTTCCAGCGCGGTGACACCCAACACATCGCCGTCCGCGTCGCGGATCAAGTCCAGCGCCATCCACTCGACGAAGAAGTTGGTCTTGGCCTTGACGTTTTGCTGATACAGCGTGTGCAGCATCGCGTGACCCGTGCGGTCAGCAGCTGCGCAGGCGCGTTGCACCGGCTTTTCACCATAGTTGGCGGTGTGGCCGCCGAACGGACGCTGATAAATCGTGCCGTCGGCGTTGCGGTCGAACGGCATGCCGAAGTGTTCAAGCTCGTACACCACCTTGGTGGCTTCACGGCACATGAACTCGATGGCGTCTTGGTCACCCAGCCAGTCCGAGCCCTTGATGGTGTCGTAGAAGTGGTAGTGCCAGTTGTCTTCGCTCATGTTGCCAAGCGAAGCACCGATCCCACCCTGCGCCGCCACGGTGTGCGAACGGGTTGGGAAGACTTTGGAGAGCACCGCCACGCTCAGACCCGCGCGGGCCAATTGCAGGGATGCGCGCATGCCGGAGCCACCGGCACCGACGATGACCACGTCGAACTTGCGACGCGGCAGAGTAGAACCAACAGCCATCAGAGCCTCCAGAGAACTTGCACCGCCCAGCCGGCACAGCCGACGAGCCACACGATCGAAAACACATGCAACGCCAAGCGCAGACCGACCGGCTTGATGTAATCCATCCAGATGTCGCGGATGCCGACCCAAGCGTGCTGCAACAGCGCCAAGATCGTGACGAAGGTCAGCACCTTCATCCACTGCGCCGAGAAAATGGCGGCCCAACGGTCATAGCCCATGGCGGGGCCAAACAACACTTGAGCCAGCACCACCAGGGTGAACAAGGCCATCAGAATGGCGGTGACGCGCTGCGACAGCCAGTCACGCAACCCGTAATGGGCACCGACGACGATGCGCTGGGAGCCAAAATTTTTGGACATGGTGAAAGTCAACCTTGAGAGAGCAACGTTGGAATAAGTCAGAAAGGCATCAGGGATGCATCAGATCAGGCCGAACAACTTGGCACCGAGCACCACGGTCAGCCCCAAGCTCAACGCCAACGTGACGATGGCCGAGCTTTGGCCCTGCTCCTTGCTGACGCTATGGGTGAGGTCCATCCACAGATGGCGCACGCCAGCGATGAAGTGGAGCAAATAAGCCCAAGTGAGCGCAAAACAGATCAACTTGACAAAGAAACCCTCGAACGCATGCGAAAACTGTGCGAACGAAACCTCAGAGGTCAAGGTGGTGTCGAACATCCAAACGATGAACGGCATCAACAGGAACATCATTGCGCCGCTGACGCGGTGCAAGATCGAGACGATGCCCGCCAAAGGCAGACGATAGTGACGCAGATCGAAAATATTGATATTGCGAAAGACCGGGCGCTGCCGCTTGCTTGTGTCTGCCATGAAGCACCTTTGTAATGGGTGTGAAACCGAACGATTTTATTTCAAGGACAAGGGAGAACCCTGACCCGAGACTGACCCGAGAAAGGATCACGAATCCTGCTTCTTTCAGCTGAGGTCATTGCGATAGAAATGCCGCGAGGTGTTGTATAAGCCGCGCCGCCATTCCACCGGCTTGTCACCATAGGTCATCGAGAGCCGCTCGACACTCAACAAGGGCGTCCCCTCGCTCAGGCCCAGCAACACAGCACTGTCAGCGTCAGCCGCCACAGCGCGGATCTGTTCTTCGGCGCGGATCATGCGCACACCGAATTCCGATTCAAAAAAACCATACAGCGGGCCTGGGAAAGCCTCCAGCCGCTCAAGGCTCAGCCCCTTGAACAAAGCCCCTGGCAACCAGATGTCATCCAACACCACCGGCATACCGCCACTGGACAAAGTACGCCGCACTTGCACGGCCGCATCCCCCGAGCGTAGCCCCAACACCCGAGCCACATCCGCCGGAGCACGCACCCGACGGCAATCGAGGAAATGGCGATCCATCGAGGGGCCCAACGCCCTATCGTCGGGCTGCAAGCGCAAAAACCGATACTGGGTATGCGCCTCGCTGTGGGTGGCCACGAAAGTGCCTTTGCCTTGGCGACGCACCAAGAGGTTCTCGGCGGCCAACTCGTCGATGGCCTTGCGCACCGTGCCTTGGCTGACCTTGAAGCGCGCCGCCAATTCAAACTCACTCGGAATCGCTTCCCCCGGACGCCACTCCGAATCCTGCAAACCGCGCAGAATCAACGCCTTGATTTGCTGATAAAGCGGACTGAACGCTGGCGCGGGCTCGGCGGCATCCGACAACATCGGCGCAGACGCGATATCCGAGGACATCGACGCATTCTGAACGAGAAGAGAGGGCGAAGCAGGCATCGGCATCAAGGGTGATTGCAGCACAGCCGATGATCGGCCAGCACATATATCCTACATGACATCTTATATAAGACATAAGACTATTGACATCCCACCGGGTGAACCCCTAGACTGCCCCCGATTTTTTCCTTGTTTCCTTGTTTCCTTCTTGGAGCCTCCTCATGAGCAAGTCCCCCGTTCGCGTGGCCGTCACTGGCGCCGCAGGTCAGATCGGTTACGCCCTGTTGTTCCGCATCGCCTCTGGCGAAATGCTGGGCAAGGACCAACCCGTCATCCTCCAGTTGCTGGAAGTGCCGATGGAGAAGGCTCAAGAAGCCCTGAAGGGCGTGATCATGGAGCTCGAAGACTGCGCCTTCCCACTGCTGGCCGGCATCGAAGCTCACAGCGACCCGATGCAAGCCTTCAAGGACACCGACTACGCCCTGCTGGTCGGTGCGCGTCCGCGTGGCCCGGGCATGGAGCGTGCTGATCTGCTGGCCGCCAACGCCCAGATCTTCACTGCTCAAGGCAAGGCCCTGAACGCCGTGGCTTCGCGCAATGTCAAGGTCTTGGTCGTCGGCAACCCCGCCAACACCAACGCCTACATCGCCATGAAGTCGGCGCCGGATCTGCCGGCCAAGAACTTCACCGCCATGCTGCGTCTGGACCACAACCGCGCTGCCTCGCAAATCGCGGCCAAGACGGGCAAGCCGGTGTCGGCGATCCAAAAGCTGGCCGTGTGGGGCAACCACTCGCCGACCATGTACGCCGACTACCGCTTTGCGACCATCGACGGCGCTTCGGTCAAGGACATGATCAACGACGAAGCTTGGAACCGTGATGTGTTCCTGCCGACCGTGGGCAAGCGTGGCGCAGCCATCATCGCCGCTCGTGGCGTGTCGTCGGCCGCTTCGGCCGCCAACGCGGCCATCGACCACATGCGCGACTGGGCCTTGGGCACCAACGGCGCTTGGGTCACCATGGGTGTGCCTTCGAAAGGCGAATACGGCATCCCGGCTGATACCATGTTCGGCTACCCCGTCACCTGCGAAGGCGGCGAATACAAGCTGGTCGAAGGCCTGCCGATCGACGCTTTCAGCCAAGAATGCATCAACAAGACGCTGGCCGAGCTCGAAGGCGAAAAAGACGGCGTCAAGCATCTGCTCTAAGCCGCCGTGCCGCCTTTCCAAGGCTTCTTGAAGGCTTTTTGTTGATTGTCTGAATCGGCCGGTTGTGTCCTTGCGCAACCGGCCTTTTTCTTGCTTGGCCCTCCCCCACCATGCCTGTCATCCATCCCCGTGAAGCCCTGTTTGGTGCCGATGAGTCGGCCCCCTCGCTGCCGGTCTGCGACCACTACTGCGGTGTGGAAGTGCGTATGCGCAAAAGCTTGGCCTTGCAAGCCGAGCTGGGGCCGGTGTTCGACATCACCTTGGATGGCGAAGACGGCGCGCCGGTGGGCGGTGAGGTCGAGCACGCGCACCTGATGGCCGAGCTGATCAACTCGGCTGAGAACCGTTTTGGTCGAGTCGGTGCTCGGGTGCAAACCGTCGATCACCCCGCCTTTGAGGCCATGGTCGATGTGCTGATCGGTCAAGCGGGTGCGCGCATGGCCTACCTGATGCTGCCCAAACCGCGCGACCGCAACGATCTGGAACGCGCTGTGGCCATCATCGAAGCCGCAGAAGCACGCCACAACGTGCAGCGGCCCAAGGATCTGCCTTTGCCTTTGCACGCGCTGGTCGAAACCCACGGCGCGCTGCGCGATGTGCACGCCTTGGCAGCGCATCCGCGCATCGAGTCGCTCTCTTTTGGGCTGATGGATTTCGTCTCCGAGCACCGCGGCGCCATCCCGCAGCAAGCCATGACGGTCCAAGGCCAGTTCTCGCACCCCTTGGTGCTGCGCGCCAAGCTGGAAATTTCTGCCGCTTGCCACGCCTACGGCAAAACACCCTCGCACTGCGTGGTGACTGAATTCAAAAACGCCGCCGCCTTGCAAGACGCGGCCCGGCGCGCCGCCTCGGAGCTGGGCTACACCCGCATGTGGAGCATCCACCCGGATCAGATCCGTCCGATCGTGGCGGCGTTTGCGCCCAGCACCGAAGAAATCCAACTCGCCGCCGACATCTTGCTGGCCGCCCAAGCGGCGCAGTGGGGGCCGATCCGCCATCGCCACGGCGGCCAAGATCAGTTGCACGACCGCGCCAGCTACCGCTACTTCTGGCATGTGCTGGAACGCGCCCACCACACCGCCATGCTCCGCACGTCTGGCCCATCGCAAGGTGCATTGGCCCACTTTTTCCCCAACCCGTGATTTTGGACAAGTCTTCTATAAGACCTAGAATGCACGGATTCCGTTCCACCACCTTCTTTTCCCACCTTCCTTTCGGAGAGCCCCCATGCTGCAAGCCTATCGCCAACACGTGGCTGAACGCGCCGCCCTCGGCATCCCGCCGCTCGCGCTCGATGCCAAGCAAGTCGCCGAACTGATCGAACTGATCAAGAATCCGCCCGCTGGCGAAGACGCTTTCTTGCTGGATCTGCTGACCCACCGCGTGCCCCCAGGCGTGGATGACGCGGCCAAGGTCAAGGCCAGCTTCTTGGCCGCTGTGGCCCACGGCGACATCGCTGTGGCCCTGATCAGCAAGTCGTTGGCCACGGAGCTGCTCGGCACAATGGTGGGCGGCTACAACGTGCACCCGCTGATCGACTTGCTGGACGATGCAGACGTCGCCAGCGTGGCGGCCGAAGGTCTGAAGAAGACCTTGTTGATGTTTGATTACTTCAACGACGTCGCCGTCAAGGCCAAGGCGGGTAACGCCAAGGCGCAAGAAGTGATGCAGTCGTGGGCCGACGCTGAGTGGTTCACCACCCGTCCCGAAGTGCCCAAGTCGATCACCGTGACCGTCTTCAAGGTGCCTGGCGAAACCAACACCGACGATCTGTCGCCGGCTCCGGACGCCACCACCCGCCCGGACATCCCGATGCACTACTTGGCGATGTTGAAAAACACCCGCCCGGACGCTGCGTTCAAGCCCGAAGAAGACGGCAAGCGCGGCCCGATGCAGTTCATCGAAGACCTGAAGGCCAAGGGCCACCTCGTGGCCTACGTCGGCGACGTGGTCGGCACCGGCTCCAGCCGCAAGTCGGCCACCAACTCGGTGGTCTGGGCCACAGGCCAAGACATCCCGTTTGTGCCGAACAAGCGCTTCGGTGGCGTGACCCTCGGCGGCAAGATCGCGCCGATCTTCTTCAACACCCAAGAAGATTCCGGCTCGCTGCCGATCGAAGTCGATGTCTCCACGCTGGAGATGGGCGACGTCATCGACGTGCTGCCCTATGACGGCAAGCTGCTGAAGAACGGCGCCGAAGTGGCCAGCTTCGCCTTGAAGAGCGACGTGCTGCTCGACGAAGTGCGCGCTGGGGGCCGGATCAACCTGATCATCGGCCGCTCGCTGACCGCCAAGGCCCGTGAGTTCCTCGGTCTGCCCGCCTCCACCCTGTTCCGTCTGCCCTCGGTTCCGACCGCCACCAACGCCGGCTTCACGCTGGCGCAAAAGATGGTCGGTCGCGCTGTCGGTCTGCCCGAAGGCCAAGGCGTGCGCCCCGGCACTTACTGCGAACCGAAGATGACCACCGTGGGCTCGCAAGACACCACCGGCCCGATGACCCGCGACGAGCTCAAAGACTTGGCTTGCCTGGGCTTCTCGGCCGACTTGGTGATGCAGTCCTTCTGCCACACCGCCGCTTATCCGAAGCCGGTGGACGTGAAGATGCATCGCGAGCTGCCCTCGTTCATCTCGAACCGTGGCGGCGTGGCCCTGCGTCCGGGCGACGGCGTGATCCACTCGTGGCTGAACCGTTTGCTGCTGCCCGACACCGTGGGCACCGGCGGCGACTCGCACACCCGTTTCCCGATCGGTATTTCCTTCCCCGCTGGCTCCGGTCTGGTGGCCTTCGGCGCCGCCACCGGTGTGATGCCTCTGGACATGCCCGAATCGGTGCTGGTGCGCTTCAAGGGCACGATGCAACCGGGCATCACGCTGCGCGACTTGGTGCACGCCATTCCGCTGTACGCCATCAAGGCCGGTCTGCTGACCGTGGCCAAGCAAGGCAAGAAGAACATCTTCTCGGGCCGCGTGCTGGAAATCGAAGGCCTGCCCGATCTGAAGGTCGAGCAAGCGTTTGAGCTCTCTGACGCTTCGGCTGAACGTTCCGCCGCCGGTTGCACCGTGCAGCTGAACCCAGAACCCGTGGCCGAATACCTGCGCTCGAACATCGTTCTGATGAAGAACATGATCGCCAACGGCTACGCCGACGCCAAGACCTTGGCCCGTCGCATCGAGAAGGTCGAAGCCTGGCTGGCCAGCCCGAACCTGCTCAAGGCCGACAAGGACGCCGAGTACGCTGCCGTGATCGAAATCGATCTGGCCGACATCAAAGAGCCGATCGTTTGCTGCCCGAACGACCCGGATGACGCCAAGTTCGTCTCCGAAGTCGCCGGTACCAAGATCGACGAAGTCTTCGTCGGCTCCTGCATGACCAACATCGGTCACTTCCGCGCCGCAGGCAAGATTCTGGAAGGCAAGAAGGACATCCCGGTGCGCCTGTGGATCGCCCCGCCGACCAAGATGGACGCCGCCGAGCTGACCAAGGAAGGCTATTACGCCACCTTGGGCGGCGCGGGTGCTCGCATGGAAATGCCGGGCTGCTCGCTGTGCATGGGCAACCAAGCGCAGATCAAGGAAGGCTCCACTGCCATGTCCACCTCGACCCGCAACTTCCCCAACCGTTTGGGCAAGAACACCAACGTGTTCCTAGGCTCCGCCGAACTCTCGGCCGTAGCCGCCAAACTGGGCAAGATCCCGACCGTCGAGGAATACTTGGCCGAAGTCGGCATCGTCGCCAAAAACGCCGCCAGCATCTACAAGTACATGAACTTCGACCAGATCGCTGAGTACGCAGAGACGGCCAAGGCTTAAGCCAAAGCCTGAACGTTGAAAAGCCCGCCGGGGATGATCCTCGGCGGGCTTTTTTGTGGGGTGGCGATCAGCATCCTCGCTCCAAACCTCACCCCCTCCTCGCCGCCTCAATCAGCGCGATATCGATCTTGGTCATGTCCATCATGGCGGTAAAGGCACGTTTGGCGGCGGCGGGGTCGGGGTCGCTGATGGCCTTGATGAGGGCGCGGGGGGTGATCTGCCAAGACAGGCCCCACTTGTCTTTGCACCAGCCGCAGGCGCTGGCTTGGCCGCCGTGGTCGAGGATGGCGTGCCAGAGACGATCTGTTTCTGCCTGATCGTCGGTGGCGACTTGGAACGAGAAGGCATCGGTGTGCGGGACGCCCGGGCCACCATTCAAGCCAAGGCACGGGATGCCCAGCACGGTGAATTCGACGGTCAGCACATCGCCTTCTTTGCCGGCGGGATAGTCGCCGGGGGCACGATGAACGGCGCGAACGGCGCTGTCGGGGAACGTGGCGGCATAGAACTGCGCAGCTTCCAAGGCGCTACCGTCATACCAAAGACAAATCGTGTTCTTGGGGCTCATGTCGGGTCTCCAGTTGGAGATGAAACTGTAGCGGCTTGGTGAGGGTTGGGATGGGCCGCCGCCATAATCGCCCCTTGTGCTTTGGGCCTCAAAACCACAGCAACCCCTGATCAACCCCTTATTTCCGATGGATCCGATGAGTCGTTCAATGCGTGTGTGGCAGTCCCTGCGGACGGGGGTTCGGAGTTGGCGGTGGTGGCTCACCGCTGGGGTGGTGGCAATGGGCGCGGGCTTGGCCATGCTGGGGCTGACGGCGGCGGTGATCTATCCGCAATTGCCCGATGTGACACAACTCAACGACTACCACCCCAAGCTGGCCTTGCAGGTCTACAGCAGCGACGGGGTGGAACTGGCGGCGTTTGGGGCGGAGCGGCGCTACTTTGTGCCCATCGAGCAGATCCCGGCCTCGATGCAAAACGCCTTGTTGGCGGTGGAAGACTGGCAGTTTCGTGAGCACAGCGGCGTGAGTTTGCGCGGCGTGGCCCGGGCCGTCGTGACCAACTTGTTTTTGGGCCGCAAACGCCAAGGCGGCTCGACCATCACGCAGCAGGTGGCGCGCAATTTCTTCCTCACCAGCCGCAAAACCTACATGCGCAAGATCTCGGAGATCTTGTTGGCCTTGAAGATTGAGCGCCAGCTCAGCAAGGACCAGATCCTTGAGCTGTACATGAACCAGATTTTCCTTGGCCAAAAGGCCTACGGGTTTGAAGCGGCGGCGCGGGTTTACTTTGGCAAATCGCTCGCCGCCCTGAGCAGCGCCGAGTGCGCCATGCTGGCCGGGCTGCCGCAAAACCCGTCCTACGCCAACCCGATGGTCAACCTGGAACGGGCCCGGACACGCCAACTGGTGGTGCTGGAGCGCATGCACGACGTGGGTGTGCTGAACGACGCCCAGTGGGCCACCGCCAAGGCTGAGCCACTGCGCGTGCGCCACGCGGGGCAGTCGATGCACGCCGAGTACTTGGCAGAAATGGCCCGCCAAGCGGTCTTTGCCCAATACGGCGAAAAAGCCTACACCGAAGGCTTCAAGGTCCACACCACCCTGCGCAGCGACGACCAGCAAGCCGCATGGGCGGCGCTGCGTAAAGGGGTGCTCGACTACAACCGCCGCCAAGCTTGGCGCGGTCCTGAAGCGGAAGAAGAACTGCCCGAGGACGCCAGCGAGAGCGACATCGCCCGCGTCCTAGGCGAACACCGCGACGACGACGATTTGCGCGTCGCCATCGTGGTCGAAGCCACCTCGAAGCAGATCGTGGCCACGCTGGCCAACGGCGATCAGGTCAAGCTCGGCAACGACCACCGCCTGCGCCGGGGCGCGATCATCCGCGTTCAAAAAACCGGCAACGCTTGGGCACTGACCCAATGGCCGCAGGTTGAAGCGGCGCTGGTGTCGATGGAGCCAAACAACGGCAAGGTGCGCGCTTTGGTGGGTGGCTTTGATTTCGCTGAAAACCAGTTCAATCACGTCACCCAAGCGTGGCGTCAGCCGGGGTCGAGCTTCAAGCCTTTTTTGTACTCAGCCGCGCTGGAAAACGGCGTGATGCCGGCCTCAGTGATCAACGACGCGCCCATGGACGCCAGCTTGCTGGGCGGCTGGGACCCGAAGAACTCGGACGACAAGTACGAAGGCCCGATGACGCTGCGCCAAGCGCTGGCCAAGTCGAAAAACATGGTCACGATCCGCTTGGTGCAACTGCTCGGCCCGGCCACGGCGCGCCAGTGGGCCGCGCGCTTTGGCTTTGATCTGGAGCGTCAGCCCGACAACCTGACGTTGGCGCTGGGCGCAGGCTCCACCACGCCGCTGCAACTGGCAAGCGCCTACGCGGTGGTGGCCAACGGCGGCATGCGCATCAACCCACTGGTGATCGAGCGCATCACCGACGCCAACGACAAGGTGCTCTTCCAAGCCCCGCCGGTGGTGCTGGATGAAAGCATGCGGGTGATCCCGCCGCGCAACGCCTTCCTCACCGCCAGCTTGCTGCAAGAAGTGACCCGCAGCGGCACAGCAGCCCGCGCCCAAGCCGCTTTGCAGCGCACCGACATCTACGGCAAAACCGGCACCACCAACGACGCCGTGGACGCTTGGTTCGCTGGCTTCCAACCCGAACTGGTGGCGGTGGTCTGGATGGGCTACGACACGCCGCAAAGCTTGGGCGCGCGCGAATCAGGCGGCGGCCTGTCACTGCCGATCTGGATCGAGTACATGCAACGCGCCCTGCGCAATCGCCCGGTGGTCGATGTGCCCATCCCCGAAGGCGTGCAACACAGCGGCGGCGACTGGCTCTACAGCGAATGGGCGGACGGAAGCTTCCAAAGCCACATCGGCATGAACGACAGCTCGCCCACTTCCGCCAACTCCCCCGGCATCCCCAGCTCGACACCGGGGTTCTGAGCCAAGGCATCTCAATCGAGCGGCCCCTCTTGATTGACGAAACCAGACCCGCTGTGGCTGCGGGGTGGGTACGCTCGCGTGCATTCACCTATGAACCAAGACACGCCACTTGACACCCCCACGCCCGTGCGTGAACGCTTGCTGCAAGCCGCCAAGGCGTGCTTTCTCGCCGACGACTATCACGCGGTCAGCACCCGGCGCATTGCTGAGGCGGCGCAGGCCAATGTGTCGATGATTCGCTACTACTTCGGCAGCAAAGAGGGCCTGTACGAAGAGATGATTCGCACCAACTTGCTGCCGATGTTGGAGGTGCTGGACGGCGACATGCTCAGCAGCCTCGACGGCTTTGCGGGTTACTTGGATCTGTACTACCGGACCATGGCGACGACGCCGGACTTTCCCAGGCTGATCTTGAAAGTGCTGGCGTTGAAGCACAGTCCCGGGCGGCGTTTCGTCCATCAGTTGCTGGAGCGCGGTCGCACCCGAGGGGCCAAACGACTCGACGACCTGAAGCACAGCGGTCAGCTGCGCACCGAGGTGGACCCGGACGTGCTGCGCATGGCATTTGTCAGCTTGGCGATGATGCCGATGCTGCTCAAAGACGTTTTTGAAGAGCAGATGGAGCGCCCGATGGACGCGACCTTTCTGCACCAATTGGCGCGCTTCAACGGCCAACTCATCGCCGCCGGGCTGAGCACGAGCCTGATGCCGCCCTCCACATCACCCACCCCGCCCACGCCACCCAAGGACACCCCATGAGCCGCAGCCTGCAACGTCGCCCCCTGATCGCCCGCGCCTTTGCCGTCGCCGCCCGCTTGGCCGACCGCATGGCGCAATGGCCGAACCGCATGACACCCCCGGCGTTTCGGCTTTTGCAGATCGGCTCGGCTTTTTGGCAGTCGCGCGCGCTCTACGTTGCCGCCCGGCTGGATGTGGCCAGCGTGATGGCGGATGCACCGTGCACGGTCGAAACCATCGCCACCCGCGTCGGGGCCGATGCGGCGGCGCTGGCCCGGCTGCTGCGTATGTTGGCCGCGATGGGGGTGTTTGAGGAAGTGAGCCCCGGCGTCTACCGCAACAACAAGCTCTCCAACGGTTTGCGCACCGACCAGCAACCCAACGTGCGGGCGATGGTGCTGATGCACAACTCACCCGAGATGAGCGCACCGTGGTTCAACACGCTCGAAGCAAGCATCCGCACAGGCTCCGTGCCGTTTCAAAGCCAGCACGGCCAAGAGTTGTTCGACTACATGGACAGCCATCCGGCCTTTGATGCCTTGTTTGCCGAAGCGATGGACAGCGTCGAAGCCCTGACCGGCGACAGCTTCGCCACTGAATTTGACTGGAGCGCCTTTGATCGCCTGATCGACGTCGGTGGCTCCAAAGGCACCAAGGCCATGGCGATCCTGAAACGCCACCCGCACCTGCACGCCGTGGTGGTGGACCGCGCCTCGACCATCGAGGCCGCCCAGCGCGACTGGGCCGCGCAGCAAACCAAGGCCAAGACGGCGGATCTCGGCGCTTGCCTAGCCCGCATGCGCTTTGAAGTGGGCGACGCCCGCCACAGCCTGCCCAGCGCCCGCAACGACCGCGACGCCTACTTGCTCAGCGCCGTCCTGCACGGCTTCGACGACCCCACCGCCCTCACCATCCTGCGCCAAGTCGCCACCGCTGCCAAACCAGCCCAAGCTCGCATCATCTTGCTCGAAATGGTCATGCCCGCGCAGCAAGCTGACTTCACCTTGGCGTCGTTCGACATGCAAATGTTCATGGGCACCCGTGGCCGCGAACGCACCCACGCCGAATGGCAAGCCCTCTTCACCCAAGCCAACCTCACCCTCACCGAAGTGGTTCAGCTGGCGTCTTTTGGGAAGATGATGGTGCTGCGCTAAAGCTCATCACATCATCCGTGCCACCAGCGCGCCGTCGCAGGGGCCGGAGAGGGGCATGCGGACGCGGTGGGGGTTGCCGGGGGAGACGGTGATGGGGCGGCCTTCGGCGTCTTGGAGGGTTTCGAGGACGATTTGACGGTTGCCGCTGGGGTGGATGATTTCCAGGGTGTCACCGACGCTGAAGCGGTTCATGGTCAGCAGTTCGGCCCAGCCGTCGGGGTGGGTGGCGACCACTTCGGCGACGAACTGGCTGCGGTGCATTTCAGAGTGGCCGCTGATGTAGTTTTGATAGTCCTGCGTCGGGCGACGCTCCAAGAAACCAGCGGTGTAGCCCCGGTTGGCCAAGCTTTCCAGCTCCAGCAGCAACTCAGGGTTGAACTCACGACCGGCCACGGCGTCGTCGATGGCGCGGCGATAGATCTGCGCGGTGCGTGCCACGTAATAAAGGCTCTTGGTGCGGCCTTCAATCTTGAGCGAATCGACGCCAATGCGTGCCAGCCGCCCCACGTGCTCGATGGCGCGCAGGTCTTTGCTGTTCATGATGTAGGTGCCGTGCTCGTCTTCCATCACCGGCATCAGTTGGCCCGGGCGCTGGCTTTCTTCCAGCAAATACACCTTGTCAGCCAGCGGATGGCGTGGGCTGCCACCACAGGCGGCAAAGGCGCTTTCGTCTTCTTGTTGGGCTTGGGCAAAGTTGAAGTCATCCGCCATCTTGATCGGCTGAACCTCACCCGCGTCGGTCTCGTCGGTGGCGGCTTGGGTCTTGTAGTCCCAGCGGCAGGCGTTGGTGCAGGTGCCTTGGTTGGGATCACGCCGATTGAAGTAGCCCGAGAGCAAACAGCGGCCCGAGTAGGCGATGCACAGCGCGCCGTGCACAAAGACTTCGAGCTCGATGTCGGGGCATTCGTTGCGGATCGCTTCGACCTCGTCGAGGCTCAGTTCGCGCGACAAGATGATCCGGGCCACGCCCACCTTTTGCCAGAACTTGACCGAAGCCCAGTTGACGGTGTTGGCCTGCACCGAGAGATGGATCGGCACTTCAGGCCAGCCGCGCTCCATTTGCTCACGCACCATCATGATCAAACCGGGGTCGGCCATGATCAGCGCGTCGGGCTTCAAGGCGATGACCGGCTCGATGTCGCGCAGATAGGTGCGCACCTTGTCGTTGTGCGGCAGCAAGTTGCTGGTGACGAAGAACTTCTTGCCACGCGCGTGCGCCTCACCGATGCCTTGGGCAATTTGCTCCAAGCGGAATTCGTTGTTGCGCGCCCGCAGGGAGTAACGCGGCTGGCCCGCGTAAACCGCATCCGCGCCGAAGTCGTAGGCCGCCCGCATCTTGGCCAGCGAACCGGCAGGCAGGAGGAGTTCGGGAGAGCGAGGGGAGGTGGTAGGCGATGTCATAGGCTGAATGTTTAGGGCGCAATTATCGGGGCTCCCCCTGTGTTTGGCTCCCGAAGGGCCTTCAGGACTCGGGCTGGCTCGCTTTCGGATCAGCAACGTTCAGCCGGGTTTTCTCTTCCTCATCATCCAACACCTCTTCGGCACGCTTAAGCAGCAAACCATAGGCGTGCTCAGACAGCAGCCCGGCGGCAAACGCCAAGAGGTAAAGCGTTTCGTTGCGCACGAACTGAATCGGAGCGCTGGATAAAAGAGAGTGCGCCGCCAGATCAAGGACGAACATCGCCAGCGCCAAAAACATACCCAAAATAGGCCGGAAAATGTAAGACGATAAGCCAGCATTCTCATTGGGAAGCAAATAATCCTTCGTCAAGAAAATCAAACTACCAAAGGCCCCCAGCACCAGCAAAATGGTAAAGGTATCCATCAGCTTGATTTTTTTATTATCAGCATCGGCCCGATCGGCATATTCTGACATCCATAACTTCACATCCAACGGAACATCAACCATTTCCACCAGATGGTCGTTCAGAAAATATTTTGGCACCATCTCTTTGTAGGCGATGGCTTTTTGATCTTTTTTGTCTGGACTCAACGCTTGGGCGATCAAAAGATCGCGCACATTGCTGAATAGACTGATGTAAGCGTCATCTTCGACCGTCATCCGACGGCTACCGCTCGTAGGCGTTGCAACATCCTTGATTTGCGGATCAATTTTTAGATTTTCATACCCAATCGCCCGAAGCATCGATTCAATCGGCGGACTACCGCGCGAATTCAAGTCATTTTCAACAATGAAACAATGCAAGCGGCTGCCGACACTGGATCGACAGGCCTCCAAACTATGGGCATCGCTGGAAATGATCTGATTCACCGACATCTTGGAAATAATGTTGGCGATTCCAAAATAAAGCGCATACCAAGAGGACACAGAAAGAACCACGATCCAGCCCATCAAGATGATGCCTTTGGCCAACTTGATGGCATATCTTTCAAAACCAGCCAGCCACGACAAGGATGCAACGAATTGTTTTTTCACGTTCATGGCCTACCTCCAAAGAAGGTGGCATCGTACTTGAGCCACCTCATCCACCACGCAGATAGCGTTGACCGAAGTCTGAGCTGAAGGGGATACTGCCTGCAAAGCACCACAAAACACAAGGATCTTGACCATGGCCATGACGACTGCAAGACGGGCAACGATCACTTTGGCCCTCCTCGCGGCTTTTGGTGGGGTTCTTTTTCTGGCCCTGCGCGGTGAAAAACAGGTGCAGCATGACAAGGTCCAGCAAGCGGCAGACATCGCCGCCACCGTGACCCTCAAAGGGCTGATCGCGGTCGATGTCGAGGGCTATTTCAAGGATGAGCGCGTCACGCGCCTCTTGGCGGCCAAGCACATGGTGGTGAACGTGACCCGGGTGGGCAGCCGCGACATGGCGGCCAAAGTGGTCGCAGGCGGAACGGGCCCGGACTTTCTCTTTTCCTCGGGCGTGGTCGCCGCCAATCAAATTGTCGATGCCGCCGCCCAAGCACATTTGAGCGCCACGCAGATCACACCTTTTCACTCACCCACCGTGATCGCCTCTTGGGAGCCGATTGCCAAAATCTTGGTGGCCAACGGTTTGGCCAAAGCCCTTTCGCCCAAGGTCTACAGCGTGGATATGGCACAGCTCACCCAGCTGATGCTGGCGCGCAAGAAGTGGAAGGATCTGAAGGGCGCCGAGGCCTACCCCGTGAGTCGCAGCGTGCTGGTCTCGACGACTGATTTACGCCGCAGCAACTCCGGCGCGCTCTGGCTGGCGCTGACCAGCTACGCCTTGAACGGTGATGTGGTGAGCGACCGCCCCACCGCGCAGCAACTGGCGCAAAAGCTAGCCGAACTCTTCAAGCGGCAGGGTTACCAAGAAAACTACGTCAACGGCAACTTTGACGACTACGTGGCCATTGGCCTGGGCAAAACGCCCATGGCGTTCATCTATGAAAACCAACTGGTGGCCTACGCCCTCGCCAAGCAAGGCGTGGGGGCTGACATGGTGTTGATCTACCCGCAGCCGACCATCGTCAACAAGGAAGTGTTTGTGGCCCTCAATGAGCGCGCCAAAGCCTTGGGCGAATTGCTGGCCAGTGATGCGGAGCTGCAAGGCTTGGCGGTGCAGTACGGCTTTCGCATCGCCGATACCGAACGCTTTGTTGCCGCCGTCAAGCCCACCGGCTTGGCGGTGGAGCCGCGCCTGACCCAAGTGGTGGACCCACCGGCTTACAGCCTGATGGCAGAGATGATTGAGACGGTTGCCAAGGAGATGACCCAATGAAAACCCCGCGCTGGCTAGCAATCGCCGCCTTATTTGCCTTGGCTCTCCTGGCGACGGCCTGCGATAAAAAGGATCCAGCGACCGTTGCAGCGGCGACGCAAGCCGCACCGGCCGTGCAAACCACGCTCAGCGTGCTGGCCACCAGCGATCTGCGCGACATCGAACCCTTGGCCGAGATGGTCGGCAAGGCCACCGGCGTGCGCTTGCAGTTCAAGTTTGGCGGCACGATGGAAAGCACCGAGGCGGTCCTCAACGGCGCTTCGCAAACCGACGCGGCTTGGTTTGCCAACGCCAAGTACCTGCTCTCCAGCCCGCAAGGTCAAGGCCGCGTCAAGCTGCAAGAAAAAATCATGCTCTCGCCCATCGTGGTGGGCGTGAGTGAGTCGGATGCGCATAAGCAAGGCTGGGACAAGGCCGATCTGAAGCTGACCTGGAAAGACATCGCCAACGCCGCCAAGACCGGCAAGCTGAACTACGCCTTGGCCAATCCCGCGACCTCCAACCAAGGCTTCATGGCCTTGATGGGCGTGGTCGCGGCGGCTGGCGGCAAAGCAGAAGCACTCACCGCTGCGGACGTGGACCGGGGCGCGATTGCTGACTTTCTCAAGGGCTACAAGCTGCCGGGCGATAACTCGACTTACCTGTCAGAGCGCTTCATCCAGCAACAAGGCAGCCGCGTCAATGCGTTCATCAACTACGAAAGCTGGCTGCTGAGCCTGAACGCCAGCGGCAAGCTGCGCGAAAAACTGGTGCTCATCCACCCCTTTGAAGGCGTGAGCACCGCCGACTACCCGCTGATGCTGCTCAACGAGGCCAAGCGCGAGGCTTTCCTCAAGGTGGTTGAGTACCTCAAGGGCGACGAAGCCCAGACGTGGCTGGCGCGCCAAACCCTGCGTCGGCCCATCCAACCGGCGGTGGCGGCCCGGGTCGAAGACATCTTGCCGCGCCAAGGCATGCAGATTGAACTGCCCTTCTCGCCCGACCGTGCCTTGGCCGATGGCCTGATCGCCGCCTATTTGAACGAGTTCCGCACGCCCATTGCCAGCACCTTTGTGCTCGACACCAGCGGCAGCATGAACGGTGAGAATCGCCGCCAGCAACTGGTCGATGCCATCCAGTACATCGCCGGAGCGGACGCCTCGCTCACCGGCCGCATCGCCAAACTGACCAACCGCGAACGCTTGTGGCTGCAACCCTTCTCCTCCGAACCATATGGACTGACCGCTTTTGAGATCCCTGCCGGAGCGGCCACGACCAAGGGTGTGCAGGAACAAAGCGACAGCGCCGCCAAGCAAAAGGTCTTGGCGGAAGTACGCAGCTTTGCCGACCATTTAGAGATGAAGGGCAGCACCGCCCTGTACGACACGGTGCTTATGGCGCTCAAACACATGCTGGAAGAGCGGCAAAGCCACTCCGGGTTTCAGTACTCGGTGGTGGTCTTCACCGATGGTGAAAGCAACGTCGGGGGGCGGATCGAAGATTTCCGCACCAGCTACGCCGCTCTGCCCGAAGACGTGCGGGCGATCCCGGTGTTTTGGGTGCTGTTCGGCGAAGCCAACGAGGCCGCGTTGAAAGATCTGGCCAAACTGACCGGCGGGCGGGTGTTTGACGCGCGCAAGACCCCCCTTTACAGCGTCTTCAAAGACATCCGGGCGTATCAGTGAGGGCGCAGTGATGGATATGTTGATGCGGGTGCTGCTCTCGGCACCCAACTGGTTCGGCCTAAGCTTGGCCATTGCGGTGCTGCTGCTTCAAATCATGGGGCTGCTCAACACGTCGCTCGGGCTCGGATTGGCCGGACTGGGTTATGGCGCGGGGTTTGTGATCGGTGGGCTGTGGTTGGGCTTTCCATCGCCCAACACCCCGCAAGATTGGCACCCCTTGGCCTTCGATGACGACGGCAGCACCCGCGAGGTGATGGAGCGCGCCTTGGCGGGCGTGCGCAGCCTGACACAATTCAACCCCGACAACCGCATCCCGGCCAGCTTGCAGGCGCGGGTGTTGGCGCTGTGCAAAAACCTCGACGCCCTGCTGGCGCAGTGGGAGCGTTCGCAGGGCACCTTGTCGATGGAGCACAGCTTTCACGCGCGCCACATCGCCATCAGCTATCTGCCGGAGATGCTCAACACTTATCTGGCCATTCCAGCCAAGTTCGCCACCACCCGCGTGCTGGACAACGGCAAGACCGCTGCGCAGATCTTTGAAGCCTCCTTGGCGGAGTTGGAAACCGAGGTCAGCCAACTGGGCGATGACTTGGCCGCCCAAGACGCCCACGCTTTCTTGGTTCATTCGACCTTTCTCAAGCAAAAGTTCGCGCCCCAAGGCTTGGACGCACCGGCGCTCCATCTGCCACCCAACACACTCAAAGCATCCAAGGAACCCACCCCATGAGCGCTGTGCCGACCTTCACGTTAGAACCGCCCGAAGTCCTCGCCCCTGTCCCGGTCGAATCGGCGCGCGAAGCCGTGCCGCTCAAGGCGGAACTCAAAGCCCAAATCGATGATCAGGTGCTGCGCTTCATCGACGCACTGAGCACCGAAGACCTCCACTCCGACGCCTTTCGTAGCCGACTCGACAGCGCCTTTGCGCTGGGCAAAGAAGACATCTCGAACGCCTCCAACCTGATGCAGGGGCGCTTCATGCAGCGCAACTTCGTCGGCGTCGAAGACTCGCCCGCCTTCAAAGCGATCCAAGACATCCGCGCCCAACTTGACGAGCTCAATCCCGGCAACAAAGGCGATTTGCTGCAACCACGCAAGCTGCTCGGGCTGATCCCCTTTGGCAACAAGCTGGAGGCTTACTTCCAGAAATACCAAAGTGCAGCCGAGCAGATCAAGACGTCGATGAGCCAGCTCTACGCCGCACGCGACGACATGCAAAAGGACGTGATCGACATCGAAGCCACACGGGCCAAGCTCTGGGAAGCGATGACCAAACTGGCCAGTGCAGCCCGTTTTGCCACCCAACTCGACACCCGACTCGACGAAAAAGTCCGCAGCCTTGAAGCCGCCGACCCACAGCGCGCCCAAGCACTGCGCCAAGAGGTGCTGTTCTACGCCCGCCAGAACCTGCAAGACATCCAAACCCAGCAAGCGGTGTGCGTCAACGGCTACTTGGCGCTGGATGTGCTCAAAAAAACCGGGCGCGAAATGATCAACGGTTGCACCCGTGTCGCCACCACCGGCATGAGCGCCCTAGCGGTGGCCCAAACCGTGGCCCGCGCCACTGGCAATCAAATCAAAGTGATGGAGATGCTCTCGGGCGTCAACGCCACCATCGGCAACTTGATCAGCGAAACCGGCCGCCAACTCAACCAACACGTCGAGCAAACCACCCAGTTCGCGCAGAACCCGATGCTCGGCATCGACAAGATCAAAGAGATGTTCGACCAGACCTTTCAGGCCATGGACACGATGGACAACTTCCGCACCCAAGCCATCGAGGTCATGGGACAGAACAACGCCATGATCCGCGACCAACTCAGCCGCGCCGATGGTTATCTCGACCGCACCCGCCAGCAACAGGCGCGCGAGGCAGCAACCGGGATCACGGGCGGGCCGGTGAACCTTTAAAGATCATCAAGGGGCCAGCGCGGCCGGACGTTGAAGTCGTATTCGCGTCGGGCTTCAGCCCGACCGGTTTGCAGACGCATCGCTGCCGCCATGGCGATCATGGCGCCGTTGTCGGTGCAGAAATCAAGCTCGGGGTAATGGACGCGGATACCGCGCCGGGCGCACTGCTGGTTCAAATCAGCACGCAATTGCCGATTGGCTCCCACGCCGCCAGCCACCACCAAGCGCTTCAAGCCGGTCTGCTTCAAAGCGATGAGCGACTTGGCCACCAAGACTTCAACAATCGCCGCTTGGGTGGAGGCGGCCAAATCAGCGCGTGCTTGGACGTCGCCCTCGGGCAAACGCCCCAACTGGGTCCAAACCGCTGTTTTGAGCCCGGCAAAGGAGAAATCCAACTCCTCGCCCCGCAGCAAAGGCCGGGGCAATTTGTAAGCCTTGGGGTTGCCCGACTCGGCCAGCCGCGCCAAGGCCGGGCCGCCGGGATAACCGAGACCGAGCATCTTGGCCGTCTTGTCAAAGGCCTCGCCGGCCGCGTCGTCGATGGTTTCTCCCAGCAAGGTGTACTCACCCACGGCGGTCACTTCCATCAGCTGGGTGTGGCCGCCGGAAACCAGCAAGGCGACAAAGGGAAACTCTGGGGGATCGGCTGAGAGGAAAGGCGAGAGCAAATGGCCTTCAAGGTGATGCACGCCCAGCACCGGCCGATCCAGCGCCAGCCCCAGCGCACAGGCAAACCCAGCACCGACCAGCAAGGCCCCGGCGAGTCCGGGGCCGCGTGTGAACGCCACCACGTCAATGTCGGCTTGGGTGCAGCCCGCTTGCGCCAAGGTGTCACGCAGCAACGGCATCACACGACGGATGTGATCGCGTGAAGCCAATTCAGGCACCACGCCGCCATAGGCTTGGTGCATCTCAATTTGACTGAACAAGGCGTGACCACGCAGCACAGGCCGCTGCGCAGACCCAGCCGTGTTCAGTTCAACCAGCGCCACGCCGGTTTCGTCGCAAGAGGATTCGATGCCGAGGATTAACATGGCCGCAAGTGTAGAGGGCCCGAAAGATGATTTTCAAACGCCTCGCTCGGTACAGCATCGGTCTATGCGGCATGGGTTTATGGATCCACACTGCCATGGCGGCCCCTGCGGCGTTTCAATCGTGGCGCCAAGACGGTGCCTGTGACGTCAAACCGCAGACCCTGCCGGCCCCGGTCGTTCGGCACGGTTGCGCTTTGGCTTGGCGTATCGCGCTTGAGCCGGAGCAACAACTGGATATCTGCCAAGTCGAAGAGGATGTGAGCCGGGTAACGTTTGAGCTAAGCAGCCCCGACGAGGATCCCAGCCTGTGGGAGCTGGCAGTGATGGGCGCCACCTTTGAGGCCAGCGCCGTACGCATAGAGCGCGCCCGTCGGACTGAAGATGGTCAGTGGCGCACGCTCTTGGCCGTACGCACCGCCCAGACCCAAGGCATGGGCGTGAGCCGCTGGTCGCTCCGCAGCTTGGAGACGACATCCCAAGTGTCGGAATCCATCGAAACCGAGGACTGGGGCGTCATGAGTTTTGCAACCCAACTGCCGGCCGCCAAGGGTTGCCATGTGCTGATCAGCCGCTGGCTACCCGGCCATGAACCGGGCGAAGGTGCGGGCCGAGGCGATGGCCTGTATGTGGTGGGGCGCTGGTATCAATGGGGTGGCGATGGTTTTCTGCCGCAAGCCAACCGGCCGGTGGTTTATCGCCGTTATCGGCGTGAACTGGAACGCCTACGTGATGACGCACTCGACGCAGGCCACCCTGTCCACTGGGCAAACAGCCCTCGGACGAAGACCGTGATCGGTCCTTACCCACTTCCATGAGTCCCTGCCTGCATCAATCCTTTTTGTGATGCCGACCACCCATGCCAAGGGCTTGAAGCGATTTCTTCCGACGTGCCTTGCGCTTGGATTCATGCTCTTCCATGGCTTTGCGCTCAGTGCGGCCACTCTTGTCACTCCAAGACCACCAGAGGATGGCAATACCCAAGGGTGACAGGATCCACCACCAAGGCCAAAGCGCCACAGGAACGATGTCCAGCAGCTTCAGAACGATCAAAATGGCGCTGATCAGAACGAACAACATTTCTCTTTACCTACGCGTCAGGAGCTTGCCGGGAAACCGTCTGATTTAGTTTGAGTTCCTATGGTTTTCCCACCCATTCCCTGTCAACGGCCAATTATCTCACTCCGTTAGAATAAGCGAGTCTTACCGACTTTACAGTTCTCCAACCCCTGTGAAAGGATGCCCATGAAGGCTTTGCTCGTTATTGCAGCCGCTGCTGCTGTTGTTTCCGCTCCCGCATTCGCTGACGCTGGCCTCGACATGGCCAAGGCCAAGGGCTGCTTGGCTTGCCACTCGGTGGACAAGAAGGTTGTGGGCCCTGCCTATAAGGACGTCGCTGCCAAGTACAGCGCTGCTGACACCGACAAGCTGACCCAAAAGGTCCTGAACGGTGGTTCAGGTTCGTGGGGTGCTGTGCCAATGCCTGCTAACAAGGCCAAGGTTTCAGAAGCTGAAGCCAAGCAATTGGTGACGTGGGTTCTGAGCCAAAAGAAGTAATCGGCACTGAAGTCGTAAAAAGCCCCGCCTAGGCGGGGCTTTTTATTGGCCGATCAGCTCAGCAAGGCTCAATAAGTCTGGCCCAGTTGATCCAAGATAGCCGGGTTTTCCAGCGTGCTGGTGTCTTGGGTGATGGCTTCACCCTTGGCGATCGAGCGCAACAGGCGACGCATGATCTTGCCCGAACGGGTCTTGGGCAGGTTTTCACCGAAGCGGATGTCCTTGGGCTTGGCAATCGGGCCGATTTCCTTGCCGATGTGATCACGCAGCTTCTTGGCGATGGCCTTGGCTTCGTCGCCCGTGGGCAGCGAACGCTTCAACACCACGAAGGCACAAACGGCTTCGCCAGTGGTGTCATCCGGACGACCGACCACAGCCGCTTCAGCGACCAGCTCGGTGCAGCTCACCAGCGCGGATTCGATTTCCATCGTGCCCATGCGGTGACCCGACACGTTCAGCACGTCGTCGATACGGCCCGTGATGGTGAAGTACGCCGTGTTGGCATCACGGATCGCACCGTCACCGGCCAAGTAGTAGCCCTTCAGCTCCGACGGGTAGTAGCTCTTGACGAAACGCTCGCCGTCGCCCCAGATGTTGCGGATCATCGACGGCCACGGCTTCTTGACGACCAAGATGCCACCTTGACCGTTGGGCACATCGTTGCCGGTTTCGTCAACGATGGCCACTTGGATACCCGGGAAGGGCAGCGTGCACGAACCCGGCACCAGCGGTGTCGCACCCGGCATCGGTGTGATCATGTGGCCGCCGGTTTCGGTTTGCCAGAAGGTGTCCACGATCGGGCAACGGCCGCCACCGACGTGCAGGTGGTACCACTCCCAAGCAGCAGGATTGATCGGCTCGCCGACCGAACCCAGCAAACGCAGGCTCGACAGGTCATAGCTCTTCGGATGCACAGCATCATTGGCTTCAGCAGCCTTGATCAGCGAACGGATGGCCGTCGGTGCGGTGTAGAAAATCGAAACCTTGTGGTCTTGAATCATCTTCCAGAAGCGGCCAGCGTCCGGATAGGTCGGCACGCCTTCGAAGACGATCTCGGTGCCACCCAAGGCGAGCGGGCCGTAGGTGATGTAGCTGTGGCCTGTGACCCAGCCGATGTCGGCCGTGCACCAGAACACGTCGTTGTCCTTCAGGTCGAAGGTCCACTTGGTGGTCAATGCAGCGTGCAGCAAATAGCCGCCGGTGCTGTGTTGCACGCCCTTGGGCTTGCCGGTCGAACCCGAGGTATAGAGCAGGAACAGCGGATGATCTGCTTCAACCCAAGTCGGTTCACACGTGGTCGATTGCTGAGCCGCCAGATCACCCAACCACAGGTCACGGCCTTCGGTCATGGCGATTTCAGCACCTGAGCGCTTCACAACCAGCACGTTTTGAATCTTTTCGCAGCCGCCCAAGGTCAGGGCTTCGTCCACGATGGATTTGAGCGGCAGCTTCTTGCCACCACGCACTTGGTGGTCAGCGGTGATCACGATCTTGGCGCCGGTATCTTCGATACGGTCGCGCAGCGATTGGGCCGAGAAGCCCCCGAACACCACCGAGTGGGTCGCGCCGATACGGGCACAAGCTTGCATCGCAGCCACGCCTTCGATCGACATGGCGATGTAGATGACCACGCGGTCACCCTTTTGCACGCCCATCGACTTCAGCACATTGGCGTACTGGCTGGTCTTGGCCAAGAGTTCGCTGTACGTGACCTTGGTGACTTCGCCACCGTCGGCTTCGAAGATGATGGCGGTCTTGTCGCCCAGACCACGCTCAACGTTGCGGTCCAAGCAGTTGTAAGAGGCATTCAGCGTGCCGTCTTCAAACCACTTGAAGAACGGTGCATTGTCTTGATTCAGCACCTTGGTGAACGGGGTCTTCCAAGTGACGAATTCGCGAGCCAAACGGGCCCAATAACCTTCGTAATCGGTCTCGGCTTCCTTGCACAGCGCCTCATAGGCAGCCATGCCGGAAACGTTCGCAGCAGCAGCAAAAGCTGCATCCGGTGTGTAAATCTTGGTCTGGTTTTCAGTCGTCATGCCTATGTCTCCTCTGGGCAGATAAAGTCAAACGGCCGAACACCCTCGCTCGGCCGACGTATCAATGCAGGACATTAGGCAGGGGCTCTTACGAAGTGCTTACTTTGACCCATTGCCTTCAGCCAAACCAACACTTAGCTTGATCAATATCGGTCAGGTCCTTCTTTTCACAACGCGGCGCATTGCTGCTGATCCATACTGGCGGGCTGTCGTGAAGCCAGACTGGTGCAAGCCAAGCGGAGCACCATAAGCGCCGATTTTTAGCGTCGCTCAACCCGAGACTGAACCATGACCATCATTCGCCAGGCCGACCTGATCGAAAGCGTCGCCGCTGCCCTGCAATACATCAGCTATTACCACCCGGCCGACTACATCGCGCATCTCGCGCGCGCCTACGAGCGCGAGCAAAGCCCCGCCGCCAAGGACGCGATCGCCCAGATCCTGACCAACTCGAAGATGTGCGCTGAGGGCAAGCGCCCGATCTGCCAAGACACCGGCATCGTCAACGTCTTCCTGAAGATCGGCATGGACGTCACGTGGGAGGGCTTCACAGGTTCCATTCAGGACGCCGTCAACGAAGGCGTGCGCCGCGCCTACAACCACCCCGACAACCGCTTGCGCGCCTCGGTGCTTTCCGACCCGATCTTCGAGCGCAAGAACACTCGCGATAACACGCCCGCCGTGATCTTCATGGACGTGGTGCCGGGCAACACGGTCGATGTGATCGTCGCGGCCAAGGGCGGCGGCTCGGAGAACAAGTCCAAGGTCTACATGCTCAACCCGAGCGACAACATCGTGGACTGGGTCTTGAAGACCGTGCCCACCATGGGCGCGGGCTGGTGCCCGCCGGGCATTTTGGGCATTGGCGTGGGCGGCACCGCAGAAAAAGCGGCTCTGCTGGCCAAAGAATCGCTGATGGACGACATCGACATGTTTGAACTGCTCGAACGTGGCCCAAGCAACAAGCTCGAAGAGCTGCGCATTGAGCTGTACGAGAAGGTCAATGCTTTGGGCATCGGCGCGCAAGGGCTGGGGGGACTCACCACCGTGCTGGACGTGAAGATCAAGACCTTCCCGACCCACGCCGCCTCGAAGCCGATCGCCATGATCCCGAACTGCGCCGCCACCCGCCACGGCCACTTCGTGCTTGACGGCTCGGGCCCGGCCTTCATGACCCCGCCGAGCTTGGACCTGTGGCCCGACGTCGCTTGGGCGCCCGACTACAACAAGTCCAAGCGTGTTGATCTGAACACCCTGACCAAAACCGAAGTGGCCAGCTGGAAGCCGGGCGACACCCTGCTTTTGAACGGCAAGATGCTCACGGGTCGGGATGCCGCGCACAAACGCATCCAAGACATGCTGGCCAAGGGCGAGACCTTGCCGGTGGACTTCACGAATCGCGTCATCTACTACGTCGGCCCGGTGGACCCGGTGCGCGATGAAGTCGTCGGCCCGGCAGGCCCCACCACCGCCACCCGCATGGACGGCTTCACCCGCATGATGCTGGAGCAGACCGGCCTGATTTCGATGGTCGGCAAGGCCGAACGTGGCCCGGTCGCCATCCAAGCGATCAAGGACAACCAAAGCGCTTACCTGATGGCGGTGGGCGGTTCGGCCTACCTTGTCTCCAAGGCGATCAAGGCCGCCAAAGTCGTCGGCTTTGCGGACCTCGGCATGGAAGCGATCTACGAATTCGACGTGGTCGATATGCCGGTGACGGTGGCCGTCGATGCAGGCGGCACCAGCGCCCACATCGAAGGCCCCAAGACTTGGGCGGCCAAGATCGGCAAGATTCCGGTCGTCACAGCCTGATCAGGCGGCACAGATGGGTTGCGACGACACCGCCTGTGCCGGCTCGGCCTGCACGACCCCGCTGGCCGAGCACCGCTGCCCCCTGTGCGGTGGCCCAAACGGCTGCGCCCCCGCCGCCTCTGGCCACTTTGACGGGCCCTGCTGGTGTACCACCGTCCACTTCCGCCCCGAAATACGGGCCCTCATCCCCAGCGCACAACGCAACAAAGCCTGCCTTTGCCAGCGCTGCGCTGAGGGCGAATCCATGACACACCAAGCAGATCAAGACGCCAGCTGACGCACCACCCGTTGCGGGTAAGGAATCTCGATGCCGCGACGGTTCAATTCGTGGAGGATGGCCAGGTTGACATCAGAGCGCACACCGCTGATGCCCTTTTCGGGATCGTTGATCCAGAAAGCGATGGTCAGCTCCAACCCATCGGCGGCAAAGGATGACAACGCAATGCCAGGGGCTGGGTCTTTCAGCACCCGTGGAACCCGGGAGATGGCAACAATCAGCGCGGGAAAAAGCGCCGGCAGATCCGTGCCGTAAGCGACCTGCACCACCGTCGTGAATTGCACGTTCGGGTCGGCCAAGGAGGAGTTTTCGATGCGTTGCGAAATCAGCATTTCGTTCGGCACGATCGACTCACGACCATTCACCGAACGAATCACGGTGTAGCGCGTGGCAATGTCAGTGATCCGACCTTCAAAACCATCGACTTTGACGACATCCCCGATGTGCAACGACCCTTCAGCCAAGATCACAAAGCCGCTGACATAGTTGGCCGCGACCTTCTGCAAGCCAAAACCAAGGCCCACGCCCAAACCACCGCCCAGCACCGAGAGCGTGGTCAGGTTGATGCCGACCGAAGACATCGCCATCAATAAGCCAAGAAAAACCAGCACCACCCGGACCAGATTGGCCGCGATCTTGCGCAGCGACATCTCATCGGCCGGGCCGTCGAGCAACCGACGCTCAATCGCCGCTGACACCCACAAGGCCAGCACCATGACGATGCCGCCAGTCAGGCTGCCTTCAACCACGTTGCGCAGCGAGACGTGACTTTCACCAAACTGCCAAGTGACCGTTTCCATCTCCTTCATCAGGCTGGGCAGTAAATCGGTCAACCAAAGAACCACCGCGCCCCAAGCGAGCCAAGAGATGGTTTTCTCGACCGAAACCACCCAAGCACGCTTGGGAAAGGCTGCGCTCAACACCTTGGCGGCCATGCGGATCAGCGCCAGCGACAACAGCACCGGCAGAAGAAGTTTGAACACCACCAAGGTACTCATGGACGCCTTCAGGACGTACTGCGCCATCAAGGCCAACAGCCAAGCCAAGGCCGGAAACAGCACACCATCGACCACGTGCTCTCCGTAAAGCACCGAGCCGGCCAAGACCTTCCGCTGACCCCGGCTCAGACGCACCAAAAACCAAGCCAAGGCCAAGGCCATCAAGGCAACGGCGACTTCAATCAACGTGTCACGCCGAAACAGCAAGTGCAGCCACTCGTCAAGATTGGCCGGGCCAAGAGGCAAAGGGGGCGTATTCGTGGTGGACATAAAACGGGCAACTTAGGTCAACAGATAGGCCGCCATTGTCGGATACCGCCAGCCTTCACAATGGCTCTTGTTTTGAGGCCCTCACATGACTTTTGAACTAAGTTACCTCCACGTGGACGAGTCCTTGCTGGTGATTGATAAGCCCAGCGGACTGCTGGCGGTGCCAGGGCGTGGGGAGGACAAGCAAGACTGCGCCCTCACAAGGGTCCAGCTGCGTTTCCCGGAAGCCTTGGTGGTGCATCGACTTGATCAACCCACATCGGGTTTGATGATGCTGGCCCGCAACCTTGAAACTCAGCGGCGCTTGAGCACGGCCTTCGCCGAGCGTCAGGTACGCAAGGTCTACCACGCGGTGGTCGCGGGCCGCCCTGCGGGCATCAGCGGGACCGTGAATCTACCGTTGTGCTGCGATTGGCCCCATCGCCCCAAGCAAATGGTGAACTGGGAACACGGCAAGCCTTCTGTGACGCATTGGCGGGCTCTTGGTCCACACGCTCAAATTGAAGACAGCATCTGCATGGAACTTCGACCGGTGACCGGGCGATCCCACCAACTGCGGGTCCACATGCAGGCCTTGGGTCATCCCATCTTGGGCGATGGGCTCTACGCACCGGAAGAGATCCAGCAAAAAGCCTCCCGGCTTTTGCTCCATGCCACTCTGCTGGAAGTGATCCATCCGAGCAGCGGTGAGAAGCTCGTGATCCACAGCCTCTCACCCTTTTTCGATCAGACCGGCTTGGGCTGCTGCTGACGCGAAGCGTCGATCAAGCGTGCACCCAGCAACCAAAGCACAGGCACGACCACCAAGCCCATGCTCATGACTTGACCGATCCAACCCGAGGCAAAGGGTTCGGTGGCGTCATGCCATGCTTCGTTGTTGACGAAAGGTAGCAACGCGGCCTCACTGAACTCGTGAACAGCCAGCAAGACCAGTTGGAACGCAAACAGCACCATGAACACAGCTGTGACCTGGAAAAAGCGCGACAGGTTGACGCGATGCCCCTGCTTGAGCCAAGCGTAAGCCACAGCCCCCGCCAAGGCAAAGCCCAGAACACCCCCCACCGCCAAACCACGCATCTCAGCGTTCTTGGCCAAGGAAGCCACAATCGTGGCCGTTTCGATGCCTTCGCGCCCCACCATGAACAAGGCGAAAACCGCCACAGCCCACCAAGCGCGCCGACCTTCATGGCGGGTCGCAACCTGAAGTTGCAGATCGATCTCACCCTTCATCTGTTTGCCCATACGCATCATGTGCAAGGTGCAAGCCATGACGGTGACAGCAGCGACCAACGCCATGCCGCCTTCCAAAGCGGGCGACAGAGCACCCACCTGAGCCAAGATCACCCCCAGCAACACAGAAAGCGCCAAAGCCGCACCTGTCCCGACACGCAAGGCCGCCACCAGTTCGGCTCGCCCAGTACGCCGCAACAGCATGGCGGCGATGGCAATGATCAGCAACGACTCAAGGCCTTCGCGAAAAGTGATCAACACGGTCTGAAACATGGCTGGCTCAAGAAAGTGACTCGGTGCAAAAGCGCACAGGCCCCATCTTAATGGGAATCAATCTCATTTGCGAATGATTTACACATCCAAGCACAGCCCACCGCGCACAGGTGAGCGGACCAAGCCACTTGGACACCTTCGGGTAACGTGCCGCCCGAAACACCATACCCGCCAAGAGCATCACTCACGGTCTTGGTGACAAAAAGACCCGCCGTGAACGCTAACCAAGGTCGTGGGATCGCCGTTTGCCGCCAAAAACTGAGCCAAGCAGCCGCAAGACCAAACACAGCCAGTGCCGAGGCACCTCGAACATGGGTCACGTCGGGCTGTAGCCATGACACACAAAGCACCGCCAACGGCGCCACAACCATCCAAGCCAAAGCCAAACGCCAAGGCCCAAGTTGTCGCTCAACCCAATAGCCGCCAATCAACAGCCCCAAAGCATCGCCCAAGGCATGCATCGGACTGAAGTGCACCAGCGCACAACTCCAGAACTGCCAACCAGACCCGGTCGATCGCTGCCAACCCAGAACACTTGCCTCTCGTTCTGCCTGAGGCTCTAAAGCCAGAACAAGCAGCAAGGCAGCAAAAAGCAGACTCAACCAAGGGATGCGGGTACCAAGGCGGTCCCCCATATCCCCTCAGCAACCATCAACGCTCGCCGCGAGCAGCAGCCTTGGCAGCGTCTTCACGGATATTGCGCAGAAAGAACCGTGTGTAGAAAACGATCATGCCCGCAGAAAAAGCAATGACCGCAGCACTCATCAGGCCGTAGTCGGTCGAAAAGAAATCCATCAATGCACGCATGGGTGTCTCCAGTAGGTTGAGGACTCCGATCAGACAACGAACAACCCTTCAAACATTTGTCGCGCATCAAACTCTGTGCAAGATGTCACCCTCAGACAAGATTCAGATCAAAAAAAGCCCCCCGGATCATCCGGGGGGCAATGCTCTGATGCGCCGACCGAGGGCTGTAGCCCGGTGACCGACTTTGCTGAGACTAGTCCGATTCGTTTCAATACGTATTAGGGATTGCGTGAGATACCGCACGATCCGTGCATAGTGCACGAATCAGCGGGTCGGGCGCACCCGTTGGAACAGCGCCAGCAGATCAACGATGTTGTGCCGCCATTGGCGCTCATGGGCGATGTAGTCCCGTGCCGCCCCCCCCACACGTTTGAGTTCCTCGGGCTCTTGGCTGCGGCGAGCGACCATCGAGACGGCCGCTTTCATATCACCGGACTGGAACATCCAACCCGTCTGGTCCTCTTTCAACACTTCCCGAATCGGTGCCAGATCAGGCGCCACCGGGGCGATACCACAGGCCATGAATTCAAACAACTTCACAGGAGAGGTGTAGTCGCCGGCGCTGGGCAACACGGCCATATCCATGGCAGCCAGCAGTCCCGGGACTTCGTCGTGCGCCACCCGCCCGGTCATCACAACTTGACGTTCAAGGCCTTGGGCTTTGATGAAGGTTTGCATCGCCTCGAAGGTGATGCCATCACCGACCAAAAGCAATTTCAGATTGGGCTGCGCTTTAAGGGACTCGGCTGCCGCCATCACGAACTGATCGATGGCGTGCCAAGGCAAGAAAGCCCCCAGATAACCGCAAACCACGTGCCCCTCCAAACCCCATTTGGCACGGGCTGCTGCACGTTGCTCAGGGGTAAAGCTGAACTTATCGATGTTGGCAGCGTTGTGCGACACGATCGCCGGCGCCAAGGGAACACCGTGCACTTGCTGAACGCGGTCACGGAAATTACCCGAGACGAAAACCAGCCCCGCACAACGACTCAAGGTCCAACGCTCTATGGCCATGGCCATTTTGAGAAAGAACAAGGCGCGAACCCGCTCCACGGAGGCTGAATCGTTGATTTCAAGGATCACGGGAATGCCCCGAGCACGTCCGATCAAGACCGTGATGGCCATGAACAGTGAATAGCGCTCATAGATCATGTCCACATCAGGATGGGCATTCAGGTAGCGCCGCAAGCGCCAACCAGCCACCAAGTTGTAGCCAAGTTCAGCCAATTCAAACAAGGGCTCAGGCAATTTGGCGACCAACTTCATCCACGGCCGAGCTTGCCGAGTGGGCGACATGGCCTTGGGGGAAGCGTAAGGGTCGGCACCGGGCAAGGAGATCACATCCACGGGAATGCCTTCAGCCCGCAGGGCATCCGTGATGCCACGGATGTGCACACCCTCGACCGCTTTACCTTGAGTTCGATGGTGATAAAGGACGCGGCGGGGTTGAAGAGCGGAAGGCGCAGGAGAGGTCTGGGTCATGAGAAGTCTTCATTTTGTCGTTAGGGCGGATCCTACGTGGAGCGCCGCCCCCGAAACCGGAAGGATTTGTTTCAATCATCGACCGATAGGCGGCCATGATGACAAGAAGACACACCACCGTGAAGGATGGCGCACACACCCAGGGCTTGGGTGGGCCATCCGAGTGGAACCCGATAGCATCCGAATCGACATCGCCCTTGGACTCTGTGAATGAGCTTTGCTCTATACCTCCTGTACGTTTTCATGACCTTTTTCCGGCCGGTCGAGATGTACGCCCCGGATCTCGCGTCGCTGCGGCCCATGCTCACGCTGAGCATGGTCTGTCTGTTTTTGTCATGGCGCAACGTCCGAGCAGGCAGTCCGATCGCGGCACGCAACATTCATTTCAAGCTGTTCTTTGGCTTCTGCACCATGATCTCGCTCTCGCAGATCGCCAACGATGGGGGTCCCAACGGCGCGCTGCAAGCCATCAACGAGTTCACGCCGTCCATCATGTTGTTCGTGCTGACCGTGCTGAACGTCAACACCTTGGATCGGCTGCAAAAGACTTGTCTTGCCACCATCATCGGACTCGTGATTGCAGCCGGCTACGGGATCTCAGCCTTTCACACGGGGGAGCGCTGGACCGATCTGGTCATGATCCAGAAGCACCCGGACCACGACTTGGACGACATGAGCAAGGCCCCGCCTTTCGATGCTCCTGCCAATGACGATTCAGGCTGGTACGTGTTTCGCGTTCGAAGCCTCGGCCCGTTGAGCGACCCGAACGACTTTGCCCAAGCCATGGTCATGGCTTTGCCGATGCTCATGGGGCTCTACCGCAAAGGTCAACTGCTGCGCAACCTGATGCTGATCGCTGCCCCTGGGGGGGTTTTGTTCTATGCCATCAAACTCACCCAGTCGCGTGGGGCGCAGCTTGGTATCGGTGCAGCTTTGCTCGTGGGCTCGCTGAAAATGTTTGGGCTCAAAAAGACCTTGATTGGCGCAGTGGTCATGGGTGTTTTGGTCTCCGCTGGCAGCATCGGTGGCACCAAACGAGAAATCTCTGGCAAGGACAAATCCTCCGAAGACCGCATCCTGTCATGGTCCTCCGGTGTGGACATGCTCGGTAACAACCCGATCTTTGGCGTCGGCTACGGCAATTTCGAAGACAACAACCCGGTCGATCACCTCACAGCCCACAACTCCTTTGTGCTTTGCTTTGCCGAATTGGGCCTGAGCGGTTATTTCATTTGGATGGGACTGATCGCGCTCACGATCAAATGCGTCACCAGTTGCACCCGACCGCCCAATCCCCCCAACACAGAGGTCAGTCAGATGGCTGTGCTGCTGCTCGCAGCCATGGCGGGGTTCTTCACGTGCGGCTGGTTCTTATCGCGAACCTATCAATCGACGCTCTACTTTTTGCTGGCCTTGTGCATCGCTTGTTGGCACATCAGTGAAACCCAACGCGATGAGGAGACCGCCCCAAAATCAGCCGAGCTGCTTCCACCCACCAGCAATCCGGCGATGGAAGACAAGCGCCTCAGCTGGCGCTTGGGGGCCCTCATCGGCATGGCCATCACCTTCGCAGTCGTGGAAGGTTTCATCATTAATCAACAAATGAGCCCCAGTGAATAAACCACCGTTACGAACAGCCACGCATGGCCTAAAAGGCGGTGCTAGAGTCCGGCGGGCTTTCAATGAGGGTGGATCAAGGTGTTGATGGGCTTGCTTATTTTTCTGATGGTCGGCGTGTTGCTGGCTGGGTTTGGGGTGGCGATGTTCATGCGCAAGCGCAACATCCATCTCTGGTTGGCGAGCTATCTGCGCCAAGACTGGCGCGCGCGCCCCCCCCCTGGCAAAACACGGCATTTGATGTTTTGTTTCGTCGATCACTACGAGCCGATGTGGGCCCGTCCGACCTACGCCACCGAATGCGCCCGGGTGCAGCGTTGGCGCGATGAGTACCCCAAGCTGTGCGCGCCGTTCAAGGACGCCGACGGCCGCTCGCCCATCCACAGCTTCTTCTACCCCGAAGAAGAATACCGCCCGGAACACCTTGAAAAGCTGGTCGAACTCTGCCGCATGGGCTTGGGCGAAATCGAGATCCACCTGCACCACGAAGACGACACCGAAGCGGGCTTGCGTGAAAAGCTCAAGCGCTTCACCCAGATGCTGGTGGATCGGCACGACGCCTTGCCGGTCGATCCCGTGACCAAACAGCCGCTTTGGTCCTTCATCCACGGCAACTGGGCTTTGGACAACAGCCATCCTGAGGGTTTGGGCTGCGGCGTGGACCATGAACTCGTCATCTTGCGTGAAGAAGGCTGCTACGCCGACTACACCCTGCCCGCCGCCCCGGACCCCTGCCAGACCCGCACCATCAACCAGATCTACTACGCCAAGGATCAGCCCCACGGGCGCAAGTCGCATGACAGCGGCACCCGCGTCCAAGTGGGCGGCACGCCCGAGGGCGACTTGATGATCCTGCAAGGCCCCTTGGGCTTCATGAAGCACAGCCGCAAGTGGGGTTTGCTGCCGCGCATCGAAAACGGCGATGTGCGCGTCAATCAAAAGCCCACCCCTGAGCGCATCGACGACTGGGTCAGCACCGGCATCCATGTCGAAGGCCGCCCGGAGTGGATCTTCGTCAAGATTTACACCCACGGCACCCAAGAACACGATATGGACACCCTTTTGGGCGAGCCGATGCGCAAGGCCTACGAGCACCTGCATCAGCACTACAACGACGGCACCGACTGGAAGCTGCACTACGTCAGCGCCCGCGAGATGTACAACATCGTCAAAGCCGCCGAAGCCGGACTGGACGGCGAGCCCGGCCAGTACCGCGATCACGTCATTGCACGACCGGGCTACCAACCGCAGACCGCACACGCACAAGAGGCTCACCGTGCTTGACCTGCTCTTGATCAGCGTGGTGGTGCTCGGCATCGGCGGGGTGCTCTACTCCTACGCGCTCTACCCCTTCGTTTTGTTCGTCGTGGCCGCCATGGCCCAAGCCAAGCGCGACGCCGCCTTCGTCTTCAAAAAACAAGATCGCCGCAAGACCCGCGCCCAAGCACAGGACTTGCCCCACGTGGCCATCGTCATCTCGGCTTTCAACGAAGAGCGCCACATCGTCGAGCGCATCGACAACATCTTGGGCCTCGATTACCCCGCCGACAAACTGCACGCCTACATCGGCTCGGACGGCAGCAAGGACCGCACGGCGGAGCTCATGGCGCGTTTTGACGACCCACGCTTGCATGCCCTGCCCTTCGTCGAGAACCGGGGCAAAGCCAACGTCTTGAACGATTTGGTCTCGCGCGTGCAAGCACCCATCGTGGTGTTTTCAGACGCCAACACCTTCTTTGCCACCGATGCCCTGCGCCGGCTGGTCGAAGATTTCGAAGACCCCAAAGTGGGTGCAGTGACCGGCGAGTTGCGCCTCAACGGCAGCGGCGGCGACAACCAAGACAGCCTGTACTGGCGCATCGAACAGTTTCTGAAGTTCTTCGAAGCCCGTCTGGGCGGCCTGCTCGGCGCCAACGGCGCCATTTACGCCATCCGCCGCGAACTGTGGATGCCGCTGGAACCCGACACGATTTGCGATGACTTCTGCGTCGCCATGAACGTGGCGGCCGCTGGCTACCGCGTGGTTTACGAGCCCCGCGCTTGGGCCAACGAAGACACCCCCGAGCACATCGGCGAGGAATACCGCCGCCGCGTGCGCATCGGTATCGGCAACTTCCAAGCCCTGATCCGCCACCCCGAGTACCTGCTCAAGACCTCGGCCGCCACCGCTTTCGCTTACCTGTCGCACAAAGTCCTGCGCTGGATCGCCCCGCACCTGCTGATCGCCGCCTTGCTGGCTTCGGCCATCTTGGCGCTCGACTCTTGGGCATGGGCCCTGTTCACCGCCTTGCAAATCCTCAGCTACGCCGCCGCCGCCGCTGCCCTCGCCGCCACCAACCGAGGCGTACGCCTGCCCAAACTGATCCGCCTAGCGGCCTTCCTCTACGCCCTCAACCAAGCCTTCTTGGTGGCTTCCTTCAAATACGCCACCAAGCGCTACACCGGCGCTTGGGGGCGGAGCAGCCGGTAAGAGCCGCAATGAAGCCCCTCAGAAATACTCACCCCGCCGAGCCCTCGGGGGGTTTCTAGGGGGCGTGCCCTGAAGGAGGGCGGCTTGGGTTTGGGTGGCAAATTGTTGGATACCCGTCTGAATGACTTGGCGCAGCGCAGCGCCGTCATTGGCAGCCCAAGCGCTGAGCTTTTTGGGGCTTGGGCTGACAAACCGCAGCGGGATAT
>NZ_JBFPHB010000011.1:0-9090 GCF_041083635.1 Leptothrix ochracea
GCCGCCCATTACGTGGACAATGCCCGCCGCTTCGCGCGCGAGTTGCATCCGTGGTCATCAACCTGAGCCAAGACACACCATGTCCGAACTGAACAAATTCCTTTTTGAAAATCTCCCCGTGCGCGGTCTGCTGGTTCGCCTCGAAACGCCTTGGCAAGACATCCTGAGTCGCCGCGCCCAAATGGGGGCATACCCCGTGGCGGTGCGCAATCTGCTGGGCGAGATGACCGCCGCTGCGGCGCTGCTGCAAGCCAACATCCAATTCAACGGCGCGCTGGTGTTGCAGATCCAAGGCGATGGCCCCCTCAAACTCGCGGTGGTCGAAGTCCAGCCCGATCTGGCCCTGCGCGCCACGGCCAAGATCGTCGGTGCTGTGCACGAAGAAGACGACCTGACGCAACTCGTCAACCGTCACGGTCACGGCCGCTGCGCCATCACCCTGGACCCGCGCGACCGCCAGCCCGATCAAGTGCCCTACCAAGGCGTCGTCTCGCTCGCCACCGAGGATGAGCAAGGTGTGGCCTCTCTGTCGGCCGTGCTGGAGCACTACATGCGCCAGTCCGAACAGCTCGAAACACGCTTGGTGCTGGCCGCCAATGAGCACGTCGCCGCTGGGCTGTTGATCCAGCGCCTGCCCATCGAAGGCAGCGCCAACCTCTCCGGCAGTGCCCAGAGCGATCAAGACCGCGCGGCCCAAGCCGACGAGGACTTCAACCGCATCGCCATGCTCGCCTCGACCCTCAAGCCGCTGGAGTTGTTGAGCTTGGATGCCCCGACCATCCTGCACCGCCTGTTCTGGGAAGAAGACCTGCGCGTCTTCGAACCCCTCACCCCTCGCTTTGCCTGCACCTGCTCACGCCAACGCGTGGCCGCCATGCTGCGCCAACTGGGCCGCGAAGAAATCGACTCGATCCTTGAAGAACGCGAGAACGTCGAAGTCGGCTGCGAGTTCTGCGGTCAACAACACCACTTCGACCGCATCGACGCCCAGGCCCTCTTCACCCCCGGCATCGACCACCCACCCGGCACCACACGGATGCAGTAAATCTGAGAGTTCTTCATGGCCATTCATCGCTGTACCCAATGTGGCCACCTTGCTGAGGTGAGCAACGATCAAATCGGTGTCCGTCTGAACTGCCCCCAATGCGGCGCAGCTGGCACCGCTCACGACACCGTGATGTACGTGGGCAAGTTGCTGGAGCGCTATTTCGCCAGCCGCCGCGAGATTGAGGCGCTGCGTGAGATCGACAAGACCTTGCCCACCGCATCACCCCCATCAACCACTGCCACCCTGCCTGCTGATTTCGACGCCTACAACAGCCAAACGCTCAGCACGGCCGAACAACACGAGGGTCTGCGGCGCTGGTTTGCGGCCCGACGCATCAAGGCTGATTTCGACCTGGATGCCGTCAACACCACCGGCTTTTTTGACGAAGCCGCCGATTTGCTCAGCGAAGACTTGGCCATGAGCGGCGATCTGCTGGGTCGATTGCGCTGGGCCTATCGCAAGGACGTGAACTTCCTGAACATCAAACTCAGCGACATGAGTCAAAAGGATGGTCAGGCCTACAACGCGCTGTGCCAAAAGCTCTACAGCTATTCGTTTTTCGCCAAATACAACTACCAGCGCAACGACAAGCTGATTCGCCTCAACTTGCAACCCGCTCCGGCAGTGCGACGCTTTTTTGAAGGGGGTTGGCTGGAGTGGCGCGCCTTCATGGCGATGCTCAATCTTTGCCAAGAACGCAAGCTGGCGTTCTCATGCGCACGCAACGCCAAGGTGGTGTTTGAGAACGAAGACCTGCACGAGCTCGATGTCGTCTTTCTGATCAACGACATCCTGATCTGCATCGAGTGCAAGAGCGGTGAGTTCCGTCATGACATTGAAAAAATGACCCGCTTACGCCGCAAACTGGGTCTCGGCAAACGCCAATTCATCGTCTGTGCCACCGACATGGATGACACCCAAGCCACCGGCATGACGGCCATGTACGAACTGAGCTTTGTCACCCCCGACACCCTGATGCCTTTGCTGCAACAAAGCCTCACGGGGCCAGCCCCACGCTAAGACAACACCGCATCCGTGGGGCCGAAAGCCGCCTCCGGGGGTGCGGAACGCGCGTCCGGGGGTGAAGATGACACCTCCGTGGGGCCGGAGGTTGCCTCCGTGGGCTGCACCGCCTTTTCTTCAGTGTGCATACGGCGCTCCGGCCCTGCAAATCACGCCACCGCACCCCGCGCAACCCCTGTGTTGGAGTGCAGCCCGGCTTCTTACGCTTGACATGCCCGCATGCATCGGTGCGGAGCGACGGGGCGGTAGTGCGGATCACGCAGGTGGCCCCCTGCGTCAGGCCGTTTAGAGGAAATCCCTCCGGCCAACAACGGTGCCCGAGCCCCCGTCTAACCATTCCACAGTGCACATCAACATGCACGCCAGAACAAAGCTGCGTGCGGCAGGATCCCGGGGCCAAACAGCGAACCGACAACTTCAGCAACTGCTTTTCCGAAAGGTTTGACTTGCCCAAGATTCGCTGAAAAATTGAGCGACTCCTAGATTGCCGATTCGCCTGAATCACTCATGCAGGCCTGTCAAACGATTTCTTACAAATCTGCTTAAGCCAGCCAAAAACCTCTGGGGCAACACGCACAGCCGAAGTCACAGTTCCAACAAAGACACAGCTAACATTGCCCTGCGCGTTTTTCGGAATCATAAAAATTTTACCGTCTTGGCCCACTGCGCTTGTGATCACCCAAACGTGAGGAAACGTCTTATCACCCGTTGGAAGGCCAAGAACATCAACCCCCGATCCATTCACATTCCGCATCGCAATTGGAGAGTCACTACTTGGTGATTGTCGGTGATCAAACTCTAGCTGCTGCAAAAGAACATATTTACCTTTCTGATAAAGCTCCCCGCTACGCATCTGGTACCAAGCATATGTCGCCGCAGCAAAAATACTTGCTACTGTCGCGGCCGCAATGATCAACCAACTAGATCGCCAATTCACATGTACCTCCGGCTCTATTACTTGGGATTGAAAGGCAGCAAAGCCGATGGCACTGCACTTCCTTTCGGAAGATACATATAGGTCGCACCAGGTACCGAGAGCGCATCATTAAAAACCTTGCCGGGCAAGATCGATGGATCGGGACTCATTGGCAAACCTGCCGAATTCAACGCCGTACCAGTGGTGGTCGCACAATTGTTTGAGTTCCACGAATAGCCTCCCGAGTTCGTTCGCATTGATGCTTGAATCGCCGCCTCTTGCTCAGGGGACGTCGGCAGCACCACTATCTGCACACTACGGTTAGCAAGTTGCCCGGCAAGATAGTTGCTAAAACTCCCACCATAAGGATCTGCCGTACCATAGCTGTAGACACCACTTCCTGTCGTGGCCACACCAATATGACCGAACGGATTACTGCTGACGCTGCCCGATAGGACAACTACGGTAGTTAAACCCCTCGGATCAATTCTGCTCACCGGATTCCCCCCCACATACCCATACCGATTGATCCCGCCCTCAAGCCCAATCGGGTCAGGTTGGATGTAGCGGCCGGTGGCGGGGTTGTAGTCGCGGTGGCCGTTGTGGTGGAGGCCGGTTTCCTTATCAAAAATCTGGCCCGGCATGCGCAGGTTGAAGGTTAATAATTAACTGCTGACTTGAAGCCAACCAATTCATCTTAATAACAGAGTCTCGAATACGTTAATCCAATTTATTCAAGGTATTGCATCACGAATTTCATCGCGCAATTCTGCGAGTGCATCAGCATTGGTTAAGGGGTCTTGCAGTAAAACCGATTCAGCTGCCTTCAACAAGGCAAAGCACTTGGCCTCATCAGAGGCGGCTTTGTACAAATTCGCCAGATCACACATGGCATTGACGTGATCTGGCTCCACGACAAGGATTAGCTCATAACAATTTTTCGCCTGCGCCAATTCCTGACAGTTCAGATAGCTCAACTCGTCTGCCCGCATTGGCGCATATGCAAACAGCTCCAAAGTATTGCCTTTTAGCAGCAGCGCATCAGCGTCATGTGGATCTGCCATCAAATGCTTTTCCAACAAACCCAAGGCATCCTCGTAGTTTCCTACTAAAGCAAGTGATCTAGCGTTTGCGACGTCAACCGGCTCTGCCATAGGTGACTACTCCTTTCATGTTAAAAACCCGTAGGGGCTAAGATAAACTTAGTCATCATCCGACATATCTCTACAAATCTGGCAACTGATTGGATCACCGCGCACGCACATTTCACATGAAGTGCCCTTCACCATGTCTTCAATAAATGGCAGGCACACAGACTTGGTAAACCCTCGTTTGGCTACCTTGATCCACCCCTTCAAGAATATTTTTCTAGCAGGGCTCGCCTTCGGATCGTCGACTACTGCTTGTGCTCTCTTGATGGCAGCTTCAACTTCTGCAGCTGTACTGCTCTTGGTCACGCCTGATACCGCCGAATCACTTCCACCAATACTGGCCTGACCCTGAACTTTGCTCAACCCATCAGGATCACTCCACATCACCGGATTCCCCCCCACATACCCATACCGATTGATCCCCCCTTCAAGCCCAATCGGGTCGGGTTGGATGTAGCGGCCGGTGGCCGGGTTGTAGTCGCGGTGGCCGTTGTGGAACAGGCCCGTTTCCTTATCAAAGATCTGGCCCGGCATGCGCAGGTTGAAGACGTAGCCGGTGGCGGCAGAAGGAGGCACGATCTGGGCGTAAGGGTCTTCGTAAGGGGCCCACGTCCACAAGAGGCCCCCATTGGGGTTGGAGATGGTGCGTGGCGTGTTGAGGTGATCGACAAAGACCGTGTCGGTGGTGGCGGCGTAGGTCGATGTGGCGGCGCTGAAGGTGGTGCGGAGCACGCCAACAGGGGTGTCACCGAGCCAGATGACTTCGTAAAGCGGTGCGCCGGTCGAGTCGTATTCACCCAAAACATGGCCCGCTTCGTCGTAGGCGTAGAAGAACGTGCCCAGTGGGCCGGACTTGGCCACGCGCTGCTCCAAGCCGTTGTAGAGGAAGTTGGTCACACCCGCCGTGTTGCGCACCGAGGCCAGACGGCCGAGATCGGGGTTTGCAGCGTCCTGCGCCTGGGCCGCCGCTTCAGACCAGTGGGCGAGCAGCGCGCCCAGCACGTCCTGCGCGACTTCGAGGCGGATGCCGTGGGTGAACGTGGTGGTCATTTATTGCAGTGCTCGCTGGGACTTCAAACTTGAGGCCAGCCCCAGGAACCAGAGGGCGTTGGGCTTCGCAGGCTCAGCCCATTAACCTACGGGGCTGCGAAATGTTCTGTGCGAACAACCTTCCCCGTCGGATCCAACCAACGCCACTCCCCCGCCTGCTTTCCGAGCGAGTGGGCGCCTTCGATCACGACATGCCCGTTCTCAGCTATGACGATGGGGCCATGCTCCATCAAACATACAGCGCGAAGTCCTGACTTTCCCCAAGGGAGATATTCAAGATGCGAACCCGCTGGGCATTGCACGTTCTTGCTCGCTAGAACCTCGTAGTTCGCACTCGATTGCTTGCAGCTAGTCGTCATGGCCGCGAGCATCAGAATCCCGACAGCCCACACGAAGACTCTCATTCACGTTCCTTATGGAGTGAGGGGATACGAGACGTAGGGCGGACGCGGTTCTTTCCACCCTGCATCAAAGAGAGTCTGACGAACAAAGGACTGGCACTGATTGGTCGGACCCCATCGCCCCAGCGGACGCCCGATCTTCAGCGCAGCGTTGACCTTGTTTTCGTCAACGCCATCGACCTTTTTGCATGAGGCACCAGCCTCCTTGCTTCTGCCCCGATGGTCAGTGACTTGCACGGGATCACCGGGCATGTCACCCGACTGATTGCCCGGCACGTTACCTCTCGTTCCACCCATGCCGGCCTCAGCTGTGTCCGTCTTAAGCCAATGGTGATCGACCGGCATCCCGCCAAACGCCGGCTGGGAACAAACTTCGACGACCAACCCCGTCGGATCAGCGAACGAGATCGGATTCCCGCCGACATATGCGTACCGATTGATCCCGCCCTCAAGCCCAATCGGGTCGGGCTGGATGTAGCGGCCGGTGGCGGGGTTGTAGTCGCGGTGGCCGTTGTGGTGGAGGCCGGTTTCCTTATCAAAGATCTGGCCCGGCATGCGCAGGTTGAAGACGTAGCCGGTGGCGGCAGAAGGAGGCACGATCTGGGCGTAAGGGTCTTCGTAAGGGGCCCACGTCCACAAGGAGCCCCCGTTGGTATTGAAGATGGTGCGTGGCGTGTTGAGGTGATCGACAAAGACCGTGTCGGTGGTGGCGGCGTAGGTCGATGTGGCGGCGCTGAAGGTGGTGCGGAGCACGCCCACAGGGGTGTCACCGAGCCAGATGACTTCGTAAAGCGGTGCGCCGGTCGAGTCGTATTCACCCAAAACATGGCCCGCTTCGTCGTAGGCGTAGAAGAACGTGCCCAGCGGGCCGGACTTGGCGACACGCTGCTCCAAGCCGTTGTAGAGGAAGTTGGTCACACCAGCGGTATTGCGCACCGAGGCCAGACGGCCGCGATCACTGTAGGCGTAGCGGTTCAGCCCGTCATCCATCAGCCGCCCCGCATTGTCGTGAACTTGGGGGTACACGGTGGGCAGCGGAACCCCTGCGGCCGTGAGGACGGAGCCCCACTGCTCGACGCTAGCAAGCCGGTTGGTGCCGTCAACAAGCTTTGTGCTCAGCGCCAGATTGTTGACTTGGCTGAGCGTGCGGTTGTTGGACGTGTCGTAGGCGTAGCCCAGATAGCGGTTGGCATCGGTCATGCCGGTCAAACGATCCAAGGCGTCGTAGGCAAAGATGCGATCCACAAGCGTGGGCGTGGTCTGCACCGTCACCCGCCCCTGAAGGTCGTATTTCAAGCTCCGATTCGAACTGGTTGTGATCGGATAGCTGAGCAGACGACCGTGGGTGTCATAGGTGCGCACAGCGTTCATGCCGAACTGGGTGGTCCAGCTCTTGAGCGCACCCCAAGCCGTCCATTGCATGTTGCTCATGAACGTGCTGGCTGCGCTGGTGGACACATTCGGGCCAGCGCCTTGGCTGAGCACGGGGTGAAACAGAATCTGGCTCACACGGCCATCGGGGGCGTAGACGTACTCGATTTGTGAGCCGCTGGGATACGTCAGCGTCTTGAGATGGCCACTGTCCCCCGCACCGCTCCCCCAGCCGTACTGGACTGAATGCGTCTTGGTGATCCCTGCGCTCACCGCCATCTGGGTCTTGCGGGTCACTTCGCCAAAAGCGGAGTAGCTGTAGTCCGTGGTGCCGGACTCATTCAGTCGGGGCTGATTTCTGCCTTGCCATGGCCAAAGCCATCGACGCCGTAGGTGATTTGTGCGCGGCCGTCGTGAGTTTGAAGAACAGCCAGCAATGAACGGTGAATCGTGACGCATCAAGGTGATGCACTTCGCGTTTGAATCAGCTTCTTTTTCAATCAGGTGCGGGTACGACAAGGTGGGAGACTTCCAAGCGAACACCGTGGGTGAGCGGAACATCATTCCCTGTACAAAACTTCAACCATGTCGCCACAGGCAAGAGCGAGAACCTGGTCTAGGGTATCCACCTCGAACTCTGAATAGCTCAACTCCAGCCCTATCAACCCCACTGCACTTGCCGAGACAGGGCTCGGCGCTATCTCGATGACCTTGCGGATACCTGCAAAGAGATAAGCCACCTTTTGCTCATTCAGCTCAAGGTGCCCATCTTCACTGGCGTCTTCATTGCCCTTGCCGATCTCAGCTGCTGCTTTTGCGGCTTGATCATCATTCTCGGCTTCGATCAGGTAGACGTTCTCATGGACGAGGAATGAATCTTGATCATGATCGAGAAGCTTGAAGTAAAAAATGGCGTGTGCACAGTACAGCATGGTCTTCTCTACGTTACTTGCAATTCTCGCGGTCCTTATCCGTGTTTCGATTTCCTAATCGGAAACACCAGCCCGGCATGCGCAGGTTGAAGACGAAACTCGAAGGCACCACCTCGGTTCCACGATTTGAATCGCTCACCGCTCTGGAGGCAGAGCCCCCCGCATCTTATTTAGGCGCATCAGCGTGGCAAGCGCAGCTTCGATGTCCTCTCCCATGTACTCCGCCCAGTCAGGATCAGCATTCAAATGCGAAAGCACATGCACTACACACGCAATTTGCTCGCTGCTCATCAAGGACAGTCTTGCTGCGACCTGTTGATCCACTTCCTTGCTACGGGACACCAAGCTCAGAACAAAAAAAGATACCTCCATCAGACTATATTTTGCCTCATCTGTGAGTGCATATCGGAGGTAGTACGGAACAATCCAGCGCGTTGAGGCGGGCGATATTTTACGGAGTTCCTGATGCATCTGCCGAAGTAAACTCTTGTCCGGCATGTTTGTTCGCCAACTTTCCAAATCTGCCGCCACATCATGCGCATAGTCTTGGTCGGCAAGCGAACCTTCTACAAGATCATTCTTCGGCGGTAAATTAGCACCTGTGAATGCTTGATTAATTCTGTCGATTAATTGCATGTCTTTTCTCAAGGACAGTTCTCTTTACAAACTCTTTTCACCGCGCGCTCGGCTCTTGATATGTTGATTTCGATGTCGGACATTAACTGTGCATTGTGCCGCTCATCTTCACCGCCCCACCATCTGTTGGTATTTGCTTCCCGAAGCGCTTTACAATCCATCCACTTTTTCACTTCCCACTTGGCACGCTCGCAAGCATTAAATCCGGGTGGCGGCTCCTCGTCGCATCGATTCTTGTATTCCCGCCTATTCGCAATTCGCTCGATTAACTCTTGAAGTACGGAATCACTCTGGTGATTCGGACCAACTCCCGGAGGAAAGTCAGGATCAACAAAAGATGGCCGACGTCCACCAGGAATGGGAATTACGATTTGCAGTCCATCAGGATCACTCCACATCACCGGATTCCCCCCCACATACCCATACCGATTGATACCGCCCTCAAGCCCAATCGGGTCGGGCTGGATGTAGCGGCCGGTGGCCGGGTTGTAGTCGCGGTGGCCGTTGTGGAACAGGCCTGTTTCGTCATAGGCGTAGAAGAACGTGCCCAGCGGGCCGGACT
>NZ_JBFPHB010000047.1:0-8950 GCF_041083635.1 Leptothrix ochracea
CTTGCCGAAGAAACGGATCGCTTTTTCCAGATGCAGAATGGTCCTTACAGCGTTCTCTTTTGGTCCTTCTTTGTCTTGAAGTTTGTCATACCGTTCCCCGTCTTGGTGTTTCCGGCATGCCGTCACAATGTCAAAGTGATTGTGGCGATGGCTGCATCGATCATTCTGGGCACTTGGATTGAACGGTATACATGGATTGCTGGGACCTATCCGAGCGAACACATGCCCATGACATCCTTGTTTGATATCGTTGTGACGACCATTGTGTTTGGGGTTGGTTTTGTAAGTGTTCGTTTGGCCATGCGTCGCTGCAACCTCATCAGTTAAACCCCCCATGATTGGTTGAGCGAACCGTTTCACGGTTGTTCATCGGCCCCCAAGATTTGACTTGGGGGCCGATTTTTTATGAGTGCCTTTGTGTTGTGATACCCGGAAGTGGAGGGGCGGATCACCCAAACGGATGGCTAGCCTTTTGTATATCGTTCATTTCTTATAGAGTCGTCCGCCGCTTCACGTCATCTTGGGCTCTGCGCTGCTTGAATCTGAAAGTAGGCTCACTGTGGTCTCCCCACGGGCGCTGTGAATCCAGCACCGCTGTCAACTTGGCGTGGGGTAGCCGTGTTGCAATACGATAAAATCAGCGTTTACCCTTGATCTCGGCGAGACCTCTCCCGAGTTGACTCACCACTTCTGAGGAATTCCATGAGTGACCAGCGAATCGACCAGTCTAAGCGGACATGGCTGATTGCATCGAGCTGTGCAGGTGTTGTCGGTGGCTTTGCCACGACGGTTCCCCTCGTCAACACGATGATGCCGTCTGAACGGGCCCGTGCTGCTGGTGCTCCTGTTGAAGTGGATATCAGCAACTTACAACCGGGTGAGAAGCTCACCGTTGAATGGCGCGGTAAACCCGTCTGGATCGTGCGGCGTACGCCCGAGCAATTGGCGAGCCTCAAGGCGATTGAACCTCAATTGGTCGATCCCAATTCTGTAAGGGATCAATATCCCACACCGTCGTACGCCAAGAATCCAACGCGTGCCATCAAGCCGGAATTCTTTGTGGCCATTGGGGTCTGTACGCACTTGGGCTGCTCTCCCGGTGACAAGTTCAAGGTGGGCCCCCAGCCGTCGCTGCCCGATGACTGGCAGGGTGGTTTTCTTTGCCCTTGTCACGGATCCACCTTCGATCTCGCTGGGCGCGTGTTCAAGAACAAGCCGGCTCCCGACAACCTTGAGGTTCCCCCTCACATGTACTTGTCGGATACACGACTCTTGATCGGCGACGACAAGGCCGCTTGAGCACCCACGCGTCACACACGTACACACCGAGAATTTCATGGCTGACTTCAAACAAGCTCCCGAAGGCGCCTCCCTGGGCGTCAAAATGATGACATGGGTGGACAACCGGTTTCCAGCCACCAAGCTCTATAAAGAGCACTTGTCTGAGTACTACGCGCCGAAGAATTTCAATTTTTGGTACTTCTTCGGCTCCCTGGCGATGCTCGTTCTGGCGATCCAGATCATTTCTGGCATCGTCTTGGCCATGAATTACAAGCCGGACGCTGCGCTGGCTTTTGCCTCCGTTGAATACATCATGCGCGACGTGCCTGGCGGCTGGTTCGTGCGCTATATGCATTCCACGGGCGCCTCGGCGTTCTTTGTGGTGGTCTATCTCCACATGTTCCGTGGCTTGCTTTACGGTTCATATCGTCAACCGCGTGAATTGATCTGGATCTTCGGGTGCATGATCTTTCTGGCCTTGATGGCTGAAGCGTTCATGGGGTACTTGCTGCCTTGGGGACAAATGTCTTACTGGGGTGCACAGGTGATCGTGAATCTCTTCTCGGCTTTCCCGGTCATCGGTCCCGATCTGGCCTTGCTGATTCGCGGTGACTACGTGATTGGTGATGCCACCCTGAATCGCTTCTTTGTCTTCCACATCGTGGCGCTACCTTTTGTGTTGGTGGGCTTGGTGGCAGCGCATATCTTGGCGCTGCATGAAGTGGGCTCGAACAATCCGGATGGGATCGAAATCAAAGCCAAGAAGGACAGCCGGGGTATTCCCCTTGATGGCATTCCCTTCCATCCGTATTACACGGTGCATGACGCGCTTGGCGTGGCGGTTTTCCTGATCATTTACTTTGCCGTCTTGTTCTTTGTGCCTGAAGGTGGTGGTTATTTGCTGGAAGCAAATAACTTTATCCCGGCTGATCCGATGAAGACGCCGTTGCACATTGCACCGGTTTGGTACTTCACGCCGTTCTATTCCATGCTGCGTGCGACCACCGATGTGATGGTCAATATGCTGCTGGTGGTGGTGAGTTTGGGCGCTGCTGTGGCGATTCTCAAAGGTGGTTTCGACAAGAAGGGCAAGATCGCGATCGTTGTGGGGGCGCTGGTGATGTTGGCCCTTTTGAAGTTGCTCGAAGCCAAGTTGTGGGGTGTGGCTGTGATGTACGCCTCTGTGCTGATCATGTTCTTCATGCCTTGGCTGGATCGCAGTCCGGCGAAGTCGATTCGCTATCGACCGACTTTCCACCGTGTGTTTTTGATCGTCTTTGTGATCGACTTTATCGTCTTGGGATATCTCGGCATCAAGCCGCCTTCAGAAATCGGCACCCTGATTTCTCAGATCGGAACCTTCTATTACTTCGGATTTTTCCTGCTGATGCCATGGTGGAGTCAGATGGGTAAGTTCAAGCCGGTCCCCGATCGCGTGACCTTCCACGCCCATTGATGGCTGTTGACAATCACGGAGCACGATGAAATGAAAAAGCTGATTGCCAACCTGCTTGCGAGTCTTGCAACCTGTCTGGTTTTGCTCGGGGCCGCTCAGGCCTCCGGGGGCGCGGTCCACTTGGACAAGTTCCCCGAAGAGAAGTCGAAGGACACCCAAGCCCTCCAGCGTGGGGCCAAGTTGTTCGTCAATTACTGCCTGAACTGCCATGCCGCGGCTTTCATGCGCTACAACCGGATGCACGACATCGGGTTGACGGATGCCGACATCAAGAAAAACCTGATGTTCTCCTCAGAGCGCGTGGGCGAGTTGATGATGACGCCCCTCGATCCGAAGCAAGCCAAAGAGTGGTTTGGCGCCACGCCGCCGGATCTGACCCTGATTGCTCGTTCGCGCACCACCGATGCCGGTAGCGGTGCTGATTACCTCTACACCTATTTGCGCACCTTCTACCTTGACGCCACCAAGGCCACGGGCTGGAATAACTTGGCGTTCCCGAGTGTGGCCATGCCGCATGTGCTGTGGGAATTGCAAGGGCAGCGCAAGGCGGTTTTTGAAGAAATCGCTGATCCGCACGAAGCGGGTAAGACCATCCACACGTTCAAGCGCTTCGAACAAGTCACGCCGGGTAAGCTGAGCGAGGCAGAATATGATGCTGCGATCGGTGATCTGGTGGCCTTCCTTCAATGGATGGGAGAGCCGGCGAAGGATTTCCGTGTCAAACTCGGCCTATTTGTGATGATCTTCCTCGCCGTTTTCGCCTTCTTTACTTGGCGCTTGAACGACGCGTACTGGAAAGACATCAAGTAAGAGTCGTCAGGCGTCCTGCCCCTTGTCGGGGCTGTGGCACCATCGCGCAGAGGCCCAAAGTGCCCCTGCGCGATTTTGTTTTTTCGTGAACTCAACTCAGAAGAGTGTGCTGCCATGATGGTGCTTTATTCCGGAACCACCTGTCCTTATTCCCATCGTTGCCGCTTCGTCTTGTTCGAAAAAGGCATGGACTTTGAGATCCGTGACGTCGATCTTTACGCCAAGCCGGAAGACATCGCGCTGATGAATCCGTACAACGAGGTCCCGATCCTCGTTGAGCGCGATCTGATCCTGTACGAATCACACATCATCAACGAGTACATCGACGAGCGTTTCCCCCATCCGCAGCTCATGCCGGGTGACCCGGTGGCGCGCGCACGGGTGCGTTTGTTCCTGTTTAACTTCGAAAAAGAGCTGTTCACCCACGTGAACACCCTTGAAGGTCGTGGCACCACGGTCAAGGCGACCGACAAGCAGCTGGAAAAGGCCCGCTCGCACATCCGCGACCGCTTGACGCAGTTGGCACCGATCTTCCTCAAGAACAAGTTCATGCTGGGCGATGACTTCTCCATGCTCGACGTGGCGATTGCCCCGCTGCTTTGGCGTTTGGACTACTACGACATCGAGTTGTCGAAGAACGCTGCGCCGCTGCTCAAGTACGCGGAACGCATCTTCTCGCGTCCGGCCTACATCGAGGCGCTGACCCCGTCTGAAAAGGTCATGCGCAAATAAGTTTGGAACGTCTGGAACCCTTCGCCCATCGTCCTTCATGAGCATCGCTACACCGCCAAGCCCTGACTCGCTGCCTTCGACGCGGCCGTACCTGATTCGTGCTTTGCACGATTGGTGCACTGAAAATGGCTTCACGCCTTACTTGGCTGTGGCCGTTGATGGCTCCACCCAAGTCCCGCTTGAATACGTTCGTAATCAAGAAATTGTGCTGAACGTCAGCTTTGACGCCACCAGCAGCTTGCGTTTGGGCAACGACTGGATCGAGTTCAAAGCCCGCTTCGGGGGCGTGGCGCGCGAGATCATGGTCCCTGTGGACCATGTGATTGCGATCTATGCGAAGGAAAATGGGCAGGGCATGGCTTTCCCCATGCCCACGCCCGCAGAGATTTCGGTCGAGAAGCCCGCCTTGGGTTTGGCGCCGGTGCCGCAAGGGACGGGCTCGGATGAGCCGTCTCCTCCTGCGTCGCCCGCCTCGGGTGGTAGCGCGCCTCGCCGCCCGACTTTGACACGGGTGAAATAACAGCCTGCAACATAACGGGGTGAGAATGGCGATGGAAGGGGTTGGCGTAAGCGCTTTCTCCTTTACAATGCCCACCTCACACGCCGGCTTAGCTCAGTTGGTAGAGCAACCGCCTTGTAAGCGGTAGGTCATCAGTTCGAATCCGATAGCCGGCACCACATGCAAAACCCGCGATCTCTTTTGGAGGTCGCGGGTTTTTTGTTGTCCCTGAGAGGAAAATCAGGGCATGGCGTGGATTTGCCAAGTGGTAAAGCCCGTGTTGGCGGTGCTCCAGTCGGGGTAGATGGTGCCTGGAATATTGCCAGCGGTATCGGTCAGCAGCACTTCAGCGACGGGAAGAAATGTGGGTGTTGGCGTTCCTGCACTCATCAGTCCGGAAGTCGTGAACTTTCCGACAGTCGCTTCAGTAAAGCGAATTTCGACAATGTCCACCAAGCTCATGATGGGCAGGCCCGTTGCTAGATCTACCATCGGCTGACCCGTGATGGGATCCATTTGGATATGCATCTGTGGCCCGAGCGGGGTGGTGCCATCCCACGAAAGACCACTGTTGGCGATGGAAGTGGTGAACGTACCGTTCACACCCAGCGGGTCTACCCAAGGCAGGCCCGTGGCTGGATCCATCAACATGGGTTGATTGCCTTGGTTGATCACGACTGCTTCGTTATAGGTGATGCGCATCACGGCCGTCGAGGGGGTGGCGCCACTGGTCGAGATGTATAGACCTTGAAAGTCTGACGATAAGGGCGTACCGCCACCGCCGATGTTGTGTATCGGTCCAACGTTATCGGTGGTGATGCCGTAGGTCGTGGCTACAGATTGCCCCCCAGGCCCGGTTTCATAGGCTTGCACGGTATGGGCTCCCACCATCGACAACACTCCAAAATTGATCGGATCGGTGGTCGCATTAAGCGTAAATGCGCCTGCTGCCCCGGCTAACGTCCATGTACCGCCATCAACGCTGTACATCAGGGTATCTGCCACATTGCTGGGTGTGAGCGTTAGATCTGGTTGTGCTGTGAGGTGATCGGTGTTGATTGCGGTATTGGTTAACAAAGTCGGATCAATCACACCTGGACCAGTGTCTGTGACTAAAGTGATGGAGGGGGGCTGAATCGAGTTACCCGCAGTGCTCAGGGTGAAGGACACATCCGGTGTGGCCGAGGTGATGGAGACGTTGCCCGCCAAGTCGATCTGGTGCACGTACAACGCATTGGCGCCCAAACTCGGCGTGAAAGTGGCTAGATCAGCCCAAGTACCCGCCGCTCCTGTCAAGCTGTACTGCAGAACGGCTCCGGTTTCGATGCCGCCTGCGGAGGGTGTCAATGAAGCTGAAGTGATGGTTGAACCTTGTAGGGGTTGCGGTGTCCCTGGAGTTGCAAGGTTGTCGGTCAATGTCAGTACAGGGGTGAGTGCGCCTGTATCCAAGGTGTAGGTCAACGTGGTCCCTGTGGACGAGTTGCCGGCTTTGTCGAGTTGTTGCGCGGTGACCTGATAAATACCATCGCCAGTCGGGGCTGGTATCTGAGCCGTGCCATTGGTGACGGTGATCGTACCCGCGCTGCTTTGTCCCACAACACCACCGACGACCGGGGCGATGGAGTAGCTGACTTGATAAATGTTGGGATCAAGTCCGGTGACATTGATAAGGCCACTGGAGGAAATGTGGTCGTTGGCGTACAGACCGGTATCTGTTGCGAGGGTTAGTGTGGGAGCCAATGCAGCACGGTCCAACGTGAAGTTGAACGTGACCGGTACCACCCCTGTGCCACTGATGGTTAGGGTATGAGGACCATCGACGGTGGGAGCCACATAGCTAGGTACGGTGACACCGTCCAGCACATAACTGACATTGGTCGCCGCAGCATTGATCCCGATATTGAGCGCGGCATTGCTGGAGATGTGATCCACAGCCGAGATGCCGGTATCGCTGACCATGGTGATGGTTGCTGCTGCGGGCAGCGTTCCACCAACTGCAAAAGAACCTGCTGCTGAGGCCGTGGAGGCATTGCCTGCCAGATCGGTCAATTGGGCGGTGGCCCCGTAGCTGCCGTTCGCCAAGCCTGCGGCCAAGGTGAACGTCACGTTGCCGCCCAAGTTGGCTGCGGTCAGAGCGACGGTACCTGTGGGGGTGATGACGGTGTTGGCCGCGTCGGTCAGCACCAAGCTCAGCACATCGCCTGCAATCGCATTGGCCGGAACCGCCACGCTGAGGGTGGTGGGGTTGGTGCCGGCAGCCGGAGTGACGTTGGGCGCCGCAGGTTGCGCGGGAGCCACGGTATCGAGCATGAAGTTAACGGTGCCCGTCGTGCCAGAAACATTGCCGGCGGTATCGGTTTGGCGCACTTCGACGGTGTAGTTCACACCGTTAATCAAGGCTGCATTGGCGGCATCGGTAGGAACAAAATTACCCAAAGCATCCGGTGTAACGGCTCGCCACGTTGTGGGTGCCGGTGTCCCCGCGATGTAGCTGATGTATTCGACGATCGCCCCGATTTCCAGTCCGGTGACGTTCACGCTGGCCAAGTTGGTCAGGCCGTCACCTGGCGTGCCGCTGTCTAAAGTTAACGCGGCCCCAGGGGTTGCCGGGGCGACACGGTCGAGCGTCAACGTGACAGTTTGGGTACTGAGGGATACGTTGCCAGCTGCATCAGTCTGGCGAATTTGAACGGTATACGGTGTGGCATCGACCAAGGCAAGCCCCGTCACGGTGTCGATGGGGGTGAACTGGTTCGTGACCAAGGTTGCCGTGGTCCAAACGGTGGGTGCGGCTGTGCCTGTTGGGTAAGCGATGTACTCAACAAGAGCCCCCACTTCAACGTTGCTGAGCGTGATGGCTGCTGAATTGGTCAGGCCATCACCGGGTGTGCCGCTGTCGAGCGTCAGGGCACCGTTAGGGGTGACCGGGGCGACAGTATCCAGTGTCAGTGTGACCGGTTGAGCGGTCGGGGCGACATTGCCGGCGATGTCGGTCTGACGAACTTGAACGGTATACGGTGTTGCCTGCGCCAACGGCAGCCCAGTCACGGTGTCGATGGGGGTGAACTGGTTGGTGACCAAAGTTGCCGTGGTCCACACAGTGGGTGCGGCTGTGCCTGTTGGGTAAGCGATGTACTCAACAAGGGCCCCCACTTCAACGCCGCTGAGCGTGATGGCCGCTGAATTGGTCAGGCCATCACCGGGTGTGCCGCTGTCGAGCGTCAGGGCACCGTTGAGGGCGACCGGTGCGACAGTATCCAGCGTGAATTGAAAGAGGGTTGGCAAGCTGGGCGTCAGCAAAGCGGCCGGATCGGCATAGCGCACGTACGTCTTGTTCAGGCCTTCTGCCCACGTGGGCAACGTTGCGGTCCAACCCGTGAGGCCATCCACGCTGTATTGAGTTTGTGTCAGCGTCGGATCCGCCGGGATATTGAGCGTTGCATTGGCCGTGATCAGATCGGTGGCGGAACTGCCGGTGTCTGAGAGCAAGCTGACCACCGGGCCAGCTACACCTTGGAGCGTGTAGCTGGCTGTACTGGTGGTGGCATTGCCTGCTGCGTCAGTCACCACCACGTTGATGCTGTAGGCCCCATTGACCATTTGTGAGGGCAAGCTGTACGTCGTACCAGCGACAGCCGATCCCACCAGCAAAGTCAGCACGCCCGTGGGGGCCTGGGTGTAAATCTCGTACTGGACGGAGGCACCTGCTTCCACCCCGGTGATGTCGATCGCCGAGTTCGGGACGGTGCTGGTGTTGATGGGTGTGATGGTCCCAGCCTGAAGAAGATTTGGTGCTACCGGGGCGACGTTGTCAAAGGCCAGCGCTGCCGAGGTGACGGGAGCGGCGGTGTTGCCCGCAGCGTCAAAGGCCGAAGCCGAGGCGGTGTAGCTGGTGCCGCTCATCAAAGCGGTGGTGGAGATGGGCAGGGTGACCGAGCCGGCAGCGATGTCCGCGCTAGAGAGCACGGCCTGAGCGGTGACGGGGGTGGCACCGTTGGGGATGGAGACCGTGACGGTGTCACCGGCGACCGACGTGGCGGCCAAAGTGACGGTGGCCGAGAGTCCCAAGGTGGCGGGGTTGTAGCTCAGTGCGACCGTGTTCAGGGCCGGGGCGACGTTGTCAAAGGCCAGCGCTGCCGAGGTGACGGGAGCGGCGGTGTTGCCCGCAGCGT
>NZ_JBFPHB010000041.1:0-2918 GCF_041083635.1 Leptothrix ochracea
TGCGTATCAAGCAATTGATCCGATGGCTTGCCAAAAACCACGTTGGCGCGCAGTTTTGGCAACACACTGTAGCCGGCTTGAACACCATCAAAACGAGCAATAACACCGCCGCCGCTTGGATTCTGCCGCCCCAACTTCACCGAAATACCATCCGTAAAAGAACGGTAATCCAAATATAAAGCGGTTAACTTATTTCGATCACGTGCATCAAGCTTTGAAAAATCACGCTGAAAACTATCCCGAAACACCAAACGAATATCCTCGTCACGATTTCTCTTGCGCCACTGAGCATCAAGATTGGTCATGAGCATTTTTTGGGGCGTTCCGGATATTTCCTGATCTTGTGGTTGCTGAGGCAAAGCACTCACCACCGAATCAGCAAAATCCTGTGTTCTAACTTTGGATTCACCACCGTTGTAGTAGGCGCTCAATGAACCTTGCACCACCGCATCGGTTGCCTTAGTATCTTTCTTCTGAGCAGCTTTTTCGGCCACCAAGGTACTTTCCAAGATACTACGGGCTTGTTCTGCATCCTTTCCCGCAGGATATTGCTTTACAAACAATTCGAGTTCAGTGCGTCCACGAACCGTATCACCCTGCTCAACCCGGACCACACCCGCCAAATATTGCGCTTCACGGGTCGATTTATTCAGCGGCAAATCCAAGGCCCGATTGAGTAACTCCAAGGCTTGATCAAGCTTGCCCGCAAATTCAGCTTTTTTGGCCAATCCAAGCAAGGAGGCCGCACGCTCCTCAATTTGGGCGGCGCTGATCGGTGCCGAGCCCGCAGCTTCAGGCATCGGTGGCACTGCCAACGAAATCGTCACTAAAGTGGCCTGCGGAAAACGTTGCTTGAGCACCGCCAAAGCCTTGTGAGCTTCTTCAAGGGTGCCAAAATTACCCAACTGAATTTCGAAGCGTTGCAACCCCGTCACCACCCGGCTGACCAACTCAGTCGTGTAGTTCTGATAGGCCGAGGGAATCGGCTTATCCAACTGCAAGTTGTGGTCAGTGGAGGTCATCAATGCGATGGCATATGCCGTCGTAGCGTCACCCGTTGCAGCAGGCTGGCTTGGACCAACAGCGGTGGGCGTGCCAACACGGGTCTTGGCCAAAACAACTTCGATCGACTTACCACCTTGCCCTGCTCGGACCGAAGCACTGGCTGAACCAGAGAAACGAATGACCAACTTACGACTACGATCCCCCCCCTGACCCGACGCCTCATCAATGATGGTGATCTCACCGAGGTTTTGCCCCCCACGAACCACCAACCGCTGGCCGAACATGAGATTGAGCATGTTCTTGGTCGGCACAATTTCGTAGAACGCTTGGACCAAATCATTGGAACGGGAACTCACACTGCGACCCGAATAATGAATGGGGGTCAGGAAGCGGACCTGTAAAACAGCATTGGGCCCTTCTTGGTGCAGATCAGCATCTTCAATGATTTGCGCGTGGGCGACCGACGCGAACCACAAGCACAGCAGCGTGATCCAAAAGCGGAAAAAAGATGTATTCACCGATGAGAAGCCCAGTTGATCAGGGTGATGCTCGACAAACTTCGAACACCACCCTTGCTGTCACGCCCAATTTTTTGACCCGCCATTATGGCGGTAGTGAGCCGAGATTCAACCACCCCAGCTAGAGTAGGCTTGGCCCTTGTTGCCCAAAGGCTTGTGGCATCCCGAGGTCGAACAATCTGTCGGCGTCGTTGTTTTCGCTTTATGAGTCAGCGATTTCTTTTCCATGCTGCCTTGATAAGCCGTCCCAGAAGCATGACAGGCTTTGCACCAGCCCGAACCACTGCCTTGACTGGCGTTGTGGTTCATACGTGCCGGCAACCATGAAGTGGTACCGCTATGGCAATCCTTGCAGTCCATGGTGGCGCCACTCAACAACTGCACTTCTGGAATGTGCGCCGCCGGTTTGGCCAAGGCACCTTGGGTACCGACACTGGTGTAACTACCGTTATGGCAAGTCTTACAGGCCGCAGAAATCACCACACTGTGATTCATCGTGAATGAGAGCGCAAAGCTGACCTGTGATTTATGGCAGCTATCGCACTTGGCAGAACCCGCAGGCACTGGGATATGTGTTGCAGGCTTGCCTTTGGCCGTTGACCCGTTATGGCAGTTGTCACAAGCACCCGTACCCACAGCGTTGGCAGCTGAATGTACGAAACTGGTACCACTGGTCCAACTCGTCGTGGACTTGTGGCAGCTTTCGCAGTTGCCCGTCACGCTCGCATGGGTCGCCGTCGCCGGCTTACCCACCGCGCCCAAATAACTGCCCGTGTGGCACGTCGCACATTGACTGCTCACCGACACGGAGCTGTGCAGCATCCCCGTCGCCCACGAACCGTACCCCTTGTGGCAGCTGTCGCAATTCGTCGCCGTGATCCCTGTGACTGACTTATAGGGAATGTGGTTCACCACCGGACCATCCGCTGGCGGATAAGCCCCCGAGTGACACGTCGCACACTGCCCACTCACCACCAACTGGCTGTGATTCCACAGCGTCGGCTTCCAACCCGTTGTGTTGTGGCACGCCACGCAACCGGCATTCCCTACCGGGATGTGCGTGCTTGGTCGCCCCGTGGCCGTGCTGCCGTTATGACACCCCGCGCAGTTCGTCGCAGCAGTGAACAAACTGTGATCCGGTTTGCCAGAGGAGGCCCAGCTTGTCGTGGACTTATGGCAGCTTTCGCAGTTGCCCGTCACGCTCGCATGGGTCGCCGTCGCCGGCTTACCCACCGCGCCCAAATAACTGCCCGTGTGGCACGTCGCACATTGACTGCTCACCGACACGGAGCTGTGCAGCATCCCCGTCGCCCACGAACCGTACCCCTTGTGGCAGCTGTCGCAATTCGTCGCCGTGATCCCTGTGACTGACTTATAGGGAATGTGGTTCACCAC
>NZ_JBFPHB010000012.1:0-8566 GCF_041083635.1 Leptothrix ochracea
CACACTTATCGGCTGCAAATTTTTAAAGAACTTCTCGCCGTCTTGCGAGTCGCTAATCAGTCAGTGATCAGCAGAGAAACGAGATTTTGCCTGTAAACGTAATCCCTGTCAAGGGTGTGGGTATTAAGCCCTCCGGGCAAGCACCCATTCTTTTTTTGTCTTGGTGCGTCCGCAGAACGCCTCGGCCAGCCTTGAGCAACGCAGCACCTTTTGATCCGGTCCTTCTAGAATCGGTCATCGACCATCTTCACAACTTCCCTTTCTATCTATATGAGCATCAAGAGCGACTCTTGGATTCGTCGCATGGCCGCCGAACAGCAGATGATTGAGCCCTTTGAGGCCAGCCAAGTTCGCACCAACGCACTGGGACAACGCATCGTTAGCTATGGAACATCCAGCTATGGCTACGATATTCGTTGCGCGCGCGACTTCAAGATCTTCACCAATGTTCACTCTACCGTGGTGGATCCCAAGAACTTCGATGAGAAAAGCTTCGTTGACTTCCACGGTGACGTCTGCATCATTCCTCCGAACAGTTTTGCCTTGGCAAGAACCGTTGAGTACTTCCGTATTCCACGCAATGTGCTGACCATCTGTCTCGGCAAGAGCACCTATGCCCGCTGCGGAATCATCGTCAACGTCACCCCCTTCGAGCCAGAGTGGGAGGGCTTTGTCACCCTCGAATTTTCGAACACAACCCCTTTGCCCGCGAAGATCTACGCAGGTGAAGGTTGTGCGCAAGTGGTGTTTTTCGAAAGTGACGAAGTTTGCGAAACGAGCTACAAAGACCGAGGAGGTAAATACCAAGGCCAAGTCGGCGTTACGCTGCCTAGAACGTAGGACTCACACCAAGACTGTTCACTCCCTTTCTGTGTGCTTGTCCACTGTTTGCACAGGTATCCTTCAGCAAGCGGTCCGATGACCGACAGTTCGCTGCGTACACTGTGCCTCCAAATGGACATTTTCATGTTTCATGAGTGCGATCACCAACGCTGTCCCGCTCAACATCAGCCTGTTTGAATGCCTTGCGGAGCCTGTACTGGTTTTCGACGCATCGGTACGCCTGATTTATGCCAATCGATCAGCCCTCGAAGCACTGCCATGCGATGCAGGCATGGGATGGTCCGAACTGGGCCGGGTTTTTGATGTCACGATCCTCGAGTGGCTCCGTGAATCCATCGAAAAACCGGCAAGCGCTCCTTTTCCCACACCGCCAGCATCGCTGGTTCACGGTCATCAAGGGCCGGTCGTCACGGCACTTGGGGGACAACGCTGGGCCTTGGTCCTGCCGATTGAAGCCACCGGACGAGTGCTTGGTCCTCGTGTACACCACGACAAATCAATCCAAGTCGAACAAGAAAAAGCGCTCCATGACATTCTCTGGAGCGTTCCCTTTCCTGTCATCTTGCAGGATGAGTCATTCCGGTTGATCGATGCCAACCCCATGATGGCTGCCTTGATCGGCGTTCCACGTGAGCAACTCATCGGTCAAGATCCTGTACGCTGGCAAACCACGGAAGAACAGTCCCCGCAGCAGTCACGACGCCAAGACTGGTTGCACGCCACCCCGGAAACACGTGCGCCCCATTTGTCCCATCAAACCTTCGTGGATGACAAAGGTGCGCGCCATGCCACCCAAGCGGCGACCTATATTCTTCAAAATCGAGAACAGCAACGGCGCTTCCTCTCGATCCTGCGTGAAACACCCACCCCTAATGGGGATGCACCCCACTCGTGGTCAGGACTCGATAGTGCGTCGCAGGACATGCAACTGCTTGAACTCGACGAGTGGTTTGCACAACTGCCCCAAGCCATGATGTTGCTCGACGAAAACGGTCGGGTTCTACGTGCAAACCATGCCTTCGATACCCTTCTTGGTTTTCGCTTGGAGGATGTGAGCGAAGCCTCTCAAGAAATTCGTCTACTGCTGCACTGGGGTCGGACTCGGCTGACCGTCCCCTTAGAGCCTGGGCAGTCATGGTTTACGCCCGAAGCTTTCGTGCCCGGCCAACCAGACCAAGTGCCCAAGCGGGTTCGATCGCTACTGCGCTGCCATACGGCACCCAACAAGCAGCGGCGTTATATGTATGCCCTTGATGAGCGCCCGCCAGAAGAGCGCCGTGATCCTCGGCGCGTCCAACCAGGCTCCCTTTTCGATATGTCGGGGGCAGGCTCTGCCATTACCCGTGAGCGTGAAATGGCGTTGTCGCACCAAGCCATCAAAGCGGGACCTATTCCTCATCTGATGACCTCTCATGGCCCCCAAGGCCATCAGACCGTGAGTCGAGATCGGGTTCTGCCCTCCTCTTTGCACGAGTTTGAACGCCTACAACATGCCTGCAAACATGGGGAGCGTTGCGAGGTTAGGTACGCGATTCGGGATGCAGAGCAAGGTGAGCGGTGGTTTTTGACCCGCGTGGAACCCGACCCTCAACTTGCACATGGCGTATCGGTGATCACATTTGATATCACGGAACAACAATTAGCCCGCGAGCGTGCAGAGCATTTGATGGCCGAGCTCCATGCCATTTTGGAAGGTTCTCCTGCGGGCATTGCATCCTTGCGTGGATATCAAGTGGTGCGCAGTAACCGCCGCTTTGAGCGCATCTTGCATCTCCACGCTGGGGGGGCCATCCACGCCGACCTACGGTCCTTACTCGCAGCAAGAACCGGGGGACTGCGCAATCCGCCGGAGTTGATGAAATGTATCGACCAAGGGGACATCTTCGAAGATGAGGTCCATGTCATTTACGAAGATGGCCTGATGCATTGGTACACCGTGACCGTACGCCGGGCCGGCCCTGCCGGGCCCACAGCCGATGCCGTGGTGGTTTTGTCTGAAACGTCCCGACTGCGCTATCAACAAGAACAGCTCGAAACAGTCACCAGCGAACGGGCCAACCTTGCTCAAATCCTGCATCAACAAAGTGACCGCAGCCGTGCAGTTCTTGATGCCATGCTCGTCGGTGTGGTGACGGTGAATCAACAAGGGACCATCACTTGGCTGAACCGCCCAGCAAGACGGATGTTCTGCGGTGATTTGAAAGATTTCTACGGCGAACCCTTGGCCTCCGTGGCCCCCATGAATGAGCCAGACCATCCTTTCCGGCACTGCACCTCCATGCTCGAAAAGATGGCCGATAGCGATTCAGCGCAATTTGAGGCGCATGTTCAAGGGCGCGATGGCCGCCGTTTTCTCGTGGTCGGCAACATGGTTGCCACCCTTAATCTTTCAGGCGGTCGTGAATTAACTTTCGCCCTGATGGATATGGACCAGCGACGCATGGCTGAAGCACGCGTGGCCGATGCACGGGGCATGCTTCAGCGCATCATGGCTGCGGCCCCCATGGCGATCACGGTTCACGATGCCAGCACGTTGGCCATCGAACAAATGAACCCGATTGCAGCCGATCTCGCAGGGGTACCGGCTGAAGAAGCGATTGGCTGCACACCCGATCAACTCTTCCCTCCGGATTTGTCCAATCGGCTACGGGACGACATGCGAACCGCATTAAGTCAACCCACGATATTGACCCAGCGCGAATACCACATTGATAGCCAAGGCACGCGGACTCTGTGGGATGCGCGCTTCGTTCCTTTGGCCCGGGATGGTGAGCAACCCGATCGCATCTTGCTGGTCGCCGCCGACATCACCGCCCAACGTGCAGAGTTGGGTGTCTTGGTTTCTCAGCGCGAAATGCTGGTTCAAGAGGTTCAGAACCGGGTTCGCAACAATCTCCAAGATGTCACGGGTCTTCTCAAGCAAGCGGGTATACGCCGCCCCGAGGTCCATGGGGTGATCACTGAGGTCATCGGCCAAGTGCAGGCCATTGCCCAAATCTATGGCCTATCCACGGGCCCACAAGGTTTGCTGAGCGTGGTGGATGTGGTTGAGGCTGTTGCCCAATCCGTGCAGCACACGTTTGGTCAAATTTTCGAGCTTCAGGTGCATCCGGCCACGCTGCCGTGGCTGCTCCCCGATGGGGAGTCCATCCCGTTTGCCTTGATCATCAACGAGCTGATGAGCAACGCCGTCAAGCACAGCACCAGTGACTCACCCTTGAGCTGTCAGCTACAGCCGATCCACCAAGGCATTCGGCTTGAAGTGGTGAATGAGGGTTTGCTGCCATCGAACTTCCGCGTCGAGCACCGCCCCACCAGCGTCGCGGGTTTGGGCCTGGTACGGGCGCTTCTGCCTCGACGCCACGCGTCACTGTCCATCGAGCAAAACGGCGATCACGTCTCCGCCATCATTGAGCTGCACACCCCGGTGATTACCCGTCCTCCCGAGTAAATATTCGCAGTGGGGCAGCCGGGAAAAGGGCCGCATGCATTTTGCGGGCCCTTCCCGTTGGGATCAGCGCGCCTCAGGGGCGACCGATTGCGTGATATTCGAGTCCAAAGGAACGAATCAAGGCCGGCTCGTAGAGATTACGGCCATCAAAAACGATCTTGTCTTTGAGCGCCGCAGCCAAATGTTCAAAGTCGGGTGTGCGGAACTCTTTCCATTCAGTGACGATCAACAAAGCATCCGCGCCAGACACAGCAGCTTGGGCCGATGAAACATCATTCACAGCCTCTTGGACATCCCCCAACTGGCGTTTGGCTTCATCGATCGCCACAGGGTCATACACCTGAACTCGTGCGCCACGCGCCAGAAGAGCCCGAATAATCACAAGACTCGGTGCCTCACGCATATCGTCGGTGTTGGGCTTGAAAGCCAAACCCCAGATCGCGAACGTCCGGCCAGACAAGTCCTCGCCATAACGGGTGACAACCTTGTTCACCAAAACCATCTTCTGATCTTCGTTGACGGCTTCCACCGCAGCCAAGATGCGTGAAGGCAATCCAACATCAGCGGATGTTTTGGCCAAGGCTTTCACGTCCTTCGGAAAGCAAGAGCCGCCATATCCAACCCCCGGGTAGAGAAAGTGCGTGCCAATCCGAGGATCTGAACCAATGCCCTGGCGCACCAGCTCAATATCAGCGCCGACCCGCTCGGCCAGTCGGGAAAGCTCATTCATGAAGCTGATACGGGTGGCCAGCATGGCGTTGGCCGCATATTTGGTGAATTCGGCGCTGCGAATATCCATCACCATCATGCGGTCGCGATTGCGCACAAAGGGCGCATACAGGGCACGCATCAATAAGATGGCGCGTTCATCTTCCGCCCCAACCACCACACGGTCGGGTCGCATGAAGTCTTGGACAGCGGCACCTTCTTTGAGGAACTCCGGGTTGGAGCACACCGCAAAGTCCAAGGTCATCCGACGCTTGGCCAACTCATCGGCAATCGCGGCTTTGACCTTGTCTCCTGTGCCCACGGGCACAGTGCTCTTATCGACCACCACCTTAAAGTCAGTCATGCGCTGACCGATGCTGCGTGCGGCAGACACCACATATTGCAAATCGGCGGAGCCATCCTCATCCGGAGGCGTCCCCACAGCAATGAATTGGATCGTGCCATGCGCCACCGCATGATCCACATCGGTGGTGAATTCAAGACGCCCCGCTTGGACGTTGCGCTGGACCACCTCCAGCAAACCCGGTTCATGGATCGGGATGCCGCCCTCCTTAAGAATCCGAATCTTGGCCGGATCAATGTCCAGACAAAGCACATGGTTGCCCATCTCAGAGAGACAGGCTCCGGTCACAAGTCCGACATAGCCGGTCCCGATCACAGTAACTTTCATGAAGAACTTTCCGTCATAAAAAGAGCGGCGACACCGGTTTGAAAAGTCAGACCCCCAAGGGATCCATACCTCACACCGACATTCACCGCTCAGATAAGCCAATTGAAAATCTTGCCTGCGCCTCTCAAAAAGCGTGGCAAGACTCTATGCGCGCATCACAACCGGGCCATCGCCCCTTGGGCTTCTTCTTTTTGGCCTTCATCACCTTCACGCAACACAATTTCGAGTTGCTTGCGCGAGGCATCACGATCTTTGAGTTCAAGGTAGGCGCGCGCCAAAACCAAACGCAACGCAGACTCCGCCAAAACATTGGGCACCTGCGGTGGAACAGCACCCTCTTTCTGCACCATCAGCACAGCAGCATCGTTCTGCTCAAGCTTCTTGGCCAGATCCAACGCTGCCGTGGAAACAGTGGTCGGCGCCCTGAGTGAGGCACGTTTGGTGGCGGCCGCCTCCATCACAGCAGCGGCCTCCGCCATCATTTGCTCAGACGGGGCTCTACGCAGTACGTAAACCAAAACCCCGGCACCAATGGTCACAATGAGCAGCCCAACGGTCCACGCCCAAGCGTTCCCGTCACCCCCATGCCCTCCTGCCCCCGTATCCACGGTCACGACGGGTGTCGCTGTGGCCGTATGACTGGCAGCGGAGGCCACCGCCGACACAACCACCGGGGACGCTGCTTCAGCAACGGCCACCGGCGATGAAGGTGGTTGAGCCACCGCCACCGAGGCCGCCGAGACAGCCGCCAGCGGTCGAGCACTGCTCGTGGCGACCTCGGGAGGAGTCACCACCTTCGGTACCGCGACCACAGGCATCTTGGTCGCCGCTGCTGGCACGGGCTTCACCACCGCCTCACTCGGCATCGATGCAGCAGCCGTCAAGGCATATAACGCAGAAGCTTTGGCTTGACGATGGCTACCCTGTTCGGCCATCAGGGCTGAAGCTTTGGCCGAATCTTCAGCCCGAATCTCCGCCAAGGTTGGCAAGGTCAGGACAGCCCCTTTGCGCAAGCGATCAACGTGCCCCCCCACAAAAGCATCTGGATTACGCCGCAAGATCGCCACGATGGCTTGATTGCGATTGACCCCAGCTTGCGTCCCCGCAATGGCTCGCCCCGCGATATCCCACAACGTATCCCGCGCTGTGATCGGTGGCAGTTGCAACGCTGAATCACCAGCACGAACCGGTACAGGCGCTGAAGCCGACGAAACAGCGGCTAGAGGCTCGGCGGCCAGCGTCTGCAAGGAAGCAGCTGCTAGGGCCAACGCCATCAGGGTATGCGAGAAGGAGCGTTGCATGGCCTTGGACACATTCACGAAGAAATTAGGGGAAGAAAAAACGGACCGCCAGCCGACATCAACCGTCAAACTGTCAAGGTATCCATCAAATCGATCATGAACTCAGTGTCTTCTTGCGTTTGAATCTCCCAGCCTTTCAAGCCCAAGGATTCCAAGACACGCTGCCCGGCTGGGTCGGCATTCATGGCCAACAAAGCTTCGACAAGGTGTTCTCGATGGTCTTTGAAACGCGGGCAAACCAAAAGAACATGGCGCACAACACTGATCTGACTGGTCACCAAGGGACGCAATTGCTTGCGAACCACGGGGCTGAGTTGATCGTAGGCATCTTTGAGAAAGTAACCCACATCTGCTTGACCGCGCAGTAAATTCTTCGCCACCAAGGTGTACGAATTCACTGTTTGCATCGCTACGTTCTTGGCATTCAGATCAGCTGGCTCCAGCATGATCCGGCCAATCATATTGACGTCAGGATCATCCGTGGCGGCAACACGTGTCCCTGGTTTCAGGTCTTCGATGTGTCGAATCGGGCTCTCATCGAGCACGGCGACCACAGCCTCATCGGCTTTGCCCACCGGCGCGGCCACAGCGACAAAGCCCTTCTCGCGCACCAGCATGACCGCATCGAAGGGATTGGCATAGATCAGATCGACCTTTTCCTCTTCGAAGGCCTGGCGCTGTGACTCAAAGTCATCATAGAGCTCGAAGTGGATACGGACATCCAGCTTGCGTTGCATCCACGTATTGAAGATGTACCAGCCTGCGATGTTGTCAGGGGGAAAGTCGGGGCTGGCCGTCAGATTGAAGGTCATGCTTTCTTCTCCTCGGCGAGCATGCGGGTATAAAGCTCGGTGCACTCGTTGATCTTGGTACGCGAGGGCTTACGACGTACCGAGGTGTAGCCGATGACTTGATCGTTACGGATATTGGGAATAGCCGTGGCAAAAACCCAGTAATAGCAACCATCTTTACGAAGGTTCTTCACGTAGCCCTGCCACGTCGTTCCACGCTGCAAAGTCGCCCACAGATCTGCGAAGGCGGCAGCTGGCATGTCAGGGTGACGCAGGATGCTGTGCGGTTGCCCGATCAGCTCTTCCCGGGTGAAGCCCGACATATCAACGAAAGATTGATTACCGTGGGTGATGTTCCCTTTGGTATCCGTACGGGAAACGATCAGCTTCCCATCGGGATACGGAACTTCTTTATCGAGTGTCAATACCGTCCGGCAGAGACCTTCGTAGTAGCACAGCCGATGCTCGCGGTAGGGTCCTTCCGCGAGCTGGACTGGTTCCATGTCTTTCATGATGAACCCTGCGACAAATGTTATGCGTAATAGTGGACGAGCAACCGTTCACGGCCATCAGTGAGGCGAAGCGGAGCGCGTGCTAGAGGGAACAAGCCCCTGCACCGCTTCGCGCAAACGTGAGACGGGCACCCCAAAAAGATCAGATGATCTTGCTGATGCTGTCAGCTGCGCGCTTGACGTCCAAGAAAATCAGGCCCAAACGAGCATTGGACTTCAACAAAGCCGTGATCACCGCATCCGGACCCGCGTGAGCCATCAGCACATAA
>NZ_JBFPHB010000035.1:0-33217 GCF_041083635.1 Leptothrix ochracea
CCCCGGCGTGACAGGCCGGTATTCTAACCAACTGAACTACCACTCCGCAGTGGCGACCCCTAGGGGATTCGAACCCCTGTACCGACCGTGAAAGGGTCGTGTCCTAGGCCTCTAGACGAAGGGGTCTAAACCTTCATGACTTGAACTTCAAAACGCTTTGATGGTGGAGGTAAGCGGGATCGAACCGCTGACCTCTTGCATGCCATGCAAGCGCTCTCCCAGCTGAGCTATACCCCCTCTTGGAAGCGTCTCGTTGTTCAAGCGAGAACGAAATTATGGCAAAGCTTCAAATGCTTTGCAAGCGTTTTTCAACAATTTTTTGATCAAAAAGAGCCAACACCGCATCCACCGACGGGGTCTGCGCCCGACCACAGACCAAAACACGCAGCGGAATAGCCAGTTGCGGCATTTTCAGCTTGGATTCGCCGATCACCGCCTTGATGGCTGCATTGATCGAGGCGGCATCCCACACCGTCAACGCAGCAAGCCGTTCACGCAGTGCCACCAAGGCCGGGCGCGACACCTCATTCAGATGCTGCGCCAGATCCGCCTCGCTGGGCTGCACATCGCTGAAGTAGATCGAAAGCCACTCGGCCAGCTCGACCGTGGTGCTGCAACGGTCTTTGAACAGCGCGCACATCGCAGCCAAACGCTCATCAACCGTCACCGTCAAACCACGACGCTCCAACTGCTCCGCCACCAAACCAGCCAACACAGCGTTGTCACAGCTCTTCATGTGCTGGGCATTCACCCAGCGCAGCTTGGCTTCGTCAAACTGACCAGCGCTGCGACCGAGGTGATCTAGGTTGAACCACGCCACCAGCTGCTCGCGACTAAAGATCTCGTCGTCGCCGTGGCTCCAGCCCAAGCGCGCGAGGTAGTTCACCACCGCATCGGCCAGATAGCCTTCTTCGCGGTACTGCGTCACCGGCTTGGCGCCGTAGCGCTTGCTCATCTTTTCGCCCTGCTCGTTCAGCACGGTGGGCAGGTGGGCGTAAACCGGGGGCTCCACGCCCAGGGCGCGGAAGATGTGGATCTGGCGCGGCGTGTTGTTGACGTGGTCATCGCCCCGGATCACGTGCGTGATCGCCATGTCGATGTCATCGACCACGACGCAGAAGTTGTAGGTCGGCGTGCCATCGGGTCGAGCGATCACCAAGTCATCAAGCTCGTCGTTGCTGATCTCAATGCGGCCCTTGACCTTGTCGCCCCAGATCACGGAGCCGCCTTGCGGCGTCTTGAAGCGCAGCACCGGCTGCACGCCTTCGGGCACGGACGGCAAGACCTTGCCTTCTTCCGGCCGCCAAGTGCCGTCATAGCGGGGCTTTTCCTTGGCGGCCATTTGGCGTTCGCGCAGCGCATCGAGCTCAGTGGTGCTCATGTAGCAGGGATAAACCGCCCCGCGCTGCTGCAACTGCGCCAGCACCTCTTTGTAGCGCGCCATGCGCTGCATCTGATAGAACGGGCCTTCGTCGTGATCAAGACCGAGCCACTTCATGCCCTCGATGATCACATCCACCGCCGCCTGCGACGAACGCTCAACATCGGTATCTTCGATGCGCAGCACAAAGGTGCCGCCCTGCGAGCGCGCCCAAGCCCACGGATAAAGTGCCGAGCGGATGTTGCCGAGATGGATAAAACCGGTCGGCGATGGGGCAAAACGAGTACGTACTTGGGTCATGACAGATTCAAATCAGGGCGAGGCCGCGAGCGAGGTCAGCCTTCAGGTCTTCAATGTGTTCCAAACCGACAGCAACGCGAATCATGCCCTGCGTGATCCCGGCGGCCAGGCGCTGGTCTTCGCTCAACCGACCGTGCGAAGTACTCGACGGGTGAGTGATGGTGGTTTTGGTATCACCCAGATTGGAGGTGATCGAGCAAATGCGGGTCGCATCGATCACCGCAAAAGCGTGGGTGCGACCCGCTTCAGGACGGTCACCGCGCACGATGAAGCTCACCACCGCGCCGCCGAGACCGCTTTGCTGCGCCATGGCCAGCGCGTGCTGTGGATGTGACGCCAAACCGGGGTAATAGGTGCGCGCCACTTGGGGTTGGGCCTCCAACCACGCAGCCAATTCAAGCGCCGTGCGACTCTGGGCCTGCATGCGAATCGCCAACGTCTCCAGCCCCTTCAGCACAACCCATGCATTGAAGGGCGACAGGCTCATCCCGGCCGAGCGCATCACGGGCATGAACTTGGTATCGATCAGGGCTTGGGTGGTGCACAAAGCACCGGCCAACACGCGGCCCTGCCCGTCCAGATACTTGGTGCCCGAATGGATGATCACATCCGCGCCCAACTTGGCGGGCTGCTGCAAGGCTGGCGAGCAAAAGCAGTTGTCCACCGCCAGCAAAGCGCCGGCAGCATGCGCCACATCGGCCAAAGCACGGATATCGCAGACCTCGGTGAGCGGATTGCTCGGCGTTTCGGCAAAAAACAGCTTGGTGTTGGGCTGGATAGCGGCCTGCCAAGCACCGACATCGGTCTGCGAGACAAACGTGGTCTGCACACCAAACTTGCCAAATTCACCCTGCAAAAGGCGGATGGTCGAACCAAAGACGCTTTGCGAGCACACCACATGGTCGCCCGCCTTGAGCAGCCCCATCACCAGCAACATGATGGCGGCCATGCCGCTGCTGGTGGCGATGCAGGCTTCGGTGGCTTCGAGGGCTGCCAACCGACGCTCCATCATCATGGTGGTCGGATTGGTGAATCGGCTGTAGACGAAGGCCTCTTCTTCGTTGGCAAAGCGTGCTGCGGCCGTGGCCGCATTCGGATGCACGAAGCTGCTGGTCAGGAACAGCGCTTCGGAGTTCTCACCCCAGGGGGTGGCTGGCAGACCTTCACGCACAGCAAGGGTTTCGCTGCGCACATCTTCCGGCAACAGCACCCGGGGCAAGCGCCCGGGCTCTTGGGTCGAACGACTCATGGAATGTCCTTCTTCTTGTGCTCAATCCACCGCGTTTTGCAACGCCAAGCGGGAATGCTGTGCGGCGTCCTCTTCTTGAGGCTGCGCAGCACGCTGGGTCCGCATGGCCGTGAAATCTTCGACCGTCACATCACCCGTGATGTAGTGACCGTCAAAACACGAGGCCTCAAAACCGGCCAGATCGGGCCGCAGCGCTGCCACGGCCCGCTTCATGGCGTCCACATCTTGATAAATCAAGGCATCGCAACCGATGTACTCACGGATTTCTTCCAAAGTACGGCCATGCGCGATCAGCTCCGCCTTGGTCGGCATGTCGATGCCGTAGACATTGGGAAAGCGCACCGGCGGTGCAGCCGAAGCCATGTAGACCTTGTTGGCCCCAGCCTCGCGCGCCATCTGCACGATCTCACGGCTGGTGGTACCACGCACGATGGAGTCATCCACCAGCAGCACGTTGCGGCCCTTGAACTCCATGCCGATGGCATTGAGCTTCTGGCGCACACTCTTTTTACGCACGCTTTGCCCCGGCATGATGAAGGTGCGGCCCACATAGCGGTTCTTGACGAAACCTTCGCGGTACGGCTTGCCCAAACGATGGGCCAACTGCATGGCCGAAGGCCGGCTCGACTCTGGGATCGGAATCACAACATCGATCTCACTGGGCGGCAAGGTATTGATGACGCGCTGCGCCAGCGTTTCACCCATGTTGAGGCGCGCGTGATAGACCGAAATACCATCGATGACTGAATCGGGCCGCGCCAAGTAGACAAACTCAAACACGCACGGATTCAAGCTCGGCGCCTCAGCACATTGCTGGCTGTGCAAAGTGCCGTTCATGTCGATGAAGACGGCCTCACCCGGAGCCACATCGCGCAACATCTGATGGCCCGTGCCTTCAAGGGCGACCGACTCACTGGCCAGCATCCACTCTTGTGCGCCGTCAGCCGAAGGCATCGAACCCAGACACAGCGGACGAATGCCAAAAGGATCGCGGAAAGCCAGCAAGCCGTAACCAGCGATCAGCGCAATCACAGCGTATGAGCCCTTGATGCGCCGATGCACTTCACGCACAGCCTTGAAAATCTCATCCACGCCCAACGTGGCCCCATGAGCGGCTTGCTGCAACTCATGGGCCAACACATTGATCAGCACCTCGGTGTCGCTCTCGGTGTTCAGATGCCGCCGATCCACCTCACCCAGCTCTTTCTTGAGCGCATGGGCGTTGGTCAGGTTGCCGTTGTGCACCAGCACCAACCCAAACGGAGCATTGACGTAGAACGGCTGCGCCTCTTCCTCGCTGTAGGCGTTGCCCGCCGTAGGGTAGCGAGCTTGGCCCAAGCCGACGCTGCCCGGCAAGGAGCGCATGTTGCGAGTGCGGAACACATCCCGCACCATGCCACGCGCTTTGTGCATGAAAAACTTGGTGCCTACAGCCGTCACGATCCCGGCAGCGTCTTGCCCCCGGTGTTGCAACAACAGCAAAGCGTCATAGATCAACTGATTGACGGGCGATTTGGAAATCACCCCAACGATGCCACACATCGATACTCCCTCGGTGGGTGGTTGCAGCCTACCGATGAGGCAGCAACCGATTCAAAAGAACTCAAGAAACCCGATCGACCCGCCGACCACCGGCTTGGGCTGACTTGGTATGAAGCGGATCACTGGGCAACAGGGGCGACAAAAAATGCCCGAGCTGCTGGGCCCAACGGACACCCACGGATGCCCGCCAAAGGTCTTGGCGACTCATGGGCGTCATGGCCAGCAAGGTCACCAAGGCCAGCACAATCGCCACACCCCGTGTCAGACCGAACATCGCCCCCAACCAGTGATCGATGCCGCCCAGCGGCGAGGCATGGATCACTTGGCGAACCAAACTCGTCAACAAGCGAACGATGAACAGCACAGCGACAAAAACCACCGCAAAACCAACCGCAGCGCTGATGGCCGGATCGTGGATTGGCAACGGCAATTTGCTACCGGCGACCGCCCCAGCCTGACGGGCCACAAACCAAGCGGCCACCCAAGCCAGCATGGACAGCAGCTCAAACACCAAGCCTCGGAAAATGCCCACGGCCATCGACAAGGCCAACACGGCAAGCATAATCCCGTCGAGCCACCCCATGGAGATCACTGCACCATGATCGCGGGCTGCAAGCCACTGGCACGCATGCGCGCCATCACCGCGTTGGCCTCTTCACGCGAAGAGTAGGGCCCCACCCGAACGCGGATGCGACGCCCTGACGCGGTGGTCAGCTCTTGCTCATGGGCCTTGAGTCCCAATTGATCCACCCGCTGACGCATGTCACGTGCGGCGCTGGCTTGTTCGAATGCCCCCAACTGCACAAAGAAACGGGTGGTCACTTCCGACTTGGCGACCGCTTTTCTCTCATCATGGCCCTCCAACAGGGCTTGGGCCCGTGCGGCTTCGGTCTTGGTCGGATGCGACACAACCGGTGGCGGTGATGCGGGCACCTTCAGTGGACTCGCAAGCGCCGGCGGACGGGCCACAGCAACAACCGACTTGGAGGCGGCGCTGCCCAAAGGCTGAGAGGCTGCGCTCTTCGTCGTCGTCACCGACGCGGTCACACTGCTTTGAGGTGCCTCCGAAGCGCTGGCAGAAGGGCTGACAGAAGCGACCACGGAGGCAGAAGCCACGCCCCCAGCGCCACCCACCATTTCGATCTTGACGCCGGAGCCCGCCGACAGCGGTCGAGGGGGACTATCAAAAACACGCGGCAGAACCAACACCGCCCCAGCCACCAAGACCACGGCACCGATCAGCCGATGGCGGGCACGCACACGCAGATGCTCAAGCTGAACAACATCGGCGGCCCCGGAGGACAGCACGCTTCCAGTCGGCTTGTTCTTGCGCTGCAAAAAAGAAAGGAATCCCATGGGTCAGATCGGTGGCGGGCAGAACTCAGTGCGTGCCCGTCAAAGACAGGGCCTCTCCGACAGGGGCGACGTGCGCGCCTCTCAAACTCGGAAGCCCTGCTTCCAACACACCACCCACAGTGTAGAAAGAGCCAAAGACGACGATTCTATCAGTGGGGTCGGCCTCAGCCAGCGCCGCTTGGAGCGCTTCTCGCGCAGAAGCATGGCGATAGACACGCTGGGTGTTGCCATCTGTGACGCCAGACTCGGGTGGACGAATCACCTCAGCGAGTTGCTGCGCCGAAGCGGCCCTGGCCGTCGGCAAATCACAACAATGCCAAACATCGATCAACGCCAACAAAGGGCTGACCAAATGCTCCAAATCTTTGTCCGCCATAGCACCAAACACCGCCAAGGTCCGAGGGAAGAATCCCATTTGGTCCAAGTTTTGTGCCAAGGCAGCGGCAGCGTGCGGGTTGTGCGCCACATCCAGCACCAACGTCGGTTGACCGGGAATGATCTGGAAGCGGCCGGGTAAATTCACCATCGCCAAGCCATTGCGAATCGCTTGGGCAGTGACGGGCAGTCGATCACGCAAAGCCGCCAAGGCCGCCAACACGCCCGAAGCATTGATCAATTGGTTGGCGCCGCGCAAAGCGGGATACGCCAGCGCGCTATGGCTGCGACCTCGTCCACGCCAGCTCCACTGCTGTCGATCACCGGCATAGTTGAAATCCCGCCCAAACAACCAAGCATCGGCACCGATGGTCTGGGCATGGGCCACCACACTGGCTGGCGGCATCGGATCCGAGATGATCACGGGCCGATCCGCACGCATGATGCCGGCCTTTTCACGCCCAATGCTTTCACGGTCTGAACCGAGCCATGCGCTGTGGTCAATGTCAATGCAGGTGATCACCGCACAATCGGCGTCGATCGCATTGACCGCATCAAGCCGCCCACCCAAGCCGACCTCCAAGACCACCGCATCCAAAGCTTGGGCTGCGAGGCAGTGCAGGATCGCCAAGGTGGTGAACTCAAAGTAAGTCAGTTCGACCGCATCGCCTCCAGCTTGGCGCGCGCGCTCCACAGCGTCAAAGTGCGGCAGCAACTGTTCCGCGCGAACAATCTCACCGTTTAGACGCAAGCGCTCTTCAAAATCAACCAAATGGGGTGAGGTGTAGACCCCCACCCGATAGCCTGCTTGCAGCAAGATGGCTTCAAGCATGGCGCAGGTCGAGCCCTTGCCGTTGGTCCCCGCCACCGTGAAGACGGGCACGTCAAAACGCAGCCCCAACCGATCCCGTAAACGAACCACCCGTGTCAGGGTGAGATCAATCTCTCGGGGATGCAAACGCTCGCAATGCGCGAGCCACTCGGCCAAAGTCGAAGGATGCATGAAACTGCTTTGCTACCCAACTCAAGCGACAGCATCCGCACTCTGGCGTTGCAGCATGGCCAAGGATCGGGCCACTGTGGCACGCAGTTCACGCCGGTCCACGATCATGTCGATGGCACCCTTTTCAAGCAAAAACTCAGCACGCTGGAAGCCCTCGGGCAGCTTTTCCCGCACGGTGTTTTCGATCACACGCGGACCAGCAAAGCCGATCAAGGCCTTGGGCTCAGCGATCACGACGTCACCCACAAAGGCAAAGCTGGCCGAAACCCCACCCATGGTCGGGTCCGCCAAGACGCTGATATAGGGCAACTTTGCTTTGGCCAAACGCGTCAAAGCAGCGTTGGTCTTGGCCATTTGCATCAAGGAGAGCAAGCCTTCTTGCATGCGTGCGCCCCCCGTGGACGTGAAGCAGATGAACGGCACTTTTTGCTCAATGGCGGTTTCGACGCCACGCACAAAACGTTCACCCACCACCGACCCCATGGAGCCGCCCATGAATTCGAACTCGAAAGCCGCCACCACCAAGGGGATACTCATCACCGAGCCGCCCATGACGATCAGCGCATCGGTTTCACCCGTGGCTTCGAGGGCATCCTTGAGCCGATCCGGGTACTTGCGACTGTCCTTGAACTTCAAGGCGTCGATCGGCAGCACCTCTTGGCCGATCTCATAACGGCCTTCACCATCAAGAAAGGTATTCAGCCGAGCCCGGGCACCAATGCGGTGGTGGTGGCTGCACTTCGGACAGACTTGGACGTTCTGCTCAAGATCGGTTTTGTAGAGCACCGTCTCGCACGACGGGCACTTGATCCACAGGCCCTCAGGCACCGAGCGCCGATCACTTGGATTGGTGCGCTGGATTTTTGGGGGCAGAAGCTTGTCGAGCCAACTCATGCAGTTTCTCCTTGGAGCGTATCCAAAGCCACACGGATCTCGCGGAGGAAACCGGCAACCACCGGCACCACCCGCTCGCGCGGCTCGTTTTCAATCAGCTGGATGATACGGGAACCGATCACCACCGCATCGGAGGATTTCGCCACCGCCACCGCCGTAGCGGCATCGCGAATGCCAAAACCCACCCCCACCGGCACGCTGACATGGCTGCGAATGCGGGGCACCATGCGCGCCACGGCATCGGTATCGAGATGCCCGGCACCCGTCACGCCCTTGAGCGAGACGTAGTAGACGTAGCCGGTGGCGATGCGACCGACGTCAGCCATGCGGGCATCGGTCGAGGTCGGCGCGAGCAGAAAAATGGCATCCATGTCGGCAGCCCGCAGCCGTGCGGCAAAGACCTCGCACTCCTGCGGCGGGTAATCAACGATCAAGACACCATCGACACCCGCCGCCTTGGCGTCATCGACGAAGCGGTCCGGGCCGTAGCACTCGACCGGGTTGGCGTAACCCATCAACACCACCGGCGTGGTGGCATCCTTCTCGCGGAAAACACGCACCATCGCCAACACATCGGTGGTCGAGATGTTTTTGAGCAGCGCACGCTCACTGGCGCGCTGGATCACCGGGCCATCGGCCATCGGATCAGAAAAAGGCACACCGAGTTCGATCACATCGGCGCCAGCAGCAGCCATGCCGTGCATCAGCTCCACCGTGATGTCGGCGTACGGATCCCCCGCCGTCACATACGGAATCAACGCCTTGCGGCCTTGCTCGGCCAAACGCGTAAAGGTGGCTTGAATGCGACTCATCAGAAGGCTCCCTTGACACTCAGGCCCCGACACGACGGCCGGCAATAAAACTCGGCACCCGACAAATCAGCCACCGTGCCGATGTCTTTGTCGCCCCGACCGGACAGATTCACCAAGATGTGCTGATCCGGACGCATGGTTTTGGCCAACTTCATCGCGTACGCCACCGCGTGGCTCGACTCCAGCGCCGGGATGATGCCCTCGGTGCGGCACAGGTAGTGGAAGGCTTCGAGCGCTTCTTTGTCACTGATACCGACATATTCGGCCCGGCCGATGTCTTTCAGATAAGCGTGCTCGGGGCCAACACCAGGGTAGTCGAGACCGGCCGAGATCGAATGCGTTTCGGTGATCTGGCCGTTGACGTCTTGCAAGATGTAGGTACGGTTGCCGTGCAGCACCCCCGGCTTGCCGAGCTGCAACGAGGCCGAATGCTTGTTCGTACCCATGCCCTCACCCGCCGCCTCGACACCGATCAACCGAGTGCCCTCCAAGGGAATGTAGGGATAAAAGATGCCCATCGCGTTTGAGCCACCGCCCACACAGGCAATCACCGCATCGGGCTGACGGTCGGGCGCGCCGATCATCTCGGGCATCTGCGTCAAGCATTCTTGGCCGATGATGGCTTGGAAGTCGCGCACCATCGCCGGGTACGGATGCGGACCGGCCACGGTGCCAATGATGTAGAAAGTGTTCTCAACGTTGGTGACCCAGTCGCGCATCGCTTCGTTCAGCGCATCCTTCAAGGTCTTGCTGCCCGACTCAACTGGCACCACCTTGGCACCGAGCAGATGCATGCGGTAGACGTTCGGGCTCTGGCGCTTGACATCTTCGGCGCCCATATAGACCACGCATTCCAAGCCATAGCGCGCGCAGATGGTCGCGGTGGCCACGCCGTGCTGGCCCGCACCGGTCTCGGCGATCACGCGCGGTTTGCCCATGCGCTTGGCCAGTAGCGCTTGACCAATCACGTTGTTGATCTTGTGCGCACCTGTGTGATTCAGGTCTTCGCGCTTCAGATAAATCTGCGCACCACCCATTTCACGGCTCATGCGGTCCGCGTGATAGATCGGGCTCGGGCGACCCACAAAGTACTTCAACTCGCGGCGATATTCAGCCAGAAACGCTGGATCGTCGCGGTAACGGTCGTAGTTGGCGCGCAATTCGTCAAGCGCGTGGCTGAGGGTTTCGGCAACGAAGCTGCCGCCGTAAACGCCGAAATGCCCACGGGCATCGGGCTGGTCGTAATGAAACATGGTCTCAACCTTGTGAATCTTGGGAAGCTTGTGCCGTCTGCTGAACCTGCTGAAGCTCATCGGCTTCACGCACAGCAGCGCAGAAACGGCGGATCAACGCGGGGTCCTTGATGCCCTTGGCGACCTCAACGCCGGAACTGACGTCCACGGCCCAAGGGCGAACATGCCTCACGCCATCGATCACATTGGCAGGATTCAACCCACCAGACAAAACGACCGGACGGGCCACGCCGGAAGGAATCAGCGACCAATCAAAAACCTTTCCGCCACCCCCATACCCATCGACATGGGCATCGAGCAGCACCGCCTGCGCTGTAGAAAATTTGCGCGCGAAGTCTAACAAATCAAAATCAGCGGCCATCCGAGCGGCTCGAACATAGGGCCGCTGATAACACTCGCAAGCCGCTGGGGTTTCATCGCCATGAAACTGCAAAAGTAGCGTTGGCAAGCGTTCGCAGGCCTCTTCAATCAAGGCGGGATGGGCATTGACAAACAGGCCCACGGGGGTCACAAAAGGCGGCAAATGCCGCACCAACTCAACGGCCCGATCCAATGACACATGACGCGGGCTTTTGTCATAAAAAACAAATCCCAAAGCATCGGCGCCACTTTGGACAGCGACCTCCAAATCAGCTTCTCGGGTGATGCCGCAAATTTTAATCCGCGTTCTTTGAATCATGCCAAAGCCCATAAATCTTGAAATTCAGAGCCGGTTTCTGGCAAACCCCAAGAAGGCTCATATCGGGGCCCGATGAAATAAAGGCCGTCCGGGGAGAAGGTCGGTGCCGCAAGTTTTCTATCCTGAGCAAGGAGAATATCCTGCATCCAATGCGTCGGCTTGACGCCTGATCCAACCATCAAAAGTGAGCCCATGATATTTCGGACCATGTGATGCAAGAAAGCAGATGCTTCAAAATCAAAAAAAAGATAGTTTCCTTTTTTTGAAATATTAATTTCTCGCAATATTTTGATGGGCGATTTTGCTTGGCATTGAGAAGAGCGAAAGGCTGAAAAATCATGCTCACCCAAAAGCATCGCCGCTGATTCACGCATGCAATCCACGTTGATGGGTTTGAACGTCCAGCCGACCAGCCCATTTTCTATCGAAGGCCTCGTTGGTGATTCGAACAGAATATATCGATACCGCCGACCAATGGCTGCATTACGGGCATCAAATCTGGCATCAACCTCACGAGCCCAACGAACTGCAATATCTGAAGGCAGAAATGCATTCAGCCCCCTTACCCAAGAAAACATATCTCGGCGAACTGGGGCATCAAAATGCACGACTTGATTCAAGGCATGAACTCCAGCATCGGTACGCCCGGCACAGGCGGTTCGACAGGTGTGCTCCGTAAACTTCTCGATGGCATTTTCGAGGCTTCCTTGCACCGTCATCAGCCCATCTTTCTGGACCTGCCAACCTCGGTATAACGAACCCCGATAAGAAATACCTAGAGCAATTCTGCTGGATGGCGTCACAAGTGAGCTAAGAAAAAAACCAATTTGCGAAAGACATTTCGTGTCTTCGCAAATTGGCCAGTAGAAAAAAAGATCTGACTTAACGCACGAGCGTTCAACCCAAAGAGTCGAGCATTCTCTTCGCTTTAGCCTTCAAACTCGGATTGGCCTTTTCAACCACTTCGAGCAACATATCTCGTGCACCTTCGATATCGCCAATTTGACGGAATTCATCGGCCAACTCAATCTTACGTACCCACGGATCCGACTCTGCATCCTCAGAAGCACCTTGTGCAGGGGTCGCACTCGGAGGCAAGTCAAAATCAAGTGAGACGGCACCAAAATCAAGGCTGTGCGAATCGTCATGCAGCGAAACCGGCCCAACACTCGGCATCTTCGGCAGATCGAAGTCATCCGCATTGAAATCAATGCTGCTGCCAGAACCCACATGCGAAGGCGACTCAGCAGCCTTTCGCACACCTACGCCACCCGAAGGTGTGGCCGCAGGAGCGCTTCTCGGCGACATGAAATCGTCCCCAATTTCACTGGGCACTGAAATATCAAGGTCAATCGACACATCATCCTGCGCAGAAGGCATACCGCGTGAAGACATCGACGCTTGGTTGCTTTGCTGGAAGCGTGAAGCCGACGGCACCACAGATTGCGGCATGGTCGTTGCCCCCAAGGGCTCACCAGCACCCATGCTTGCGCCCCCTTGTGGATGACCGCCTGGTTCATAGAGCGGATTCTCAGGATCAATCGAACGACCCAATTCCTGAGCTTTCACCCACTCTTCGCCATGCCCATCGGTCAAACCGTAGAGTTCACCCGCCATGGATTCAAAACCCTTGACATCCCGACGTTTGGCGTAAACCTCCAGCAATTTGGAACGAATTGCCAAGCGATCTGGCGATGAACGCAGAGCCTCTTTCAGGATTTCTTCGGCTTGTAAGTCACGCCCGTAAGCCAAGTAAACATCGGCCTCAGCAACAGGATCCACATCACCGATCGCGTCAATCTGACTGAGCGAGTAACTCATTGATGAGGGTGCGGCCGAAGCATCACGCGTATCAACCCGCTGACCACCACTTGCACCAAAGAAAGAATCCGGCTGCAACCGACTTTCTAAGAAAGAAGAAACACCGGCTTCGTCCTTACCCTTGCCTCGCAAACGGTAGTATCCCAACCCGGCTAACAGCGCCAAAACCAGACCGGCACCAGGCAAGACATACGGGTTATCGGACAAGCTATCCAACAAAGAGGGCTCAGCCGCTGCTGGAGCTGACGCCGCAGGGATGGCCTGATGCGGAATATTTCCGCTGTTGCTGGCAGAGCCACTCACACCAGAGGCGACCGGCTTCACGGGCACGACCGTTTCCGGGGCACTTCCTGCGGATGCACCGGAAGAGGCAACCAAGGCCACGGTGGAAGCCTTTTCGGCAGTCACCGACGCCGCAGCCGACGCCACGGTAGCAGCTCCGAGGGCAGAAGAAGCCGTCTTCATCGGTGGCAAGACCGAACTACCACGCGCAGAAGCCGCCTTGGCCTCGACCGAAGACGCCACGGATGCAACACCGGGAACATTCGACGAAGAAGCCGCTTGCAACTTCTTCAGGTCCTCAAGGTTACGCTGCAACTCACCCTTACGATCAGCTGCATCACGTTGAGCACGATCCGCCGCAATTTTGTCTTCACGGGTGAGGGGCGCTGCAACGCCACCCTTGGCTGCGGGAGACTTTTTATCAATCGTCAAACGATCCTTCGTCGGTGCAGCAGCCTGATGCCGATCTTGGACCTCTGTTTGAACCTTCCCCGTCGATGTTGCTTGGCGTGACACATCAGCATCTACAGGCGCGGGCACGGCAGCAGCCAACCGTTGTCGATAGGCATTGAAATCGGCGCTTTGCACATGGATCAACTGCCGCGCTTGGGCCGGATCAATCGCAGCCACTTGCGCTTGGTCAGGGATCGAGATCAGAACGCCCGACTTAAGGCGGTTCATATTGCTCGCCACAAAGGCCGGCGCGTTACCCCGAAACAATCCAACCAACATCTGCTCTAACGAAACGCCAGACAACATGTTGCGTTGAGCAATGGCCGTCAACGAATCGCCACGCTTGACGCGGTACTCCGTCGGAGCGGTTGCGCCCTCCTTAGGAGCACCTGATTTCTTCGGCGCAACCTCCTCCACGGGTGGCGTCACAGGCGGCGAAACCACAGGGGGTTGCTGCAACGCTGGCGGAGCCACTTCAGGTGCAGGGGCAGGCGCAGGCGCACTGTTGACGACCGGCGGCGCATCCGGGGCCGACGCTGGAACCTGCAACTCAGGAGCGCGATCAACGATGTCCGGAGCGGAAGCAGCGGCGGCGGCAACAGGACTATCGGAAGCCGAGGCAGCCGCAGAGGCCACCTGCAACGGCACGGCCAATGAGGCATCCACAGGCAGGGTCGGTTGCAAATTAGCAACAGGCGGCGCGGCCGTGGTCTGCGCTGCGGTGACCGGGGGATCAAACAACAACGTGTATTCCCGCATCAACCGACCTGTGGTCCAAGACATCTCAAGGATCACATCGACCGCAGGTTCTTGAACCACGCGATCACTGACGATTTGCAAGTAATTAGACCCATCTGCCCGCTTCTGTAGCGACACGCTCGTCGCCGTCAACACAGGGTTGTAATCAATCCCTGCAACGCGATAGGCATCAGAAGGGGCGACCCTGACTCGCAGATTGTTGGCCTCATCAAGCGTGATGCTGGTGACATCCACTTCTGCGCGCAACGATTCCCCCAAGGAGGACTGAACCACCAATCGGCCAAGTCCCAAGGACCAAGCTGGCTGAGCAGCCGTACAGAGTAAGGCCGTAATCGCTGCAGCTGCAGCAAGTTCGTTCAGAGCCGAACGCGCAATTTGCTTCGGGTTAGTTTTCAAAGCGTCTCCCGCACACAGTGAAACAGATGCGATTCACAGGTCCGTTGGTAGGAAAAATTCAATAAAAAACGACGAGTCTTGTTTCGAAGATAGCATCAAGCTTCCAACAGCACAAGCTTCGCCCCGAGCCAAGAACTGCGGGAAGGAGATCGTCAGATCGACCTTCCCTTGCCCGCTGCAAACGGACAACAGGGATTTTCACACAGGAAAATCAATGCTCCAGAAGAATTCTGAGCATTCTGCGTAATGGTTCCGCTGCACCCCAAAGAAGTTGATCACCAATCGTAAATGCACCGACGTACTCTGGGCCCATCGCCAGCTTTCGGATTCGACCCACTGGAATATTGAGCGTCCCGGTCACCGCAACAGGTGTCAGCCCAGCCAAGGTCGCTTCACGGGTATTCGGTACGACCTTTGCCCAAGGATTATCTTGAGCAATCAAGGCCTCAATATCAGCGACTGGCACGTCTTTACGCAACTTGAAGGTCAACGCTTGACTATGACAACGCATGGCTCCAATGCGAACACAAAAACCATCCACAGGAATAGCCGGAGCAGAAAAACCTTCACCGATACCAAGAATCTTGTTGGTTTCAGCCATGCCTTTCCACTCTTCACGGGAAGCGCCATTACCAAGATCCTTGTCAATCCAAGGAATCAGCGAACCACCCAGAGGAACCCCAAAATGAGCCGTTTCCTCAACGCTAAGACCACGTTGCTTAGCGATCACCTTGCGATCAATCTCCAGAATCGCGCTTTTGGGATCATCCAGCAGCGAACGGACCTCGGCGTTAAGCGTGCCGTACTGAGTCAGCAGTTCACGCATGTGCTGAGCCCCACCACCGGAAGCGGCCTGATAGGTCATGGTACTCATCCACTCGACCAAACCGGCTTTATAAAGCGCACCAACCCCCAGCAGCATGCAACTCACGGTGCAATTACCACCCACCCAATTACGGCCACCCGCTGCGAGTGCATTCTTGATCACCGGCATATTGACCGGATCAAGCACAATCACCGCATCGGAATTCATCCGCAGCGTTGACGCGGCATCAATCCAATGCCCATTCCAGCCAGCAGCACGCAGTTTGGGGAAAATCTCTGTGGTGTAGTCCCCACCTTGCGCTGTCAAAATAATGTCGCAACGACGCAACGCATCAATATCGTAAGCATCCTTGAGGGTGCTTTCATTGCGAGCCATCGCAGGAGCCGCACCGCCAGCATTGCTGGTTGAAAAGAAAACTGGCTCGAAATGTGAGAAATCTCCTTCTTCTTTCATTCGGTCCATCAAAACCGAACCCACCATTCCCCGCCAGCCGACGATACCTACGAGTTGCATTTTCATTCCTTTACAAATAATCAGGATCTTGTATCAGCCTTGGGCCGTCAATGCAGCGACCACGGCATCGCCCATGGCCGCTGTTCCCACGGTTTTGGCCCCTGCTTCCGCAATATCGACCGTACGAAAACCTTGAGCGAGCACCGTTTTGACCGCTTGTTCGATGCGATCTGCGGCTGCAGCTTGCCCCAAGGAGAAGCGCAGCATCATGGCGGCAGAGAGGATGGTTGCCAACGGATTGGCAATACCCTTACCGGCGATATCTGGCGCGCTGCCATGGCTGGGTTCGTACAGGCCCTTGTTCTGCGCATTGAGTGAGGCCGACGGCAACATGCCAATGGAGCCGGTCAGCATGGATGCTTCGTCAGAGAGGATGTCGCCGAACATGTTGCCCGTCACGATCACATCAAAGCGTTTGGGTGCGCGCACCAGTTGCATCGCAGCGTTATCGACGTACATGTGATCCAAAGCGACGTCGGGATAGTGCTGACCCACCTCTGTCACCACATCCTTCCAGAGCTGGAAGGTTTCAAGCACGTTGGCCTTATCGACACTGGTCACACGCTTGTCACGCAGACGAGCCGCTTGAAAGGCGACATGGGCGATGCGTTCGATTTCTGGTCGGCTATAGCGCATCGTGTCGAAAGCTTCTTCGGCACCGGGAAAGTGACCATCGGTGGCCACGCGGCGGCCACGTGGTTGACCAAAATAAATGTCACCGGTGAGTTCACGAATGATCAGGATATCGAGTCCGGCCACCAGTTCGGGCTTCAAGCTCGAAGCGTGTGTGAGTTGCTCGTAGCAAATGGCTGGGCGGAAGTTGGCGAACAAACCGAGGTGCTTACGCAAACCAAGAATCGCTTGCTCCGGGCGCAGCGGGCGATCCAAGGTGTCGTACTTCCAGTCACCGACTGCACCAAACAAGATGGCATCAGCCGCCTTGGCCAGATTCAGGGTCGAGTCTGGCAGCGGATGTCCACTCACCTCGTAAGCCGCACCACCGACGGGCGCTTCTTCCATTTCGAAAGAAAGGTCAAGCGCCTTGAGCACCTTGACGGCCTCGGCAACGATTTCGGATCCGATGCCGTCACCCGGCAGAACTGCAATCTTCATGGTCATGGACTAGCTTGAATACAAAGGAGGAAATCAGCCGACTTGGCGATGATTGAGCCAAGGCATCTTAGCCAAACGCTCAGCTTCGAAGGCCTTGATCTTGTCTTGGTGGCGCAAGGTCAGGCCGATATCGTCGAAACCGTTGACCAAGCAGTACTTGCGGAAGGCTTGCACCTCGAAAGCAATCTCACTGCCGTCACCCTTGACGATGACTTGGCGCGGCAAATCGACTGTGAGCTGATAACCAGGAAAGCCATGAACCTCGTCAAACAACTGCGCCACCACGCTTTCTGGCAGTTGGATCGGCAGCAAGCCATTCTTGAAGCAGTTGTTGAAGAAAATGTCGGCAAAGCTCGGAGCGATGATGGCGCGAAAACCGTACTGTTCCAACGCCCACGGTGCGTGCTCGCGGCTGGAACCACACCCAAAATTCTTGCGCGCCAACAGCACCGAAGCCCCGGCGTAGCGCGGTTGATTCAGCACGAAGTCCGGATTCGGACGGCGCTCGGCGGGGTCCTGACCCGGCTGGCCAACATCGAAATAACGCCACTCATCGAACAAATTCGGCCCAAAGCCGCTGCGTTTGATCGACTTGAGAAACTGCTTCGGAATGATCGCGTCCGTATCGACGTTTTCGCGATCCATCGGGGCCACGAGCCCCTTGTGCACGGTAAAGGCTTGCATGAGTGTCCTTGTACGCGTCAGGCAATGCGACGCACATCAACGAAATGACCTTGCATCGCGGCCGCAGCCGCCATCGCCGGGCTGACCAAGTGAGTGCGACCACCCGCACCTTGACGACCTTCGAAATTGCGATTGCTGGTCGAAGCACACCGCTCACCCGGCTCCAGCCGATCAGCGTTCATCGCCAGACACATCGAACAACCTGGTTCACGCCATTCAAAGCCGGCCGCCTTGAAGATCAGATGCAAGCCTTCGGCTTCAGCCTGTGCCTTGACCAGTCCTGAACCCGGCACCACCAAGGCCAGCTTGACGTTCGAGGCAATACGCCCGCCGATACGACGCACCACAGCAGCGGCTTCACGCATGTCTTCGATACGGCTGTTGGTGCAAGAACCAATGAAGACCTTGTCGATACGGATATCGGCAATCGCCTTGTTGGGCGCCAAGCCCATGTACTTCAAGGCGCGTTCGATGCCATCACGCTTGTTGGCATCGCGCTCTTTGTCAGGATCCGGCACGCGGTCTTCGATCGACAGCACCATCTCGGGGCTGGTGCCCCATGTGACTTGCGGCGCGATCTGCGCGGCATCGAGCTCAACCACGGTATCGAAGCTGGCGTTGGCATCGGAATGCAGCGTGCGCCAGTAGGTCACGGCCTGATCCCACTCGACGCCCTGCGGCGTGAACGGCCGGCCGCGCACATAGTTGATGGTGTTGTCATCCACCGCCACCAAGCCAGCGCGGGCACCCGCCTCGATCGCCATGTTGCAGACGGTCATACGACCTTCCATGCTGAGTGCACGGATGGCTGAGCCCCCAAATTCGATGGTGTACCCGGTGCCGCCAGCGGTACCGATACGGCCAATGATGGCCAGCACCACGTCCTTGGCACCACAACCGGCCGACAGCTTGCCATCTACCTTGACCAACATGTTTTTGGCTTTCTTGGCCAAAAGCGTCTGCGTGGCCAAAACGTGCTCGACCTCACTGGTGCCGATGCCATGCGCCAGCGCCCCGAAAGCACCATGCGTGCTGGTATGGCTGTCACCACAAACGACGGTCATACCTGGCAATGTGGCGCCCTGCTCCGGGCCCATCACATGCACGATGCCTTGACGTTTGTCGAGAAAGGGAAAGTAGGCCGCAGCACCAAACTCACGGATATTGGTATCCAGTGTGGTGATTTGCTGGCGAGAGATGGGATCGGCAATACCGTCATACCCCGCGTCCCAGCCCGTGGTCGGCGTGTTGTGGTCGGCCGTCGCGACCACTGAACTGACCCGCCAAACCGGGCGATGCGCCAAACGCAGACCTTCGAACGCCTGGGGACTGGTGACTTCATGCACCAGATGGCGATCAATGTAGAGCACAGCCGTGCCATCTTCTTCGGTATGAACAACATGCTCATCCCAGAGCTTGTCGTAGAGAGTGCGGCCGGTCATCGATACCTCATCTGAAAATAGGGAGTCAAGAAACTACGCAACGATACAAGACCAACCCAGCAAAAAGCCCTTGGTGCACGGCTTAAGAACCGGGCAACACAAGGGCTTTTGCATGTTTTGGCGGAGACGGAGGGATTCGAACCCTCGATGCACGTTTTAGCGCGCATACTCCCTTAGCAGGGGAGCACCTTCGGCCTCTCGGTCACGTCTCCGAAGGATTGAGATTGTAGCCTGTTTTGCCCGACTTCAAACAGCCGTTTGCGACTCATCGAGTGCAAAAGCTTTGTGAAGCGCACGAACAGCCAGTTCCATGTACTTTTCATCGATCACCACCGAGGTCTTGATCTCGCTGGTGGTGATCATCTGGATGTTGATGCCCTCATCGGCCAAGGTGCGGAACATGGTGCTTGCGACACCCGCGTGCGAGCGCATACCGATCCCCACGATCGACACCTTGCAAATCCGGGTGTCACCCACCACATCCGCCGCTTCCAACGAAGCCACCACGCCCGACTTGAGCAAATCTAGGGTCTTTTGGTAGTCGTTGCGATGCACGGTGAAGGAAAAATCCGTCTTACCGCCGTGCGACACGTTTTGCAGGATCACATCGACTTCGATGTTGGCGTCGGCAACCGCACCCAAGATGCGCGAGGCGATACCGGGTTTGTCCGGGACCCCGACCACAGTGATCTTGGCTTCATCCCGATTGAAAGCAATCCCAGAGACAACGGCTTGTTCCATCTTTTCATCATCCTCAAAGGTGATCAACGTACCCGACCGAGCTTCCTCGTCGATCGAAATATCCCACGGCGTGAAGCTGGACAAGACACGCAGCGGCACCCGGTATTTACCAGCGAACTCGACCGAGCGAATCTGCAAAACCTTGGAGCCCAAGCTTGCCATTTCGAGCATTTCCTCGAAACTGATCCGCGCCATGCGGCGGGCCTCAGGCACGATGCGCGGGTCGGTGGTGTAGACACCATCAACATCGGTGTAAATCAGACATTCGTCGGCCCGCATCGCAGCCGCCACAGCCACCGCCGAGGTATCTGAACCGCCACGACCCAAGGTCGTGATGTTGTCCTGATCATCCACGCCCTGAAAGCCGGTGATGATCGCCACCTTGCCAGCCTCCAGATCAGCCCGCACACGCACGTCATCGATGCTTTGAATGCGCGCCTTGCTGTAGGACGAATCCGTCTTGATCGGTACTTGCCAACCGGCATAACTGACCGCTTCCATGCCCTCAGCTTGCAAAGCCAGCGACAACAAGCCAACCGACACTTGCTCGCCCGTCGCCGCGATCATGTCGAGCTCGCGCAAGACAGCGTCGGTGTGCTTGCTGGGAGCAACTTCTTTGGCCAAAGAGAGCAGCCGGTTGGTTTCGCCGCTCATCGCTGAGGGCACAACCACCATTTGGTGACCAGCTCGGGCCCACTTGGCCACGCGCTTGGCCACATTGCGAATGCGCTCGGGCGACCCCATCGAGGTACCACCGTACTTGTGAACAATCAATGCCATTGGGTGAGTCAAACAGAGTGAATCGAAAACCACATCGCCAAGAGCGCGGGATTCTACCCTTGCTCCCCAACGCCAGCTTGCGGCATAGCGATCCAGCGCAAATCCAACCTCACCTCATCAGGCTGCGCTGTGGAGGCAGTCGATGGGCTACCCCCCACAAACCGAGCATCGAGGCCCAACGCCGGCACAAAGATCAACTGTCCGTCCAAATACATCAAGGGGCCGACGCGAGCAGGCTCGGGCACGCCCAGAAATTGGTACTGTTTTTTGAGGGCGCGGGGCAGCGATGCGGGATGGCGCTGAAAAGTGACGCCAGCCTCACGGCCACGCAGCTCAAGCACTTGGCCTAGCAATTTATTCGCGGACACCCCCCCCGAAGCCACCACCGTCACATCCAGAGCACCCTGCCAGCCTGCCAACTCAAAGGTACCCGGCCCTTGCAAGATCAGCGTCGTCAAAGCCATCACCCCTTGGGTCGATACGGCGGCGCCATGATGCCAACACAACACACCTCGATAGAGCCGCAGATCCAGCGGTGGATCGATGGATAACAGCCACTTTGCGCCACTCTTGGCCGACGGCAGCTCATCCCAGAGTCGAGCGATCAGGGTTCCACGAACTCCTTTGGCGGGACCATGGATACGACCCAACCAGTGACGCAACAGATTTCGACCGCGCTGAGGACCCAAAGCCAGCAACGCCGCCACCGCCAAACCGCGCGCGCCATCCACCACCACCTGCTGCTCATCCAAGGCGGCCAAGGCATCCAGACAAGCAGCGGCGTCTTGCGCATGCGTGGCCACATCGGCCAACACCGTCTCCACCTGCGGAAACGCAGCCTTCAAGGCCGGCCAAACTTGTCGTCGCAGACGGTTGCGCGCGAATTTCGGGTCGGTGTTGCTGTCATCGTCGATGTAGCTCAAACGATGTCGGCGCAAATACGACTCAATCCACGACCGAGGACATGCCAACCATGGACGCAACCAAAGCAGGCCGCCGCGTTCGATGGCCCTCGGCATGGCCGCCAAGCCTGCCACGCTGGCGCCACGCAGGGCCTGCAACAACACGGTTTCGGCTTGATCATCACGATGCTGCGCCAAAACCACTGCCTTCGCACCGACCGCAGCAGCGATGCGCCGCAAAGCGGCATAGCGCTCGTCGCGAGCGGCCGCTTCGATCCCGGAGGCACTGTGACGATCAACCGTCACCCGAGCAGCATGAAATTGCAGCGACAGGCCTTCACGCTGCCAACGTCGGCACACCGCACGGCAATGCCGCTCCCACGTCAACGCATGGGCACTCAACCCATGGTTGACATGAATCGCATGGATTTGAAGGGGGGATCCCTCAGCGGCTCGGCAGAGGGCATGCAGCAAGGCGGTCGAATCGCGCCCACCGCTGAACGCAACCGCCACAACACCCGCTTCAATCACCCCTTGGTGTCATTGAACCGGCCGTAAGAACGCAGACGCTCGTAGCGTTGATTCAACAAATCCGGGGTCTTCAAGGCCGAGACTTGGCGCAAGGCGTCATTCAAGACACGCTTCAAGTAGGCCGCAGCCTGCTTGGCGTCCCGATGAGCACCGCCCACCGGCTCATTGACGATCTTGTCGATCAGGCCCAAGGCTTTCAGGCGATGGGCCGTGATGCCCAGCGCTTCAGCCGCTTCATTGGCACGCTCCGCCGTTTTCCAGAGAATCGAGGCGCACCCTTCGGGTGAGATCACCGAATAAACCGCGAACTGCAACATCAGCATCTGATCGCAGACGCTGATGGCCAAGGCACCGCCAGAACCGCCCTCGCCGATGATGGTGGTGATGATCGGCACTTCGAGTTGTGCCATCTCGTAGATATTGCGACCGATGGCTTCTGACTGGCCGCGCTCCTCGGCGCCAATCCCAGGGTATGCGCCCGGAGTATCGACAAAGGTAAAGACCGGCAAACCAAACTTCTCCGCCAACTTCATCAAGCGCAAAGCTTTGCGATAGCCCTCGGGGCGACACATCCCAAAGTTGCGTGCAGCGCGCTCTTTGGTATCACGCCCTTTTTGGTGTCCGATCACCATGCAGGCTTGACCATTGAAGCGTGCCAAGCCGCCGACGATGGAGAGATCATCCGCAAAAGAGCGATCCCCATGAAGCTCTTGGAAGTCCGTGAAGATCTCGTTGACGTAGTCCAGCGTATAGGGCCGCTGGGGATGACGCGCAATCAGCGTCATCTGCCAAGGTGTCAACGTGGCGTAAATGTCCTTGGCCAACTGCTGGCTCTTTTTGGACAGCCGATCAATCTCTTCGGAGATATCTACCGACGACTCGTTTTGCACATAGCGCAATTCGTCGATCTTGGATTCGAGCTCAGCAATCGGGTGCTCGAAGTCGAGAAAGTGTCGTTTGCTCATCGGTTTCTTCCTTTTACGAGATCTTCGGACGCGCTAGTCTACGTCAGTACGCTGTCGGAGCAGGATCAAGACTGCGCCACAAGTACCACGTTGCCACCGACCTAAAGGGTGCCCACGCCTCGCCCACTTCTCGAACTTCTGCCCGGGAAACGGGCTCACCACTGAAGTAGTTGAGGCTGATGCCCTTGATCAACCCAGCATCATCCAAGGGCAACACATTGGGTCGCATGAGATGAAAGATAAGCAGCATATCTGCCGTCCATTGCCCCACACCCCGAATCGCCACCAGCTCTTCCGCGATCTTGGCATCACTCATGTTTGGCCAAGCCGATTCATGCACAGATCCATCGGCAAAGTGACGCGCCAGATCCAGAAGATACTCACTCTTACGCGCCGACAAGCCCACCGTTCGCAAGGCCACAGACGTCTGTGCCAACACAGATTCTGGAGGAATGCGGAAGGACTCCCCACCCATCAACGCCACAAAGCGCTCCCACACCGACTGAGCGGTACGCACGGCGATCTGCTGGCTGATGATGGAACGCGCCAAGGTGGTGAAGGCATCGCGGCGACTGCGTGGACGCGCCTGACCAAAGATCGGGATGAGCTTGCTCATGACCCGATCACGCGAGGCCAAGTGCTGACAAGCCTCATCCCAGTACGTGGGCGTCACCCAATCCTGACGAGGCTCAGGCTCCATCGCCATCAATTTCAGCAAGGTGTGTCTCCCGCCGCTCTAACTACGCACCCAGGTCGTCCCTGAGGGCGTGTCTTTGAGGAGAATGCCGCGCTCGGCCAAGCTCGCACGGATCTGGTCGGCTTGGGCAAAGTTGCGCGCAAGCTTGGCGGCAACACGCGCCTGAATCTGCGCCTCGATCCATACCGCCAGATCATCCCCCTCACCGTCGGCCTGATGACCGGCCAATCCAGCTTGAAGAAACGCTCGCGGTGGTTGTTGCAAAAGACCCAGCACCGCCCCCAATTGACGCAGCAGCCGAGCCGACGCCCCAGAAGCGTTCCGATTGATGTCGGCAGCAAGATCAAACAAGACCGACACCGCGATGGCGGTGTTGAAATCTTCGTTCATCGCTTCTTTGAAACGCCGAGCGAACGGATGCGTCCAATCCACGGCGGCATGATCAACCCCATCCAGCGCAACACCATCCAAGGCGGTATAGAGCCGCCTGAGTGCATTGCGTGCATCCGTCAAACCGTCCGAGCTGTAGTTGAACGGACTGCGGTAATGGGTCCGAAGCATGAAGAAGCGAATGGTTTCGCCATCAAAGTGCTGCAAGACGTCACGAATGGTGAAGAAGTTGCCGAGCGATTTGGACATCTTTTCGTTGTCCACGTTCAGAAAACCGTTGTGCATCCAGACCTTGGCAAAGGGCTGACCGCTGGCACCTTCACTCTGGGCGATTTCGTTTTCGTGGTGCGGGAACTGAAGGTCCAAGCCCCCGCCATGGATGTCAAAGGTTTCGCCCAACAAGGCACAACTCATGGCCGAGCACTCGATGTGCCAACCGGGCCGGCCAGGACCAAAGGTGGATTCGTAACGAGCGTCCAACGGCTCCTCAGGCTTCGCAGCTTTCCAAAGGACGAAGTCCAAAGGATCGTCTTTGCCTTCAGCCACCGCCACCCGCTCACCCGCACGCAACTGATCCAAGGACTTGCCAGACAGCTTGCCGTACCCCGGAAAACGCCGCACGGCGTAGTTAACGTCACCACTGGCTGCCCTGTAGGCCAAACCTCGTTCCTCAAGCTGGCTGATCATCGTCAGCATCTGCGGCACGTAGTCGGTCGCACGGGGCTCATGGGTGGGACGCTCAATGCCCAAAGCCGCGATATCACGGTGCATCGCCTCGGTCATCTCATCGGTCAGAGCCCGCAAGGTGAGGCCTCGTTCGGTGGCCCGACGGATGATTTTGTCGTCAATGTCCGTGATGTTTCGAACGTACGTGACCCGATAACCGCTGGCCCGTAACCAGCGCGTCACCACATCAAACGCCATCATCATGCGGGCATGGCCCACGTGACACAGGTCATAGATGGTCATGCCACAAACGTAGAGCCTGACATGTCCAGGCTCTAGAGGTTCAAAATCGGTCAGGGTCCGGCTAAGGCTGTTATGGATGCGCAACGTCATCGAAAGATCAGAAATCAGGGCCATCGAAGGATTGGGAGTGGATACGACCAGCAAAGGACGGTCCCATACAATCGTTTCAGTATAGCCCCGCTGACCTGCGGACCCACCCATCAGCGACTCGATGCGTTTCCACCCGACCTCAGCCCTGCCATGCCCCGTTCAGACCCCCCCAACGTTCTTTGGCGTTGGACTCTCCGCTGCATGGCGGCGATGGGGGGCGCTGATCGTGGCCGTGCTCATGCTGCTGTGTGGGTCTGTCACGGCTTGGGCTCGGACTGAACTGAGCGTAGACACGCCCGCGCCGTCAGCCCCCGCTTCGGCCACAAGCGATCAGCGCTTCCAACAAGCGGTACACCTTGCCGAACAACAGCGCCACGCCGCTGCGTTGGTGATTTTCGAGGAGTTGGCAGATCAGCCCCAGGTGCCGCTGGAGGTCCTGAACAACATGGCAGTCATCTATGCCCAACAGGGGCGATATGCCTTGGCAAGATCCATCTTCGAGCAAGCCCTGCGCCATGATCCAACTTACGCGGCTGTTTACGACAATTTGCTGACCGTCCATGGCTTGCTTGCTCGTCAGGCTTACGCACGCGCTTTGGTGCTCGAAGGTGCTTCGCCCGGAGAAGCACAGGTATCGATGAATCTGATCCGGGCATGGACCCCCCCTGTGCCTTCTCACGACCGCTCGGCAGAGCTGGGCGGCGGCAGCTCAACGCCAGAATCGGTGCCTATGCTGCCGGTGGCCATGCAGGCCACCACGGACAATCCCCTCCCCCTTGCTTCTTCTGCCGCCATCGCATCCGCCTCGACACCCACCGTCAACACACCCTCCACAGCGCCCGCTCCTGTCATGAACATGCAAGCCGCCTTCAGCAGTCTCGTATCCCCACGCTTCGGGATCGTCACGGCAGCCTTGGTGGTGATCTTGGTGCTGATTGCCGCAACGGCCGCAACAGCCGCCATGCGTACGTATCCTCAGGCCCCCTCCCCGGAAACGGCAACCACACCACCGTACGACTCGACGAGCAACAGCCAAGGGAGCCATGATTCGCAGATCCTGCCCTTGTCCGCACCCGAAGCGCGTTTGATTGAAATCTATCGCCTCATCGGCCAAGCCCGCATTCGCGAAGCGCTGGGCCGCGCAGAGAATTTGGTCCGGGATCTTCCGGAATTTCATCTGGGTCAATTGATTTATGGCGATTTATTGATGGCTCAAACAGCGCGCCTGAGTCCCGATGGCCATTTAAATCGCCCTCTCGGCACCAACAGCAGCAGCACCGAAGCTTTGGCGCAGCTGGAGCTGGAGGCAGCACGACGCATCCAAGCTCTGCGCGAAACCCCAGCGCCGGGCACCGTCCCGCGTCAACTCTTGCTGGTCGCTCCCAAAGTGCGTTTTGTGGTCGCCGTCGATGCGTCCCGCTCCCGCCTGTACCTGCTGGAAAACAAGAACCATGGCCTGACTTTGGTGTCGCACCGCTACGTCTCGATTGGTCGCAATGGCGTGGACAAATGGGTCGAGGGCGATCAGCGCACACCGCTGGGCGTGTATGACATCACCGAAAAAATCAGCGCTGACAAACTGACCGATTTGTACGGCGCAGGCGCACTGCCGATCAATTTCCCCAATGAGTACGATCAGCGCGTGGGCCGATCCGGGCGAGGTATCTGGTTGCACGGCGTCCCCAAAGCGGACTATGTGCGCGCCCCACAGTCATCCAATGGCTGCATTGTTTTGGCCAACGATGATATGCGTCAGATTCTGCGTGACTTGGTGCCCATGAATACACCTGTGGTGGTTGCGGAACATCTCGAATGGGTGCAGCCGGCCACCTTGGATAGCGCAAAAAATAATGCCATGCATCTACTCAACCATTGGCATGAGATGCGCCAAAGCAATGACCCACAGCCATTGATTCAATTGTATTCACGGCAGTTCTGGAATGGTACAGATGATTTTGAGGCCTTCAAAGAAAAGATCATCAAAGATCACCCTCGCCAAGCCACATTCAGCAAAGATCGCAGCCTCAGCGAGGTCTCTATCCTTGGATGGCGAGATCGGTATGAAATACTTGTGATCACCTTCACAGAAAATCATTCAAGCAGCATCGATAAGCATAAAAAATCCACCAAAAGGCAATACTGGGTCCTTGAAGGTGGTCAGTGGAAAATATTTTACGAAGGCACCATTGCATGAACATCAACCTCACTTTCAACGCATTTCAAGCATTCAAAGCACAAACCATCTTGGGCGCTGTGCTGGCCATCAGCGCTGTAGCGCCAGCGTGGGCGGAAAAAGTGCGCCTGAACACCAGCATGGGCGATGTGGTGATCGAACTCGACACCAAGAACGCGCCCATTTCAACCAAGAACTTCATCGAGTATGTGAAAGCGGGCCACTACGACGGCACCATCTTTCACCGCGTGATCGAAAACTTCATGATTCAAGGCGGTGGTTTTACGCCAGATATGCAGCAAAAACCCACCCGACCACCCATTGCGCTTGAAAGCAAGAATGGTCTGAAAAACACCCGTGGCACCGTGGCCATGGCGCGTACCAACGTGCCGGATTCAGCCACATCACAGTTTTTCATCAACGTGACCGATAACGCTTTTCTCGATCAAGCCAATTCGCGTGACGGTACTGGATACGCCGTTTTTGGCAAGGTGATCGATGGTATGGCGGTTGTGGATAAAATCCGCGCCGTGCCCACCACGCGTCGTGGTATGCAAGGCGATGTGCCTGTTCAGGCCGTGACCATCAACAAAGCAACCTTGGAGAAATAAATGACTCAAAAAATCGTCGAACTGAATACCTCTGCCGGTCTGATCAAGATTGAACTTGACGGTGCCAACGCCCCCATCTCGACCGAGAACTTCCTGCGCTATGTGGCTTCAGGTCATTACAACGGCACGATCTTTCACCGCGTCATCAAGGGTTTCATGGTTCAAGGCGGTGGTTTCACGGCCGACATGAAGCAAAAGTCCTCGCTGGCCCCGATCAAGAATGAAGCCAACAACGGCCTGAAGAACAACCACTACACCTTGGCGATGGCCCGCACCAGCGATCCGCACTCGGCTTCGTCGCAGTTCTTCATCAACACGACCAACAACGACTTCCTGAACTTCAAGTCGGAGTCGGCTCAAGGCTGGGGCTACGCCGTCTTTGGCAAGGTCATTGCCGGTCAAGACGTGGTGGACAAGATCGAAGGCGTCAAGACCGGTCGCAGCGGCTTCCATGACGACGTGCCGCGTGAAGCCGTGACCATCCTCAGCGCCACCTTGGTGGGCTGATTGGTCGATTTTTATCAGTCTTCGATCCCGCGCTGCGCTGGCACACCGGCGTCGAAATGATGCTTGATCGGCGTCATTTCTGTCACCGTATCCGCCAGCGCGACCAACTCCTCGGGGGCACCGCGTCCCGTCAGCACCACGTGCACGTGGCTCGGACGCTCCCGCAGGCAAGCCAGCACATCGTCCAGCGCCAGCCAGCCGAAGCGGATGGGATACATGATCTCGTCGAGCACCACTAAAAAGTGCTCACCCGCCCGGATCAGCGCCGCTGCGCGCGCCCAGCCGTCCCGAGCCAACTGGGCTGAATGCTCCAAGTCCTTGCTCTTCCAGCTGAAACCGTCCCCCAAGCCTTCGATCGGCAAGCCGATTTTCTCGAAGAGCCGGTGCTCACCAAAACGCGCGCTGGGCACCTTCATGAACTGATAGATATGCACCGCTTTGCCTCGGCCAAAAGCCCGCAGCGCCAAGCCAAAGGCTGCTGTACTTTTGCCCTTGCCGTCGCCGGTGTGAACGATGACCAAGCCACGCCGCTCGCCCTCGGGTTGGGGGCGACCAGCATCGGTGGGGGGGGATTCGATCTGCATGAACAAAAGCTCCGTCGGATTCAGAAAGAGAGTCAGGGGTGGATCGGCTGCAAAAGTTGCTTGAGCACGCCCGCTTCGACGTGCTGATCGAGAAAATCGGCCAAGCCGTCAAAAACAGCGTCCAAGGTGCGGCATCCTGCCCCAAAAAGGGCTTGGAGCACCTCGGGTGACTCAAAAAGCCCGTGGGCGTAGAGCCCCAAAACGCTCCCCTGCTGCCAGCCGATGACCTCGCCTTCGGCGTTGTGCAGCGCGTCCAAACCCGGGGTCATGGCCGGATGCAAGGTGGTGCGGCCGTGGCGGATTTCGTAGCCCTCAAACGTCAACCCAGCCAACGCGGCCCAAGGGCCTTGCAAGGCCGCAAAGGTGCTGCGACCCGGGCGCAAAAGCTTCTGCGGCTCAAAGCGCGTCACCAGCGGCAGCAAGCCCAAACCCGGACCGTTGGCGTCCACATTCAGACCCACGGATGTCGCCTCGACGCCCTCAGGATCGACCAGCGCCTCACCCAACATCTGCAAGCCGCCGCAAATCCCCAGCAACGCTCGCCCGGACGCCGCGTGGCGCGCGATGGCACGATCCAACTGCTGACGCCGCAGCCACGCCAAATCACCGCTGGTGTGCTTGGAGCCGGGCAAGATGATCCAGTCCGCGGCGTCCACGTCGGCTGCGCTGCGCGCCCACACCAAGCGCACACCCGGCAGATTGCGCAGCGGCTGGAATTCATCCAAGTTGCTGATGCGCGGGTAGGCGATCACAGCGATACGCAGCTTCACGGCCCCACCCTTGCCAGCACCGTCACCGCCTTGGGTGCGCTCATCGAACACACCGTCTTCGTCCGGCAAACCGTGATCGCGCCACATCGGCAAGACCGCCAACGTCGGCACGCCCGTCAGTTGCTGAAGCATCTCGGGCCCTGGGGCCAGCAAGGCCGCATCACCGCGAAAGCGGTTCAGCACGAAACCGCGAATCAGCGCCCGCTCTTGGTCGGGCAACAACTGATGCGTGCCGTAGAGATGCGCAAAAGCGCCGCCCCGGTCGATGTCGCTCACCAACAAGCACGCAGCATTCACCGCCAAAGCGGTGCGCATGTTCACAAAGTCGCTGGCATGCAGGTTGATCTCGGCCGGAGAACCCGCGCCTTCGATCACCACCACGTCGTTGTCCTGCATCAAGGCCTCTAACGCGGCATGGGCGTGGGGCCAAAGGGCGGCACTGCGTTCGCGCCACGGCACCTCACCCAAGTCACGCCGCACCGCGCCCAGCACCACCACTTGGCTGCGGGTGTCGTGTTCGGGCTTGAGCAAGACCGGGTTGTGGCGCACCTCGGGCGTGCAGCGAGCCGCCAAGGCCTGAAAGTACTGCGCGCTGCCGATCTCGCCCATCACGGGGAGTCCATCCTCGCCCAGCAACCCCGGCACCACCCGCGCGTTGTTGCTCATGTTCTGCGCCTTGAAGGGTGCCACCTTCAACCCTTGGCGGGCGTACCAACGGCACAAAGCCGTGGCCAGCCAGCTCTTGCCCGCACCGCTGGTGGTGCCCAGCACCATCACCGCCCGGGCTCGTTGGGGAGAGTGATCCATCGCCATCAAATCACACCACCTCCGGCAAAGCCGTCCACTGCGTGCCGATGCGCTCGATCCGCACCGCGCCGCCAAACACGTCCCGCAAGGCAGCGTGTACCTGCGGATCGTCCCGTGACCCTACCGCTTGGATACGCCCTTCGGCCATCACCACCAGCCGATCCGCCGCCAGCGCCAGCGGCAACTCATGCAAAACACTCAGCACCGTGGTGCGCGGGGCCGATTTGCCGGACTGGCCCGACGGCCCTGACTGACCCATCAAGCGCATCAGGCGCACCAAGGCGACCTGATGCGGTGGATCGAGGTGGGTGGTGGGTTCATCCAGCAGCACAACCGGCGCGCGCACCGCCAAAGCGCGCGCCAGAAGCACCCGCTGGCGCTCACCGCCCGAAAGCTCCGCCAAAGGTCGGTGCTGCCAGGCCAAACATTCGGTTTGCGCCATCGCTTCTTGGACCGCGACACGATCAGCAAGCGTCGGGGTGCCAAACAGACCCACATGGGGCAAGCGGCCCAACATCACCACGTCAAACACGCTCAGCTCCCCGCCGGCGTCATCGGCTTGCTGTGCCAACCAAGCGATCTGCCGAGCGCGCTCGGCGGCGGGATAGTGATTCAAGGCTTGACCAAACAAGCTCACTTGGCCGCAGCGAGGTTGCAACAAGCCGGCCAACACCCGCAGCAAGGTCGATTTGCCCGCACCGTTGGGTCCGACCAGCGCGGTCCAACCGGGCTCAAAAGCCACACGGACCCCGCACAGCACCGCGCGGCCACCCAGCTCGACATGCACGTCGGTCGCACTCAACGTGGGCCCAGCCTTCATGCCAACCTCCGGCGGCGCAAAAGCCACAGCAAATAACAACCACCCAGCACGGCGGTCAGCACCCCAACCGGCAGCTCCTGCGGTGCGATCACGGTCCGGGCCAACACATCAGCCCACAGCAGCAGCGCCCCGCCCATGGCGGCACTGGCCACCAGGCGAAAGCCGTGCGCAGCATGGACAAACCGCCGCACCAAATGCGGCGCCACCAAACCGACAAAAGCCACCAAGCCCGCTTGGGCCACGGCGGTCCCCGTGGCCAGCGCCAGCAGCACGACCAGCGCAGCGCGCCAACGCGGCAGGTTCAAGCCCAAACTGGCCGCGCTCTCCTCGCCCAAGCTCAAGGCGTCGAGCACCCGCGCCATGCGCCAAGCCAAGGGCAAGGTGAACAACAGCGTCAGCAGCAGAAGCGCCACGCTCGGCCAGCCGAGAAAACCGGTGCTACCGAGCAAAAAAGCCTGCTTACCGCGCAAGGCGTCGGGGGAAATCATGGTCACCAGATCGTTCATCGCCCCCAGCACCACCCCCACCACCACCCCGGCCAGCAACAGCCGGGTGGTGTGCTGCGCGCCCCGCGAGAGCAGCAACGTCAGCAGCACGCCCAACAAGGCACCGCCAAAAGCTGCGCCGACCAAACCGACGCGCCCCAGCACCTCCGCCGCTTCGACGCCAAAAGCCGCGCCCATCCAACCGCTGCCCGCCAGCACCACCACCACGCCCAGCGAAGCGCCCGAGGCCGAGCCCAAGAGGTACGGATCGGCCAAGGGATTGCGAAACAAGCCTTGGGCCAAGGCCCCGGCCAAACCAAAGAGCGCCCCCACCAGCCACGCACCTAACGTGCGCGGCGCACGGATCTGCCAGACGATCAGGACCTGTTCCGGGTCGAACAGCTCGCCCAAGCCACTGAGACGCCAGCCTTCGCTGCCGGTGATCAAACCCGCCAGCAGCCCCACCCCACTGACGAGCAGCAGCCCACCCGCAAGACGCCACCGCCGACCTTGTTCAAGTATGCTCATGGCACAGCCCGTCCTGCCAGCGTCGTCAAACAATCGGCCAGCAACTGGGCCGCCTCGCCCAAGCGCGGACCGGGGCGCACCAAGATGTCGTAGCGCGCGCGCTCAAAGGCGCAAACCTGTTGGCGCTGCAACGCCCGCAGCTGCGCCCAACCGGCGCGGCGCGCCAGCTCCTCGGGGCTGCGTTCCATCACCAAGATCAGATCCGGCTGCGCCCGGACCACAAACTCTGGGTTGAGTTTGGGAAAGGGCCCGAACGAGGCCGGCACGATGTTATGCAGGCCCAAACGGGCCAAGGTCTCGCCCAAAAAAGAGGTCGGCCCAGCGGCATAAGGCCCCGCATCGACCTCGACGTAGACCTTGCGGCCGCGCAGCGCTGCAGGCACGCGGGCCACGGCTTGCTGCACTTGAGCCTCGATCTGTTGCCAGAGCTTTTGAGCTTGCTCAGCACGCCCCAGCACCTCACCCAATCGGGTGAGCATCTGATGGGCTTCGGCGTGGCTGGTGGCCTCGATCAGCACCACCCGCAGGCCCAAAGCCTGCAAACGTTCGACCGCCCGCGTGGCCCGGGTGGCCAGCACCACATCCGGTTTCAGGGCGACGATGCGCTCGATCTGCGCGTCTTCCAAGCCGCCCACCTTGGGCAGCGCCAGCACCTGGGCTGGCGCGTTGGAATAGCGGTCCGTGGCCACCAACTGATCACAAGCACCAAGCGCACAGACCGCCTCGGTCAGCGA
>NZ_JBFPHB010000001.1:0-8250 GCF_041083635.1 Leptothrix ochracea
CCCTTTCACGGTCGGTACAGGGGTTCGAATCCCCTAGGGGTCGCCACTGCGGAGTGGTAGTTCAGTTGGTTAGAATACCGGCCTGTCACGCCGGGGGTCGCGGGTTCGAGTCCCGTCCACTCCGCCATAAATTGCGAAGCAAAGCCACCCTAGGTGGCTTTTTTTACGCCCTTTGCTTGCTGTCTTGCGCGTTGAACTCACATCGCTCGGCGATGCAGCAAGTGCTGCACATCGGTGCCTTGGCTTTGCAGACGTGCCGACCATGAAGCAGCAGCCAGTGATGAGCGTTCATCAAGAAATCTTCCGGAACGCACGCCATCAGCTTGGATTCGACTTCTTTGGGTGTTTTGCCGGGTGCTAGACCGGTTCGGTTCGCGACCCGGAACACGTGCGTATCGACGGCGAGAGTCGGTTCCTCAAAAACAATGTTCAAAATGACATTGGCTGTTTTTCGGCCCACGCCGGGAAGTTGTTCGAGCTGATGTCTGGTGGCTGGAACAGCACTTCGATGCTGTTCAACCAGTATCTTGGCCATGGCGATGATGTGACGTGCTTTGCTCTTGTAGAGTCCAATGGATTGGATATAGGGCTCTAACTCTATAGGCTGAAGCGAAGCTATCGATTCAGGGGTATTAAGTTTCTCGAACAGTATAGGTGTCACCTTGTTGACGCTTGCATCGGTCGCTTGTGCTGACAATATGACGGCAACAAGAAGCTCGAAGGGCGAGTTGTATTTAAGTTCTGTCACAGGGTTTGGATTTATCTTGGACAGCTTTTCAAATATTTCTTGTACAGTCAATGCGTTCATGATGATGTTTACGGAGGGTCTGCTGTGATCAGTGAAGAGTTGCGTCAATGGGTGATGGAGCAACAACGGCTGGGGATGGCAAGAGAAGGCATGTTGCGGTCGATGTTGAGCAGTGGCTGGCAACACATCATGGCCGACCAAGTGCTTGACCACTTGTTGGCCTCACCAACGCTGCTGTGTCCTGAGCCGCGATTGTTGGGGTCACCATCAAGCCTCACGATCGACGGGCACACCGTGGATATTTTGCTCAGCCTGCGGCAGCCTCGAATCGTTCTGTTGGGTGGTTTACTCACGGATGAAGAATGTGATGCGCTGGTGGTCCAAGCAGATAGCCGTTTGCAACGCTCTGAAACGGTGGACCAAACGCACGGAGGCAGCTTGGTCCACGAGGCCCGGACCAGTGACGGCATGTTCTTCCCGCGTGGCGTTTCTCCATTGGTCGAGCGTATCGAGGCTCGCATCGCCGCGCTTTTGAACTGGCCCATCGAAAACGGTGAGGGTTTGCAAGTTTTGCGCTACCGTCCGGGTGCTGAGTACAAGCCGCACTACGACTATTTTGATACTTCTTTGGCGAGTACCTCGGCCATATTACGCCGTGGTGGCCAGCGGGTTGCTACGCTGGTGATGTATCTCAATACACCCATCCGAGGGGGCGAGACAACTTTTCCAGATATTGGTTTGAACGTCTCGCCACACAAAGGAAATGCTGTCTTCTTCAGTTATCCCGTGGCGGCCAGTTCAAGCTTGACCCTGCACGGCGGTGGCGAGGTTCTTGAGGGTGAAAAGTGGGTCGCTACCAAATGGCTCAGGCAGTCTCGCTTTGATTGATGTGAACGTAATTGTTGGCTGTTGGCATTCACGGCACTGCAATTCATTGGCACAATCGGGCGATCGATGGCGTTGGTCGTCAGTTTTTACAAATCCTCCGAGTTAAAAATGAAAAGACAAATCGTTGCTGCTGCGTTGGCTGTGTTTTATTCCGCCGTGGGTTTGGCCCAGTCCGCACCTCTGCCCCCTTTGCAGCCCCAGCAAGGTCCGGCGGCGCCTTACCGTAACCCGCAGCCCCTGCCAACAAGCCCGGCACCGGCTGCCATGCCGCCTGCACCGTCTCACGCACCTGTGTTTTTGCCGCCACCAGAGCGAAAAGGTGATGGCTTTGCCACACCATCACGCACTCAAGACAGTTTGGCGACACCCGGGGGCCATACTTCGCGGCATACTGGCAAACACGCCAAGCGCCATGCCGCGAAACAGCATGACGAAGCTGTGACGAAGAAGTCAGGCAAGAAGAAATCCGGCCATGCTCACGCAGCGAAGAAGTCCAAAAAAGGTGCCTCTTCAGGTAAGTCGCACCACCATGCCGCGCCGAAAAAGCCACAGGCCTCTGGGTCTACGGAGCAGCGTAACGACGGTTCCTTGCCTTGATCGATGCAGTGAGTGTTCTCTGGCGAGGCTTCTTGACGACGACGTCTGCTGATCTTGAGCATGCCTTGCAGGATGAACCGCTTCGATAACTTTGGAGTATGCGATGAAATACACAACCCGAATTCTGACCCCGCTGATGGCTCTATGCCTTACCGCCTGTGGCACCATGCCTTGGGATGATGAGGTTTCGCCGGAAACTCCGCCTGTGCAAGAGCCTCTTTCCACGCCTGTCGCGAAGGTCGATGCGCCGGCGCCACCCGAAGTCCCTGAATTGCGTGTGCCTGTGGCTAGCAATGCTGCGCCCACTTTGCAAGTGCCTGAGGCCGATGCTCCGGTGGTACCTGTGAAACAACAGGTGGCGGCTCCGGTGTTGGCCAAGATTCCGGCGCACTTGGATCCACAGAGTCAGATCATCACTGAACACAGTGTCTTTTTTGACTTCGATCGATTTGCCGTCAAATCAGATTTTTCGGCTGTGGTCGAGCGTCATGGCCGCTATCTGGCCTCGAATCCGCCTGTGCGTGGCGTGCGTATCGAAGGTCACACGGATGAGCGTGGCAGCACCGAGTACAACTTGGCGTTGGGTCAAAAGCGTGCACAAACCATCGCTGCTGCATTGAAGTCCTATGGTGTGCAAGACGGTCAAGTGGATGTCTTCAGTTACGGTGAAGAAAAGCCAAAGGTCAAGGGCCATAACGAGGCCGCTTGGTCGCAAAATCGCCGCGTGGATATTCTCTATCCGACACGATGAGTCTCCATCTGCGGATGCCTTGGGTTTTCAAGGATTGACAAAAAAGTAATACAGGCCTTAAGGGCCTGTATTACTTTTTGGATGATGAAAAATCAAATCAATGAGCAGGGAATACCCTTGGTGTGAAATGCATCACGGGTCAGTTCAAGGTCAGAGTTTGTGCCTAGACTCGGCGGCGCTGGCTTTACCTCTTTGGTAAAGCCTATGATTTTTGTGAAGCACATTAACGAGGAGCGTGGCATGACAGACCCCGTAGTAGCCCGAATTAGGGATAACCCTAAGTATAAAGAATTGAAAGCCAAGCGCACATCCTTTGGATGGTGGCTGACTCTCGCAATGATGATTGTTTATTACGGTTTCATTGCGCTGATCGCTTTCAACAAAGGTTTCCTGGCACAACCGCTCAGTGCCAGTGGTGTGACCACGGTGGGCATTCCGATTGGTTTTGGCGTCATCGTCTTCACCATCGTGATCACCGGTCTGTATGTGCGCCGTGCCAACACTGAATTCGACGCGATCAACGAGCAGCTGCTCAAGGAGGCCAACCAATGAGCCGCATGACCAAAATTCTGGCCACTGCGGCAGCCCTTCTGGCGGCTGGTGGCGCCATGGCTGCTGGTGCTGATCTCGGCCAAGCTGAAAAGCAAGCCACCAACTGGACCGCGATCATCATGTTCGCGGCCTTTGTGGTTGGCACCTTGTTCATCACCAAGTGGGCGGCTGCCAAGACCAAGTCGGCGGCTGACTTCTACACCGGCGGTGGCGGCATCACTGGTTTCCAGAATGGCTTGGCCATCGCTGGTGACTACATGTCAGCGGCTTCGTTCCTGGGTATTTCTGCTGCGGTGATGGCCAACGGCTATGACGGCCTGATCTACTCCATCGGCTTTTTGGTGGGCTGGCCCGTCATCACCTTCTTGATGGCAGAAAAGCTGCGCAACCTCGGCAAGTTCACGTTTGCTGACGTCGCTGGCTATCGCTTCCAACAAGCTCCGATCCGCGCTTTCGCTGCGGCCGGTACGCTGGTGGTGGTTGCCTTCTACCTGATCGCTCAGATGGTGGGTGCTGGTCAGCTGATCAAGCTGCTGTTCGGCATGGAGTACTTCTATGCCGTGATCATCGTTGGCGCGCTGATGATGGTTTACGTGTTGTTCGGTGGCATGACCGCAACGACTTGGGTGCAGATCATCAAGGCTTGCTTGCTGCTGGCGGGTGCGTCGTTCATGGCCTTCATGGTCATGGCGCAGTTCGGTTTCAGCCCTGAAGCGCTGTTCTCGGCCGCTGTCAAGATCAAGACGGATGGTGCGATCAAGGGCTTGCTGGCTGAAGCGTTGAAGACCAATCCGGAAGCCACGGCGGCGACCGTGGCTGCGGCGGCTGCCTCCAAGGGTCTGTCGATCATGGGCCCGGGCAACTTCGTCAAGGATCCGATTTCGGCGATCTCCTTCGGTATGGCTTTGATGTTCGGTACCGCTGGTTTGCCGCACATCCTCATGCGCTTCTTCACGGTGCCTAGCGCCAAGGAAGCTCGTAAGTCGGTGTTCTGGGCGACCACTTGGATCGGCTACTTCTACGTGCTGACCTTCATCATCGGTTTCGGTGCCATCGTTTTGGTGTCCACCAATCCCGAGTTCTTGGATGCCAAGGGCGTTTTGCGTGGCGGCGGCAACATGGCGGCCATCCACTTGGCCAACGCTGTGGGCGGCAACGTCTTCCTCGGCTTCATCTCGGCCGTGGCGTTCGCAACCATCCTCGCGGTGGTGGCTGGTCTGACCTTGTCGGGCGCGTCGGCGGTGTCGCATGACATCTACGCCACCCTGATCAAGAAGGGCAACGCTGACAGCGCTTCGGAGCTGAAGGTTTCGCGCATCACGACCATCGTCTTGGGCGTCATCGCTGTGGTGCTGGGCTTGGCTTTCGAGAAGCAAAACATCGCCTTCATGGTGTCGTTGGCCTTCGCGATTGCTGCTTCGGCCAACTTCCCGGTGCTCTTCATGAGCGTGCTGTGGAAGGATTGCACCACCAAGGGCGCTGTGATCGGTGGCTTCTTGGGTCTGGTGTCGTCGGTTGCACTGACCGTTGTGTCGCCTTCGGTGTGGGAAGCTGTTTTGGGGAATCCCAAGGGTTCGGCTTGGTTCCCTTACACCTCGCCGGCGCTGTTCTCGATGACCATCGCTTTCGTGGGTATCTGGATCTTCTCGTTGCTTGACCGCAGCGCGAATGCCACCCAAGAACGTGCTGACTTCGAAGCTCAGCAGATCCGTTCGGAAACAGGTCTGGGTGCCTCTGGCGCTTCGGGTCACTGATCTCTGACGATCTTTCAGCGGCTCGCAAGGGCTGCTGAGACGAAAAACCCGGGGCTTGCCCCGGGTTTTTTTATGCGCGCTTGATCAAAAAAATCAGCGCCCCAAGAGTCGGCGCAACTTCAAAAATGCCATCCCCGCCATCACAGCGTCGTTGATGGCGTCGTGGGCTTCGCGTTCGGGCAGCTGCAAATCGTTCATCAGCGTCGCAAAGCGCAAGTCGATGTTGCCGCCTTGTTCATGCGCGGGCAGCTGACGGTTTTTGTAGTCGTAGTACATCGACGAGACTTCACAGCGCTGGTGCGGTAGCGGCACACCCAGCATCGGCCAGAGCACGCGGTTGATCATCGCCATGTCAAATTCAAGGTAGTAGCCCACCAGCGGGCGGCTGCCGATGAACGTCAACAACTGCATCATCGCGTCCTCGGCATCCATGCCTTGAGCCAAGTCCTGCTCGCGCAGGCGGTGGATGCGCACACTCTCTGCCGAGACGGTGCGTGAAGGTTTGACCAGCAACTCCAGCCGCTCGCTGGTCATGAGGCGGTTGCCTTTGATGACCACCGCGCCGATCGAGATGATCTCGTCCTTGCCCACGTCGAGGCCCGTGGTTTCGCAGTCCAGCGTGACCCATTCGTTCTCGGGCGGGGGGTCGTACATGAAGCGAAAACGCTCGTCGGCCAAGTGATAAAGCAGCCAACCGCGTCGAATCGCTTGCCACCAAGTGTTGAACATGATGGCGCTCCTCAGATCGACTCAAGGTGATAGCGGTGATGCAGCATCGCCTTGAAGCGCTTGACCACACCGAGCGTGTCCTTGAGCAGATCGCGATCCAAGCTGCTGAGCTTATCCACTTGGATGCCCCCTTCAAGGGGGCGTCCTGTTTCCTGTGCTTCCAGGCCGACCTTCAGTTTGAGCGCCATGAAGAAATTCAGGCTGTCGATCAAATCGGTCGCCATGTCGGATGGCAGTTTGCCGATCTTCACCAGTGCTTCGATACGGTGCGCGGTGCTGGTTTGGCTGAGTTGGTATTCGAGGGCCAAGCTGCGGATGCCGTGCACCACCGGGAACGTGCCCGATTTCTTCAAGTCGAGCAGCTCTTTGCCGGCCGAGTCGCCCAGCAGCAGCAAGCGATTCCACCAGCCGCTGGTGTTGGAGAAGGCTTCAACCGCTGAAGCAAAGCGGCTCAGCAGTGCGGCGTTGTTGGTTGCGAGGCGATAGAGCTCGCCGCGCACTTTGGTCAGCAGAGCGGTGTCGCCACAGACAGCGTGCGAGTCCATGAAAATCGCCAGCGTCATGACATTGTCCGGGTCGGGGTTTTGCAGCCAGCGGCGCACGGTTTGCGAAAACTCGGACACCGACTGTCGCCAGATCGGGTTGCGAATCATGATGTTGCCGGGGCACGCTGGGAAACCAAAATCGATCAGCGCCTCGCTGAAACGATCGGCCAAGGCTGCCAAGTCGTGCGGGCACACATAGTCATCGCGCAGGATCAGGCCATTGTCTTGGTCGGTTTTTAAGAGCTGTTCGCCGCGTCCTTCGCTGCCCATGACGAACAAGCAGCTGTTGGCGATCAAATCCGGCGGTGCGATCAGTTGCCACGTGCGTTCCAGCAATTTGGCGTTCAGCTCTTGCACCAGTCGAGCGATCTGCGCCACCTTGGTGCCGCCCCGAAACAGCAGCGAGATCAGGCGCGTGATCTGTTCAGCCGCGAGCTTAAGGGTCTCGATCTTGTCGGCTTCCATGATCTGCAACGAGATCAAGTACGAGTGGTTTGACAAAAAGCTCAGCAGATCAAGCTGATGCAGGATGCCGATGATGCGTTCGTCGTCGGCCACCACCAGCCGGTGGATTTGGTGGCGAATCATCAAGGCTAAGGCGTCAAACAGATGGTCGGCCGGGTGGACGGTGATCAGCTCGAAGTTGGTCAGCTCGCGCACCGCCAATTGGTGCAGCGGTGTGCCGTTCAAGATAGCTGCTTGCAAGCCCGTGTTGGTGAACACGCCCACGCGTGGTGGGCTGACACGGTGGTCTTGCACCAGCACGCAGTTGGTGCGGTGATCATGAAAGGCGCGCGCCACCGAGACGATGTCGGTATCGGCATCGACCATGTGCGCCGGCCGGATGAACGCCTGCTCGACCTGCGCCATGGTCAGCGACTGCAATTCGTGCTGGCTTTGGCGCTCGGAAAGCGCGGTGAGTTTGCGGGTCAGATCCGAGAAGAGCAGGGCGCCGAAAGTGGCGTTGCTTGAGATCAGATCGCTCACTGCTTGCTTCGAGAGCTGGTACGCCACCACTTCTTCGGCGGCCACAAAACGCCCACTCACCTTGCCCGCCACCAAGCCCCGACCATCAAAACTGTCGTCAGGCCCGAAGGTGGTGATGAGTTCATCGCCCTCAAACTGCTGCACGTAGCCCTTGATGATCACAAACAGGTGCGTTGGCTGCACCCCCGGCTCAAGAATCGCCTCGGCCTCGCGAAAGTAGCCAATATCCAAGCTATTGCGCACCAACTTGCGTTCTTCGTTGGTCAAGCAATCGAAAGGAGAGATCGAAAAATTAAAAGCACTCGGCATGACACCCCATCCTCAAACCCCGCCGCATCCGCAGTGACGCGCCATTCGGGCCAAAGAGTGTGCCAGCCGCAACGGACACGGCGATGACAGCGTGATCCCTGCTGCCTGTACCCCAAAATTTAGGAGACCTATCACGCCAAAATCGCATCATGCGCGGCGGCAAAAATTAGACTTTCCCTTGCATCAACAATCACTTACGATGCCACCCTAGGGAGCATCACCAGCGCGATAGACCGCATCCTGCGGGTCGGCGGGTGATGTCGAAATGTAGTTCAGCTGACATTAGCGCTACACAAACAGCCGGACATCTTAAGTTGCGGAGGATGGGTTTATGAAATGCCGAAAACCTGCTAGCTTGCGTAGCGCTGCTAGCGCGACTGCATAAGCTTG
>NZ_JBFPHB010000028.1:0-2787 GCF_041083635.1 Leptothrix ochracea
GGAATGCTTGACGTCGAAATAGCCCGGCCGAACCGGATGGGCCTTGCGGACCTTGTCGCGCATCTCACGGATCTCGGCGTGCAGGGCTTGCGGCTCACGCGCTGCGCCCATCACCGCGCGGCGAACCGCTTCAAAACGGGGTTCAAGTTCCGCCAAACCCGCGCACCAGCGCGCCCGGGTGATGGCTTGGTGCTCCCAGGTCCACGCAGCGTTGCTGCCGCGCTGGAGCTGATAGCGCTCGAACGCCGCCATCGAGCTGACCAACAAGCCTGAATTGCCGTTGGGCCGCAAGGCGGTGTCGATCTCGTAGAGCATGCCAAAGCTGGTTTGCAGCGACAGCCACGTCAGCAGCTTGCGCACAAAGGCGCTGTAGATCTCAGGGGCACGCTCATCGTCATCGTCAAAAACAAACACCACATCCAGATCGCTGCCGTAGCCCAGCTCCTTGCCCCCGAGCTTGCCGTAGGCGATCACCGCCACGCGGGGCTCCTCGCGGTGCCGCTGACGCAAATGCTGCCAAGCCCAGCGGATGGCGCACTGCAAATTGGCGTCTGCCAAGGCGGAGAGGTCATCGGCCACTTGCTCAACGCTCAACTCGCCTTCGACATCGCGCACCAAGGTGCGGAAGGTTTCGGCCTGATGCGCGCGGCGCAAGGTGTCGAGCAGCTCACCCTCATCGGCCTCGCCGGAGCGAATCCAAGCTTGGTGGCGCTCTTCCAGATCACGCTGATAAAGCACCGGATCAAAACGCTCATGCGTCAGACGCGCATCGGCCAGCTCGTCGATCACGCCGGGATGACGCATCAAGTAGCGCATCGGCCAGCGGGCCAACCCCAGCATGCGCAGCAACCGGCCCAGCACCAGCGGCCGCTCAGCCAGCAACGCCAAGTAGCTATCGCGGCGCAACAGCGGCTCGACCCAGTCGATAAACCGCGCCAACGCCTCATCACCCATCTCAGGATGCTGTTGCTGGGCTTGTGCATGTTGTTGCCGTGCCCGCATCAGCAGACGCGCCAAGCGTTGCTTGGCATCGTCACGCAGCATCGTCACGCGCGGCTGAGCCAAAAAGCGCGTCCAGCGCGCGGCCAAGTCCGGTGACAACCCCTCAAGCAACGCTGGGTTGTCAAGCGAGATCGGGCCCTGGCCCCCGCAGCCCTTGCAGCCCCCGGTGGGTTGACGGCCATCGTGCAAAAGCGCGTCGAACTCGGTCGCCACCAACTCGCGATGCTGATGCAGCTGCTCCAGCAATTGACAAGCGTCAGCGGTACAGCGCAAGCCCATCGACTGCGCGATCCAGTGCAGATCGGCATCGGAGGTGGGCAACACATGGGTTTGCTGATCGTCAAGAAACTGGATACGGTGCTCGACGCGGCGCAAGAAAACATAGGCCTGCGCCAGCTTTTCAGCCGTCTCCGCCTTGATCAGGCCGACCGCCGCCAGCCGCTCCAGCGCTTTCAGGGTCGGGCGGGTACGAATCTCGGGAAACTGCCCGCCACGCACCACTTGGAGCAACTGCACGATGAACTCGATCTCGCGGATGCCGCCACGCGACAACTTCACATCGTTGGCCCGCTCAGGCCGACCGGCAGCGCGCCGACTGGCTTCCTCGCGCACCTTGCGATGCAGCTGGCGCAAGCCCTCAAACACGCCGTAATCAAGGTAGCGCCGATAGACAAACGGCCCCACCACATCGCGCAGCGGCAGCACCCGCCCGGCTTGCACTGACGCTTGCGGCGCCACCACCCGGCTTTTGAGCCACGCAAAGCGTTCCCACTCCCGGCCTTGAACGAGGAAATACTCTTCCAACATCGCCAAACTCACCGCCGCCGGGCCGGAGTTGCCGTTGGGCCGCAAGGCCAAGTCCATGCGAAACACAAAGCCGTCTTCGGTCACGTCGTCGATCAAGGCGCGCAGTTGCCGCGCCACCAAACCGAAGTACTCGTGGGCCGAGATCACGCCTGTGCCGTCCCCGCGACCGGCGGTTTCGCCATCGTTTTCATAAACGTAGATCAAGTCGATGTCGGAGGAGACATTGAGCTCGCGCGCGCCAAGCTTGCCCATGCCGACCACCCAGAAATCAATCACCCGGCCGGATTCATCCAGCGGCGCACCATGGCGGGCGTCCAAGGCGTCGCGACAAGCCTGCAAGGCCAAGTCGAGCGTCACTTCGGCCAAGTCGGTCATGGCCTGCGTCACGGTTTGCATCGAAGCCTGCGCCTCGATATCCCACACCGCCAAACGCTCAATCACCAATTGACGCGTCAAGCGCAGCGCCGCTGACAAGCTGCGCCCGGCGCTCAGAAAGTCTCCGATACACGCCGTGATCGCCGCACGAAGAGGCAGTCCGGCAGGCAGACGGTGCAAATCAGCCGCCCGGGCCCGCCGCACACGCTGCACAAAACGTGAGTGCTCCGCGCGCGCCACAACCGTGGGTTCAGCAACTTCTTGATGGGACATGCCTGTGGTCTCCTTGCATTGTTCGAGTATCGTGGCTTTGATTTTCACCCAACAAGCTGGAGTCTGATCCCATGTCCCAGACCCTGAACGTGGCCGCGATCCAGATGGTGTCCACCCCGGACGTGGCCGAGAACCTCGCCACTGCCACCGCCTTGGTGACGGAGGCCGCCAGTGCCGGCGCTGAGCTGGTGCTGCTGCCCGAATATTTCTGCCTGATCGGCCACCACGACCACGACAAGCTGCGCCATGCCGAAGCCCCCGGCCACGGGCCGATCCAAGCGACGTTGTCAGCCTTGGCGCGCCAGCATCAGCTCTGGCTGATCGGCGGCA
>NZ_JBFPHB010000017.1:0-8006 GCF_041083635.1 Leptothrix ochracea
CTGGGCCTGACCGCACTGGGCTTGTTGGTGCTGCTGCGCACCGACTTGATCAGCAGTTGGCGCGCCGCCACGCCGGTGAACGCCCCGGATCGCTTTGTCATCAACATCCTGCCCGAACAAGCCGAGGCCTTTCGCAGCACCTTGCACGCCGGCGGCGTGCAAGGCGAAGACTGGGCCCCGATGATCCGTGGGCGTCTCATCGCCTTGAACGGCAAGGACGTGCGCCCGGAAGATTTCCCCGGCGAGCAAGCCCGGCGGCTGGTGGAGCGTGAATTCAACCTCAGCCACAGCCCGGATCTGCCCAGCCACAACCAAGTCAGCGCTGGCCAATGGGTGGCCGAAGAAGCCGATGCCATCTCGGTCGAAACCGGCTTGGCCAAGACCTTGGGGCTGAAACTCGGCGATCGGCTGCGCTTCGATGTTGGCGGACAGGTGATCGAGGCGCGCATCACCAGCCTGCGCAAGCTCGATTGGAGCTCGATGCGGGTCAACTTCTTCGTCATGTTCCCGCGCCGCGACTTGCCAGAATTGCCCGCCACGTGGATCGCCGCCTACCGCACCCCAGCCCCGGCGGCATCAGCTGGTTCGGCGGGTTCAGCATCGGGCCCAAGCCTAGATGTGCGCTTGCTGCGCGCCTTTCCCAACCTGACCAGCGTCGATGTCTCGGCACAAATCAGCCAAGTGCAAGGCATCGTCGAGCAAGTGATTTTGGCGGTGGAAGTGCTGTTTCTCTTCACCCTGCTGGCCGGCTTGGTCGTGGTGCTGGCCACGCTCTCGGCCACCCGTCAGGCCCGCACCCGTGAGATGGCGCTGATGCGCGCCTTGGGCGCACGTTCCAGTTTGCTGCGCCAGATCCAGCGCACCGAGCTGCTCAGCTTGGGGGCCTTGGCCGGGGGATTGGCAATGCTGACCGCCACCGCCTTAAGCGCCGTGCTGGCCCGCCAAGTGCTCGGTTTTGACTGGTTACCCCGGCCTTGGTTGCCACTGGCAGGCAGCGTGGGGGGCGCGCTGCTGGCCTTGGGCGCGGGCTGGTTGAGCCTGCGCGAAGTGCTGCGTCAACCCGTGGCCGAGACGCTGCGCCACGCGAACCGAGAATGATCTTTGTCAAGGAAGCCGCTTTCCATGACCCAGAAACGTGACAGTTGACACATTCCATGCGTATCCTCAGAGCCGTAACAACTACTCGAAGGGACGTTCATGTCATTTACTTTTTCCATCCGTTCAGCCTCCACACGCACTTTGCTGGTGGGGGTGCTTGGGGGCATGGCCCTGCTTGGCAGCACATCGTCGTGGTCCTTGGATGCCTCCGCAGCGGAGGCTTTGGCCCGTCGCAACAACTGCTTCAAGTGCCACAGCAGCTCCGGCTCGGGCGAAGCGCCGCCGTTCAAGGTGCTGGCCGCCAAATACAAGGGCAAGGCTGAAGCTCCTGATCATTTGCTCAAGCATCTGAAAACCGCTCCCAAGGTCAAGGCCAAGGACAGCGAGGATGAGGAAGAGCACCTCATCATCAAGGCCAAGGATGACGCTGACATCAGCAATCTCGTGGCATGGGTCTTGGCCCAATGAAAGCACTCTGGAATCTTCTTCGCCGCCCCAGCATTCGCTGGTCGGTGCTGAGTTTGCTCAGCGTGGGCTTTATCGGCGGCATCATCTTCTGGGGCGGCTTCAACACCGCCATGGAAGCGACCAACACGCTGGAGTTCTGCACCAGTTGCCACGAAATGCGGGATACCGTGTTTGCGGAATACAAGCAAACCATCCACTACAGCAACCGCACAGGTGTGCGAGCGATCTGTTCGGATTGCCATGTCCCCAAGGACTGGACCCACAAGATGGCCCGCAAGGCCAAAGCAAGCTTCGAGGTCTGGGGCAAGTTGGTCGGCAGCATCGACACGCCTGAAAAGTTCGAAGCCAAACGCATGACCTTGGCCACGCACGAGTGGGAGCGCATGAAAGACAGCAACTCGCGCGAATGCCGCAATTGCCACAACTTCGACTCCATGAGCCCGACGATTCAGCGCAGCAGCGTCTATCGCAAGCACATGGAAGCCAAGGCTGCGGGTAAGAGCTGCGTTGACTGCCACAAGGGCATCGCTCACCAGTTGCCCAAGGAGTACCGCGATCCGGATGAATGATCCGGCGTGACACGTGGTTGAGGCCGTGGAGTAAACTCACGGCCCTTGTCAGGAGAGAGTCCGCCCCGCTTGCGGGGGCAGGAACGCCGAAGGCGCAGGGTTGATGCATGGTGAGTGCACGACCTGAACGCTCAGGCCAAAGGACTGGCAGACATGGCACCTCGCAAGGGGTGCTGTGATCCTCACTGGAGAGAGATGGCCCGTCGAGGCCATCCACCGAAGGGGCAAGCGCTCGATGTGGGCGTCAATCTCTCAGGTAAAGCGGACAGCGAGGGCAGGCCCACCGGCGGCGGTGGCGTGCATTCTTGCCCTTAGATTGGTCCGTGATCATGTCCCTGAGCCCCCAAGACGCGCTGAGCGTCACCCCTTTGCATGCCCTGCACCGCGAGCTCGGTGCCCGCATGGTGCCCTTTGCGGGCTACGACATGCCGGTGCAGTACCCCGCTGGCATCTTGGCCGAGCACCGCCAGTGCCGCAGCGCAGCAGCGCTATTCGATGTCTCGCACATGGGCCAAGTGCGCTTGGTGGGCGCGGATGCCGCTGCGGCGCTCGAAACCCTGGTGCCCGTCGATGTGCTTGGCCTCGGTGCTGGCAAACAGCGCTATGCCTTCTTCACCAACGAGCAAGGCGGCTTGCTCGACGATCTGATGATCACCCGCCCACCCATGGATGCGCATGGGGATGCGGTGGCCGCATTTGGCGATCTGTTCTTGGTGGTCAATGCCGGCTGCAAGGCGGCCGACATCGCCCATCTGCAAAGCAACCTGGGTGACAACGGTCAAACACGTGGTCATCACCGCTGCCAAGTCATCCCCATGCCTGAGCGGGCCTTGCTCGCCTTGCAAGGCCCACAAGCTGCGATGGCCTTGGCGCGCCTGAACCCCGGCGTGAACGCCTTGACCTTCATGACCGGCGCGGTCTTTACGTTGGCCGGGGCCACTTGTTTTGTGACCCGCTCGGGCTACACCGGCGAGGACGGCTTCGAAATCTCCGTCCCCGCTGAAGCGGCTGAAGCCTTGGCCCGCGCCTTGCTGTCTCAGCCCGAAGTCGAACCCGCCGGCTTGGGGGCTCGCGACACCCTGCGTCTCGAAGCGGGTCTGTGCCTCTACGGCCACGACATCGACAGCCAAACCTCGCCGGTTGAAGCCGGTTTGAACTGGGCGATGCAAAAGGTGCGCCGCCCCGACGGTGCCCGGGCCGGCGGCTACCCCGGTGCAGACGTGCTGGCGCAGCAGTGGCGCGACGGTGCAACGCGCAAGCGGGTCGGCCTGATCGGGCTGGAGCGTTTGCCGGTGCGTGAAGGAGCGGTCCTGTTCAACCCCGAAGGCCAAAGCATCGGCCGCGTCACCAGCGGCACGGTCTCGCCCACCTTGGGCCACCCCATCGCCATGGCGTGGATCGACAGCCGCTACGCCACCGTGGGCAGCGCCGTGCTGGCCGAAGTGCGCGGCAAACGCACCCCCATGCAAGTCAGCGCCATGCCGTTCGTGCCCCAGCGCTATTTCCGAGGCTGAGGTTCGGCCTCGTTCACGGCCTGATTCACGGGGCTGATCCCGCAGAATCGCGCTTTCCTTCCTTGCAACCCACTTGCTTCATTTCAGGAGCCCTTTTCATGAGCATCAAGTTCAGCCCCGACCACGAATGGATCAACGCCGCTGACGCCGCCGCTGCGGTGGTCGGTATCACCGTGCATGCCCAAGACGCCTTGGGGGATGTGGTTTTTGTCGATCTGCCCGCTGTGGGCACCACCTTTGCCAAGGGCGACGTGGCCGGTGTGGTCGAGTCGGTCAAGGCCGCCGCCGATGTCTACGCCCCCGTCAGCGGCGAGATCGTCGAAGTCAACGAAGCCCTGCGCGACGACCCCTCCTTGGCCAACAGCGATCCGCTGGCCTCGGGCTGGTTCTTCAAGGTGCGCCTGTCCAACCCGACTGAGCTCGACGGCTTGCTCGACGCCACCGGCTACGACGCCTTGCTGCAAAGCCTCTAAGCCTCACACCCCCTCCTCCCCCTGCCACTGATCGCCATGCCTGCTTTATCTGCGCTGTCCTGCCTTGAAAACCTGGCCGAATTCGGCCCCCGCCACCTTGGCCCAGACAGCTCGGACGAGCAACGCATGCTGGCGGTCATCGGCAGCCCCAGCCGTGCGGCCTTGATCGATGCGGTGGTGCCGGCCAACATCCGCCGCGCGGCCCCCATGGATCTGCCCGCGCCCACGGGCGAAGCCGCCGCGCTGGCGGAGCTGAAAGCCATCGCGGCCAAGAACCGGGTGCTGACTTCGCACATCGGCTGCGGCTACTTCGGCACCCACACGCCCGGCGTCATCCTGCGCAACATCTTGGAGAACCCGGCTTGGTACACCGCCTACACGCCCTACCAAGCCGAGATCAGCCAAGGCCGCATGGAAGCGCTGATCAACTTCCAGACCATGGTCTGCGACCTGAGCGGCATGGCCATCGCCAACGCCTCGATGCTCGATGAAGCCACCGCTGCTGCTGAAGCGATGACGCTGGCCGCGCGCGCCGGCAAGTCGAAGTCCACCCGCTTTGTCGTCGCCCACGACGTGTTGCCGCAGACCCTTGACGTGCTGCACACCCGCGCTGCGCCGCTGGGGATCACGGTCGAGCAAGTACACGCCACCGAGATCGCCGCCAGCGTGGCCGCGACCCCAGCCTTTGGCGTGCTGCTGCAATACCCCGGCGTCAACGGTCAGGTGCGTGATCTGCGCCCGATCATCGACGCGGTGCATGCCGCCGGCGGTCTCGCCATCGTCGCTGCCGACTTGCTGGCCCTCACGCTCTTGGTGCCCCCCGGTGAACTTGGGGCCGACATCGCCTGCGGCTCGACCCAGCGCTTCGGCATGCCGATGGGCGCGGGCGGCCCGCACGCGGCTTACCTGGCGACCCAAGACGCCTACAAGCGCTCCATGCCCGGCCGACTGGTGGGCGTGAGCGTGGACAGCCACGGCCACCCGGCTTATCGCTTGGCGCTGCAAACCCGCGAGCAACACATTCGCCGCGAAAAAGCCACCTCCAACATCTGCACCGCCCAGGTGCTGCCTGCGGTGGTGGCCAGCATGTTCGCGGTCTATCACGGCCCGCAGGGCTTGAAGCGCATCGCCCAGCGCATCGCCACCTACACCGCCATCCTTGACGCCGGCCTGCGCCAGCTCGGGGTGCAAACCGTCCACACTACCACCTTCGACACCGTGCTGGTGGTGGTGGGTGCCAGCCAGCGCGACGCGCTGATGGCCGCTGCCGTGGCCTCTGGCCGCAACCTGCGCGCCGCCAGTGAAGACGCCGTGGGCATCTCGCTCGACGAGACCACCACCCGCGCCGATCTGCAAGCGCTGTGGGCCTTGTTTGCCACCCAGGGTCAGGTGCTGCCAAGCGTCGAAGCGCTGGCGGGCACCGCACCGCTGATCCCGACCGAGCTGCGCCGCACCTCAGCGTTCCTGACGCACCCGGTCTTCAACGCGCACCACAGCGAAACCGAGATGCTGCGCTACATCCGCCGCCTGTCGGACAAGGATCTGGCGCTGGACCGCAGCATGATTCCGCTGGGCTCTTGCACCATGAAGCTCAACGCCACCGCCGAGATGATCCCGATCACTTGGCCGGAATTTGCCGGGGTGCACCCCTTCGCCCCGGCCGATCAACTGGCGGGCTACTGGGCGCTGAACGAGCAGCTCACCGGCTGGCTCTGCCAAGCCACCGGCTACCAAGGCATCAGCCTGCAACCCAACGCCGGCTCGCAGGGCGAATACGCCGGGCTGCTGGTCATCAAGGCATGGCACGCCAGCCGGGGCGAAGCACACCGCAGCATCTGCCTGATCCCGGAAAGCGCCCACGGCACCAACCCGGCTTCGGCGCAGATGGCCGGCATGCAGGTGGTGGTCACCAAGTGTGATGTCGAAGGCAACATCGATCTGGTCGATCTGCGCGCCAAGTGCGAACAGCACCGCGACCAGCTCGCCGCGATCATGATCACCTACCCCTCGACCTACGGCGTCTTTGACACCCACGTCAAGGCGATCTGCGCGCTGGTGCATGAACACGGTGGCCGGGTCTATGTGGACGGGGCCAACATGAACGCACTCGTCGGCGTGGCCGCCCCGGGTGAATTTGGCGGCGACGTGAGTCACCTGAACCTGCACAAGACCTTCTGCATCCCGCACGGCGGTGGCGGCCCCGGCGTCGGCCCGGTCTGCGTGGTGGCCGATTTGGTGCCGTTCCTGCCGGCGCACCGCACGGCCGGCATCGGCACGGCACAAAGCGTCGGTGCCGTGTCCGCCGCACCGCTCGGCAACGCCGCTGTGCTGCCCATCAGTTGGATGTACGTGCGCTTGATGGGCGCTGAGGGCCTCAAAACCGCGACCGAAGTGGCGATCCTGAGCGCCAACTACATCGCCGCCCGCTTGGGCGACGCCTACGACATCCACTTCAGCGGTGGCATCGACAGCGTCAAAGGCGGCGGCGTGGCGCACGAATGCATCCTCGATCTGCGCCCGCTCAAAGACGCCACCGGCATCGGTGCCGAAGACGTCGCCAAGCGCCTGATCGACTACGGCTTCCACGCCCCAACGCTCTCCTTCCCCGTGGCCGGCACGCTGATGGTGGAACCCACCGAGAGCGAACCGCTGATTGAGCTGGACCGCTTCTGCGACGCCATGCTGGCGATTCGGCAGGAAATAGCCCACGTCGCATCGGGCCTCCTGCCGCGTGAGGACAACCCCCTCAAAAACGCCCCGCACACCGCCGAGAGCCTGCTCAAAATCGACTGGCCCCACCCCTACAGCCGCGAAACCGCCGCCTACCCGGTGGCATCCTTGCGCCAAAACAAATACTGGAGCCCCGTCGGCCGCGTCGATAACGTCTGGGGCGACCGAAACCTGTTTTGTGCCTGCATGCCGGTGGGGGACGCGCAAAACAGCGCGGACTGAGCCCCATCAGCCCTCACCCTCCCATCAGCCCTCACCCCCGGCCCCTCTCCCGCAACGCGGGCGAGGGGAGCCTCCCCCGACCCGTTCGGGCTGAGCTTGTCGAAGCCCCCACCGTGCGCCCAACCGCCGCCAAATGGCTCAAAAAACCGAATTTCCTGACGCGCCCGGTCAAGCAAACGGCGGTATCCATACCTAAAAATTTAGGCCACCTATCGCGCCAACATTCGCCCTAAAAAAGTTGGCCCCCGTGGGGCTTTTCAGCGGTCTTTCAATGACTTACGATGCCACCTCAGGGAGCATCACCAGCGTGATAGGCCTCATCCCGCAGGCCAGCCGGTGATGTCTAAATGTAGTTGGGCGTCACCTTCAAATGTCTGAAGCTCTCATAGTCATATCTGGGTTGTTAGCTGGTGTCATCCAGTGGCTTCCGTGCGGCATTGGGCTGGCCGCCCATCGCTACAAACTTGGAGGTGCCGTGGTTCGAAGCACCAACACGTTTGTTTCTCTGGGTACCCGTTCTCCGCGTAGTTTTTCCGCGCTGGGTCAACTCGGCTTTCTGATGCTTATGGTCGTTTGGCTTTGCATCTTCTTTGGTGCCATGGCCGTTCCCACGCTCGTCGCCAGGCTGCTTGAAGTTCAGCCTTCGTCCCCTTTCGTCCTTTACGGTCTCTACGCAAACATGCTCATGGCAGTAGTAGCGTTTCTGGCTGGGCCAGCCATATGGCGCCGCATAGCGCTGTGACGCCCAACCCCTCCATCAACGCGGACGCTGCGCGATGAAGCCGCGCAGCGCCGGTTATGTCAGACGTTATGCCTCGTGAATCAAGACTAATGCGAACGGCGGCCATCTGCTACCTTGTGGTCGTGTGCACGGCCGCGCTGTGGGCTTGGTACGTCGATGTAATGTTGCTCAGTTCCGAGCGCGAACACCT
>NZ_JBFPHB010000019.1:0-30049 GCF_041083635.1 Leptothrix ochracea
GCATCCCCCAGATCCACCGTTCGCAATTCCTCTGCTGCCCACGTCATCACCACACTCCTGCTGCCCTCTGTTCAGCTTAGACACTTCGCCACAGAGTTCAATCAACTTGTGGGTAATGGATAGCTTTGTAAAAGGGGGCTAGGGGGATTTAAGCAGCAGCAGCGTTCCCGGCGACAATCGCGGGCATGTACGCCCTTTTTGATGATTCCGGAAAATTCCTGGCTGGCCGGGTGATGTCGCAGGCTGATAGTTCGATGCAAATCGAACTCGACTCAGGCAAGCGCGTCAAAGTGAAGTTGGCCAACGTGTTGTTGCAGTTCGAAAAGCCTGCGCCCGCTGAGGTGTTGGCGCGCGGGCAGCAGATGGCTGCGGAGATGGATCTGGATTTGGCTTGGGAGTTCGCGCCCGAAGACGAGTTCAGTTTCGGTGACTTGGCACGCGACTACTTTGACGCTAAAGCGGGCACGCTGGAGCAAGCCGCTGCGCTGTTTGGCCTCTATGGCGCGCCGCATTACTTCCGCCGCCTTGGCAAAGGGTTGTTCCGCAAAGCGCCAGAGGAAACCGTCAAAGCGGCGTTGCTCGGTATCGAGCGCAAAAAACAAGTGGCCGCCCAGATCGAAGCTTGGGCCAAAGAGCTGGTGGCAGGGCAATGCCCGGAGGCGGTGCGCGAGCAGCTCTACAAGATCTTGTTCAAGCCGGACAAGAACGGGGCCGAATACAAAGCGGTGGTCGAAGCGGCGCGGGCCTCACAGCGCGCGCCGCTTGATTTGCTGACCAACGCCGGCGCCATCACCAGCCCGTACCAGTTCCACTGGCGGCGCTTTTTGTTTGAGCAATTCCCCAAAGGCACGGGCTTTCCAGCTTTGGCAGCCCCGGCCATCAAGGACGACTTGCCGCTGGCGCCGGTGCAGGCTTTCTCGGTGGACGACTCCAGCACCACGGAAATCGACGATGCGCTCTCGGTGCAAGGTCTGGGCAGCGGCACGGTGATTTTTGGCGTCCACATCGCAGCACCAGGTTTGGCGATGCAGCCGGGCTCAGCGGTGGATATCGCCGCGCGCGAGCGGCTCTCGACCGTCTACATGCCCGGCTGGAAGCTCACCATGCTGCCGGACGCGGTGGTGCAGGCCTACACGCTGATCGAGGGGCGCGACTGCCCAGCGGTGTCACTCTACGTGACGATGGACGAGGCCACGCTGACCATCACGTCGAGCGAAACCAAGCTGGAGCGCGTGCCGATCAAGGCCAATCTGCGCCACGACCAGCTCGATAGCGTGGTCACCGAAGCTGCGCTGACCGGCCAAGCCCCGGCCGACTTTGCCTTTGCGGCTGAATTGACCTTTGGCTGGCGCTTGGCCAAGCATCTCAAGGCCCAACGCGAAGTGGTGCGCGGCAAGCCGGAGAACTTCAACCGGCCCGACTACAACTTCAAGCTCGTCGATGCCAGCGGCAACGCCCCGAGCCAAGCCCCGGACGGTAGCGAAACGGTGCGCATCAGCGAACGCAAACGCGGCGCACCGCTCGATCTGATCGTGGCTGAGGCGATGATTCTGGCCAACAACACGTGGGGCGGCTGGCTGGCCGAACTGGGCGTGCCGGGCATCTACCGCAGCCAAGCCAGCATGGCACCGGGCATGAAAGTGCGCATGAGCACCCGCGCGCTGCCGCACGCTGGCATGGGGGTGGCGCACTACACCTGGGCGACCTCGCCGCTGCGGCGCTATGTCGATCTGGTCAATCAGTGGCAGATCATTGCCTGCGCCCGCCACGGACGCACCGCCATGTTGGCAGCACCCTTCAAGCCCAAAGACGCCGAGCTGTTCTCGGTCATCTCCAGCTTCGAGTCGGCCTACGGGGCTTACAACGACTTCCAAAACGGTGTGGAACGTTACTGGACGCTGCGCTGGCTGGAACAAAACGGTTTGGCGGAACACGGCGGCATCGAGGTCGAAGCAGCGGTCATCAAGGACGGCTTGGTGCGCCTCGATACCCTGCCGCTGGTGCTGCGCGCCACCGGGGCCGAGAACCTCGGTCGCGGTGCCAAGGTGCGGGTGCGGGTCAGCAAGGTCGATCTGCTCACGCTTGAAGCCCATGCGTCCTTGGTGGCTCGCTTGGATGAAGTCATCGCCGACACCACCGCTGACAGCGCTGAAGAGGATGACGAAGAAGCCAGCGCGGCCAGCACCGGCCTGCATCTGGCCATCGATCTGAGCCCTGAATCCGCCGCTGCCGACGCCCCGGCAGTGTCCGCCTGAACTGTTTGCTGAGTTTGCTTTCGCCCCATGCAGCGTCTGAAATCACTCTCCAGTCTGCAAATCGCCCTGCTGGTGTCGGTTGCACTCCATGCCGCCCTGCTGCTGATGCATGTGGCGGCACCGGCGGCCTTTGACCGGATCTTGCACGACAGCCCCCTTGAGGTGGTGCTGGTCAACGCCAGCAGTCGCGACGCCCCGGCCAAGCCGGAAGTGATCGCTCAGCGCAACTTGGCAGGCGGCGGCGAGACCGATGGCGCGCGAGCCACCTCGCCCTTGCCGGTGGCGCCACTCAATGCCATCGGCGACTCGGTGACCGACGCCCAGCGGTTGCTGGAGCAGATGCAAGAGCAACAGGTGCAGTTGTTGGCACAAGTGAAGCGCGACTTGGCCGCGTTCCAGCTCAGCGATCCCAGCCGCAACAGCAAAGGCGACCCGACCCACGCGGCCGAGGAAGAACGCCATCGCCAATTGCTGATGCTGCTGGCGCAAATTGAGAAACGCATCAACGCCGAAAACGCCCGCCCGCGCCGTCGCTTCGTCAGTCCAGCGGCCCGCGAAGGGGTGCATGCGCTCTACTACGACACCCTGCGCCACCGGATCGAGGACGTCGGCACCCGCAATTTCCCGGAAGCCAACGGCCAGAAACTCTATGGTGAGTTGTCCATGCTGATCGCCATCGACGCTTCGGGCAAGGTGGTCTCCACCGACATCATCACCGGCTCAGGCAACCGAGTGCTTGATCGCCGAGCACTGTCCATCGCCCGAGCCGCTGGGCCCTTTGGGCCGTTCACTGCCGCGATGCGCAACCAGTTTGATCAACTGGTGTTCGTCTCGCGCTTTCGCTTCACCCGCAATGACGGCCTCCAGGCCAACGTCGAGGACACCTCCTCGCATTGACCCTCTCTCTGTGCTGCCCCCATACCCATGGACCGTTACGCCGTCATCGGCCACCCTGTCAAACACAGCCGCTCACCGCGTATCCACGCCCTGTTTGCCGCGCAAACCGGACAAACGCTGGATTACGACCGGCTTGAAAGCGCGCCTGAAGCCTTCACCCAAACCGTGCTGGCCTTTGCTGCCAGCGGGGCGCGGGGCTGCAACATCACCGTGCCTTTCAAGTTTGAAGCCTGGCAGATGGCCGCTCACCGCACCGCGCGGGCCGAGCTGGCGCAATCGGCCAACACCCTGCGTTTTGATGCGGGGGGTTGGTGGGCCGACAACACCGACGGCATCGGCTTGGTGCGCGACATCACCCAAAACGCCGGTGTAACGCTGGCCGGCCAGCGTGTGCTGCTGATCGGTGCGGGCGGTGCCGCAGCGGGCAGTTTGGGGCCGTTGATCGACACCCAACCGGCCGAGATCGTGGTGGCCAACCGCAGTGTGGCCAAAGCTGAAGCGCTGGTGGTGCGCCACCAAGACTGGGCGGCGGCTCAAGGGGTGCGCTTGCACGCCACGGATCTGGACCATGCGGGTGAAGCGTTCGACGGGGTGATCAACGCCACCGCCAGCAGTTTGGGTGGGGCCGAGTCGCCCGTAAGAGCTGGTGTGCTCAAGCCGGGGGCCTTGGCGCTCGACATGATGTACGGCGCGGCGGCGGCGGGCTTTCTGGCTTGGGCCGAGACGCACGGCGCCCATGGTCGCGACGGCCTCGGGATGCTGGTGGAGCAAGCTGCTGAGGCCTTCACGGCTTGGCGCGGCGTGCGGCCCGACACGGGCCCGGTGTTGGCGCAACTGCGCACTGAGCTTTGAGGCGCCAAGTGGCATGAAAACTTGGCGCGCAACCGCCTGGCGCTTGCTGGCCCTGCTGGCGCTGTCTTTCCTTGCCTTGCAAGGCTTTTGGCTGCTGCGCATCGGCACCATGACGGTGATCGATCCGCAATCCACCAGCTTTGAGCGCTCAGAAGCTTGGCGCCTGATCACCGAAAAACATCGCCTGAACTGGTCGCAAGCGTGGCGCAGCTACCCCGCGATCAGTGATCAGCTCAAGCGCGCGGTGATCGCCAGCGAAGACGCCGGCTTTACCGATCACAGCGGCATCGAATGGGACGCGATCGAAAAAGCATGGACTCGCAACCAAAAAGCCGAGGCCCGCGCGGCGACAGTCCCTTCCCGGCGCGCACCGCCCAAAATCTTTGGCGGCTCCACCATCACGCAGCAGCTGGCCAAAAACTTGTTTCTTTCGGGAGAGCGCAGCGTGCTGCGCAAGGCCCAAGAAGCGCTGATCACCTTGATGCTTGAAGCGGTGCTCGACAAGCAGCGCATCTTGGAGATCTACCTCAATCACGTCGAATGGGGTGAAGGCGTGTTTGGCGCCCAAGCAGCGGCGCAACACCATTTCCGCACCGAGGCCGCCCGACTGCAAAGCGCCCAAGCAGCGCGGCTGGCCGTGATGCTGCCGGCACCCAAGCGCTTCGAGAAACAGCCCACCTCCGCCTATCTGGTGGGTCGATCCACCACCGTCATGGCCCGCATGTCGGCGGTGGATCTGCCGTGACTCACGCCACCCTTGAGATGGCGGAGCACATCGCCCGTCATCGGCTGGACGAGGGTTTGAGTGCGTCGGAAGCGCACCAACGCGCCGCCCAAGAGCTACACCTCCAAGCCACGCCCGCGCTTTGGCCCGATGCGGTGCAGATAGCAGCGTGCATGCGCAGCCGCATCGCGCTGTTTCATCCGACCCAGAACGAAGATCTGCGCATCCTGCGGCAGCTGGCCCTGCACTGGATGCACCGGCTGGCGGACTTCGAGCCACACGTGTTCGGTCCGGTCTGGGACGGTACCGCCACGCGCCCGTGTCCGGTGCAAATCATGCTGTGCTGCGACGACAGCACGGCGGTGGATATCGTTCTGATGGCACACCAGCAACCCTACAAAGTCAGGCAACATGTGCTGAGCTGGCATGAACGCCACAGCGCTTGGCGCCATCCGATCACGATGGAAGTGCACGTCTTGGATCGCACGACCCAGCGGCGCCAGCCACGACTTGATCCCCAAGGTCAGCCCATGCGCGGCAACACCAAGGCTCTTACCGCCCTTCTTTCAGGAGTGACTCGATGAAACGCCGCTTCAAAGGGGTGCTGGGTGCCAGCGTAGTGCTGATCATCTTGATCGGCATCACGGCCGCCTTGCTGCTCAGAACGACCCCAACCTCCAAGATCCAAGTCACCGAGGCGCTCTGGATGCAGCAGCTGCCTCTGGCCAACAAGCCATCCAGCCCAACGGGCCCTGAACTGGATTTCAAGCACCTTCACGGCCAGCCCTTGGTCATCAACTTTTGGGCCTCTTGGTGCACCCACTGCGTGCACGAAATGCCGGCCTTGGATCGCTTTGCCAAAGACCACGCGAGCCAAGGCTGGCAGGTGGTGGGCGTGGCGGTTGATCGTCCCGAAGCGGTGCAACGCTTCTTGCAAGAAATCCCCGTTTCTTTCCCGGTGGTCATCGCTGGCTGGGCCGGCATGGAGCTGATGCGCAGCCTTGGCAACGCCAGCGGCGGACTGCCTTACACCGTGATCTTGAACCCCGAAGGCCACGTTGTGATGCAAAAAGCCGGGGCGGTCAGCACCGAGGAGCTGCGCCGTTGGGCGGCGGCCATGCGGCCATGATTTATGTCGTTGGCGAGTCACTTTTGATCGAATCGACCTGAAAAGCGCGTAAAGTTCGACTTTCGCCAAGAATTTCAAGCGATAGTCCCCTTAACGCTGCTGATCTGGACCCCGTCCTTGCCCCCATTCGCTATGCGCATCCTCGTTCTTCAAGGGCCGAATTTGAACCTGCTCGGTACCCGTGAACCTCAGGTTTACGGTGCCTCGACCTTGGGCGATATCCAAGCCGATCTTGATCGCTGGGCCCAAGAGCAGAACCCCGGTCGGAGCGATGCGTTGACCTTGTGGCACTTTCAAAGCAATCACGAAGGGGCGTTGATCGATCGCGTTCATGCAGCGCGCACCGAAGGCGTGGACTTCATCGTCATCAATCCCGGCGCTTACACCCACACCAGCGTGGCGTTGCGAGATGCTTTGGCGGGGGTGGCGATTCCTTTTGTCGAGGTTCATCTTTCCAACGTGCATCGCCGCGAACCCTTCAGGCATCACTCGTATTTTTCAGATTTGGCCGAAGGCGTCATCGTCGGTCTCGGAGCCATGGGCTATCGCCTAGCCCTGGAATTTGCCTTGCAACGCAACCCTCGGCCCAAGGCCTAGAGCTGCGTTGTGATTTCCGCATGGCATCCCGGCTGATTGTTCTGCCGGCTTTGCTGTTTCACTGCATCACCCGCCCCACAACCCCCATCACCGGAGACTTTGAGATGGATCTGCGCAAACTGAAAACCTTGATCGACTTGGTGTCTGAATCGAACATTTCCGAGCTGGAGATCACCGAAGCCGAAGGCAAGGTGCGTATCGTCAAAAGCGACCCGAACGCCGGCATGATGACGATGGTTCAGCCCATGATGCAGCAAGCCGCCCCGGCACCAGCGGCAGCGCCCGCGGCACCGGCAGTGGCAGCCGCCCCGGCCGCCCCCACGGGTCATGTGATCAAGTCGCCGATGGTCGGCACCTTCTACCGTGCATCGAGCCCAGGCGCCAAGTCCTTGGCCGATGTGGGTCAGCAGGTCAAGGAAGGCCAAGCCCTTTGCATCATTGAAGCCATGAAGATCATGAACGAGATCGACTCGGACAAGGCCGGCATGATCACCCAAGTCTTGGTTGAAAACGGTCAAGCGGTCGAGTACGGCCAGCCCCTGTTCATCATCGAATAAAGACCGGCTCACGTCCCCGCAAACGTCGCCCCAGCCCGTTTTTCCTGTCGTCGAGTCGAGGCCCTGATTTATGTTCAAGAAGATTTTGATCGCCAATCGTGGCGAAATTGCCCTGCGCATCCAGCGCGCCTGTCGCGAGATGGGCATTCGCGCCGTGATGGTGTATTCCGAAGCTGACCGGGACGCCAAGTACATCAAGCTGGCCGATGAATCGGTTTGCATCGGCCCCGCACCTTCGGGACAAAGCTATCTGAACATGCCAGCCATCATCGCGGCGGCAGAAGTGACGGATGCTGAAGCGATTCACCCCGGTTACGGTTTCCTGAGCGAAAACGCCAGCTTCGCCGAACGGGTGGAGAAAAGCGGCTTTGCCTTCATCGGCCCGACCGCCGAATCGATCCGACTGATGGGCGACAAGGTTTCGGCCAAGGACGCCATGATCAAGGCGAACGTGCCCACCGTGCCAGGCTCGCCTGGCGCGCTGCCTGAAGACCCGAAGGAAATCATTCTTATCGCGCGTCAAGTGGGCTATCCGGTGATCATCAAGGCGGCCGGCGGCGGCGGCGGGCGGGGGATGCGCGTGGTGCACACCGAAGCGGCCTTGCTGCATGCGGTGCAGACCACCCGGGCTGAGGCAGGTGCCGCCTTCGGCAACCCGACGGTGTACATGGAAAAGTTCCTGGAACATCCGCGTCACATCGAAATCCAAATACTGGCCGACACCCACGGCAATGCGGTCTGGCTGGGTGAGCGCGATTGCTCGATGCAACGCCGTCACCAAAAGATCATCGAAGAAGCACCGGCACCGGGCATCCCGCGCAAGCTGATCGAGAAGATCGGGGACCGCTGCGCCGCCGCTTGCAAAAAGGTCGGCTACCGGGGTGCCGGCACGTTCGAATTCCTGTTCGAAAACGGCGAGTTCTATTTCATCGAAATGAACACCCGCGTGCAAGTTGAGCATCCGGTGACTGAACTGGTGACCGGCATTGACATCGTGCAGCAGCAGATCCGCATCGCCGCTGGCGAAGCCCTGCCCTTCACCCAAAAGCAGATCCATCACCGGGGCCACGCCATCGAGTGCCGTGTCAACGCGGAAGATCCGTGGACCTTCATGCCTTCGCCGGGACGCATCACCATGTGGCACCCGCCAGGTGGCCCGGGGGTGCGGGTTGATTCGCACGCGTACTCGCAGTACTTCGTGCCGCCCAACTACGACTCGATGATCGGCAAGATCATTGTTCACGGCGATACGCGCCAGCAGGCCTTGGCCCGCATGCGCAGCGCTTTGAGCGAAACCTTGGTCGATGGCATCCAAACCAACATCCCGCTGCATCGTGAACTGATGGTGGACGCCAAGTTCAACGAAGGTGGCACCACCATCCATTACCTCGAAGGCTGGATGGCCGAACGCAAGCGTTAAACACAAACATGATGGTTGAACTGTTGTTGCTGGCTCCGGCCAGCCGGGTGGAAACGGTTTCCGACGCCCTGATGGAGTTGGAAGCTTTGGCCGTCAGCGTTGAAGACGCCGATGCCGATACCCCCGACGAAGCGCCGATCTTCGGTGAACCCGGCATGCCGGCCTTCCAGACCATGGCGATCCGCAGCTGGGATCGCTCGGTCATGAAGGCGCTGTTTGCCAGCGAAGCCGAGGCCACCGAGGCCGCAACCTTGCTGCTGGCCCAAGACTGGGCCAGCGACGTGCACCTGCAAGGTCTGCAAACCGTGCCCGACGAAGACTGGGTGCGGCTGACGCAATCGCAGTTCGAACCCGTGGGTGTGACCGAGACGTTCTGGATCGTGCCGTCTTGGCACAAGCCACCAGAGCAAGCACGCCAGATCATGCGGCTCGACCCCGGCTTGGCCTTCGGCACCGGCACGCATCCCACGACCCGGATGTGCCTGCGCTGGATCGCGCGCCACGCCGAAGCCGACGTCGCAAGCTGGGAGCGTGTTTTGGACTACGGCTGCGGCTCGGGCATCTTGGCCATCGGCGCCCATCTCTTTGGCGCCCGAGGCATCGACGCGGTGGACATTGATCCGGCGGCCATCGACGCCACCCAAGCCAACGCCCAAACCAACGCCGCCCAAGTGCGCGCCGGGATGCCAGATCTGGCCCAAGGCACCTACCCCTTGGTGCTGGCCAACATCCTGTCGGCCCCGCTCAAGCTGCTGGCCCCGGTGCTCACAGGTCACCTGGCCCCAGGCGGAGCGTTGGTGATGGCTGGCGTGTTGGAGCGCCAAGTGGAAGAACTGCAACAGGCCTACGCACCCGCGCTGCAACTTGACGTCTCAGATCGTGAAGAGGGCTGGGTCTTGCTGACTTCGCGTCGTCCGGCCTGAATCTCTGCGTGCGATCATTCCAGCCATGAGTCTCGCTACGTCCTGCCCAACTTGCAGTACCACGTTCCGGGTTGCGGAAGAGCAACTGCAAGCCTCCGAAGGCTGGGTTCGTTGTGGTCAGTGCCATCAGATCTTCGACGCCTTAGAGCGCCTGTTCGATCTGGATAACGCGCCGCAACCCAGTCAAGATCCCACCCCTGCTTCACCCGTTGCCCCCTCCTTGACCGAACCCGCCGCTTCAGCGGCGGTGACGGTGCTTGCACCGCTCCCGCAAGGAGCCACAGAAGACGATACCGACCCGTCGAGCGATGAGGATGCCCCGCCAGAGTGGGCCGAAACGCGACCCGCCCTGTTTGGTGCAGACAACATCTTGCTGCAACCCTCTCAACCTGGTGCACCACCCAAGGCCCACGCGTCCCGAGCAGGGCCTGTCGATGATCATCCGCAGCCCGCGTCGAAGCCACATAGCGGTAGTGGCACCTTGCATTTTCTGGACGACATTGGCACCGCCGTGCCAGCACACGATGCTGCGTCACGGCCGACATTGACGGCGGACATCGAGAACGAGTCGGCAGACTCTGCCACGGTGTTCTTGGTCGAATCCGGCATGGACGATGAGAGTGCAGAGCCCGAGACGACCGGCAAGATCATCCATGAGCTGGAACCAAGCTCGACACTGCAAGCCCCGGTCGTCGCCTCGTCCACCCCCCCGACCAGCGGTGTCGCTCCCACCACCAGTGCCAAAGCCAGTCCGTCAGCCACCGGTTCGACGACGACATCGGCCACCAGCGTCGCCGCCACGAAGGGTCGAACGCCCGCAGCCAGTGCCAGCGCAAGTGAAAGTGCAAGCACCCTTGCGCCAGCGCCAACACCCCCGGCGCGGCGCGCCAAAAGCATCAAAGAAAAAACATCACGGACGGCGGATAGCAGTGCCACCACCATCACGCCTGCGGCCACCCTGTCCGCCAACGAAGCAGATACCCACGAAGAACACAGCCACAACGAACGGCTGCCCGCCTTCGTGCGCAAAGCGAATCAAGATGCTCGCTGGCGCAAACCGTGGATTCGCTTGGTCTTGGTGCTGATCAGTTTGCTGACGCTTTTGGCCTTGGCTGGCCAAATCGGATACCAATGGCGCGATCTGATCGCGGCACGCGCGCCAGCACTGCGTCCCGGGTTGGTCTTGGGGTGCGAATGGCTGCACTGCCAGCTCGAACCCCCGCGTGTGCTCGAAGCGGTGGTGGTGGACAACACCGCCCTGACCCGGCCGCCGGGCATGACCGAAGGCTATCGGCTGAGCATCGCCTTGCGCAACAAAGCGGATCACGACATCGCCGCCCCCAGCATGGAGCTGACACTGACCGACACCGCCAACGCGGTGCTTTCGCGCCGCGTGTTGCATCCGAGGGATTTTGGGGTGAATCAACCGGCACTCAGCGCCCAAGCCGATGCCGCGTGGCAACTGGTCTTTCTGAGCCCAGAAACGCGCATCACGGGCTACACCGTGCGCGCGTTCTATCCTTGAACCTCAGCGTGCTGAAACCTGCGCCAGCATGGTTTCGGCGTTGCTGACCGCAAAAGCACCCGGGGCTTCGACGTTGAGCGTTTGCACCACGCCATCACGCACCAGCATCGAATAACGCTGCGAACGCAAGCCCAGACCCTTCGCACTCAGATCCAGCGTCAGGCCCGTGGCACGGGTGAAATCAGCGCTGCCATCGGCCATCATCCGCACGCAGCCAGCCGCCCGGTGCTCACGCCCCCAAGCGCCCATCACAAAGGCATCGTTGACCGCGAGACACCAGATTTCGTCCACGCCAGCCGCTTTGAGGGCGTCAGCCAGCGCCACATACCCCGGCAGATGCTGCGCCGAGCACGTCGGCGTGTAGGCTCCCGGCAAAGCAAAAATCACCACCGTCTTGCCCGCAGTGGCCGCTTTGACATCCACGGCGTTCGGGCCCAGAGCGCACCCGGGCGTGTCCTCGTCGATGAATTCGTACAGGGTGACAAAGGGGATGGATGAACCGATGTTGAGCATGATGAGAACTCCAAAAAAGAAGAAAGACACGGACAAAGAAAAACCGGCCACCAGTTTCCCAGTGGCCGGTTTTCCGGCGTGCGAAGAGCGATAAAGCCCTTCACATCTTGAGGATGAAGATCCTCAGACTGCGATCGCCTTTTCAACCAAGCGGGTCACAACCCAAGCCTTGGTCTTCGAGATCGGACGGCATTCCGAGATCTCAACGACGTCACCCATCTTGGATTCGCCGTTTTCGTCGTGCGCGTGGTACTTGCTCGACTTGGTCACGATCTTGCCGTAGAGCTCATGCTTGACACGACGCTCGACCAGCACGGTGACGGTCTTGGCACGCTTGTCGCTCACCACCTTACCCACGAGGGTACGGGTGTTCTTGGTCTTTGCGTCGCTCATTGCGCCGCTCCCTTCTTCTTTTCAGCCAAGATGGTGCGAGCACGGGCGATATCGCGACGTGTGGCACGCAAAGCAGCGTTGTTGCCAAGCTGCTGGGTGGCCTTTTGCATGCGCAGACCGAAATGGGCCTTCAGCAGGTCGCTGATTTCCTTTTCCAGAGCTGCCACGTCTTTGGCGCGGAGTTCAGATGATTTACTCATTGCAGGTCTCCCGTTCCTCAGGCGCCGATGGCGCGGCTGACGAACACAGTACGCAGGGGCAACTTAGCAGCCGCGAGCGTGAACGCTTCGCGAGCCAGTGCTTCCGGCACACCATTGATTTCGTAGAGCACCTTGCCCGGCTGAATTTCAGCCACGTAGTACTCCGGATTGCCCTTACCGTTACCCATACGCACTTCGGCCGGCTTTTGCGAGATCGGCTTGTCCGGGAAGATACGGATGAAGATACGGCCACCGCGCTTGATATGGCGCGAGATGGCACGACGGGCGGCTTCGATCTGGCGAGCCGTCAAACGGCCGCGCTCGGTGGCCTTCAGACCGAAGTCACCAAACGACACGTTGGCGCCGCGCGTGGCGATGCCAGTGTTGCGGCCCTTTTGTTCCTTACGGAACTTGCGACGTGAGGGTTGCAACATTGCTTATTCTCCTTTCGGCGCTGCGCTGGGAGCGTCCGGCTTGCGGAGCACGCGCTTCACGGCAGGCTTATCACCAGCCGGGGCAGCATTGGCGCCATCGGCAGGGCGACGATCATTGCTGCGCGGGCCGCCACGGCGTTCGCCAGGACGGTCGTTGCGCGGGCTACGGCGGCGGCGATCCTCTTCAGGACGCTCTTCGCGAGCAGCTGCCGGCATTTCACCGTTGGGCAGACGATCACCCTTGTAGATCCAAACCTTGACACCGATGATGCCGTAGGTGGTCTTGGCTTCAGCGAAACCGTAATCGATCTCAGCCTTCAGGGTATGCAAGGGCACGCGGCCTTCGCGATACCACTCCGTACGAGCGATTTCGATACCGTTCAGACGGCCCGACGACATGATCTTGATGCCCAAGGCGCCCAGACGCATCGCGTTCTGCATCGCGCGCTTCATGGCGCGGCGGAACATGATGCGCTTTTCGAGCTGCTGCGTGATCGACTCAGCGACCAGCTGCGAGTCCGTTTCGGGCTTGCGCACTTCCTCAATATTGACCGCGACCGGCACGCCCAGACGGCGGGTCAGTTCAGCCTTGAGGTTTTCGATGTCTTCGCCCTTCTTGCCGATCACCACACCCGGACGTGCCGAGAAAATGGTGATGCGAGCGTTCTTGGCAGGACGTTCGATCTGGATGCGCGAGACCGCAGCGTTCTTTAAACGCTTCTTGAGGTAATCGCGGACCTCGATGTCTTCCGCCAGCATGGCTGCGAAAGTCCGGTTGCCTGCATACCAACGCGACGACCAATTGCGCGTGACAGCCAGGCGAAAGCCGGTCGGATGAATTTTTTGTCCCATGATGCCCCTCAGTTACCGACGGTCACGTAGATGTGCGCGGTGGGCTTGCTGATGCGATTGCCACGACCCTTTGCACGGGCCGAGAAGCGCTTCAACGTGGCACCCTGCTCAACGTAGATCGATGTCACGCGCAGTTCATCAATGTCAGCACCGTTGTTGTGCTCGGCATTGGCCACTGCACTTTCAAGCGCCTTCTTGATGATCCCAGCAGCCTTCTTTTGTGTGAAGGTCAGAATGTCCAGCGCTTGGCCGACTTTCTTGCCACGGATCAGATCTGCGACCAGACGGCCCTTGTCACAAGACAGGCGCACGCCTCGCACGATTGCTTTGGTTTCCATTGCATCGGCTCCTTAACGCTTGGCTTTCTTGTCCGCCGGGTGACCCTTGAACGTACGGGTCAGGGCGAACTCACCCAGCTTGTGGCCGACCATTTGGTCAGTCACGTACACGGGCACGTGTTGCTTGCCGTTGTGCACAGCGATCGTCAGGCCGATGAAATCGGGCAAGATCGTCGAGCGACGCGACCAAGTCTTGATGGGCTTCTTGTCCTTGATGGCGACAGCCTTTTCAGCCTTGGCCAGCAAGTGATGGTCCACGAAGGGACCCTTCTTGAGTGAACGAGTCATGAGCTACCCCTTATTTCTTGCGACGCGACACGATCATGGTCTGCGTACGCTTGTTGCTGCGGGTACGGTAGCCCTTGGTCAGGGTGTTCCACGGAGACACCGGCACTTGACCTTCGCCCGTGCGGCCTTCGCCACCACCGTGCGGGTGATCCACCGGGTTCATGGCCACGCCACGAACGGTCGGGCGAATGCCCAGCCAACGCTTGGCACCGGCCTTGCCGTACTGGCGCAGGTTGTGCTCTTCATTCGACACTTCGCCCAACGTGGCGCGGCAGTCGATATGAATCTTGCGCACTTCACCCGAGCGCAGGCGAACCTGAGCGTAGGTGCCTTCGCGAGCCATCAGCGTGACCGAGGTACCGGCCGAGCGAGCGATTTGAGCGCCCTTGGCAGGCATCATTTCGACGCAGTGAATGGTCGAGCCGACGGGAATGTTGCGGATCGGCAGGGTGTTGCCTGTCTTGATCGGGGCTTCAGCACCGCTCAACAAGGTTTGACCGACTTCCAGACCACGCGGGGCGATGATGTAGCGACGTTCGCCGTCGGCATAGCACACCAAAGCGATGTGCGCCGTGCGGTTCGGGTCGTATTCGATGCGTTCAACCTTGGCCGGAATGCCGTCCTTGTTGCGCACGAAGTCCACCACACGGTAGTGATGCTTATGACCACCGCCCTTGTGACGCACAGTGATGTGGCCGTTGTTGTTGCGGCCAGCATTTTGCTTCTGGGGTTCCAGCAGCGAGGCTTCCGGTGCACCCTTGTGCAGGTGCGCATGCACCACCTTCACCACGGCACGGCGGCCAGGCGAGGTCGGTTTGACTTTAACGACGGCCATTACGCAGTCTCCCCGGAGAAGTTGAGCTCTTGACCTTCCTTCAGGGAAACGAAGGCCTTGCGAACGTGATCACGCCGACCGGCACGACCCCCGAAACGCTTGGTCTTGCCCTTTTGGTTGGCAACCTGCACGGAGGCGACTTCGACCTTGAACATCAGTTCAACGGCGGCCTTGATTTCAGGCTTGGTCGCGTCTTGCAGAACCTTGAACAACACTTGGTTGTTCATTTCGCCGATGCGAGTGGCCTTTTCCGAAATGATCGGAGCCACGAGCACCTGGGCCAGACGGCCCTCATCAAACTTGGGCGTGCTCATGCGAACATCTCCTGGAGCTTGTCGATCGCAGCCTTGGTCACCACGATCTTCTTGTAGAAGACCAGCGACAGCGGATCGGCATAACGCGGCTCAACCACCAACACGTTGGTCAGGTTGCGCGCGGCAAGGAACAGGTTTTCGTCAACCGCGTCAGCGATCACCAGCACATGGTCCAAATTCATGGCCTTGAGCTTGGCTGCCAACAGCTTGGTCTTCGGGGCTTCGACGTTGATCGAATCCACCACCACCAGACGGCCTTCACGAGCCAGTTGCGAGAAGATCGCGGCCATACCGGCGCGGTACATCTTCTTGTTAACTTTGTGGCTGAAGTTTTCGTCCGGCAAGTTCGGGAACACCCGACCGCCCCCACGCCACAACGGCGAGGACGTCATACCCGCACGAGCGCGGCCCGTACCCTTTTGACGGAACGGCTTCTTGGTCGAGTGGCGAACTTGTTCGCGATCCTTCTGTGCGCGGGTGCCTTGACGGGCATTGGCCTGATAGGCCACCACGACTTGATGGATCAACGCTTCGTTGTAGTCACGGGCAAACACAGCATCGGAGGCATCCACCTTGCTGGTCGCTTGACCTTGTTCATTCAGGAGCTCGAGCTGCATCAGTTGGCTCCTTTCTTGGCCTTGACCTTAACGGCGGGACGAACGGTCACGAAACCGCCCTTGGCACCCGGCACCGCACCCTTGACCAGCAGCAGTTGACGAGCTTCGTCAACGCGCACGATGTCAAGATTTTGGGTGGTCACGGTGTCGTCGCCGAGATGGCCCGACATCTTCTTACCCGGGAACACGCGACCCGGATCCTGCGCCATCGAGATCGAACCCGGCACGTTGTGCGAACGGCTGTTACCGTGCGACGCGCGCTGCGAACCGAAGTGGTGACGCTTGATGGTGCCTGTGAAACCCTTACCAATGGTCGTGCCTTGCACGTCCACTTGCTGGCCTGCGGCAAACATGTTCACCGGCAGCACAGCACCTGCGGGGTATTGACCCGCAACGTCGGCTTCCACGCGGAACTCTTGCAGCAGCTCACCGGCTTCCACACCGGCCTTGGCCAAATGGCCAGCGGCGGGCTTGGTCACGCGCGATGCCTTACGAGCACCGAAAGCGACCTGAAGGGCGCTGTAACCGTCGTTTTCGACGGTTTTGACCTGGGCAACGCGATTGTTGGACACATCGAGCACAGTCACAGGCACGGCATCGCCGTCGTCTGTGAAGATGCGCATCATGCCCACCTTGCGGCCCAGCAACCCGAGACGATTGCTAAGACTCATCGTTTTCTCCAATACCCGACAACGATTGGCCGGGCTGACTGAGGTACGTTCTGACGTGATCGGAGCCAAATCAGAACGAACGAAACGGACCCGAGGTTAGACCCAGGTCCGAAAAGCTCTCCATCCTACCACAAATGGACGGAGATAGAACCACCCACCTAGAACGCACTCACATAAGCGACCGCAAGGGAGTGCACGGTGTAGGTCGGAGCCCCCTCGCCGGTGGGCAACACTTGGGTCAGACCGCCGGGCTGCATCGCCTCATAGGCCCAGTCGCTGGTCTTGAGCCGCTGATAGCCGTAGGCCATGCGCACCGAGCGCGCCGTGTCCAGCTTGTACGCCCCACCCAGCCGCAACGCGACCGAGTCGGTGCTCACCGTCGGCAGGGCGGCGGCCGGGATGTAATAGGCCGCGATCGTCGGATCCACCGCCCCGGCAGCCACGCTGCCCGCATAAGGGTTGTTGACATAGTTGCCGCCGCTGAAGCCGGTGTCGCTGCGCAGCTGACTCAGAATCAAGCTGCCGCGCACATCCAGACTCCCGCCCCACAAACCGGTGCGCGCCACACTCAAGCCCACGGTGTCGATCTTGTCGCGCATGTCGGCCGACCAGTTCAGACACGGATCGATCTTGTTGTTGGCGTTGCGGGTGGCGATGTCGGCGTAGCAGCCGCCCGAGATCGCGGTGGCGCCGCCCACGTTCGCCACCGCGCTGTTGGCGGTGTACGAGTTGCCGGCGCTGCGCGAGCGCTGATCTTCGCGGCTGTAAAACAGACTCACACTGACCCGATCGCTCGGGCTGTAGGTGCCGTCCAAGTTCAGCGCCCAACTGCTGGCTTGCTTCAAGCCGTAAACCGACTCACCGTAGCTGTCGGCGTTGTAGTCGAGCCCGCCTTGGAACGTGATCGTCTCGCTCGCTTGCCACTGCGCTGAGGTGCGCAGCTTGTTGCGATCGCGGTTGGCGTTGTTGAAGTGGCGCATACCGATCAACTCGCTGATGCGGTTGCCACTGTTGGCGTAATAGGCGCTGGGCAACGCGTTGTTGAGCGGGAAGAAGAACGCCTGCGCACTGCCCGCCGCAGCGGCCGGATTCAACCCCGACACCGGGCCATAGCCCGTGAGCCCCAACGCCACCAAGGTGTCATAGGCCGTGGCGCCACCGGGAGCACCGGTGGGACTGACCGCGGCCATCGGCACCAAGGCGAGGAAGGCGTTCTCGTTGTAGGTCACCGTGCGCTTGGACTTGGCCATGCCCACCCGGCCCTGAAGCGCTTCGCTCTCGCTCCAGCGCCACTCGGCCCGCAGGGTCTGCTCACGGCTCTTGGCGGCGTCCGCACAATCGATCCACGTGCTGGCGCAGTACTTGTCGGTGGTTTGCGCATCCACCCCCGCTTGGAGCTGTTGCCCGGGCTGCAACCGGTAGTCAGCGTCCAAGCTCAGCTGCTGGAGCTTGCGGCTGTAAGGCCGGTTGGCGTTGAGGTTGATGTTGGAGCCGTACTGCGCCCCAAACACCGACGCCGTGGCTGCGGGCAACTCGCCCACGTCGTAAAAGCCGTAGGTGTTCACCGCCGTGCGGTTGTCGCGCACATCCAACTTGTAGGCCCCGCTCAGGCGCACATCCTTGCTCGGCTTGGACAAGAGCTTCAAGTTGGCCGACTCGGTCACCACCAAGCCTTCCAACGAGGTGGTGGGTAGCAGCGGCACCCCGGTGAGGCCATCGTTGAGGAAGGCCGCGTTCTGGGTGGCCCGGCCATAGGCCACGTCGCCCACCACCTTGGTGCTCTTGCTCAACTCATAGCTCCCCGCCAAGGAGAGCTTGTGGAACTGATTGCTCGGTGCCGTGCTCATCGACTGGGTCTTGGTCGGATCGGCCCACACCGTCCACGCCACCGAAGAGACGTTGTTGCTGAACATCGATGCGTCGTAGGCCGCTTGCAGGGTGGAGCCATCACCAAGGTATTGCACCCCCACGCGGTATTGATCGTGGTTCTGATCGACGGGCTGCGGCAACGTGGTCGAAATATCCCCGCCGGTGATGCGGGTCAGCGCCGAGAGCGGCTTGAGCCCGGTCTTGTGCTCGTGCGAGCCTGAGACCGAGGCCGACCAGCGGCTGTCGAGTTGCACGTCACCGCCAAGACTCAGCTGGGCTCGCTGGGTCGAGAGGCGCACTTGATTGAACGCCGGCAAATCGGCCGCTTGGAGGGCGGCGGCCGTGCTCAATTGCGCCGGGGTCGGTGCGGTCGAAGCGCCCGCCACAATCGCGTTCGAGCTGGTCACGTCCGGCGACAGCCCCCGGGCGTTCGGCGTGGCGGCGTTGACGCGCGGCACCAGCGGCACGACCCAATTGGCCGGCAGGCCCAAGACGTTGCCACCCACGCCTTGGTACGGCGTCTGGAAGCTGTCCGAGCGGTTGCGCAGCAAGGTGTCGTAGCCCATCTTGAGGCGGAACCGGCCCTGTTCACCGTACTCCGCACTCATCGAGCTCGACTTCAACCCCAGATCACTGGCCTTGAGCCGCCAGCGGGTGGCGTCTTCGCTGTCGTAGGCTCCGCCACCGATCACGTCCAAACCACCCACCGCTTGGCCACCTTGACGGTTCACGCCGTCAAATTCGTGCGCCTTGGTCGAATCGCTGTTGCTGGCCGCCACCCCAAGCTCGACGTGGCTCTTGGGCCGGGTCAGCTCCGCCAAGGCCGGATCTTCGGCCGCGTGGACCACACTCAGCAGCGACAGCGCCGCTTGCACCGCCAGCACCGAAGCGCTCAGGCGCAGGAAAGAAGGATGCACATTCATCATGGAACTCCTGATCTTTTTGTCGATGCTCAGCGCTGGAACTTAGAGCCAGCCGGATGGTTCGAGCCGTGCACCACCATGTGGCAGTTCAGGCAAGCGCGTCCGCCCATCTGAGCCCGTGCCGCCGCCCCAGCCAGCAACTGATTGCCGTTGGCCATCGTCAAAGCACCACCTTGCAGATTGGCCCCGCTGTTGACCTGCGCAGCGTGATCGCCGCTGTGGCACGACTGGCACAGCCAGGGTGCGCGCGCTTTGAGCAACGGGGCGTTGTTCGAACCGTGCGGCGTGTGGCAGTTGGTGCAGGCTTCCGTCACCGGCTCGTGCTCCCACAGGAACGGTCCGCGCTGTTCGGCATGGCAGCTCTGGCAGGTCTCGTTGACCGAGCCCTTGCTCAGCAGCTTCGGCCCCGTGGTGCCGTGTGGGTTGTGGCAATCCGAGCAACCCATCTTGCCGGCCGCCAAGGGATGGGTCGAGAGCCGATGGGTCTGGGCCCGCTCGGTCTTGTGGCAGCTGAAGCACACCTCTTGCTGGCTGCTCTTGTTCAGCACCGGATCGGCCTTGACGTGCACGCTGTGGCACGAAGCGCACACCACATCGCGGCTTGAGTGTTGGCTACCCTCCCAGTGCATGCGCTGACCGCCTTTATGGCAACCGATACAGACCTCAACCTGTGTGGCCGCATCTAGGGTGGGATTCAACGCCGACTTGGTCTTGAAGACGATGTCGGGCGTCGGGCGTGAGGCCTCGCCCACGCCCTTGCCCCCGCTCACGTGCTGCTCGCTGCGTCCGTGGCAGCTCTGGCAGCTGGGCGTGCGCGCATCGGCCCGCACCCCGTGCTTGGTTTGATAGATCGACAGCAGCGGCTTGGCTTCGCTCTCGTCGTGGCACTTCGTGCACACAGCGTCAGGATGCTCTTTGGGCGAAACAGTTTTGGAGAGATCGGCCGCAAAAACCGCCGACCCCAACGTCATACCCAGCGCTGCCACAGCCACAGCACATATCCGGTGAATAACCCGCTTCATCACATACCCCTCAAATGATTTCGGCACCGATCAGAAAACCGGTGCCGAATCGAATCCATGATCTATACCGCCCAAATAACTTACTGCGCAAGAATCCATTCAGCCAGATTCTTCAGCTCGGCGGGATCCTTCTTCAAAACCTTATGCTCTTCCTCGTGTCCATCGGGGAATTTAGCCTTCTCGCCCGACGTCAGGTGGTGAACAATCTTTGCCACAGCATCTGGCTTGCCTTTGTATTTCACCGCCAACTCTTTGAAAGGTGGGCCATCTTTCTTTTTCTCAATACTGTGACACTTGAAGCAATTATTCTGCCGAGCCAAGCCTGAGGCGGCATCAGCATCCAAGGCGTATGCCACAGACATCGACAACATCATCGCTGCGGAAACCATTCCCAAACCCAAACAGCGATTCAACGTCAAGCTTTTCATTTTTCACATCCCTCAAAGGTCAAACAGCACGCAAACAGCACGTTTAGCCACGTTTTACTACGTCTGAATTTACATCCATAGATATCGACCGGTGATTATGGTCTCGCCTTGACGTCGATCAACGTTGACGCAAATTGACCCCAGACCGATTCTTTGCCGGCCGTTTCACAGCAGGGCGCGGCGCAAACCTACAATCGCACCTCCTCAAGCAGCTTCAACGCGTGACCTATGCCCCACACCCGTGCCCTTGCCGCCATGCCCATGACCTCCCTGTCCGCCCTGTCGCCGCTGGACGGTCGCTATGCGGGCAAAGTGGCGCCTTTGCGCCCCCTGCTGAGTGAGTTCGGCCTGATGCACCGCCGCGTGCAAGTCGAAATCGAATGGTTCATCGCCTTGTCAGACGCCGGTCTGGCCGACTTCAAGCCCTTGAGCGAAGCCTCACGCGGCTTTCTGCGCTCGCTGGTGTTGATGTTCTCGGAGACCGATGCCCAAGCCATCAAGGACATCGAAAAAGTCACCAACCATGACGTCAAGGCGGTCGAGTACTGGCTCAAGCAGCGCTTTGGCGATCATCCCGAACTCGAAGCGTCGGCCGAATTCGTTCACTTTGCTTGCACCAGCGAAGACATCAACAACACCAGCCACGCCTTGATGCTCAAGTCGGCGCGCGACAGCGTGTTGCTGCCGGCCTTGGACCGCATCATCCAGCGCATGACCGACTTGGCGCACACCTTTGCGGCCCAGCCGATGCTGAGCCGCACCCACGGCCAAACCGCCAGCCCGACCACCGTCGGCAAGGAAATCGCCAACGTGGTGGCGCGTTTGCAGCACGGCCGCGCCGTGATCGCCAGCGTCAAGATGCGCGCCAAGATGAACGGCGCGGTGGGCAACTACAACGCCCACCTCTCGGCCTACCCCGAGCACGACTGGGAAGCCTTCAGCCGCCACGTGATCGAAGACGCGCTGGGCCTGAGCTTCAACCCCTACACCATCCAGATCGAACCGCACGACTACATGGCCGAGCTGTTTGACGCCTTCACCCGCGTCAACACCATCTTGATCGACTGGTCGCGTGACGTCTGGGGCTACATCAGCTTGGGGTACTTCAAGCAAAAGACCAAAGCGGGCGAGGTCGGCTCCTCGACCATGCCGCACAAAGTCAACCCGATCGACTTCGAAAACGCCGAAGGCAACTTCGGTCTGGCCAGCGCCGTGCTGACGCACCTGTCGCAAAAGCTGCCCGTGAGCCGCTGGCAGCGCGACCTGACCGACTCGACCGCGCTGCGCAACATGGGTGTGGCGCTGGGCTACGCCTTGCTGGGCTTTGACAGCCTGCTGCGCGGCTTGGACAAGCTGGAGCTGAACGCTGCCGCCTTGAATGCCGATCTGGACAGCGCCTGGGAAGTGCTGGCCGAGCCGATCCAAACCGTCATGCGCCGCTACGCCCTGCCTGAGCCCTACGAGCAACTCAAGGCCTTCACACGCGGCCAGCCGATGACGCGCGAGCTGATGCAAGGCTTCATCGCCAAGCTCGATCTGCCCCAAGCCGAAAAAGACCGCCTCTTGGCCATGACACCGGGCGACTACACCGGCATGGCCACCGAATTGGCCCGCCGGATCGGCAGCTGAGGCGAGGCGCGCACCATGGCTTCCTTCATTGACGCCCTCGCCCGCGCCACGCGCCTGCACGACTCGCTGCTTTGCGTGGGGCTCGACCCCGAGCCGAGCAAGTTTCCGGGTGCGTGGAAGGGCGATGCCGGGCGGATCTTTGAGTTCTGCTGCGCAATCGTCGATGCGACCAAGGACGTGGTGTGCGCGTTCAAGCCGCAGATCGCCTACTTTGCCGCCCACCGCGCCGAGGGTCAGCTCGAAGAGCTCATGGCCTACATGAAGCGCACCGCACCCGATGTGCCGGTCATTTTGGACGCCAAGCGCGGCGACATCGGCTCGACCGCCGAGCAGTACGCCCGCGAAGCTTTCGAGCGCTATCAGGCCGACGCGGTGACGCTCTCGCCCTTCATGGGCTTTGACACCATGGAGCCGTACCTACGCTGGCCCGACAAGGGCGTGATTCTGCTGTGCCGCACCTCCAACCCCGGTGGCAACGACTGGCAGATGCAGCGCTTGGCCGATGTGCCCGGTCAGCCGCGTTTGTTCGAGCGACTGGCGGAGCTGGCCCAAACCGAGTGGAACCGCAACGGCCAGATCGGTCTGGTGGTGGGCGCGACCTACCCAGAAGAAATCGCCAAGGTGCGCGCTCTGGCCCCCACCTTGCCGCTGTTGATTCCGGGCGTGGGTGCCCAAGGCGGTGACGCCGAAGCCACCGTGCGCGCCGGGCTCAGCACCGACGCCAGCGGCCAGATCACCGGCCCGATCGTGGTTAACAGCTCGCGCGCGGTGCTCTACGCCAGCTCGGGCGAGGACTTTGCCGCAGCCGCCCGCCGCGTCGCCTTGGCCACCCGCGCGCAGCTGAACGCCGCCCGCCGGGGATGATCCGCCTCGCTTGGCTGATCGCCTTCGCGCTGCACGTCCTCGCGCTCATCAGTCCCCTCGCCCACGCCGGGGGCGGCGCGCAGCCCACCGCCCATGTGCTGCGCTACGCCTTCCCGGTGGCTGAAACCGGCTTTGATCCGGCACAGCTCTCTGACGTCTATTCGCGCACCGTGGTGGCGGGCATTTTTGAAGCACCCTTGTGCTTCGACTACCTGGCCAAGCCCGCCCGCCTCAAGCCGCTCACGGCCGAGGCGCTGCCGCAAATCTCGGCCGACTTTCGGGAGTTCACCTTCAAGCTGCGCCCCGGCATCTACTTTGCCGACGACCCGGCCTTCAAAGGCGTGCGCCGCGAGCTGACGGCCGCCGATTACGTCTACGCCTTGAAGCGCCACTACGACCCGCGCTGGAACAGTCCCAATCTCTACTTGCTGGAAAACGCCCGCATCCAAGGGCTCTCAGCGCTGCGCCAACAAGCCCTGAGCAGCAAGACACCCTTCAACTACGACACCGAGGTCGAAGGGCTCAAGGCGCTGGACCGCTACACGTTGCGCATCCGCTTGGGCGAGCCCGCGCCGCGCTTTCATCAAACCGTGATGGCCGACCCGGCCGCCTTCGGCGCGGTGGCGCGCGAAGTGGTGGAGCACTACGGCGAACGCATCATGGAGCACCCGGTGGGCACCGGGCCTTTCAAGCTCGGCGCTTGGCGGCGCTCGTCCAAGATCGTGCTGGAGCGCAGCCCGAGTTTTCGCGCCGAGATCTACGACGAACAACCTGCGGCCGACGACGTGGCCGCCCAAGCCGTGGCCAAGCAGCTCCAAGGCCGGCGCTTGCCGCTGCTCGACCGGGTGGAGATTGCGATCATTGAAGAAGAGCAGCCGCGCTGGCTGGCTTTTTTGAACGGCGAAGTCGATCTGCTGGAGCGTCTGCCCAACGCCTTCATCCAAAACGCTGTGCCCAACAACCGGCTGGCGCCCTATCTGGTCAAACGCGGCGTCACCATGCACCGCGCCCCGCAGGTCGATGTGGTGATGGCGGCGATCTTCAACATGGCGCACCCGCTGGTGGGCGGCAACACCCCCGAGAAGGTGGCCCTGCGCCGCGCCATCGCGCTGGCCTACAACGCCCCGCAGGAAATCACCCACGTGCGCAAAGGCCAAGCCCTGCCCGCTGAAACCGCCATCGCGCCGCTGACCTTTGGCCACGACGGCAACGTGCGCACCGAGATGAGCCAATACGACCCGGCGCGCGCCAAGGCCCTGCTGGACCTCTACGGCTACATCGACCGCGACGGTGACGGCTGGCGCGACCTGCCCGACGGCCGCCCGCTGGAGCTGATCTACGCCACCCAGTCCGACCAAGCCTCACGCCAGTTGGCTGAGATCTGGGACAAAAGCATGAAAGCCGTCGGCCTGAAAATGAGCTTCAAGGTCGCGCAGTGGCCCGAAAACCTCAAAGCCCTGCGCGCCGGCCGTTTGATGCTCTGGGGCGTGGGCTGGAGCGCCGGCACCCCCGACGGTGACACCTTTCTCGCCCTGGCCTACAGCCCCAACACCGGCCAATCCAACCACGCCCGCTTCCATCTACCCGCGTTCGACGCCCTCTACGAACAACAAGCTCGCCTGCCCGACGGCCCCGAGCGCCTCGCCCTGATGCAGCAAGCCGCACAGTTGATGGTGGTGAACATGCCCTACAAGTTCAGCGCCCACCGCGTCGTCACCGACCTCACCCACTCCCACGTGCTGGGCTACCGCCGCAACCCCTTCGTGCGCGAGTTTTTCAAGTTTGTGGATGTGGTACCGCCGCGTTGAAAATTTCGAAATAGCCACGTTCAAACACGGATACGCGCATCCAAGTTCTTCACGGCAATGCGCGCTTGGTCCAAATCGCCGCAAGAAAAATCGATGACCAAATAAATGAAGATGTCAGGGCAATGGCGGCTCTGACGAACAATATGGTATTGCTCACTCAGCCTAAAAAATAGGCAGCTATCGACAGGTCTTTTCCTCTTGGTGCGGATGCGATCGAGTCGATTCAAGATGACCTGTGCATTGTCAAGAGCCATGCCATCGATGGATTCGTTGGCATGGCTGATTGATTCAATCACTTGGCGGTGATACGTATCAATCAGCGTCGCCGCCACAAAACCTCTCAAACCAGAGAGGTGGTTGATGATATTTGACGTTGCCACAAGAACCTCCCCATGGGTTGCCTACAGCATGTTTTTTTATTTTTATCAAATAGAGACAACCCGAACCAGCGACGAATCAAAAACAAATCACCACATCGGTGGTTTCAACTCAGATGATTTTATGGATGCTGTCCGCAGCACGCTTCACATCCAAAAAGATCAGGCCAAGACGGGCGTTGGCCTTGAGCAATACCGTGACCACGGCATCTTCACCGGCATGGACCATCAGTACGTAACCGCGCTGGCCCTTGACCAGCACTTGCTCCAGATCACCCCGTGCCAATTCACGAGCGGTGCGATCGCCCAAAGACAGCATGGCGGCACTCATGGCCCCCACCCGGTCTTCATCCATGCTGGCAGGCAGCAAGGAGGCCATCATCAGGCCATCGGTGGACAAAACGGCGGAAGCTTCGATATCGGCGGTCGAGCCGTTGAGCTCACGAAGAACGGAATTAAGAACGTCTGCACGCATGGCAATCTCCCTCAGATCCAATGAAACATTTCAAACAATTCAAACAATTCAAACAAATCAGATGCTGCCGAGCTGACTGCGGACTTCCCCCAGCAGCACGTCGATCTCAGACTTGAACATCCGCTCCAGCAAGGCCGGCTTGAATCCAGTGATACGAATCACGGTTTCGAGGTAATAAACCAAGTAGCTTTCCGCAGTAATGGCTTGAGCCGTCAACGAAAGACGCTCCACACTGCTCATGATTTCTCGGGCCAGTTCCGCACTACCCAACAGTTCTGGCGTGAGTTTCGAGCGCAGCCAATCTAGGACCCATGTCCACATCCCCATCATCATGGGGTTTTTGACCCCCACCTTGATGTGAACAACACCGACCAACGATTGCCAAGCCCAATACTTGTCATCAAAGGGTCCACTCAACGTACGCTGCCACCAACGACGCAAGGTGGTTTCACGATCGGATCGCGCACCATGCCCAATAAGCGTGGCCATCTGTGGATTAGCTTGGATCGTGTCGTAGAAACCCTTCACAAGATCATCTTCCATCGCCAGAAGTTGATCTCGGAAGCTCATAAGTAAGATGGCATCCGCCTCGGAAAAGCGCTGCCCCTCAGGAATATCACTGATGATTTTGTGCGTAATTTCAAAAATGTTCATAGTAACCATCCAAAAGATTTTTACATCAACATGGAACTGATCCAAATTGATGGAAGTCAATTGTAGATCACCATACAAATGATGTGCATACCTTGATAGAACCACTCCGTGACACGCATGACAATTTCGTGAATATTTATTTCAAGAAGAACGCAATACCTATCATCAAGACGAAATACAAGCCGTGTAAGCATAGAGTAAGCATAGAGTAAGCATAGAGTAAGCATAGAGTAAGCATATAAAAATTGTGGTCAATATCGATATATTCCACAATATATGGATTGCACCCATTAAGTAAATTAACGAACATGAATGCTGCATGACGCCTTGATCCCTCGGATGATGGCGCGTATGGCGATTCACACGTTCAGTCAGAACATCGCCAAGATCCGGTCGGGATCCGACTCGCGGTCTCGTTTCAGCCGCACACTGAACATGGCGCGACCCACGGGTGATGTTTTTTGTGAACAGCCCCAACTTTGTGGCCGGTAGCCAACGGGGTGCTGTTCATGCTTTGTCCATGCAATTGTTGGCAAAAACAGCGCAGCAACAATTGGACATAGTTTTCTTCATCAAATCAGAAGTTCTGCCAGAATCAATATTTCTATCATTTGATCCAGGTCAAAAACAAAACAATAGGGACGACCACCCCACTTCACGGATCTTTTGACGGAGACTTATTCATGGCAACCCAAAAAGCACGCATCATCAACGACTTGACCGATCTTGACGGTTTCATTGCAGCCGCTTTGGTCGATTCGACCAGCGGCATGATGTTTGAATCGATGGTGAATGGCAGTTTTCCCATCGAGGCCGCCGCCGGTGCCAATACGCAGGTTGTTCAAGCCAAACTGAAGGCCATGAAAGCCGTGGGTATTGGCAATGATCATATTGAAGATATTTTGATCACCTTGGGCACGCAATATCACTTGATCCGGCCGCTGCAAATCAACAACGAAGTCTTTATCTATATTGCCATCGACCGCAACCATGGCAATCTGGCCATGGCTCGGATGGAAATGCGCAAGCTCGATCAGAGCATCACCCAACTCTGATCAAGCCTGCGTCACCCACTGTTCGATCTGCTGGGCCGACATCGCGCCGCTCACACGGCGCACTTCTTGGCCGTGCAGAAACATCACCATGGTGGGGATAGAACGAATGCGGTTTTGCACCGAGGCGCGTGGACAGGCGTCGCTGTCCACCTTGGCCAGCAAGGCCCGTCCCTTGAGCAAGGCCGCAGCCTGCTTGAACCGCGGCGCCATCATCTTGCAAGGGCCACACCACTCGGCCCAAAAATCGACCACCACCGGCAGCTCAGTGCCATTCACCACCGGCCCAAAACTCGCATCGCTCAGATCAGCCGGGTGACCGTCGAGCAGCGCGTGGCCGCATTGACCGCAGTTCGGGTTCTCGCCCAAGCGCTCGTCAGGCACACGGTTCTTGGCTTGGCAATGGGTGCAAGTGATCAGCATGGAACGCTCCGTTGATATACCCAGTAAGGTATAGGCATTGCCTGCTGATTTCAAGGGGCGACGAAACGCCCACCGTGGAAGATCAGCGGTGGCAGATCCTTGCGACTGTGGCAATGCAGCACTTCGAGCAGATAGAGCAAGTGATCACCGCCGGGATGGCGGGTGTGCTGACGGCACTCGAAGACCGCCGCGCATCCGGCCAAGAGCGGCGCCCCGCCCAAACCCGGCTGCCAAGCCAGATCGGCAAAACGATCCACACCCCGGGTGGCAAACAGCTCCGCCAAAGGGCGTTGAGCTGTGCCCAGGATGTGAATGGCGTGATGGCTGGCGGCGTTGAAGGCGGCCAGATTGCCCGAACGGTTGTCCAAACTCCACAGCACCAGCGGCGGATCAAGAGAGACCGAAGCAAAGGAATTGATCGTCAAACCGATGGGGTGACCGTCTTCGCCCCGCGCGGTCACGATGGCCACGCCGGTGGCAAATTGGCCCAAGGCGGCGCGCAAATCCTTCGTCGTGAAGGTCACGGGCGGCGGCGGGCTGATCAAAGAAGCATCCATGGGTTGAATTGTCCCCGATGCCACCCCTCGGCCGGCTTCTAGAATCCCGCGATGCCCAGCTCTGATAACAACAACTGCACCGCTTCGGCGACATCTCACCCCGCTCCTTGGCTCGCCTTTTGGCGCCTCGGCATCGTCACCATGCTGGGCTTTACCTCCGGCTTGCCGCTCGGACTCACCGGCCAAGCGCTGCAAGCGTGGCTGTCGATGGACGGCATCGACTTGGCCACCATCGGTTTTCTGAGCTTGGTCGGCCTGCCCTACACCTTCAAATTCCTCTGGGCGCCACTGATGGATCGCTTTGAGCCTTGGGGCTTGGAGCGTTTGCTCGGACGGCGGCGTGGCTGGCTGGTGCTGAGTCAACTCGCCTTGGCGGGCACTTTTTTGATGCTGGCCCAGACCACCCCCAGCGCCGAGATTCGGCTCTTTTCGCTCTTGGCCTTGTTGGCGGCATTCTTGTCGGCCTCGCAAGACGTGGTGATCGACGCCTACCGCACCGATGTGCTGCCCACGGTGGAGCGCGGCTTGGGGGCCTCGCTCAGCGTGCTGGGCTACCGGCTGGCGATGCTTCTTTCTGGCGGCATCGTGCTGATCTGGACCGATCCTTCGGCCGCTGGCACCCGCCACGGCTGGACCTGGCCGCAGGTCTATCAGTTGATGGCGCTGCTGATGGTGGGTGCCGCCGCACTCTCGGCCTTGGCCTTGCCGCGCCTGCCGGAGCTGGATCGCACCAACGCCCATGCCAAGCCAGGACAAGCCACCGGCCACGATCTGCTGGGCTTTTTGGCGGTGGCGGTGGCGGCAGCTTGCGGCGTGGCGCTGACCGACCGCTACGGCGTGAGCTTGGCCCAGATGCTGCTCAGCCCTTTTTGGGATCTATCGACGACCGCCACGCCCGGTTTGCTGAGCCCCTTGCAGCGCAAGTGGGTCGATCTGACCGCGCTGCTGCTGGGCATCGCCTTCACGCTACCGCTGGCGGCGTGGGCGGCGCGGGTGGTGCGCTTCGAGACGCTGCTGCGCGGGCTCGCCAACTACTTTGCCCAGCCGGGCGCACGGGCTTTTTTGGCCTTCATCGTGCTCTACAAGCTGGGCGACGCCTTTGCTGGTGCCCTCATGACGCCCTTTTTGCTCAAGGTCATGGCCTTCGCCCCGGCGGAAGTCGGGGTGGTCAACAAGCTGATCGGACTTTGGCTGACCATCGGCGGCGCGCTGCTGGGCGGCGCGCTGATGATGCGGCTCGGCCTGTGGCGCGCTTTGCTGCTGTTTGGCCTCTTGCAGATGCTCAGCAACCTGGGCTTTTGGTGGCTGGCCGTGACGGGCAAAGGGGCGCTACCGGGCTGGGTGATCCCGGCTTTCGACTGGGGCTTGGTGGCCTTGGTGAAAGACACCCCAGTCGATGGCGGCTTGCTGGCCGTGATCGTGGTCGAGAACCTCTCGGGCGGCATGGGCACCGCCGCCTTCGTCGCTTTTCTGATGAGTCTCACCAGCCAGCGCTACACGGCCACGCAATACGCGCTGCTCTCAGCGTTTGCCTCGGTGGGCCGCGTGTGGGTGGGGCCGATGGCCGGCGTTTTGGCCGAATCCATCGGCTGGCCAGCGTTCTTTTTGCTCTCCACCGCCGCCGCCTTACCGGC
>NZ_JBFPHB010000046.1:0-7950 GCF_041083635.1 Leptothrix ochracea
CCGCCCTCAAGCCCAATCGGGTCGGGCTGGATGTAGCGGCCGGTGGCCGGGTTGTAGTCGCGGTGGCCGTTGTGGAACAGGCCTGTTTCGTCATAGGCGTAGAAGAACGTGCCCAGCGGGCCGGACTTGGTCACACCTGCTGTGTTCACAGAAGCCATGGCGCTCAAGTCAGCCACCGCCCCGTGGGTGATGCTGGGCAAAGATGTGGCGCAGGCGTTCGCGGGCGACGTGGGTGTAGATCTGGGTGGTGGAGATGTCGGCGTGGCCGAGGAGGAGTTGAACAGCACGCAGGTCGGCGCCGTGGTTGATGAGGTGGGTGGCGAAGGCGTGGCGCAGGGTGTGGGGCGAGAGGGGCACCCAGATCTCGGCGCTTTGGGCGTGGCGTTTGACCAAGCTCCAAAACATTTGGCGGGTCATGGACTCGGCGCGGGCGGTGACGAAGAGCGCTTCGCTGTGGCGCTGGCCCAGCAAGGCGGTGCGGGATTCGAGCACGTAGCGCCGTAGCCAAGCGTGGGCTTCCTCGCCAAAAGGCACCAGCCGTTCGCGCTCGCCTTTGCCGCGCACCAAGACCACCCCTTCGCCCAAACGCAGATGGCGGCTCGGCAACTCGACCAGTTCGCTGACCCGCAAGCCGCTGGCGTACATCAGCTCCAACATGGCCCGGTCACGCAGACCCAGCGGGGTGCTCACATCGGGCGCGGCCAGCAAGGCGGCAACTTGGTTTTCGCTCAGGGTTTGCGGCACGCGCAGCGGCTGGCGCGAGGCGCTCAGACGCAAGGTGGGGTCTTTGTCGATGCGCCGCTCGCGCAAGGCCCAACGGAAATAACGCTTGAACACCGTCAAACGCCGGTTCGCCGTGGTGGTGCGGGTCTGCTCATGCTGGGCGGCTGAGTAAGCCAACAGATGGGCTTCCTCGGCATGATCCAAGGCCAAGCCGGGATGATGCTCGGCCAACCAAGCCACAAAAGCCTGAAGATCGCTGCGGTACGCTGCCAAGGTCAGCGGACGCAGACCGTCCTCAAGCCAAAGGGTGTCGAGCCACAGATCGATGGTCTGGGCTGTTTCATCAGGAGAGACGGAAACTTGCGAAAGCTGCATGGTGCCCATCCTAGCCGCCACCCGACTTGCTCACTCTTGCCCGCCCCATGATTTCTTCTGCCCTGCTCCTGCTGCCCGACTTCTTGCTCATCATGCTGGGCTTTGTGCTGTGCAGGCACACCGCGCTGGACCGGCGCGTCTGGGCCGGGGTAGAACAGTTGGTGTATTGGCTGCTTTTTCCGGTGCTGCTTTTTGGCGCGGTGCTGCGTAGCCCGCTGGATATCGGCAGCGCCTTGAACTTGGGCCTGGCCGGGGTGTTGATGCTGGTCTGCGGCTTTGGGCTGGCCACCGCTTTGCGCACCGTGCCCGGGGTGGACGCCAGGCTGCATGCCTCGGGCGCCCAAGTGGGCTTTCGCTTCAACTCCTACGTCGCCTTGGCGCTGGCCGAGCGGCTCGGCAGTTCACAAGGCGTGGCGTGGATTGCGCTGCTGATCGCGCTGGGTGTGCCGCTGTGCAACATCGGCGCGGTCTGGTCGCTGGCGCGCCACGGCGGGCAAAACGTCTGGCGCGAAATGGCGCGCAACCCCCTCATTCTTGGCACCGTGGGCGGGTTGCTGGGTCACCTTGCGGGCCTGAGCTTGCCCAGTGCGGTGGACACCACTTTGGCGCGCATCGGCTCCGCCGCCCTGCCCTTGGGTTTGATGGCGGTGGGTGCGGGGTTGCAAATCGGTGGTTTGAATGCCGCTCCGCGCTTGGCCGCTGGGCTGCTCACCATCCGGCACCTCATCTTGCCCTGTGTGGCCATGCTGCTAAGCGTGGTCTTGGCCCTGCCGCACGATCAAGCCTTGGTGCTGGTGGCCTTTGCCGCCATGCCCACCGCATCGAGCGCCTTTGTGCTGGCGATCCGCATGGGCGGTGACGGTCAGTACGTGGCGGGGCTGGTCACGGCCTCCACCTTGCTGGGCATGGTGAGTATTCCGCTGGCGGTCGAGATCGCGCGGCGACTGCCGCTTCTTTAAAGGGTGGATGGGGCCCGCGCCCAAGCGGCGTGCTCACGCACCAAGTCGGTATCGGCCCAGAGATGATCGGGTTGCAGCGCGGCGTACAAGTCGTCAGCCCAAGCACCGCCTTGACGAAGGCCGTTGCCCATCGCCACCGCCAGATTGCGCCGCCAGCGCTCAAAGCCAATGCGGCGGATGGGGCTGCCTTCGGTGCAGCGCAAAAAGGTGGCCTCGTCCCAGCGCCAAAGCTGCAACAAGCTGACTTGATCCAAGCTGTGGCGCACATCAAAGTCGGGCACCTTGGTCGGGGTGGCGAACTTGTTCCATGGGCAAATGAGCTGGCAGTCGTCGCAGCCATAAATGCGATTACCCAACATAGGCCGCAGCTCAAGGGGAATCGCCCCGGCGTGCTCGATGGTGAGGTAGCTGATGCAGCGCCGCGCATCCAGCCGATACGGCGCCACGATCGCGCCCGTGGGGCAGGCGTCCAAACAAGCACGGCACCCACCGCAATGCGCGCTGCTGGCCGACGTGAGCGGCAAGGGCAGATCGACAAACAGCTCGCCCAAAAAACTCATCGAGCCCGCTTGGCGCGACAGTACCAAGGTGTGCTTGCCGCGCCAACCCAAGCCGCTCATGGCGGCCAGCTCGGTTTCCATGACCGGGGCCGAATCACAAAACACTCGGTGACCGAACGGCCCGATACGCTCGGCCAGCTGGTCCGCCAAACGCTGCAAGCGGCTGCGCAGCACCTTGTGATAGTCGCGCCCCCGAGCGTAGACCGAAACCACCGCCGCGCCGGGGTCAGCCAGCCGGGACCACGCGTCTTCGCGCCACGCGGGCGAAGTCTGGCGCGGCAAATAATCCATGCGCACCGTGATGACCCGCAGCGTGCCCGGCACAAGCTCTGCGGGACGAGCCCGTTTCAGGCCATGCTGCGCCATGTAGGCCATGCCAGCGTGACATCCGTCCGCCAGCCACGCCTGCAAACCGGGCTCGGCATGCGCCAAATCGATGTCGGCCACGCCGATCTGGGAAAATCCCAGCGCCGTGGCCCAGTCCTGCAACTGGCTCCAAAGCTCTGCAAGATCAAGCGTCGTGGCGACGGGTATGGCGTGTTTGACGATGGACATCCGGTGATTCTAGAAACCTCTCCCTCCCCTTTGATGCAACCTGACATGCAACGTGAACTTCGCTGGTCCGATGAAAGCGACTGCGAAGCCTTTGCCGCGCAGTTAGCGACCCGGCAGGAACTGCGTTCCGCGCTGATCACCTTGGAAGGTCATCTGGGAGCCGGCAAGACCACCTTGGTGCGCCATCTGCTGCGCGCCTTGGGCGTGACAGGCCGCATTCGCAGCCCCAGCTACGCCATCGTGGAAAGCTACGAAGGCACCCTTGGACCGATCGCCAACATCTGGCACTGCGACTTCTATCGCTTCAGCGATCCACGTGAATGGGAAGAAGCGGGCTTTCGCGATCTCTTCGCCCAAGACGGCTTGAAGCTGGTCGAATGGCCTGACAAGGCCGCCGGACTGCTGCCAACCGCTGATCTGCACATTCGCCTGCACGTTTTGCCAGATGAACAGCGCAGTGTCACACTTGAAGCGAACACCGCCACAGGGATGCGTCTGCTGCCATGACTGCCCACAAGTCCACCCCACCGTCACGCCGAACTTGGCTGCAAGGTGCTGTCGTCGCGCCGGTGCTGCTGCTCACCGGCCCCCAAATCGCTTGGGGGGCCAGCATCTTGGCCGTGCGCGTTTGGCCGGCCGAGGCCTACACCCGCATCACCATCGAATCCGATCAACCCTTGGTGGGCACGCAGTTCTCGATGGACAACCCGCCCCGGCTGGTGATTGATGTCGATGGGCTGGAGCTGAACAGTCAACTGCGCGAACTGGTGGGCAAGGTCGGCAACGACAACCCCCAAATTGCCCGGGTCCGCCTGGGGCAAAACCGCCCCGGCCGGGTGCGGATGGTCTTTGACCTGAAGCAAGCCAGTCGGCCCCAGGTGTTCTCCCTCGCACCAGCTTCGCCCTATCAACATCGGCTGGTGTTCGATCTCTATCCAGATCAAGCCGCCGCCGAAACACCCCCGCCAAAAGCCGTACCGAATGACCCCCCGGCACCCACGGATGCCCCCGCGATGACAACGACGCCCCCCGGGTCGATGGATCGGCTGTTTGTCATCACCATCGATCCTGGGCACGGTGGCGAAGACCCGGGCGCACGGGGCCCCAGTGGACTGCTGGAAAAAGATGTGGTCTTGGCCATCGGGCATCAGCTTGCGCGGCAAATCAATACTCGACCGGGACTCAGAGCCGTGTTGACGCGCGACGGTGACTATTTCGTGCCTTTGCATGAACGCGTCAATAAAGCCCGCCAAGTCAAGTCGGACCTGTTCATTTCTTTGCATGCCGACGCCTACTTCACGGCCAAGGCGCGGGGGGCATCGGTGTTTGCGCTGTCGGAGTCAGGGGCCACCAGCACAGCGGCACGCTGGATGGCCCGACGTGAAAACGCTTCGGACACGATTGGCGGTATCAACGTCGCAGCCACCGACGCCCAAGTGCTACGCACCTTGATCGACATGAGCACCACCGCTCAGATCAAGAACAGCCTGAAATTGGGCACCGAACTTCTTGGGCATTTAGGGCATATCGGCCGACTGCACAAAAACCGGGTCGAACAAGCTGGGTTTGCCGTCTTGAAGGCTCCGGATATTCCCTCGGTCTTGGTTGAAACCGCCTTCATCTCCAACCCGGAAGAAGAGTCGCATCTTCGCCACCCTGCCTACCAACAAAAACTGGTTCGCGCCCTGATGAGCGGCATCTTGCGTTACGTCGCTGATCACGCCCCTGCACCCCGTCAAGGGTTGATCTGAGCCCCCCCGTGGGCTACGCCAGCGCTCACGCGCCCTTAATGGACCCGGCTTCTGGCTCGAACAGAGCCCACCACCACAAACAAGGTGGGTAGCAGGATCGTGGCCCAAATGATTTTTTCGAGGTTGTCTTTGATCCACGGGATGTTGCCGAACAAATAGCCAACCGTCACCAAACCACCCACCCACAAGACAGCCCCCAACACATCAAACAGGGTGAACTTGGAGCGTGACATTTTCGCAACGCCCGCCACAAAAGGTGCGAAAGTTCGCACAAAAGGCATGAACCGTGCAGCAATCAACGTGATTCCACCGTATTTTTCGTAAAAATCGTGGGCTTGCAGAAAGGTTTTCTTGTCAAAGAAACGAGACTGTTTCCACTCAAAAACTTTGGAGCCGATGCGTCGCCCCAGTGTGTAGTTGCTCTGGTTTCCAGCAATGGCCGCAGCGATCAGCAACAAGACAGACCCGGTGTAATCCATCAACCCAACGCCACACATGGCTCCGACAACAAAGAGCAATGAGTCTCCGGGTAGAAACGGCATCACGACAACACCCGTCTCTACGAAGATAATGGCGAACAGCAGCGCGTAAATCCACATCCCGTAACTGGTCACGAAGGTGGCCAAGTGTTTATCGACGTGCACAACGAAATCAAGCAAGAGGGGCAACCAATCCATGGGACAAGATTATCCTTTGACCACGGGGAATGCCGCCGTTGGCGACGGTCACTTTTCTGACACCTCATGTCATTTTTGCCCTTTATGGTCTTGCTGATGGGCATGAATACCACGCTCTCGTTCCAAACCACCCTGCTTTTTCAAGGTCTGCATGCGTAGAAGATCGCTCCTTCTGGCCGCTTCTGGGGTGGGTCTGGTCACGACTGCCCGTCAGGTGTCGGCACAGAACTCGCTGCCCGATATCGTCGTGGGTCAGACGGCTGACCTCAAAGGCCCCTTGCATGATCAGGTGTTGGCTTTCAACGAAGGGGCGCTTTTGGCCTTTGCGGACATCAACAGCCGAGGGGGCCTTTTTGGGCGTCGACTGCGGCTGGTCACCCTCGGTGACGATGGCGTGCCGGAACGTGCCCTGGGCAATGCCCAATCGTTGATCAATGATCATCACGCGCAGATTTTCTTTGGCTGTGTGGGCTCCAACACCACACAAGCTCTTGAGCCGCTGCTGCGCGAAACCGGTATTCCTGCGTTTGCCGGGTTTGCAGTGACGGACTCCGTGCGCCAAAAATGCCGTGGAGCGGCTTATTTCATGCGGGCCACCTATGGCCGTGAGATTGAGCAACTCGTACAACACTTAACCACCATCGGCGTCAATCGCATCGGTTTGGTGACCTTGGCTGGCCCGATTGGCGAGGAAATCCACAAATTGATGGCCGACGCTTTGGCCACACGGAAACTCGAAATTGCCGTCTCAACCCCCGTTCTGGCCGATGGCAGCAACATCGCGGATGCGGCACGCAAGCTCTTGGCCCTCCAGCCACAAGCGGTGGTGATGTTCATCAACGGCCAACTGGCTGCGGACTTGATGGAAGATGCTCCACGCATCGGGCTGCAATCGAGCTTCTATGGTTTGTCCATCGTCTCTGGTGACGTGGTGATGCACCGCTTGGGTGAACGCGCCCGAGGCTTGGTGATTGTCCAAGCGGCGCCCTACCCATGGAACATGTTCGACGCCACCATTCAGGAGTATCGGAACCTGTGCACCATGATGAAGTTGACAGTCAGCTACTACGGCCTAGAAGGCTATGTCAGCGCCAAAGTTCTGGCCGATGCACTCAAGCGCAGTGGCGCCGAACTGAGTCGAGCGCGCATGCATGCTGCGTTCAGAACGTTGCAGTCCCGTTATGCCGGGATGGATATCGATTTCATAGCCGGCGGCCACACCGGATCGCGTTTTGTGGAATTGGTTCAAATTGCCCGCCATGGACGCTACGTTCACTGAGACTTGACGCGCACCCATGGTTCAACCTCGCCCCATTCGTGATCTTCCGGATGAACTGATCAGCCAAATTGCCGCTGGCGAAGTGGTGGAGCGGCCCGCTTCGGTGGTCCGTGAGCTGATCGATAACGCCTTGGATGCCGGTGCGAGCCATATCGTCATTCGTCTCATGGCCGGGGGCGTGCGTTTGATCAGCGTCGAAGATGACGGCGCGGGGATCGCTGCCGAAGATCTTCCCCGAGCGTTACGCCGACATGCCACCAGCAAAATTGCTTCTCTGAATGATCTAGAGCATGTCCTGACCATGGGATTTCGGGGCGAGGCCTTGGCCGCTGTGGCCTCGATCGCCGACGTCACCCTGACCAGTCGCACCGCAGGCATGACCCATGGCCAACGGCTCGAAGCTCGCTCGGGTGAAATCAGCCCAGCAGCACGGGCACCAGGCACGACCATGGAGGTTCGGGAGTTGTTTTATGCGACCCCGGCTCGGCGCAAATTTCTGAAAAGTGATGCCACGGAACTGGCTCACTGCATGGAAGCCGTCCGACGTCACGCCTTGGCTCGACCACACGTCGCTTTCACGGTCTGGAGCGAGGGCCGCTTACTGCATCAATGGCGCGCCTGCACGTTGGAGCAACGCCTGCGGGATATGCTCGGGGAAGAATTTGTGAGCGGCAGTCGCGAGGTAGACGCCACCATCGGTCCCCTACGCATTCAAGGACGGGTAGGCATCCCCACCTTGTCTCGTGCCAAGGCCGACTTGCAATACACCTATGTCAATGACCGGCCCGTCAAAGATCGTCTGATCGCCCATGGGGTGCGTGCGGCCTATGACGACGTGCTGCACGGCAACCGCCAACCGGCCTACGTCTTGTTCGTCAGCATCGCCCCGGAGCGGGTGGATGTGAATGTGCATCCGGCCAAGGTCGAAGTTCGATTTCGGGATTCCCGCGAGGTTCACCAAGCCCTGCACAGAGCGGTGGAAGCGGCGCTCGCAACCTCGATGCCACCTCTGTTGCAGCCGGTGTTGCCGCCCTTCTTGCCACCCACCGCCCATCTGAATGCGGTCGAGCC
>NZ_JBFPHB010000030.1:0-2716 GCF_041083635.1 Leptothrix ochracea
GAGCCTGGCGTTAAAGTGCTCTGGCGAGGCTTGCAGCGCTTGCTCGACATCTCCAACACTTGGCAACTTCTTCAACCCCACCCATCAACGTCAGATCAGTTGGAATTTGTGGGTAATGGATAGCTTTGAAAAAGGGGGCCGGGGGGATTTGTGTATAGCTTCAGCGCTGCGTGGGCTGCACTTTGGGCCAGCCGTTGGCGGTCCATTGGCTCATGCCGCCTTGGACGTAACGCACGTGGGTGTAGCCGCGTTCCCAGAGCGCTTCGGCGACTTTGCGGGAGCGGTTTTGGGTGTTGCACATCAAAAGCACGGGCTGATCTTTGGGGATCTCGGCCAAGCGGGCACCGATTTGGCTCATGGGTAAGAGGCGCGTGCCGGCGGCCACGCCGGTGGCGTGCTCGGCCGGTTCGCGGATGTCGAAGACGGGGACCTTGCCTTCTTTGAGCGTGGCGCGGACGGTTTCCAGATCAACAAATTTGCTGTTGCCGTTGTTGGTGGTGGTTGCGTTGGCGTTGGCCTGTGCCCACGCGGCGCTGACCAAGGTAGAACCAAGCACCATGGCGGCGGTGCGTTGAAGGAGGTGACGTCGTGGCATGGCGGGGTTGGGGAAGAACTTCATGCCATCTTTATACCCTAATGGGTATGTTGAGGTGCATTGTCATCTATAAACCTTGCCTTATGCATATTCATCTTTGGCTGTTGGCCGCCGCACAGGGCCTGTTTCTGACCAACAACGTGGTCTTCATCGCCATCAACGGCTTGGTCGGCATGACCCTGGCCCCACAGCCGTGGATGGCGACCTTGCCGGTGATGGGTTATGTGGTGGGCGGGGCGCTTTCAACCGGTTTGGTGGCGCGGGCGCAGCAGCGCTTGGGGCGGCAGCGTTCGTTCCAACTGGGTTTGCTGGTGGCGTTGATCTCGGCTGGGTTGTGTGGCTGGGCGGTGAGCGTGGGCAGTTTTTGGTTGCTGGTCGCAGCCACGGTGGTGGCGGGTTACTACAGCGCCAACGGCCAGCTGTATCGCTTCGCGGCGGCTGAGCTGGCCCCGTTGGCTGAGCGTGAAAAGGCGGTGTCCTTGGTGTTGGCGGGCGGCTTGATGGGCGCAGTGCTGGGCCCCAATCTGGCCAACCACACCCGCAACTGGCTGAGCACACCGTTTTTGGGAGCCTATGTCGCGTTGGCGGGGGTGGCGCTGCTGTCGATGGTGGTGATGGCTGGGGTGCGCTTTCCGGCGGTGCCGCAGACCACGGCCAAGGGGGACAGCGGTCGGCCGCTGGGGCAGATCATGCGGCAGCCCGCTTTCTTGGTCGCCACCCTCGGTGCGGCGCTGGGCTACGGCGTGATGAACCTGCTGATGGCGGCCACGCCGCTGGCGATGGATGTGTGTCGCATGCCTTTCAGCGATGTGGCGTGGGTGCTTGAGTGGCACGTCATCGGCATGTTCGCGCCGGGTTTTTTCACGGGCCACCTGATCAAGCGCTTGGGTGCGCTGCCGGTGATGGCACTGGGCGTGCTGCTCAACGCCGCTTGCATCGCGGTGGCGCTGTCGGGCCAAGCGTTGGTGCAGTTCGAAGTCGCCTTGTTTTTGCTCGGCGTGGGCTGGAACTTCCTCTTCACCGGCAGCACCACCTTGTCGATGCAAGGCTATCGCCCCGAGGAAAAAGACAAGGCCCAAGCGGCGATCAACTTCTGCGTTTTCGCCACCATGGCCGTGACCTCCTTCGCCTCCGGCGCCTTGGTCACCACCCAAGGCTGGACACTGCTCAACCTCGGCTCCTTGCTCCCCGTCGCCCTGACCGGCGCAGCGCTGGGCTGGTTGGGCTGGGTCAAGCGACGTGGGGTGATGGCAAGCTCGGCTCGGGCCAGCTGACCCCGCCCAAGGCGCAGGCTTGGATGGCTTGGTGCAGGGCGGTGATGGCTTCAGAGCGGGTGAAGCTGCGCCGCCAAGCCAGCACCACGCGGCGCGTGGGGGCGGGCTCGGTGAAGGGGATGTAGCGCACCAAGGGGTGGCCTTGGGTGTCGAGCGGCTGTTGGCTGGCGGGCGGCACCGAGAGCAGCGGCAGCACGGTGATGCCCATGCCTGAGGCCACCATGTGCTTGATGGTTTCGAGCGAGGAGCCTTCAAAGCTGCGCTGCATGCCGCCTTCGGTCGAGGGCAGCGCCGGGGTTGAAAAGCGGGCGAACTCGGGGCAGACCTCCAAGACGTGATCGCGAAAGCAATGGCCCGCGCCCAGCAGCAGCATGGTTTCTTGCTTGAGCTCGGTCGCCGAGAGGCTGGGCCGCTTGGCCAGCGGGTGCGCGCCGGGCACGGCGATGACGAAGGGCTCGTCGTAGAGCGGCATCATCGACAAGTTGGCGTCGGCAAAGGGCTCGGCCAAGATGGCGCAGTCGATCTCGCCGGTGCGCAGCATCTCCAGCAACTTGACGGTGAAGTTCTCGTGCAGCAACAGCGGCATCTGCGGCACCCGGGCGATGGCTTGGCGCACCAGCTCAGGCAACAGATACGGCCCAATCGTGTAGATGATGCCCAGCCGCAGCGCGCCTGAAAGCGGGTCTTTGCCGCGCCGCGCCAGCTCTTTGATCATGGCGGCGTTGTCCAGCGTCACCTGCGCTTGGCGCACGATCACCGCGCCCAAGGGCGTCACGCTCACCTCGTTGCCGCCACGCTCAAACAGTTTCAAGGCCAGCTCGTCTTCAAGCTTGCGCACCGCCACCGA
>NZ_JBFPHB010000050.1:0-7749 GCF_041083635.1 Leptothrix ochracea
ACGGCCGTGACCGAGCAGATGGTCGGCGTGGTGCTCGTGACCGTGACCGCCAGTCCCGAGTTGCTGCTGGCTGTCAGCGCGGCTGAACTGCTCAACGCCAGCTTGGTGGGCGCTGTGAAGCTGATCTTCTGTGTCCCCAGCGTCGTGGCTGCCGGTTTGGGGGCAGGAGCAGGAGCAGGAGCAGGAGCAGGAGCAGGAGCAGGAGCAGGAGCAGGAGCAGGAGCAGGAGCAGCGGCCGCCGGCGCTTCCAGCGCGCCCAGATCGGGGCCAAGTCCTGCGGGGGTGCGTACCGAGCGCTGGCCGTTGACGTCGATCTGGTAAAGCACCGGGTGCAAGCTGGCAGCCGCAGGCAAGGCGATGGCCGCATCCACCAAGCTCGATTTGGCCAACGGCACCATGGTGCTTAGGGTGACTGGCGCGGTCGCGGCACTGATCAAGTTCGCGGTGCCGTTGAGTTGACCGTTGATGGGGCTGAAGTAGTCCACCCAGCCGGTGCTGGTCCAGTTGCGGCCGAGATTGACGATACCGTCGCTCACCCAAGGAGCAGCCACCCCTTGCGACTGCGGGGCACGCATCGCCCGCCCGCCATTGACCGTGCTGTCATAGACGAAGACGTTGTTGAAGACCTCGGCCTTTTCCAGCGTGGTCGAGAGCTGGAACATCCACGACTTGGGCCCGCCGGTGACATGGACCGAGTTGTTGTAAACGTACAGCGTACCTTGGCGGAAGATGGGTTCCCCCCAAGTCAGGCCGGCTGTGCTGCCGAAGTGATCGCCGCCGTAGTGAATCGTGCTGCCCAAGTTGCCGTTGCGCACGATCAAGTTGCCGTAGACGAAGGCGCTGCGATACGCCGGCTCAGCGGTGGCCGTCACGGGGAAGCCTTCGGCTTCGACCAAGTCGATGGCATGACCGCCGTCTTCGATCAGGTTGTAGCGCACCACGGTGCCGGCTGAGCGGTCTTTGACCGAATGGCCCAAGGCCCCGGCGCGCAGCGCGCCGTAGCGGTTGAACTCACTCACCATGCCCACGCTTTCGGTGTAGGTGGTGTGGGCCAAGTCGCTGCCGACGATGCCGTGGCCCCAGAAATAGTTGCCGCTGAGCTGGATGTTGCGGGTGACTTCGGATGGGTCGAGGTCGGTCGAGCGGCTGAAAACCGCTTGGACGCAGTCGCTGATTTCGTTGTCAGCGATGGTGATGTTCTGGCCTTTGTGGATCCAAATCCCGGCACTGAAGTCGCTGTAGATCTGCGGCAGACCTGAGCCGCTGATGTAGGTGTAGCTGGGATGCGCGTGGCGGATGGCCAAGCCGTCGATCTGGATGTAGCTCGGGAAGCTCGTCGAGGCTTGCGCGTTGTACAGGCTGTTGACCATGATGACCGCGCGCGACTGTTGTAAGTCTTGGTTCGACATCCCCAAGGCGGGATCAAAGGCCGGGTTGCCGTATTCCGCAAGCAGCGCGGCGCGGGTGGTGGTGGCGCGGCCGTCGATTTCCGGGCGCTGATTGGCCGGACCCCGGATGCCACAGATGCGCACCGGCGCGGCAGCGGTGCCCTTGGCGGCGACGATCATCTTGCCGGCATAAGGCACGCCGTTGTTGTACTCGATCCGCACGGTGTCACCGGGACCGAGCTTTTCCCAAGGCACGCTGTCGAGCGTCGGGTAGGTCTGGCCGGGCCCCACGTGATAGTCCACGCCCAACCCTGAGGGCAGACAAGCGGGGAGGCTGAACAGGGCTGGCGGCGCTGTGACGCTGGTGCCGATCGTTTGGGCTTGGGACGGACCCATGCTTCCGATGCCGACCAACAAAGGCCAAGAAATCAAGCTGCTGTACCTGACAGCGCAACGGCAGGTGTGGATCATGGGTGCCCTCCCTCAGGCTATCTATAGATCTGAAAACAAACGTACGCATTGTTGCTGAATGCAAGTGACGCGAGCATCAGAAATGTTGATCTCCACTTCAGAAAAAATTAGTTCGTTGAGCGCCGATATACAATTCAATCCTTCGTTATCAAAGGTCTTGGTCGTGTTATTTAATTCGGCAGAGTTTCTGTTTTTGTTTTTGCCGTTGGTTCTGCTGATTTATTATGCATTGCCCCATCGGCAGCAGAATGCTTTCTTGGTCGTTGCAAGCTGCATTTTCTATGCAAGTTGGGATTGGCGTTTTTTGCTGCCTCTGCTTTGTACGGCTTCGCTGGATTATTGGATATCTCGCCGTACGGAGAGTCTCGCTGATCATGGTGCGGCGCGGGTGATTTGCAAGCGCTACCTGGTTTTGAGTGTCACGGCTAATTTGTTGCTGCTCGGGTTTTTTAAGTATTTCAATTTCTTTACAGCATCGGCCACAAGCCTCGCGCATCGTTTGGGCTGGGAGGTCTCGGTGGGAACCTTGGAGATCATTCTCCCTGTGGCCATTTCTTTCTACACCTTCCAAGCCATGTCCTACACGATCGACGTGTATCGCGGCAAGCTCCATTCGACCCGTTCGTTCTGGGATTTCTTCTTGGCGGTGCTCTACTTTCCGCACCTCGTCGCCGGCCCCATCCAACGTGCTTCCAGTCTGTTGCCGCAAGTGACTCAGCCGCGCACGATCCGTGCCGATCAGGTCTGGGAGGGCTTGCATCTGATCGCTTGGGGCTACTTCAAGAAGGTGTTCATCGCGGATAATTTGTCGCCCATCGTCAATGCCGCTTTTGCCAGTCCAGAGCCGAGCACGGCGATGACGGTGCTGGGTGTTTACGCGTTCACGTTTCAGATTTACGGCGATTTCTCAGGCTACACCGATATTGCGCGTGGTATCGCCAAAATCATGGGGTTCGAGTTTGTCTTGAATTTCAATTTGCCGTATTTTGCCACCCATCCGGCTGATTTCTGGCGGCGCTGGCATATCAGTTTGTCATCGTGGTTGCGTGATTATCTCTACAAACCCTTGGGGGGGAGCCGTGGGGGCGCTTGGCTGACTTATCGCAATTTGATGATCACCATGCTGCTGGGCGGTTTGTGGCACGGGGCCGCTTGGAACTTTGTGCTCTGGGGCTTCTATCACGGTGCCATTCAGGCCCTGCATCGCATGCTTGAGCCGGGGTTGAGGCGGCTGGGGCTGGGCTTTGCGGCCTTGCCAAGCCTGTGGCTGGGTTTGCGGATCGGCGCCATGTTTCTGCTCACCTGTTACGGCTGGCTGCTGTTTCGGGCCACATCGCTTGATCAAATCGGCCAGATGACCCTCACCCTTTTGCATCCCAGCGGCGGACTCGATGGGGCCGGCATGGCCAAGGTGTCGTGGATCATCGCGCCCTTGGTGCTGGTGCAGCTTGTTCAGTGGCGCAGCGGGGATCTCTTTTTCACGCGCCAAGCGTGGTTGCCCAAGCCGCTGCGGGTGGTGGTGTATGCGCTGATGTTGTATCTGATGGTGTTCCTCGGTGGGCAGCCGCAGTCTTTTGTGTACTTCCAGTTTTGAAGGTGTCCGATGAGAGCTTCGGCTGAACGCATCAAGACCGTGCTGACGTGGCTGGGCTACGGCCTGCTGGCTTTGGCAACGCTGGAAGGGGCTGCACGGGTCGAGGATTTCTGGCGCTCGGGCGCGCCCTTGCTCGGCAACTATTCGATCGAGTCGGTGTTTCAACCCAGCGATCTGGGCAAGGAGGGCCGGCCAGGGGCGCACTTTGGCAAGTGGCAGATGAACGCGCTGGGCTTTCGGGGGCCGGAGTTGGCATCGCCATCAGGGTCGCGGTCAGCGCTGCGCGTCATGACCGTGGGCGCCTCCGAAACCTTCGGTCTTTACGAAAGCCCCGAGCGCGACTATCCCCGTCAGCTGGAAGCTCTTCTGCGGCGCGCGCCCGGCTTGGCCTCGGCGTCGGTGGTCAACATCGCTTTGCCGGGCATGCGGATCGGCCGCACGGCTTACCTTGAGCGCTCCTTGCAAAAAGCGCCTTCGCAGTGGGTGTTGATCTATCCGACCCCGGCCAATTACATCGGCACCACGGTGGGTTTTTGTGCCCAGCCCCCGGCCACGTTCCCCGCCTCGCCGGAGCCGGAGCGCCCCGAACCGCGCCTCAAGGGCAAGCTGGTGACCTTGCTCAAGCAACACTTGCCGCTGGAGGTGATGACTTGGATGCGCCGCGCCAGCATTCGTCTGGCCGAGCGTCATTTGGACGTGATGGACACCTTGCCCGAAGCGACGCTCGACGCTTTTGTGGCCGATGTCGATTGCGCCCTCCAAGCGGCGCAGCGTCATGGGGCGCGGGTGGTGCTGAGTACGCATCCGAACCTCTTTGGGCCTGAGCTGGCAGCGGGTGATGGTGCGGCGCTCACGGCGTGGCGCTCGTTCTACCCTGAGCTGCGCGAGGCGGGCTTTCTCGACATGGAGCGCCGGGCCAACGCACGCTTGCGTCAGCTGGCGGCGCAGCGCGGTGTGCCGCTGGTGGATGCGGCGGCGCAGATTCCCGGTGGGACGCAGACCTTTGCCGATTTCGTGCACTTTACCGACGCCGGCGCCGAACGCATGGCAAGCTTGGCAGCGCAGACGATTCTTGAGGCCGAATCAGCCTCACCATCGGAGGTTTTGTCAAAACCTTGACGTGATCTTGAAGTGAAGGAGAGGGCGGATGCAGATCCTGCATGTGGTGGATTCTCTGGAGTCGGGTGGTTTGGAGCGGGTGGTCACCGATCTGGCCATCGAACAGCATCGACGCGGTCATGGCGTGGTGGTCTACAGCCTGCTTGAAACCCAAGGGCTGCTGCCTGAGCTGCAAGCCGCCGGTGTCGAAGTGGTGGTGGGGGGCAAGAAGCGCATGGCCGATCTGCCCGTGCTGCGCGGCCTGCGGCGCTTGGTGCGCGAGCGCGCCATCGAGGTGGTGCACGCCCACAACTTTGTGCCCAACTACTACGTGGCCGCTGCCTTGCGCTTCATGCTCCATCCCAAGGCGCCCACGCAGGTGTGCACCTGCCACGACATGGGCCTGCGCCTGAGCAACGACCGGCTGCGCCGGCTTTTCCTCTGGTCGCTGCGCTACACCCGGGGGGTGGCGATGGTGGGCCAGCAAGTCCACGACCGTTTTGTCAACCAAGGTTGGGTTGATCCCCGTTTGGCCATGACGGTGCTCAACGGCGTGCCGCTGGATCGCTTTGCTTGGAGCCCCGCGCGTCACTTGGAAGCCCGACGGCGCTTGGGTTTGCGTGCTGAAGATCAGGTGGTGGGCACCGTGGGCCGTTTGGTGGGCTTGAAAAATCAGCGCTTACTCATCGAGGTGTTGCCCGCTTTGTTGCAACGGCACCCGGCCCTCAAGCTGGTGCTGGTTGGTTGGGGCGAGTTGGAAGACACCCTGCGCGCCCAAGCCCACGCCTTGGGTGTGGCCGACCGGGTGTTGCTGACCGGCGCGCGCACCGATGTGGCCGATCTGACGCCGGCTTTTGACGTCTTTGCCTTGCCCTCGCAAACCGAAGGCATCTCGATTGCCCTGCTCGAAGCCTGCGCCACCCGCTTGCCCATCGTCGCCACGGCCGTCGGCGGCAACCCAGAAATCATCCACGACGGCCAGACCGGCTTGCTCATCCCCAGCGACGACGCCCTTGCGCTGCAAACCGCCCTCGATACGCTCCTCAGTGACCCGGCCATGGCGCTGCGTTTGGCTCAGAACGCCAACGCTTGGGTACAGGCCCATGCGTCGCTTGATAGCCTGACCGCCACCTACCAGCAGTTCTATCTGGATGCGATGGCGCGCGATCGCTAAAGAGTCGTCGATAAAGAGCCGTAGGTATTTGCCTCAGAAACGCATACGATCCGCCTCGTTGCCCACCTTGGGTGGGTTTTGGAGGTTTTGAAATGGCTTGGGTTGATGGCGTGGCTGTGCTGGCGTTGTTCCAGTTCTTTGTGTTTGGGGCCTTGGTTGGGCGTGCGCGGGGCAAGTACGGCGTGCAGGCTCCGGCCACGACCGGGCATGCGCTGTTCGAGCGCATCTATCGGGTGCAGATGAACACGTTGGAGCTCTTGGTGCTCTTTCTGCCCTCGCTTTGGCTGGCGGCCAAGTACGCCTCACCGGCTTGGGTGGCGGGCATCGGTTCGATCTATCTGTTGGGCCGGGTGGTTTATCTGCTGGCCTACACCCGCGATCCAGCCAGCCGCACCTTGGGCTATGCCTTGAGCAGTGGCCCGGTGGTGGTCTTGATGTTGATGGCCTTGGTTGGCGTGGTGCGTGCCCTATGAATCAGATCTCATGGACCGACGCTGAGGGCCAAGCTGTCAGCGCCCTTTGGCGCTCTGAGCGTGGTACGCCGCCGCCCAAGCGGGTGGTTTTGGCCGACGACAGCACCTCGGCCGATACCGCCTACCGGCTGGCTTGCGAAGGCACCGCCTTGCTGTGGTGCGGCGACTTCCACAACGCCCGCCAGTTGCTTCAGGCCCTGATGCGGCGCTTGGACAAGGTCTCGCCCGCCAAAGGTGCCAAGGCTGCCAAAGCCGCGAAGGATGCGGCGAAGGACGCAGCGGTTGCGCCGTCCCCAACCGAAGCCTTTCATCGCCATCGCCAAGCGCAGGCCCAGCGTGCGCGGGTGCTGGGCGCACTGCTCTTGCCCTTTGCCGCCGACTACAGCATCCCCTTGCGGCGGGCGCCCGATGTGCGCCAAGCCTGCATCGAAGCGTGGGGCGAGGAGGGTGCGGTGGCTTCGGTCGCTTCCCTGCGCGATCTGCTCGGCATGACCGGGGCGCACGAGTGGCGCAAAAAAGGTGTTGAAGTGCCGGCCTTGGGCGTTGCGCCGCACAACCGCATCCATCCGTACTACGGCGTGTTTTCGCCCTTGCGCGGCGAGTACCTTGGCTTGGTGGCCCGGGCACCCTTGCCCAAGACCGGTCAGGTGCCTTATGTCGCGTTTGACATCGGCACCGGCACGGGGGTGTTGGCGGCGGTGTTGATCCGGCGGCAGATCGACCACGTGATGGCGACCGATCAAGACCCGCGTGCGCTGGCTTGTGCGCAAGACAACCTCACCCGCTTGGGCTTGGCCGCGCAGGTCAGCGTGCAAAACGCCGATTTGTTCCCCGAAGGCCGCGCCTCGTTGGTGGTTTGCAATCCGCCTTGGCTGCCCGCCCGACCCAGCTCACCCATTGAGCGTGCGGTCTACGACGAGGAAAGCCGCATGCTTTTGGGCTACTTGAACGGTTTGGCGGCGCATTTGTTGCCCAAGGGCGAGGGCTGGTTGATTCTTTCTGACTTGGCCGAGCATCTGGGCTTGCGCAGCCGCGACGCATTGTTGGCGGCCATCGCCCAAGCTGGTTTGCAGGTGGTGGGCCGTCTGGACGCCAAACCCCAGCATCCCAAGGCCACTGATCCGAGCGATCCGCTGCACGCCGCGCGCATGGCCGAAGTCACTTCGTTGTGGCGGTTGAGGGTGCTCAAACCATGATCGATACCCCCTTCATCACCCGCACCGATCCGCAAATCACGGCGCTGATCCCGTTGTGCGTTGGGCGCGCCGAGATCCAGCAGCACATGGGCCCAGGCATGGCCGAGCTGATCGCCACCCTCAAGGCCCAAAGCATCACACCTGCTGGGCCGTTGTTTGTGCGTCATCTGCGCATCACGGCAGAGCTTTTCGACCTCCAGATCAGCATCCCGGTCACCGCACCCATCGCCGCCGAAGGCCGTGTCGAACCCGGTCTTTTGCCCGCCACCACGGTGGCCCGCACCATCTATCGCGGCCCTTACGAAGGCCTCGCTACCGCCTGGATCGCCCTACGCTCTTGGGCCCTCGCCCAAGG
>NZ_JBFPHB010000021.1:0-76329 GCF_041083635.1 Leptothrix ochracea
ACCGCGCACGGGGAGATTTTCAAAAAGGAATTTGTTCAGTTCGGACATGGTGTGTCTTGGCTCAGGTTGATGACCACGGATGCAACTCGCGCGCGAAGCGGCGGGCATTGTCCACGTAATGGGCGGCACCTCGGCTGAAGCGGGCGATTTCTTCGGCGCTCAAGGGTCGAACCACCTTGGCGGGACTGCCCATGATCAGCGACCCAGCGGGGAACGCTTTGCCTTCGGTGACGAGCGATCCGGCCCCGACCACACAGTTGGGGCCGATGCGGGCGCGATTCAAGAGGATGGCGCCGATACCGATCAGTGAGCCGTCGCCGATCTCGCAGCCGTGCAGCATGCAGCGGTGGCCGACGGTGACGTCGTTGCCGATGCGCAACGCCATGCCGGCATCGGTATGCAGAACGCTTTGATCTTGGATGTTGCTGCGCTCGCCGATCAGCAGCCGGTCGGTATCACCGCGCAGCACGCAGCCGAACCACACACTGCTATCCATGCCGATCTCAATCTGGCCGATCAGTTGAGCGTCGGGTGCCACCCAGACGCTGGGATGAAGCTTGGGGGCATGGTTGCCGAGTTGGTAAAGGGCCATGATGAAACCTGTTGGAAAGCGGATTGAAAAGCGGATTGAAAGTCAAGATGGGCAAAATTGTAGGGATGGAGCTGAGACAACTTGCCTTGGAGGCCCTGTGCCTCACTGACCCCACCGCCAAACTGGCGGCCGTGCATGGCTTATGGGCCCAGCGACAGGCTCTGCCACTCGTGACGGCAGCCATCCCTGTGACGCCGGACCGTGTCTCCCAAGTGCCCGGTCGCCCGGATCGGCCGCAACGCATTGAGCCCTCCAAAGTACCCTCGCGCTCGCCCTTCACCCCTGAAGGCCGGGCGGCGTTGTTGCATGCGATCGCGCACATCGAATTCAATGCCATCAACTTGGCGCTTGACGCGGTGTGGCGCTTTGATGACTTGCCCGAAGCGTTCTACTTGGACTGGCTACACGTGGCCGAAGAAGAGGCCAACCACTACAGCTTGCTGGTCGAGCATATGGCCCCCATGGGGTACGCCTACGGCGACTTCGACGCCCATGACGGCTTGTGGTTGATGGCCATGCGCACCCAAGACAGTGTGCTGGCCCGCATGGCCTTGGTGCCGCGCACGCTCGAAGCGCGCGGTCTCGATGCCACGCCCGCCATCCGGGCCAAGCTGGCACAGGCGGGGGATGCGCGCGCGGGGGTGATTTTGGACCTGATCTTGCGCGAAGAAATCGGCCATGTGGCCATCGGCAACCGTTGGTATGCCTGGGCTTGCGAGCAAGCGGGTATCACCGATCATGAAGCGCACTATCGCGAACTCTTGCACCACCACGGTGCACCATGGCCACGTGCCATGAACCATGCTGCACGCCTCGAAGCGGGCTTCACGGCGGAGGCGTTATCCGCTTTAACGGCCGTCTCAGCTCAGCGTCATAACCATGCCTGGCCTCGGCGGTGACAATCTGCACCATGACTGAGGATTTGTAGCCGTGCATATTTCCAACCTGACCTTGGCTGACATTCTGACGCGCGATGTCGCCTGCATCGATATCGATGCTTCCGCTGAAGCGGCGCGTCAGCAGTTGTGTGAGCCAACCATCGGTGCTGTGGTGGTCTTGGCTGGGATGCGTCCTGTGGGGGTGATCACCGGACGGGATTGGGTTCGGGGATATGCCCAAGGCATGCGTTCGGTGCGTGAGGTGATGGGGCCCATGTGGGTCGAGCCCATGCATGCCGACTATCGCGGTGCTTATCGCCGCATGGTGATGGGGGCCGTGCGGCTGGGGGTGGTGGTGGATGCCGCCGGTGAACTGGCTGGGATCGTCACCGAAGAAAATTTCATGCGCCATCTGGGCACAGAATTTCTCTGGCATTTGCGGCATGTCGATCAGGCCATGACGCAGGAGGTGTTGGTGCTGGAAGTGCCGGCGCTGGCGTCGGTGGCGTTGCAGCAACTCGATGCCACCGCGTCGTCGTGTTTGGTGTTGATGGCCAACGGTGTCCCAGTGGGCATGTTGACCGAGCGTGATTGGGTGCGTTGGTTGCCCATGTTGCAGCCCGACACCCCCGTCACGGCGATCATGAGCAGCCCGATTGAAACGGTGCAAGCCAACGCCTCGTTGGTCCAGGCCTATGACCAGATGAGTGCTCGACGCATGAGCCAATTGGTGGTGCTTGATGGCCGGGGTAACTTGCAGGGATTGCTGCGTCGGCAAGACATCGTGCGCTTGATCTACGAGCGCTGGGTGGAGCGCCTCCAAAGCCAAGAGCAACTTCATTTGCTGCATGCTTTTCTGGATCACTCCAGTGAGGCTTTTTTTGTCTCGCGTGTCACCGATGGGCGGCTGGTTTATGTGAATCAGCAGTGCTGTACGTTCAGCGGCTACACCCAAGCTGAGTTGTTGCGCATGCGGGTGCAAGACATCTCGGACATCTACACCACCGACACTTTCACCGAGCGTCTTCAAGAATACCGCCGCGTGGGGCGATTGGTGTTTGAGACCAAGCATCGCTGTGCCGATGGCCGCCATGTGCCTGTGGAGGTGAGCCTGAGCTATGTGACGGGGCCACTGGGCGATCACACCGTGGGGGTGGTGCGTAGCCTAGAAGAGCGTGAGCGCATCGCGTTGAGCCTGCTTGAGGCCGAGGATCGTTGGAAGTTCGCCATCGAAGCCACAGACCGAGGGGTGTGGGATTGGCATGTCCAGACCGACCATATTTATCTCTCGCCCAAATGGAAGGGCATGCTGGGCTTTGAAAGCGATGAATTGCCCAGCCAGATCGGATCGTGGTGGTCCCACATTCATCCCGATGATTTTGCCGGGGTGCAAGAGGCCATCGACCGGCACGTTCGCGGTGAGGTGGATGTCTATCGCTGTGATCACCGCTTGCGTTGCAAAGACGGTGCTTACCGTTGGGTGCAGTCGCGTGGCAAGGTGGTGACGCGTGACGCCGAGGGACAGGCTCTGCGCATGATTGGCACCCACACCGACATCACCGAGCGCAAACGCATTGATGCCGAGTTGGCGCTGCGTGAACGCATGGCGCGCTCGCTGCTGTTGCTTTCGCAAGCCTTGGAAAGGGCGCAGACCCTGAAAGAAATCCAACAAGCCGCCCAACATGAGGTTCAGCTCATTTTGGGGTTGCCGCGTTTTTGGCTTCATCAGCTCCATGACACTCAAACGCAGCCCGAGCAGAGAAGTCCCCTGCAAATTCCATCGGTCATGGGCATGTTGATGGCCTCACCGTCGGAGCTGATTTGTATTGCCGATGTCGGGCAGGAACCGCGCACTGCTTTGATGGCCGACATGGGCTATCAAAGCATGTTCGGCATGAGTTTGTGCCAGAACGAAGTTTCCTTGGGGGTGTTGGGTTCGGCCATGCTGGTGCATGAAGAGGGCCGTCAGAAGTTCTCCTCCATTGAGCTGGAGTACCTCTCCAGTTTGGGGGGGCGGGTGGCTGCGGCCTTGGAGCGTGTGCAAGTGCACGCCGAGTTGCAGCAAGCGGTGGAGCAGTTGCGGGCCAGCGAAGCGGTGCTGCGCCATGCCCAGTCGATTGCTGAAGTGGGCAACTGGGTGTGCGAGTCCGATACCGGCTTATTCATCGATTCGGGACCCTTGGCACGTGCACTGGGCCGCGAGCCGCATGAGCACTTCACGTTCGAAGACTTGCTCAACGTGGTGCATCCTGAGGATCGCCTGCGGGTGATCCAGCATTGGAAGCCGGTGCCGGATCGTCAGCCGCGAGAAATCGAATTTCGTTACCTCTCCGCCGGTCAAATTCGCTGGGTGCAAATCCGGGCCGAAGCCCAGTTCAACGACGCCAACTGGATCACCCGGGTGGTGGGTGTGAGCCGGGATATCACCAAACGGCGCTTGGCCGAGCTGATTCAACGCACCCGACTGGCCGTGCTTGATCGCGTGGTGCGCGCGGACCCACTGGCCCAAGTGCTCGAAGAAGTGGCGCATCGTTTAGAGGAGGTGCATGCCGAGTGGCATGTCTCCATCGTGCTGGTGATGCCCGATAACCGGCTGCATACCGTGGCCGCACCCACCTTGCCGATGTGGTACACCGAGCTGGTGGATAGCCTCACCATCGGCGTCGGTGTGGGTTCCTGTGGCACGGCCGCTTATTTGGCCGAATCGGTCTGGGTGGAGGATGTGCAAGTCAGTCCGTATTGGCAAGACTTCCGCGCCCAAGCGGAACAGATGGGGGTGCGTTCGTGCTGGTCCACGCCGTTCAAAGATGAAGGCGGTCGGGTGTTGGGGACTTTTGCGGTGTACCGCGCGCACGTGGGGCTGCCCAATCAAGCCGAGGTTGATCTGCTGACGGAGTTTGTCGATATCGCTGCCTTGGCCGTGCAGCGGGTGCGAGCGGGTGAAGCCTTGCGTCAAGCCGCCGCCGTGTTTGAAAGCACCCATGACGGTGTGCTGATCACCGATCTGAACGCCAACATCGTGGCCGTCAACCAAGCTTATTGCCGCATCACGGGCTATGGCGAACAGGCTTTGCTCGGTCAAAGCCCGAGCATGTTGAAGTCCGGGCGACATGACGCCGATTTTTACGATCATTTATGGGCTGATGTGAGGGCCCAAGGGTACTGGCAGGGCGAAATGTGGAACCGCCGCCGCAGTGGCGAGCTCTATCCACAATGGTTGACGATCAATACCGTGCGTGATGAGCGCGGTGAGCCCAGTCATTACGTCGGGATTTGCACCGACATCACCCGTATCAAGCAGTCTGAGCAGCAACTTGAGCACTTGGCGCATTACGACCCGCTCACGGGGTTGCCCAATCGTTTGTTGGCGCAGTCGCGCTTGTGTCATGCCTTGGAGCGGGCCTCAGCACCACAGGCCGGTACCAACAGCGGTGCTTTGGCGGTGCTCTTCATTGATCTGGATCGCTTCAAAACGGTCAATGACAGTCTGGGCCACCCGGCTGGGGATGAGTTGTTGGCGGGTTTTGCCCGGCGCATCCAAGCGCTGCTGAGCGAGGTGGACACCTTGGCCCGTTTGGGCGGCGATGAGTTCTTGTTGTTGCTCGAAGACATCCAGAGTCCGGCGCAAGTGGCTGCACAGGCACAGGCCTTGCTTGACGCCTTGGTGCCCCCGTTTTTGCTCTCTTCGGGTCAAGTGCTCTATGTGACCGCCAGCATCGGTGTGAGCCTTTATCCCGAAGATGGGCGCAGTGCTGATGAGCTGATCCAGCATGCGGATTCGGCCATGTACCAATCCAAGGCTCAGGGGCGCAATGCCTATCACTTCTACACCGAAGCTCTGACCCAAGCCGCGCATGAACGCTTGGAGCTGGAGTTGCAAATGCGCCGCGCCTTGGCACGTGACGAATTCCATCTGCATTACCAGCCGATTCTGCCCACCTACCGCGATGGTTGGGTGGGCGTGGAGGCTTTACTGCGTTGGGATTGTCCTGGCCGTGGGCCGGTGGATCCCTTGCGCTTTATCACTTTGGCCGAGGAAACCGGGCTGATCGTGCCTTTGGGCGCTTGGGTGTTGCGCGCCGCTTGTCGGCAGGCGCGGCAGTGGTTGGATACTGGTCAACCCTTGTGCGTGGCGGTCAATCTTTCGGCGCGGCAATTTATGCAGTCCGATCTCGTCAAGACGATTGCCGAGATCTTGGGCGAGACGGCGTTGCCACCGCAATGGTTGGAGTTGGAAATCACCGAGAGCATCCTCATGGCCTATCCCGAGGGCGCCATCGAAACCTTGCGTCAGTTGCGGGCGCTGGGCCTGCGCTTGTCGATCGATGACTTTGGCACCGGGTACTCCTCACTGGCGTATCTGACACGCTTCACGGTGGATAAGCTCAAGATTGATCAGAGCTTTGTCAAAGGCTTGCCACAGCAGCAAAGTCAGTTGGCCATCGTGCGGGCCATCATCAACATGGCCCATAGCTTAGGCATGGTGACGTTGGCTGAAGGGGTGGAGAACGCGGCGCAGTACCGTGCTTTGCGGCGAGCTGGCTGCGATTTGATGCAAGGCCACTGGTTCTCTCCGGCGTTATCGGCCGATGCGGTCCAGCAGTGGGTCATGGAAGCTCGGGAGCGTCACACGACATGTCTGGTGCCTGTCGTCGCGCTTGAAAAAGACGTCGCTCACACGCGCCATCCCCGCATCGTCCGCAAACGTGATGCCAGTTGGATGAAGCCGAATTGACGGATCGTGCCTTGGCCTTGGGGTGCGCCGCCGCCCGATCAGCGCCTAAGGCCTGATCCACCGCGCTTTGCTGCTCGGTCAGCGTGGTGCGACGGATCACTGCGAAGTTCAAATTGGCGCTCAGCAAGGCTTGGCGCCAGCGACCGAGTCGGGCGCTTTGAGCCGGCGAGGCGCTGCTCAGTAGGCACAACAGCACCAAGGTCGGCAACGGGTCGCGGATCGCAAGGATCTGTTCGGGCTCAATGTCCGAACACATCAGATCCAGCGTGATCACTGTGGCCGTGGCGGTGTTGGCGGCTGTACGGATGACGATGACGTGGGCTGTTGCTGAAGGGTGTACTGCACCAAGATCTCATCCGGCTTGATCATGCCGAGCTCACCCCGAGCCTTTTCCTCGACCATCTCCAGCCCCTCTTGCAGATCGCGCACTTCCGCCGTAAGGCGAGCGTTGTGCTCGCGTTGCTCGGCGTTGCTTTGCTGCTGCTGGGCCAGTTGCCGGTTCAGATCCATGACCCGGCCCATGCCCCCACGCCCGAACCAGAGTTCGGCGTGCACCAGACCCAACAACACGAGCAAGGTGATGGTGACAACACGCATGGGGGATGAGGCTTTTCTTCAGCAGAGAGAAGACGTGATCAGCGCAGGTTGTAGAACGCGCTACGACCGGGGTACACGGCCACTTCGCCGAGGTCTTCCTCGATGCGCAGCAGTTGGTTGTACTTGGCCATGCGGTCCGAGCGGCTCATCGAGCCGGTCTTGATCTGACCCGCGTTCAAGCCCACCGCGATGTCAGCAATGGTCGAGTCTTCGGTTTCACCCGAGCGGTGCGACACCACAGCGGTGTAGCCGGCGCGCTTGGCCATCTCGATGGCGGCGAAGGTCTCGGACAGGGTGCCGATTTGGTTGATCTTGATCAGGATCGAGTTGGCGATGCCTTTCTCAATGCCTTCTTTCAAGATCTTGGTGTTGGTGACGAACAGGTCGTCGCCGACCAGTTGCACCTTCTTGCCCAAGCGCTCGGTCAGGATCTTCCAGCCGTCCCAGTCGCTTTCGTGCATGCCGTCCTCGATCGAGATGATCGGGTACTTGTCCACCCACGTGGCCAGCATGTCGGTCCATTGGGCCGAGGTCAGCTTGATGCCGCCTTCGCCTTCGAGCACGTACAGGCCGTCGTGATAGAACTCGCTGGCCGCGCAGTCCAGACCCAGCGCGATCTGGGTGCCGGGGGTGTAGCCGGCTTTTTCGATGGCTTGCAGGATCAACTGGATCGCCGCTTCGTGGCTTTCAACGCTGGGGGCAAAGCCGCCTTCGTCGCCCACGGCGGTGCTCATGCCCTTGTCGTGAATGATCTTCTTGAGCGCGTGGAAGGTCTCAGCACCCCAGCGCATGGCTTCGCGGAACGACGGTGCGCCCACGGGGATGATCATCAACTCTTGCAAGTCGAGGTTGTTGTTGGCGTGTTCACCGCCGTTGATGACGTTCATCATCGGCACCGGCAATTGCACCCCGCCCATGCCGCCGAAGTAGCGGTACAGCGGCAGGCCGGCTTCTTCAGCCGCAGCACGCGCCACGGCCATCGACACAGCCAGCATGGCGTTGGCGCCCAGGCGACCCTTGTTGTCGGTGCCGTCCAAGTCGATCAAGGTCTTGTCCAAGAACGCTTGTTCCGAAGCATCCAAGCCCAGCACGGCTTCGGAGATTTCGGTGTTGATGTTGTTGACCGCCTTCAGGACGCCCTTGCCGAGGTAACGGCTCTTATCGCCGTCACGCAGTTCAATGGCTTCGCGCGAACCGGTGGACGCGCCTGAGGGCACAGCAGCGCGGCCCATCACGCCGCTTTCCAGCAGCACATCACATTCCACGGTCGGGTTGCCCCGGCTATCCAGAATTTCGCGACCGACGATATCAACGATGGCACTCATGCAATCACTCCAGGTTTGAAAAATCGTTTTCGAGCAGCGGCTGGGCCTTGACGACGCGGTCCAGCGCTTTGAGTTGTTCGAGCAGGGCTTTCATGCGCTTCAGGGGCACGGCGTTGGGGCCGTCGCTGAAGGCCTGGGCCGGATTCGGGTGGGTTTCCATGAACAAACCGGCCACGCCGGCCGCCACGCCGGCCCGGGCCAGCACCGGCACCATCTCGCGCGCGCCACCGCTGGTGCTGCCAAGCCCACCGGGCTTTTGCACCGAGTGGGTGACATCGAACACCACCGGCGCACCCGAGTTGCGCATCTCGGCCAGGCTGGTCATGTCGGCCACGAGGTTGTTGTAGCCGAAGCTCACCCCGCGCTCGCAGGCCATGAAGCGGTCTTCCGACAGGCCGGCTTCGCGGGCAGCGGCGCGGGCCTTGTCGAGAACGTTTTTCATGTCCCAGGGCGCAAGAAACTGGCCCTTCTTGATGTTGACCGGCTTGCCCGACTTGGCCACGGCGTGGATGAAGTCGGTCTGGCGGCACAGAAAGGCCGGGGTTTGCAGCACATCGACCACGCTGGCCACTTCGGCAATCTGCGCCTCGTCATGGACGTCGGTCAGCACGGGCAGGCCGGTCTGGCGACGCACCTCATCGAGGATCTTCAGGCCGGCTTCCATACCGACACCGCGCTTGCTGGTGCCGGAGGAGCGGTTGGCCTTGTCGAAGCTGCCCTTGTAGATCAGCGGGATGCCTAAGCTGTCGCAGGCTTCCTTGAGCTGTCCGGCCACGTCGAGCGAGATTTGCAGCCCCTCGATCGAACAGGTGCCGGCGATCAGGAAGAAAGGCCGGTCCAGGCCGACGTCGAAGCCGCACAGTCTCATGCCGATTCCGCCTCATCACCAAGTTGCTCGGCCACCTGCGCCATCATGGCTTGGTGGTGGAGGGCCGCAGCCACAAAGCTGTTGAACAGCGGGTGTCCGTCCCAAGGGGTCGATGTGAATTCGGGGTGGAACTGCACGCCCACGAACCACGGATGCGCTTCGGTGGGCAGCTCAATCATCTCGGTGAGCTTTTCACGCTGCGTGATGGCACTGATGATCAAGCCGGCTTGCTGCAAGCGATCCAGATAAAGCTCGTTGGCTTCATAGCGGTGGCGATGACGTTCGGTCACCACGTCGCCGTAGATCTTCTGCGCCAAGGTGCCGGGCTTGACGTCCGAGCTTTGCGAGCCCAGACGCATCGTGCCGCCCAAGTTGGAGCTGGCGTCACGCTTTTGGATCGAGCCGTCGGCGTCTTGCCATTCGTCGATCAGAGCGATCACCGGATGCGGCGTTTCAGGATCGAACTCGGTTGAGTTGGCCCCGGTCAAACCGGCCTTGTTGCGAGCGTATTCGATCGTGGCCACTTGCATCCCGAGGCAAATGCCGAGGTAGGGAATGCCGTTTTCACGCGCATAACGCGCCGCGGTGATCTTGCCTTCGACGCCGCGCTTGCCGAACCCGCCCGGCACCAAAATGGCGTCGTAGCGTGCCAGTTGTTCGGCGTTGTCGTCCGTGAGCGATTCCGAATCAAAGTACTCGATGTTGACGCGCACGTGGTGGTGGATCCCTGCGTGGCGCAGCGCCTCATTGAGCGACTTGTAGGAGTCGGACAGGTCGGTGTACTTGCCGCACATGGCGATGGTCACGTCGCCGCGCGGATGCTCGACTTCGTAGACCAGCTTGTCCCAACGACGCAGGTGGGCCGGGCGGGTGAGCAATTGCAGCTTCATGCAAATCAGCTCGTCCAGACCCTGCTCGTGCAGCATGCGCGGCACTTTGTAGATCGTGTCCGCGTCCCACACCGAGATGACCCCTTGGGGTGCGACGTTGGTGAAGAGCGAAATCTTCTCGCGCTCTTCGTCAGGGATCGGGCGATCCGCACGGCACAGCAACGCGTCGGGCTGCAAGCCGATTTCGCGCATCTTCTGCACGGTGTGCTGCGTGGGCTTGGTTTTGAGCTCGCCAGCGGCCGCGATCCACGGCACATAGGTCAGATGCACAAAGGCCGAGTTGGTCGGCCCAAGCTTCAGGCTGAACTGCCGCACGGCCTCCAAAAAGGGCAGGGACTCGATGTCGCCCACCGTGCCGCCGATTTCGCAGATGGCCACATCCACCGCTTCAATCTGGCTGTCAGGCATCAGGCCTGCACCGCGCTTGATGAAGGTTTGGATCTCGTTGGTGACGTGCGGGATCACCTGCACGGTTTTGCCGAGGTAGTCGCCGCGACGTTCTTTTTCTAGAACGGTCTTGTAGATTTGTCCGCTGGTGAAATTGTTGCTGCGACGCATCCGCGCTGTGATGAAGCGCTCGTAGTGGCCCAGGTCCAGATCTGTTTCGGCCCCGTCGTCTGTGACGAAGACCTCACCGTGTTGGAACGGCGACATCGTGCCCGGATCCACGTTGAGGTAGGGATCGAGCTTGATCAGGGTGACCTTCAGGCCGCGCGATTCGAGGATGGCTGCCAATGAGGCGGCGGCAATGCCCTTGCCGAGAGAGGACACCACGCCACCAGTGACGAAGACAAACTTGGTCATGTCAGAAGGCCCACGCTTACGAAGAGATCGCTCGGAAGTTGTTCCAAGTCGCCTCCCCCGAATGGGCCGTGATGGTAAACCGCGATTATAGGCGGGCGGGGGTGGTCGGCCCCATGCCTTGTTTATGCAGATTTCATCTCGGCCAACAAGTCGAGCACCGTGGCAGCACTCTCTTCGGGGTGTTCCAGCGGAAAAAGGTGGCTGCCTTCGATCCAGCGCAAGCGGCCTTTGGTCAGGCTTTGGGTGGCGGCCATGCCGACTTGACGGATCTCACGGCTGCGGGTGCCGCCCACAAAAGCCACCGGCGCTTTGGGGGGATGGCGCTTGAGCAGGTGGGGCATGTGATGCGGCAAGGTGTTGTAGATCCGGCTCTCGACGTGTCGATCAAAGGCCAAGTGCACGCCGCCGCCTTCGCCGGGGGCGGCCTCCAAGCCGCAAGCCATGTAGTCCTCCAGCACGCGCCTCGGCCAACGGGCAAAGAGCGGTTTGCTGGCGAAGTGCGCCAGAGCCTCGTCGGCGCAGGCCCAGCGTTCACGGCGACGGTGTGAAACCTGCGCGGGCGAAAAGCGCTTGATGAGTCCCGTGGCCTTGGCGAACTGCACGGTGGTGGCGCGCCAGCCGGCCACCACGGGGGAGTCGAGCAAGACCACGCCTCGCACCCACTCAGGCCGCTGGCAGGCCAGCAACAAGCTCACAAAACCACCCATCGAGTGACCCACCAGATACACCGGGCCGGTTTGCAGCGCTTCGATGAAGGCGCGCAGCTCATCGCTCAGATGCGGCCAGTTGCTGCTGACTGGAAAACGCGGGTCGTGGCCGAATTTGGGCAAGGCTTCCACCCGCCAGCCCGCTTGGCGCCAGATCTCGAACAAGGCGTTGTAGGTGCCTGCGGGAAAGCTGTTGCCGTGAGAAAAAACCAAAGTAGGTGAGGTGGGTGAAGTGAGGGATGTCATGACGCTGAATGCTTTATTTTTACCCGGGTATAATTGATCATCAACTCAATCCCGAGCGTGAAAGATCATCGTATGGATTCTTCTTACACCCAGCCCACATGGATCGCCTTTGTGGCGTCGCGCCGACTCGCCATCGGCACCCCCACCGAGGTGGCGACAGCCGTTAAGGCGCACTTCGAGGCCTCTCCCGACGCAGGTGTCTTGATCTTCGATGCGCACAGCAGCACACCAGTGGAGCTCGATACCCGTGGCACGCTCGACGCGGTCTTGAGCCGTTTGCCCATACCGCCGATGCCTACGGTGCGCACACCCGGTCGGCCCAAGCTGGGCGTGGTGGCGCGGGAGGTGACTTTGTTGCCCCGGCATTGGGACTGGCTGGCCGCGCAGCCGGGTGGGGCTTCGGTGACGCTGCGCAAACTGGTCGAGCAAGCGCAGCGTGCACATCGCCAAAGCGATCAGATGCGCCAAGCCCGTGACGCTGCCTACCGCTTTATGCACGCCATCGCGGGCAACGAGTCGGGCTTTGAGGAAGCCTCGCGGGCGCTGTTTGCCGACGATAGGGCCCGGTTGCAAGCTTGTTTGGCCCCTTGGCCGGCCGATGTGCGTGAACACACCTTGAACCTCGTCCAAGGCACGGGTGTTGGCCTATAGTCCGCACCCTGTTTCAAACCCTCGAACCCTTTTTTCTATTTCTGATCTGCCATGTCCGCCACACCCGCTTGCCCCCAATGCACCCTTGAAAACACCTACCAAGACGGCGACAACTTGGTCTGCGCCGACTGTGGCTTTGAGTGGCCCGCCGTTGCTACGGCCGCCGCCGGCGACGACGAAGCCGATGCGGTTATCAAGGACGCCAACGGTCAAGTCTTGGCCGATGGCGACGCCGTGGTGCTCATCAAAGACCTGAAGGTCAAGGGCTCTTCGATCACCTTGAAGCAAGGCACCAAGGTCAAAAGCATCCGCTTGGTCGGTGGCGATCACGAAGTGGACTGCAAGATGGACGCTGGCAACTTCATGCTGAAGGCGTGTTTCCTGAAGAAGGTGTGAGCAGCCTGAATGCGTGGGCGGCTCCCCAGTCGCCCATGGCTTGCAAGATGGGTTCCAGTGATTGCCCCAAAGGGGTGACGCTGTAGACCACGATCAGCGGTTTGGCTTGAACCTGTTCGCGCTCAATCAAGCCGAGCCGTTCAAGATCACGCAACTCTTGGGTCAGCACCTTTTTACTGATACCGGGCATCATGCGTTCCATCTGACCGAAGCGTTCGATGCCGTGGGTGATGGCCCAAAGGATCACCATTTTCCATTTGCCACCGATCAGTTGCAGGGTGGCTGATACCGGGCAGCGATAACCGCCGGTGGCGGGCATGGGTGGGTTTTCCATGGTTTCCTTCAGGTAACTACTTGAGATTGGTGAATTCATGGTTAAGCTGCGCGATTGGATGTCTTATCAATCGTAGATAAAGCAAGTAGAAACACCATGGATAATAAAGAAGTCGCTTTGACCGTTTCGCGTTCGATCATGAATGGCGATTGGAAAACTTTGGATGGATTGTTGGCTGACGATTTTACATATACCGGTGATGGCTTGGTTTTTACCAAGAGTCAATATATCGGTTTTATGCAGGATCTGAAAGCCGCGATGGCGAACATGCATATGGAGTTTACCCATGTGATGACCGATGGTGATTTGGTCAGTATTCGCTTTGTGACGACCGCAAAGAATACCGGCAAGTTCATGGGTGCTCCCGCCAGCAACAAGAATCTCACGATCAACGGCATTTTCATGCGCAAGATTTTGGGCGGCAAAGTGGTGCAGGAATGGCAAACCACTGATTTGCTCGGCATGATGACCCAAATGGGTTTTGGGGCGCTGTTTGGATATTCGGTGGCGGTGGGATTGTTCAAAATCAATCCCAAGCCGCCAGTCATGAAACCCTACTGACGAGGGTTGCCCCAGATTAGACGATTTTTTCGTTCGGGGTGGTGATCTTGCGCACCGTCTCGAAGCGGCCCGAGCCCACCATCAGCGGATGGTCAGCGTCGCCACCGTCCCAGCGCGGATCGTCGATGGCTTCAAAGACTTCGCGCAGGCGCTGACCCCACGTGGTGTGGATCATTTTGAAGTAGGGGTTGTCGTCGTCGATGCAGACCACCTGATCGGCCTTGAAGCTGCCTTCTTGGTAGACCACCAAATCGAGGGGCAGACCCACGCTCAAGTTGGATTTGAGGGTCGAATCCATCGAGACCAAGGCGCACTTGGCGGCTTCGTCCAGCGGGGTGATGGGCGTGAGGACGCGGTCGAGGATCGGCTTGCCGTATTTGGATTCACCCACTTGGAAAAAGCACGTTTCGCGCGTGGCTTCGATGAAGTTGCCCGCCGAGTAGACCAAGAACATGCGCATCGCTTCGCCCTTGATCTGCCCCCCGAAAATCATGGAAACGTTGAAGTCGATGCCCGCAGCGCGCAGCGCGGGGCCGTCTTGTTCGTAGACCCGGCGCACGGCCGAGCCCAGCACGCGGGCAGCGTCGAACATGCTGGTGGCGTTCCAGATCGTGATCGGCTCGTTGTCGCCGTTGTGGATCTTCTCCACCTGCAAGATCTCGCGCACCGACTGGCTGATGCTCAGGTTGCCGGCCGACAGCAGCACCATGAAGCGGTCGTCAGCCTTCTCGTAGACCATCATCTTGCGAAAAGTCGAGATGGCGTCCACGCCCGCGTTGGTGCGTGAGTCCGAGAGAAAAACGAGGCCAGCGTTGAGCCGGATGCCGATGCAGTAGGTCATGGTGGTACAGCTTGAGAGTGAAACGGAGTTATGAAAGCAGGGCCTTGAGGCGATAGAGCGCGTCCAGCGCCTCACGCGGCGTGAGCAGATCGGGATCGAGTTCGATCAGCGCGTCCAAGGCCGGGGCGTTGGGTGGGGCAGTTTCTGGGACGACTTCTGGGACAGTTTCTGGGAAGGTCTCTGGGACGGTTGCGGGGCTGGCAAAGAGATCGATCTGCGCTTGGCCCGTGCGGGCTTGGGATTCGAGGGCCGCCAAGGTGGTGCGCGCTTGGCGCAGCACGGTTTGGGGCATGCCCGCCAGTCGGGCCACTTGCACGCCGTAGCTTTTGCTCGCTGGTCCCGCTTCGATGGCGTGCAGAAAGACGATGTCGTCTCCGCGCTCAACCGCGCTCACATGCATGTTGGCGGCTTGCGGATGCCGGGTCGGAAAGGCCGTCAGCTCAAAGTAGTGCGTGGCAAACAGCGTGAAGGCGTGATTGCGGTTGTGCAGGTGGCTGGCGATCGAATCCGCCAGCGCCAAGCCGTCGAAGGTCGAGGTGCCCCGGCCGATTTCGTCCATCAAGACCAGTGAATGTGCGCTGGCGCTGTGCAAAATCGCCGCCGCCTCGGTCATCTCCAGCATGAAGGTCGATTGAGCGTTGGCCAGATCGTCGGCCGCGCCGATGCGGGTGTGGATGGCATCGATGGGCCCGAGTCGGCAACTGCGGGCTGGCACGAAGGAGCCGACCGCCGCCAACAGCACGATCAGGGCCACTTGGCGCATGAAGGTGCTTTTGCCGCCCATGTTGGGGCCAGTGACGATCAACATGCGCCGACCCAAGTCCATGCGGCAGTCGTTGGCGATGAAGGTTTGACCGGCCTCGGCCAGACGGGCTTCGACCACCGGATGCCGGCCGGCTTCGATCTCGATGCACGGCGGGTGGACGAAGCTGGGGGCGCACCAGTTCAAGGTGTTGGCGCGCTCCGCCAAACAGGCCAGGGCGTCCAAACTGGCCAAGGCCTCGCCCACATGCACAAGGCTTTGGACATGGGCTTGCAAGGCGTCGAGCACCTGCTCAAACAGCCACTTTTCGCGCGCCAAAGCCCGGTCTTGGGCCGAAAGCGCTTTGTCTTCAAAGGCTTTGAGTTCGGGCGTGATGTAGCGTTCGGCGTTCTTCAGCGTCTGGCGGCGTTGGTAGTCGGCCGGTACCCGGTCCAGACCGCTGCTGGTGACTTCGATGTAGAAGCCGTGCACCTTGTTGAACTGCACGCGCAAGTTGCCGATGCCGGTGCGGCTGCGCTCGCGGGTTTCCAGATCGAGCAAGAAGGTGTCGCAGTGCTGGCTGATGTTGCGCAGCTCGTCAAGCTCAGCGTCAAAGCCGGGCGCGATCACGCCGCCGTCGCGCAGCAGCACCGCCGGCTCAATGGCGATGGCCTGATGCAGCAGGGCGTGGATGGCCGGATCGGGTGCCAACGCGGCGTGCAGCTGGTCCAGCAGCATGGAGCCTCCTTGGGTCGCCACAGAGGGTACGTGCTGGCGCAGTTCGGGCAGCGCGGCCAAGGTTTCGCGCAGGCCGGAGAGCTCGCGCGGGCGCACCTGACGCAAGGCGATGCGCGCGCTGATGCGCTGCACATCGGCCACGCCGCGCAGGGCTTCGCGCAGGCGCTCAAAGCCGTGGACGTGCAGGGTTTGGATGGCGCTGTGGCGCTCTTGGGCTGGGCTGCGGTCGCGGCTCGGATGCGTCAGCCAGTGGCGCAGCAAGCGGCTGCCCATGCCGGTGCGGCAGGTGTCGAGCAACGACAGCAGTGTCGGGCTGCGTTCGCCGCGCAGGGTGCTGGTGAGTTCGAGATTGCGATGGGTGGCCGGCGGCAGGTCGATCAGCGCGTCGCTTTGTTCGACGTGCAGCGTGTTGACGTGCGCCAAGGCTCGGCCTTGGGTGTGCTCGGCGTAGCTCAGCAAGGCGCTGGCCGCCGCGTGCGCCAAGGACAAATCCTCGGCCTTGAAACCGGCCAAATGGGCCACGCCCAGTTGTTCGCACAGTTTGCGCTGCCCCAAACTGGCCTCGAACTGCCAGACCGGCCGAGGGGTGATGGCCGCGCCGCAGTCGCGCACGGCAGCCGGTAAACGCTCGCCGTGGACCAGCACTTCGGCTGGGGCCAAGCGGGCCAGCCACGCGGGCAGTTCGGCTTGGCTGCATTCGCACAAGCCCAGCGGCCCGCCGGTGAGCGATAACCAGGCCAAACCAAAGCGCAGGTTGGCGTGGTCTTTGGCCCGGCTGGAGGACGCTGTCAGGGCCAGCAGGCGTGTTTCGGTGCGTTCGTCGAGCAGTTCGGTGTCGGTGACGGTGCCGGGCGTGACCACCCGCATCACCTTGCGCTCCATCGGCCCCTTGGTGGCCCCCGGCTCGCCGACTTGTTCAGCAATCGCGACCGCCTCGCCCAAGCGGATCAGCTTGGCCAGATAGCTTTCCAAGGCATGCACCGGCACGCCCGCCATCACCACCGGCTCGCCTGCGCTTTGGCCCCGGGTGGTCAGGGTGATGTCGAGCAAGCTGTGGGCCCGGCGGGCGTCGTCGAAGAACAGCTCGTAAAAGTCGCCCATGCGGTAGAACACCAACGCGTCCGGATGCGCCGCCTTGATGCTCAAGTACTGCGCCATCATGGGGGTGTGGGCGGTGGGGTCAGAAGCCATGCTGGGTCGGGTGGGGGTGAAAAGGGGAGAAGGGTCAGGGCCGTTCAATCAAGATGGCGCGGAAGTCGTTCACGTTGGTGAGCGTCGGGCCGGTGATGATGGCGTCGCCCAAGGCTTGGAAGAAGCTGTGGCCGTCGTTGCGATCGAGACTGTCTTGGGGTGCGATGCCCAGCGCCCAAGCGCGCTCCAGCGTGTTGGGGGCGAGGTAGGCGCCGGCAATCTCTTCTTGACCATCCACGCCGTCGGTGTCACCGGCAAGGGCGTGGATACCGGGCTCGCCTTTCAAGGCCACACCCAGCGCGAGTAGACATTCAACGTTGCGCCCACCCCGACCTGTGCCGCGCACGGTCACGCTGGTCTCCCCGCCCGAAAGCAGCACGCACGGGGCTTGGAAGGGCTGGTTGCGGCGCGCCACTTGCAGCGCGATGGCCGCCAGCACCTTGGCCACATCGCGCGCCTCGCCTTCGAGGCTGTCGCCCAAGATCCACGCCGAAAGGCCCGCGTCTTGTGCCACGCGCGCAGCCGCTTCGAGCGCCTTTTGTGGGGTGGCGATCAGGTGGGTTTCGGCTCGGGCCAGACGCGGATCGCCGGGTTTGATCGATTCACCGCGACCGCTGCTCAAGGTGGCCATCACGCTCTCAGGCACCGGGATGGCGTAGCGCCGCAGGATGGTCAAGGCGTCCAAGCAGGTGCTGGTGTCGCCCACGGTCGGGCCCGAGGCAATATCGACCGGCTGGTCGCCGGGGACGTCGGAGATCAGCAGGGTGATGACGCGCGCTGGGTCGCACGCGGCGGCCAGACGTCCGCCCTTGATGGCGGAGAGATGACGCCGCACGGTGTTCATCTCGCCAATCGACGCCCCTGAGCTTAGAAGGGCGCGGTGCACCGCTTGTTTATCGGCCAGCGAGATGCCGTCCAGCGGCAGGGGCAGCAGCGCTGAGCCGCCGCCCGAGATCAGGCACAGCACGGTATCGTTGACTGAAAGGCCGCGCACTTTGTCGAGCATGCGCTCGGCCGCTGCCAGACCTTGGGCATCGGGCACCGGGTGCGCCGCTTCGACGATCTCGATGTGCTGGCAGGGCACAGCATGGCCGTAGCGGGTCACCACCAGCCCTTCAAGCCGTGCGGTCTCCGTATCCGGCCAGTGCGCTTCCACGCAGCGCGCCATCTCGGCCGAGGCCTTGCCTGCGCCCAGCACGATCAGTCGGCCGCCAGCGGACAAGCTGGCCCGCAAGGCCATGAGATAGGGGGGCAGGCAGTGCCTCGGTTGCGCCGCCTCGATGGCGGCGGCAAACATGCGCTCTAGCAGCTCACGAGCGGTGCTGACGAGGGCGCTCACAAGGGGGCATCTTCAACGTCGGCCTTTTTGATGCGGCGCACCACCTTCTTGACAGGGATGGCGTCGGCAACGGCGGCGGATGTGGGGGCGGGCGATGATGGGTCCATCGCTGCGGCCAAGGCATCGATGGGGGTCAGGCCTTCGGTGGCGGCACCGTCTTCAGCCGGGGCGTCTTCCTTGATGACGCGGGTGTGCGGCGCCAAGATGCGCACCAATTGGGCGTAGATCTTGGGGTTGGCGGCGATGATTTCGCGCTGGTAGAGGAAGTCCGGCTCGCCGGTGAAATTGCCGACCAAGCCGCCAGCTTCGGTGATGATCAACGAGCCTGCCGCGCAGTCCCAGGGCGACAGGCCCGTTTCAAAGAAACCGTCGTACCAGCCCGCAGCCACGTAGCAAAGATCCAGCGAGGCCGCACCCGGGCGACGCAGGCCGGCGCAGTTTTGCATCACTTCCTCAAAGATCTTCAGATAACGCTTGAAGTTGTCCCCCTTGCGGAAGGGGAAGCCCGTGCCGATGAGCGAGTCTTGCAAGCGGATGCGCTTGGAGACACGCAGGCGCTTGTCGTTCAAGAAAGCGCCCCGGCCCTTGGTGGCGTAGAACAAGTCGTTGCGCGTGGGGTCGTACACCACCGCTTGCTCGATCTTGCCCCGGAAAGCGAGGGCGATGGAGACGGCGTAGACCGGCAAACCGTGGATGAAATTGGTGGTGCCGTCGAGCGGATCGATGATCCAGAGGTATTCGCTGTCACGCGCCCCAAAGGTGCGGCCCGATTCTTCACCCAAGATACCGTGGCCGGGAAAGGCTTCAAGCAAGGTTTGGATGATGGCTTGCTCGGCGGCACGGTCCACTTCGGTCACAAAGTCGTTGTGGCTCTTGGCCGTCACCGAGATCCGGTCCAGATCCATGCTGGCGCGGTTGATGATGGCACCGGCGGTGCGTGCTGCCTTGATGGCAATGTTGAGCATCGGGTGCAGATTGGATTGCGACATGGCAGGCAGGCTCTCGGCGGCTGGAAAAGAAGATGAAAAAACGGGTCTAGCGATGAAAAGAACGCAAAGGCCGCAGGGCGGCCTTCTAAGATGCGCCCATTTTACCTGCCGCGCCTGCGAATGACCATGACTCCTGCTGATGTTCCCGAACCGCGAACTCGCTTTGTGTTGATCAACACCAGCCATCCCGGCAACGTGGGCTCCACCGCTCGCGCCATGAAGGTGATGGGTTTTTCTGAATTGGTGCTGGTGGCGCCGCGCTTTAAAGATGTCCTGAGTCGCGAAGAAACCGTCGCCATGGCCAGTGGTGCGGCCGATATCTTGGTGCGGGCTCGCATCGTTGATACCTTGGAAGAAGCGCTCGAAGGCGTGCAGGTGGCCTGTGCCACTGCCATGACGCCGCGCGACTTCGGCCCGCCGACGCGTTCACCTCGCCAAGCCTTGCCTAGCTTGGCGCAGCAGGGCGTCTCGGTGGCTTTTGTCTTTGGCAGCGAACGCTATGGGCTGTCGAGCGAGGACGTTTGGCGCTGCCATCAGTGCTTGTCCATTCCGACGCCACCCGATTACGGCTCACTCAACTTGGCCCAAGCGGTGCAGATCATGGCCTACGAATGGCGTGAGTCGCTGGGGGCGTTTCCGGTGCTGGAGCGCACCAAGCCGGCCAAGTTGGCCAGCCAAGAAGCCTTGCGCGGCACCTTGGCGCACTGGCGCGAGGCCCTGATCGCGGTGGGTTATTTGGACCCGGCTGTGCCGCGCAAGCTCATGCCGCGCCTGACGCAATTGCTGCTGCGTGCCCAGCCGACCGACGAAGAAGTTCACATCCTGCGGGGCATCGCTCGGGCCATGGATCCGCTCACTCGAAAGCCACCACCGAAGGCTTGAGATGGCTCTCTGAGCCCATGGTGTGCATTTGCACGGTTTCGTGCCAGACCTCATCGCTGTCACCGACCTCTTGGCTGTGGTCAAGCAAGTGATGCAATGTTTGGCGTTCAGCCACGATGTCACCCACCAAGACGTGATGGGCCCCGTAGGTGCGTTCGGCCAAGCTCAGGGCTCGACCGAGTTGGATCAAGGCTTCATCAAAGCGGCCCATGTGTTGCAACTCATTCGACTTGCGACGCCAGCGCTGAATACGATCCCGAGCTTCCTCCCGTTCCTGGGCATCGGGCACGGGCTGGGCGGTGGGATGCAAATCGGTCAGCGTTTTGAGCCAAACGCCGGCCAAGGGATGGTCCGCGCCCAAGGTGGTTTCCACGATGGCCAAGGCGCGTTGCAACAGAGGAATGGCTTGTTCGGTTTGACCCATGGCCTGATGGATTTCGGCCAAATGGGCCAGACACGTCGCCGTGCTGGGCCGATCAGGGCCGATGACCTGTTCTTCAAGTTGCAGCACCTGCACCATCAGTTGGGCCACGCCTTGAAGCTGCTCGCTCAGTGGCGGTACCGGCACCTCAGCCGCAGGGCCTGGCTTGGTCGCTGGCGGGTGAACGGTGACGGTGTCTTCTTGGAGGTTCAGGCCCTGCTGAAAAACCGCCAGAGCGTTGTCGTGCTGGCCCAAGTCTTGAAGAAGCACGCTCAGGTTGTTGCGAACTGTGGCGGTCTTGACGTGATCGGGCCCAAAGATCGTTTGGTAGATCGTCAAGGCGCGCTCCAACAAGGGCTGCGCCTTGTCGGGTTGATCGATGGCTTGATAGAGCAAGCCGAGATTGTTCAAGGTGGTGGCGGTGTTGGGGTGATCGGGGCCGAGCGTGTTTTCTTTCAGGCTCAGGGCCCGTTCAAAATAGGTCAGGGCCTCGTCGATTTGGCCCATCTCCTGGCACAGGGAGCCCAAATTGTTCAGGCTCGGTGCGATATCCGGATGGTGGGGACCAAAGGCCTTTTCTTGGATCACCAAAGCCCGGCTCAACAGCGTCATGGCTTGGTCGTGGCGGTGCATGGCCTTGTAGAGCAAGCCCAAGTTGTTCAGGCTGGTGGCGGTGTCTGGATGATCCACGCTCATGGTTTTTTCGCGGATATCGAGAGATCGCTGCAACAGCGCCATGGACGCTTCGTGCCGCCCCGTGACCTTGTAGAGCATGCCCAGTTTGTCGATGCTGAAGAGCAGGTCTTTGTGATCTTCGCTGAACATGCGCTCGCGCAGGCGCAAAGCGCGTTCAAGCAGCGGCATGGCTTGGTCAAACTGACCCAGATCTTTGTGCAAGCTACCGACGTGGCTGAGGCTGGTGGCCAGCACGGGTTCCAAGTGGGGCGCCTGTTCCCAAAGGGCCAAGGCTTGCTGGCAATACACCAAGGCCTGATCCAACTGGCCCAAGTCTTGAAGCACGAGGCCAAGACTGTCGAGACAGACTGCGCGTTCTAGCGGGTTGACTGGTTTGGCGGTTTCACACAAGGCCAAGGCGTGGCGGATCAAGGGACGTGCTTTGCGACTGCGGCCCATGTCTTTGTAAAGAAGGCCCAGATGATTCAGGTACGGGGCCAGCTCGGCTTTGTGGCGATCGTCGTGCAACGCGGCCTTCATCACCATCAAGGCATGTCGCATCAAGGGCAGGGCCTGATCAAAGTGCCCCATGTCGCGCCACACCTGTCCCAAATGGCTCAGGCTCAGAGCCAGTTCTGGATGGTCGGGACGCAAGAACTTCTGCCGGATCGCCAGCGCATGCTTAAGCAGCGTCAGCGCATCCTCATGCCGACCGATATCGCGGTAGAGCATGCCCAGCAAGTCCAGACTCAAGGCGGTGGCGGCATGCTCGGTGCCGAAATGTTGCTCGGCCAAGCTGCGTGCTTGCTTGAGGGCGACCAAGGCCAACTCGAAATGACCATGCGCTTGATCCTGTCGGCCTTGGGCATGCAACTGGCGAATGTCGGGCGGGTCCGGGTTGAAACCGCCGGTTTCACCCGGTTGAGCTTCGTCGTGGCGGGTGGGATGGCCTTGGGTCGAACGACGTGGATCGGGTGCAATACGCCCCAGAAAATAGCGGTTGGCTTTGGTGTCGGCGTGATCCGCGCCCAAGACGTGTTGCCGAATCTCCAAAGCGCGCTGGAAATAGGGGCGGGCGGCGTCAAAGTGGCCGTTTTCTTGGTGGATAAAGCCGATATTGTTCAACAAGATGGCCACCCCAAGATGTTGAACGCCGAGGCGCTGTTCGGTGATGGCCAGTGCGCGCTCGTACAACGGCAAAGCCTCATGACGCTGCCCCATCGCCTTGTGGATGGAGGCCAAATTGTTCAACGCCGCCGCAGTCTGCGAATGGGTCGGCCCAAAACGCTGTTCACGCAGCATCAGCGCCTTTTGCGCCAACGGCAAAGCGACCTGGAATCGACCGTCGCGGTACAGCCGCGCCGCCCGCCGATGCATGAAGGATGCGGTCAATGCATGGGTGAAATTTTTGGCCAAAGTCAGAGGCTGGTGGATGTTCATCGTCCGCTTCTATACTGCGCCGCGCTGGGCAAGTCCAGTGAGGTTCTGAGGTTGAAATGAAGCGTTACAAAGCTGCTCCAAGTCGTTGGTTGATTGCGGTCCCAAGTATGGCCTTGGCTGTGCTGACTTCGGTGCCCATTCAAGCTGAAACTGCCAACAAACCCACCATGGCGGCGCTGCTGGGCCAGTCTTCCGAGCAAGCGCTGGGGGTGGAAGGTATCCGTGAATTCCGCTTGGCCAATGGCTTGCAAGTGTTGCTGGCCCCCGACGATGCCAAACCGACCGTCACGGTGAATCTGACCTATCGCGTCGGCTCGCGCCACGAAAACTACGGCGAAACCGGCATGGCGCACTTGCTGGAGCACTTGATCTTCAAAGGCACGCCCAAGACGCCCAATGCTTTTGCTGAGTTCAACAAGCGCGGTTTCCGGGCCAACGGCAGCACGTGGTTGGACCGCACCAACTATTTCGCCAGCTTTGCCTACAACGAAGATCACCTGCGCTGGTTTTTGGGGTGGCATGCCGATGCGATGGTGCACAGCTTCATCGCCAAACGGGATCTCGATACTGAGATGACGGTGGTGCGCAATGAGATGGAGCGCGGCGAGAACGACCCGCAGTCCATCTTGATGGGCAAGACCTTGGCCAGCATGTACCAGTGGCACAACTACGGCAAAGACACCATTGGCGCGCGTGCCGATGTCGAAAACGTCGATATTGGCCGCCTGCAAGCCTTCTATCGCACGTGGTATCAACCGGATAACGCCACCTTGATCGTGACTGGCAAGTTCGACGAAGCCAAGGTGCGACGCTGGATCGAGACCGAATTTGGCCGCATCCCCAAGCCCAAGCGCGCTTTGCCGCGCTTTTACACCTTGGACCCGGTGCAAGACGGCGAGCGCAGCGTGACGCTGCGCCGGGTGGGCGGTACACCGATGCTGTTCTCGGCCTATCACGTCCCGCCAGGGCCGCATCCCGATACGGCGGCGATTGAAATGCTGGGCCTGATTCTGGGCGACACCCCGGGCGGGCGGCTGCATAAGCGCTTGGTCGAAGCCAAGTTGGCCGCTTCGATCTTTGCTTGGAACGCGGCGCTGGCTGATCCGGGTTTTGCGCTCTACGGCGTGCAAATCGCCCCGGGCGGTGATGTGGACAAAGCGCGCACTGCACTGCTTGCCACGCTCGAATCCATCGAAACCGAACCGATCACGATTCAAGAGTTGGAGCGCGCTCGCTCCCGCTGGCTGAAAGATTGGGACATGCAGTTCAACGACCCCGAGCGCGTTGGGGTGGCGTTGTCGGAGAGCGTGGCCCAAGGCGATTGGCGGCTCTTTTTCTTGCTGCGCGACCGGGTGCGCTCGGTCACGTTGACCGATGTCGAGCGGGTGGCGATGGAGCGTTTTCAAGCCTCGAACCGCACCTTGGCCACCTACCTCCCGACCGACAAGCCCAAGCGGGCCCCGGCGCCGAAGCGGGTCGATCTGGCGGCCGAGATGAGCACTTTTGTCGCTGGGCCTGCTTTGGCCAAGGGTGAAGCCTTTGATCCCGACCCGGCCTTGATCGACAAGCGTGTGCAGCGTTCTAGCTTGGCCGGTGGGCTGAAGCTGGCGCTGTTGCCCAAGTCCTCACGCGGGCAGTCGGTCAACGCGCAATGGGTGCTGCACTTTGGCGACGCTGAGTCGCTCAAAGGTCAGCGCAGTGTGGGCACCTTGTTGGCGGCCTTGCTTGATCGCGGCACCCGCACCTTGAGCCGCCAGCAAATCAGCGATTTGTTCGACGCGCTCAAGGCCGAGGTCTCGATCCACGGCGGGCCGGATGGGCTGGTGGTGCGCATGCATACCCAGCGCAGATACCTGCCCGATTTGATCGACTTGGTTGGGCAGATGCTGCGCGAGCCGGCCTTGAGCCAGACGGCGCTGGACGAATTGCGCAGCCAACTGCTGGCCGATCTGGCCTCGCAGCGCCAAGAGCCCGAAGCCTTGGCTGAGAACGCCCTACAGCGCCACGGCAACCCGTATCCCCGTGGCGACATTCGCCACGCCCGCAGCTTCGACGAGATCGAGGCCGATCTGCGCAGCGTCACGGTCGAGCAGTTGCAGGCGTTCCACCAGCGCTTTGTCTCGGCGCGCCACGCTGAGTTCGCTGCCGTGGGTGACTTTGACACCACCGCGGTGAAAACCGCACTTGGCTTGGCAATCCAGCCTTTAGCGGCCGAAGCACCGTACACCCGCGTGCCCACGCCGTTGGTGAAGGTACCGGCCACCAAGCTGACGCTGGCGCTGCCCGACAAGCAAAGCGCCACGCTGTTGGTGCGCCAAGCCGTCGAGCTCTCCGATGCTGATGTGGACTATCCCGCGTTGATGATGGCCAACTGGCTCTTGGGCGGCCCGGGGGGGGACTCCCGCCTGTGGCTGCGCATCCGCGAGAAGGAAGGTTTGTCCTACGACGTGCGCAGCCAGATCCAGTGGAGCAACGTCGAGCCCCATTCGATCTGGTCAGCCTCGGTCAGCTTTGCGCCGCAAAACGCTGTGCGGGTTGAAACCGCCTTCCGCGAAGAAGTTGCTCGGGCCTTCAAAGACGGCTTCACCGCCAAGGAACTGGCCTCGGGGCAGCAGAGTTTGCTCAGCTTTCGCAAACTCAGCCGCGCTCAGGACGGTGCTTTGGCCGCTGCCATGGTCAGTCAGCTTGAGCTGGGCCGAACCTTCGAGCAAACACGCAAGGTGGACGAGGCCATCGCTGGATTGAGCCTCGACCAAGTCAACGCCGCCCTGCGCCGCTACCTGCACCCCGACGACTTTGTGATGGCGTGGGCTGGAGATTTGAAGCCGTGATGCCGTGAAGCCGTGTCCGTAAAGCGGTGGTTTACCAAGGGGGTAGATCGTCACCACCACCCAAGTCTGAGGGGGTGACGGCTGGCGCGGCTTCCTGCGGTACGGCTGCGGGGGTAGCTGGTCCTTGACCAAAGAGCTGTTCACCGCCCAGCGCCTCGATGAGTTCGGGGATGAGTTGAGCGAGTTCGCCGGTGGCGATGGCGATGTCGGCGTCGAAGCTGGCGTCTTGGTCGGTGGCGTTTGGTGCTTGGCCTTCAAGCACCACGTCGAGCAGTTCGATCTTTTTGAGCTGCATGGTGTCGGTGAGCAGCAGCGAGACGCGCCCAGCCCAGGTGAGCGCCAGTTTGGTGGGCAGCTTGCCTTGGGTGATGTGCAGGCGCACCTCGTCGATGTCGAGCGGATGGCGGGCGTAGCGCACCACCGATTTCATCTCGTCGCTCGATTTGAGCTCGCACTCGCGGTCCACCGTGAAGGCCACGGGCGGCTCGCCGTGCAGCAGCCAAGCGGACATGACAGCGGCCGGGGACTCATGGGTCAGCACCGGCGTGATGGCGAAGCCTTCAAGCGCTTTGACCAGCAAGGTGATGATGTTTTCAGTGCGGTTGGCGCTGCTGCTGTCGATCGCCAGCAGCTTGGCTTGCGGGTCGATCCAAACCAAGGTGGTGCTTTGCTTGGTGAAGGCTTGGGGCAGCAGTTCGAGTTGCGCTTGCTCGCGCAGTTCTTTGGTTTGCTTTTTGCCCGGTTTGTGGCCGCTGCTTTGCTCGATCTGCGCCGCCAGCTCATCGGCGCGGCGTTTGACCACCGAGCCCGGCAGCACGCGCTGCTCGCTCATGAGCTTGAGCAGCCATTGCCCGCCGACCGATTCGGCCAGCACGCCGTGGGCCGTGCCGCGTGGCGCCACCCAGCCGTCGGACTGGGCTTGGGTCGAGCCACAGGGGACGAATCGGCCCGCATCCAGGGCTGACTCGATCTGTTCCAAGCTGGCCGACCAGCTGGGTTGGATACGAAACAAGGTCAAATTTTTGAACAAGGGGGATCTCTGCAAGGTTGGACGTGGGTCGGAACCTTAGCAGAGCACCACAATCAAAAGCCATGAAGATCACCGCCTCCTCCATTCATCGCCCCCTCAGAGCATTCAGTGCGGCCAGCGTGTGGTTGGCCACCGCCACATGGCTTGTCGGGTGCAGTGGCGGTCACGGGGGCCATCCCTATCCGTCCACGGGACCGGCGTTGGTCACCGCACCTGCTGGAGCGAGTTTTCGCCCGACCTTGTTCAGGCCTGAGCCGCCGCCGCTGCAAAGCATGTGCGCGGCCACGCCGGTCACGGGGGCGAATGCCACGCTGGCACGCGTCTGGTTGGCCCAGACCCATCTGATGGAGCCGGGCTGGGCGTTTTGGAACTTGGTGCAAGACCGGGGAGCCTTGCTCAAAGTCGATGTGAGTGCGCCGAGTGGTTTGGGCGGCGCCGCGCCGCAAATCAGCGTCCAAGCCAGCTGGGCCGGCGGCAGTGCGACGCGCTGCATGGTGGCGCCAGCCACGCTGCCGACCACGGTGGACATGGACCCGCAACCGCAGCGCCAAGACCTGGCCAGCAGCTACACCCTGACCCTGCCACGCGATTGGATGCGGCCCGATCTGAGCTTGACCGTGAGTGTGGCGGGCGGCCCAAGCCGCACCTTGACGCCGGCCGATTTACGCCTTGAGACTCAGCCACAGCTGGAGATGGTGCTGACCGATGTGCTGCTTTTTGGTGACACCACGCCGCGTGATCAGCGCAGCCTGCAAGCCGAATTTGCCGCGCGTTTCCCGTTCACCGCTGTGGCTTTCTACGCTTGGCCGCAGCCGCTGACGCTGCCTCGGCTGGTGATTGCACCGCGCAGCGACGGGCGCACCGCCCAAGGCATCACCAGCGCGCAACCGGCTGTTTGGGCGGATCGCCTGCCGAGTTGCACCGCCGCCGAACAAAGCGCGGGCCAATGCACGCTCTACAGCGACTTTGGCGTGATCGCGGCCTCCTTGAGCCTGATGAGTCAGCTCAAACAGGCCAACGGCATGGCCGCAACCTCGGTTTGGTTTGGGGGACTGGGTGCGCATTCGGGGGGCGGTGGTGGCTTGGGCGGCGGTCAGCAAGCCAGTGGCAGCGACTATCAGCTGATCTTCAACCACGAAGTCGGCCACGCGCTGAGCCTGCCGCACCTTGGGGATGTGACGGCGGCGCATCAAACCGCAGTCACCGGATTGCTCGACCCCTACATCGGTGAAACCGTCAATGCCGCCAGTGTTGGCGGCTATGTGGGCGGCGGCTTCGGCAAAACCACCGCCTATGACGCGCTCGACAACACGCTGATGCCCTGGGGCTGCCATGGCACCTTGGTCGAGGCCCAAGACCCGATGCAGCGCGGCTGCAACAACGTGGCCAGTGGGCGCTTGTTTGACCATTTCTCTGACTTTGCCACCGTGCAGATGCAGCGCTACTGGCTCGGCTCAGCCAGCGCCTACGCTGGCAGCGTGCCCTACTGGAGCAGTTTGATCCCCGGCAGCAGTTCGGCCGCACCGCAAGCCGCTGCTTTCAATTTGCCGCAGCAAGGCGGCACGGTCCAAGCGGACTGGCGCAGCGCTATCACCAACGCAGCCCCCAACGATCCACCCACCTTGACCCGCTACAACCCGGCGACGCGCAGCCAAGAGATCGTGCTGCGTCCGCCCGGTGACGATGGCTTCGTCAAGCCGCTGCCCACGGCACCGGCGGGCAGCAGCTACGACAGCTACTACGACTTCCGCTTTCCACAGCAATACAACGTGCCGGGCATCACCGTGGTCGGGGCCTTCAACGGGCCGGATGATGCGCTGTCGGCGGTCTTGGGGGTCTTCAAGACCCAAGGGCATCTGCTGCGGCTTTGGGACCCGACCGATCCGGTGACCTTCAACCTGATCAAGCAAAGCATTTCAGGCGACAGCTTTTGGTGGGGGTGGAACTTGCACCTGCGGGTGGAGTACGCCGACGGCAGTTTTCGCCATGTGGCGCTGCACAACGACGTGAGTGCCACGGCCTTCAGCCACTGGGCGGTGAATTTGCCCGATGACGGGCGGGTGATTCGCCGCATCAGTTTGCTGCACCGTCCCTTGTGCGTGCGCAACGGCGCCGCCACCGACCGCAGCTGCGACATCAGCGTCGCGGCCAACGGCATCACGGCCACCAACATCTACCAAAGCGCGCGTACGGCGGCGGTGTGGTCGCCTTGAACCGTACGCGTGGAAAGTGCGCTTGACGGTGCACTTGACGGTGCTTATTTCACCGTGATGCTCTTCGAGACAGCGGTGGCTGCTTTCCAGACCGTATCACCGGCTTGCGAGGCGGTGACCTTGCAAGTCCCCGCCGCCACGCCGCTCAGCGTGGTGGTGGTGCCACTGACGCTCACGGTGCAGATCGTGGGGGTGGTGGAGGCGATGGTGACCGCCAAGCCCGAGGTGCTGGTGGCCGTCAACGCCAAGGTGGCCGGACGAGTCAGCGTGGTTGCTGGGGCAAAGGTGATGGTCTGAGCTTTGAGGACCGGGGCCGAGACGGTGATCTTCTTGGTCACCGCTGTTGCGGCCTTCCACGTGGTATCCCCGGCTTGGGAGGCGGTGATGGTGCAAGACCCCGCAGCGACCGGCGTGAGGGTGCTGCCGACCAAAGTGCAGATCGTCGGTGTGGTCGAAGCCAAGGCCACGGTCAGGCCCGAGGTGCTGGTGGCGGTGACCGTGCCGGTGGTGCCCAAGGTCAAGGTGGTGGGCGCCGTGACCGTGAGGGTCTGAGCCTTGAGCACCGGTGCGGAGACCGTGATCTTGGACGTGACAGCGGTGGCGGCCTTCCACGTCTGGTCGCCCGCTTGGGTGGACGAAAGGGTGCAGGCCCCCGCGATCACCGGGGTGATGGTGCTGCCTGAGACAGTGCAGATGGTCGGCGTGGTGGCCGTGATGGTGACCGGCAAGCCCGAGGTGCTGGTGGCCGTGATGGTGCCGGTGGTGCCCAAAGTCAGGGTGGTGGGTGCGGTGACCGTGAGGGTCTGCGCTTTCAAAACCGCTGCACCGACGGTGATGTTCTTGCTGACATTCGGGGCTGGGTTCCAGCTGGTGTTGCCGATTTGGCTGGCGACCACCGTGCAGGTCCCTGCGGCAACGCCTGCAACCGTGTTCCCGTTGACCGAGCAAGTGGCTGGCGTTTGGCTGCCAAAGCTCACTGTCAAGCCTGACGTGGCGGTGGCGCTGAGTGTGCCGCTGGTGTTGGCGGTCAGGGTCGGCAGGGTGCCGAAGGTGATGGTCTGGTTGCTCATCGGCACCGTGACTGGGAAGCTGGCGCTGGCTTGGGGTGCTGGGTTGATGCTGGCGTTGCCCACTTGATCGGCCGAGACCGTGCAAGTGCCTGCGGCCACCGCTTTGACGGTTGCCGCGCTGACGGTGCAGACGGTGGGGCTGAGGGTGCCGTAGCTGACCCCAAGGTTCGAGCTGGCCGAGGCCACGAGCGTGGCACTTGCTCCGACGAGCAAGTTGGCGGGCACGCTGCTGAAGCTCACGCTTTGGTTGAGCTTTTGCACCGGCACGTTCAGCGTGGCCGTGGGCGCGGCGCTGTACACCGTATCCCCGCCTTGATCGGCGTTGAGCGTGCAAGTGCCTGCGGCCAAGCCGCTCAGGGTGTTGCCATTGAGCGCACAGGTGGCCGGTGTGATGTTGGTCAGACGCACGCTCAGACCGGAGGTGGCTGCGGCGGAGAGCGCACTGGTGCCGCCCACCATCAGGGCCTGGGTTGTACTGAGACTGATGGCTTGTGGTGTGGTGCCGGTGCTGGAGCCCACCACGATGGCCTGTGTGGCCGGCGGAGCGGCCACGTAAACCGCGTCACCGGGCTGGCTGGCCGTGATGGTGCACGTACCTGGACTCACCCCGGTCAGCTGGGTGCCGCTCAGGGCGCAAGTGCTGGTTGGGGCGGCGCTTAAGGAAACCGGTAGACCTGAAGTCGCCGTTGCACCGATGGTGGCCGTGGCACCCACCGATAAGTTGGGGGCCGGGTCGAAGTTGATGCTCTGAGTTTGGCTGGCCGGACTCGGGGTGATGCTCAGGCTGTAGCTGCGCGCGCCGGTGAAGGGGCCGCCTTGGTTGGCCGCCGTGCTGTCGGTGGCGCTGATCGTGAAACTGGCGCTGCCGCTGCTGGTGGGCGTGCCCGACAAGGTACCGTCGGCGGCCAAGCTCAGACCCGCCGGCAGCGAACCTCGGGTCACGGCGTAGGTGTAGGGTCCGGTGCCGTCAGTCACGCTGAGGGCTTGGGCGTAGGCTTGGCCCTGTTGGGCCGTGGGCAAGGCGCTCAAGCTCAAGCCGGTCAGGGCGCGGATATTGGCGTTTTCGCCGTAGGCATTCAAGTCGGTCCAACTCGAACCGTTCGAGCCCATGAAGCTGCGTCCAGCGACCGACGTCACCACCCCGGTGTAGCCCGGGACATTGGATTCGGTCGGGATCGGGAACGTGGTGCCGGGCGTATTGAGTTTGACAACCACCGAGAACTGTTGGCCGGGAGCCAAACTGACCGGGCTGGGCAAGCGGACCGTGTGGTAGCCCGCGTAGGCGATGGTGCCGGTGACGGTCGCCGCGCTTTGCAGCGTGCCGGTGGACGGGGTGGTCGTGACGTTGGTGTAGACGCGGACTTCATAGGCGCTATCGACACCGTTGGTGAAGAAGCTCACTGCTTGCAAGTTGGGCTCAGCCGCTCCGGCGGTGAAGATGTTGCCGATCCAACCCGTGCTGCTGCCGTAGCCCCACGAACCGATGTTGCCGTGCGGGTCGATCATGAACTGGTGGGTGTAATTGCTGACTGGCTCCGGGGCCAGCATGGCCACAGCTTCTTGCAACGAGGTGTCGTAGTACGACACATAGAAATAGCCGCTTTGGCCCCAGTTGCTACCCCACTGGTTTTTCAGAATATAGGCACCGTTACCGGGTGGTTGGGTGGCGAAACTTGACGCTGGATAATTGTCATCCCAGCCCACCAAGGTGACGGCATGGTTGGTGCCAGTGCCCCCGAAATAATAGTAAGCAGCGTTGGCGTTATTCCAATATTTTGGTTTGCCGGTCAAGGTATCCAAACTTGTGGTATCGATATTGAACGCAACGTACAGGCCGCCGTACTGTTGCAGGGCATATTTCCAGTTGATGTTGTCGGCTGAGGTGGCTCCGGCGGCTTTGTCGGGCAAGACCAGTACCTCTTGGGCGTGATAGCGCGGTACCAGGCCCGCCACCGAGGTGGCGGCGGTGGCGGTGTATGGATCATCGGCTTCAAGCACCGGCCCGGCTGTGTGCCCGCTGCTGTCACCCCAGCGTGTCAGGTACGCCATCGAGATGGTGGCGTTGCCCCCGCCGCAGGCTGGATAGGCAAAACCGTGGCCGACATTCAAATGGTTGGGCGAAAGGATGAAGCTTGGATCGCCTGTGGCGATGGTTTCCGACTCCATCGCGCCGAAAGTGGCAAAGGCCCAGCAATCGCCACAAGCTCCTTGATCACGCACAGGGCTGAGTTGGCCGGTGCTGCGCAGATCAAAGGCACTGGGGGGCACGTAACTTGTGGGCAAGCCGACGGCAGTGAATGTGCTGGTGGGTGCGGCTGTGGGGGCGGTGCTGGTGCCTGTGCCGGCGCCGACTTGGTTGTGGATCTTGGGCAGTGACTGCGGAACTTGGCCGCGCATGTGGCTGCGATCTACCGGCGAAGGGCGATGACCCACACCACGCACATGGCCCTTACCGTCGTCGATTTGCTGGGGTTGGCGGTCCACACCGCCCGGGCCCATACGGCGCGTAAATTCACCATCGTGTCCAGCTTTGCCTGAAGGCGGTTCTGCCATCGCCGGTGCCAAGGATGCGACCAGCAAGGCCACTGTGGCGGCCAGTATGGATGGCCCATGACCATGCATGGTTGAGTTATGGATGTTTTGGCGATTCAGCACGTATATCCCCTTGATAGGTTGATGAACATCAATATCGGCGATGTTTTTAAAACCGTCGACAAGGGTATGAATGAATATTGATTCAGGCCCGATGAATGTGCATCGAATTCTCGGAGAGGGTTTATACGAGGTCAATAAGCTTGTTTTGGGTCTGTGGCCAAATAGCATCAATGGCATGGTGCTATTCGGCAATAGTTGGCAGATAACTTGGCAAAGAGAAAACTGTTGCTTAACTGCGTCAGTGACGGCATGCGTCTTCTTGGGTTACTTCACGGTGATCGTCCGAGCAACCGTGTCGGCGGCTTTCCAGACGCTATCACCGGCTTGTAGGGCAGAGACTTTGCAGATGCCCGCCTCCACGCCCGTGAGCATGGTGCCGTTGAGGGTGCAGATCGTCGGGCTGGTGGATGTCAAGCGCACCGGCAAACCCGAGGTGCTGGTGACGACCAAGTTCACCGTGGCTGGGCGCGTGAGCGTGTTGGGGGTGGAGGGTGCAAAGCTGATGCTTTGCGTCTTGAGTGCGGGAGCCACGATGGTGATGGCTTTGCTGAGCGGTGGGGCGGGTTTCCAAGTGGCATCGCCCGTTTGGGATGCTTGGATTTGGCATGTGCCGAGGTTCAACCCTGTGAGGGTGGTGCCGCTGATGCTGCACAGCGTGGGGCTGCTGGATGTGAAGCGTACGGCCAAGCCGGAGGTGGCTTTGGCGGAAAGGCTCAGCGTGGTGCCTCGGACCAGCGTGGCTGCGGGAGCAAAGCTGATGCTTTGGGTCTTGAAAGGGGGCGCTGCCAAGATATTGAGCGACTTGCTGACGGCGTCGGCTGCTTTCCACATGCTGTCACCCGGTTGAGTGGCGCTGACCTTGCATGAACCCACCGCAACCGGGGTGAGGGTGTAGCCCGTCACAGTGCACGTTGAGGGTGTGTCCGACCTCAAGATCACGCCCAGACCCGAGGTGGCACTGGCCGAGACGGTGCCGATGCTGCCGATCGTGACGGTGGTGGGAACAAGGAGGCTGATTTGCTGCGCCTTCAGCACCACGTCGGTTACCGGAAAACTGGCGCTGGCTTGTGGCGCTGGTGAGGTATAGGCATTGCCCACCTGATCGACACTGACCGTGCATGAGCCTGCGGCCACCCCGATGACTTGAGCGCCGTTCACGGTGCAAACGCTGGGCGTGAGCGTGCCGTAGCTGACGGGCAGTTTCGAGCTGGCTGAGGCCACCAGGGTGGCACTGCTGCCCACTTGTACGTTGGTGGGGACACTGCTGAAGCTCACCGTTTGTTCTGCTTTACGCACCGGAATGCTCAAGGTCACCATGGGGGCGGCGTTGTAGAACGCATCGCCCCCTTGGGTCGCTTCAAGCACGCAGTTGCCTGCGACCAAACCGGTCAAGGTCGCCCCAGACGTGCTGTTGCTGCTCAGGGTGCAATAGGCGGGTGTGGTGTTGTCAAGGTGCACGCTCAGGCCTGAACTGGCCGATGCCATCAACGTGACCGCGCCACCCACCATCAGCGGGGGCATGCTGGCGAAACTGATGCTTTGAGTCAACGTACCGGCGTTGGCGGTGACGGGGATGTCTTGGGTGACACGCGGGGCTGACAGATAGATGGCATCGCCATCTTGGGTGGCTGCCACGGTGCAGGGGCCCGCCTTCAGTCCTGTCAACGTACTGCCGTCCAGCGGACAGTTCAAGGGCGTGGTGGAGCTGAAACTCACCGGCAAGCCGGACGTGGCCGTGGCTTTCACCTCCGCTTGGGTGCCCACGGACAAGCGCGGCGCCGGGCTGAAATGGATGCTTTGCGTCTTGGTGGCGCTGCTGGGTTGGACCGTCAGGGTGTAGGTGCGTGCGCCTGTGAAGGGGCCGCCCAGGGTGACAGACGTGCTGTCGGTGGCGCTGATCATGAAAGTGGCGCGACCGCTGGTGCCGGGCGTACCCGACAACGTGCCATCGCTGGCAAGGCTCAAACCTGCTGGCAGTGAGCCGCGCGTGACGGCGTAGGTATAGGGCCCGGTGCCGTCCGAGACATGAAGGTTTTGGCGATAGGCTTGGCCTTGCTGAGCATCGGGCAGGGCGTCCAAGCTCAGGCCCGTCATGGCCCGGATGTTGACTTGATCACCGCTGGTAGCGCGGTCACTCCAAGCGCGACCGTCATGACTGATGAAGCTGCGGCCCGCCACACTGATGACGCTGCTGGTAAAGCCGGGCACGCTTCTCTCAAGCGGAACAGGGTACGCAGACGTCGAGTTGACAAACTTGACCACCACCGAGAATTTCTCGTTGGGGGCCAAGGTCACCGGACTGGCCAAGCGGATGGTGTGATAGCCGGCATAAGGCAAGGTGCCGGTCACCGTGGCAGCGCTTTGAAGCGTGCCTGCACTCGGCGTGCTGCCGACATGGGTGTAGATGCGGGCTTCGAAGGCGACATCGATGTCGTTGGTGAAGAAGCTGATCGCTTGCAGGCTGGGTTCCGCTGCCCCCGCCGTGAAGATGTTGCCGCCCCAGCCGATCTTGCTGCCGCTGTAGCCCGAAGCGCTGGTCTGACCATGGGGGTCATGCATGAACTGGTGGGTGTAATTGCTCACCGGCTCGGGGGGCAAGTAGGCCACGGCGTCTTGCAAAGACGTGTCGTAATAAGACACATAGAAGTACCCGTTCTGACCCCAACTGCTGCCCCACTGGTTCTTCATCACATACGCCCCATCACCCGGGGGACGGGTGGCGAAGTTGCTGGCAGCGTAGCGGTCATCCCAACCCACCAGCGTGACCATGTGGTTGCTGGGCGCAGGTTCCTGCGTACTGCTGGTGTTGGGTTGGTTGTAGTAATAACTGGCGGTGCTGCTGCGCCAGTATTTGGGCTTACGGGTGCTGTTGTCTTGGGTTGAGGTGTCGATGTAGAACGACACCGCCAAGCCGCCGACTTGTTGCAACGCATATTTCCAGTTGAGGTTGTCGCTGGAGGCCTCGCCGCTGGCCTTGTCTGGCAGCACCCAGATGTCTTGGGTGTGATAACGCGGTGTCAGGCCTGCGACCGAGGTGCCTTTGGTGTTGGTGTAAGGGTCATCGATGTCCCAAACCGGCCCGGAGGCCCGGCCACTGGCATCGCCCCAGCGGCTCAGGTAGGCCATCGACATGGTGTTGTTGCCCCCGGCGCATGCGGCCCATGCAAAACCGTTGCGCACATTGAGATGGTTGGGCGACAAGATGAAGCTCGCATCGCCCGCCGCCAGCATCTCTGATTCCATGGCTCCCATCGCCGCAAACGTCCAGCAGTCACCGCAGCTCCCTTGGTCCCGCACGGGGGTCACGAAGCCCAAGCTGCGGGCATCAAAGCTGACAGGCGCGCTGTAACCCATGGGTGCTGTCACACGATGGGGGGTGTTGGCGAGGGTCAAAGCGTCGGTGGTCACCGGTGCAGGGGGCAAGACTGACATCGTCTGAGGCTTGGCCCCACGCATATGGCGTCGATCCAAGGGATCGGGCCGATGTCCCGCACCACGCAGGCCCCCTTGTCCATCGTCCACCCATGCGCCACTGGCCCCGGTCAGGGCATTGGGACTGCCTTTGACCCCGCTGGGCGATTTGCCGCCCCGACCCATGTGCTGGTCAAAGCTGGGGTTGTTGGGGGCATCGACCGTCACCTGTTCGGCTTGAACAGCCCCCGCCATCACGGCCCACAGAGCCAAAGCCGAACGCAAGGTTTTCTTGGGGGGTAAGGTGGGATAGCGGCGCACGATCAGTCCTCCATGGTTTGATTATGAATTCGCAAATAACTGATGTGATGGCAAGGACCTTGTGAGTATGGAAACGATTCGTGCACCGGATTCAGTGGTTTTAAACGTGGGGGCGACGTGGGCGGTGGCGTTGCCTGCCAACCCCACCACGGGCTACCGCTGGGAACTCCTGCCCATCGACCCGCCCTTGGTTCACCAAGTGGGTGACGCCGTCTTTGAGCCCACGTCTTCTGAGCCACACCGGGTTGGCGCTGGTGGCATGGAACGCTTCTTCCTCCAAGCCGATGCCCCCGGCCACGTCACCCTGCAATGGGTTTACCGGCGATCTTGGGAACACCACACCGAACCGGCTGAAACGTGGCAGGTGGTGTTGAGGGTGCAGCCGTGAGACGGGGGGCGGCGTGGTTTTTCAGTCATGGCGCGTTTTCAACATGCTGACCTTGAACAGCGACAGGATCGAGGTCTGGCGTGAGCCGGGGACAAGGTGGAAAGATTCGCCGGCGCGCAGGCGGCCTGGGGTGGCGACTGAAAGGTAAACACCACAAAACCCGGTTTGGGCCATCTTTTTTGCCGCCAGTTTGTCGCCCATCACGGCGTTGAATTTGAAGCAAGGCTGGCGCGGCTGGGTGACACGCAACACACAGTCGCTGAAGTGCCATTCGTCGCCGACGAAAAGATCCGTCTCCAACAAACCCGCCAGCGTCAGGTTTTCGCCCATGCTGCCAAAAGGCAAATCAGGCGATAACCCAGATGCTTGCCGCTGTTGTTGCCAATAAGCGTAGTGCTCTGAAGGGTAGGCATAGACGGCTTTCGCCAGCCCCCCATGCACCGACAAATCCGCCTGCTCATCGCCATCCAACCCCAATCGCTGCACCTTGACCGGCCCCGCCACCGCCGTCTTGCCAATCGCCGATAACACCCGTGATTCACCCACGGGGTCACCTACGGGTAGTGACTTGGCGATGCCGATTTGGAGGCTGAGGAGTTTCATGCTGCTTGATCGAGTGCGCGGCTGGCGCCTTCGAGGGCGGGGGAGGTTTCGGCTTGGATGAGCCAGATGGGCAGGGCGCAGAGGTAGTCGGTGAAGCGGCCCTTGGCAATGAAACGCTGGTGGAAGGGCGAGCGTTCGATGAAGTCACCCCAGCGGGGGAGGATGCCGCCGCCGATGTAGACGCCGGCGCGGGCGCCGAGGGTCAGGGCGAGGTTGCCGGCCACCGAACCGAGGAAGGCGCAGAAGTGGTGCAGGGTGGCGACCGCATCAGTATCGGTGCCGTTCAGGCCCAAGCGGCTGATATCGGCAGGTCCTAGATCAAGGACCGGGTGGCCTTTGACTTCGGCCACAGCGCGGTAAAGATGGGCCAAGCCGTTGCCACACAAGACACGCTCGGCCGAGACGTGTTCAAAGCGGTGGCGCAGGTTGTCGAGCAAGGCGGCTTCCAAGGCATCGGTGGCGGCCAAAGTGACGTGACCGCCTTCGCCCGAGATGGGCGCCCAGCGCCCGCCCGGTAAGGGCAACAGCCCGGAAACACCCAAGCCGGTGCCTGCGCCCAGCAAAGCCACGGGACCGGAGCGGATGTGCTCGGGCGTAAGCGCCGTACATGGCCCGGCGATCTGGCGCAGTTGGGGTTTACGTAGCGAAGGCAGCGCCAAAGCCAAAGCAGTGAAATCGTTGATCACCACCAGCTTGCTCAAGCCAAGCTCGGCTTGCAGCCCAAGGATGCTGAAGCGCCATGGGCTGTTGGTCATGCGAATCAGATCGCCTTGCACCGGGGTGGCGATACCCATGGCCATGGCTTCGGGTTGAGGCAGACGCTCGACCAGCAAATAGGACCGGACGGCCTCAGCCACCCCCGCATGGTCGGCGTTGATCAGGTTGCGGATATGGGTGATGTCGTCACCGGGGGCGGCTTGCCAGCCGAAACGGGCGTTGGTGCCACCGATGTCGGCCACCAAGCGAGGAAAGGAATGCGTTGTCATGCCGTGATCATCGCAGGCCCAAGCCCGTTTATCGTGTTCAGGGCCCGACGCGCTGGCCTGTGGTTGTGTCAAAGAGATGCACAACCTCCGGTGACCAGCCGAGGCGTACCCGTTCACCCACACTGTGATGCACTTGGCCGGGGATGCGTGCCACCAGCACGCCCACGGCGGTATCGACGCTGACGTAGGTTTCTGGGCCGGTGGGTTCGACCAAGGTGATCTCGCCGGCCAAACCGGAGCTGGACTCTGGGCCGGCCTCGGGGTTGACCACCACATCTTCCGGACGCAGACCGTAGCTCAGGGCGTGGCCGACTTGCACGACACGTTGGGCACCGTCTTGCAACGCCAACGGTGTGCCGTGCACCAGCACATGCATCGCCTCGCCCTCCAACGCTCCGCTGCCTTCAATCAGGTTCATGGCGGGTGAGCCGATGAACTCGGCCACAAAGCGGGTGGCTGGGCGGCGGTAGATGTCATCCGGGCGGCCGAACTGTTGCACCACGCCGTCCTTCATCACGGCGATGCGGTCGCCCAAGGTCATGGCTTCGACCTGATCGTGGGTGACGTAAACGGTGGTGGTGTGGGTGCGCTGATGCAGACGTTTGATCTCGGCACGCATCTCGACACGCAGCTTGGCGTCGAGGTTGGAGAGCGGCTCGTCAAACAAAAAGAGTGCCGGGTTGCGGGCCAAGGCGCGGCCCATCGCTACGCGCTGGCGCTGACCGCCTGAGAGTGCGCCCGGCTTGCGGCTCAACAGGTGTTCGATCTGGAGCATCTTGGCCACGCGCAGCACGGCCGCTTCGCGCTCCGCCTTGGGCACTTTGCGCATTTCCAGCCCGAAGGCGATGTTTTGCGCCACGTTCATGTTGGGGTAGAGCGCGTAGCTCTGAAACACCATGGCGATGTCGCGGTCCTTGGGCAGGGCGTGGGTGACGTCGCGCTCGCCGATGTGGATCGTGCCCTCGGTGGGCGCATCGAGCCCGGCGATCATCGACAGCAGGGTCGATTTGCCGCAGCCCGAGGGGCCGACAAGGATCAAGAATTCGCCCTGCTCGATCTCCAGATCGATGCCTTTGAGGATGTGGGTGTCGCCGTAGCTCTTGCGAACGTTGCGGATGGAAAGTGCGCCCATGGTGCGTGTTCCTTGTCAGCCTTTGACCGCGCCGGCGGTGAGGCCGCGCACGAAATATTTACCCGCCAGCACGTAGATCACGAGGGTTGGCAACGCCGCGATCAGCGCCGCTGCCATGTCCACGTTGTATTCCTTGACGCTGCTGGTGGTGTTGGCCAGATTGTTCAGGCCGACGGTGATGGGTTTGGCATCCGAGCCTGAAAACACCACACCGAACAAGAAGTCGTTCCAGATGGCGGTGAACTGCCAGATCAGCGTCACGACCAGAATCGGGGTCGAGAGCGGCAGCAAGATGCGCCAGAAGATCCGAAACAGCCCTGCGCCGTCGAGCATCGCCGCTTTGATCAGCTCGGGCGGAATGCCCAGGTAGTAGTTGCGAAAAAACAGCGTGGTCGAGGCCAAGCCGACCAGCACATGCACGCACACCAAGCCCCAAAGCGAATCCGACAAACCCAGCCAGCCCAGCACCTGCGACATCGGCAGCAGCACCACTTGCAGCGGCATGAAGACGCCGAAGAGCATCAGCGAAAACATCAGCTCGCTGCCGCGAAAGCGCCATTGGGTCAGGATGTAGCCGTTCAGCGCCCCGAGCGCGGTCGAGATCAGCACGGCGGGCGTGACCATGAAGACCGAGTTCCAGAAGTAGGGCTTCAGGCCACCGCAGTCAGTGCCGGTGCAGGCACTTGACCAAGCCCGGCTCCAAGCTTCGGTGCTGAGGTGCGTGGGCAAGGCCAAAAGACTGCCGGTGCGGATGTCGTCCATGTCCTTGAACGAGGTGATCAGCATCACCACCATCGGCAGCAAAAAGACGGCGGCAAAGCCCAGCAACACCGAGATCAGTAAAAAGCGTTGCAAGTTTTTCATGATGAGTGGGCTCATGAGCGCTTGCGCAGCTCGCTGTAGAGATAAGGCACGACGATGGCCGCCACCGTCGCCAGCATCACCGTGGCCGAGGCCGCGCCCAAACCGATCTGACCGCGTGTGAAGGCCATGGCGTACATGAAGGTCGCCGGCATGTCGGTGGCAAAACCGGGGCCGCCCGAGGTCAGCGCCATCACGAGATCGAAGCTTTTGATGGCGATGTGCGCCAGCACCATCAGCGTGCTGAAAAACACCGGCCGCAGGCTCGGGATGAGGATGCGCCAGTAGATGCGCGGCAACGAGGCACCATCGACTTGCGCCGCTTTCAGAATCGAGTCGTCGATCCCGCGCAAGCCCGCCAAAAACAGCGCCATCACAAAGCCGGCGCTTTGCCACACCCCGGCGATCACCACGGTGTAGATGGCGCGGTCCGGGTCCACGATCCAGTCGAAGCGAAAGCTCTCAAAGCCCCAGGACTGCACCAGATGCTCGATGCCAAGCCCAGGGTTCAAGATCCACTTCCACGCCGTGCCGGTGACGATGAAGGACAGCGCCATCGGGTAGAGATAGATGGTGCGCAGCGCCCCTTCGGCGCGAACTTTCTGGTCTAGCAACACCGCCAGAAGCAGCCCGACCGCCATGGCCAGGCCGATGAACAGGGTGGCGAAGACCAGCAAGTTGCGCAGGGCCACCCACCAGCGATCACTCTCGAACAAGGCCACGTAATGCTCAAAGCCGACGAAGGTGTAATTGGGCAGCAGCCGTGAGGCCGAGACCGACAACACCCCGTTCCAAGCGATCAAGCCGTAGATGAACAGGAACGAGAGCAGGAATCCTGGGGCCAAGACAAGCTTGGGCAACCAGTGATCAAAGCGGCGGATGGCCATGGTCGGACTCGGCGTTTAGGCTTTAGGCGTCAGTGCGTCTCAGTGGATCTTGGCTGCGCTGGCGATCTTGTCCATCGCTTCAGTCGCAGTCATCTTGTCGCTGTTCCAGAACTGGCTCACCACGTCTTGGATCGCGCCCTGAGCGGCAGAAGGCACGGCCATGCCGTGGGCGATGGAAGGCACCAGCGAGCCCGACTTGGCGGTATCGACGAAGTCCTTGCTGGAGAGCTTGGCGCAGTCGTCAAACTTGCTCAGGTCCATGTTCAAGCGCACCGGGATGGAACCCTTGTTCAGGTTGAAGATCTCCTGGAACTCGGTGGACATGATCGCGGCGGCCAGATCCTTTTGTGCTTTGACGTTGGCTTCGCTTTTCAGCTTGAACATCGCAAACGAATCGACATTGAAGGTGAAGGACTTGGCGGTCCCCGGTGCGGCTGAACAGCTGAAGTCTTTGCCCGGCACTTTGCCCGCAGCGATGAACTCACCCTTGGCCCAGTCACCCATCAACTGCATACCGGCTTCGCCCTTGATCACCATGGCGGTGGCCAAGTTCCAGTCACGACCGGGGGCGTTTTTGTCGGTGTAGTCCTTGACCTTCTTGAACGTGGTCAGCACCTTGGTCATGGTGGGGCTCTTGAGGGCACCTTGGTCAAGTTGCACCAAGGCTTTTTTGTAGAAGTCCGCCCCGCCCACGCCCAGCGCGACGCTCTCGAAGGTGGTGAAGTCTTGCCAGTTCTGACCGCCATGGGCGACCGGAATGATGCCGGCGGCCTTGAGCTTGTCTGCCGCGACAAAGAACTCGTCCCAATTGGTCGGCACCTTCGCACCAGCCTTCTTGAACGCAGCCGGATTGGCCCACAACCAGTTGACGCGGTGCACGTTGACCGGCGCAGCGATGTAGTTGCCCTTGTACTTCATGACGTTGGCGACCACTGGCGGCAGCAGGCTGTCCCACTTTTCGGCCTTGGCCACATCGTCGATGTTGGCCAGCACGCCTTCAGCAGCCCACTCTTGCAGGGACGGGCCCTTGATTTGCGCCGCAGCCGGGGCATTGCCCGACACCACACGCGACTTCAGCACCGTCATGGCCGAGTCACCGCCGCCGCCAGCGACGGCAAAGTCTTTCCACGTGTGGCCCTTGGCTTGCAGGGTGGCCTTCAGAGCTGCCGCCGCCTTGGCTTCACCGCCGGAGGTCCACCAGTGCAGCACTTCAACTTCACCCGCTTGGGCCGCGCCAGCGGTCAAACCCACCACCACGGCCGAAGCCAGCGCCACGGGAAGCATGCGCAATGTTTTCATGATCAATCCTTGGTTTCAAAGAGGAAGAAAGCTCAGCTGCAAAGCGCAGTCTTAGAACCACATTTCAGCTTGCAAGCCCATGCTGGTGGCGCTGGTCTTGGTGGAGAGCGCTGGCACGCCGGTCAGGCCGTTGGCCCCTGCTGCGGCGTTGGCGGCGTCGTTCCAAGTGGCGTGGGTGACGTAGAGGCGCAGTTCAGGACGGTTCCAAAAGCCCGGGCCGACGGCCAACGTCGGGGCCACGGTGATCTTGGTGAGTTGTTGCGCGTCGCTGCCATCGACCTTCTTTTGCGACAGGCCCACTTCACCCAGCAGCTTGAAGTTGCGGGTGAAGGCGTAAGACACCCGGCCACCGTAGGAGGTAGACGCCGTTTTGACACCTGCGGCATCGTCGTTTTGCACCATGGCCAAAGCTTGACCGCCAAAAGCGCCCACTTGCCACGTCATGCTTTCCACCAAGCGGGTGCTCTTGATGTTGCTGTCGTTGCTCAGGCCGCCAAAGTTGCCATCCAGACCGGCTGAACCTTGCGCGGTTTGCAGCCACAGGGTGTTGCCGCCGCCCAAGCCCAAGAACTTGTCTTGGTTGTGTTGAATCGTCAGGCCCATGCCCGAGGTGCCTGCGGCGTAGGTGTTGCCCGTGACGGTGCTGGCGCTGAAGTTGCCTTGGGTGGCGGTCAAGAGCACGCGCAGCTTGCCGTCCTTGTTGACGTTGATGTCAGACAGATCGACGTTGAAACGGTTGCCCGATTGGGCTGCGTCCACGTCCTTCTTGAAATAGGCCAAACCCAATTTGCCGAAGCTGAGCGGAATGTCCGCCCCGCCGCCCACGCCGCTGAGGTTGGTGAAGAAGGTATCGACGATGTGCACGTCAGCGCGGCCATAGAAGCGCTTGCCGATCCAGAACGCGGTGTTCGGCGCGACGTCGTAACCCTTGCCTTCGACAAACATCTGGTTGATGCCGACGGTGGCTGCACCGGTGTCGGTTTGCGGGTTGTACAGGTTGGTCATCAAGGTGGCTTTGTAGTCCACGCCTTCGGACTTCAGACCTTGCGAGAGGGCGAATTCACCGTAGATGTCGCACTCGTTGCCCAAGCGGTACTTCAGGCCCGGACCGCTCAAGCCATAACAAGCCCGTGAAGCGTCTTTGTCGGCCGTGGCCGGACCCGCGCGGAAGTAACCACCCCAATCCACCGCTTGTGCCGAACCGGCCAAGGAACCAAACGCAAGAAGGATGGCTGCGGGCAGCAGGCGGCGAGCAGTGGAGGACTGTGACATGGGGAAATCTCCTATTCGGTAAAGGCGCCGGTTCACTCCGGCTGAACAGAAGATTAAAGATTTATAAAAGTTTAACGATAGGTAAATTCCCGAATACAGCCTCTTGGGAAGCGATGACCTGCACGACATGATCGGTAACGTCCGGGAATGGGTGGCTGACTGCGACAAAAAGAGCCACGAGGCCCCCCCAACAGCCATGGCCCCATGCTCGGCTTGCGCGTTGCCAAGGTGCTGCCCTAAGTCATCTTGGCGGCAGCACCTGCAGACGGTCACCGCCCTAGGCTTAGTAAAATGGGCCCCAAGCTCATGCGGCAAAAATCTCGCAGCGAACTGCCGCCCCGACGGTAAATACGGCGGGGTGACCCACACCCGATTGGGTCGGAGTGAAAACGACTGAGATGCGAGCCAGTCGCGCATGAGACACAGGGGTTACCGGGTGCCCCCTACCATCATCACTTGACAACTACCACCGTGAACATGGTGGGCGACCCGCTGCATCCCCCGACTGCTCTGCCGTCATCTTGTTTCAATCCACGCCCACCACGAATATGGTGGGCGACTGGCCGAGGACAAGGCCCGGTCGAAGGTGATCGATGTTTCAATCCACGCCCACCACGAATATGGTGGGCGACGTCGTCGAAAAGCTCGAAGCGCGTGAAGATCAATGGTTTCAATCCACGCCCACCACGAATATGGTGGGCGACGCGAGTACCGCCGTGCCCGAAACCAACGAGATTGTTTCAATCCACGCCCACCACGAATATGGTGGGCGACTACCCCCAAAACCGCCGAAGCCCAAACCATCAAAACGGTTTCAATCCACGCCCACCACGAATATGGTGGGCGACGCGGAGCTAGTGCGGACGCGGAGCGGTGAGGCTCTGTTTCAATCCACGCCCACCACGAATATGGTGGGCGACGATGCGATCAAACGCTTGACCGACGTCGTCTTTTTGTTTCAATCCACGCCCACCACGAATATGGTGGGCGACCAGGAACGCCCCACATGGGGGGCTATCTGGGGAGGCGTTTCAATCCACGCCCACCACGAATATGGTGGGCGACACCAATGGGCGCCCCCACGGCCCCAGAGATTGCCAGTTTCAATCCACGCCCACCACGAATATGGTGGGCGACCCCCAAGGGGGGGGATGCAAGTCGTTTCAACCGCGTTTCAATCCACGCCCACCACGAATATGGTGGGCGACGTAGCCAAAGATTTGCTCCTGGGCGTCGATGCCGTTTCAATCCACGCCCACCACGAATATGGTGGGCGACCTGCGGTAATTTGGGCTGGACGTGGGATCAAGTTGTTTCAATCCACGCCCACCACGAATATGGTGGGCGACGAAAAACGGCTTTTGTGATCCAGTGCATCAAGGATGTTTCAATCCACGCCCACCACGAATATGGTGGGCGACCATCCCGCGCCTGTACTTGAACAAGGCAGCCATCGTTTCAATCCACGCCCACCACGAATATGGTGGGCGACCATCCACGGCATGTTCACCGGGGAGGCGTACAAAGCCGTTTCAATCCACGCCCACCACGAATATGGTGGGCGACGTGGTGATTCTTGGCCGCATTGTCCACAAACAAAGTGTTTCAATCCACGCCCACCACGAATATGGTGGGCGACTAGATCTCGTTGATTGCAAACCCGGCGACTCCGCTGTTTCAATCCACGCCCACCACGAATATGGTGGGCGACCTTGATGATCTTGGGTGATCCCTGCACCCTGACGGTTTCAATCCACGCCCACCACGAATATGGTGGGCGACATGGCTGAACATATTAGCTTCTGATGTTCAGCATGTTTCAATCCACGCCCACCACGAATATGGTGGGCGACTCAGCAAGCCATCGCTGTGCCCAAGACTCACGACCGTTTCAATCCACGCCCACCACGAATATGGTGGGCGACCCGCTTGGTGACATCGATGTCAACCGCCTTCAAACCAAGTTTCAATCCACGCCCACCACGAATATGGTGGGCGACGCTCGATGCGCTGATCAGATCAATCCCATCCTTGTTTCAATCCACGCCCACCACGAATATGGTGGGCGACCCCCGTGGACGGCCCGCCAAGGCGGCTGGCACGACGTTTCAATCCACGCCCACCACGAATATGGTGGGCGACCCCAAAAAAGCCCCCGATCGCATCAAAGAAGATCGTTTCAATCCACGCCCACCACGAATATGGTGGGCGACGCAGGCCGTGCTATGGCGCACCCGTTCCCGCGCCGTTTCAATCCACGCCCACCACGAATATGGTGGGCGACCACTTTTTTGGAGATGATCCGTTGACGGTGCAGCGTTTCAATCCACGCCCACCACGAATATGGTGGGCGACAGCCAGGCGTCGTGGTCTGTGGCGCTGAGCACAATGTTTCAATCCACGCCCACCACGAATATGGTGGGCGACCCGCGATGGTAGGACGGGGTGAAACTGAAGGCGTAGTTTCAATCCACGCCCACCACGAATATGGTGGGCGACTGGCGCTGATCGGCTGCTGCTACAGCACTGACGAGTTTCAATCCACGCCCACCACGAATATGGTGGGCGACCTGTCTGGGTGCATAGACGCCCCTGACAGTCCGCTGTTTCAATCCACGCCCACCACGAATATGGTGGGCGACGACGTGACCGTTCGGCCCACAACAAGGTGATCCAGTTTCAATCCACGCCCACCACGAATATGGTGGGCGACCGTGGCACCTTGAGTCAGACCAGCGTTTACCCCCGCGTTTCAATCCACGCCCACCACGAATATGGTGGGCGACTTGGCGTAACCCTGCACGCGGGTCGGGGTACGAGGGTTTCAATCCACGCCCACCACGAATATGGTGGGCGACTGTGGCTCTTCACGGTGTCTCTCCTTTGGGTTTAGTTTCAATCCACGCCCACCACGAATATGGTGGGCGACCTGCGCCGCAGGTTGGAAGACCCGAACCTGCCAGTTTCAATCCACGCCCACCACGAATATGGTGGGCGACGTAACCCTGCACGCGGGTCGGGGTGCGGGAGAGGGCGTTTCAATCCACGCCCACCACGAATATGGTGGGCGACTCCACTCTTTGAAAGCAACCACCATGTCAGCAACTGTTTCAATCCACGCCCACCACGAATATGGTGGGCGACCGGCGCGGTACTCGGTCGGCCAATACTGGCTGGGAATGTTTCAATCCACGCCCACCACGAATATGGTGGGCGACGCCGCTGATCCAAGTCGGGGTGGGAGAACGACATTTCGGGCGTTGAACGCGAACCCGGCGGGCCTTGTGGGTCCGGGGGAGCGAGTTGGGGGCACGAGCATGGGTTTTCTTTGGTCTGACAAGGGGTTGCGGCTCGCGCGAACCTCAGAGGGGCCGAGGTGGTCACTTGGGGTTCGCGTGAAGGTGGCGATCATAAGACCAATGGGTCTTCAAAGTCGATAGACCGGAAGTTTCCGTGTTGGCGAACTTCGCAGCCTCGGGTGTCGGCCATCCGATACAAGCGCAGGCAATCGGTATCTGGGGCGATTTCAGCCAGCAAGCGGCGCTCTAAATCTTCCATCTGTGCCAGCGTCACTTGGCATTCAAACACCGATTTTTGCACCCGTTGCCCGGTGCTTTCGCAGACTTTGGCCACCCGGCGCAAGCGCCGACGTCCTGCGCGGTCTTCGGTGTTCACGTCATAGCAAACGATGATGAGCATGGTTGTGGCTGGTCTTCAGTGCATGGCAAAAGGCAAGTAGGCCGAGGATTCGCCGCGTACATGACGGGCCAGTAAACGTGCCTGCACCAAGGGAATCAGCCCAAGCGGCACGCTTTCGGCCAAGAGTGGATGGGTTAGCTCCTCTTGCTTGCGCTCCTGAAACGCCACCACCACCGCTTTGCGGGCATCGCCTTCGAGCAGCACCGCACCCCCTTCGCGCTCTACAAAATCGTCCGCAGCCAACTGGCCTCGGTTGACCAAGGTTAGCGCGAGTCGGTCGGCCAGTGGGCGGAACTCTTCGACCAAATCCAGCGCTAAGGCGGCGCGGCCTGGGCGCAGGGCGTGAAGAAAACCCAGCTGGGGATCAAGCCCTGCGGCTTCAATCGCACTGCGGCAATCGTTCATCCACATCGTGTAGAGAAAACTCAGCAGGGCATTCATGCGGTCACGGGGTGGGCGACGGCTGCGGCCATCCATCGAGAAATGCTTGCGCTGATCAGGACGAACCAGCCGGTTCAAGCCAGCAAAGTAGGTGCGAGCCGCTTCACCTTCCACGCCGCGCAGCACGTCCAAGGTGGTGGCTTCAGGCAAAGTGCGCAAGCTCGCGGCCAAGTCTTGGGCGGCACGACTCAGGAGGGCCTCGTCTTCAGCCACTTTGGCATCACGTGCCCCACGCAGCAGCACATGGCGTTGATTGCGCAACTTGCCCGCCACAACCGATCGGGCGGCTTCGAGGGTAAAAACATCGCTATCCACAGCGTGATGTTGTGCCCGACGCAGCAACACATTGCCGCCGACTTCACCCTCTAGTCGTGCCTTGAAGCGGCCGTTGCCATCCAAAAGCACCAGTGCGATGCCTTCATCAGCCAGCCGATGCATCAGCGGTGAGCTGAGGTTGACGTGTCCAAAGCAGACTACGGCTTGCAAGTGATGCAGGGGTACACGCAGCCGGGTTTCGCGTTCCACCTCGACCCGCAAGGTGTCGTTGTCTAGCCGCAGATAACTCTCAGCCAAGGTGACGTAGAGGGTGTTGAGAAGTTGCATCAATCCTCCGGATCAAACAGCTTGGCGCGCACATCGGTGCCGCCGTGCATCTGCCGCCAAACCTCCGGCTGGCAGCGGTCGCGCAGCGAGCAGCCTTTGCAGCGTCGGGTGTCGGTGGTGGGTGGGGGTAGCACGCCGCTGGACAACATGGCTCGGATGGCTTGAGCGTTTTCCAGCACCTGCGCTTGCAAAGCGGGTGTGATTTCCACCACGCGGCGACGTTTGGAGCTGGCGTAGTACAGCGCCCCTTCAGTCACAGCGTGACCACTCATCTCGGCCAAGCAAAGAGCTTGGGCGGCAAGCTGGATATCGTCAGCCGCCGCAATGTCAGCCGCTTTGTGGCGCGAGCCATGTTTGTATTCCACGGGGTACGGCACGCCGTCCGCGCCGTACTCCACCGCATCGGTCTTGCCAATCAGCCCAAAAGTGTCACTCCATACGGGCAGGGCGCGCTCAATGCGCAAGCCTTTGCGCAGCTCCATGCCCGGCTTATCCACCTGGGCATGCACCGCCTGCCCACGCAAGGTGTGCAGGTTGTCCTCAAACACCTGTTCTAGATGGATCAAGCCGCACTGCCTTGGGCAATACGCCCAGTGCTGCAAGGCCGACAAAGCAATGGGATCGAGCGGCTCGTCCATAAGAAAAGGGTGAAAAGGCAAGTTGTTAAAGAACTGGCTGATGGTTTGATGCCTTGACGGCTGAGTCTGTTTAGCAGCGCCGGGTCAGCTTCACACCCGTGGCTGCATCCAAGCTTTGACCCACAGCAAGGGTTTGGCCGTCGAAGGTCACGGCATAAGCATCAAAGCTGCGCGCCGGGCTGCCAGGTTCTGTGGGTTGAACTTTGAGTCGGTCAAACAGGCTGTGGGCGTGGGCGTTGCCGAGTTCGCTCTCATGCTCAAACACATAGAGACCTCGGGTACTCATCTCGCCGCGCGCTGCCGATCGGTCATGCTCGAACATGCTTTCTAGGGCCTTGAAAAACAGCTCTAAATCGTCGCCAGAGAAGCCGGTTTGCTTTGCCAGAAAAGACGACACAAACCCATGCGAGCGGTACAGCCCATAGGGCACGGTGTGCTTGCGGCCCATGGTGCGGTTGTCACCGCCTTGTTTTTCAGATTCAGCTTCACTCGCCACCGCCATGCGGGTGATGGAATGCTCCAGCGCCACGATCGGTTCGATGGAGCGGGCAAAGGTCATCTGCACCGGACCACGCACTTGGCCGCAATTCACACCAGTGGACATCACGGCACCAAATGTGCGGACATCGAAGAAGTTGCCACACATCCATTGGCGTGCGCGTTCCACGCTGTCTGCGCTGCCTTTGCGGCCCTTTTTGCCGTCATCCACCAATTCATCTTCGGCACCGATGGCCTTGTAGGCGGTGCGATGGTTGCGCTCAAGCACCCCTTTTTCACGGATATAGATGTCGAAACCGCTCTTGGCTGCTCCATCTGCTTCAGTCTGGGCCATGCCAATGAAGTTGCGCACTTTGCGCTTGAGGGAAACATCGGTCATCAGTCCGTGGCCGGTTTCAGCATCCATGCGAGGCAGATTGCCGGCATCTGGGTCGCCGTTGGGGTTGCCGTCTTTGACGTCAAACAACAAAACAAAGTCATAACGTTTGGTCAGGGTCATGGTCAAACTCCCGTGGTTTCTGGGGTAGAGGACGAAGATTCATCGGCCGTGGATGCAGCCTCAGATTTGGTGAAAAAGGCCTGACGCTGGTGGTAGTAGCCCAGCGCAAAACGTCCTTGATCTGGCAAGTTCATGTGATTGGGAAATTCGCTGATACCGCTGGTGATTTCGCCAATCAGCTTCTCGAAATTCATCGCCCGGCCACGGTTGCTGAGTTTGGCCAAGTGATGGTTTTTGAGGCGAAGTAGCGTAGTGAATACGGCCACCGGGGTGCTAGAGGCCGCCCCGAAATAACGCTCACGGATCGTGGCATTGAGGCCGGGGCTGGCTTCTTCTTGAATTTTTTCAAGGGCGGCAAACAACCGGCCAAGCCGGTAGGCCACATGGGGGTTTTGCAGATCGAGCATGGGTTTGTAAACCTCCTCTGATGCAGGGTTTTGGTGGCGAATGGAACGGTTCAGGCATGCCTTGATGGCAGCGGCACGCATGTAATTGACATGGCGTTCGGCGCGGCAGCGTTGCACCGCAGTGTTGAGCCATAGCGATGGGAATGGCCCTCCGTTGAGGATGGCGCGCATCACATCGCCGCCCAGATTCGGTGGGACGTTTTCTGATTTGGCTTGTAGGGCGATGGCATTGAGCAGCCGAAAAAGGCTCGGGAATTCTGGGTCGTGGGGTGCGCGCACGATCTTCAGATCATCGAACCATGTCGTGATGCGCTCTGCCATCTCATGCAATGGGGCCGCGTGCCAGAAACGGATCGAGATTCGGGCCGCATTGGGTGCAAGCCCGAGCACAAAGAACTTGCGCTGGCCAGCATCACCTTGGAATCGGCCGCTGTGATGCACCGAATCGAACAACGCACGTACCTGCTCGGTATGCGCATCGGGGTCATCGGGGATATCCGCAAACAACAGACCAAACCCGTCTTCGAAATCCGCGTCTGCTTCTTCTTGCGCCCAAAAAACGGTGCTGGCATCACCGACCTGCATCCGCTGACGTGATCCCTTGACCAATAAGTGATTCAAGGCCGTGGTGTACGCAAAGGCGGCAGCCGAACTGACCGGGGCGTTAGCACCTTGCTCCTTGCCGAAGGAACGAAAGGCATCCAAATTGAAGGAAACAATGTTGGCACCTGACGTTTGCGCCCCCCAGACACCTTTGACGGCGTTATGCAACCGCTCCGGTTCGGCCACCCTCCCCGTGATCAAGCAGGGCAAGACTTGGGTAACGTTTGCTGCGGGCATCGTGACAGCGTTTGCCATGGCCGCGACCACGGCGGGTCGCTGACAGATCAAATCAATATCCGTTGCCAAGCGCAGGGCGACAACCGGGTTTTTTGCATCGACGACGTCCTGCCAGTTAGGCTGGGCTTGTGCCTGAGTCAGTGCTTCTGGTCCGATGAAGCCAAGAGCTGCTGACAACCCCAAGTCACCAGGAACAAGCAGCGCCAAATGCTCTATGCGTTGTCGAAAGGCTTGCACTTGTTCTGCGACACGCTCAGGTTTTCCTTTGACGTCAAACCCCAGAACATATTCAGCGGTATCCCAAAGTAGATTGGCTGCCACACCTGAGGTTTTCTTGATCCCCTGCGGCACCTGAAAACGTCGGGCGAGCTTTTTCTTGCCTTCTTGAGTGCGCGTATCCGTGATCTGAATCAGTTGACCCTCAGGCGACAGCTCAAGGATGAAGGGGATTTCCTTGTCTTCTAGGCCAGCAGCAGGCAAACGGCGTGCTGGGTCTGGGTCGGCCATCTTGCGTTGGTAATAGCCGTGTAGGGCTTGCAGGATCATGACCGCACCTCCACGCCGTTCAGATCAAGGACACCGTGCTTGACCTGAGCACGAAAGAAGGTCGGCCGTGGGTCGGCTGGACGGGTGAAATCCATGTCGTGGAGCATCCAGCCGTAATCGCCATCCATCTCGGCCAAAGCAGGGTCTTCAGCATTCAGATCGGTGACGAGCCGGAAGCGTGCATCGAACTCGCGGCAACCCAGATACGGTTGGTTCACGCATTGGCCTTTGGTGGCTCGGCGGCTGAACATTTCGGCGTACTTGGCTGGATTTTGGCGGGCGTCGTCACCCACCAGATCCATGCGTGCATGCACCCGATAGGCCACATCACGCAGAAACAGCCCCGCGCGTTGCTGGCGTTCGTCCTCCACGTAGAGGCCCAGTTCACCATGACCGTTTTGCATGGCGGACTGAACGTTGCGGGTCGAAATCACCGCGCCAACTTCGTTGCGCCGCACGCTGATCCAGCGCACGGGGGCGAGGATTTCAATGCGTTCGATGTGCCAGCGGATGGCCGGTTTCCAAAGAATGGCCTCAAAGACAGCGCGGGCTGCTGAGGGGGTGATGAAGTCGTAGGACACCCGTTCAACCTTCATTTCAGGTCGGGTGAAACAGGCGTACTCGCCTCGGACGTCGAGACAGAAACGTGGCATGGCGGGGTTTCCTCCTGGGGACATCTCAACAAACGTAGGAAGCTGGATCACCCGGTGCGCCGCTGACTTGGGCACCGAGCAAAGGGTCGTAGAAAAGGTCGTTGTGCTGCACATACAAGCCGGGGATGGCCGGTATCTCACGCACATCGCAGTGCTGGATCAGTCGTTGCAGGTCTTGGCGATAGACGGTGACACCGTAGCGTTGCAGCTTGCGCATCAACCAGCGTTGCTGTGGACCGTCACGCTCCAACAGTCCGACGAGGGCACGCACGTCATCGCGACAGCGCGCACTTTGGTGATAGACGATGACGGTGGCACCGTCTTGTTCGTCGATCAGTTTGAAATCATCCGAAGCATCGCGAAACCGAACCGCCAAGGCTTGAGCCGGTCGATCTATCTGGAGCCGGAGGGCTTCGCAGATGCCTTTTTTGTCGAGTGAGGTTGCATCACCGTAGAGACGGGCAAAGTAGCGTGACACGCGCTCCAGCGCTAGCGGATCGCTCAGAGCATGGGTTTCGTCGTCTTCTGGACGGTCGTGCCAGACCAAGCGGCAGCTTTGTGCGGCCTGTCTCAGCAACCCCGGTGGGGGCATTTTGGGTGGCACGAACACATGCACATCACCCCGTTCGAGCTGACCTTCACGGTTGCAGCGTCCGGCTGCTTGGGCGATGGAGTCCAGCCCAGCCAGAGCGCGGAAGACCACCGGAAAATCCAGATCCACCCCCGCCTCAACCAACTGGGTGCTGATCACGCGCACGGGGTTGGCGGGTTCACCTCTAGCGATAGCGTCACGACGAGCGGCCAAGGCGGTTTTGATGTCGGCAATGACTTCGCTACGGTGCTGGGCGCACATCAAGGCGGAAAGGTGCCACAGACCTTGGTGACCTGTGGGCAGTTCCCTGCCGAGGCGCTCGAACAGCTCCCTTGCATCGGCTCGGCGGCCAACGATGGCCAAAACAGCTTCATGGCGACCCACCTCTAGGGCGGTTTTCTCCCACGATTGCGCGGTATTCAGATCCGCAGGCAAGTGGACGCGGACCCGTTTTAAAGCAGCGTAGAGCGCTGCTTCGTTGTCGATGATCGCGGTGACTTCACCTGAGATATAGCCTCGCAGGCCCTTACCGCCAAAGTGATTCTGCTGAGTTAACGTGGGTTGTGTGGCGGTGCAAAGCACGACGGTGACGCCGTGATCTCGTACCAATAGACGCAGCACATCGACGCAGGGTTGCAGAAACTCCACCGGCAGCAATTGGGCTTCATCAATCACGATCACGCTGTTGATGAGGTTGTGTAGCTTGCGGCAGCGCGAGGTGCGGCGCGCAAACAGGCTTTCAAACAACTGCACGTTGGTGGTGACGACGATGGGTGCATCCCAGTTCTCACAGGCTAGGCGTGAGCGGCTTGTTTCATTGCGAGGGTCGCTTTCAGCATTGCTGTGGTGCTCCACCACGATGTCATCACCCAGCGGTGCAAACACATCGCGGTAGACATCGGCACTCTGCTCAATGATGCTGGTGTAGGGAATCGCCACAACGACCCGGCGCTTGTTGTGGCGCACTGCATGGGTCAATGCAAAAGCCAGACTTGCCAGCGTTTTGCCGCCGCCAGTCGGCACGCTTAAGGTGAATGTTCCGGGAGCGCATGCAGCCTTGGTACGGCAGTCCGCTAGCACCTGTGTACGCAAGCGGTTGACGGGGTTGCTTACCACGCCTTGGGTCTTGATCGCCATGAAGGCATTGAACACGTCGAGTAAATCCGCCATCGAGGGTGTTTCCCGAGGTCGGACCACCGCTTTTTCCGGGTTCATGAAGGCTTCGGTGTCGAGAAAGTCAGCATCCACCAGCGCCGAAAAGAGCATCCGAAGCCACAAGGCGAATTGGCCGGGGATTTCTTCGCGTGCTGCTATGGGTAAGTCGGCCAGCTTGGGCAGAGGTAGGTTGGGGCACAGGATGTCTGTCGATGGAAGGGCAGCGGTTGCTTCTTCAAATTCGGTTTTGGCGTTTTGGCCGACAAGCCGACCCTTCAGGCCATCCTCCCAGTTATCGAGCCCAGCATGATGGCCAGCGATCACGTACTGAAGGATGCGGCTGATGATTCGGCCTTCAGCACCTCGTAGGTCACTAAGGTGTTTTTCAGCCCAAAGAGCTCCGGCAGCCGAATGTGACTTGTCACTACCGTGAGGCAACTTCCCTTCGATGTGGGCATCGTTGACCATGCGGATGTAGCGCTGAAACCCCGGGCGGTACTTGCCTAGGTCATGCCAGAGCCCCGCAAGATAGGCCAGTTGGGCCGCTGGTTCATCCACGGTTGAAGACGCGGCCAAGTGGGCCACGCTGAGCAAGTGCTCCTCAAGTGCATGATCCCGACCCCCTTCTTCAGGGGATTTATGTGCAATCGCCACAGCCATGAAAGACGCTCCCTGTTCGTCGATTTGGTCAATGGACACCCGCCATACGCTCGTTCGGCGTTCTTATGGCGAGTGCGTGCTCCGGACGATAAACCAGAAATCTGCCGAAACAGGGGGCTGTGATCACATTTCACGTGATTCTGATCTGTCGCAACGTTCCATCTCGTCGCGAGCTGTGCTGGTGAAATTATTTCGGATACGGGGATGGGTGAAGGATGGTCAAGCTCTGGTTGAAGGTAAGGGGCGGCAGTTGCCGCCAACTGCAAGGCTCGCATGTCTGACGACATGGGCTCGTGCGGGTGCAGCGAGGAGGGTGCTCGGGCACACCATGGGCCACGCTTGGGCACTGATGGGCCCCTGCTTGAGCACATGGCATGCCATGCTCGGGAGCAAGTTGGTCGGTGCTTGGGCACACCGTGGTCACTGCTTGGGAGCACAGAGGTGGGTGCTCAGGCACACCATGGGCCGTGCTCGGGCACATGGCGGTTACTGCTTGGGCGCAGATACGTAGGTGCTCGGGCGCACTGCTGTCCTTGCTCGGGAGCGGATAGATCGATGCTCGGGCACATGCCGAGATAACTTGGCAAGCGCATCGATAATCCACCCCCATGCCCACCCCGCCTCAACCCTCTCATGGCCTTCATCTGATGGCTGAATTGCACGGCTGTGGCTGTGCGGTGGCCGGGTTGTGCGATGCGACGTGGCTACGGGCGCTGTGTTTGGCGGAGGTGCACCGTGCTGGCTTGCATGTGGTGGGGGAGCTGTTCCACAGCTTTGCGCCTGAGCATCCCGAAACTCCCGCTGGGGTGACGGGGGTGCTGTTGCTGGCCGAGTCGCACTTGGCTTTGCATACTTGGCCCGAGCTTGGCCTTGTCACCTTGGATATCTACGTTTGCAACCGTAGCCATGACGCGGGCCCGGCGGCGCGGCGGGTGTTTGAGGCGTTGGTCGAGCACTTTGCGCCGCAGCGGGTGGTGCACCGAGAGGTTGACCGATCTGCCGTATGTGCCGCTGGTTAGTCCAAGGGGCCGGCCTTTGGCGAGTGTGGGCCTTGCTGCCGCTGTTGTCGCTGCTGCTGGTGTCGTCGGCCCATGCTGATGAGCCCGGGACTCTCCCAACGTTGATTCGCCAGCCCATCCAGCTTCAAAGCCGGTTTGACCTTGTGGCGCTGCCACAACACGAGTCCTTGGGTTTGCTGGGTGGGGCCTTGCTGTTTGACATCGACGCTCAATGGGCCGCTGGGCCTGCCTTGATCGGGGCGGCCAGCGGTCAGCGCGGGGGGTTCTTTGCCTTGGGGGCACACGTTGAGCACCGCTGGCAACTTGACCCGGATTGGCGCTTCAACGCTGGGCTCTATGTGGGCGGCGGCGGGGGTGGTGCGGCCCCTGTGGGGAGTGGTTTGCTGGTGCAGCCGTCGCTCCAGTTGTGGCGGCGTTGGGGGGCGTGGCAAACGGGTGTGTCGCGGTCGCAGCTGTGGTTTCCGGACGGTGCGATCCGCAGCCAGCCTTGGGGGCTGATGCTGAGTTGGGACGGTGAGTTCAAGCACGTTGCTACCGAGGCCGTGGGCCGTGTCTTGTCGATAGAGGCGCCTGCAAGCGAGTTCGGCTTTGGCTTTGATCAGACGCAGTTGATCCTGAGTCAATACACCACCCGCGTCCGGCCGTTGATCCCATCCACCCACATTCAGCTGGTCGGGATGCGCTTTGAGCGACCCATCGAGGCTGGCTATCCCGACGTGTCTTTCAGCCTTGAAGCGGCTGCGGCCACCCACGGCGGAGCGGACGGCTACATGGAATTGCTGGCGGCGTTGAGCGTGCACCCATCGGCCAGCGCGTGGGGTCTGCCGCCGTTGCATGGGGGTCTGCGCGGTGCCCTGGGCTTAGGGGGCGGCGGCGGTTTGGCCACGGGCGGCGGCATTTTGGCCAAGGCCGCGTTGCAAGTGTCTTGGGATCTGGCCCCGAACGCACAGGTAGGCTTGGAGACCGGGGTGGTGCAGGCGCCGGGGTTGGCGGCACAGACGTTCCAAGCCCGAACCACCCAGCTCTATGTGGGTTGGCGCTTTGATGATCTGGGCGGACGATCGGCGGCCCTAGTGCGCGGCATCGAGTGGGAGCCGAGTTGGCAGCACACCGTGCGGGCGCTGCGTCGCCAAGGCCCTGTGCTGCCGCTGGATACCGTGGGTCTCAAGATCCATCGCTGGCTGGACGAGCACCTTTATCTGACCGGGCAATGGCACAGCGCCTTTGCCGGTCAGGCCGGGGCTTACGGCTTGGGTCTCCTTGGGCTGGGTTGGGCCGAGCGTTGGCTCACACCGCAGCTTTCAGGATCGATGGCCTTGCTGGCTGGTGCTGCCGGCGGCGGTGGGGTGCTGACCGAAGGAGGTGCTGTCAGTCAACTCATGACTCAACTGGGTTGGCGCATGGGGGTGGATGACCGTCTCCAGCTCGGCGCTGGCTATCTAAGGGGGCGCAGCGCCCAGTTTGCCAGTCCAGTGTTTGAGCTGAGTTGGAGCCACAGCTTCGGCGTGGGTGAGCGTCAGCCTTAAGGGCGCGCATAGAATCGCGCCCCATGTCTTGGGTGAGATCTAAGTACCGGCGTGTCTGGCGCGTGATGGGTTGGTGGGCCTTGGCGCTAGCTTGGGTTGCTGTGCTCGTGCCGACCGTCTTACCGTCATGGCATGGCGAAGGCCGTTTGGGCCTGCCCATGTGCAGCATGCAAGGACGGGCGACGGATCTCGGTGCCACGCCAGACCGTTCCGACCGTTTGCCGCTTGATGAGCAGCACTCTGCCGAGCATTGCTTGCTGTGCCTATCGAGTCCCTTGAGTGTCTGGTTACCCGCGTGGACCCAAACACTGCCCCCTATTTCGCTGGATCCATCCGAGATCTGGGTTGCGCATACAACACCTCCTGAACCCCATCGGGCATGGGTTTTGTCGCCTTCACGGGCGCCGCCATCGATGCAAATTTGATGGCAGCAAACACTTGATCCAATGATTTTTAAACCATGGCTGGATGAGATGGCCATGGTCTGTGGGGTATTTATGAAAAAGCAGGCACACATTCTTTTGGCCGCGACGGCTGTTTTCTATTCGGGCTTCACATTTGCCTGTGCCAGTTGTGGCTGCTCGCTGAGCTCAGATTGGGAAAGTCAGGGGCTTTCCTCTGGTCGAGGGCTGCGATTCGATCTGCGTTACGACTACTTGAATCAAAATCAGGTTCGCTCAGGAACGGGCACCGTGGCTAACTGGCCTGTTGCGGGTCACGAGCAAGAAACCTATACCAAAAATGATTACGTCACGGCGGGTATCGATTACAGCTGGAATGATACTTGGGGCATCAGCGTTCAATTGCCCTACATTGACCGCTCCCATGGCACCAACGGTTTTGCTTACGACGGCACCGATGCAGGAACCTCTCATTCCAGCAGTTTGGGTGACATCAAGGTCATGGGTCGGTACGCGGGGTTCTCAGCCGATCACAGCGTCGGTTTCCAGTTTGGTCTGAAATTGCCCACTGGCAGCTACACCGAAAATTTCAGTGGCGGGCCGATTGCCGGCAACCCGCTTGATCGGGGCTTGCAGCCGGGGACGGGCACCACCGACGCCATTTTGGGCGTGTATAAGTTCGCATCCATTTCCCAAAACTGGGACTATTTTTCTCAAGCGACAGCACAGATCCCATTGAATAGCCAAGCTGACTATAAACCGGGCCAAGCGATCAACGTCAATCTGGGCTATCGATTCCTGGGTCTGGAAAACATCACGCCGCAGATTCAAATCAATGCTCGGGTTTCTGCCAAGGATTCTGGGCTCAATGCATCCCCCGACGACAGTGGTGGTCAAACTGTTTATCTGAGCCCTGGCCTGACATTCCCATTGACCGAAAAGATCAAGGGCTACACTTTTATCCAAGTGCCGATTTATCAGAATCTGAACGGGTATCAACTGGCGCCGACATCCACCGCATCGATCGGGTTGCGGGCCGGTTTCTGAAGTCTCACTTGAGGGGTGCATCCAGCAGCAAGGGTGTCACCTGGGCTTCCATGATCGGCAGGGTGATTTCCGGGTCACCCGTATGACCATTGCGAACGAGGATGCCTTGGCGATCGATCACGAACGTCGATGGCATTCTCCAGATCCGGCCCAGTCCCTTGAGTTGGCTTTCTGATTTCAATGCGATCGGAAAGCTGTAGGTTTGGGCCACCTTGCGGACCTCGGCCCCATCGCGGGGCTCATCCATGCTGATGGCCAGCACCACCAAACCCTTGGCTTTGTACTTGTCGTAATAGGCTTGAAGCGCTGGCATTTCCTCTTTGCAAGGCCCACACCATGAGGCCCAGATATTGAGGATGACCACCTTGCCGCGCTGCTCGGAGAGCTTGAACACCTCGGCGCTATCGAGCCGTTTGGCCTCAACGTCTGGGGCGGGTTGCCCGACTTCAAGCCCAGCGCCCAAGGCGGGCAGGCAAGCTTGAAGCGCGATCAGCAAGGTGAGGAGACGGTGTTTCATGGCGCTCATTTTCTCATCGCCATCGCCATCGCTGTTGCCACCCGCCGCCCAGCACCGATCCCCGCTGCAAACGCTTCTTCAAACACCGAGTAACCCGCCAAGTCGGCGTGCGCCAAGTGGATGCGGCCCGGCAAATGCGGCAGGGCTTGATGGGCGGCAGCGCTGCGGGTGCCGGGCAGGGGGATGCGCATGGCGTGGCCGTAGCGCATCAGGTCGATGCGTTGCAGTTTGGCTGGCAGGTCAGGGTGCAAGCCGCTCAAGTCGTGGATCACCCGCTGCGCCCAGAAGGATCCGTCGGTATGGAGCAAGGCGGGACGCTCGGCTTGGCTCAAGGCAACGTAGCTGGTCAGCACCGTCGGTCCCGGCGTGGGGTTGAGGCGCTGATGACCCGCATCGACGTAGCCCAGCGAGGTTGAACCCCCCGCTCCACCACCATACGCGACGTTGTCCCACGCGGGCGGGGCACCGACGCGTTGCAGCAGCGGGCGTTCGATGTGCATATTGGCCACCAGCCACGGGGCGTAGCGGGCTTGGGCCGCCGTTTGCTGAAGAGCGCTGGGTGCGTTTTGCCAGAGCCGTGCGGCGATGAAAAGCGGCACAGCCAGCACCACTTGCTCGGCCTGCCAAGCTTCCATGCGCCCAGCGCGCTCGTCCCAAGCGAGCAGCTCCACACCGTGACGGCCTTCCTGTACCGACAGCACCGTGCGCGCGCTGTGCAAGCGTTCGCCCAGCGGCTGGGCCATGCGGCGTGTCAGCCAAGCGTTGCCTTCGGGCCAGGTGAACACGGGTTCGTGCGCCCGGTCCTCATCCCCGGGAGCATGAAAGCCGTGCCGGCTGGCAAAGTAATGCAGTCCTGCCCAAGCCGAGACGGTGTCGAGGCCGGCGCCGTAGTCGTCGCGGCAGCAGTAATCCAGATACCAGCGCAGGCGCTCGTCGTCCAACCCGACGCTTTGCAACCACGTTTGGAAGGTTTGCGCCTCCAGCGCGGCATGACCCGCCGTCCAAGGCATGCCAAGGCTGGGCACCGCAAAGCCCCATGCGCGCTGGGCTTGACTCACCAACGCACTGAAACGGCGATAAGCCGCTTGCGTGCTTGAACCCTGTTTGGAGTCCGATTCGACCGGCGGCAACAAGCCTTCGTGCCAGGCGCCGTCGATGTAGAGCCGCTCTTGCGGGCTGTGGCAGAGATGGCGCTCTTCAAACGCCCAGCGCCCAAGCTCGAAACGTGCCAAACCTTGTTCTTGCAACAAGGCCAAAATCTCAGACTGCATCTCGGCCACGGCCCGGTGCGGGCTGTTGATGCTTGGCACCGGCAGGTAATGCGCTCCCAGCGGACAAGCGATCCCACCCATGCTGTGCCCACGGGCGTTGCCGCCTGCGCTGTCTTCCAGCTCCAGCAGGGCCAGGTCCTCCATACCCGCTGCGCGCAAGGCCCGCACCGTCGCCAAGCCCGCCACGCCGCCGCCGACGATCAGCACCCGGGTGCGGTGCTGCACAGAGGCGGCGGGCAGGGTCCCGGTGCGGCCCTTGAGCTGATCACGCAGCCGATGCCCACGCTCCACCGCCGCCCCCACCCAGCCGCCTTGTAAAGCTTGCAAAGCGGGCAAGCTTTCACGACAGCCCCCCAACATCGGCGCGCACAGCGCCACGCCCAAACCCACGCCTACCTGCGTCAAAGCCGTGCGGCGGTGCATGGGCGTACGCGTCAGGCCATGCCTTGATGGCGCAGCAGCGCGTCGATGGTGGGGGCGCGGCCCCGGAAGGCTTTGAAGTTGTCGATGGCGTCGCGGGCGCTGCCGGCTTCCAAAATCTCGCGGCGGAAACGCAAGCCGGTGGCGGGGTTGTCCACGCCTTCTTCTTCAAACGCACTCCACGCATCGGCGCTGAGCAGCTCAGCCCACTTGTAGCTGTAGTACCCAGCGGCGTAGCCCCCCGCAAAGATGTGCGAGAAGGTGTGCTGGAAGCGGTTGAAGGCCGGCGGCATCAGCACAGCGAATTCGGCGCGCACGGCGTCGATGATCTGCTGCACATGGGCCTCACTGCCAGCCTCGCCATGCAGGCGCATGTCGAGCAGGGAGAACTCGACTTGGCGCAGTGTCATCAAACCGCTTTGGAAGTTCTTGGCGGCGATCATCTTGTCAAACAGGGCGCGTGGCAGCGGCTCAGCCGTTTCGACGTGGGCTGTCATGTGCTTGAGCACCGCCCATTCCCAGCAGAAGTTCTCCATGAACTGGCTCGGCAGCTCAACAGCATCCCATTCGACGCCGCTGATGCCTGACACGCCCAGCTCGCTGACTTGGGTCAGCATGTGATGCAGGCCGTGGCCGAATTCGTGGAAGAGGGTCTGCACGTCGTCGTGCGTCAACAGCGCGGGTTGCTCCCCCACGGGGGCTGGGAAGTTGCACACCAGATGTGCCACCGGGGTTTGCAGCGTGCCGCTGTCGGCTCGCAACCAGCGACCGCGCACGTCGTCCATCCAGGCGCCGGGGCGCTTGCCGGGGCGAGCGTAGGGGTCGAGGTAGAACTGACCGACCAGCTCAGTGCGCTCGGTGCCTTGGTCTGTGGTGGTGCGCTCGATGCGATAAAAGCGCACCGACGGATGCCAGACCGGCGCGCTGTCCGGGCGGATCGTGACATCGAACAGGCTTTCGATGATCTTGAACAGCCCGGCCAGCACCTTGGGTTCGGTGAAGTACTGCTTCACTTCCAAGTCGCTGAAGGCGTAACGCGCTTCCTTGAGCTTTTCGCTGGCGAAGGAAACGTCCCACGATTGCAGGTCGTGCAGATCAAGTTCCTTGGCGGCAAAGTCGCGCAGCTCGGCCAGATCTTTCTCGGCGTAGGGCCGGGCACGGCGGGCCAAGTCGCTGAGGAAGTCGATCACTTGAGCCGGGCTTTCGGCCATCTTGGGCACCAAAGAGACTTCGGCGTAGTTGGCGTAGCCCAGCAACTGCGCTTCTTCTTGGCGCAGCCGCAAGATGTCGGCCATCACCGGGCCGTTGTCGCGCTCCATCGGGCCAGCTTCGCAAGCGCGGGTGACGTAGGCGGTGTAGAGCTGTTGGCGCAAGGCCCGGTTTTTGGCGTATTGCATCACCGGCCAATAAACCGGCATGTGCAGCGTCAGTTTGTGACCGGCCTTGTCCTCGGCTTCAGCAGCGCCACGGGTGGCGGCGATCACGTCTTCGGGCACGCCGGCAAGTTCTTCCGCGCTGACGTAGGTCGCAAAGCTGTCGGTGGCGTCAAGCACGTGCTCAGAGAACTTCTGGCTCAAGGCGGCCAGTTCTTCTTGGATCTGGGCAAAGCGCGTTTTGGCCTCGCCTTGCAACTCGGCACCCGAAAGCACGAAGTCGCGCAGGCTGTGCTTGAGCACCTGCTGGCGCGCCGTGCTCAAGCTGGCGGCTGAAGGATGGTTGGCGATCGCTTTGTACTTGGCATACAGCCGCTCATCGGCACCCAGCCGGGTGAAGAACTCGGTGACTTTGGGCAGCGCTTCGTTGTAGGCCGCGCGCAGCTCGGGCGTATCCGCCACCGCTTGCAAATGCCCCACGGCACCCCAAGCCCGGCCAAAACGCTCAGTCGCCACCGACAAGGTGCGCGCCAAGCTGTCGTAATCGGCCGGGGTTTCCGGGCTCACCGCCACCTCAAGCGCCGTGGCGTTTTGCGCCAACAGGGCTTCAATCGCCGGGCCAACGTGCTCGGGCAAGATGGCATCAAACAACGGCAAGCCGGTGGTGACGGCGAGTAGGGGGTTCAGGGGGTTCATGGCCACGGTGCTCATTCAGCATCTCCTTCGGCCGCAGCGCGTTCCGCCGCTTCCATGGTGTTGACCAAGAGCATGGTGATGGTCATGGGGCCGACGCCGCCGGGGACGGGGGTGATGTAGCCGGCGACTTCTCGGACACCCGCAAAGTCCACGTCGCCGCAGAGCTTGCCCTCGGGGGTGCGGTTCATGCCGACGTCGATCACCACCGCGCCGGGCTTGACCATGTCAGCGGTCAAGACATTGCGCTTGCCCACGGCCGCGACCACGATGTCGGCCTGACGAGTCATGGCACCCAAGTCGGCCGTGCCGCTGTGGCACACGGTGACGGTGGCGTTGGCGGCCAACAGCATCATGGCCATGGGCTTGCCGACGATGTTGGAGCGGCCGATGACCACAGCGTGCTTGCCGCGCAGGTCGGTCATGCCGATGCTTTCGAGCATCTTCATGCAACCGTAGGGCGTGCAGGCCTTGAAGCCGACTTCACCCACCATCAACGCACCCGCGCTGGCGATGTGGAAGCCGTCCACGTCCTTGGCCGGCGAGATGGCTTCGATGACCTTGTGATCGTCGATGTGCTTGGGCAAGGGCAGTTGCACCAAGATGCCATGGATCTCGGGGTCGTTGTTCAGGGCGTCGATGCGGGCCAGCAGTTCGTGCTCGGTCATCGAGGCTTCGTACTTTTCGAGCACCGAATACAGGCCGCTGTCTTCGCAAGCCTTGACCTTGTTGCGCACATAAACCTGGCTGGCCGGGTTCTCACCCACCAAGATCACAGCCAAACCGGCTTGTACGCCTTGGGTTTTGAGATCAGCGGCGCGGCGCGCCACGTCGGTGCGCAGTTGGGCCGAGAGGGCGTTGCCGTCGATGAGTTGAGCGGTCATGGTCGGAGGAATCCTTGTGCGATCAAAAGGAAACGGCCGCATCACCTGCGGCCGTCAAAAAGGGAGCCAAAAGAGGATCAAGACTTGGGGTGTTGTGCGCCCAAAGCAATTTTGAGCAGGTCGGCCACCGTGTTGGCGCCGAGCTTTTCCATGATGTTGGCGCGGTGCGCCTCGACCGTCTTGATGCTGATACCGAGGTCGTCGGCGATCTGCTTGTTCAAGCGACCGGCAACGATGCGTTGCAGCACCTGCGCTTCGCGGCTGGTCAGGCGCGAGATGAGCGCGTCGCGGCTCATTTGTTCTTGGTACTGCTCGAAGGCTTGCTGCGCTTGAGCCAGCATGCGTTCGACCAGCGCAACAAGAGCGTCTTCTTGGAAAGGCTTTTCGATGAAATCGACCGCGCCTTTTTTCATGGTGGTCACGGCCATCGGCACATCGCCATGGCCGGTGATGAACACCACCGGCAGCGGGCTCTTGCGTTCCAAGAGTCGGTCTTGCAGATCCAAGCCACTCATGCCTTCCATGCGGATGTCCACAATCAGGCAAGCCACTTCACGGGGATCAAAACGGACCAAGAAGGCTTCGGCCGAATCAAAACATTTGACCCGGTAGTCTTTACCTTCAAGCAGCCATTGGAGGGAATCTCGCACGGCCTCATCGTCATCGACGACATAGACAGTGCCTTTTTTGGGTATCAGACTCATGGCGTTTCAGGGCTTATGCAGCGCTATTGGGCGGCGTGCTTGGAGGAATCGGCAAGGTTCCCGACTGGCAACGTAAAGCTGAAGCGACAGCCGGAAATGGCTTCCCCATTGTAGATGTTCTCCGCAGTGATCCGACCCTGATGCGACTCGATGATGGAGCGACAGAGCGACAGTCCGATCCCCAAACCGTCGGCTTTGGTGGAGAAAAAGGCTTCGTACAGGCGTCCAGCCACGTCGTCTTTCATGCCTGGTCCCGTATCACTGACACTGAATTCGATCATCCCGCCTTGGTCAGGTTTGTGACGCGGCGTCACGCGCAGTTCGATATGGCGCCGGTTTTTGGGCATCTGTGCGGTGTCGATGGCTTCGGCGGCGTTTTTGAGCAAGTTCAGCAGCACTTGTTCGATCAAGATCGGATCGACATGTAAAGACGGCAGGCGCTGGGCGACGTAGCTGTGAATCGTGACGCTGCGACGGCGCAGTTCGATGCCGGCCAGTTCTAGCGCGTTTTCCACGATCTGACTGGCTTTGGCTTCTTGGCGCTGGGGCTCGCTCTTTTTCACAAAGGCGCGGATGCGGTGGATGATTTGACCGGCCCGTTGGGCTTGGCGCGAGGTTTTCTCCAAAGCGCCGATCAAGGTGTCTTGATCGATAGAACCCGCTTTGACCCGCGAGACCATGCCGCTGCAATAGTTGGTGATGGCGGTGAGGGGTTGGTTGAGTTCATGGGCGACCGAGGACGCCATTTCACCCATGGTGATCAGTCGGCTTGAGACTTGGGCCCGCTCTGCTTGCAAGGCGGCTTGTTCTTCGAAACGGCGGCGTTCGGTGATGTCGGTGGCAATCAGCATCTGCACCAAACGCCCGTCGGTCCATTGCAGATAACGGGCCCGCACGTCAAACCACTTGTTCATCGCATGCAGGCAGACCTCGTGCGAGTCCACACCGGCATCTGTCAGTTCGGTGATTGAGAGTCCGCCAAGGTCGTCGATGTTCTCCGCTTGCTTGGCTGGGTTTGTCGTGGGTAGGTTGTCTTGTTGGCCCGCGAGCAGGGCGTGCCAGCGCGGATCGGTGTTGAACCACATGCGGTAGGAGCGGTTCACAAAAAGCAGTTCACCATGCGAGACCGTGCAGACCGACACCGCCGCGTCCAAACCTTCAAGCACCGTGGTGAAGCGCTCATGCGCGGCCGTGAGTTGATCGCGGACCCGCTTGGCCTCGGTGATGTTGGTGACGGAGGTCATCCAGCCGGTTTGCTCACCTTGGGGATCGATCAGCGGTGAGACGTACATGCGGGCGTCAAATTGACTGCCGTCTTTGCGCTGGATTTTGACCTCGACGCCGCCAGCAGGCGTGCGACCCGAGAGCTCTTGTTGGAAGAGCCGCGAGTTCTCTTCAATGCGCTCCAAGGGCCAATAAGGGAAGGGTGGCAAGTAGCTGATCAGATCGGCTTCGGAAAAGCCAGTCATCGAGCAAAACGCTGGGTTGACGTAGGTGATGCGCCCTTGCATGTCCATGGCCCGCATGCCGGTCGGCATGGAGTTCTCCATGGCGCGGCGGAAGTTGGTTTCCTGCACAAGGGTGCGCTGGATTTGCAAGCGCCGTTTCATGTGGCGCCACGTGCCGAACAAGGTCCAGACCGTGAGGACGGAGAGCGCCACCACCATCCAGAACAAGGTGTTACCGATCAGGTTGGGCGAGGTCCGATAGCCTTCGCCGCGCAACTGCAAAGACGGACCCACGGGGGCGAAAGGAATGGCGTAGCTCAGGAGTCGCGTGGGCGGTCGGATGGCGTGGGAGGGAATGCCGGCGGTGCTGGCAATGACCTCACCTTGGCTGTTTCGCAAACTCAGCACATGCCGACCAGCAATTTCTGTGGGCACAGCGTGCATCAGGAGCGGCTCGACGTCGATGTCCGCCACCAGCATGCCGGTCAACGTGCCGTGTTCCACCAAGGGCAGGTGCACCTGAAAGACGGTCTGCCCGGGCTCAATGGCAAAGGGTTCTGAATAGCTCAGTAAATGGGTGTCAGCCGCCCGCTGAAAAGCTTGTGACGCCGGATGGCTTGCGGGTGGTTCGGCAGAGAGATAACTGGGCTCAGCCGCACTGCTCAGACCCTCGGGGGGGGGCGTGGCATTGGTGGGATTGGTTGAGAGTGCATAGGCCCGACCGTGACGTTCGGCGTCCAGCCATGCCATGCCAAGAATCTCGGGGTGGCTGCGCATTTGCTGCTGAGCTTGGGTCAGAAACTGAGCCGGTGTGAGGTGATGAGCGATGACCTCATGGGACATCTGGACCCAGTGCTCTTGGGCATCGATCAATTGCAGGCGCATTTGTTGATGCACCAGTTCGATGTCGCGTTTGATCGATTCCTGCTCGCGCTCTTCTTCTTCGTTGTGCAGATACCAAAAAGACGTGGCAATGGCGGCCAGAAAGAGCAAGACCGAAAACAGCGGCACCATCATCGCCATGCGGTCTTGCCGGGCAGGGGAGAGATGCCCCCACCAAGTCAGCAACGCCATACGGGATTGGGACCAGCGCTGGCGCAAGGTCAGAAAAGATGCAGGAGCTTGATCAGAGGCCATGCCTGATTATCGGCCGATCTCTATTTCCATATTGTGAAAAGAATAGGCATCATTTGAAATGTGATCCTGATTGTGCGAGACTCGCGCCCGGTCCCAGCAGAGAACCATATCCTTCGAGGAGACACCATGTCAGCGATGCCCGAGAACCTGCCCAGCAGCTCGATTCCCCAAGACACCGATGTTCAGGAAACCCGTGAGTGGCAAGACGCTCTTGCGGCGGTGATCGGCACCGAAGGGGGCGAACGGGCCCACTTCCTGCTTGAACAACTCATCGATCAGGCGCGCCAAGCGGGCATCGATGTACCGTTCTCGGCCAACACGGCCTACGTCAACACCATTCCCACCGATCAAGAAGAACGTTGCCCCGGCAACATCGAGATCGAAGAGCGCTTGCGCGCTTACATGCGCTGGAATGCCATGGCGATGGTGGTCAAGGCCAATCGTCATAACCCCGAAGACGGCGGCGATCTGGGCGGACACATCAGCTCGTTTGCCTCGGTGGCCACCATGTTTGGCGCCGGTTTCAACCACTTCTGGCACGCCGACAACGGTGTCCACGGCGGCGATTTGCTCTACATCCAAGGCCACTCGGCGCCGGGTATCTACGCTCGGGCCTTCCTTGAAGGCCGCATCAGCGAAGAGCAACTGCTCAACTTCCGCCAAGAAGTCGATGGCCAAGGCTTGTCGAGCTATCCGCACCCGAAGCTGATGCCCGAGTTCTGGCAGTTCCCGACCGTCTCGATGGGTTTGGGGCCTTTGATGGCGATCTACCAAGCACGTTTCCTCAAGTACCTGCACGCCCGGGGCATTGCTGATACCGCTCAGCGCAAGGTCTGGGTGTTCTGCGGCGACGGCGAGATGGACGAGCCCGAATCGCTTGGCGCCATCGGCTTGGCAGCGCGTGAAAAGCTCGACAACCTGATCTTTGTCGTCAACTGCAACTTGCAACGCCTTGACGGCCCGGTGCGCGGCAACGGCAAGATCGTCCAAGAGCTGGAAGGTGAATTCCGGGGCGCGGGTTGGAACGTGATCAAGCTGCTTTGGGGCGGCTACTGGGATCCGCTTTTGGCCCGTGACAAGGACGGCCTGCTGCGCAAGGTGATGATGGACACGCTCGACGGCGACTATCAAGCCTTCAAAGCCAACGACGGTGCTTTTGTGCGCAAGAACTTCTTTGGCAAGCATCCCAAGCTGCTAGAGATGGTGGCGAAGATGAGCGACGAAGACATCTGGCGCTTGAACCGGGGCGGCCACGATCCGCAAAAGGTCTACGCCGCCTATCACGCTGCCGTGAACCACCAAGGTCAGCCGACGGTGCTCTTGATCAAGACCGTCAAGGGCTACGGCATGGGCAAGTCGGCCGAGGGCAAGAACACCGCCCACCAAGCCAAGAAGCTGACGGATGACGACATCCGCGCCTTCCGCGACCGCTTCAGCATCCCGATCACCGACGAAGAACTGCCGAGCCTGCCGTTCTACAAGCCGGCCGAGCACACGCCCGAGATGCAGTACCTGCAAAAGCGCCGCGCCGAGCTCGGAGGCTACTTGCCCAAGCGCCGCACCAAGGCTGAAGAGCAGTTCACCGTGCCGTCGCTCGAAACCTTTGCCGCCGTGCTGGAGCCGACGGTGGCGGGGCGCGAGATCTCGACCACCCAAGCCTATGTGCGTTTCCTGACCACCTTGCTGCGCGACAAGGCCTTGGGACCGCGTGTGGTGCCGATTCTGGTCGATGAGGCGCGCACCTTTGGCATGGAAGGGCTGTTCCGTCAGATCGGGATCTACAACCCTGCGGGCCAGCAGTACACCCCGGTCGATAAAGACCAAGTCATGTACTACCGCGAGGACAAGGCCGGTCAGGTGCTGCAAGAAGGCATCAACGAAGCCGGCGGTATGGCCAGCTGGATCGCCTCGGCCACCTCGTACAGCACGAACAACCGGGTGATGATCCCGTTCTTCGTTTACTACTCGATGTTCGGCTTCCAGCGCATCGGCGACTTGGCGTGGGCAGCTGGCGACATGCAAGCGCGCGGCTTCTTGTTGGGCGGCACCTCCGGGCGCACCACCTTGAACGGCGAAGGCTTGCAGCACGAAGACGGCCACAGCCACATCTTGGCCGGCACGATCCCGAACTGCGTCTCCTACGACCCGAGCTTCGCCCACGAAGTGGCGGTGATCATGCAAGACGGCTTGAAGCGCATGGTGGAGCGCCAAGAAAACGTCTTCTACTACCTCACCTTGCTCAACGAGAACTACGCCATGCCGGGCCTGAAGCCGGGCACCGAGGCGCAGATCCTGAAGGGCATGTACTTGCTCGAAGAAGGCGCTGCTGGGGCGGGTCCGCGTGTCAACTTGCTGGGCTCGGGCACGATCTTGCGCGAGTCGATGGCGGCGCGCACCCTTTTGGCGGCCGACTGGGGCGTCTCGGCCAACGTCTGGAGTTGCCCGAGCTTCAACGAGCTGGCGCGGGACGGCCAAGCCGCTGAACGCTACAACTTGCTCCATCCCCAAGGCGAAGCCCAAGTGCCATTTGTCACCCAGCAGTTGCAGCCCTTTGACGGCCCGGTGGTGGCTTCGACCGATTACATCAAGAGCTACGCCGAGCAAATCCGTGCATTCGTGCCCGCCGGTCGCAGCTACAAGGTGCTGGGCACCGACGGCTTTGGTCGCAGTGACTTCCGCTCCAAGTTGCGTGAGCACTTTGAGATCAACCGCCACTACATCGTGGTCGCAGCTCTGCGTTCCTTGGCCGATGAGGGTGTGATCCCGCTGGCCAAGGTCGCCGAGGCGATTGCCAAGTACGGCATCAAGACCGACAAGATCAACCCCCTGTACGCCTGAAGCGCGACCCACGGAGACACGACATGGCACTGATTGAAGTGAAAGTCCCCGACATCGGCGACTTCAAAGATGTGGCGATCATCGAGTTGCTGGTCAAGGTGGGTGACACCATCAAAGCCGAGCAAAGCCTGATCACGGTCGAAAGCGACAAGGCCTCGATGGAAATCCCCAGCTCACACGCCGGGGTGATCAAAGCGCTGAAGGTCAAGCTGGGCGACACCGTCAGCGAGGGCTCGGCGCTGCTGATGCTGGAGGTGGCGGGGGCGGCGGAAGCTGAGAATAGCCCTTCGACAAGCTCAGGGCGAACGGATACCGGGCGAACGGAGACGGAGAAGAAAGCCGTTCGGGCTGAGCCTGTCGAAGCCCCCGCACCCGTTGTTCCTCTGGGCACGTCCTCAGCGATTCCTCCCTCGTCCCCAACCGCTCTGCCTCACGCCAGCCCCAGCATCCGCAAGTTGGCGCGTGAGTTGGGCGTGCCGTTGACCGAGGTGGGGGGGTCGGGTCCGAAGGGCCGGATCACGCAGGGCGATGTGCAGGGCTTCGTCAAGGGCGTGATGACGGGTGCTGTGCAGACTGCGGCCCAAAAAGCCAAGGCTCCGGCAACTGCTCCAGCAGCCACGGCGGCGGGGGACGCCTTCCCAGGGCTCTTGCCTTGGCCGAAGGTCGATTTCGCCAAGTTCGGTCCGATCGAGCGCAAGGATCTGTCGCGCATCAAGAAAATCAGCGGGGCGAACTTGCACCGCAACTGGGTCTTGATTCCGCACGTCACCAACCACGACGACGCCGACATCACCGACCTCGAAGCTTTCCGCGTCCAGCTGAACAAGGAAAACGAGAAGTCCGGCGTCAAGGTGACGATGCTCGCGTTCATGATCAAGGCTGCCGTAGCTGCCCTGAAAAAGTTCCCCGAGTTCAACGCCTCGCTCGACGGCGACACCTTGGTGCTGAAGAGCTATTTCCACATCGGCTTTGCGGCTGACACACCCAACGGCTTGATGGTGCCGGTCATCAAGGACGCCGACAAAAAAGGCATCTTGCAAATCAGTGCTGAGATGAGCGAGTTGGCCAAGAAGGCCCGCGACGGCAAGCTCGGGCCGGCTGAGATGACGGGTGGCTGCTTCTCGATCTCGTCCTTGGGCGGCATCGGCGGGCGCTATTTCACGCCCATCATCAACGCGCCCGAAGTGGCGATCATGGGCGTGTGCAAGAGCGCCATCGAGCCCAAGTGGGACGGCAAGGCCTTCCAGCCGCGCCTGATGCTGCCGCTGTCTCTGAGCTGGGATCACCGCGTCATCGACGGCGCGGCTGCCGCCCGTTTCAACGTCTACTTCGCATCGCTGCTGGCGGACTTCCGCCGCATCGTGCTCTGAGCGCAAGGGAAGCACGACATGGCAACGATCAATATCCAAGTTCCCGACATCGGGGATTTCAAAGACGTGGGCGTGATCGAAATCTTGGTCAAGGTGGGTGACACCATCAAAGCCGAGCAAAGCCTGATCACGGTCGAAAGCGACAAGGCCTCGATGGAAATCCCCAGCTCACACGCCGGGGTGATCAAAGAGCTGAAGGTCAAGCTGGGTGACACCGTCAACCAAGGGACGGTGATGGTGGTCATGGAGGTGATGGAGGTGGCGGGTGACCTTGCAGCGACACCCTCACCCCAACCCTCTCCCTTGAAGGGCGAGGGGGTAAGTCAGATTCCTCCCTCGCCCCTTGGGGGAGAGGGCCGGGGTGAGGGCTTGATGGCCTCGACCTATGCCGGACCAGCCGACGTTGAGTGCGACCTCCTCGTCCTCGGCGCGGGCCCCGGCGGCTACTCGGCGGCGTTCCGGGCGGCGGATCTGGGCCTCAAGGTGGTGATCGTCGAGCGCTACGCCACCTTGGGCGGCGTGTGCTTGAACGTGGGGTGTATTCCCTCCAAAGCGCTGCTGCATGTGGCCGCTGTGATGGACGAAGTGAGCCACCTGGGTGCTTTGGGCGTGGCGTTTGGTGCGCCGGTGGTCAACATCGATCAGCTGCGCGCGCACAAAGAAAAAGTCATCGCCAAGTTGACGGGTGGCTTGGCGGCGATGGCCAAGATGCGCAAGGTGACGACCGTGCGCGGCGTGGGCCAATTCCTGGACCCGTACCACGTGCAGGTTGAGGAAACCACTGGAAGCGGCACTGAACGCGCCGGCAGCAGCAAGGTGATCAAGTTCAAGCACGCCATCATCGCGGCGGGTTCGCAGTCGGTGAAGTTGCCGTTCTTCCCCGAAGACGAGCGCATCGTCGATTCAACCGGCGCGCTGGCGCTGCAAGCTGTGCCAAAGAAGATGCTGATTGTGGGCGGCGGCATCATCGGCTTGGAAATGGGCACGGTCTACTCCAGCTTGGGCGCGCGCCTTGATGTGGTCGAAATGCTCGACGGCCTGATGCAAGGCGCGGACCGCGATCTGGTCAAGGTCTGGGAAAAGCTCAACAAGCCGCGCTTTGACAACATCCTGTTGAAGACCAAAACCGTCGGGGCTGAAGCCACGCCGGAGGGCATCAAGGTGACGTTCGAAGCGCAGGACGGTAGCAAAAGCGAAGGCCTGTACGACTTGGTCTTGCAAGCCGTGGGCCGCACACCCAATGGCAAGAAGATCGGGGCCGACAAAGCCGGCGTGGCGGTGACGGAGCGCGGCTTTATCAACGTCGATCTCCAGATGCGCACCAACGTGGCCCACATCTTTGCCATCGGTGACATCGTCGGCCAGCCGATGCTGGCGCACAAGGCGGTGCATGAGGCGCATGTGGCCGCTGAAGTCATCGCCGGCACCTTGAAGGGCGACGACAAGCTGGCCAAGAGCGCCTTTGACGCCCGTGTCATCCCGTCGGTGGCCTACACCGATCCGGAAGTGGCTTGGGTGGGTCTGACCGAAGACCAAGCCAAGGCCCAAGGCATCAAGGTCAAGAAGGGCCTGTTCCCTTGGACCGCTTCGGGCCGGGCGATTGCCAACGGTCGCGACGAAGGCTTCACCAAGCTGCTCTTCGATGACTCCCCCGAAGCCCACGGCCACGGTCGCATCTTGGGCGGCGGCATCGTCGGCACCCACGCCGGCGACATGATCGGCGAGATCGCCTTGGCGATTGAAATGGGCGCGGACGCGGTGGACATCGGCAAGACCATCCACCCGCACCCGACGCTGGGCGAGAGCATCGGCATGGCGGCGGAAGTGGCGCACGGCAGCTGCACGGATTTGCCGCCGGGGAAGCGGTAAAGAGGTAACGAGGTTAGCTTGCGGCGCTGCGCGCTCGCGCTGGGGTGGGGGTCTGGGCTGGACTGCGACCGAAGCGCAAATGGGTGATGTCGGTTGGGGCAAACATGCCCCAGATCCATTCAAAAAAGACGCGCATGCGCCGGCCTGTCGAAGGCATCTGGTTCAGGTAATAGGCGCGCCAGATCAGCCAAGCTGGAAGGCCAGTCAGCCGCAAGCGGCCGATCTGCGCCACGCCCTTGAGGTGACCCATCGAAGCCATCATGCCCACCGAGCGATGTGTGAAGGCTTGGGTCGGGCGCTCGGCAACGGCAGCGCTTAGGTTCTCGGCCAGCAGCTGGGCCTGTCGGATGGCGAACTGAGCGGTCGGTGGCGCAGTGGCTCCGCTGCGCCCATTGGGCACACAGGCGCAGTCGCCCAGCGCCCAGACCCCGTCGTGGCCTGGCACCGATAGATCGGCGGCGGTGACGATGCGGCCCTGCGTCATCGGCAGCCCCAGCTGCAGGGCCAGCGGTTGGGGGCGCACACCTGTGGTGGCGATGACGGTGCGTCCAGCCAAGGAGCGTCCGTCATCCAGATCGACGCCGTCGATGCGTACCTGTTGCGCGCGCACTTTCAGCAGCACATCGACGCCGCGTGACTTCAGCGACTGCTCGGCCGCTTCTCCCAAGGGGGCCGGCAGCTCAGGCAAAAGACGTCCACCCGAATGCAGGAGGCTGACGTTGAGCTCCTGCGCCTGCACCTCCGGGTAGTAGCGACGCATGCTTTGCAGGCAGTCAACCAGTTCACCGGCCACCTCGACCCCCGAGAAACCGCCGCCGATGATGATGAAATGACCCAGCTCGCGCCGCAGCACCGGGTCGGGCTCCAGCTCGATGCGGGCTAGTCGGCGCAGCACGGTGTTGCGGATATGCATGGCATCGCCGACGGTTTTGAGCGGCAGGGCCTGTTCCGCCATGCCCGGCATCAGATCGAGCCGTGCAGCACTGCCGAAGGCCAGCACCAGATGGTCCCAAGGCAGAACCCGATCCCCGGCCAGCGTGTGACAACGCAGGGTGCGCGCCGACCAATCGACGCTGCGCACCTCGCCCATCACGAAGCGCCGGCCCGGCGCAGGGCGCAGCATCTCCCGCACCGGCACCACCACCTGTTCGGGAAAGACCGACGCGCCGACCGCTTCCGGCAGCATCGGGTTGAACGTGGTGTAGCTCTCGTCGGACAGCAGGGTCAGGTCGATGGCTGGGCCGCGCCAGCGACGCAATGTGCGCGCCAGAGTGGTGCCCGCAAAGCCGGCACCGATGATCACGATGCGCAGGCTTGGGGCATCGGGGCCGAGCGCTTCAGGGGCGGAAGGCTCTACGGGTTCTGCGATGGGGCTTGAAGGATTCATGCCCCGGTGCGTTGCACGAATCGTGCTCAAGGACTTCAGCGCTGGCCGCGCAGCCCTTACTGGGGTTGTGCGGCCTCTATTTGGTTCAGTGCCGTTGCGTATCGTGGCTCATCCGGCATGGCCAAAGTCAGGCGCTGGTACAAACGGCGCGCATGGGTGAGATGGTCTTGTGCGTCAGCGGCCAAGCCTTGTTGTGCAAGCGTGCGGCCAAGGTGCCACTCACCAGCGGCCAACACTTCGAGCGCAGTCACCGTTTCGCCATACCGGGCGATCAAATCTGTCGCCAGTTCGACTTCGGCCGCAAAAGCTTGCTGCGCTTCATCCAACCGATCCATCCCTTGGGCCACATGGCCCAGCCTTTCCATGGAGATCGCCAGATCGCGCAGGCGCTCAGGGGTTTTGCCAAAGTCAGCCATCAAGGCACGGGTGATCTGTTCACTCTCGCGGTAGGCTTGTTGTGCTTCATCCAACTGCCCCAACGCTTGGGCCACATCGCCCAGTTTGTTCATGGAAACCGATAAATCGCGCAGGCGCTCAGGGGTTTTGCCAAAGTTATCGATCAGGGCACGAGCTAGCTTTTCGCTCTCTCGGTAGGCCTGTTGTGTCTCATCCAACCGCCCCATTGCTTGGGCCACATTGCCCAGTCGATTCATGGAAACCGACAGATCGCGTAGACGTTCAGGGGTTCTACCAAAGTCAGCTACCAAGGAGCGAGTGAGCTGCTCGCTTTCAAGGTAGGCCTGTTGCGCTTCATCCGGCCGACCCAACGCTTGGGCCACATCGCCCAACCTTTCCATGGAGATCGACAGGTCGCGCAGCCGCTCAGGGGTCTTGCCAAAGTCATCGATCAGGGTACGAGCTAGTTTTTCGCTCTCTCGGTAGGCCTGTTGTGCTTCATCCACTCGCCCGAGCGCTTGGGCCACGCCGCCCAGTTTGTTTATCGAGACCGACAGGCCACGCAAGCGCTCAGGCGTTTTACCAAACTCGGATAGCAGTGTGCGACGCAGCCTCTCGCTCTCTTGGTAGGCTTGTTGAGCCTCATCCAACCGCCCCAACGCTTGGGCTACATTGCCCAGTCTTTCCATAGAGACAGACAGATCGCGTAAGCGTTCAGGGGTTTTGCCAAAGTCAGCGACCAAGGAGCGAGTGAGCTGCTCGCTCTCGCGGTAGGCTTGTTGTGCTTCATCCAGCCGCCCTAACGCTTGGGCTACATTGCCCAGTCTTTCCATAGAGACAGACAGATCGCGTAGGCGTTCAGGGGTTCTACCAAAGTCAGCGACCAAGGAGCGAGTGAGCTGCTCGCTCTCGCGGTAGGCTTGTTGTGCTTCATCCAGCCGCCCTAACGCTTGGGCTACATTGCCCAGTCTTTCCATAGAGACAGACAGATCGCGTA
>NZ_JBFPHB010000021.1:76429-172180 GCF_041083635.1 Leptothrix ochracea
GGCGTTCAGGGGTTCTACCAAAGTCAGCGACCAAGGAGCGAGTGAGCTGCTCGCTCTCGCGGTAGGCTTGTTGTGCTTCATCCAGCCGCCCTAACGCTTGGGCTACATTGCCCAGTTTTCCCATGGAAACCGACAGATCGCGCATGCGATCAGGCGACTTGCCAAAGTCAGTCATCAAGGTGCGGGTGAGCTGCTCGCTCTCGCGGTAGGCCTGTTGCGCTTCATCCAACCGTCCCATTGTTTGGGCCACATCGCCCAGTTTGTGCAGGGCAACCGCCAGATCGCGCATGCGCTCAGGCGACTTGCCAAATTCAGCGACCAAGGTGCGGGCGCGTTGGGCCGTTTCCTGTGCCATGGGCCAAGCTAGTTCGCTGTGACCGGAGGCCAAGGCTGCTTCAATGGCTTGCGCGGCATCCCACGGGGATACGGCCTGACCACGATCTTGGCCGGCTTGCCAGCGCAGCACTGCCGCAGGCAAATCGCGACTGGGAGGGCTGTGCAGGGCGGCTACTGGTGTTGAGACTGATGAGACCACTTGGACCGACGAAGGGGGCTGCTGCGCAAAGCCTTGCGTCTCTGGTGGTTCTAAATAGACCGAGGGTTGGCGGATCGTCCAAAGGTCTGGGGCCGCCTCGGCCGTTGGTTTGGTCCAATCCAGTGGCAACGCCAGAACGACGGTACGGCCGTGCTCACGGACGAGTGCAGCTCGCCGTTCATTGAGGCGGTGCAGAAATTCTCGTCTAGCCTCATCCCAGCTTGCCGCGCCGGGATGACCATCCAAGTCAAGCCACAAGGGCATGCCCACGTCAACGTGGACGCTGGCTGGGTTGATCGCAATGGGCAGTAAACACTGGATCAGATCGGTAGCTTGGCGTGCTTCAGGCCGTTGGAAGGGCCGAACCTGCGTTTGCATGAGGTCATTGGCCCGTTGGAACAGCGCCTGTTTGGCATCCCTGTCGCTACAGAAGACGAAGACAAGCCCAAATTCCTGAGCCCACTCCAAACTGCTGCGCAGCGTTTGCCAAGCCGCCTCAAGGGGCGGGAGTTTTGGGTGGTTCATCCAAGCGGTCAATCAAGGGCCAAAGCAGCGGGTGGATATCGAACCACTCTGCTCCATTGCGGTAGTTCAGGATCACGCGTGTATCAAAGAGGCGGGCCAACGTGCGCAAGGAATCGCCTCGGTCTGCCGCAATAGCGTTATGGCTGCGGGCGATGTCCGCCAGCAAAGGCCATTCGCTTTTCACGGTGAGGCGTTCGGTTTCGCCCTTGTTCTCATCCATGACCTGTTGAACCACAGGATCGTCAGCGCGCAACGGCAAACGATCCAAGGCAAACAGTGCCTTGCCGACCACGCCTGAAACCAAGCGCTGCATAAAGTGCCGAAGATCACCACCCGAGGCCTGTGCCAAGGCATCCAGTGCCGAGCTATCCAGCACCTGCGCCCAAGCCGCATAGCGCCGCTCAATCAGGCTGCGCATTTTCTCCAAACCTTCCGGACGGGGCTGGCGTCGATAGGCCGTCGGGGTGCCGTTCGCGATGGGTTTGGCATAGACCCGCACCGAAGCCAGTGCGTGGCAGGTCACGAAGTTGCGCACATCGGACAGCAGTGCCAAGTAGGGCGGTACGGAATACACGACGCTGGCACTTGGAATGCGCAGGCGGTCAAAGTCCCCAGCAAAGGTGGTGACCACGTGCTGGAACATGGCATCTTGATCGGCCCCGGACACCCCGCGTAGCCGTTCGAGCGAATCCACAATGACCACCACCCGTTCACGGCGAGTTTGCAGCCGGATGAATTCGACGATCTCACCGGCAAAGCTTTGGACCTTCTTGGTCCACTCTAGGGGGGTCGAAAGATCGCGAATCTTCTTGGCCACCGAGACCTGCTGCTCTTTGAGCTTGAGCTTGAGCCCATGGGCGGAGACTTCGCTGAGTTCGATGTCTGTTTGCAGCCATGCCGCAAAGCGCGTCCACGCGCTTGACGTCAAGAAATCTTTTTTGCACTTCTCATCCGCCCATGCCGCCAAGCCTGCGGTGACCAAGAGCAAGATGCTTTCAACCGGCACCTTTTCGGTTTCAGTGATGAAATCAAGGCTGTCAAACCGGATCACTTGAGCGTGTTCACCCAGCAGCATTTGCTCCAGCCTGCGAAGTTCCGTACTTTTGCCCGTGCCGCGTTGCCCGGTGAAGTAGAAAAGTTGGCTATCGAGGCGTGGGCGGGCCAGGATTTCTTCAAACAACGCACTGATGACATCTTCCTCAGGCGTTCCATGCAAATCGGGAACGTACCGCTGATCATCCGGAGTCATGGCGATATCCGTTTCGACCAATGCGGTGCGAAATTGTCGAAGTTGCTGTTTATCCATGGCGGCCATTGTCGTATACGGGCCAAGAGGTGGTCCACCAAGTGGGCCGTCTGCGCACCTGTTATGGTGCTCACCCACATTGACTTCACCAAATCAAGGAACTGACCATGGGACTTTTCGACGCTATCGCCTCGCAGGCCGTCGGCGCACTGACACAAGCTGCCGCGACCCATACATCCGCTGCTGCTGCACAGCCAGCGTCACCCGATCTGATGGGTGCCGTCATGGGCCTGATCGGTGGTGTGCAGGGTGGGGGTATCGCTGGGCTGGTGAGTGCTTTCCAGGCCCAAGGGCTGGGCAGCATCATCGCGTCATGGATGGGCGGTGGCGAGCATCTGCCAGTGTCGGCGCAGCAACTGCTGGCCGTGTTGGGCAACGAACAAGTGCAAGCCATCGCCCACAAATTGGGCCTGCCGCCACTGGATGCTTCGCAAGCCATGGCCAGCCTCTTGCCGTCGGTCATCAGCAGCTTGGCGCCCAGCTTGGCGGCTAACGGCACGTTGCCGGCCGGTGGCGATCTGCTCAGCCAAGGGTTGTCGATGCTGGGTGGGTTTGGCCACAAAGGCTGAGCCTTTCATCCACGCCCGAAAAACACCCCCGCCATCACCACCCCGGTGAGGATCACCACGCTGCGGACCACGGTGGTGGGGAGTTTTCGGGCTAGACGGGCACCGAAGAAGCCGCCGATGGTGGCGGCCAGCATCATGAGCAAGGCTTGGGGCCAAGCGATGGCACCTGCCCAAGCGAAGGCCATGACGGAGAGCAGGGATAGCACCAGCGAGTTGAGGTTTTTGAGGGCGTTGGCGGTGTGCAGGTCGCGCTCGCCGCTGAGGGTGTAGAGCGCCATCAGCAAGATGCCCAGCCCACCGTTGAAGTAGCCGCCGTAGATGGCCACCACCAGAAGGCCGAGCTGCCGCGCCAGCGGATGAGTGGCGCTGTTTTGACGCCGAGCAAGCAGTCGGGGTGCGATGGCAAAGAGCCCGGTGGCAAAGAGCAGTAGCCAAGGCACCACGGTGCTGAAGAGTTTGGCGGGGGTCACCAACAACGCGGCCGCACCCAGCAGGCCTCCCAACGCGCAGATCAATCCTTCTTGCACCAAGAGCCGTCGTGGCAGGCGGGCCAATTCGGCTTGGAAACCCAAGGCACTGCCCAAGTAACCGGGACTCACAGCCACCGCGCTGGTGGCGTTGGCCGTGATGGGGGCGATGCCGGTAAAAACCAAGGCTGGGAAGGTCAGAAAGCTGCCGCCTCCAGCCATGGCGTTGAGCACCCCCGCAGCGAAAGCCGCAGCCATGAGCAGTAAAACCTCCAAGATCACTCCGTGGGCTGTGCTCGGTGTTTGAGTTTGACCAACAACCGCAGCGCCGAGCCGTGGTCGAAAGCTTCGATCTTGCGCAGCAAGTCATCGACGTCCGAGCCCAGCGCTTGGCGCAGGGTGGGCGCTGCGGTGCGGATCAGCCGGTTGGCTTGGATATCGCCGGCTGTGAGCAAGTGCTCAAGCTGTTTCAACACGTCCCGAATGGGTATCCAGTTGACCTGCGGCGAGGCGCCTGGGACGAGATCAAGGGTGCTTGGGCGGGGGGCTGATGAGGTTGTTTGTGGGGATGGCGATCCTGATGATCCCAAGGGGGGCTGTGCGGCGGGGCGTGTCGAGGGCGTGGCGCTGGTCTCGATGGTGATGGCGTGTACAGCTTGAGCGAATTGGTGTTGTACCTGCTCAAAGTGAGCCAGTTGAGACAACAACACCGCCATCGGAGCTTGATCGCGAATGGCGTGGTTCAGGTCGGTGGTGATTTGATACAAATGGGTCAACGCCAAGGTGCCGGTGGCCCCTTTGAGGCTGTGGGCAACCCGTTCAGCGCTGGAGAGGTGGCCCTCGCTGAGATGGGTCCGCAGTCGTTCGGCGTCGGTGGCGTGGTGATCGACGTAGAGACGCAGCAACGCCGCGTAGCGCTCAGGTTTCCCTCGGGTGACTTTCAGGCCTGCTTTGAGATCAATGCCGGGCAGGGTGCTGAGTTGTGCGTGCAACACGTCTGTCTCACTGAGTTGAAGCATGGTGGGAGCGGGAGGCTGCTGGGTTGGCAGGGGCTTGAGCCATGTATCGAGTGCTTTGAACAAGGCTTGCGGCTCCACCGGCTTGGCCACGTGGTCATTCATGCCGGCATCCAAGCAGTGTTGGCGATCTTCGCCAAAGGCGTTGGCGGTCATGGCCAAGATCGGGAGCTGTGCGGTGTCGGGCAGGGCCCGAATTTGCCGGGTGGCCTCCAAACCATCCATCACGGGCATTTGCATGTCCATGAAGATCAAGTCATAGCGTTCGCGTTGCACGCATTCGACCGCCATGCGACCGTTATCGGCCAGATCGACGTTCAGACCCACGCTTCGCAACAGCTCCAAGGCCACTTCTTGATTGATGAGGTTGTCCTCGCACAGCAGAACTTTGTAGCCTTTGAAGCGTTGTTCGGGCTGCGAGCCATGGCTGCTGTAGGGCAGCGTCGAAGACGACAACCAAGGCGCCAATTCGGCGTGTTGCCGAGGCAGGCTCTGGGCGCGTGCCAATCTGGCGGTGAACCAGAACGTGCTGCCTATGCCGGGTTGACTGGTGGCCCCCGCTTGACCATGCATCAACTCGGCCAAACGTTGGGTGATGGTCAATCCCAAGCCCGTGCCACCATGGCGACGGGTGGTGCGTCGGTCCACTTGCTCAAAGGGTTGGAACAAACGGCTCAGATCTTCGGCGTTGATGCCGATGCCGGAATCTTGCACTTCGAAGTGCAGCAGCGCGTCGGTTTCCGTGATTTCTAGCGAACGGACCCGCAAGGTGACATGGCCTTTTTCAGTGAACTTGATGGCGTTGCCCACGTAGTTCAGCAAGGCCTGGGTGAGTCGGGTGGTGTCGCCGCGCAGGGGGGGCAGTCCGGCTTCGATGTCGGTCAGCAGCGTGAGTTTTTTGGCCTGAGCTTTTTCCCGCACCCAACCCATCACGTCGCGCAAGACATGCTCCAGATCCATGTCTGTTTCGCTGAGTTCGAACTTGCCCGCCTCAATCTTGGAGATGTCGAGCACATCGTTGATCACGGCCATCAGGTGCAGGGCCGAGTCGTTGATCTTGCGCAGTTTCTCTTGTTGATCGGCATCGATGCTGCTGCGCTGGAGCAAGTGAGTCAGGCCCACGATCGCATTCATGGGCGTGCGAATTTCATGGCTCATGTTGGCCAGAAAACTGCTTTTGGCTTGATTGGCCGCTTCGGCAAGGGTGTTGGCCTCAACCAGTTCGCGCGTGCGCTGATTGACCAGCTTTTCCAAATGGTGGCGGTATTGCTCCAACTCGCTGGCCAGTTGTTTGCGCCGGGTCACATCTTCCTTGACCGCCACGTAGTGGGTGATGTGGCCATTGGGTTGCCGGATCGGTGCGATATGCGCCAGCTCGGAGTAAATCTCGCCACATTTGCGCCGATTGATGAACTCACCCTTCCAAATCTCACCTCGGGCCAAGGTGGCCCAGAGATCTTGGTGAACCTCTGCGGGGGTGAGCCCTGACTGAAGCAGGCGCGGATTTTGGCCGACGGCCTCTTCACGGCTGTAGCCGGTGATATCGACAAAGGCTTGATTGACATACTCGATGCTGGGATCGAGATTGGTGATGACGATGCTGCTGGGGCTTTGCTCGACCGCCAAAGAGAGCTTGCGCAATTGCTCGTCGTTGCGCCGTTGCGCCGTGATGTCGCGTGCGATGGCCATCACCCCTGTGATGTGACCTTGGGCGTCATGCAGCGGGGTTTTCAGAACTTCGAGCAAGATCTGCTGCATGTGGGCGTTTTCAACCCAAGCTTCGTAGCGGATCGATGCTGACGTTGTGACGGCTGCCTGATCATGGTTTTTCAGGAAGTCCGCCAGCGATTGATTGTTCAAATCGTCGTCTTTGCGTCCGATCAGATCACCCCGTGTCAAACCGAGGACGCGCTCAAAACTCTGGTTGCAAGAAAGGTAGCTGCCCTCGGGGTTTTTGAGCCAGATCAGGTCCGTCAGGCTTTCCACCAAAGTGTCTAGGTGGGCCCGCTCATCGTCCAAGGCCATCTGGGTGCGTTTCGCGGTACTGATGTCGAACGTGATGCCCGCACTGCGCAGCGGTTTACCGTGGTCGTCCCGCACCATGATCTTGCCGCGCACGGCCATCCAGCGCCATTGCCCTTCCGGGCCTGTGCGCCGGTAGTCGATGGCGAAGCTTGGCAGTTCGTCTCGGAGCACCTTTTCAAGGTGCGCGATGGTGGGCTCCCGGTCATCCGGGTGCAAGCTGCTCATCCAATCGGCCAAGGTGCTCTGCGTACCATCATTCGCCCCATACCCCAACAGAGATCGCAGGGTGGGGCTGCGGTACATCCGGTCCAGTCGATGGTCGTAGGTCCATGTCCCCACCCCCAAGGATCCGAGCATGTCTTCCAGTTGGCCTTCGAAGTGGGAGGGTGTCTCCGCTGCTGCGGGGGGCACGTCGTTGGATGAGCGGGTGAAGTGATGGGCGGCCATGATGCGTTAGCAGCGCAGATTGATCTCGTTATCCGGGTCGGCGTAACGGGTTGCGATGACCGTGAATGCGTCAAACAGCACGACAAAAGCATCGACGATGTCGGGATCGAAATGGCTGCCCCGATGACTGACGATGATGTCACGCGCCTTTTCGAAGGACATGGGCTCTTTGTAGACCCGACGCGAAATCAAGGCGTCGAAGACATCGGCCAACGCCATCAAACGGGCCGGAATGGGAATCGCATCGCCGGCCAAGCCATCGGGGTAGCCCTGACCGTCCCACCTTTCGTGGTGCCAGTGGGCAATTTGTTTCGCCATCATGAGAAATTCCATCGGCTGCTCGCTGTCGCGCTCAGCCATTTCGATGGCTTCAGCGCCCAAGCGGGCATGCGTCTTCATGATGACCCATTCCGAGGGGGTGAGGGGGCCGGGCTTTTGCAGAATGTGGTCAGGGATGCCGACTTTGCCGATGTCATGCAAAGGGGCCGATTTGGCCAAGCGTTCGATGTTTTTGGGGGTCAGGAGCCAAGAAAAGCGCGGGTGATCAGACAGGTGCAGGGCCAGCGCCCGCACATACGCCTGCGTCCGACGAATGTGGTTGCCGGTATCGGAGTCGCGGGTTTCGGCCAAGCGGGCCAACGCATGGATGCTCACATCTTGGATGCGGCGGTTTTCGTCCATGCGTGCGGCCACTTCCGCTTCAAGCAAGGCATTTTTGTTGTGCAACCAGTCGCGGGCTTCTTTGAGGTCCAGTTGGGCCTTGACCCGTGCTTGCACGATGGGGGGTCGGATCGGTTTGGTGATGTAGTCCACCGCGCCCAGATCAAAGCCGCGTTGCTCGTCTTCGGTGGCATTCATGGCCGTCACAAAGATGACCGGAATGTCTGTGGTGGCAGCTTGGGAGCGTAGACGGCCAAGGACGGTGTAGCCATCCATGTCCGGCATCATCACATCCAGCAAGATCAAGTCCGGCTGGGGATCTGCGATGGCCAACTCCAAGGCACGGGCGCCTGAGTTGGCGACTTTGACCCGGTACAGCGGGGCAAGTAATTCGCCGAGCACAGCGAGATTTTCGGGGGTGTCATCCACCAACAAAATGGTAAGACGGGGACCTTCAGCAGCGAATGACGTCATCATGACGTGGGATTGTGGCCCATGCCGTCATGGCTAGGCATGAGCCATGCGTGCTTGAATGCTTCTTTGCACCAGTCCGATATGCGACTTCAGTGAATAAAACGCTGCTCTATTCCAAGACGGCATAGCGATTTCTGCCAATTGGTCTTCAAGACGGCGGGTTTTTTCGAGAAGATCTTCCAGTGCGGATCGGGGCAGAAGCTGATCGCTGGGGGTGGTGTTGAGTGTGTTGTCGATGGCATTGAGGACTTGGTAGCTTCTGTAGATGCGCCAACGCACCTCCAAGACGTAGATTTTTGGGCCGAACTTCAACAAAGGAACGACCACCAAAGCGATGGAAATCATGGCCAAGCCCATTCGGTCCATGAAAGTCGCCGCCCAGAAAGGTAGCCAGCGCTCCCAACGTGAGGGGCCATGACGGTAGACGTAGGCCGCGTCATCATCAAGGGGAAATTCACTGGTGCCAGGGTTAGGGAACTCTCCGCGTCGTTGAAACCAATCGGGGCCAGCGTGGATTTTTTGGGCTTCACGCACCAGCAAAGCTTGCAAGGCGGGATGCAAATCATTGCGCACCAGCAGTGATGCCGTGACGGCAATCAGATGCATTTCTTGGGGCGGAAGCTGTTGTTGCAGGTCGATCAACCCTGGGGGTATGGTGATCGGGACGATTTGTGGCAAACGACGTGAATAGGTTTCAGCATGGGCGAAGTCGAGGAGTCCGATACCGGGTGTATGGAGCAACTGCTGCACCAAAGGCGAGTTCTGATTTGACGCAAAGGCCATGGCATCGAGCTCACCCGCTTGAAGTCGGCGAGCAGCTTCTTCTTGTTTGAGCATCGAGATGTGCGGGTCTTTAGGATCCAAACCGCTGATGTCGAGCAAGCGCAGCATGAGGTTCCGTACGCCACTGCCTGGTGCGCCAATATTGAGTCGCCAGCCTTGAAGCTGGGTGATCAGGTTCAATTGAGTTTTGCCATGCACACGGTGGGCGGTGTCTTGGCGATAAAACACCCACAGAGGCTGCAAGAAAATGTTGCCTAGGCTGGTGATGTGTTGCAAGTTGGCGGTGTTGTCCGGATCACGCCCGCCGTTTTGAGCCAAGGCTGCATCGACTTGGCCAGCAGCCAGTAGGGCGATGTTTTCGGCGGAGCCTTCCGACGGGTGCAAAACGGTCTGGACCCCATCATTTGCCAACTGTGTGACGTAGCGTTGGCCGAAGATATGAAAAGCGGCCCCCGGTGCTCCCGTGGCTAAGCGCAGTTGCTTGGGCGGTATGGGATCAAGGATGAGCAAGAGGCCAACAAGTAAAAGTAGCAGGCCCAAGATCATGGGCAGCAAGGTTTGGAGGTATTTACGCATCACATCAACCCTGTTCTTAGGCTTGCGCAAGTGCTGGGGCTTGAGCTTGGGCCTGAGACGCTTGGATGTTTTTCTGCACCAAAGCGATGTGTGCACGCAAGGCATAGAGCGCTGCACTGTTCCACGAAGGCATCTCGATCATGGCCACACGTGCATCCAAGGCGTTCAGGCGCTGCATGAGCTCGTCGGGGGGTGTTTTGCCAGACACCAGTTCGTCGTCAATGGTTTGAAGTTTTCTGTACCAGCGAAAGATGCGCCAGCGTACTTGCAAGACGTAGATCGGTGGGATGCCTCGCATCAGCGGCATCACGATGATCACGATCGACAGCACAGCCAGCCACATCCGGTCGATCAAGTTTGCGGCCCAAAACGGCAACAGATGCTGCAGTCTGGGTGGCCCGTTGCGATAGAACTGAGCGGCTTCGCTATCGAGGGGGAAGTCGTCCGTTTCTGCTTTGGGGAATTCGTTGCGTTGTTGAACCCAGCTTGGAGGACTGTGGATGTGCTGGGCTGCTTGTGCGAGGAGTACTTGCAGGGCCGGGTGAGTATCGTCATGCACCAGCAAAGATCCTGTGGTGGCGATCAGGGGAATGTCATGAGAGGGTATATCACCATGTAAGTCGGCAATACCTCTGGGCAGCATCACGGCCCGCAGTTGAGGTATTTGACGAGCGTAGGCGGAAGCTTGTGAAAACTCGAACAAGCGGATGTTTGGGTCGGTCAGTAGATGTTGCACCAGCGGCAATTCCGGGATGGCCGTAAAGCCGATGGCATCCACTTGGCCGGCCAGCAAGTAGGCCGCTGCGGGACCGTACTCTTCTGCGCTTGCTTGAAAATCGGAGGCCTTCAAGCCCGCGCCCATCTTGAATACTTCGAGCAGGATTTCTCGCGAGGCACCCCCCATATGCCCGATGTTGAAACGCCAGCCCTTGAAATCACGCAGATCCTTCAGGGTGTCGGGGTGATTGCCTTGGTGGAGTTGGTGGAGGCCGAGGTTGTGGTGATAGCGCCGGGCCGCATCAGCGCGGTAGAAAATCCATAGGGGTTGGACCAACAAAGTGCCCAAGCTGGTGACTTCTTTTGACGCGGTCAAGAGGGGCTTGACTTCGGGTGATTCTTTGGCTGTGGGGCTGAGTGTCGAAAAGAAGGCCGCATCGACCTGATGGGTCTGAAGGAGCCGTAGATTTTCAATGGCACCTTTCGAAGGGATGAGTTCCACTTCAATGCCCACATGCTTCAATTGTTCTTGATAGCGTGGACCAAATATCTCGTGATACGACCCCGAAGTCGAGCCAGTGGCCAAGCGTAAATGCCTTGGTGGTATGGGATCAATCATCCAGAACACGAATCCAAGAAGTATCACGCCCAACGCTGCATAAGGCCCGATGATGCCCACCATGGAGCGCCAAGTTCCGTTGAACTTACCCACGAATCATCTCCTCCTTTTTTTAGGACATAGGGCCCGATCGGCGGCGGTGTTCAGGACATGCAATTCAGTTTGAGGCCCGTGCTCGAAATGACGATGGGGACGCCTTCTGCGTAGAACTCTCATCGGCTTTTTGGCGTTGCCAGATGGCCAGCCCTTGAGCATTGAGGGCGATGTCATGGCGAAGCAGCGCCGCTGCTGTGGCCTCGTTCAAGGTTGCTCCGTGGCTGCGGGCGCTGGTGATCAGGGTGTGGCGCATGCCTTGGAGGAGGTCGTTCTCTGCTTGGGTGCTGGCCAAAGTGGCGTACGCATCGGTCAAGTCCAGCAATTGCATCGCCAATCGACTGGTGTGATCCAGATGCCCCCCGACACGGCCAAAGTGCGTCAAATAGAACCAATGGGGACCGAATCCCATCATGCGTTCGATCGAGGCTTTGAGTGCTGGAGGATCGAACTGTACCGGCGTGGCACTGGGAAAGATCCATGCACTGTGGGGTCCTTGTGGACCGTCAAATTCCCGATAACTGATGCCCAACGTATCGCCACTGAACCAACCGTGCGAACGAGCATCCCACACGCAGTGGTGATGACGGGCGTGGCCCGGTGTGTCGATGAGCAGCAGGGGCCGACTACCGCCCAGCACCACCTCCATGCCATCGTGACTGGCCAAGACGCGCTCGGCCGATACCGGGACCACCGTGCCATACGTCTTCTGCACGACCTCGGCACCGTAAACGCCTTCGGCCCCAGCGATCAACGCACTGGGATCGATGAGATGGCGCACACCACGGGGATGGATCAGCACTTGGGCATGGGGAAGGTGCTGCATCAACAGGCCAACACCCCCGGCATGATCCAAGTGCACATGGGTCGGAATGACCCAATCGACCGCATCCACGCTCAGACCGACATGCTCCAGCGCCGCTAGCAATCGGGGCACGGCAGCGTTGTGTCCGGTATCGATAAAGGCTGCGCGACCTTCTTGGACGATCAGGTAAGCTGCATCAAAGCCCGGTCTTTCAAAACCAGTATCGATGGCATAAATGCCGTGGGAAAGGGGCAGGAGGAATGCGGGAAGAGGGTGATGGGTACGCATGGCGTGACATCATGCCCATAAAAAAGCCCCGCCGGTTTACCCGGCGGGGCTTTTTACTTTTCGCAAAAAGGATCAGGCCTTCTTGGCGCGCGAAGCGGTCTTGGCGCCTTGAGCAACGGTTTGAGCGGCGCTTTGAACGGCCTTGGTGGCGTTGGCGCTCAGGGTCTGGAAGTTGGCTTCAGCGGTGCTGATCGCTTGCTTGCCAGCCTTTTGGGCGTTTTCAAAGGCAGCGGTCGAAGCGGCCACGGCTTGTTGGAACATGGCCACAGCGCCTTCGCTACCCGCCGGAGCGCTCTTGGCAGCGGTTTCAACCAGCGATTGCAGCTTGGTTTGAGCTTCAGCAACTTGGGCTTCAACCAGCTTGGTCACTTCAGCTTGAGCGGTGGTGACGATGTCTTGCACTTGACGGCCGTAAGCGGTGGCCTTGTCGGCGGCCGGTTGCAGCAGGCCCGATTGCAGAGCCACAACTTCTTGCGGATCCTTGGCCGACAGCAAAGCCTTGGTGTGAGCAGCGGACTCTTCCAAGACCGAGCGAGCGGCTTCGAGGTTCAGGTTAGCCAGCTTTTCAACGTTGGCGAAAGCACGTTGGCTCATTTCGACCATAGCGGTCAGGTTGGCTTGTTGGGCGGCGGCGAATTGTTCGGGGGTCATCATGGTGGTGCTCCTGTTAAAAAGGATGCTGCAATGCAGCAATGGAGCGAAGTATAGGCGGTCTTTTGATCGATGTGCAAAAAATTTGTTGCGGTGCAGCATTTAACGTGATCAAGCACAATCCAGTCTCCTTAGTGCCACTGTTCTTCAGGAGTTGTCATGACTGTCTTGTCCTTGTCTTCCCAAAGTTTGCCGGCCTTGCAAGGGATGCTCACCACGCTGAGCCTGTGTCTGGAAAAAGCGGCCACCGATGCGGCTGTGCGCAAGTTCAATCCAGATGTGCTGCTTCAAAGTCGTTTGGCCCCGGACATGCTGCCCTTGGCCTCGCAAATTCGCATTGCGTGCGATACGGCCAAATACGGCGCTGCTCGACTCGCGGGTGTGGAGGCGCCGCGTCACGAAGATACCGAAGCAACGTTGGTGGAATTGCAAGCCCGCATCGCTTCGACCCAAGCCTTTTTGGGGGGCCTGTCGGCTGAGGCCATCGATGCGAGCGTGGGTCGCGACATCACCTTCCCGGTCGGGCGTGACCGCACACCCAAGACCATGGAGGCGGTGGCTTACTTGAATCAGTGGGTGTTGCCCAATTTCTATTTCCACGTGGTCACGGCGTATGCCTTGTTGCGCCATAACGGCGTGCCCATGGGCAAATCGGACTACCTCACGGGCGTGCTGCGCTGAGCACAACCGATCACTCGCACGGGTCCGGTCGTGGCGTGACGGTGGCATGAAGGCGTTCGTCGAGGGGGAGATCGCCGTCATTGAAGCCCACGCTATGGATGTCTTGAGGGGTAATCCCTCGTCGCATCAGATGCTGTGGGACGCCTCGGTCTGAGGCGACATGTTGTTCTCCGGCCAACAAAAGCACCGTGCTTTTGGGCTGCTGCGGTGCTTCGGCCATCAGCGTTTGGGCCATCGTGTCATCCCGCGCAATTTGGATGCGCACCATCCGTGTGACGGCTTCGGGGGGCAGGCTGCGGCAATGGCTGGTGCTGACAGCTTCGGCAATCAGGGCGTGAACTTGAGGGGTCACAAGGTTGTCAAGGCGACTCTCGTTGGCGGCGATTTTCTGTTCGGCCTTAGGAAGGTTGCCGCCCACCACAGGGATGCCCGCGCGAACCGCTGTCATCACCACCGGGCCATAGTGGGACCATGGCCAGCCGGTTTCGTGCCAGTGCAGGCGTTGCTGGACGTCAGATTCTTCAGCATCCGTGGGCAGTCCGATCGTGTTGCGTCCGCGTTCCGCCATCTCCAGCACCACGGCTTGGAGATGGTGCGTTTTGGCTTGCTGGGCGATGGTTAGCGCGACTTGGGTTTTCTGATCGATTTGGTCGTGTTGCTCGCCAAAGAGCACGAAGCGCTTGGGCGATTGCGCACAACCGCTCGCCATGACGACAAGCATCAGTCCCGTCATCACCAGCAGCGTGCGTTGCTTGAGCGATCGTGACCCATCTTCCCGGTTAGGATGCGCGCCGTTGTTGTTGATGTTGAGCAGTTCGGTCATACGACCATGATGACATTGAATATCCCCGGGCTTGAGCCTCCTGCCGTTTCTTGGCCTGATCGTGATCCAGCGGCCTTGACCCTTCAGCCCTGTCCACCTCGCAAGGGACGTTGCCAGATGGGGTCGCGCCGCTTGCGCCCGCGAGGCTCCTTGATCTACGAGGTGGGGGATCGTTGTGGCTTGATGATGTTGCTGGAAGGATTCGTGCTGGTCGAATCGGGCAACAGCGGGCATGGCGATGTGGCTTGCTTGGCCCTGCCCGGTGACTTGCTGGCGGTGGAAGCCTTGCTTGGATTGACACAGCGTGGCCGTTCTCGGGCACTGGTTCCCTGTGTGGTGGCGGAGATCCAAGGGTGTGACACGGCGGGTTGGGCCGATGTGTTGGCGCGCTCGCAAGTGACCCAACAACAACGCTTGGCCGATACGGCGCGGTTGTTGCAAGGTTCGGCCGGTGAGCGGGTTCGTCATCTGCTCACGTTGCTCTGTACCGGCAGTCCCAATCAGGGCGAAGCTTGCCGCTGCGAGCTACCTGTCTTGGCCGACATGGCCCGACTCATCAACACCGCCCCAGAGACCGTTTCCCGCGTTTTGGGGCAGTTCCGTCGCGCTGGGCTGGTGGAAAGCCTGAGCGAGCGCGAACTGAAAGTCTCGATGCGGCTGATCACCGGTGCGCCCCTGCCCGAAGGGCTGACACGCAGCCGGATCAACGATCCGCAGTGATCAATGTCAATTGTCAATTGATCAGTGATGGTGGTGTTGGTGGGCCTCATCGCCCATAGACGCCTTGGGTGCACCTGGGGCGCCGGCCATGGCCCGCACAGTGGCCTTGATGTCGATGGTTTCGCGTGTTTTGTCCTTGCCTTCGACCACCAAGGTCAGGGGCACGGTTTCACCTGTTTTGAGTCCGTGATGCAAGTCAAGCAGCATGATGTGATAGCTGCCGGGCTTGAGTTCAACCGTCTTGCCAGCGGGCAGATCGACGCCGTTGGGCACAGCGCGCATTCTCATGACGTTGTTGTCCATCGTCATTTCGTGCACTTCGACCGCTCCCGCCACGGTTGAACGAGCTTCGATCAACCGGGTATCGCTTTTGGCCGTCAGTTGCATAAAGGCGCCTGTGGCTTTTTGCTCGGCCACGGTGGCACGCACCCAAGGGTCCTTGACGCTGACCTCAGCATGGGCGGTGATTGCCATGCTGAACAAGACGGTGCTTAGCGCGCTCAAGGGGATCAGGCGAGATTTCATCAAAACTCCAAAGACTCAAGAAGAGGTGGTTTCGTTCAGCAATTCACGCACGTCGCGGGCCAGCTGATCGGCCGGCTGATCATGCCTGATGGCCAACCGAATGTGGCCCTTCAGGTCGTAGACATAGCTCAAGGCCGTGTGATCCATCGTGTAAGACGACCCTGTAGGCACTTTTTTGTAGGTGATCTTGAAGGCTTGGGCCAAGGCGGGTAGCTCAGCCAGCGGGCAACTCAGCCCGAGAAATGCGGGATCAAAAGCGGCGGTGTAGTTCTTCAGCAGCGCTGCGGTATCGCGTTCCGGGTCGAGGGTGACGAAGATCACCGCCAACTTGTCGGCATCGGGCCCCAGGATTTGCTTGACCAGCGCCGCGCGGGTGAGGGCGGTGGGGCAAACGTCGGGGCATTGCGTAAAACCAAAGAACAGCAGCACGACCTTGCCTTTGAACTCTGCCAGCGTGCGGGTTTTGCCCTCGGGATCTTGCAGGCTGAAGGCTTGAGCGTAGTTGGCTCCGGTGATGTTGAGACCGTGGAAACTTGGTTGTGCTTTTTTGGCATCACAGCCGCTCAAAAGCAGGGCCAAACTCCCCCCGAGCATCATGGCGCGACGACTGAGATCCCCGCCCAAGGATGGCTCTTGGATCGACTCAATGGACATGCGCTGCCCCTTCATCGCCTCGACGCCGGGGTGTCTGGACCCAGACCATCACTTCTTTTTCGCCGCCGCGCTCAAAGCGCAGCACGAGCGGGAAACGTGCGCCATCTTTCAGCGGTTGTTTGAGATCGAGCAGCATCACATGCACCGGTCCACCTTGTTTGAGTTCAAGCGACTGACCCGCAGGGAGGTCAAGGGCTGGGATGGCTCGCATACGCATCACATCGCCATCCATGGCCATGCGGTGAATCTCCACCGCACGCGCCACTGGGGTGCTGGCGCTGATCAGACGATCTGCCTTGTCACCGCCATTGCTGAGATGACGGATATACACGGCCACCGTTTTTTGCTCCATCACCGTGGGGGTGGCGTAGGGGTGATCGATGGTGATGTCGCCGGCCTTGAAGTCGTGGGCATGGGCCCCCGCAGCGGCCAGCAAACATGCGCCTACGGCTGCTGAGGCCAGCGCGTGTAGGTGTCGAAGGGTTGAGATTGATGAGAAAGTCATCTGGGAGTCTCCAAGGCTGCGGGCGGGACGGGGCAGACTCTAAGCGATAAGTGGGCTCAGCCAAGAAAAATACGGCGGGCTCGGGGCGCAGATCATGGAATGAAGCGTCGAGACACGACCTGCTCGACGGGGTAACCGCCCATCGTCCCTCCGCTGGCCGTGCCGGTCATGCAGGCCGCACCCATCATGCCGCCCTGAGCGCAGTCACCGTAGGCCAGACGACTGACTTGGGATGCGTTGAGGCTTTGAGTGGGGCGGTTCGGATCGATGTCAAGGGTCACGAAGGAGTTGGCGGTCGCTGCGTTCCAAACGGCTGGAAAACCGTGGTAGATCCCGTTGGTCGTGTCAGCAAAGCCGCTCGGGCTGAAGGTGTCGATGGTGTTGAGTGCGAAGCTCGAGGCGAGCAAACCCCCTGCGCCGTTGCTGACCGATGAGAGCTGATGGGTCAGCGCAATCAGCGTCATCGGCGTCGAACCATTGGCCGAGCCGGTCATCGACTCGCTGAGTGTGCCGGCCAGCCCAGAGACCGCGCGGGTGGTCGAGTTCAGCGTGAAGGTGCCGACGAAGATCGAGTCGTTCGGCTGCGTGTCGGGCTCGAAGAAACGTGCTCGCACATCAAAGGTGGTGATGACCTCCGCTGTGGCCGAGGCCGGGCCGTCGCCGCTGGCGTTACGGGCGCTCAGGCTGAAGGCATAGCCGGCGCAGCTCAATGGGCAAGTCACCGTGATGGGGCCTGATGCGGAGCTGGCGCTGAGTCCGGCGGGCACCGATGCGACGGTGTACGCCGTGATCGGGCTGCCGCCGGCATCGCTTAGCCCGGCGTAGCTGACGATCACGGTGTCATCGGTGCTGCCTAGGGTGGCTGAAACGCCTTGGGGCGCACTCGGAACGCCAAGGGTACCGGCACTCCCGCCAACGCTCAGGGTCGTGCTTACGGGCGGAGCTGCATCGTGATGGGCATCGCCAGCCTGGGTGGCCACGATCACGCAGCTGCCGGTGGCTTGGGCTGTGATCAGGCCGGTCTGGGCGTTGACCTGACAGATCAGCGGTGTCGTGGTGTTGAAACTGACTGCTAAGCCCGAACTGGCCGAGGCTGCGATGGTGGCTGAGCCATAGACGCTCAAGGATGGTGAGGGCGAAAAGCTGATCGTTTGCGCGCGGTTGACCTGCACGACCAGCGTCAGCTTGGTCACGGGGGCCGGGGCGTAGTGCGAGTTGCCGTCCTGATTGGCAACGATCTGGCAGGTGCCCAAGGTGAGGGCGGTGATGACGCCTGAGTCTCCCCCGACGCTACAGATCGCCGGCGTGAGGCTGGTGTAGCTGACCGGCAGGCCTGAGCTGGCGCTCGCCGTCAGCGTGGCGTTGCTGCCGAGTTGCAGCGTGGGCGTGGGTTGCTGGAAAGCGATGGACTGTGGCACGGCGTCCAAGGCTGGGCCGTCCCCGCCGCCGCAGCCGCTCAGCAAACTGCCGAAGGCACCCATCAGGGTCACGAGCAGTGCGGGACTTGCCCGGTTTGAGGGGCATGAGGTTCGACGAGGGTGCAAGGAAAACATGCGCTGCGGTCTCTTTCGGATCTTGTGGATCTTGTGAATCTTGCGGGGGCTTGGGGTTCACAGGCGGTAGCTCAGGGCCACATCGATGGAGCGGCCCCGGCCGGGCACCGTGATGCCCCAGGGCAGGCTGGTGGTGGACATCGAGGCACCTTGGCCGGCATAGGCCCCACCCAGCGGCAGGTCGTAGGCGCGGTTGAAGACGTTGTCGAGCGTCAGGTCGAGCCGCAACTGCTGGCGCTCAAAGCTGCTGCGTAGGCTGAGCAGCGCGTAGCCCGGCGTGGGCAGCTCATTGCGCACCTGCGAAACCGCCGTCTTGGCTGCCACGGCGCGGTACTCGGCGGTGTGGGTCCAAGCGGCCAAGCTTTCGGTCAGGGCGAGCTTCAGGTTCAGCGGCATCTGGTGATAGAGGTGATCGCCGGTGGTGGTATTGACCCCGTCCACATAGCTGGTCAGGGCATTCAGGCTGAAGCTGCCCCAGTCGGTGCTTTGACCAAGCTGTCGCCGGGCCGAGAGGTCGAAGCCTTGGAGTCGAGCGGACTGATTGAGGTAGCTGAGGTTGACGAAGCCGTTTCGAGTCTGGACGTTGGCGGCCCCACCGCACATCGGGCTGGCGCAGCGGACGGCGTCGATGTAGTCACTGACCTGGGTGGTGTAGCCCGTCAGTTTCAGGCTCCAAACCTGCTGCGGCGCGTCGTGCCAGTCGGCTGACAGACTCAGCGTGTGGGCGACTTCGGGGCGCAGATCGGGGTTGCCGATGTAGCCGTTGCCGTCGCCGACGAAGTTGTTCATGAGCGTGGCCATCGGCTGGGTGGACCAAGGGTAGAGCTCGTAGAGATTGGGTGAGCGGGTCTTGCGTGCCAGCCCGCCTTCCAGAGCGAGGTTCGAGCTGGCCTTCCAGGTGGCCAGGGCGCTCAAGTCCCAGTGCGGGTTGCTGCGCTGGCGATCTCGGGCGTTGAAGGCAGCGGCATCGTCGGCCCAGATCGACGTGGCGTTGTAGCCCTGCACTGGCCCGGCGTTGGCGGTCACTCGGTCATGGCGCAGACCCAGCAGCAACGTGCCGTCGGCGCTCCAGCGGTTTTCCCATTCGCCGTAGACGCCGATCCGGTTGCGGGTGCCGTAATCGATGTTCCAGAAAGTGTTGGGGGCCATCATGCCGATGCCCACCGGGGCCCACCAGTCGTAGAGCCAGTAACCCTGACCCTCGGCGCCGAGACGCATGGTTTGCGTCGGGTTCAGGTCGATGTCGGCGCTCACGCTGCCGCCTTGGGTCAGGCTGCGCGTGTCCATCGGCATGCCGGTGCCGTAGGTGGCGCGGTTTTCGCCCATGTCCATGCGGTGGCGCACTTGCTGTTGATAGGCGCGGGCCTTGAGTTCACCCCAGTCGTACTGGCCGCTGTAGCGCAGGTTGACTTGGGTGCTGTCGTTGCCGGTCATGTCCATGCGCTGGTTTGGGTACAGCTCGAAGGGAATGTGCTGGCGACCGAGTTGGAGTTGGATGAGGTGGGCTTTGGTGTGCAGCGCTAGGCTGGCATCGTCGTTGCGCGCCTGAAAGGCGGTCGAGCCCACCTCGTTGCCGTCGAGCCAAGCCTGACCCTGTGCGGCTGGGCCGGCCGGCTTGAAGTCGGCTCCAGCGCGGTAATTTTTCGACCGGGTGTAGGCGGTGCCGGCGCTCAAGGCCAGCGTGGATGAGGCCCAGTCGCCGCGTAGGTTCGTGCCCCAAGCTTGGCCGTTGCTGCGGGCATGGCTGGCAATGCGACCCGAGCTGATCGGCGCTTCACCTTCGGCGGCGAAATGGGGAGCCACCGAATCCATCTGGATGGTGCCGGCGATGCTGTCGCCGCCGGCGCTGACCGGGGTGATGCCGGCATAGACCCGGATCTGCCCGACTTGGCTGGCATCGATGTAGGACAGCGGCGAGTTCATATGGTTGGGGCACGACGCCATCAGATCCATGCCATCGACCTGCACGCGGATGCGGTCATCGGCCAAGCCGCGCATCACCGGCAGGCTGGAGACGCCGCCGGCCTCGTAGACGTTCACGCCGGGTTGATCCGCCAGCAGTCGGGCGCTGTCGCTTTCAACGGTGCGCTGGCGGGGTAAGCCCCGCTCCGGGCGGTTGCCGGTGATGACCACCGACGGCAGAGCTGCAACCTCTTGGGCATGGAGAGTCGGCATCACGATGGCGAGCAACACTCCTGCGGTCAGGGGCCAAGCTTCATGGGTCAGGGCAAGCCGCAGATGCATCAATGACTTTCGGGGGCAAAGGGGTCGGCGTAACGCGGATTCGTCAGAAAAGACTCGTCGGTGAGCGTTTTCAGGAAGGCAACGATGTCGGCTCTGTCTTGGGCGCTGAGCTGAATCTTGTCGAGGCGGGTGTCCTTGAACGGATTTTTGCGTCCATCCCCTTTGAGGGGTCCGCTGCTGATGTTGCGACCGTGGGCGGCGTAAACCGCCAGCACGTCTTCCAGCGTGGCGATCGAACCGTCGTGCATGTAGGGCGCTGTAACGGCAATGTTGCGCAGGCTGGGTACGCGGAACTGACCCATGTTCGAGGCTGGCTGTGGCATCACGCCGATCAGACCGGGGTTGTCGGCCGGGTAGGCACCTTGGCCATCGACGTTGTAGAGACCGGTGTTGTGGAACGGCTTTTCGACTCGGGTGGACTGGGCGTGCATCGTTTGGTCGGAGAAGTTGAAGCCGCTGTGGCAGGTGGAGCATTGCGCCTGCTCGCTGTAGAACAGCTGGCGGCCACGTTCCTCGGCGTTGGAGAGCGACCCTTCGCCCGTTTGGGCACGGTCGAACTTCGAGTCACCTGAGATCACGCCGCGCTCGAAGGCTGAGATCGCTTTGACGATGTTCATGAAGCTGATCGGCTCCGCCTCGTCCGGGAAAACGGCCTTGAAGCGCAGCCGGTCGTCCGGATTCTTCTGAAAGCGCGCCAGCACCTCGGTCTTGTTTTGCTCGTTGATGCCCAACTCGACGGCGAGGTTCTCGACGAACATCGGCACCACCGCTTGGATCTCCAGCGACGACTGCGAGGGGTTGGCCCAAGTCAGCGTCGGGTTGTAGGCGACGTTGGCGATGCTCATCGCACTGCGGGCGGTGAGGTCGCCGGTCGAGCCGGTGGCCAGCGCCTTGCCATCGGTGAAGGCCAAGCGCTGCAAGTGGCACGAGGCGCAGGCCATCGTGCCGTTGCCTGAGAGCCGCTTGTCGTAAAACAGGCGACGACCGAGCTGGAACTTCGCTTCCGACATCGGGTTGTCGGCCGGCACAAAGGGTTCCGGGAAGCCTTTGGGCAGCTTCCAAACCCAGGTGGTGCCGGTCGGGGCGGGTGAACGCCAGATGACGACGGTGACCGCCAGCGCCGCCAGCACGGCGGCACCGACCCCGAGAAGTTTCAGATCAGCCCGGTTCATCGTTATCTCTTTACTTGACGATGAACACGGTTTGCACGCCAGCACCGCTCAGTGTTTTGCCAGTGGCCAGATCAAGGCCTAAGGCCTTGAAGATCGGGGCGCAATCCGGATCGGTCGAACCTGACATGCAGCCCGGAGGAGCCGTGTACGTGAAATCCAGTTCGGCGTTCTGCAATAACTGTGCGATGTCGAGCACGATTTTTTGCGAGTTGGCGTTGAAGCCGTCGAACTTCAGGCCCAAGCGGTTCGGGTTGGTGCAGCTGGTCTCGTTACCGAGGGTTGGGTCGCCTGAGCAGCCGGTGGCACCGATATGCACGTTCCAGTCGGCAGTGGCCGAGGTGCCGTACAGCTTGGTGTTGGCGGCGTATGTGATCAGCGCTGCCGTCGGGCGGAACTGAATCTTGATGAACTTGCGGCCCGATTGCCACGACCAAGCCATGTCCGCGTTTTGCAAGGGGGTCGGTGACGTCGTGGCTGTGGCGTTGACGTGGTTCATCGGGGTCTTGAAGTCCGCCGAGCGGACTGGTACTCCAATCGTCATCGAGATACCGGTGTAGGTTCCGGGTGCAACCAAGCCGGTGATGGCGGTGTTGTAGGTGTTGGTGCAGGCGATCGGTGCTGTGGGCGCAGCGGTGTTGTGGCCAAAGTCAATCAGCGCCAGCCCTCCGGCCGCCGACTGACTGGCGTTGTCCGTCATGTACAGCGGGGTGCTGTTGCCCGCAGCATCTAGCAGCACGATGTTGGCCACGTAAAAGCGGGTGTCGGTGAGTTGGCCCGGCGTGGTTTGGGCCGTGGTGGTGGCCATCAGGGCTGGGGCAGCTGCCGGATTTGTCAGGTCATACAGCTTGGTGTTGGCCACCGTGATCGGGTCGCCGCAATGGACGGTGGTGCTGGCACCGTTGACCATGTCGAAGTTGATCGTCACGGCTTGGGTGGCTCCGGCGGCGGTGGCGGTCTGGGCGGCGATCTGTGCTCGCAGGGTGGCTGGGTCTTCACTGCCAACGGGTAGGGCCGCGTTCGGTGCGGCCCCTTGACTCATCAGGGCCTGTTTGGCCACCTCACCCAGGGTGATGGCCACTTGGGTGTCTTTGCCTGCATTGCCGGCCGTGACGCTGTCGTAGTTGGCCTTCAAGGAGTTGGCCACCACCCGAGCGGCGGTGTGGGCGTTGGTGTCGTTGCCCTTGACATAGTCGGCAAACACGTCCGTGGTGGTCGCTAGGCTGCTGACCGTGGCCTTGAGGTCGGCGGCGGCGGTATCGGACGTCTTGGTGCTGTCCTTGAGCATGGTTTGATGCACCAAGGTGGTGAGCGGGCTGATCACCGTCTTGCCGGCGGGCGTGCTCAGCACGAAGTTGCTGCCGACCGTCGTGGTCGGCGCATCCGAATCCACGGCGGTGCTTGGCACTTGGGCCACCAGCGGCGCGGCTGCTGCGTCGGCAGTGGTCACGCCGCTGATGGTGAAGGCGCCGTTGACATCGGTGGTGCCGGTGGGTTCACCCGCATCGCACTTGCCGTTCTTGTTGACATCGACGCAGACGGTGGCACCGGACAGGTAGCCGTCCACCACCGAGCCGCTGACCGAGGTGGTTGGCGTGGTGGTGGTGCTACCGCCGCAAGCGGTGAGTGCTGCTGCGATAGCGGCCAGTGCGAAGGAGGTTTGAGTCAAAGTTTTCATGGTGCAAAGATCCGTTGGCTGGATGAGAGGGCCGAGATGGGTCAAAGAAACGTGTTCGATGTGGGCTCAGGCGTTCAGCAAAGCTTGCTCAGCCCACCAGGTGGCGAACTCGATACCGCTGGCGGGGGCAATGCCCAGGTGCCCGCCGCCAAGGCTGTGCACGTTGACGCCAGGGGTGCCGTCGCTGAGGGTGTGGGCGCTGATGCTGTGAATGGCACTTGGCGTGAGTTGCAAGGTCATGCCGTCACCGCTGTAGTGCGGCTTGCTCACCAATCCGGAGCAACGGCGCGCTAGGTGGATCGGGCCGATGTAGCGATGCCGCACGTGATGACTGAGGAGGTCCAAGCTGAGCGCGTCATGGTCGTCGCGGCAACGCAGCAAGGTGCTGATCGACAGATGAAGGGGCGTTGATGACGATGAAACCTTGGCATCGCTATGGCCAGCGTCCGGCATGGATGCTTTCTTGGCGTGGTAGCGCAAGGATTCGATGACACCAGCGACGCGGCTTGGGTTGAGGACGGCGAGGGTCATGACGGGTTCACCCTCAGCATCGTTGAAACCGATGGTGAACGACCCGTCCAAAGTCTTGCTTTGCGATGCGTAACCGGCTCGGCCCCGCAAACCTTGTTGACGTCGCAGTTGAATCGCCTGTGCGCCTCCTGAGCAGAGCATCACGCGCTCAGCGTCGATGTCTACCCGGCTGACTTCCATCACGCTGGTGCAAACGCCCAAGCGATGAAACGTCGTCACGGCCAGCATGCCCCAGTGTGCGGCGTTGGCCAGCACCAAGGCGGGGTCCGCGTTCAGTGTCCACGTGGTCTGTGCCGGGCGGACCGTGACGACTGGATCGGGACGAACGGCGTGCGCGTTTGTAGAACGCGGCAGCGGTGGCCGCCGATGCGGCTGGGCAACGCGGCTCGAATGTGCGGTGGCTTGTGCCATGAAAGGCCCCTGCAAGCAAGAATCAAAAACCGATGTGGTGTGGCGTTCTGTCGTTGCGACGACAGGCCGACGACACCGCATCAACGCGGTTGAGATTCAGCAGCTGGCTGGGGGTGCCCGTGGATGGGCGGGGGGATAGAGCGCACGATCACGCGCAATGACTTGCTCGTGGGTGGGTGCTTGGCGTTGCAGGGTGCGTGTCGAAGGAACTTCTGCACGGCTGTCGGAGGGCAGCGCCGCCGACATGGGTGCATGGGCGCAGAACACGCAGTCCCCCATGGCGGCTGTGGAGCCACCATCGCCGTCTGGGCTGGCGCTGGCTGTGACGCACAGATCGGCCAAGGCATCCAAGCCCACGGCTTTGATGGAGCCACCGTGCATGGCATGCGACAACCCCGGCACGAGCGCGTTCAGCAAGATCAGGGCGATGCCGATCCAGCTGATGAGGCGCTGTGACAGGGTGCGTTTCATGGGGCGCTATTTTGAAGCGAAAAGCTTAGAACGCGCTTCAGAGAGTGTGGTTGGTCCGCAACAAAAAGAAAACCCGACAGAAATCTGTCGGGTTTGAATGTACCGAGCCCAAGGATGAGCGAGATACCAAGGAGACAACCTTCACGCAGAGAGGAGTCATCGCTGCGTAGAACCCTACATCGGGCGTTCTACGTGGGTTTCAAGCCCCGCTGCGCAAAAGCTTGAATCCTTAAGCTGCCTTCGACGGCTTCACAGCCTTCGGAATCACAACGGTTGCGGCCTTGGCCGCGTTGTTTGCTGTTTGAGCAGCAGCTTGGATGTTGGCTTCAACCACACCAGCGGCTTGCTTGGCCGACTTCTGGATGGTTTCGATGGCGTTGTTGGCGGCGGTCATGGCCGACTTGAACATGGCCGTCGCGTTTTCGCTGCCGGCAGGCGCGTTTTGCAGGGCGCCGTCCATCAGGGACATGAACTGGCCTTGCGCTTGAGCGATCTGGCCTTCGAACAACTTGCTCACATCGGCGTGGAAACCGGAAGCGATGTCATAGACTTGGCGGCCGTAAGCGGTGGCCTTGTCAGCAGCCGGTTGAGCCAAGCTGGTGTGCAGGGCCAACAGTTCCTGAGCATCCTTGACCGACATCACGGCCTTGGCCGCGTCAGCCGAGTCGTCCAGCGAGGCGCGCACGGTTTGCAGATTCAACTCAACCAGCTTTTCAACGCTTTCGAAAGCTTTTTGACCCACTTCCAGCAGGGTTTCAACGTGGGCCTTGCCGGTGGATGCGAATTGGTCAGCAGTGATCATGGTGAGCTCCTGAGAAAGAAAAGAGTGGATGGTTGGTCGAGAAACAAGTTTTGCTGCGGTGCAGCATTTGAGGCAAGTATACGGAGAACAACGTTGAATGCAAGCTCTTTTTGTTGCGACGCAGCAAATTCTATGGCCGATGCGACGGCCGCCGTCGATGCCGCGTTGCGCTCGCGCCGCTCCATCCGCGCTTTTCTCTCCACCCCCGTGACCCAGGAGCAGCTCGAAGCCATTTTGGCCGTGGCTGCACGGGCTCCTTCGGGCACCAACACCCAGCCTTGGCGGGTGCATGTGCTGACTGGCTCCAGCCGTCAGGTCTTGAGTGCGCGCATCTTGGCCGCCTTCAACGATCCGGCCCAAGCGGCCGAGCATGCCGAGGAATACGCCTATTACCCCAGCGAGTGGGTCTCGCCTTACATCGATCGTCGGCGCAAGGTTGGCTTTGATTTGTATGGTTTGCTGGCGATTGCCAAGGGTGATAAGGCCCGCATGCATGCCCAGCATGGGCGAAACTTTGATTTCTTTGGCGCGCCAGTCGGCCTGATTTTCACCATCGATCGGGTGATGCAGCAGGGCAGTTGGCTGGACTACGGCATGTTTTTGCAAAGCGTGATGATCGCAGCCCGGGCGCGGGGCTTGGACACCTGCGCGCAAGCCGCCTTTACGCCGTACCACCGCCTGATTGCCGAGCATTTGCATCTGCCGGCCAACGAGCAAGTGGTTTGTGGCATGGCTTTGGGCTATGCCGACCCGGCGGCCCCTGAAAACCGGCTCGTGACTGAACGAGCTGCGTTGAGCGACTTTGTTCAGTTTCATGGAGACAACGATGACCTTGCTGCGTGATCCCGGTGCCGCTGCCCCCCAGCGCCGCCGCGTGCTGGTGACCCGGGCGATCGATCCCGCCGTGATCGAGGTGCTGCGGGCGCACGTCGAGCTGAGCTTGAATTCGGACGATGCGGATTGGTCGCAGCTTGAGTTGATCGAGCGTCTTCAAGGTCATTGGGGCGCTTTGGTCACGGTGGGCGAGCGCATCGATGCGGCGTTGCTGGATGCCTGTCCTGAACTGCGGGCGGTGTGTTCTTTGGGGGTGGGCGTGAACAACATCGACATCGCGGCTTGTACGGCCCGTGGCGTGGTGGTGACCAACGCGCCCGATGTCCTGACCGAAACCACGGCCGATCTGGGCTTTGCGCTCATGATGGCCGCCGCGCGGCGCGTGGGGGAATCGGAGCGCTTTTTGCGTCAGGGCGCGTGGACGCGCTGGTCGTGCGACTTCTTCACCGGCATGGAGGTGCATGGCGCGACCTTGGGCATTTTGGGCATGGGCCGGATCGGCCAAGCTGTGGCGCGGCGCGGTGCCTTGGGTTTTGGCATGCCAGTGATCTATCACAACCGCAACCCTTTACCGGCCGAGATGGCTGAGCCCTTGGGGGCCCGCTGGGTGAGTTTCGACGCGCTGATGCAAGAAGCCGATCACCTCGTGATCGTGTTGCCCTACAGCGCCAACGTGCATCACATCGTCGATGCACGGGCCCTTGGGCTGATGAAGCCGAGTGCGACGCTCACCAACGTGGGCCGGGGCGGCTTGGTCGATGAGCTGGCGCTGGCCGATGCTTTGGGGGCCGGGCGCTTGGCGGCCGCAGCGCTGGATGTGTTCGAACACGAACCTGCGGTGCCACAGGCGCTGCTTGATCGACCCAACGCGGTGCTCACGCCCCACATTGGCAGTGCGACCCGCACGACCCGACGCGCCATGGCGCGCCTGGCCGCCGATAACCTTATCGCCCTGGCTGGCGGATCGGACCCCTTGACGGCCGTGAACCCCCAGGTCCTGGGCTGACGTCCTTGCGCGGACCGCCCGGACGTGGTGTGGCTGCCACCGGGCCACGCGGATGCGCGGTACTGGTGTTGGGGCCGGCCGGCTTCTTCGGAGCTTGGCCCTGAGGATGGCTTTGTGGGCGACGCGCACCGTGGCTGGCACCGGTGTTGTGACCGCCGTGACCCCCGCCACCGTTTCGGGCACCACCACCACCGCCACCAGGGGCACCGTTGAGCGTGCGGCGACCGATCTGGATCGGCTCAGCACGCTCACCGTGGGGGATTTCAAACCCGGCCACGGTTTCAGCCGGAATGGTGCGCTTGATGAGCTTTTCGATGTCGGCCAAGAAGCCCATTTCGTCCAAGCACACCATCGAGAGCGCTTCGCCCTGTGCGCCTGCACGGCCGGTGCGGCCAATGCGGTGCACGTAGTCTTCGGGCACGTTGGGTAGCTCGAAGTTGATCACGTGGGGCAGCTGATCGATGTCGATGCCGCGCGCTGCGATGTCGGTGGCCACCAGCACTTGCAAGTCGCCGGTCTTGAATTCCGCCAAGGCCTTGGTACGGGCCCCTTGGCTCTTGTTGCCGTGGATGGCCATGGCGCTGATGCCGCTCTTTTCCAAGAACTCGACCAGTCGGTTGGCGCCGTGTTTCATGCGTGTGAACACCAGCACTTGGTGCCACTGCTGGCTCTTGATCAGGTGAGCGAGCAAGTCTTTCTTACGTTCGCGGCCGACATGGATCACCCGTTGCGCGATGGTCTCGGCAGTGGTGTTGCGTCGCGCGACTTCGATCACTTGCGGCTTGTTCAGCAGACGGTCGGCCAAGGCCTTGATCTCGTCGCTGAAGGTGGCGCTGAAGAGCAAGCTTTGTTTGTTCTTCGGCACGATGGCCAAGACGCGTTTGATGTCGTGCACGAAGCCCATGTCGAGCATGCGGTCGGCTTCGTCAAGAACGAAAAACTGCACTTGGCTCAGGTCGAGCGTGCCTTGACCGTGGTGATCCAGCAGACGTCCCGGTGTGGCCACCAAGATGTCCACGCCCCGGCGCAGACGCTCGACTTGCGGGCCCATGCTCACGCCGCCAAACATCGCCATGCTGGTGAGCTTGAGGTACTTGCCGTAGGTGCGCACGCTTTCTTCGACTTGGGCGGCGAGTTCGCGGGTGGGGGTCAGGATGAGGGCGCGGATGGCGGGGCGGCCGTTCTTGCCCTTGACGGGTTCGCCAGCATCGAGCTTATGCAGCAGCGGCAGTGTGAAGCCGGCGGTCTTGCCGGTGCCGGTTTGGGCGCCGGCGAGCAAATCACCACCGGCCAGCACGGCCGGAATGGCCTGTTGCTGAATCGGTGTCGGAATGGTGTAGCCCTCTTCGTGCACGGCACGAAGAATCGGCTGGGCCAAGCCCAGATCGTCAAATGTCATGGATGAAGCCCGTGTTTCGGGCAGATGTTCGATGCTGCGAGTGCCGACCTTGAAATCGAGGATCGGTCGATAGAGCACCGGTAGAAGGGGATTAACGGTGTGTAGAGCGCGACATTCTAACGGTGAAGCAGCCCCCGCGCGGTGCTTGTCCTTGATGGATCAGAAATGCACCATGAAAGAGCAAAAAGTAGACATGAGCACAAATAAGGTGCGCATCTGCGAGTGTGTATGTTGTTGTGCCCGTTTTTGGTGCTTTTTGGCGTGGCGCCAAAAGTGAGCGCGCTATGGCACCAAGTTGGCACATGGATTGCTTGTTTCTGCTGCTTATTGGTGCACTGTTCTTGACTCTCAGAGGATGTGGATGGAAACGTTGAAACAAAGCTCGGATGCGCTGTTCATCCTGCTTGGAGCGATCATGGTCTTGGCCATGCACGCTGGGTTTGCCTTTTTGGAACTCGGTACTGTGCGCAAGAAGAACCAAGTCAATGCGTTGGTCAAGATCTTGGTCGATTTTTCGGTCTCAACCGTGGCTTACTTCTTCGTGGGTTACGTGGTAGCTTACGGTGTGAGCTTCATGACGGGCGCTGAAACCTTGGCCGCCAAGAATGGCTATGAACTGGTCAAGTTCTTCTTCTTGCTGACCTTTGCTGCCGCCATTCCGGCCATCATTTCTGGTGGCATCGCCGAGCGCGCACGCTTCGGCCCACAACTTTTGGCCACGGCCGTGATCGTGGGTTTCATTTATCCCTTGTCGGAAGGTGCGGCTTGGAATCAAGCGTTTGGCATCCAAGCGTGGTTGAAGTCGAACTTTGGCGAAGAGTTCCATGACTTTGCCGGCAGTGTGGTGGTGCACGCCTTGGGTGGCTGGATCGGTTTGGCCGCTGTCTTGCTGTTGGGTGCGCGCAGCAACCGCTATCGCAAAGATGGCGCCATGAGCGCGCATCCGCCGTCAAACATCCCCTTCTTGGCTCTGGGTGCTTGGATCTTGGCGGTGGGTTGGTTTGGCTTCAACGTGATGAGCGCCCAGACCATCGACAAGATCTCGGGGCTGGTGGCGGTCAATTCCCTCATGGCCATGGTGGGTGGCACGTTGGTGGCGGTGCTCATGGGCAAAAACGACCCGGGCTTTGTCTACAACGGTCCTTTGGCCGGTTTGGTGGCGGTGTGTGCTGGCTCAGACCTGATGCATCCGGCGGGTGCCTTGGTGGTTGGCGGTGTGGCTGGCGCCATCTTTGTCAGCTTGTTCACCCTGACGCAAAACCGCTGGAAGATCGACGACGTGCTGGGCGTGTGGCCGCTGCATGGTTTATGCGGTACTTGGGGCGGTATCGCTGCGGGTCTGTTCGGTCAGAAGGCGCTGGGCGGCTTGGGCGGCGTGAGTCTTGGGGCGCAGACCTTCGGGACCTTGATGATCGTCGCTTGGGCTTTGGCGTCGGGATTCTTGGTCTACGGCCTGATCAAAGCTTTGATCGGCTTGCGTTTGAGCCAAGAAGAGGAATACGAGGGTGCTGACCTCTCGATTCACAAAATTGGCGCCACGCCTGACCGTGAAGTGAGCTGGTAAGCCGTAAGCCCTATCGAACAAAGCGCCCAGAAAAAAGCGCCATCCCCAACGACAATGTCGCCTTGGGGCTCGGTGGCCCGAGGAGGGGATGGTTCCATGGCGCTTCATCGTTTGGATGAGCGGATCGCCCTGTTGCAGGGCATGCCGATCTTTGGGGCACTGCGGGCAGAGACCTTGGCGTTTCTGTTGGCGCGCGCCTGCACCCATCACTTCGATCCAGGGGTGTACTTGTTTCGTCAGGGTGATACGGCAGACACGATGTACGTCTTGGAGCGTGGGGCTGTGTCGGTGCTCAAATGCTGGGACAGCATTGAGATGACTTTGGTGACCTTGGGGCCGGGAGATTGCTTTGGCGAAATGGCTTTGCTCAATCTCTCGACCCGCAGTGCTTCTGTTCGGGCTGAGATCGCTTGCGAGGCGCTGGAAATCTCTTTGGCGGCCTTGTATGAACTGTTCGAGCACGATGCTGAACAGTTTGCCTTGATACAAATGAACATTGGCCGCGAAGTGGCTCGACGCTTGATCGTCACGGACGAACTGCTGTTTCGAGCCATGTTGCGTGAGTCAGGTCAAGACACTTTAGCGTTGCAGCCAACGGTCGTGGATCACCATGCCCGCCAGCATGGCGATGATGAAATAGAGCGCCGAACTGACGCCTGAGCTCATCGCAACCAACGCTGGACCTGGGCAAAAGCCACCCAAGCCCCAACCCGCACCAAACAGCACGCCGCCCAAAATCAAGCGGGTATCGATGGTGCGGTTGGTGGGCAATTCGATGTGTTCGCCTGTCCAGGAGCGTTCACGGCGTTTGGCGGCGGCAAAGGCAAAGACGCCCACGGCAATGGCGCCACTCATGACGAAACCGAGACTGGGATCCCACGTGCCGAAAAGATCCAGAAAATTCTGAATTTTGAGCGGATTGGTCATCCCGCCAGCGATCAGACCGATGCCGAAAATCAGGCCACTCAGCAAGGCTAAGAGGAGGTTCATCGTTATTCCTTGGTTTAGCTTGAATTCTTCAGATCAGGTGACGCAGCACGAACACGCTGACCACACCGGCCGCCATAAAGGCGATGACATTGGCGAGCGAGCGCACCGAAAAGCGCGATAAACCACAGACACCGTGACCGCTGGTGCAGCCGTTGCCCATGCGCACGCCCACACCGACCAGCAAGCCTGCTGCGATCACGGCCAACGGACCCACGCCCACTTGAACAGCGGGCAGCGGTGCGAATAAGCGCCACAGCCACGGGGCGACCATCAGACCTGTGAGAAAGACGAGTCTGGGCATTTCAGGGGTCAGGGTGCGGCCTGCCATCACGGCCCGCAAGGGGCTGGCGATGATGCCGGCGATACCGGCGATCCGGCCATTGCCGAGCAAAAAGAGCGCGGAAGCCAAGCCAATCAGCACGCCGCCCACCAAGGCCTGAACGGGGGTGAATTGGTCCCAAACAATTGTGATCATGGTTTGATGTACAGCAAAGACGAAGGCCTGCATTGAGCCACAGAACCTCGCCTCTTTCCTGTCACCAAGCTTATACCCCCGTGGGTTTATGGGGTTCCCCACGGAAGGTGGGTTCAACCGGCGCGACGAAGGCGGATATGCGCCACAAACCCGCTGTCTGGCGCGTTGGAGATATCGAACTGACCGCCCATGCGGGTCATGGTCTTGTCCACGATGGCCAAGCCCAAACCGGCACCGCCGGCATGCGTCCGTGCCGCATCCCCCCGGAAGAAGGGCGTGGTCAGCCGAGCCAACATGGCGGTCGGTACACCGGGTCCGTGATCGCGCACGCTGACGATGATCCAGTGCCCTGAGCGGGCGTAGGTCACCGAAACATGGGCCACGCCGTCGCTGGAGCGGCCGTAGCGGCGGGCGTTTTCGAACAGATTGGCAAAGACACGGGCCAGTTCGGTTTCATCAGCGATCACGCGAGCATCGATCGCCACACGCGACGTGATGCGAATGTGTTCGGTGTTGCGCACCGAGGCGATCACCCGGTCCACCAGCGGTGAAAGCATCACGGGGGCCAGCTTGACCTGGGTGGGTCGAGCGTAGTCCATGAACTTATCGATGATGGCGTCGAGCTGATCAATGTCCAAGGCCATGTTGCGCCGAGCCTCTTCGTCGGCCACGCTGATCTCGGTTTCCAAGCGCATGCGCGCCAGCGGCGTGCGCAAATCGTGGGAGATGCCGGCCAGCATCACAGCGCGGTCTTCCTCGATCTTGGCCAGTTCGCGCGCCATCCGATTGAAGCCGCGATTGAGTTCGCGGATTTCACGCGTCGAGGTCTCCTCATCCAAGCGTGAGCCGAATTCACCTTCGCGAATACGACTGGTGGCCACCGACAGTTGTCGCAGCGGTTGGTTGATGATGCCTGCGATCAGCGCCGAGCCGCCGAGCGTCAGCAACAAGGTCAAACCAATGACGGCCATGGTGGTCCGTCCGGTCATGGCGGACTGCACCCGGTTTTGATCGGCCTGCAACCAATAGTTGTCGGACTCGATCAAAAAGCCCACCCACAGTCCGGTGGTGCCGTTGACGCTGCTGGCGACGATGGTTTGTGGCCCCAACCGAGACCGCAGCTCAGCGCCGATCGTGCGCGTGAAACGATCGATTTCGAACGCCTCCCACTTATCTCCCGGTTCGCGCGGCTGCAAGCGCACCGCTTCTTGCTCAGCGATGTTTTTGACTAGGGAGAGCCGGTTGAGCTGATCGGTGTAGCGCAGCGCAGCTCGTGAGAGATTCACCAAGCTGGCGATTTGCTGCGCGGCTTGCACCCCGCGCGGCTCCAGTTCGAGATAGCGCAGGGTGTAAACCCAACCCAGAATGCCCGAACCGAGCATGACTGACAGCAACAAAAATGTGCGCCAGAACAGGCTCATCGGAAAACGCCGCAGGACAAAGCGCAAGAGCGACTCCGGCAAGCTCAGGGACGCAGAAGCAGACTCGTTTTTCACGGCGGATGCAGTGGACATCCGCACCTCAGGCTGCGCCGTCCGGCACAAAGACGTAGCCCACACCCCAGACGGTTTGGATATAGCGCGGTTGGGTCGGGTCGGGTTCGATCATCTTGCGCAGACGAGACACTTGCACATCCAAGCTGCGGTCAAAGGGCTCGAATTCACGCCCACGCGCCAGTTGGGCCAGTTTGTCGCGGCTCAGGGGTTGGCGTGGATGGCGCACCAAGGCTTTGAGCATCGAGAACTCGCCGGTGGTGAGTGAAATCACTTCGCCATTCTTGGTCAAGCGGCGCAGGGCCAGATCGAATTCGAAGGGGCCAAAGGTGACGCTTTGAGCTTCACGCGAGGGCGCGCCAGGGGCTTCTTGAGCCGGGCGGCGGCGCAGCACGGCGTGGATGCGTGCCAGCAGTTCGCGCGGGTTGAAGGGCTTGGGCAGGTAGTCATCCGCGCCGACTTCAAGGCCCACGATGCGATCCACGTCTTCGACCTTGGCCGTGAGCATGATGATCGGGGTCGAATCATTGGCCGCGCGCAGGCGGCGGCAGATCGACAGCCCGTCTTCCCCGGGGAGCATCAAATCGAGGACGATCAGGTCGATCGTTTCACGCGTGATGATGCGGTTGAGCGCTTTGGCATCCTCGGCAAGGAGAATTTCAAAGCCTTCTTGGGTCAGGTAGCGCCGCAGCAAATCGCGGATACGAGCGTCGTCATCGACCACGACAATGCGGTCGGTACGCTGGGGATTGGTGTTGGACATCGCGGCCTCCAAATATGTAACGGGGCCGATTGTCCGCAGCTGAGGCCCGAATCACGGGCATCTTGACCCCCTGTTACACATCTTGCGTCAGTGGGATCGAGCCCATCCACAAATGTAACAGGGGCGATGCTCCGAGGAGCCTGTGCGGGCCGAACTTATTGCGCGGTCCAGCCGCCGTCCATGTTCCAAGCCACGCCGCGCACGTTGTCAGCGGCCGCAGAACAGAGGAAAACAGCCAAGTCACCCAGTTGTTCCGGGGTGGTGAATTGCAGCGAGGGCTGCTTTTCGCCCAGCAAGCGGCGGGTGGCTTCTTGGATATCGACGCCTTCCTTGGCGGCGCGCATCTCGACTTGCTTTTGCACCAGGGGCGTCAGCACCCAGCCCGGGCAGATGGCGTTGCACGTCACGCCGGTGGTGGCATTTTCAAGCGCGACCACCTTGGTCAGGCCGATCACGCCGTGTTTGGCCGCCACGTAAGCGGCTTTTTGGGTCGAAGCCACCAAGCCGTGCACCGAAGCGACATTGAGCACGCGGCCCCAGTTTTTGGCCTTCATGCCGGGCAGCGCCAAGCGTGTGGTGTGGAAGGCCGAGCTGAGGTTGATGGCGATGATGGCGTCCCAGCGATCGACCGGGAAATCCTCGACCGCCGAGACGTGTTGGATGCCGGCGTTGTTGACCAAGATGTCCACGCCGCCGAACTCGGTTTGGGCGTAAGCCATCATGGCTTCGATCTCAGCAGCACGACTCATGTCGGCGCCGTGGTAGCCGACACGCACGCCCAGCGCCGCAACTTCAGCTTTTGGGCCTTCAGCGTCGCCAAAGCCGTTCAGAATCACGTCCGCGCCTTGACGCGCCAAGGCCAAGGCGATCCCTAAGCCGATGCCGCTGGTTGATCCGGTGACGAGTGCAGTTTTGCCTTTGAGCATGGTGAATCCTCTTATCTAATCAGAAGCTGTAGAAGCTAGAACCGTTCATTATCGACACCGGCCTTTCAGCCACCTTCCGTGCAACTTTCTTCCATTGATCGCCCCATGACCCATTTACAGCCCAGCTTGCGCCATGTCTCATGCCTCGATTCCAAAGGCCTGCACCGCATGGCGTATTGGGAATGGGGTGATCCGGAAAGCCCTCGGGTGGTGATGTGTGTGCACGGGCTATCCCGTCAGGGGCGCGATTTCGATGTCTTGGCCGGCGCTTTGGTGGCCGAAGGTTTTCGGGTGATCTGTCCCGACGTGGTGGGTCGAGGGCACTCCGACGGGTTGCGTGATCCGGCTGGTTATGTGGTCCCGACCTATGTGGCCGATATGGTGACCCTGATCGCCCGGCTCGATGTGCAGGAACTGGCGTGGGTGGGAACGTCGATGGGCGGGCTGATTGGTATGGCTTTGGCCTCACTGCCGGGTTCCCTCATCAGCAAGTTGGTGCTCAACGATATCGGTCCAGTGATTGAAGCGGTGGCCTTGCAACGCATCTCGGCTTACTTGGGTGATCCGACGCATTGGCCCAGCATCGAGGCGGCCGCCGAGGCTTTGTGGGAGGTTTCCAAGACCTTTGGGCCGCATACGCCGGCGCAGTGGTTGGAGCTATGTCGCCATCAACTCAAGCCCGTTGAAGGGGGTGGCTATCAGCTGCACTACGACCCGGCGATTGCTTTTCCGCTGCGCCACATGACGCTCGAAGCCGCGCAGCTCGGGACGGCCGCCCTTTGGTATGCCTACGATCAGATCAGCTGTCCAACCTTGTTGGTGCATGGGGTGGCGTCCGATTTGCTCTCGCCCGCCACCGTCATGGCGATGGGCCAGCGTGGGCCGCGTGCACGGGTGGTGGAGATTGAAGGGGTGGGACATGCCCCCACGTTGGTTCACTCCGACCAAGTGGAGGCGGTTCTTGCTTTTCTTCGCGACACCGTGACCGCCTAAACACCATGCATTTGCCCATGTCTACGCAAGAGGTACCGCTGCCGATCGTTGAGTTGATGGCCGATGGCCCCGAAACCGCCGTGCACTTGGCCAAGGCCCGCGCTTTTGCTGAACCGCTGTTGGCCAGTCGGCATTTTGATACCGATGAAGACGCCCTTGAGCATGCCGACGGTGTGGCCGACATCTTGCGCGCCATGGGGGCCGCACCGTCGTTGCAAGCGGCGGTCTATCTGGTCTATGCCGGGGAGTTTCTGAGTGATCCCGAAGACGTGGTGACCCAGGCCTTCGGGCCGTCTTACGGTCATTTGGTCAGCCACACCCGTAAGCTGGTGCAGGTCCAGCGCCATGCGCGTGGGGCCATGGCCGAAGATCCGGGGGCCCAAGGTCAGGCGGACCAGCTGGAGTTGGTGCGCAAGATGCTCTTGGCCTTCTCACGCGATCTGCGCGTGGTGTTGCTGCGACTGGCCTCTCGTTTGCAAACCTTGCGCCACTACGCGGCGACCAAAAAGCCGTGTCCGCCGATGTTGGCGCGTGAGGCCCAGCAGATCTTTGCGCCGCTGGCCAATCGACTGGGCATCTGGCAGATCAAGTGGGAAATGGAAGATTTGGCTTTCCGTTTCTTGGAGCCTGAACAGTACAAACGCATCGCCAGCTTGCTGGATGAAAAGCGTGTTGAGCGTGAGAGTCGCATTGAGGCTGTGCGCTGCCAACTCATCGAGACCTTGGCCCAAGGGGGGATCACGGCCCAAGTGCATGGCCGCCCGAAGCACATCTACAGCATCTGGAAAAAGATGCGTGGCAAGCAATTGGAGTTTGCGCGCGTGCTGGACGTGAGTGCGCTGCGGGTCATTGTGCGCAGCGTGGAGGAGTGTTATGCCGCTTTGGGGCGTGTGCATGAGCGCTGGCAGCCCTTGCCCGATGAGTTCGATGACTACATCGCCCGGCCCAAATCGAACGGCTATCAGTCCTTGCACACCGTGGTCTTGAGCGATCCGGTGGTGGGTGGGCCGGCTGCCGCGCCTGTCGAGATCCAAATCCGCACTCTAGTGATGCACGAGCATGCTGAGAGCGGCGTGGCGGCGCACTGGGCCTACAAGGAGGCGGGTACCAAAGGCTATGCCGGTGTGAGCGCGGCCGGTGACTTTGAGGACCGGGTCGCTTTGGCCCGTCGCGCCGTGCTGCATCAGCTCCTTGCCTGGGAGAGGGACGCCGTGCAGGCGGTGGCGGAGACGATTCCCGCCCAAGGCTTGTTCGAGGACCGGATCTACGTCTTTACCCCCCAAGGTAACATCGTTGAGCTGACCGCCGGGGCCACGCCGATCGACTTTGCCTACAGCTTGCACACCGATTTGGGGCATCGCTGCCGAGGTGCCAAGGTGGATGGGGTGATGGTGCCGCTGCAAACGGCCCTGCAAAGTGGGCAGACGGTGGAGGTCAGTGCCATCAAGGAAGGTGGGCCGTCGATGGACTGGCTCAACCCACAGCTCGGCTATCTGCGCAGTGCGCGGGCACGGACCAAAGTGCGCGCTTGGTTCAACGCGCGCGCGCAGCAAGAAACCATCGCCCGTGGGCGGGATGCGGTGGAACGCTTGCTCCAACGCGAAGGCCGCACGGCCTTGAAGCTTGATACCTTGGCTGAGCAATTGGGTTTTGAGCACGCGGATGCGCTGTTTGAGAAAGTCGGTAAAGACGAATACCCGCTGCGCAACATTGAAAACTTGCTGCGTCCCCCAGCGCCTCCCGAAGAGGAAAAAGAGGTGGTGATTCGGCGCTCTCGCATGGGCGATGGGAGCAGCGCTGGTGTCTTGGTGGTCGGCGTGCCTTCGCTGATGACACAGTTATCGCGTTGTTGTCGGCCTGCACCCCCGGATCCGATTCGAGGCTATGTCACTCGGGGCAAAGGTGTGGCGGTACACCGCGCCGATTGCCCGAGCTTTCGTCAAATGGCCTTGCAAGCCGCCGAGCGGGTTTTGGCGGTGACATGGGATGGCGAGGACCACGTGGCCGATGGCGTGCTTTATCCCGTCAATGTCTCGATCTTGGCTGCCGACCGTCAAGGCTTGTTGCGCGACATCTCAGAGGTTTTCACCAAGGAAAAAATCAATGTCACCGGCGTGCATACGCAAAGCGTCAAGGCAAGGGCTTGGATGACGTTTACCGTTGAAGTGGCTGATGTTGCGCGTTTGACCACCGTGTTGGAGCACGTTGCTCAGGTGCCGGGGGTCCACAGCGCTCGTCGGAAATGACTATTTTTCAAAAAAGTAGCGGATGCTATTGACGAAATTCATTTCCATGCTATAGTTCAAAGCTCTTCAGGCGCGTAGCTCAGCTGGTTAGAGCACCACCTTGACATGGTGGGGGTCGTTGGTTCGAGTCCAATCGCGCCTACCAAAATTGCTGAAGATCAAAACGGCACCTTGATTCAAGGTGCCGTTTTTTTGCCGTCCGTTCGTCTATTCGTTCATCGCGTTCAATGCTTGGAGCCTTTGCATGACGACTTCGAAGAGTTTGCGGGTCCTGAAAAAGTACCCGAATCGTCGGCTCTACGACACCCAAACCAGCAGCTATATCACCTTGGCTGATGTTAAGCAGATGGTGCTGGATGCCGAAAGTTTTGAAGTTCGTGACGCCAAGACCGGGGAAGAGATCACCCGCAGCATCCTGCTTCAGATCATTCTGGAAGCTGAGTCAGGTGGCACGCCGATCTTTACCGCCAATATGTTGGCGCAGGTGATCCGCTTTTATGGCAACACCATGCAGGGTTTGATGGGCACGTACCTTGAGAAAAATCTGCAAACCTTCATCGACTTCAACAAGAGCCTGACCGATCAAACCTTGGCTTTGCCGGAGGCTGCGGTGCCCGGTGCCAACCAAGAAGCGTGGACGCAGTTCATGACCATGCAAGCGCCGGTCATGCAGTCCCTGATGTCGAGCTACATGGCGGGCTTGCCGGGATTCACTTTGCCCGTGGTGCCGCCGAAGCGCCCAACCAAGGCTTGAGCGTCGGCCAGATCGTGGCCAAGATCTTGGGGTGCGCGGCTTGGACCGGATGAATCCGGTCGGCTTGAAACCAGCGTAGCGGCTCCGCATCGTCCGCAATCCCCGCCAAGAAAAACGGCACCAAGGCGGTGTGCTCGCTGCGTGCCACCTTGGCGTAAAGACCCGCAAAGGTCTCGGCGTAGCTGCGTCCATAGTTGGGCGGCACTTGCATGCCCAGCAGCATGACCTTGGCACCCGCTTGGCGGGCCATGCGGACCATGGCACTTAAGTTGTCCTCGGTTTGGGCCAGCGGCAAGCCGCGTAGGGCGTCATTGCCGCCCAGCTCCACGATCACATGGCTGGGCTTGTGGCGCTCCAGCAGCGCCGCCAACCGCGCCCGCCCGCCTGACGTGGTGTCGCCGCTGATGCTGGCGTTGATCACCTCCACCGAGCCCATCGATCCTGAGGGGTCCTCGCTTTCTTTGAGCTTTTGCCCCAGCAAGGCGACCCAGCCGGTGCCGCGCTCCAAGCCGTACTCGGCGGAGAGGCTGTCGCCGACCACCAACAAACGCTTGGCCGTGTGGGGTGTTGTCCCCGTTGGCGTGGCCGCTGTGGCCACGAGCGGTGACCTCAGTGCCAAGGCGCCGAGCAGCATCGCGATACAGTGCCGCCGACGCACCCCTGAGATAACGAGATAAGGCTGTTCCATCGTGTCCATCATGCAAGACAAGTTCATTTCCACGGCACCGCCCGCCGCTGCCATCGACGTTCGCCGGCTCAGCAAGCAGGTCGAAGATGCTGGCGGATGGCTGACCATCCTGCACGACATCGATTTTTCGGTGGCGGAGCGCGCCTCGGTGGCCATTGTCGGGGCATCGGGCTCAGGCAAGAGCACCTTGCTGGGTTTGTTGGCCGGGCTCGACACCCCCAGCCAGGGCGAAGTGCGCATCGGCGGCGTCGATCTGTTCAGCTTGGACGAGGATGCGCGTGCTGCGCTGCGCGGGGAGCGCATGGGTTTTGTGTTCCAGAGCTTTCAGCTCATGGGCCATCTCACAGCGTTGGAAAACGTCATGTTGCCGTTGGAATTGCGCGGCGAGCGCCAAGCGCGCCAACTGGCCACCGAGATGCTGGCGCGGGTGGGCTTGGGCGAGCGTTTGAGCCACTATCCCAAGGTGCTTTCGGGCGGTGAGCAGCAACGGGTGGCCTTGGCGCGCGCCTTTGTGGTCCAGCCGGCGGTCTTGCTGGCCGATGAACCCACAGGCAGCTTGGACCACGCCACGGGCGAGGCGGTGATGGCACTGATGTTTCGCATGAACCGTGAAATGGGCACCACCTTGGTGATGGTGACGCACGATCGGGACATCGCTGCCCGCTGTGATCACCAGATTCGCTTGGAAGCGGGACGGGTTGTCGTCTGACCGTCATCGGATCAACGTTGAAGAACCGCTACCATCGCGCCCCATGTCTGGAAATATTCTGTTCGGCTTTCATGCCGTGACGGTGCGCATCAAAACCGCACCGCAATCCATCCGCGAGATCCACATCGACGCCCATCGGCGCGATGCTCGCATGCGTCAACTGGTCGAGCGTATTCAGGCCGCGGGCCTGCGGCTGATCGACAGCGATGATCAGCGCCTGAGTCGCCTAGGCGGCTCAGATCGTCACCAAGGTGTGGTGGCCCGCGTCGAGCCCATCAAAGACAGCCGTACCTTGGATGAACGTCTTGATGACCTTCAAGAAGCGTCGGATGCGGTGCCGCTGCTCTTGGTGCTTGACGGCGTGACCGATCCGCACAACCTTGGCGCTTGTCTGCGGGTGGCCGACGGTGCGGGCGCTCAGGCCGTGATTGCCCCCAAGGACCACGCGGTGGGCTTGGGTGCCACGGTGTCCAAGGTTGCCAGCGGCGCGGCTGAGACTGTGCCGTACTTCATGGTGACCAATTTGGCCCGCACCTTGGGTGAGTTGAAGGATCGCAACATCTGGGTGATTGGCACCAGCGATGACGCGGAAAAGACCCTGTATGACATTGATTTGCGCGGGCCGGTGGCGTTGGTGCTGGGTGCCGAAGGCTCAGGGATGCGCCAGTTGACGCGCAAGACCTGCGATGAGCTGGTGCGCATCCCGATGCAAGGGGCGGTCGAGAGCTTGAATGTCTCGGTCGCTTCGGCGCTGTGTCTCTACGAAGCCCTGCGTCAGCGCCAAGCCAAACCGGCCACCAAGCCTGGAGCCAAATCATGAGTACCCCTATGCGATCGATGACATGGAGCCATGTGGGCGGCGCAGCCTTGGTCGCCTGCGCTTTGCTGCTGGGTGGTTGCACCCAAGAAAAGCAAAACGCCATCAAGCGCAGCATCCAGAACTGGACCGGCACCAACGGCATTTTGGAGGTTTATGCCGGTGACAAGCTGGTACGGCGCTTCATCAAGATCGACAAGATGAGCACCGCTTACGGCACCGAAGATGGCCAGCCTCGGCCCTATCGTTACGGCTACGGTGTGCTCGACGAGAACCTCAACAGCGTGGCCGACGACGGTGAAAAGCGGGTCTATTTCGAGATCAGCGATTACTCAACCTCCTACGTTTTCTTCGAGAGTCCACGCTGAGTTTGGGCCTGGCGGCGCTGTTCGCGTCCACGTTTTGTGAGCTTTGCGGGCTGTTCATGTTCGGCCCGCTGCTGCTTTTCACCCTGAAAGCGCGTGGGCTCGATACCGCTGAAGTGGGGTTGATCAGTGCCAGCCAATGGTTGGGCATGGTGTTGGCCACGCCGTTCACCGCCGGTTGGGTACGGCGTTTGGGGCCGCAAGGCGCCCTCCAAGCCAGTGGCGTGGTGCCGTTGCTGGCACTTTTGGGCATCACGTTGAGCACGTCCGCACCGCTGTGGGCCGGGCTTTATCTGATCGCCGGTGCAGCCGGTGCGCTGCGTTGGATCGTCGCTGAATCCACGGTGGCTGAGCTGGCCCCTGCGGCGTGGCGCGGTCGCATCGTGGGCCTCTATGAAACCATGGTCGGGGCCACCTTTGTGCTTGGTCCCGCTTTGCTGGCCCTGATCGGCACCGAAGGCGCTGGGGCTGAAACGTCCCGCTGGACGGCCCTGGCTTTGGTGGCTTTGGGGGTGCTGCTGACGGCGTTGGTGCCAAAGCGTGAACACCCGGCGGATGAGGATGTGCGCCTAGGCTGGCACGGCATTTTTGACGCCCTGCGCGCGGCACCCGCCGTGATGGTGGTGGGCTTTGTGGGGGGCTTTTTCGAAGCCGGCTTGGCCAGTTTGCTGCCCCTGTTTGGCCTCGCCCACGGTTTCCCGGTCGCCCAAGCGGCCTTGCTGGTGTCGGCCAGCGGTTTGGGCAGCGCCTTGATGATGGTGCCGGTGGGGTTGGCGGCCGATCGTTGGTCGCTGGAGCGCATCTGGCGCTGGTGTGCCCGCGTCAATCTGTGCGCCACGCTGCTCCTGCCGCTGGTGGGGCTGTTTCCGGCGGCCCATCCTTTGGCGTGGGGCATCGCCTTTGCTTGGGGCGGGGCTGGCGGGGCGCTCTACACCTTGGCCATGGTCGATATTGGGCATCGTCACCAAGGGGTGGCCTTGGTCAATGCCACCGCCGTGCTGGTGATGTCTTACACCTTGGGCGGCCTCTGCGCTCCGGCCTTTGGGGCCTCAGCGCTGCAATTTGCCCCCATCTGGGGCTTACCCATCCTGCTCAGTCTGGTGGCCGGGTTGGGCTTGAGAGCCTTGGTCAAACACTGATGGGGTCTGGATCGCGATCAACTTACCAAGGCCATGACCAATAAAGCAAAACGGTGATCAGCAGCAACATGGCGATCCCCGTGTGGTTGTGAGTCACCAGATCAGGCCCCGGACCAGGGATGCGCCCGCTGAACATGGTGGCAGCTTGGTGGGGGCCGCGAAGCCAGCTCAGCAGGGCGATCAGCCCCAAATGCAAACTCAACAGACCCAGCATGGCTTGGGCCAGCCACAGATGAATGTGATCCCAGCCCTTGGCCGCATCGTCGTAGGCCGCGTAGCCGCTCAGTGATAGCGGCACGGTCAGCAGCAACAGAGCGACGCCCGCGCTGGCCATCACCAAGTTTTGGCCGTGCCGAGCATGGAACTTGCCTTGGCGCAGCCCTTGAAACCAGATCGTCCAGCCGGCGAGTTTGTGGGCCAGCAAGCTCCAACGTGTTTGGCGTGGCCCCCACGTGCCCCACATCAGACGAAACACCAGCAGCCCCGCCAGCGTGTAGCCCAAAGTCAAATGCACGAGACGCCAGCGCTCTGAATCGCCCGTGAGGTACGCCCCGATGAAGCTCAGCGCGAACAGGCCATGAAACACGCGGGTGGGGGCGTCGGTGACGCGACGGCTGCGCGGGCTCATGGCGGCCTTAGCGCGGAATGCGGACACGATGTTCATCAAAGTCACCTTGGTCAGCGCCGCCATGGCAGGCGGTGCAGTTGCTGGGGCTTTTGATCGAAGCCCGTTTCCAGTAGGTCGCCGGCACTTCGTGGTGCGTGTGTTGGAACCATGCTGTTTGTGTGATTCGAACCTCGACCGGCGCGGCGGGCGCTGTGCGACCGTGCCGGTCGGTGTCGCGGCTTTCGGCGTGGGCTTGCAACCAGCGACTGATTTGCTTGGTGACGGCGGCATCGGGGGCCGCATCGGTGCCGAAATGCTTGCCCAGCGTCCCCATCAAACGCGTCCAAGACGCGGCAGGAAGCATGTTTGGCGGAAAAGCGATGTGACAGCTGCCGCATTCTTGCTGGTACGCCGGCAGCATGGTTGCGCTGCTGGTGCGGTGCTGACCCTCGTCATCATGGTCGTGATAGTCAGCCCAGGCCTGCGGACCCAAGCCCATGAGGGCCACAACCAGCAGTGTCGGGAGCATGTGGTTCATGGCTTGAGGCTTTGGAGGTAGGCCAGCACGTCCGCCTTTTCGGCAGCGCTGCATTCGCGATTCAGGACATCTTTGCAGTTGCGCCGAAACCATTTCTCAACTTTGGCCGCATCCGTCAGGCGTTTCGGGTTGAAAGCAGGTGCCAAGGGCTCGATGCTTTTGCCGGTGGTGGCGTGTTTGCCCTGACCCACCGGCGGGGTGCCGTGACAGGTCGCGCAGGACCAGGTGTCACCGTGTTGGCTGTTGAAAAAAAGGCGTCCACGTTCCACGACTTGAGCCTGCACACCGCCACCAAGACCGAGCGTGAACAGAGTCAGCAGAACCGGAATCGCCATCCGATGATGGCAAGGGTTTTCCATAGGTCGCCATTGTTGAGGAAAGAAGCTGTGACTTTCCTGAACACGGCGCCCACGGCCTCTCTCAACTCACATGGAGGCCTTGGCAAAGGTCTCGAACTGATCCACCGGCAGGGGCTTGCTGTGGTAGTAGCCCTGCACCTCATCGCAGCCTTGCTCGCGCAAAAAAGCGAGTTGTTCGGCGGTTTCCACGCCTTCCGCAATCGTTTGGAGACCCAAACTCTTGGACATCTGGATGATGGCGCTCACGATCGCCTTGTCCTCAGCATCGGTGCTGATGTCACGTACGAAGGACTGATCGATCTTGAGTTTGGTGACCTTGAATTTCTTCAAGTAGCTCAGCGATGAGTACCCGGTGCCGAAATCGTCGATCGCCAAGTACACCCCACGGTCATGCAGCTTGTTCATCACAGCGATGGCCCCTTGGGGATCGTTCATGGTGACGCGCTCGGTCAATTCCAGCGATAGGCAGCCGGGTGGCAGGTCGGCTTGATCGAGGATGCGGGTGATCAGCTCAGGCAGATCGGGGTGGCGGAACTGCACGGCCGAGAGGTTGACCGAGATCACCAGATCTTTCAGGTCGCCGTCATGCCAGATCTTGGCTTGACGCACCGCATCGCGCAGCACCCATTCACCGATGGGTAGGATCAAACCGCAGTCTTCAGCCACGGGGATGAACTCGGCCGGTGAGATGGCACCGAGCTGCGGATGCTGCCAGCGTAGCAGCGCTTCAGCACCCGTCAGCCGCCCATCGCCCAAGGCGATTTGGGGCTGGTAATGCAAGCTGAACTCTCTGCGGTCCAAGGCGTGGCGCAAAGCGTTGATCAGTTGCAAATCCCGGGCTGAGCGGGCCTGCATTTCGCGGGTAAAGAAACAGTAGCCGTTGCGGCCATCTTGTTTGGCGCGATACATCGCCGCATCCGCATTGCGTGAGAGTGTTTCGAGGTCTGAGCCATCTTCTGGATAAATGGCCACACCCATGGACGCTGTCACGTTGAGGTCATAGGCCTCGATTTGATAGGCCTGCGTGACCACTTGCAGCAGTTTCTTGGCCACACGTTCGGCGCCTTGGGCATCGGTGCCGGGTAGCAAGACGATGAACTCATCACCGCCTAGGCGCGAAACGGTGTCCTCGTCGCGCAGGCTGCTGCGCAAACGCCGCGCAAGCTCCACCAGCAAGGTGTCGCCGACGCTGTGACCGAGCGTATCGTTGATGTCTTTGAAGCGGTCCAAGTCCAAAAACATCAGCGCCAGTTGACCGTTGCCATGTTTGGCCAAAGCGAGCGAGTAGCGCAGCCGTTCCTTGAGTTGGGTGCGATTGGGCAGGCCGGTCAGTGCATCAAAGCGCGCCAAGAAGTCCATGCGCTCTTCGTCGCGCTTGCGCTCGGTGATGTCGTGGACGATGCCCAGGGCCGAGCGCCACTGCCCATCCGCATCAAAACTGATTTCTGCCCGCTCTTCCATCCAGCGGACTTCGCCATGGACCACGATGCGGTGTTCGATGTGATACATCCCCCCCGCCATCGCGGTTTGCCAAGCTGCATGCACGGTGTCCCTGTCATCGGGGTGAACCTGACTCAGGAAATCGAGGTAGGTGATCGTTTGTCCCTGCGGCACACCAAAAATGCGGTAGGTTCCTTCGGACCACTCAAGGGTGTTGTGACCGGCCTCGATGTACCAGCTGCCAATTTGGGCCACGGCTTGAGCCCGGCGCAAGATGGCCTCACTGCGCTGCAAGGCCCATTCGGTGCGTTTTTGCTCGGTGATGTCTTCGTAGATGCCGAGCACCCCGATGGTCTCGTTGTTCGGGTTACGCAGCGGCACTTTTGATGTTTTAAGCCACAGGGTGCGGCCGTCAGGCGTGGTCTGCGGTTCCTCGTAAGCCAGTTTGGCTTGGCCAGACTGAATAACGGCTCGATCGTCTTGTTGATAGATCTCGGCTTGAGCGTGCCAGCTCAGCTGGGTGTCGTCGTGACCGATCACCTCCGTGGGTGAGTTTTTGTCAGCATCTCGGGCAAAAGCGGGGTTGCAGCCCAAGTAATTCAAATGCTTGTCTTTCCAGAAAATCCGCAGTGGTGCGGTATCGATGATGGTTTGGAGCAAATTGCGCGACTCGGCCAAGGCTTCTTGGGTTTTCTTGCGTTCGGTGATGTCCGAGAAAAAAGCTGCCATGCGGCGCGGGGCGGTCTGGAAGGCATGGACCTCGAAAGCGCCTTGGATATGGCCTTCGTCGTAAACGATTTGTTCGGTATGAAAGCGTTCACCCGTCAGGGCCACGCGCCGATAAACCGTGGGGACTTCGGTTTCGATCAATCCTGGAAACGCCTCTTCGATGGTCTGGCCGATGAATTGCTGGCTATCCACGCCCAAAATCCTATCGGCAGCATGGTTGGTGTCGATGAAGATGAGGCGTCCATCGGTTTGGAGTTCGTAGAGATGGGCGCCGAACGGGGCGTTGTCGATGATGTTGCGCAGCGACCTCTCGGCCAGCTTGCGTTCGGTGATGTCGCGGGAAATACAAATAAAAGAAGGGTTGTGGGTGCCGTGATTCTCTTTTTTGGCCACCGACAGCTCGAACCACCGCATGCCACTGGGCAGTGAAATCTCCATCTGACGCCCGTTGGAGAAGCCTTGTTGATGAGCTTCGCGAAGGGCGCCCATGGTGGTTTCTACGATCGTTGGCGGCATGATTTCAGCCACAGTTTTACCGAGAAAGAACGCCGGATCTACGGCCAAAAGATCGGTGCGTGGTGAGTGAAAGTCAAGGTAACGACCTTCCAGGCTCAACTCGAAAAGCAGATCAGGAAAGGCATCCAGCGTGGCTTGAAGCTTGTTGCGCGTGGCCAAGATGTCCATCTCTGCCAGCTTGCGAGCATGGATGCTCATGGACGTGCCCACCAACCGACGCGGTCGTCCATCGGCATCGCGCTCCACCACGCCACCGCGAATTTGCATCCATGTCCATTCGTTGCGGTGATGGCTGATGCGGTACTCGCAGTCCAGCAATCGATCGCCGGGTTCAAGAACGGCTTGGTAGCTTTTTAAAACCGCCGGACGGTCCTCTTCATGGATGCGGTTCAACCATTCGGGCATGCTGCGCGGTACCTTGTCGCTGCTGACACCCAGCAGCCGCAGCAGGGTTTCGCTATGCAGGTGCAAGCGCTGCGAAGGCAGCTCCAACTCCCAAAAGCCCAAGCCGGTCGCTTCAACCGCCATGAGCAGGTGGCGTTCGGCCACCCGTTGTTCGCTTTCGGCCTGATCTTGGAGGCGCAGGGCCTGTTCATGTTCCAGCACCGGGGCCAAGCGCTCCATGAGACGGTGCAAGGTGATGGTGCCCATGATGTGGTCATCGTCTCCCACCACGACCAGATGTCGGATGTGTTCCGACTGCATCAGCCGCGTCACATCCGAGATATGGGCCCCACGGTGAATGGTTTTGACGGGGGCGTGCATCACCTCCCGCAAGGGCTGGGTGTGCACCTTGTTGTCCGGGGAGGTCTGAGCGAGCAGGGCGGTGATGTCACGCTCGGTCAGGATGCCCACAGGACGGTTGTGTTCGGCCACCAAAACATAGGTGCTGCGTTCGTGCAGCATCAGTTGCAACGCTTGCCCCACGCTGTGCTGGGGCCCCAGCATGGGCAGCTCCCGGTCCATCACGCCTTCGAGATCGACGAGTTGGCTGAGCACATTCATGCCCACGTGGCGGCGGAAATCAGTTTCACTGACCAGTCCGAGTGCTTTGTGGGCTTGGTCGATCACCACCAAGTGGCGGATATGGTGACTGAGAGCGAGCTTGTGGGCGGTGGCAAAAGGGGTGTCTTCACGCACCGTAAGCACGGGGGTACTCATGATCTGACCGACCGGCGTGCTCTTGTCGGTTTGATCGTTCAACTGTTGCAGGATGTCGCGTTCAGTCAGGATGCCGTTGATATGGTCCCCGACCATGATCAGCAGCGACGAAATCCGCTGATCCGTCATCAAGTGCGCTGCCTCGCCCAAGCTTACATTGGGGGCGATATGGCACACCGAGCGACTCATGATGTCGGCGACGGTCAGATCAAGAAGGGCATGCATGTTGAAGATCGTATCAAGAAGTACTGCGATCGCCGTATAAAGTCAGCCCCCAGATTTAAGGTGTTGTTTCGGTTTTGTTAACCAGACTAGCCCAATCAAGCCGAGAAACAAACCCGAGGAGAGAAAGAAAAGATCGGTGACAGCCATGGTGGCGGCTTGCTGATCAACCAAGCGATTCAGGCTGGCCGCAGCCTGTTCGGCGCTGAGTCCAGAGCCAGATAGTTGCGTCAAGGCTTGGACCGCGCTGAGGTTGCTCGGGCTGACGGCCTCGCTCAAGTGCGCGTGATGCAGGGCACTGCGGCTTTCCCAGAGCGTGGTGAACATCGAGGTGCCGACCGCGCCAGCGGTGATGCGCACAAAGTTTGACAACCCAGAAGCGCTGGGGAGCTGATCCGGTGTCAGGCCGCTGAAGATGATGGCTTGCAAGGGGATGAAGAAAAACGCCACGGCCACACCTTGGAGGATGGTCGGGATCAGGATCACCATCACTGTGGCATCGGTGTTGAAGTTGGAGCGCATCCACAGCACCAGTGCAAAACCAAGAAAGGCGAAGGTGGCGAGCTTGCGCGGGTCGATCTTGTTGACGTTCTTGCCCACCCAAGGTGAAAAGACAATCGCCAGCAACCCCACCGGGGCCGTGACCATCCCCGCCCACGTGGCGGTGTAGCCCATCCATTGCTGGAGCCAAAGGGGCAGCAACACCACGTTGCCAAAGAACAGGCCGTAGGCCACCGATAAAGCCAAACAGGCCATCAGGTAATTGCGTCGCGCAAACAAGCGCAAGTTGACGATCGGATGGATGTCCGTCAGCTCCCACGCCAAGAAAAAGACAAAACCCGCAGCGGCCACGGCGGCCAGCGCCATGATCTCGCCCGAGTGGAACCAATCCAGCTCCTTGCCCTTGTCGATCATGATCTGCATCGAACCGACAAAAAGCACCAACAGCGCCAGCCCCACCCAGTCCAGCGGGATGCGGCGCGGTCCGGGGTCGCGTGAGCGGTAGATCGACCACGTGATCGACGCTGCAAGCAGCCCCACCGGGACATTGATGTAGAAAATCCACGGCCAGGCAACGTTGTCGGTGATCCAGCCACCCAGCAAGGGGCCCATCACCGGGGCCACCAAGGTGGTCATGCCCCACATGGCCATGGCGGTGCCGGCCATGGCGGCGGGATAGCTGGCCAACAGCAAGGTTTGGGAGAGTGGAATCATCGGTCCGGCGACCAGACCTTGAAGGACGCGAAAGAAGATCAGCGACTCGATGTTGGGTGCCAGCCCGCACAGCCAAGAGGCCAGCACAAAGAGCAGCACGCTGGCGGTGAAGAGCCGCACTTGCCCAAAGCGCTGCGTGAGCCAGCCCGTGAGCGGCACCGCAATCGCGTTGGCCACCGCAAAGGAGGTGATCACCCATGTTCCTTGGGCCGGGCTCACGCCCATATCGCCCGCAATGGCCGGCAAAGAGACATTGGCGATGGACGAGTCCAGCACGTTCATGAACGTGGCCAAGGAAAGGGCCACGGTGCCGATGACCCGCTCACCCCCTTCGAGCGGCGCAAAAACCGGCCGAGCCGGTGCGGCTTGACTCATGGCTGCACTTTCAGCGGGCCGACATCCACGCTGACTTCCATCGACAAGCCCACCCGCAGCGGATGCTCAAGCAGTTCTTTGGGCTCCAAAGCGATGCGCACTGGCACGCGCTGCACCACTTTGATCCAGTTGCCGGTGGCGTTTTGACTGGGCAGCAGGGCAAAGGCCGCGCCCGTGCCGGCGCCCAAACCCACCACCTTGCCGTGGTATTCGACCGGGTTGCCGTAGAGGTCTGAGCGCAGGTGCACGGGCTGGCCGAGGCGCATTTGGCGCAGTTGCACTTCCTTGAAGTTGGCTTCGACCCAGACCTGATCCAGCGGAATCACCGCCATCAAGGGGGCACCGGCAGCGATGCGCTGGCCGAGTTGGACGGTGCGCTTGGCGACTTGGCCTGTGACGGGAGCCGTCAGTTCGGTGCGCTGCAAGGCCAGCTTGGCTTCTTCAACCGCTGCCCGGGCGCGTTCGACTTGGGGGTGCTTGTCCAACGGCGTGCCATCGGTCAACACGCGGTTGCTGGCTGCTTGTTCACGGGCTGCTGAGAGGGCGGATTGCGCGCTGACCAAGGCGCTGCGGGCGCTGTTCAACGCGGCTTCAGCGTGCTTGAGTTCTTCAGCGCTGACCGCGCCGGTCGCGACCAAGGGCTGGCGGCGACTCACATCGTCAGCGGCGCGGGCCACGTCGGCTTGCATGCGGCTGACTTCGGCTTCGCGCAGCTTGATGTTGGCGGTGAAGGCGGCGTTGTTGGTGCTGAGGGCGCCGAGTTCGCGGATGGTTTGGGCCAGCTGAGCCTCGGCTCGGCCCAGCGCCAGCTTGGCGTCGGTGGCGTCGAGCTTGACCAACACTTGGCCGGCTTGAACTTGGGCGGTGTCTTCCACCAGCACGGCCACGACGGTGCCCGCGACTTGCGGCGTGATTTGCACGATTGGAGCTTGGACGTAGGCGTTGTCGGTGGACTCGACATGGCGTTCAAACATCGTCCAGTACAAGCCGTAGCCCAGCGCAGCGACCAAGGTCAAGCCGGTGGCTGCCAGCAGGGCGGGTTTGCGTTTTTGGGTCATGGCGGTGGACGGGGAAGCAGAAGGTGCGTTCATGGCTGGGCGGCTGTGGGAGCCGTGGAAGAAAGTTGATAACCGCCGCCGAGTGCGCGGCTCAAAGCGACCGAGGCGCTGAGTTGCCGGGCTTTGACTTCGGCCAAGGCGCGACGTTGGTTCAGGACGTTGGTTTGCACGTTCAGGACCGTGATGAAACTGCCTAGACCGGCCTGATAACGTTGCATGGCCAAGCTTTGAGCGGCTTCAGCCGCTTGCGTGGCTTGGATTTGGGCCTGACTTTGCTGCTCCAGCGACTGCAAGCTGCCAAGTTCGTCGGCGACTTCGCGCAAGGCCCGCAACAAGGTGGCGTTGTAGGCCTCGGTGGCCGCATCGACTTCAGCCTGTCGGCTGCTGAGGTTGGCGCGCAGCCGTCCGCCGTCAAAGATGGGCAGGCGCAAAGCCGGCCCAGCACCGTAGGTGAGTGAGCCCGCTTGCACAAAGTGATCCAAGCCGAGACTCGACAAGCCGACAAACGCCATCAAGTTGACGTTCGGATAGAACTGCGCGCGCGCAGCCTCCACCTCATGTCCTGCTGCTTCAACGCGCCAGCGTTGCGCGACCAGATCGGCGCGCCGACCCAGCAAATCGGCCGGCAATCCGGCGGGGCCTTGGGGCAAGGGCGGCGCTTGCAAGGTGCTCAAACGGGGATGAAGTGAGGCCAAGCGATCAGGGCCCAAACCACAGAGTTCGGCCAAGGCATGTCGGCTCCGCTGAGCCGATTCATCAAGTTGAGCGATCTCGACCCGGGTTTGGGCGATCAGACCTTCGGTTTGGCGCCATTCCACGTCGGTATCTAGGCCCGCTTTCAGGCGCTGGCGAACCAAAGCCAACATCTGCTCTCGTTGATGAAGGCCTTCTTCGCTCAGTTCCAGCAAGGTCAAGATGCGTGCCAGTTGCAGGTATTGCTGGGTGACTTGGCTGACGAGCAGCACTTGCGCAGCTTGGGCCTCAGCTTGGGCAGCGCGTTGCTGGCCCAGACTGGCTTCAAGGGCCGCACTTTGGCGACCGAAGAGATCCCACTCCCAGCCCAAACCGATCTGGGCGTTGTTGTTCCATTGGATGGTACCTGCCAAGGGCTTGGGAACCAGCCCGTTCTCGCTGTAGCGCTGATCGATCATGTCGAGCGAAGCGTTGACTTGAAGGCCGCCCACGGCCCGCGAGCCATCCACTGCGGCTTGGGCTTGCTGTAAACGTGCTTCGACCCAGCGCAAGTTCGGCTGATGGGCCAAGGCTTGATCGATGAGGCGATTCAGCTCGTTGTCGCCGTAGCCCTGCCACCAGCGAGCTTCAGGCCAAGGCATGGTTGCCGCAGCCTCGGCCATGCCCAGGGTCTCCGGCGATCGCAAACTCGAACGGGCGGCGGGTGTTTCGCCGACGCTGGCGCAGCCCACGAGGCTGATGGCCAAGGCGATGAGGGTCAAAGAGTGTTTCATGGGGTGGATTTGTCTTGCTGCAAAGCTTGGCCGTTGCTGTTCATGCGGCCAATCAGACTGCGCAGTTGCAGCCAATCGGCTTCGGAGAAGCCCGCCAGAAAATCGTTGTTCACAGCGGCCAGCACATGGGGAACGTGCGCAACCACCGCCTCGCCATGGGCGGTGAGCCGCAGGTGGATCAGTCGTCGATCAGCCTCTGAGCGGACACGAGTGACCAAATCCTTGGTTTCAAGCCGATCGATGAGACGGGTCATGGCCCCCGCGTCCATGCACATCTCGCGAGCCAAGGACATCAAAGAGTCGGCGCGGCCATTTTTAAGCAACCACAGCGGGCGCCACTGAGCTTCGGTCAGCCCTTCTTGGCTCATGCGCGATTGGATGTCGCGACGCATCAGGTTCATCAACAGGTAGAGCTGATGACCCACGCTGGCGGTGACGTCATAGCGATCGCCGTTGTAAGGAGGGAAGGGTGGATCTGGGGGTGTGTTCATGACTGTAAATGTTGCTTAGGCAAATATTGCCACAACAAAACAAGCCATGAATCGACCATGAAAAAAGCCCTGCCTATGCGGGCAGGGCTTGGGCAGCGTGAGCGCTATGGGTTTACTGATGCACAGCTTCGACTTGGATCACCAGATCCATGGCATCAGAGAAACCGTAGGCTATGCCGTAATCCACGCCCCATTGGCTGCGCTTGATGGTGGCGCGGAAGTCGCCGCCACAGACTTCACGCTTCATCATCGGATGCTGATAGCAGTTGAAGTTGCTGGCCTTGAGCGTGATCGGGTTGGTCTTGCCCAACAGGGTGAGTTGACCGCTGACTTCCGAGACCTTGTCGCCGTTGAAGGTGAACTTGTCGCCGATGAAGGTGGCCTTGGGGAAGGCTTCGGTCTTGAGGATTTCTTCGCTACGCAGGTGCTTGTCGAACTGCGCGGAGCCGGTGTTGATCGAGCCAACGTCAAAGGTCACTTCGACCTTGCCTTTTTTGGCGGCGCGGTCAAGTTGCACGGTGCCTTCCTTCTTGTCGAAACGGCCCCGGTTGGTGGTGGTGCCGAAGTGACCGATTTCGAAGGTCACATACGTGTGGTTCGGCTCGATGGTGTAGCTGGCAGATTCGGCTTGAGCCGCGCCACCGATCAAGGTGGCAGCGGTAGCGAGGGTCGCGATCAGGGTCTTTTTCATGGAGTTTCCTCAGTGCGTTACAGGGTGAAAAGAGCTTTTTTAGAGAGCGGGCATGCCACTAAGGCTGAGCTTGAATTTGATTTGAACATCGTTGGCGACCATGGATGTATCAGCCCACTCGCCGTCGCCGATCTTGAAGTCCAACCGTTTGATCGAGAAGGTGCCGGTGGCGGTGGTGATCAAGTTCGCACCTGCACCACCTTGGCTCAGCGTGACCGGAACCACGACATCTTGGTTGCTGCCTTTGATGCTCAGCTTGCCGCCGATGTCATAGCGCCCCGACCCGAGCGCCTTGATCACGCTCGATTGAAACGTCGCTTGTGGAAAGGCTGAGGCGTTGAACCACGTTTTCTTCGGCATCTCGCCATCCGCTTCCGGGGTGCCCAAGGTGGCGCTGGCTGTTTCGATGCTCAGGCTGATTTTGCCGGCCGCCGGTTTCTTCGGATCAAAGCTGACTTGGGCATCGAACTTGCGAAAACGACCTTCAACCGGCACACCCATTTGCTTGCTGACGAAGAGCACCTCGCTCTTGGAGGCGTCGAGTTTGGCGCTGGGTCCTGCGGCTTGGGCATGGACGCCGCCGGGAAGGCCGAGGGATAACCCCAAAAATACACCGCAGAGCGTGCGTGGAGACGGCAGAAAAGGTCGCGACAACAAGGGATTCATGGTTCAAACCTCTCAAAAACGCATCCGGCTCAGCAGGCCGTCACGATCGATGAATTGGTGTTTCAGGGCTGCCCCCACATGCATGATCACCAAGCCAGCCAAGGTCAAGGCACTGAGCTTATGCATGAACTTGAGCATGTCCGCCAGAGCCTTGTCGGGGCCGACAAAATCTGGCAGTGGCAGCACGCCAAACCAGACGATGGGGAAACCAGCGGCTGAACTGTAGGCCCAGCCCAGCAAGGGCATGGCCAAAAAGAGGACATACATCAGGTGATGGGTGCCGTGATAAGCCGCTTTTTGCCAAGCGGGCATGGCGCTTTGAAGAGCGGTGGGCAAGGCCGGTGGGCGATGACGCATGCGCCAAACAAGCCGAAACACCGATAACAACAAGATCGTCACACCGGCCCATTTGTGCCAGTTGTAGAGCTTGAGACGTTGCGGCGAGAAGGGTAAATCCGCCATGTAGATGCCAACCATGAACGTTCCGATCAGCCCAACGGCCAACAGCCAATGCAAGGTGATGGCTGTGCTTGTATAGCGATGCATGGTGCGGAGCTTGGTCATGAGGGTTACTGACTGATCAGACAGGGTGGCAATGTAGGTGTTCTGAATCAACGCTGCCAAGCTTAGGGGCATCGGGATGGGGCAGAGTTCAGGCCCCTTGTTCTGAGCATTGGAAAATGCTGAAGGGGATCCTCGGCATAGAGCATGGCCGCTCGCTTATAATCGTATTTTGCGCCCGGAGCATTATTTCATGCGCCTTCTCGGTAAAGCGCTGACCTTCGACGACGTTCTGCTGGTCCCCGCCTATTCAAAGATCTTGCCGCGCGACACGGTGTTATCCACCCGCTTGTCACGCAACATCACCCTGAACCTGCCACTGGTGTCCGCTGCCATGGACACGGTGACCGAAGCTCGCCTAGCGATTGCGATCGCTCAGGAGGGTGGTATGGGTATCGTTCACAAAAACCTAACCCCGAAGCAGCAGGCCGCTGAAGTGGCGCGCGTCAAGCGCTACGAATCGGGTTTGCTCAAGGATCCAATCACCATCGCTCCGGATATGCCGGTTCGTCAGGTGATTGAGCTGTCACGCCATCACGGCATCTCCGGTTTTCCGGTGGTGGACGCGGGCTGCGTGGTCGGCATTGTCACCGGCCGCGACTTGCGTTTCGAGACCCGTCTCGATGCGCCGGTGCGCGAGATCATGACCACGCGTGATCGCTTGATCACGGTGCCGGAAGGTACCTCGTTGGCTGACGCCAAGGCCCTGATGCATCAGCACAAGCTTGAGCGTGTGGTGGTCGTCAATGCCGCCAACGAACTGCGCGGCTTGTTCACGGTCAAGGACATCACCAAACAGACCAACTTCCCCAACGCTGCACGCGACGCCCAAGGCAAGCTGCGCGTCGGTGCTGCGGTCGGTGTGGGTGAGGGCACCGAAGAGCGGGTGGAGTTGCTGGCTCGGGCCGGTGTGGACGCCATCGTCGTCGATACCGCCCACGGTCACAGCCAAGGCGTGCTCGACCGCGTGCGTTGGGTCAAGCAAAACTATCCGCAGATCGATGTCATCGGCGGCAACATCGCCACCGGTGCTGCCGCGCTGGCGTTGGTCGAAGCCGGTGCCGATGGTGTCAAGGTCGGTATCGGCCCGGGCTCAATTTGCACCACCCGCATCGTGGCTGGTGTGGGCGTGCCCCAAATCACCGCCATCGACAACGTCGCCACCGCTTTGCGCGGCACCGGCGTGCCGTTGATCGCTGACGGTGGCGTGCGCTACTCGGGTGACATCGCTAAGGCGATTGCGGCCGGGGCCAACACCATCATGATGGGTGGCATGTTCGCCGGGACCGAAGAGGCTCCGGGTGAAGTGGTGCTCTTCCAAGGCCGTAGCTACAAGAGCTACCGCGGCATGGGCTCGATCGGCGCGATGAAAGCCGGTTCGGCGGATCGTTACTTCCAAGACAACGATGCCAACCCGAATGCCGACAAGCTGGTGCCGGAAGGCATCGAAGGCCGCGTGCCCTACAAGGGTTCGGTGGTGGCGATCCTGTTCCAAATGGCCGGTGGTTTGCGGGCATCCATGGGGTATTGCGGCTGCGCCAGCATCGAAGAAATGCGTGATCGGGCCGAGTTTGTCGAGATCACCTCGGCAGGCATCCGCGAAAGCCATGTCCACGATGTGCAGATCACCAAAGAAGCTCCGAACTATCGGATGGAGTGAGATGGGGTCCAGGCACCTTGGGTGTCTGTGAACCCGATGCGCCCGGCTTATGGCCGGGCGTCGCTGTTTTTATCGCCAACCTGCCGCCGCCTCCAATGACTCAATCCGCTGATCCGACGACTGTTGTCCCGACCCCTGAGGCTTCACGGCCACCGCGTACCGCTGCCATGCGTTTCATCATGATCACGGTGCTGATCGACATGATCGCCATTGGCTTGATCGTGCCGGTGTTGCCTTTGATCGTGAGTCGGTTCACCGCCGATCCGAGTGAGCAGGCGATGTGGTACGGCGTGGTGGCCTTCGCCTTCAGCTTGGCCAACTTCTTTGGCGCGCCGCTCTTGGGGGCGTTGTCGGACCGCTATGGTCGCCGCCCCGTGCTGCTTTTGGGGTTTTGTGGTTTGGCGATCAATTTCTTTGCCACCGCTTTGGCCGAGCAAATCTGGGTGCTGATCGTGGTGCGGATGTTTGGCGGCGCCTTGCAAGCCAACGCTGCCGTGGCCAACGCCTATGTGGCCGATATCTCCACGCCGGCTGAGCGCGCCAAGCGTTTCGGCATGTTGGGTGCCATGTTCGGCATCGGTTTCATCATTGGGCCGGTTTTGGGCGGTTTACTCGGTGGCATTGACCTACGTCTGCCCTTTGTGGCTGCGGGTGTACTGGCTTTGCTGAACTTGGCCTACGGCTACTTCGTCTTGCCGGAATCCCTCTCGCCCGATCATCGCCGCCCCCTCACCCTGGCTTCGGCCAACCCAGTGCTGTCGCTGCGCCGCTTGGGTCGTCTGGAAGGCGTGGGCTCCTTGGTGCTGGTGATGGCGCTCAGCAACTTGGCGCAGTTCGTCATGTACACCACGTGGGTGCTCTACACCACCTTCAAGTTTGGCTGGGGGCCGGTTGAGAACGGCTGGTCGATGTTTGCTGTCGGCATCGCGGCGGCCATCGTCCAAGGCTACTTGCTGGGTCGGCTGCTCAAGCGCTGGGAAGCCCGCAAGATGGCGGTGATCGGCCTGATCTCCAGCTCTCTAGGCTACTTGGCTTGGGGTTTGGCCCCGGCAGGCTGGGTGATGTACGCCGTGATTGCGCTTAACTTGCTGGGCTTTACGGTCACAGCGGCGATGCAAAGCATCGTCTCCAACGCGGCCAATGCCAAAGAACAAGGTCAGACCATGGGTGCCGTGGCCTCGCTCACCAGCTTGATGGCGGTGATCGGTCCGGTACTGGGTGCACCGCTGATGGGTGCGGTCTCGCATCTGCCCCGTGACGACTGGCGCGTGGGCGCACCGTTCTACTTTTGCGCGGCGTTGCAACTGGTCTCGATGATCGTTGCCACGCGCCATTTCCGCCGTCATCCTGCTGCCCCCAAGGCGGCCTGAAGAATCTGCCATGCAACACGACAAGATCCTCATCCTCGACTTCGGTTCGCAAGTCACTCAGCTGATCGCCCGGCGCGTGCGCGAGGCGCACGTCTACTGCGAGATCCATCCAAACGACGTGTCTGACGACTTCATCAAGTCGTTCGCGCCCAAGGGCATCATCCTGAGCGGCAGCCACGCCTCGACCTACGAAGACCACCAGCTGCGTGCGCCACAAGCGGTGTGGGATGCGGGTGTGCCGGTGCTCGGCATTTGCTACGGTATGCAGACCATGGCGGTGCAGCTTGGTGGCACGGTGAGCTGGAGCGATCAGCGCGAATTCGGCTACGCCGAAGTCCGCGCCCACGGCCACACGAAGCTGCTGGAAGGCATCCAAGACTTCGGCACGCCCGAAGGTCACGGCATGCTCAAAGTGTGGATGAGCCACGGCGACAAGGTCACCACCTTGCCGCCGGGCTTCAAGCTGATGGCCTCGACGCCGAGTTGCCCGATTGCCGGGATGGCGCATGAAGATAAGGGCTACTACGCCGTCCAGTTCCACCCCGAGGTAACGCACACCGTGCAGGGGGCCGCCCTGCTGACGCGCTTTGTGCGCGACATCGCCGGCTGCCGTGGCGACTGGATCATGGGTGACTACATCGCTGAGGCCGTGGCCAAGATCCGCGAGCAAGTGGGCGACGAGGAGGTGATCCTCGGCCTGTCGGGGGGGGTCGATTCATCGGTGGCTGCGGCGTTGATTCACCGCGCCATCGGCGACCAACTGACCTGCGTGTTTGTCGATCATGGCCTGCTGCGTCTCAACGAAGGTGCGATGGTGATGGACATGTTCGCCGGTCGGCTGCATGCCAAGGTTGTGCACGTGCAGGCCGTCGAGCAGTTCATGGGCCACCTGAAGGGCGTCACCGACCCCGAACAAAAGCGCAAGATCATCGGCCGCGAGTTCGTCGAGGTCTTCAAGGCCGAAGCCGCCAAGCTCAAAGCTTCGGGCCAAGGCCACAAAGGGGCGACCTTCCTGGCCCAAGGCACGATCTATCCGGACGTGGTGGAGTCGGGCGGCACCGCCAGCAAGAAGGCCACCATCAAGAGCCACCACAACGTGGGTGGCTTGCCCGAAAAACTCGGTCTGAAGTTGTTGGAGCCCTTGCGCGAACTCTTCAAAGACGAAGTGCGCGAGCTGGGCGTCGCACTCGGCCTGCCGCACGAGATGGTCTATCGCCACCCGTTCCCGGGTCCGGGCTTGGGCGTGCGCATCTTGGGTGAGGTGCGGGCCGACTTTGCCAGCTTGCTGCAACGCGCCGATCACATCTTCATCGAAGAGCTGCGCGCCACGATCGACCCGGCCACGGGCAAGAGCTGGTACGACCTGACCTCCCAAGCGTTCACGGTGTTCCTGCCGGTCAAGAGCGTGGGCGTGATGGGCGACGGTCGGACCTACGATTACGTCGTGGCCCTGCGCGCCGTGCAGACCAGCGACTTCATGACCGCTGACTGGGCCGAGCTGCCGTACAGCCTGCTCAAGAAGGTCTCCAGCCGCATCATCAACGAGGTGCGCGGCATCAACCGCGTGACCTACGACGTGTCGAGCAAGCCGCCTGCCACCATTGAGTGGGAATAAGTCTTTCGACCGAGCTTTCTTCATACGTTCAACACCATGAAACACGCTGGGTGGGTGCGTTGGTTGGTGTGGTGGCCCAAGGCCTTGCTTTGGCGGCTTCTTGTGCCAGCGATCCTGTTGATTCTCTTTGCCGGCAGTGTGCGTACTTGGCAAGTGATGCAAGAGGAGCGTCAACAGGCCATCACGGCCCAGAACGATTTACTGGATCGACTGGGTGCCATGCTGGTGCAGTCGATGGCGGTGCAGGTGGCCATGGGCCAGAGCGACACCTTGTCGTTGCTGGCCCAGCCTGTGGTGCAGATGAACGGTATGGCCGCTGTGCATTGGCAATGGACCCGCCCCAATGGTGAGGTGGTTGAACAATCGATTCAACACGCTGACGCAACGACGGTGGTGCGGCAACACGTTTCGCCGTCGATGCCGCCCGGAGCCGTTGCCACTGCGCCCAGATGGTTTCCGGGGCTGATCCATCTGTCGGGGTTGAGCCGTCAATTTCCGATGGTCTGGCAGGGGCGGACCTACGGCCAGTTGGTTTTACACACCGACCCCACCCCTTGGATTGATTTCGCATGGTTGCGGGTCTCCATCCAAGCTCGCATGGTTGTGGTGGTGATTGCGGTGCTCAGCACCCTGTTGGCGTTGCTGTTACGCAGCTCCTTGCGGAGTTTGGCGCAGTTGGGTCAGGCCGCGCAATCGTTGCAAGCCGGGCAGGTGGGGGCTCGGGTGGAGGTGGCCGGGTGCCAAGAAATTCGCCAAGCTGGCGAAGCGTTCAACAGCATGGCGGAACAAACGGAGCAATTGGTGGGGCGTCTGCGGCGGGCCCGCTCCGAGCTTTTTCAAGAAAAAGAACGCCTCGAAATCACCTTGGCGTCGATTGCCGAAGCGGTGATCGCCACCGACGCCAAAGCGCAGGTTTGCTTCATCAACCCCGTGGCCGAAGCCCTGCTGGGACGCACCCGCGAGGAAGTGCTGGGTCAACCATTGCGGCTGGTCATGCCGGTCGTGAGCCACAACACCCGCGCTTCGGTGGCTGACCCGATGGCGTTGGCCCTGACAACCGCCAAAGTGGTGAAACTGGCCGAACACAGTCGCTTGCTGGGTCATGGGCGTGTCGAACGCATCATCGAAGGCTCCGTCGCCCCGGTTCACGATGGTGCGGGCCACGTGGTGGGGGGCGTGGTGGTTTTCCGCGATGTCACCGAGCGGGTGGCGATGCAGCAGCGCATGGCTTGGCAGATGGGGCATGACGCTCTGACGGATCTGCCCAATCGCTGGCTGATTCATGACCGGCTTGAACAAGGGGTGGCTCAAGCGCGCCGTGATCGAAGCATGCTGGCGGTTTGTTTTGTGGATCTGGATGGGTTCAAAGCCATCAATGACCAGCATGGACATGACGTTGGTGATGAGGTGTTGGTCATCGTGGCCCAGCGACTCAAGGCGGCGGTCCGAAGCACTGATTCCGTGGGGCGTCTTGGTGGCGATGAATTTGTGCTGCTTCTGGGGTCGTTGTCCTCCACCGATGAGCTGGATCAGATCCTGACCCGCTTGATCACCGCCATGGCCGAACCTTGTCTGACCGAAAAAGCCACGCATCGTCTGGGCGCGAGCGTGGGGGTGGCCCTGCTACCGGATGAACCGTGCGAGCCCGACACTTTGTTGCGCCATGCCGATCAGGCGATGTACCGCGCCAAGGCTTTGGGCGGTCATCAATACCGGATCTTTGAGGATCAAGATGATCAGGAAACCCCGGTGCAACTACAGCGCCTTGAGCGTCTAGCCCAAGCCCTGCATGACGGTGAGTTTCGCTTGCTGTTTCAGCCCAAGGTGCATTTGGGCGGTGGCGTGATGACGGGCGTCGAGGCCCTGTTGCGTTGGCAGCATCCCGAAGAGGGGCTGTTGTTGCCGCTCGAATTTCTGCCTTTGGTGCAGCAGCATGTCTTGGATGAGCAAATCACCCAGTGGGTGATCGAGGAAGTGATCGCGCAGCAGCAACGTTGGATGGCGCAAGGGCATGCTTGGCCGATCAGCTTCAACATGTCGTGCGATTCATTGTTTGCCCCAGCCACCTTGACATGCTTGAAGGACCGCTTGGAAGCGGCCCCGGATGTGCCGCCCGCCATGCTGGAAATCGAATTGCTTGAGTCCGGTGCGCAAAATGATTTGCATCGCTTGGGCTCACTCATCACGCGCTATCAAGCGCTCGGCATCAAGGTGGCGCTGGGGAATTTTGGTCCGGGAGCGTCGTCACCGTTGCATCTCAAGAGGTTGCCCGCTGACACCGTCAAGATCGATCCGAGCTTCATTCACAGCATGGCCGACGATCCTGCTGATTTGGCGCTGGTGGAGTCCTTGATCTCCATGGTTCGCATCTTTGGCCGGCAGATCATTGCCGAGGGCATTGGTACCCCAGAACAGGGGTTGCTTTTGATGCGGCTGGGATGCCATCACGGTCAAGGCCATGCCATTGCACGGCCCATGTCAGCCGAGGCCATTCCGGTGTGGGCTCAGACCTACCAAGGTGAGGATAGTTGGCGTCTTTGGGCCGATGTGACGTGGAATGTCAACGACTTCCCGCTCTTGATGGCCCAACAAGATCACATCCATTGGGTGCAGCAAATTGTCTCGGCCACCCAAGGTGTGCCGCTGCGGTTAACCGTGCAAGAGGTGTGTGATCACACCCGCTGTCGATTTGGCCAGTGGTATTACGGCGATGGTTTGCAGCGCTACAGCCAATTGCACGCCTTCAAGGCCATCGAGAACGTCCATGCGGAGATCCATCGCGTGGGTTTGGAGGTCCTGCAACTTAATGCGGATGGTCAGACCGAAGCGGCCCAGCAACAGGCCAAGGTTCTTTTGGGGATGCGCGATGTGGTGATCAGCCACTTGGTGGATTTGCATCGCGCCGTGGCGGTGGCTGCCGTTCCCCATCCCCATCCCCATGCTGATGCACGGGGGGGGGTGAGTACGCCAACCTCCGAGGCTTGGCATGCCACGGTGTTTGATGCCGTCAGTTTGGAACTATGACGATGGACGAATCTTGGATGGCCCAGGCCTTGGACCAAGCCCTCAACGCCCGCTTGACAGGCGAAGTGCCCGTTGGCGCGGTCATCGTGCGACACACCGAGAATGGTCCGCAGCTCATCGCCACGGGCTACAACCGGCCCATCACCACCCACGACCCCACGGCACACGCTGAAATCATCGCCCTGCGCCATGCGGCCGCGTTGATGGAGAACTATCGCTTGCCCGACTGCGAGCTCTACGTGACGCTGGAGCCCTGCGCCATGTGCGCCACCGCCATGCTGCACGCCCGCCTCAAGCGCGTGGTCTACGCTGCGCCCGATCCCAAAACCGGCGCGGCCGGTTCGGTGCTCAACCTTTTCGAGGTCAAGGCGCTGAACCACCAAACCGAGATCGAAGGCGGTGTCTTGGCCGATCAGTCGGCCAAACTGCTGCGCGAATTCTTTGCCGAACGCCGCGCCCAGAAAAAACAAGCCCGCCAGATGTTGGACCTCCCCGAACCCGCTGTGAGGGCGGTCGAGGCGGTGGAAGAAGCATCGATCCCGGTCGCCCACGGTGTGGAAGTGTGGGCCGACGAGATCGATCCCATGATCTAGCTCAGCGTGCGCAGCTTTGGAGCTGTTCGCGTTCTTCTGCGCTCAAGTTCATCTTGTGACGCGGTGAGCATGAGCGGCGGCAGCCACCGCCGGGGCCACGAAAGCCGCCGAAGAGGATTTTGCTCAAGGCCAGCACGCCCAAGGCTTGGAGGTAGCTGATCTCATGCGCGCTGGTGAAAAGACTCGGCACCAGCCAGTTCCAAAGTGACATCACCACATAGCCCATGGCGGCGATGCCGAGCAGGACCATGACAGCGATCTTGGCGAAACGGGTGGCGCAATTGGGTTTGCAGTTCATGAAAGTTCTCCTAAAGACGGCGAAAAACGGTTACTCGAAAAAAGCGTCATGGATGGGCTGAAGCCGCTTGCGCAAAGCCAGCACCGCATAGCGTTTACGCGCCAGCAAGGTGTTGGTGCTCAAGCCCTGTTCTTGGGCCATGGCCTCAAAGCTGCGACCTTCAATCTCGTGAGCGATGAAGACCGCTCGTTGCTCTTCGGGCAGTTCGGCCAGCGCGGCGCTGATGTGTTCGAGCAGCACCTTGCGGGCATAAAGCGCCTCGGGGCCGTCCTCGGGCGAGGGCAGCACGTCCTCCAACCAGGGCTCGTCGGCATCGGAGGTATCCGAGGCCTCGGTGTTGGATGTCGCGCTGCGCAGCGGCTCTTCGCGCTTTTTGCGAAAGCGATCGATGATCCGATGCCGCGCCACCCGAAACAGCCAAGCCCCGGCTTGTTCAATCGGCTCGGGCAGACGCCAAGCCTGCGTGAACTCGAAGAACACGTCTTGCAAGATGTCCTCCGCGTCGCTCGCATCACGCACCTGACCTCGGATGAAGCTGCGCAGCCGACCTCGTTCTTGCGACAGGGTGGCTGTGAGGCGTTGTTCCTTATCGGCCAAAGCCATCGGCATCACCAGCAGCGTCGGTTGGGAGGAAAGAGTGGCATCCATACTTGTGTAGACGGATGCCGCGCGGACATATTGTGGTCAGGGCCTTTTTATTTTTGACGACGATTCGCCAGCGCCTGACTCAACTCGATCACGGCCATGGTGTAGTAGGCCGACCAGTTGTAGCGCGAGATCGCCCAGAAATTGCTGGTGCCGGCCACGAAGTCGGGCGGCAGCTCGGTGCCGTTGCGCAGCATGACCAAGGCGAGCAGTTCGGGATACTCCTGCCCGGCTTGGTCGAGTTGGGCGCCGAGGTTGGTGAACTGATAGGCGCTGAAGCTCGGCTGGATGTCGGGGCCGAGCAAGGTGGCCAGCGCGGTGTCGCTCTTGGGGGGGCTGACGGCGAAGTGGGTGGGCACGCCGCGTTGCCAACCGCTGGCGTGCAAATAAGCCGCCACGCTGCCGATGACATCGGTGGTGTCGTTGAGCAGATCGATGCGCCCGTCGTCGTTGAAGTCCACGGCGTAGTTCAGCCAAGTGCCGGGCATGAACTGCGCCAGACCCATGGCCCCGGCGTAGGAGCCGCGTGCGCTGAGCGGATCAAGGTGATCGCGTTTGCACAGCACCAAGAATTGCTCCAGCTCGCTGCGGAAAAAACCGGAGCGGTCGCTGCGGCCCGTGGGGAAGTTGAAGCTCAGCGTGGCCAGGGTGTCGAGGATGCGGAAGTTGCCGGTGTTGCGGCCATAGATGGTTTCGATACCGATGATGGCCGCCACCACTTCAGCGGGCACGCCGTAGCGGTCTTCGGCACGCTGCAAGGCTTGGGCGTGGGTCTTCAAAAAGCGCCGGCCTTCTTGCTGACGCAGTGGGTCCATGAAGCGCGCCCGGTAGACCATCCAGTTCTTCGCGCTGGGGGTGGCGGCCGGCATGATGAGTCGCTCGACGATGGGCAGGCGGCGGGCGTCTTGCAAGACGTTCTCCACCCAAACCCGGTCAAGCTCGGGATGACGCTCGCTGACTTGGCGCGCAAAAGCCAGCACGGCTTCGCTGCGGCCATAAGCCACAGAGGCCTCAGTGGGTTGGGTGGCATGCCCACCCTTGTGTGCTGCGGTGTGGGCCTTTTTCTTGGCGTGGGCGTTCGAAACCGGGAGGGTCGTCAAGACGCAGGCCAAGCCAAGCAGCGCGGCGCCGACGCTGGTTGGGGTGTGTGGTTTGAAAAACATGCGCCATTGTCCCTGTCATGGGGCGGTTGTTGATCGGGTCGCGGCGCTTTCGGGTATCGTCGCGGCCGCCCTTGATTCCATGGAGCCTTTCATGTTGACCCTTGATGAACCGCTTTTGCTGCGCACCCAAGATGCCCGGGGCGTGCTGACCCTGACCTTGAACCGCCCGCAAGCTTTCAACGCTTTGTCCGAGGCGCTGCTTGAGGCCTTGCAACGCGAGTGGGCCGCCATTGCCGAAGATGAGAGCGTGCGCTGCGTCATCTTGGCGGGTGCGGGCAAAGCTTTTTGCGCGGGTCACGATTTGGTCGAGATGCGCGCCGAGCCCTCGATGGACGCTTACCGCGCGCTCTTTGGTCAATGCGGCCAAGTCATGCAGGCCATCGCCCGCTTGCCGGTGCCGGTGATTGCGCGGGTGCACGGGGTGGCGACCGCTGCGGGTTGCCAGTTGGTGGCGGCGTGTGACATGGCGGTGGCTTCCAGCAAGGCGCGCTTTGCGGTCAGCGGTGTCAATTTGGGCCTGTTTTGCTCGACGCCCGCCGTGGCCTTGTCGCGCAACATCGGTCGCAAAGCGGCCTTTGAGATGCTCACAACCGGTGAATTCATCAGCGCCGAGCAAGCGCTCGACAAGGGCTTGATCAACCGTGTGGCCGAGCCCGAGGCTCTGGACGCCGAGATCGAGCGGCTGGTGAGCGTCTTGCTGACCAAGCCGCGTGTCGCTTTGGCCTGGGGCAAGGATTTGTTTTATCGCCAGCTGGAAATGGGCGTGGCCGCAGCCTACCAAGCCGCCACCCAAACGATGGCGTGCAACATGATGGAAGACGCCACTTTGGAAGGCGTGCAAGCCTTCATCGAGAAAAGGAAGCCTTCATGGTGAACACAGCAGGCAACACCAGAAACGTCTGGCCGGAGTTGCGGGTGGGCGAGGGCTGGGACACCCACGCTTTGGTGCCGGGGCGTGCCTTGGTGCTGGGCGGGGTGACGATTCCCTTTGAGCGCGGTTTGCTGGGGCATTCGGACGCCGACGCTTTGTTGCACGCCTTGACCGATGCCCTTTTGGGGGCGGCGGGTTTGGGGGATATCGGCGCGCATTTTCCCGACACCGATGCGCGCTTCAAGGGCGCGGATTCGACCGTGCTGTTGGCCGAGGCGCTACGCAGCGTGCGCGCCTTGGGCTGGGGGGTCATGAACGTGGACAGCACCGTGGTGGCGCAGCAGCCGCGCATGGCACAGCACGTGCCCGCCATGAAGGCCCGGATCGCTGAGGTGTTGGGGATCGAGGTGGGGCGCATCAACATCAAGGCCAAAACCGCCGAGCGCATGGGGCCGGTCGGGCGCGGCGAAGCCATCGAGACCCGCGCGGTGTGCATGTTGGTGCGTGAGTGGGTGCGTGAATCTGCGCCCCTTCATGCCACCCCTAAGCCAGCGCGGGTGCGCCTTCAAGCTGAGGACTTTGATCTCTCGACCGAAGTGGCGGCCTTGCGTGCCGAAGATGGCCACGTCGGTGCGGTGGTGAGCTTTGTCGGCACGGTGCGCGGCGAGCCGGGCTCGACGCTCACGCTGGAGCATTACCCCGGCATGACTGAGCGCAGCATCGAGACCTTGATCGATCAAGCCATCCAGCGCTTTGGCTTGCACGCTGCCCGGGTGATCCACCGCATCGGCCCCTTGGGCGCGCAGGAACAGATCGTTTGGGTGGGCGCAGCGGCGGCGCATCGCGGAGCGGCCTTCCAAGGCTGCGAGTACTTGATGGACTATCTCAAAACCCAAGCGCCGTTTTGGAAGCAAGAAACCGCTGCCGACGGCAGCACCCATTGGGTCGATGCCCGCGTGAGTGATGACGACGCCTTGAAGCGCTGGGCGGTCTCTGGGGATGCTTGGTGATGCTTCAGCGCTTGCAGATCAAGAACCTGACGGTGTATCAATCGGCCGATTTGCACTTTGGCCGGCACTTGAACGTCTTTGTGGGTGAAAACGGCGCCGGCAAATCGCATCTGCTCAAGATCGCCTACACCTACTTGGCGCTGAGCGCCGCCGAAGGGCGCAAGCCCCAAGCAGGCGGGCTGGCCAGCGCACCGACCAAGAGCGCCTTGCAAAGCAAGGTGGCCGAAAAATTGGTCAAAGTGTTTCGGCCTGAATCACTTGGGCGGTTGGCGCGGCGGCAGCCGGGGCGGCAACGCTGCGACATTGCGCTGTCGTTTTCTGAGCCGCAGTACGACCTGAGCTTCAGTTTTGCCACCCAAAGCACCACCGAAGTGACGGTCAACCAAGCGCCCAGTGCTTGGCTCGATGCCTCGCCGGCCTACTTGCCGACGCGCGAGCTGCTGACGATCTTTCCCAACTTCGTGTCTTTCTACGAAGGCCACTACTTGGAGTTTGAGGAAACTTGGCGCGACACCTGCGTGCTGCTGGGCGCGCCGCTCAAGCAAGGGGTGAAGGAAAAGCGCATCCGTGAGCTGTTGGCCCCCATCGAAGACGCCATGCAAGGCTCGATCGAGCTGGACCGCAACGGCCGCTTTTATCTGCGCAACGCCCGGGGCCGGATGGAAATGCCGCTGGTGGCCGAGGGCCTGCGCAAGCTCGGCATGCTGTCGCGGCTGATCGCCACCGGGGCTTTGCTCGACAAGGGTGCGCTCTTTTGGGACGAGCCCGAGGCCAATCTGAACCCAAAGCTGATTCGGCGCGTGGCCAAAAGCATCGTCGATCTGAGCGCCAACGGCATCCAAGTGTTCATCGCCTCGCACAGCCTTTTTCTGCTGCACGAGATTGAAGCTCTGTTGACGCACGACGCTCACAAGGCGGTGGATGCGCGTTTTTTTGGCCTGCACCGCACCGAAGCGGGCGGGGTTGAGATTTACCAGGGCCGCAGTTCCGCCGACATGGGTCCCAGCAGCAGCGCATCGAGCGTGGATGCGGCGACAATTCGCGCCTGGCTCGCCTCGGAAGACGGCGCAGCCCCCCAATCTCTTTTTTGATGGTCTTCTTGCCGTGAAATACATCAGCACCCGTGCCTCTTCGACCGAACCGACCGAACCCCGCGTTTTGCGGGGCTTTTCTGACATCTTGCTTGAAGGCTTGGCGCCGGACGGTGGGTTGTACCTGCCCGTGGCCTACCCCAAGGTTTCGGCTGAAACCCTGAACGCTTGGCGCTCGCTGAGCTACGCCGAGCTGGCCTTTGAGATCCTCTCGCTCTACATCGACGACATCCCGCCGGCTGATCTGCGCGCTTTGGTCGAAAAGACCTACACCGCCGAGGTGTTTGGGGGTCACGCCGCCATCACGCCGCTCACACCGCTGGCGCCGAACTTGATGCTCGAAGGCTTGTCCAACGGCCCGACTTTGGCCTTCAAGGACATGGCCATGCAGTTGCTTGGCAACTTGTTCGAGTACGAACTGGGCCGTCGGGGCGAGACGCTCAACATCTTGGGCGCCACCTCGGGCGACACCGGCAGTGCGGCCGAGTACGCTATGCGCGGCAAGCACAACGTGCGTGTTTTCATGCTCTCGCCCTTGGGCCGCATGAGTGCTTTCCAGCAAGCGCAGATGTTCAGCTTGCAAGACGAGAACATCCACAACCTCTCGGTTGAAGGCGTGTTTGACGACTGCCAAGACATCGTCAAGGCGGTGTCGAACGATCTGGATTTCAAGCGCAAGTACCGCATCGGCACGGTCAACTCGATCAATTGGGCCCGGCTCTTGGCGCAGGTGGTGTACTACTTCGCGGGCTATATTCAAGCGACCCAAACCAACAACAACCAGCAGGTGAGCTTTGCGGTGCCTTCGGGCAACTTTGGCAACGTCTGCGCCGGCCATGTGGCGCGCATGATGGGCTTGCCGATCAAGCATTTGGTGGTGGCGACCAACGAGAACAACGTGCTCGAAGAGTTCTTCCGTACCGGCAGCTACCGCGTGCGTTCAAGTGCCGAGACCTTCGAAACCTCCAGCCCCTCGATGGACATCAGCAAGGCCTCGAATTTCGAGCGCTTTGTCTTTGACCTGCTGGGCCGTGACGGTGATCGCACCCAAGCTTTGTTTGGTCGCGCCTTGGCCCAAGAAGGCGCTTTCACGCTCACGGCGGACGAGTTCGCCAAGATCGCTGACTACGGCTTCCAGTCGGGTCGCAGCACCCACGCCGACCGTCTGGCTACCATCCGCACCACCTTTGAGCAGTTCGGCGTGCTGATCGACACCCACACCGCCGACGGCCTCAAAGTGGCCCAAGAGCTGCGCGAAGCTGACGTGCCGATGCTGGTGCTGGAAACTGCCTTGCCCGCCAAGTTCGAAGCCACCATCGCCGAAGCGCTTGGCCCCGATGTCAAAGCACCGCGCCCGGCAGCATTGGCTGATTTGGAATCGCGCCCCAAGCGCTTTCAAGTCATGCCCGCCGACACCGCCACAGTGCAGCGCTACATCGTTGACCACGCCCCCGTCTGAGCCGATCTGAACTGCGACCTGAACATGCGCAACAACGCCCCCTTGCAAAACCTGGACGACGCCTTAGCTCAGTTGTTGGCCGCCGTTCAACCCCTGGCGCAAACCGAATCGGTGCCCACCGCCCAAGCCTTGGGCCGGGTGTTGGCGGTCGATGTGATCGCCGCGCTCGATGTCCCTCCCGGTGACAACAGCGCCATGGACGGCTACGCCATGCGGGCTGCGGATGTCCCTGTGCCCGGCACGGTGCTGCCCATCAGCCAGCGCATCCCTGCTGGGGTGGTGGGCCAGCCGTTGCAAGCGGGCACGGCGGCCCGGATCTTTACCGGCGCACAGATTCCCACTGGCGCGGACGCGGTGGTGATGCAAGAGGAGTGCGAGGCTTTGGCCGAGGCTGACGGTGCGGGCTCTGTGCGCGTCCAGATCAAGCCGATGCATGGCTTGTCGATCCGTCGTCGGGGCGAAGATGTGGCACGGGGCAGTGCGGTGCTCAAGCAAGGCACCCGGCTCACGCCAGCTGCGTTGGGCTTGGCGGCTTCGGTCGGTGCGGCCCTGCTGGGCGTGACGCGCCGTCCGCGCGTGGCGCTGTTTTCGACCGGCGATGAGCTGGTCATGCCGGGTGAAGTGGCCCCCGAGGACATGCCCCCCGGTGCGATCTACAACGCCAACCGCTACACCTTGTCTGGCTTGCTGCAAGCCTTGGGCTGCGAGGTGACCGATCTTGGTTTGGTGCCCGATCAGCTCGAAGCCACCCGCGCCGCTTTGCGTGTGGCGGCCGAGGGGCACGATCTGATCCTCACTTCCGGCGGTGTTTCGGTCGGTGAAGAAGACCATCTGCGCCCTGCCGTGCAGGCCGAAGGCCGCTTGGATCTGTGGCAAATCGCCATGAAGCCGGGCAAGCCGCTGGCTTTTGGCGTGATTGGCGGGGGGGCGGGCAGCACATGGTTCATCGGCTTGCCGGGCAATCCGGTCTCCAGTTTGGTGACGTTTTTGCTGCTGGTGCGCCCGGTGCTGTTGCGCCTGCAAGGCGTGCCGGTGGCGCTGCTGGGCATGCCGCGCGGCTTGCCGCTGCGGTCGGCCTTTCGGCGCACCAAAGCCGATTCGCGGCGCGAGTTTGTGCGGGCGCGGCTCGATGCCGAAGGCCATGTGACGGTCTATCCCAATCAAAGCTCTGGCGTGCTGACCTCGATGGTCTGGGCCGACGGTTTGGTGGATATTCCCGCTGGCACGCTCGTTGAGCCGGGCCAGACGGTGTCCTTCATCCCGATGAGTTTTCTGCAATAACAACAAGCCCCCGATCAAGAGCCGATCATGCAAGTTCAGTTGATGTATTTCGCCTCGCTACGCGAGGCCCTCGGTGCTACCGAAACCGTTGAAGTCTCCCCAGGCACCACCGTTGGTCAGCTGCGCGACCAACTCATCGCCCTGGGCGAACCCCACACCACCGCCCTGAGCCGCGAACACACCGTCCGCGCTGCCCTCAACCAAACCCTCTGCCCCGAAGCCGCCGAAATCTCCGACGGCGCCGAAGTCGCATTTTTCCCGCCGGTGACCGGGGGGTAAAATCCCCCGGCCTTGCAGGAATTAGGGCAGGTTTTGCCAGATGACCCAGTTCATGCCCAGGGTGGTGAGGTTCACGGTGGGGGTGGCGGCGGTGGAGTTGCCGGTGACGTCGGACACTGACAGTTGGGCCACGGGGGTGATGGTGGCTTGGGTGAAGCTGCCTTGGACGGCTTCGGTGAATTGGAGTTCGATCACCGTGGTGCCGTCGCTTTGGATGCCCAGATGAGTCAGACCGTCCTTGCTCGTGCCAGTGCTGTTCACGGCGGTGGTGTAGCCCAAGGCCCCGGCACCGCTGAAGGCGGCCAAGTTGGTCGGGTCCACCGTGGCACCTTCAGCGTATTGCACCAGCATCACCGCCACCGACGGTGTGGTGCCTGTGACGGAGGTGAACAGCTCGGCAGCGTTGCTCCATGGGGCCAAGACCGGGGCGGTGGTGTCGAGTGTGACGTTGAACGGCACAGCTGCTGAGCAGTGCGTGACGTTGGCGGCCGCGTCAAACGCCGATTCACGCACCAAGAGGTGGTAGGTTTGATCGACTGTCAACATGCTTGGGCCGGTGGGCAACCACGTGGTGCCGCCGTCGGCGCTGTATTCCACAACGCTGGTCAGGCCTGCTGGGTTTTGCGGTGCTGAGAAGGTCAGGGCGGCGTTGTTGGTGACGAAATCTCCCATCAAACCGGCATCGGTGAAACTGATGCTGGGTAGCAAGGGGAAGGTGGTATCGACCACCGCCACGTTGTTGGCGTCCATCACCACGGCATTGGTGGCCGCATTGATGGTGTAGCCCGCTGCCAAGTCAAAGGTGAAGGGCGTATCGGGCGAAACATTGCCTGCGGCGTCAATCTGATGCACCAAAAGGTTGTTGGTGCCGACCACGGGGACGAAGGCGTTGATGTTTTTCCACGTCGCACCGTTATCCGTGCTGCTCATGAAGACGGCGCCGGCCTCGGTTGAGTTGGCGAAGATCTGGCCGATGTAGGACGTGGTGACGTTGAGTGGCGTGATCGCACCCAACGCCGTTTCTGTCACCAAACCCACGGTGGGGGCGTTGGCACCCGTATCCAGCGTGATCGGCAGGTTGGTGACCGCCGAGACATTGCCCAGCAGATCGGTCTGGGTGAAGGCCACGGTGTAGCTGACTTGGTGGGTCAGCGGGTCCACCGCCGGAGCGGTGTAGGTGCCGGTCCACGGCAAGTTGGTTTGTGGGGCGCCCAAGGCATCAAGCACCGCTGCGCCGGTTGCGTCCAGCACCGAGTAGCTCAAGGTGGCCCCGGCCTCGGTGACGCTGGCCGTGATGGTGGCCACGTTGGTGATGTGATCGACGCTGTAGTGCGCGGTGGCGGCACCAGGAACGAGTAGCGGATCCGGGGTGGAGTCGGTACTCAGTTGGGCCACGGGGGCCGTGGTGCTGTTATCGAGCACCAAGGTCAGGCTGGCGTCCTTGCCGCCAGGCACCAGTTGATTCAAGCCGTTGCCGGCGGCGTCGATCTGCACCACATCGACCGTGATGCTGCTACCGCTAGCGATCTTGTTGGTGGCGATGGTGGCGGGCAAAGTGGCCAGATTGGACGTCCAGCTGACGCCACCGTCGATCGAGTAAGCGAAGGTGGAGGCGTGCGGATCAAGGCCGCTGGTGACGCTGATTGCGCCGGTGCTGGAGGTTAGCGTCCCGCCGATCAGGGTCGAAGTGAGGGGGTCCGCCGCGAGGGTGATGGCTGGTTTGGTGGTGTCGAGGATGAAGTCGTAGCCGCCGGTTGCCACCGTGTTGCCTGCTGAGGTCGCCATGTTGCCGACCAGATCGGTCTGGCGCACGTAGAAGTTGTAGGCACCATCACCGTGAAGCAGCCCGGCCAGCCCAGTTCCTTGGACCCACGTGCTGCCATCAAGGCTGTACTCAATGATGCTGCCCGCCTCAACGCCAGACTGCGGGCTGAACATCGGGTTGGTGGTGATGCGGTCGCTGAAGGTGGCGATGTTGTAGGTGTCGCCGGTGTCGTTGACCAGCGCCACCCCCGGCACCACGGTTTGGGTGTCGAAAGTGAAATTCAGGCTCAGCAGCGAGGTTTGACCGTCGTTGCCCGCTTGGTCCACCTGCCAGAAATTGGCCGTATAGGCCCCGTTCGGCAAGGCCAGTGCCGGGTCGGTCAGGGCCATTGTCATGGACGTGGCCCCGGCGGGCGGCACCATGCTGCCCATCACCACCGGGTTGCCGTTGGCCAAACCTGTGAGCGGATCGACGGGGGTGAAGGCGTAGTAGATCTGCGCCACATGCGCGTCAAAGTTGCCCAAGCTGATCTGGCCCAGCAGGCCCACATGGTCAAAGGCGGTCAGATTGTCTTTGATCGGCGCTTTGGTGCCGTCTAGGCTGACCGCACCGGTGAGGGTGCTGATTTGGGTATCGAGCGTGTAGCTGCCGGTGGATATCGCGCTAACGTTGCCCGCGGCGTCGGTTTGCTGCACGGTGATCGTGTAGGTGCCGTCATTGACGCCGGGGACGTTGGTGGCAATCGGGTTGATGATCGCAGCCGAACCCGTGGCGGTATCGATCAGCGCCACCGGCATCAAGGTGGTTGGCACCACCACGGCACCCGTCAGGCTGTTGGTGATGGTGTAGCTGACATCGGCCCCAGCTTCGAGGTTTGAGAAAGTCAGGTCACTGATGTTGGTGATGGCATTGGCGTCGGTGCCAAAAGTGGCGGTAAGCGCCGGATAAGTGCCGGTGTAGCCCGTCATGGCCGAGTCGATCGTGACGGCCACGGCCGGCGTCAAGGCCACGGTGTCGTGGGTGAAGGTGAACTTGCTGGTGGTGCCGTTGGCCAAGGTGCTGTTGCCAGCCTTGTCGATCTGATCAAGCGAAACGGTATAGCTGCTGTTGCCCAGACCCAAGGTCGAGCCCACCAAGGTGTGGCTGGTGGCCCCCACAGCGGGCACAAAGCTGCCGCTGAGGGTGGGGTACGGCAAGTTGGTGGCCGGGTCAAGCAACACCGTGCCAAATTTGTCGGTCACGGTGAAGGTGTAGTTCACCACGTCCACATGTGGATCAAAGCCGGTGATGACGATGTCTGCAATCTGCGAAATCCCATCAGCCTTCCCGTTGGGTGCTTGGATGTTGGTGGTGTCGGTGACCAAGGCCGCGCTCAGGGTCGAGATTTGGGTGTCGAGCACCATCGGTAGGGCTTGGGACTGCTGATTGCCGGCCAAATCAGTCTGGGTCACGGTGATGGTGTAGGCCCCATCGGGCGAGACCAGCGTGTTGATGGCCGAGAAGATGTTGGCCGTGTTGTTGGCATTGACCGGCACAGTGTTGTTGGCCACGCCCACCACGGTGCCCAAGCTATTGGTGACGGTGAAGTCCACCACCACACCCGGCTTGAGGTTGGCGACCAGCAAATCACTCATGTTGCTGATGCCGTCCAAAGCGGTGGCGGGGTTGGCCGGGTTGCCGGTGTCGCTGATCAAGGTCACGGTCGGCAGCGCCAAGGTGGTGTCAAGCGTGAAGGCGGCGGTGACTGGCGCGGCGGTGTTGCCCGCCTTGTCGGTTTGAAAGACGCTGACTGTGTAGACGCCGTCACCGAAGGTGGGTGCGGGGATGGTGGCGGTGAACTGCCCCGGATTGAGCGGGTCCGCTGTCGCGACCGCTGCCACCGTGAGGGCCGGTTGCGCCACGCCATTCAAGCTGTAGGTGTAGCTCAGGCTGGCAAGGTTCGGGTCCACGTTACTGAGCGTGATACCGCCGTTGTTGGTCAGGCCGTCGGTGGCGGCGTTGCCGTTCGGGTTGTTGAGCGGGTTGCTGCTATCAAGCGTCAGCGCAGCACCCATCACCGTGGTGACCGTGTCTTGAATGAAGCTGGCTTGTGCGTCCATGGAGGGCGCACCCGTCTGCGGGTCGAGCGAATGGATCAAGACGGTGTAGGTGCCATCACCTGCTGTGGCGATGGGCAGGGTGCCGCCGGCCATGGGCAGGCCCACCACTTTGATCCACGTGGTGCCGCCGTTGAGGCTGTATTCGTAGTCGGTGCTGCCTGCCACACCGGGGGTGACGCCGATGGTGGCGGTTTGGGTCACTGCGGTGGGGGTATCGACCGAGCCCGTGTCTGTCACGGCCAAAACCGGGGCTGCATTGGCGCTGGTGAGCGTGAAGTGCAGCGCCGGTACGAGCGGATCGACGGCGGACACGTTGCCGGCGACGTCGGTCTGGCGGACCCAAACATCGTTGGGCCCCATCACGGCCGTGAAGGTGGTGGACCACGTCAAGCTGCCATTGACCAAGGTGCCGTATTCAACGTTGGCCCCAGCTTCGGCCTGGACCGCCAAGCCACTGAGCGGATCGACCAGCTTGAGCGTGCCCACCGAGCTGATGTTGTCGTTGGGGAACGCGCCGTTGTCGTTGACCAAAGCCAAGCCCAAGGTCGCCACTTGGGTGTCAAGGGTGAAGCTCATCGGAGCCGATGCGGTGGCGTTGCCGGCCACATCGGTTTGCGTCACAACCACCGTGTGCGGGCCATCGGCCAGCGCGCCACCTGCCGCGTTGGTGGGGGTGAACGTACCGTTGGGCGTACCGTTGGGGCTTAGGCTGACCAGAAGGGGTGTGCTGCCGTCGATGCTGTAGCTCAGGCTGGCTTGGGCTTCGATGGCGCCCACGGCAATGGCGGCTTGGGATGTGATCCCATCCCCCGTGGCGCCGGTATCACTGTTGAGCGCTGCGGTCGGTGTTGCCGGGGCAACGCTATCGAAGGTGAAGCTCAGGCTGGGTGAGCCGAGCACCACGGGGCTGACGTTGCCGGCGGCGTCGGTCTGACGCACATAGATGTTGTTCAAACCTTGCACCGCGCTGGGCGGTGTGGTGCCCCACGTGGTGCCATCGATGCTGTATTCGACCGTGCTGCCCGCTTCCATGCCGCTGGCGGCATAGGTGCCGATACGGGTGATGCCATCGGTGCTGCTGGCACCCGTGTCGCTGGTCAAGCTGAGTACGGGGGCCAAGGCAACGTTGTCAAAGACGAACGGTGTCAACGCCGCCGATGGGGCTGAGAGGTTGCCGACAGCGTCGGTCAAGGTGGCGCTGGCGGTATAGCTGTTGCCGTTGAGACGCAAAGCGCTGCTGATGTCGATGAGGATCGGCGTGACCATGTTGGTCACCTCGGCAGCGGTGACGGTGTGGCTGAACACGGTGTCGATGTTGGCCGTCACGTCATGCACGGTGAGTGCGATGCTGTCACCCGTTTGGGCATCGGCGGGTAGGTTCAGGCCCAGGGTGGTCGTCTGGTTGGCAGCGTTGTACAGGGCTGTGCCCAAGCTGGGGGATCCGGCAAAGTTATCCAGCGTGTAGCTCAGCGAGGCGCTGGGCGAGATGTTGCCAGCGGCGTCCAGCTGGCGAGCTTCGACCGTGTAGTTCTGCGGACCGGTGCTTTGGGTGGATGCACTGGGCATCGGAGCGTTGGCCGACCATGCACTGAAGCTGCCCGTGGCTGGGTCGGTGATGCGGTACTCGACGCGGGTCGCATCAGCGTCCGGGGTGATCGCTGCCAGCGTGGCGTTCGGGGTCACGCCGCCTGCGGCCACAGCGTTGGCCAGATGCAGCACCGGTGCAGCAACCGGTGCGGTGGTGTCCGGGGTGATCGATGTGCTGGCAACCACCGGCATGCTGGTGGTGTTGCCTGCGGCGTCGGTGTAGCTCACTTGGGCGGTGTAAGTGCCATCGACCAAGCTGGGTGACGTGTAGGTGTAGCTGGTGCCGGTGGCTGTTGTGCTGAGGGTCGGCGTGAGGCCCGCAACCCCTTGGCCGTTGCTCAGCAGTTGCACCTGAATCAGGTTGGCCAAAGCGTCAGCAGGGATGTTGTTCAGGTTGACGACGATGTCGCTTTGGTTGTTGCCCACCTTGGTCGAACTCAGGCTCAGATCCGTGGGTGCTGCGCTGGGTGCTTGGTTGTCGTAGGTGGCAAAGGTGTTGCTCGGCAGGGTGGATAGGCCATTGCTCGGATCGGTGTAGCGCACGCTCACATCGACGCGGGTGTTGGGCGTCCACGTCGGGGCGGTGGTGCTCCACGTCTGGCCGCCGTTGGTGCTGTATTCGGTGATGCTGAAGCTGCTCGGCATGGCCGGGTCCGGTGTGAGCGTCAGCACGGGCACCACGTTGGTGATGTGGTCAACCAAGAGGGGGTCGCCGATGGGGGTGCCTGCCGGTGCGGTGTCGGTGTAGCTGATCGACGGGCCGTTGATGCCTTGAAGTTGGTAGCTGGTGGTGGCACTGGCGGTGTTTCCCGCCGCATCCGTCACGACCACATGCACGCTATAGGTGCCATTGCTGGTGGGGGTGGGAATGGTGTACGTGGCACCGCTGGCGGCCGCAGTCGTCAAGTCGGTCAGCACACCGGTGGGCGCGCCTTGGTAGATCTCGTACTGCACATGCGCGCCGGTTTCCACACCCTTCAGATCGATGGCGCCGTTGACCACGGTGCTGCCGTTGATGGCGTTGGCCGTGCCCGTCTGGAGCATGGCTGGCACGGAGGTGAGCGTGTCAAAGGTGAACTGAGCCGTGGTTGCGGCCCCGGAAACATTCAAGGCCGCATCGGTCAGGGTGGTGGCAGCGGTGTAGCTGGTGCCATTCACCAGCACAGGGGTCAGATCGACGCTGGTGGTGAATGTGCTCAGGTCTTGGGCGGTGACCTGATGGGTCACTTGGCGATCCGCCAGGGCCCCTGAGACGTCGTGCACCGTGACGGTCAGGGTGTCCCCCACCTTGGCATCGGTGGGCAGGGCGATGTTGACACTGGTTGTCTTGGCGGCGGGGTCGTAGCCGGGGACGGGACCGATGGTCGGGTTGCCGACCAAGGTGTCGAAGGTTTTGGCCGTGGCCGAGTTGTAGGTGGACGGATTGCCCGCCAAATCGGTGTAAATCACCTGGGTGGTGTAGGCCCCATCCGGCACGTTGGAGAAGGTGTAGGACTGCGTGGTCAAGCCCGTACCGCTGAGCTGGTGGGTGTAGGTGTTGGCCGGGTTGTTGCTGTCGATCAGCGTGACGGTGATGTTGACGGCATCAGCCGGGATGCTTGACAGCTGCACGCTGACTTGGCTGCCGGTGCCCAAGCTGGCCTTGACCGCGTTCACCGTGACCGTGCTCGCGGTCGGGGCGGTGGGTGGGAGGGTGTCGGTTGGGGCCGGTTGTGAGTTGCTGCTCCCACTGGCGACGGCGGCCACAGCCACGGCGCCCAATGCGACGCCACCGAGGCCCAGCGTGCTCCACTTGTTCCCCGATGTGTTGTGAGGTGGGGTGGTTGCGTGGCTGGTTTTGGCCGTGGCGTCTGTGGATGCTGTGGATGCGCTGGCCACTTGGCTCGACCCGATGCCGTCATCGCTGACCGAGAGCACGGTCGATGGGTCTGTGGTTCCGGGCATGCCTGGCATGGCCGAGAACATCGGAGGATCTTTGGGCGGATTGGCCAAGCCCGCAGCGTCAAGGTCGGTGATGAGGTCATCGTCAGACGTGTCGTCCCCTGCGCTGAGGAGCTGATCTTGGGCGTCGTTGGGATGTCTGAGATGCCGTGGTCCCCCTTCAGCAACCGGTCCGAACCCCTTGGGCTGCTCGACAGCGGGACGTGTTGTCCGGATCGCTGGAGTCGTGGCCAGGGTGTTGCTGTTGGCTTGAGACTGTTCGGCGATGTGCTTATTCATGGAGTCGGTACTTTCTTAGACAGGTGAACCCTGTGATCCCCCAATCTAAAAAGTTCCGAGTCACCATGAAGTTAAGAAATGCGCACAAATGGAACTCTTCCTTTCGGACATGCCCGAAAGAACACCTTTTGTGCCTATTTATAACGGTCAGTGTTGTATTTCAGTCAGCGCTTGCTGGCAAAGCGCATCAGCCGGGTCGAGACGCCACGCAGTTTGGGAAAACGGTCGGCACCTTTGTCAATCAGGCTCAGATCTTTGGCGCTCCAGACCCGCAGCACCAAGGTCAGTAATGGGTACAGCACCAAGAAGACAAACCCTTCCACCACTGAAGAGCGCAAGGTGCCAAGACCCGTCATGTAGCCTGCCATCAACGACACCAGCATGGCCAGCACCCCCGCCAAGTTCATGCCCACCATGGCCATGATCGGCAGGTGCATGCCCAGCAAACGGCGCACCGCAATCACCACGAACACATACACCAACAAGGTCGAAACGGCATGGGCGGTGATGGCCCCGCTCAGGCCATAGGACGGCACCAACCAAAGCGCAAAGAAGGCACTCAGGCTGACCGACACGACGGCTTCGAAGACACGGATGCGTTGGTTATCGGTGATGGAGAGCACCGCACCCAAAGCACTGTGGCTCAGGGTGAGGCCTTTGACGATCACCATCACTTGGAGCAAAAAGGCTGCCGGGGCGAAGCGCTCGCCGTACATCAGCTCAATGGCTGGCCCGGCCCAGAAAAAGCCCAAGCCCGCCAGCAAGGTGCCGAGAAAGTGGAAATAGCGCACGGCGTCCGCTGTCATGCGTGCGACACGGGTGATGCCGTCGCTGCCCCAAGCATTGGCCAGCGCCGGCATCAAGACGGTGGTCAGGCCGATGGAGAGCATTTCCACCCCGCCTCGGGTCAACGCCGCTGCAATGGTGAAAAAGCCCACCGCTTCGGCCCCCACTAGGGCATTGAGCAAAAAGGTTTCGATGGCCTTGTTGCTGAAGGCCCAGACCAAGGTGGAAAGAATGGTCCAGAGCAAGTGGGGTTTGACCCGCGACAAAAGGTCAGCATCAGGGCGCTGGTTGTTGTGCTGGATGCCGGCGCGTTTGAGCTGCGAGCGGGCGATCATGGGGTGTGCCACGCTGATGCCCACAAAGAGCAGCAAGTAGATGTTCAGATCGCTGCCAATCAAGAACATCGTCACCACCGCGATCAAGTTGGTCACGCTCATCCACGTCATCGACATCGCTTCGATGCCAAACAGACCGTAGCCCTTGGCGGTCGAGACGCTGAACAGATACCAAGCCTTGGCGATGGATGCGGTCAGGGCCAAGGCACCGAAGAACACGAGATCGTTTTCCCAACCCGAGGGTTGGACGAAGGGCAGCACCAAGAGAAACAGTACCGCCACCAGCAAGGTATTGCTGACTTGGCGCCGTCGGAACCAACCGTGCAGCTTGGCCGCTGAGCCTTGGTCATTGCGCCCCAAGCTTTCAGAGATGAAGCGAATGGCCGAGATGTTGAGCCCGTTGTTCATCAAAAGCACCAGCACCCCCGACAGCCAGACCATGTAGGCGTAGCGCCCATAGTCAGCGGGGCCGAGATGGCGGGCGATGAGGGTGTTGATGATCAACCCGGCCGCGTAGGCCAAGTAGGTTGATCCGGTCATCAGCAGCGCGGAGCGGAGCAGCGACTTGGCACCAAAGGAAGAGGTCATTGGGCGACGCTGGGTTGTTGGTACTTGGCCACACGCAGCATACGCGCGCCCATGCGCAGCGGGGTGCGCTCGATGGCCACAAATCGGGGTAATTCAAACAAATCTTGACTGGCGTTGGCGATACCGTAGGCCGTGCTGACCGCCGCTTCGTAGCCCGCTTGGCGCACAAGCTGTGCTTGGGCCTTGGTGTAGTCGCGATTGGGTTTGCCGTTTGGAAAGGCGAAGGTGCGCGGCGTTTCGCCCGTCAAATCGCGCAAATAGGCTCGGTTGGCTTCGATCTCGTGTCGTGCTTGGACGTCATCAAGCAAAGCAAGAATAGGGTGATTGACGGTGTGACCACCGATGTCGATGCCTTGGCGATGCAGCGCTTGCACATGCTCGGGTCGCATCATCAAGTCGTCTGGCAGGGGGCTGTCGGCCAAGTCTTGCAGGCGACGGCAGCTTTCTGCCCGTTCTTCGGGCTTCTGATATTTGATGTTTTGCGTCAAGGGACCCATCAGGGCGCGCCGACTGGCCAAGTCACCCACGGGATGAATCCCCATGCCAGCAAAGCGCAGATCCACGGTACCGCTGGGCAAGCGGCGCACGGCTTCGACCACGGTGTCGTTGAAGATCCGTCCATCACCCAAAAAGCCGGAGGCCACGAAGACCGTGGCACGGATGTTGTGTGAACGCAGCAAGGGCATCGCCACATCGTGGTTATCGCGATAGCCGTCGTCGAAGGTCAAGCACATGGCCCGCGGCGGCAGGCGGTTTTCACGCATCATCTGCACGGCTTCGGGCAGGGGGAGCACGTTGAAACTCTGGGCAAAGAGGGCCAGTTGCATGTTGACCCAAGCCGCATCGGGCACTTCGGGTTGCAGGGGGTCCGGTTGGGCCAACACGCGGTGGTACATCAGGATGGGCAACCCCGGCTTCTTGTCACCACCGGGATAACGCACGCCAGCGGCCATGCGCAACAAGTGCTGAAAAAGTCCCACCATGATCCAAAGCCTTTGCTGTTGTGTTGCAAGTTGCGCGGGCTGCATCGTAGCGAGAGAAAGGTCACCCCCCTGATTCAGGTGTGTACCAGGGTGTGACCAAAGTACTGTCTCAGCGTGCGCTGTTGATATAGGCCGACAGATTGAGCAAATCTTGGGCACTCAGTGTGCTTGCAAAACCACTGTGAGCCCCTTTGGTCATGGCGGCGGTGATGCCACTCAAGGTGGCGGCTTTGGTCACGTTATTCACGTTTGCAGCGACGTTGGTGGTGTGGCAGGCAAAGCACAAGCCATTGAACTTGGTTTGTCCGGCGGTGATGTCACCCGTGGCCGGTGCAGGGGCCGGTGCAGGGGCAGGAGCAGGAGCAGGAGCAGGAGCAGGAGCAGGAGCAGGAGCAGGAGCAGGAGCAGGAGCAGGAGCCGGTGGCGGCACAGGAACCGGTGGCGGCACAGGAACCGGTGCTGGTGCTGGTGCGGGGGCCGGTGTCGGTGTCGGGGCGGGAGAAGGCGCCGGTGCCGGGCTTACGTCCGAGCTGCTGGCTTGCCATGTGCCGCTATTTTGACGACCGGGGCCGGTGAACGTGCCTGAGAGCTGGCCGGTGCTGCTGTCGCGCTGGCCCGTCAGATGCAGTTTCATGCCGTGGCCGTTCAGTTGGAGGTCCAGCGTGCCATCGGCGTTGATGATCCCCGAGACGCTGAGTGTTCCGGAGCGATTGGAGTCGGATCGTGCTTGTTGTCTCAAGGCTGTATCGAGTTTGGCTTGATAGTCCTCGGTGATCTGGCGGAAAGCTTGCCGAAAATCCTGCACGGCAGCCCGTGGATCGGTGGCACTGCGCCACTGGTCCACCAGATCATTCACGGCTTGACGATAGTCTTGGCGGATGTGTTGCGCTGATACGGTCGAGCCAGTTGATGGAGGGAGTGACTGTGTCGTTGGGACCGGCACCATGCGTCCTTCGACTTCGGTGCTGCCATCTTCAAGGCTTTCGCCCTTGAGCATCAACGTGCCGCTGTAGGTTTGTCCCGACATCACACCGCTGGTGATCTGAGCGTTCCAACTGAACTGTTGGGTGCTCCAAGCCACCGCTTGGGAGCTCGGGGTTGTCGTGGTCGTCGCAGGGCTTAGCGCAGGTAGGTGGATGGACAGCCCCTGCTTGGTGTCACTCACGGTCAAAGCCGTCGAGGCTGTTGCGCTGGGGGCTGACGAGGTGGCATTCTCCGATCCGCCACCGCAGGCGCTCATCATGGCGAGGGTCAGAGCGAGGGTACCGAGCTTGAACGATTGGAGGGTCAGCGTCTTGGTCATGTCGAACTCCTGGAGGTGGAAGAGATTGCGTGGAGCGGACATTAACGACGGGCCGTGCATCGTGGACGATTTCACGGCCTCCCTTACCGCCGTAACAACTCAAGGGTTTGTCCTGACTGCACGTGACGTAACAGAACAACACGACGCTGTCATTTAAGTGTAGGGCTGTGGTATTTACCCGGGCGACGTGGGTTGAGGCAGGTTTTTTCGAGATGACCAAGCCTGAGACAATCCCGCCCCATGACTTCGCAGATCACCATGTCCCCTATCCAAAACGTTGGCTCTGATGCCGCTATGGACGTTGCCATCGACGCCCTCTCCACGCCTCTCGCCCCCCCGGAACAACCTGTCTCAGCGGCTGTGGCAGCCCTGCTGGCGACCACTGGCCCGGAGTGGCTCAAGATCGAATCGCTTGATCTTGAGGCCCAAGGCGTGGCGCGCAACGCCGCTGGCAAGGTGGTGTTCATCGACGGTGCTTTGCCGGGCGAGTGGGTGACGGTCAAGCCCCCAGGGCGGCGCAAGAACAATTGGGAACAGTCCGAACTGCTGGCCATCCACCGCGAAAGCTCCTTGCGCGTCAAGCCCGGTTGCCCCCATTTCGGTCTGGAGGCGGGTTCCTGTGGCGGCTGCAAGATGCAGCACTTTCACGCTTCGGCCCAAGTCGCTGTCAAGCAGCGCGTGCTTGAAGACAACCTTTGGCACCTTGGCAAGGTCAAGGCCGAGCAGATGCTGCGGCCCATCGAAGGCCCGACCTGGGGCTACCGCTACCGGGCTCGTCTTTCGGTGCGCTATGTGATGAAAAAGGGCGAGGTGCTGGTGGGTTTCCACGAGCGCAAATCGCGTTATGTGGCCGACATGAAGAGCTGTGCGATCCTGCCGCCGCATGTCAGCGCCATGCTTTTGCCCTTGCGTGCCCTGATCGCCAGCATGGAAGCACGGGACCGTCTGCCGCAGATCGAGTTGGCCATCGGCGGTGTTGGAGCTAGCGGCGGCGGCGAGGGCGCTGAAAGCATGATCACCGCCTTGGTGCTGCGCCACCTTGAGCCGCTTTCTAGCGGCGACTTGGACTTGCTGCGCGCCTTTGCCGCTGAGCACGGCGTGCAGTGGTGGCTGCAAGCCAAGGGGCCCGATACCGTGAAGCTGCTCGACGAGGCCAGCCCGCAACTGGCCTACACGTTGCCCGAGTTTGGCATCACCATGCCCTTCAAGCCGACCGACTTCACCCAAGTCAACCACCACATCAATCGCGTGCTGGTCGGCCGGGCGCTGCGTTTGTTGGCCGTGCAACCGCACGAGCGCGTGATCGACTGGTTCTGCGGCTTGGGCAATTTCACCCTGCCGCTGGCCCGTACCGCCCGCGAGGTGCTGGGCATTGAAGGCAGCGAAGCGCTGGTGCAACGCTCACGCGAGAACGCCCACTTCAATGGCTTGGACCACAAAGCCACTTTTGCCGCCCGCAACCTCTTCGAACTCGCTCCTGCCGACTTGGCCGCCTACGGCCCGGCCGAACGCTGGCTGATCGACCCCCCGCGTGAAGGCGCTTTTGCCCTTGCCAAAGCTCTGGCCGATGTCCACCAAGACCCCAGCCTCGCCCCCGACTGGCAACCCCCGCAGCGCATCGTCTACGTCAGCTGCAACCCCGCCACCCTGGCCCGCGATGCCGGCCTCTTGGTCCACCAAGCCGGCTACCGCTGCACAGCGGCCGGGGCGGTCAACATGTTCCCGCACACAGCGCACGTGGAATCCATGGCGGTGTTTGAGCGGGTGGGCTGAACACCGTTTAGTCGTCCTTACGCCCGTTCGGGTTGAGCTTGTCGAAACCCTTGATAACCCGTTTGTGGCGGTAGTGATGGGTTCGTGCTGGGGCCTACCGAGGTGGATGCTCGTGCGCACCGTAGATACCCATCGGACAAAGGCTGTTGAGAGTTGCGGCAGCATGTGGACCCAAGCCCCCTCGTATCACAAACCGTAGTCTTGCGTGCCTTCGCTGTCGGGATGCGCCATGGTGCGGGTGAGGAGGGTGCGGGTGAGGCGTGGTGAGAGGAGTTCAGCCAAGGTGTAGACGAACTGGCGCAGATAGGCGCCGCGTTTGAAGGCGATCCGGGCGGTGTTGCGACCGAACAGATACCCAACAGGCTTGGCCACCATGGTTGCGGGTTGGGGCCCCCCCTTGGCGTCGAAAGAGCTGGCAAAAGCGGGGTCATCGCGCACGGCCATCTCAGCCAAGATGCCCACACCCATGCCCATGCGCACGTAGGTTTTGATGACGTCGGAATCAATCGCTTCGAGGGCAATTTGCGGGTGCAGACCCCGCTGAACAAAAGCGGTGTCGATGCGTGTGCGGCCTGTGAAGCTTGGGTGATAGGTGACCAGCGGCTCAGCAGCGAGTTGCTCCAGCGACAGTCGCTCCACCTTGGCCAAGGGGTGGTCGCTGGGGAACACGGCCACATGCTGCCATTCGTAGCATGGCATGGTGACCAAGTCTTCAAATTGATCGAGGGCTTCGGTGGCGATGCCGATTTCGGCTTCATCGGCCAGCAGCATGCGCGCGACTTGCTGCGGTGTGCCTTGATGCAGGCTCACCGTGACTCGGGGGCATTGACGGCGCAGGGCGGCGATGGGCTCGGGCAGCACATAGCGCGCTTGGGTGTGGGTGGCGGCGACGGAAAGGGTGCCGACTTCTTGCTGCGAGAACTCTTCTCCGATGCGCTTGAGGTTGTTGAGCTCGCGCATGATGATCTCAATCGAGTTCAGCACCTGATGACCGGGCTCAGTGATGCGCGTCAAGCGCTTGCCATGTCGGGTGAAGATGTCGATGCCCAGCTCTTCTTCGAGCTCCAAAATGGCCTTGGAAATACCCGGCTGAGAGGTGTGCAGCACCCGTGCGGTTTCGGTCAGATTGAGCTTGTGGCGCGCAGCTTCTTGGACGAAGCGGAATTGATGCAGGTTCATGGCTGTGGCTGAGTCGCCGTGTTGACCAGCGTGAGGGCCGTTTCCGCCAAGGCGTGAATGATGGCCTCGGTTTGACCGATGGCGGGAGTGGCTTCGATCTGGATGGTGGGATACAGCGCGCGCAGATCGTTCACCAAGACCGGCAAGTCGTTGAGGATGTGTCCACCGGCGCCCAAAAACAGCGGCACCACGGTGATTTTCTGGCAGCCCGCGTCGATCAGTTCACGCGCAGCATCGGCCAAGTTGGGCGTCATCAACTCCAGAAAAGCCAACGTGACGGGCTGCGCGGGCGCACACCGGCGCATGTGCGCGGCAATCGCATGGAACGGGTTTGCCCAAGCGGGGTTACGAGCGCCGTGAGCAAAAAGCAAGATGCCATGCATATAAGAAGCGTCAAAAAAGGGTCAGAGAGAGGTTAGCGGTAACGCACCAGCCAGCCAAAGGCGGCCAAGGACATCAAGAGGTAAATCAAGCTGGGTGCGCCGGCTGCAAGCCAGGGCGTCCAGTCATGCAGCAAGGCCAAGTGGCCGACCACGTTGTTGAGCAGCACAAAACTGATGCCGAGCATGATGCCGCCGAAGACCTTGAAACCAACCCCGCCGCGTCGGGTGCTTAGATAAGCAAAGGGCAGGGCCAAAGCCATCATCACCAAGCAGGCAAAGGGATAGAGCGCTTTTTTCCAGAACTGCAACTCATAGCGCTGCGCGGCTTGGGCTTGGCCCGACAAATGCTCCATGTAGGTGTAAAGCGCCCATGTGGACATGGTGGCCAAGGGCAGTACGGCGGCAGCGACGACGTCCCGGTCCAAACCACTGGTCCATGTCATGCGGGGCAGTTGGGTGTCCGGTGGCGGCTCTTGTTCAAGTTGCGCTGGCCAATGAATTTGCACCACATCTTCCAGCTCCCAGCGGCCTTCATCGTCAATGTTGGCTCGGGCCGCGTTGATCCGACTGGTCAAGCGGCCTTGGGGATCAAACTCATAGATGCTGATGTCCGTGACTGCGCCGTCGCTGCGGGCGCCAGCGACGTTGACGGTGACGTGGTGCTCCTTGCCTTGGTCATCGACGTGAACGTCGCGTAACCAGACACCATGGCGACCCATGCGCAGGCCGCCAGAAAACTGCGACTGCATCAAGGTGGCGCGGGTCTGGCTCCACGGTGTCATGACATCGCCCACCACAAAGGTGATGAGCACAAACACCATGCCCAAGGTGCTGAGCAACTTCAAGGCCCGCAAGGGGTCCAAGCCGCCGGTGCGCAAGATGGTGTACTCCGATGACTGCGCCAACCGTGCCATGGCGTAGATCGCGCCAATCAGCACCCCAATGGGGGCCAGTTCATACAGGTGGCCGGGCAGCTGCAGCAAGCACGACAACAACGCGTCGAAGAAGGTGTAGCCGTGTTTACCCACGTTTTCCATCTCACCCACAAAGTCGATGAAGAAAAACAGGGCCAGGAAAGCCAGCATCACAAAAGCAGTGGAGGCGATGATTTCGCGGTAAAGCAGACGACGGATGGTGCGCATCAGGAAGCTGCCTTGGTTCGGTGGGGCCATAAGCTGGGTGCCGCCACGCCTCGGTCACGCCACCACAACAACGCAAAAATGCCGATCATCGAGCCGCCGTGCAGACCGATCAGCCCACCGATCAAGCTGACGCGCCCCGCAGCGGTCCAAGCTTGAAGCAGATTGACCAAGTTCAGGTAAACCACAAAAGCCAGCAGCGCCAGCATCAGCGCAGCACTGCTGTTGCGGCGCGGATTGCCTGCTGGCAAAGCCATGCCGAGCAGCGCCAAGTTGACCGAACCCAGCACCAGACTGATCCGCCATGACATCTCGGCTTCCATGTCGAGTCGATGTTCGGAGCCGCTGAGGAGATCCAAAGTGTCGGTTGATTTGGGCGATCGATCGATCAGCTTGGCGATGGTGGTTTCGCCGATCTTGATGCGGTATTCGTCAAAGTGCGCCACCGATTTTGCGCCGGTGGCTTCGGTATGGTCAGAGCGTGTGCCGTTTTGCAGCACCAGATAACGCACGCCCTGCGGGCTGTAGTCGATGCGGCCGCTTTGGGCGGTGGTGATGGACTCCCGGCCTGGTGCGCGATCCACGATAAAAATATTGCGACTCAACAACGCATCGGGGCTGTTGCGGTCGATGAAGAAAATTCGCCGGCCATCGGCTGAGGTTTGAAACTGCCCGGGCGCAACCCGCGAGAGGTCGGAGCGTTGCTGATGGCGATCACGCAGATCGTTGATTTGTCGGTTCGACCAAGGCCAGATCACCAGCGACAACAAGGCGATGGTCAAGACAACGGGCGCGGTCATGCGCAGCACGGGGGGCAGGAAACGAAACAGTGACACGCCGCTTGAAAACCAGATGGCCATTTCGCTATCGCGAAACATGCGGGTGAGCGTGGACACGATGGCCACAAACACCGACAGACTCAGGATGGTCGGCAGATAACCCACCGTGGCGTAACCGAGCATCAGCGCCACATCTTGGGGCGCGACATTGCCACCTGCGGCTTCCCCAAGGGTGCGGATCAGGGCCATGGTGAGCACGGTGGTCAGAACGATGGCCAGTGTGGCCCCGAAGCTGCGTGACAGTTCTTTGCGAAGGGAGGAATCGAATAACATCAGACAACACTCAATCAAGCTGAATTATGGACTTCGAAGTTCTCTCGATCGCCTCCGGTGCCCTGTCTGATCACGTTACTGACACCCTGTTGTTGCTGGTTCCAGCCGATCAAGTGCGTTGGACGCTGCCTCAAGCCCTGCAAGCCGAGCTGCGTCAAGCCGTGGATGCGGGTGATCTCAGTCTCAAAACGGGCCAATCTTTGTGCCTCCATCGTCCAGCAGGCATTGCGGCGCAGCGTCTCGTTTTGAGTGTGGCGGCCTCCGCCCAGACCCAAGCCCAACAAGCGGCGTTCGCGGCTGGGTTGGCACTCATCAAGACCAGCGGTCCCGGCACCCGCACGCTCAGCGTGGCTTGGGGCGGGGATGAGCCGGTGGCGGCTTCGGCGTGGGCTGAAACCTTGGTCAAAGCGGTTTCGGCGGCGGTTTATGTCTATCGCCATACCAAGCCCAGCGCAACGCCTGCGCCGCGCCTGACGCGCGTCGAGCTGTTGGGCTCGGCGGCTCAGGTGAGCGAACTGCAAACCGGTGTGCGTCAAGGCAAGGCGATTGCCGCCGGGATCGAATTGGCGCGCGAGTGGGCCAATCGTCCCGGTAACCATGCCACGCCGACCCATCTGGCCGAGCAGGCCATCGCCTTGGGCCAGGCGTATAAGAAACTCAAGGTGGAGGTGCTGGATACCGAGGCCTTGGCTGAATTGGGCATGGGCTCCTTCTTGGCTGTGGCCCAAGGCTCGGAGCAGCCGCCCAAGTTCATCGTGCTGAACTATCAAGGCAGCACCAAAAAAGTCGCGCCGCTGGTGTTGGTGGGTAAAGGTGTGACCTTTGACAGCGGTGGCATTTCGATCAAACCCTCGGCCGAGATGGACGAGATGAAGTTCGATATGGGTGGTGCTGCCAGTGTTTTGGGCACGTTCCGCGCTTTGGCCGAATTGCAGCCCAAGATCAATGTGGTCGGCTTGATTCCTGCGTGCGAAAACTTGCCCAGTGGCCGGGCGGTCAAGCCGGGAGATGTCGTGACCAGCATGTCGGGCACGACCATTGAAATCTTGAACACCGATGCCGAAGGCCGCTTGATTCTGTGTGACGCGCTGACGTACGCTGAACGCTTCAAGCCCGCAGCGGTGGTGGATATCGCGACCTTGACCGGCGCGTGCGTGATCGCCCTGGGACACCACCACAGTGGTCTGTTCAGTGCCGATGAGGCTTTGGCCACTGCGTTGCAATCAGCCGGCGAAAGCGCACTCGACACCGCTTGGCGCATGCCCCTCGATGAGGTCTATGACGACGGCCTGAAGAGCAACTTTGCCGATATCGCCAATGTGGGGCCGCGTGCGGGTGGCTCGATCACAGCGGCGATGTTCCTTAAGCGCTTCACCAGCGCCTATCGTTGGGCGCATTTGGACATCGCCGGGACGGCTTGGAAAAGCGGGGCCGCCAAAGGTGCCACGGGCCGCCCAGTGGGTTTGCTGACCCACTATGTATTGGCCGAAGCCCAAGCCTTGGCGGCACGGAAATCCGCCTGATGGCCACCGTGGCGTTCCATTTCAATGTGGCGCATCGCAACGACTATCTATGTCGTCTGATTCGCAAGGCCCATCGTCTGGGGGCGTGGCTGTGTGTCACCGCTCCTGCGGCGCGGCTTGATGAGTTGGATCGCTTGTTGTGGACCTTCGACCCCCTTTCTTTTGTGCCCCATCAGCGTGTTCGCTCGGCGCCACCATCTCCCTTGGTGGGAGCACCCGTTTGGGTGCAATTGGCCGAAACGCCACGTCCCCGAGAGCCGGCCGAAGTCTTGGTCAATGAGTCGGGTCAAGTGATCGCGGAAACCGCAGGTTTTGCCAAGGTGATCGAAGTGGTGGGGCATGCCGAGGCTGATCGGCAAGCGGCTCGGGCACGTTGGCGCGCCTATGCCGAGGCTGGATGGACCTTGGAGCGATTTGAGGTGAAAGCGTGAGTTCTTCTGTGCGTATCACAAGCGTGGATATCCCGATTCCGATGTTGACGGAAGTCGTGGATGCTCCTTCGAATCCGATCAACCTGCCGGTGCTTTCCTCGATCGTGGATATGACGGCGGTTCCGCCATCAGGCTTGGGCCCAAGTCCGAGCGTCGATGCGGAACGCATCACTCAGCAAGTGCTGACCGATTTGCATCGCCAAGTCGATCGCATGTTTGAGTTTCGGGTGCGGGAATCAGTGGCGCCAGCCGTTGAGCGGATGGTGGATCGCCTGATTCTTGAGTTGCGTGACGAACTGACGGCCACTTTGCTGGATGTGGTGCGCAAGGCGGTGGCTCAAGAAATGGCGCGCCAGCGACTGCGTTGAACTTTTTGTGAGGTGATGGTGTGATGGACATGACATTCAAAATGACGGCGGTGCTCGGTGCCTTGATCTGGGCCGGAACGGGTTCAGTGTTTGCGGCGGCCCCCCAAGATCCTGCCGTGGTGAAGATCGGGCATGTGGCACCCACGAGCGGACAAAGCGCGCATTTGGGCCGCGATAACGAAGATGGCGCTCGTTTGGCCATCGAAGATTTGAACGCTCAAGGCGTGGTGATCGGTGGGCGCAAGGTCAAGCTGGAGCTGGTGGCTGAAGACGATGGTGCCGATCCCAAGCAAGCCACAGCGGCCGCCCAGAAACTGGTCGATGCCAAGGTGGCCGGGGTGATTGGGCACTTGAACTCAGGCACCACCCTTCCGGCGTCGAAGATCTACAACGACGCGGGGATTGCGCAAATTTCACCCTCGGCCACGGCACCGAAATACACCCTCCAAGGCTTCAAAACCGCGTTTCGTGTCGTGGCCAACGACGTGCATCTCGGTGGGACCTTGGGCCGCTACGCGATTGAACAACTCAAGGGCAAAGTGGTGGCGGTGATCGATGACCGTACTGCTTATGGTCAAGGTGTTGCTGATGAGTTTGAGAAAGGTGTGAAAGCTGCTGGTGGAACACTGGTGGCCCGCGAATCCACCACCGATAAGGCCACCGACTTCAGCGCCATCCTGACCAGCATCAAGGCCAAGAAGCCAGACATCCTTTTCTTTGGTGGGATGGATTCGGTGGGTGGGCCGATGTTGCGGCAGATGAAGCAGTTGGGCCTTCAGGCCAAGTTTGTCGGTGGTGACGGTATCTGCACCGCCGATTTGCCCAAGCTTTCTGGCTCAGCGCTGAGCAGCATCCAAGTGGTTTGCGCCGAAGCGGGTGGGGTCGAGGGTGACCAAAAGAAAACGCTGGAAGCTTTTCGCGCGCGTTTCAAGACCCGTTTCAACCACGAGGTCAAGCTCTATGCACCTTACGTCTATGACGCCGTGCAGGTGATGGTTGCGGCGATGGTGAAGGCCGGGTCCAGCGACCCGGTGAAGTATTTGCCAACGTTGGCCGCCACTCAAGACTATCCAGGGGTCACGGGCCGCATTGGTTTTGATGCCAAGGGCGATATCCGCCACGGTGCTTTGACGATCTACACCTACAAGAGCGGCCAACGCGAGTCTTTGGGCGTTGTTCGCTAGGCTCCCAATTTCATGGCTATAATGGCGGGCTTCGGAGAGATGGATGAGCGGTTTAAGTCGCACGCCTGGAAAGCGTGTGTGGGTTAATCCCCACCGCGGGTTCGAATCCCGCTCTCTCCGCCAATATAAAAACGCCACCTTTTAAGGTGGCGTTTTTCACATCAGCATGGTGTTGCGGATGAGTCCGACCGCCACGCCTTCAAGGGCGAAGTCAATCTCATCGGATTGAATGTGAATGGTGTCGAAGTCGGGGTTTTCGGGCGCAAGCTCAATCCCGGCTTTGGTGCGGCGATAGCGTTTCACCGTCACATCGTCGCCCAAACGAGCCACCACAATTTGGCCGTTCTTGGCCTCAGTGGTCTTTTGCACCGCCAGCAAATCGCCATCCATGATGCCGGCGTCGCGCATGCTCATGCCGCGCACCTTGAGCAAGAAATCAGGCCGACGCGAGAACATGTAGGGCTCGACGTTGTAGACCTGATCGATGTGTTCCTGCGCCAAGATCGGATAGCCCGCTGCAACCCGTCCGACCAAGGGCAGAGCGAGCATTTCAGACGACACCCCGAGCGGTAGATCAAATTGCTTGCCAATGCCCTTGATGCGCGACGTATGGAGGGCTTGCAGTGTTTCGGACTTGAGGCGAATGCCGCGTGAGATGCCGCCAAGCAGCTCGATCACACCTTTGCGGGCCAAGGCTTGCAAGTGTTCTTCAGCGGCGTTGGGCGAGCGAAAACCCAGCTCGGCCGCGATCTCAGCGCGGGTCGGCGGCGAGCCGGTGCGGGCGATGGTGCTTTGAATCAGCTCCAGAATTTGTTGTTGCCGGGCAGTCAGTCGTGGACTGTCATCGGTGTGGGGCTCCATGGGGGTCCTCCGGGGTCCTGAGTTGTGTAGGATCAGCAGCTGTATGCTCATCCAGTGGCTGGATTTTTATACAGGCGTGCATCTATGACAAGTTCTTCCATGAACTCCGACACCATCGTCGTTTTGGGGACCGGTGGCACCATCGCTGGCCGAGCAGATCGAGCCACCGATCAGGTGGGTTATGTGGCCGCACAACTGGCGGTCGCGGATCTACTCACAGGTCTGGGGCCGGTATCGCCAGCCGGTGAGCCGTGGTGCGTGGAGACCGAACAGGTGGCGCAGCTCGACAGCAAAGACATGTCACACGCCGTCTGGCAAGACTTGGCGACACGCGTGGCGCAGCACGTGGCAAGGCCAGACGTGCAGGGCGTGGTGATCACCCACGGCACCGACACCCTCGAAGAAACCGCTTACTTTTTGCACCGCGTTTTGGCACCCGCCAAACCCGTGGTGTTGACGGCGGCCATGCGCCCCGCCACGTCCTTGCAAGCCGATGGCCCACAAAACTTGGCCGACGCCTTGAGCGTGGTGGCGACTGCTGCGCAAACGGGGGCCCAAGGCGTCTTGGTGACCATGGCTGGATTTATCCACAGTGCCTGGGATATTCGCAAGCTTCATACCCATCGACTGGAGGCTTTCAGCTCGGGTGATGCCGGTCCGCTGGGCGTGATGGCCCAAGGCAGCTTGCGGCGCTTTCGACCGTGGGAAACCTTGGATCCCAAAGCGCAAGCTGTATCGAGGCCTTATGGCTTGGATCTGGTGCAAACGCCGGTGCACACTTGGCCCAAGGTGGCGATCGTGCTCAGTCATGCAGGTCTTGATGACACCTTGCTCCGTGCGCAACTTCAAGGCTGGATCGACGCAGGTGTGCGGGGTGTGATCTTGGCGGGCACAGGCAACGCCACCTTGCATCACAGCATCAAAGCCGCGCTTGAACATGTGGACCCCGACCGAACACGGCTGGCTCGGATGCTCTGTAGCCGCTGCGCCCTCGGTCCCATCCTGCGAGCCGATCCTGATCCGGCGGCACAACACCTTGATCTATCTCCAGTGCAGGCAAGAATTGAGCTGATGTTGCGTTTGATGCGTGCATCGAAGGTGGCATGATTCCGTTACAAAACACGGAGGAGTCATCGTGAAATCGCACATCCAACGACCCACAGGCGCCTTTGTCGGCGCGTCTTGGGCGGCACTGTTCATTGGGGCACTGACTTACTTGATCGGGCTGTGGAATGCCAGCATGCTTTTGAGCGTCAAGGGCTTCTATTTCACCGTCTTGATGTACGGCCTGTTCTCGGCGGTGTCTTTGCAGAAATCGGTGCGCGACCGCCTTGAAGGCATGTCGGTCAGTGGCATTTACTTTGGCTTGTGTTGGTTCTCGCTCGGTTTGTCAGTGCTGTTGCTGAGCGTGGGGTTGTGGAACGCCGACATCACGCAAAGTGAAAAAGGCTTTTACGCCATGTCGTTTCTGCTGAGTCTGTTTGCAGCGGTGGCGGTGCAGAAAAACGTGCGCGATCTGGCGCTTTTTGACGACGAAGATATCTCGGCCTCAGCCGATGGCACTGGCACTGGCACTGGCCTCCATGGGACCTGAGGCGGGGTAGGCGCTTCTTATGCAGTACGTTGTGATCACGTTTGGCACCGAGGGCGATACCCGACCCTTGGTGGGCGTGTGCCGCGCTTTGATGGACGCAGGCCACGGTGTCAAGTTGCTGGCGGACCGATCGACGTTCGATACGGCCAAGGCTTTGGGTGTTTCGACTTTGGCGCTGGCTGGCGATATGAAAGCCACCGTGGCCCCGGGCGGGGCTTTGTCGCGCTTGATGCTGGACGGCGGTGATGCTTCGCTCATGGCCAAGGCGGTGGCGAGCATCGCCAACCAGCACACCACCCAATGGCTCCAGACCGTGCTGGCCGAAGCCCGGGCCATGAAAGCCGATGCGGTGCTTTTCTCGGGCATCGCCAGTTATGTTGGGCTGGCTGCGGGCGAACATCTGGGCGTGCCGGCCATCGGTTTGGGTTTGTGGCCGATTTCACCCACCCGGGAGTTTCCCTCGCCTTTGTTGCCGCCCATGCGCATGCCGGGCTGGCTCAATCGGCTGAGCCACCAGCTGGTGAACGCCGTGTCGTGGCGGATGTTTCGCAAGTCGATGCAAGCGGCGCAACGCGCTGTCAGCAGTCCCCAGCCACCGCGCCAGAAGGCTTGGCAGGATTACCCGATCCTCTACGGCGTGTCCAAGCATCTGATTCCGCAGCCGGCAGATTGGTCCGAGCTGTGGCAGATCTGTGGCGCTTGGTCGGCACCTTCTGCCACACCGTGGAAGCCCGCGCCGGCTTTGGCCAACTTTCTCAAAGATGGGCCTGCGCCGATCTACATCGGTTTTGGCAGCATGGCTGGTTTTGATCAACGCACGCTCTTGGCCACGTTGATCGAAGCCCTCGACGGCCAACGGGCGGTGTTCTTTGCGGGCTGGAGCGGCATCACGGCCATCGATTTGCCGCGCAACATCTGCCTGATCGGCGCAACGCCCCATGATCAACTGTTCCCACGCATGTCGATGGTGATCCATCACGGCGGGGCCGGCACCTCGCATACGGCCGCCAAAGCGGGCGTGCCTTCGGTGGTGATTCCTTTTGCCGGCGATCAGTTCTTCTGGGCCGATCGACTCGCCAAGGCCGGAGTGGCCCCACCCACGGTGCCGCATACCCGCCTGCGTCCCGCTCAACTCAAAGCCATGATCGCTTGGGCGCAACGCGACGATGTTCGGGCCCGGGCCCAAGCGCTCGGTCAAGCGATGGCTGCGGAACATGGCGTGCAGGTGGCCGTTGAACTCATTGAGAAATGCAGTCGCCGTGGCCGCACCTGAGCACGCATCTCAGCTCGCACCTCAGCTGGATTGCCAGCACTGCGGTGCGTGTTGCAGCGCGTTCCGGGTCTCGTTTTATTGGGCCGAAGCAGAAGTCTTTGGCCTGCCAGAAGCGCTGATCGAACGGGTCACACCGCTTTACAGTTGCATGGCCGGCACAAACGCCAGCGCACCGCGCTGCGTGGCACTGACTGGCACGCTGGGCGAAGGGGTGAGCTGCTCGATCTACGCGCAACGCCCCTCACCGTGTCGCGAAGTTCAAACGGGCGACGCTCAATGCCTGCGGGCTCGATCGCTCAAGGGGCTCGATGTGCTCACACCGCTTCC
>NZ_JBFPHB010000015.1:0-167033 GCF_041083635.1 Leptothrix ochracea
GTACGTGGGCCTTGGTGCCATCGGTGGCATGAACGAACGCGACGTTCCCACCCATCCAAGGCCAACGGGTGCTCAGCATGAGCGTGCTATTCGTCCACTAGGATCAGCCACCACCGATTCCCGCACCGAGCCCCTCCAAGCGGTGCAGCGTCACCACGTGGATGTAGGCTTGGGTGGTGCTTTTTAGGCGGCGTTCGTAGTAACGCGCAAAACACGGCAGCGCCAGCACCAACGCCACACCCGCGGGCAGAAAACGCCCCTCGGCGATAAACAACACCGCTGCCAGCGCACACACCACCAACAGACTGCGAAAGAACTTCGAATCGGCCTCCAGCCGATGCACGTCCTCAGCCGCTGCGGGGCATTTGGCCAGCAGCACCGCGCGGGACCACTGGTAGGTGTTGAGCGCTTTTTGCTCCGAAGGATCGACCAAGCTGTTGCGAATGCGCGTGGCGCACTGATAGGCGCTCTCGTTGCCGTAAGGGTTGAAGCGCTCGCGCAAGGCGTTGTAGAAGCGGTCAATCCACGAGCCCACCAGAAAGATCAGGTGGCCCAAGAAATAAGCCGCCGTCAAAAACATCGCCCAACCCACCGCTTCTGAGCTCGGCTTGTCGATCAGCGGTCCCAACACCCACGGCCCCACCCGAGGCCCCAACATCGCCGTCGCAATCGCCCCCGGCAACAAGATGGCAAAGAAGTCGAGCACACCGACAAAGAAATCACTGGGTTTGGGCATGCTCGGCTCGCTCGGAAGGCTCAGAGTGGGGATCAGACCCGCTGCGTCACCCAGGCCTGCACGCTCGCCAAGGCGGCGGGCACGTGCGCCGGCTCGGTACCACCGGCCATGGCCATGTCGGGCTTGCCGCCGCCCTTGCCGCCGACTTGACCGGCGACAAAGTTGACCAGCTCACCCGCCTTGACCTTGGACGTCACGTCAGCGGTGACGCCAGCCGCGATCTGCACCTTGGCGCCGTCCACGGCGACCAGCACGATCACGGCGGTTTTCAGCTTGTTCTTGAGCTGATCCATGGTGGTGCGCAGCGTGGTGGCGTCAGCGCCGTCGAGCTGCGCGGCCAGCACCTTGACACCGTTGACGTCCACGGCTTGCGCGCTCAACGCGTCGCCTTGGGTGGATGCCAACTTGCCCTTGAGCGCAGCCACTTCTTTTTCAAGCGCACGCAAGCTGTCTTGCAAGCTATGGATACGCGCTGGCACGTCGGCCGGGGCGGCCTTGAGCGTCGAGGCCAAGCCGTTGACCGTGCCTTCAAGCGCTTGGCAGTAGCTGAGCGCGTTGTCGCCGGTCAGGGCTTCGATGCGGCGAATGCCGGCGGCCACGCCGCTTTCCGCCACGATCTTGAACAAGCCGATGTCGCCCGTGGCCTTGACGTGGGTGCCACCGCAAAGTTCCTTGCTGGAGCCGATCGAGAGCACGCGCACGCTTTCGCCGTACTTCTCACCAAACAGCATCATCGCGCCCGACTTTTGCGCGTCGTCCAGCGCCATGACCTGCGCGCTGGCCGCCGCATTGGCCAAGACTTCCGCGTTGACCAAAGCTTCAACCTTGCGGATTTGCTCGTCAGTGACGGGTGCGTTGTGGGCAAAGTCGAAACGGGTGCGCTCAAACGTCACCAGCGAGCCCTTCTGCTGCACGTGGCTGCCCAGCACTTCGCGCAGCGCCTTGTGCATCAAGTGGGTGGCGCTGTGGTTGCGCACCGTCTTGGCACGCTGCTCGGCATTGACGCGCGCGACCAAGCTGTCGCCCACCTTCACGCCGCCTTCCACCACCCGGCCGTGATGCCCAAACACATCGGCTTGGATCTTGAAGGTGTCGGCCACGACCACGCGGCTGGTGGCGTTGCGCAACTCGCCCGCATCCCCCGCTTGGCCACCACTTTCAGCGTAGAAGGGGGTGTGATCCAGCACGATCACCGCGTCATCACCCGCTTGCGCAGCGTCAACCGGCGTGCCGTCCACATAGACCGCCACCACCTTGGACGTTTCGCACACCAGATGCTCGTAGCCGTGGAAGGCCGTCGGCGTGCCGGCATATTCGAGGCCGGCGGCCATCTTGAACTTGCCGGCGGCGCGCGCTTGCGAACGCTGGTGTTCCATCGCGGCGTTGAAGCCGGCTTGATCGACCGTCACGCCACGCTCGCGGCAGACGTCGGCGGTCAGATCGACCGGGAAGCCGTAGGTGTCATGCAGCTTGAAGGCGGTTTCGCCCGAAAGAACCGCCTCTACCGCCACCGTTCGCCCTGAGCTTGTCGAAGGGCTGGCGGACGCAGGGGCTTCGACAAGCTCAGCCCGAACGGTGGAGGATTCAGCACCCATGGTTTGGAGAGCCGCTTCGAGGATCTCCATCCCACTGGCGATGGTCTGGAAGAAGCGCTCTTCTTCTTGCTTGAGCACCTCGGTGACGCGGGTTTGAGCGGCGCGCAACTCGGGATAGGCCTCGCCCATCTGGTTGACCAGCTCAGCCACGATTTTGTGGAAGAACGGCGTGCGGGCACCGAGCTTGTAGCCGTGGCGGATGGCGCGGCGGGCGATGCGGCGCAGCACGTAGCCGCGACCTTCGTTGCCAGGGATCACACCGTCCACCACCGTGAAGGAGCAAGCGCGGATGTGGTCGGCAATGACCTTCAAACTTGGGCTGGCCGGATCAACGTCCGTGCCCCCCGATGATTCCACGGCCGACTTGGCCGCTGCCAGCAGGGCGACGAACAGGTCGATCTCGTAGTTGGCGTGTACGTGTTGCAGCACCGCCGTGATGCGCTCCAGACCCATGCCGGTATCGACCGAGGGCTTCGGAAGGCGATGCATCACACCATCTTCCGTGCGGTTGAACTGCATGAAGACGTTGTTCCAGATCTCGATGTAGCGGTCGCCGTCCTCTTCTGGGCTGCCCGGCGGGCCGCCGGGGATGCCTTCACCGTGGTCAAAGAAGATCTCGGTGCAGGGGCCGCAGGGGCCGGTGTCGCCCATCATCCAGAAGTTGTCGGACATGTAGCGTCCGCCCTTGTTGTCGCCGATGCGGATGATCCGCTCGGCCGGCACGCCGACCACCTTGTGCCAGATGTCATAGGCCTCGTCGTCTTCCGAGTAAACCGTGACCCAGAGCTTGTCCTTGGGCAGCTTGAAATGCACCGTCAGCAGCTCCCACGCATAGCTGATGGCGTCATGCTTGAAGTAGTCGCCGAAGCTGAAGTTGCCCAGCATCTCGAAGAACGTGTGGTGCCGCGCGGTGTAGCCCACGTTGTCCAGATCGTTGTGCTTGCCGCCGGCGCGGATGCACTTTTGGCTGGTGGTGGCGCGGGTGTAGGGTCGCTTGTCAAAGCCAAGGAACACGTCCTTGAACTGGTTCATCCCGGCGTTGGTGAACAGCAAGGTCGGGTCGTCGCCCGGGACCACGGGGCTGGACGCCACGATCTGGTGGCCCTTGGAGGCGAAGAAATTCAGGAAGGTCGAACGGATTTCTGAAGCTTTCATGGGGTTCCCAGCGCTTGGGCGGCGGGTCACTGCGTCTGATGATGAATGGCGGCGATTCTACCGGCCACGATCTTGGGCAGAATCACAGCACCACACCTCCACCACCGGCCGTCACACCACCGGCTTTCCATCATGTCCACAACAACAAGCGTCTCAAGCACCCCTTCCACCAACGCTGAACTGATGGCTCGCCGCCGCGCCGCCTTGCCTGCGGGCTTGGGCCAGACGCACGAGATCTTTGTGCAGCACGCCGACAACGCCGAGGTTTGGGACGTCGAGGGCCAACGCTATCTCGACTTTGCTGGCGGCATCTCCGTCCTGAACAGTGGGCATCGCCACCCCGCCGTGGTGGCCGCCGTCCAAGCTCAGCTGGCGCACTACACCCACACCTGCTTCCAAGTGCTGGCTTACGAGCCCTATGTGGCGCTGGCCGAAAAGCTCAACGCCCGCGCCCCAGGCGCAGCAGCCGAGGGCGAACAGCGCATCCACTGGAAGAGCTTTTTCATGACCACCGGCGCTGAGGCGGTGGAAAACGCCATCAAGATCGCCCGCGCCGCCACCGGCCGCCCCGGGGTGATCGCCTTTGGCGGCGGTTTTCATGGCCGCACGCTGATGGGCTTGGCGCTGACCGGCAAGGTCTCGCCCTACAAAAAGTCCTTCGGCCCCTTCCCGGCCGAGGTCTACCACGCGCCCTTTCCCAGCCCACGCCACGGGGTGAGCATCGAAGACTCGCTCTACGCCATTGAGCACCTCTTCAAGGCCGACATCGAGCCCAGCCGCGTGGCCGCCATCTTGCTGGAGCCGGTGCAAGGCGAAGGCGGCTTCCACATCGCACCCATCGAATGGGTGCAGCGCCTGCGTCAAATCTGCGATCAGCACGGCATTTTGTTGATCGCCGACGAGGTGCAAACCTGCGCCGGCCGCACCGGGCGCTGGCTGGCCTGCGAGCACTGGTACGAACACGCCGGGATTGCGCCGGACCTGATCACCATGGCCAAGTCGATGGCTGGCGGCATGCCGATCTCGGCCGTCTTGGGCCGCAGCGCGCTGATGGACGCCCCGGCGCCCGGCGGCCTTGGGGGCACCTACGCCGGCAACCCGCTGGCCTGCGCGGCGGCCTTGGCGGTGATGGACGTGTTTGAGAGCGAGAACCTCCTTGAGCGCGCCACCAAGCTGGGCAAACGCCTGCGCACCGGCCTGAGCGCCTTGCAAACGCTGCACCCGTGCATCGCCGACATGCGCGGTTTGGGCGCGATGGTGGCCATTGAGCTCGGCCGCGACGGCAACTTGCTGCTGCCCGACGCCGACCGCACCCGCCGCGTGATCGCCGAAGCGGCCCGGCGCGGTTTGATCCTGCTGTCATGCGGCTCAGACGCCAACGTCATCCGCCTGATGGTGCCCCTGACCGCTTCCGACGCCCAACTCGACGAAGGCTTGGCCATCCTCGGGGCCAGCCTCGAAGCGACAGCCTAAAGACGACCCGTTTGACTTCTTGACATCGCCATGACGACGACGCATCTCCCCCAACGCTTCCTCTGGGACGACCCGCTGCACCTTGAGGCGCAGCTTGAGGAGGTCGAACGCCAAGTGCGTGACGCAACCCGGCGCTTTTGCCAAGAAGCCCTAGCGCCCCGGGTCTGCGCCGCCTTTCGCCACGAACAAACCGATCCCGGTTTGTTCAAGGAGTTTGGCGCGCTCGGACTCTTGGGCTCGACGTTGCCGCTGGAGTGTGGCGGCGGTGGGCTCAATCAGGTCTGCTACGGGCTGGCAGCGCGTGAGGTCGAACGGGTCGATTCAGGCTATCGCTCGATGATGAGCGTGCAAAGCTCGCTGGTGATGCTGCCGATCCACAGCTTCGGCACCGAGGCCCTGCGCCAGCGCTTGCTGCCCCCACTGGCGCGCGGCGAGTTGATCGGCTGCTTCGGCCTGACCGAGCCCGACTCAGGCTCCGACCCCGCCAGCATGCGCAGCCGCGCTCGGGCGGTGCCGGGCGGCTATCAGCTCACGGGCCGCAAAATGTGGATCACCAACGCGCCCATCGCCGATGTCTTCGTCATCTGGGCCAAGGACGAGGCCAACGAGATCCGAGGCTTTGTGCTTGAGCGCGGTGCAGCGGGCCTCAGCACCCCCACCATCCACGGCAAAGTGGGCCTGCGCACCAGCATCACCGGCGAGATCGTGATGGACGAGGTCTTCTGCCCCGCAGAAAACGTTTTCCCCGACGTGCGTGGCTTGAAAGGCCCCTTCACCTGCTTGAACAGCGCCCGCTACGGCATCGCTTGGGGCGCACTTGGCGCCGCCGAGGACTGCTGGCACACCGCGCGCCGCTACACCCTCGACCGCCACCAATTCGGCCGTCCCTTGGCCGCCAATCAACTGGTGCAGAAAAAGCTGGCCGACATGCAAACCGAGATCACCCTGGCCCTGCAAGGCTGCCTGCGCCTAGGCCGCATGAAAGACGAAGGCATCGATGCCCCCGAAATCACCAGCATGATGAAGCGCAACTCCTGTGGCAAAGCCCTAGACATCGCCCGCACCGCCCGCGACATGCTCGGCGGCAACGGCATCAGCGACACCTTCCCCATCGCCCGCCACCTCGTCAACCTCGAAGTCGTCAACACCTACGAAGGCACCCACGACATCCACGCCCTCATCCTGGGCCGGGCGCAGACGGGGATTCAGGCGTTTGGTTAAAAATCCGACTGAAAATCATCAAAACAACCAAAGTGACGCAATGCATTCACGATTCTCACCAACGAACTCTCGATTTTCCATCGAAGCTCATATCGACACGAATAACTTGCAAGGCAATCACGAAGGATATCAACCATGCCTCGTGATTAACACCACTTTCAAAATCTCTGCCGAACATAATTGGCAAAGAAACAACGTAAAAACCGCGTACTTAGGTCATGTTAGCGGTAGCTTATTTATGGGCAATGGCCTAATTACTCACGCCATACCAACATCGGTGAACCGACTGTATCGATATGAATACACGGATGACTTTTATATTTCATTTTATTTTCCGATCAGCCATCGACAAATTGAATGGATAGAAAAGCGTCGGGCGGGCGATGATTTATCACTGGCTCTTGATTTTCATATCGCAACGCAGATTCACAGTGAGCATGGAATCATCGATGCGATAGACACCACTCGAAAACTTGAATTCACAGTGCCAGGTCGAAAGTGGCAAGAGCAACACCTACCGCAGCTTGGATTTGGGAAAATTATTTCCATCGAGATGCCGACCATTTCAATTGAGGCGATAGAAGAAAATCAGCACGCCTATAAAGCCCTAAAAAAAGCGAATGATTTATTTATCAATGGCGATTACGATCAGGCAGCCAGTCTTTGCAGAATATCACTGGAACAGTTCTTTGAACAAGTTGAAATTCCAGACAACAAAGGCAATACAAAGAAAATACCCAGACTCAAGAAATCGTGGGAAACAAAACTCGGGCAGGCAACATACGACTGGCTAAATACAACGCTTAGCAGTCTCAAAGACGCCACCAACAAATCCCACCACAGCCCGAATAGTCATTTTGATCGAGTCGGCGCACATCTGGTTTTGATGATCACAACAGCGGTCGTTACTTATGCAGGTTCAGAGCCAAAGAGTGACGCCAACAGTCATGATTAATAACATCAACCGCAATCAGCCGGACCGTTGGAAAGCGGATATTGCGGCGTCTGTGGATCTTTACAACACGTGGTTCATGGACTTTGCGCCGAGCACGTTTCGGGCGATGCGGGTCAAAACGGCACGGGATGTTGCCAGCGCCTTGGCGGCCACGAACAACCTGATGAAGATCACACCTGAATTACTGGCAGCAAGTCCGGGCGTGTTGCCGATGTTGCGCATGGCAACGTGCCCACCGATTGCACGGGATCGACTGATCGGTTTAGCGGGTGTCTCTAAGAATTTGGTCGAGAGCATGGAGGATGCTGAACACCCTCGGGTGCCGCCGCGCATGTCTTCGGAGCAAAGCCAGACCGAGCTGCTCAAAATTGCCGCCATCCTGCGTCGCCTCGCCGACCCGGACATCTTCACGTGGTTGAACCGAGATGCACCAGCAACAGCCGTAGAGATCGAACGGGCAGCCACCGTCGTAGCAGATCGCCTGTGCGGCTCGGCGTCGGACCCCATTATTCGCAACGCACAAGAGCGGCGGCAACTCCAACGCATCAGTGACTGGTTACAAGCCAAAGGGTATGTGCTTGCGGCACCAGGCACCAAATTCAATGCCATGGCGGCTGGTACCTATGCGATGCGACTGAATGTGCCGATCCAACTCATCAACGAACGAGGTGTGGTCAAACAGATCAACATCCCCATCGACACCGCCATCCAGCCCAAGCATGCCGCACCCGGTGCACTGCCTTTGATGATTGAGGCCAAGTCGGCAGGTGACTTCACCAACACAAACAAACGGCGGAAGGAAGAGGCCCTCAAGATGCAGCAATTGCGCGCCACCCATGGGCCAGATGTGCGCTTCATCCTTTTTCTATGCGGCTATTTCGGCTCCGACTATCTGGGCTACGAGGCGGCCGAAGGTATCGACTGGGTATGGGAACACCGTATCGACGATCTGGCTGCATGCGCGCTATGAATGATCTGCCCGCCCTCGAAGCTATCCGCTGTACCCAGCAAGCAATTTTGGATGCCGGCAAATCCAAACCGGCCCGCAACGCCTTGGGGCAGTTCGCTACACCAACCGCCTTGGCGCGGGACATCTTGAATCACGCTCTGAGCTTGTTTGACCCCAAAGAGAAGGTGCGCTTTCTGGACCCAGCCATCGGTACGGGCTCATTTTTCTCGGCCTTGTTGGCCGAGCTTGGTGAAACTGCCAGCACCCGCATGGCTCACGCGCTGGGCTTTGAGATCGATCCACACTACGGCTTGCCTGCCCAAGCGTTGTGGGCCGAAACGAGTCCACGGCTCGACATTCAGATCCAAGACTTCACTCGCCAACGTGCCCCCACTCCGGCTGCATCAAGCGCGAACCTGTTGATCTGCAACCCTCCTTATGTGCGCCACCATCATCTGGGTGCCGACACCAAGGCCCGCTTGCAATCCTTGAGCGCCCAAGCGGCAGGCATGGCGTTATCCGGTCTAGCTGGGCTCTACGCCCACTTCATGGCCTTGGCTCACCCATGGATGGCCCCGCAGGCGGTGGCGTGCTGGTTGATTCCGAGCGAGTTCATGGATGTGAACTATGGGCGCGAGGTGAAGCGTTATTTGCGCGAGCGCGTCACGCTGCTACGCATCCATCGCTTTGATCCCAACGACGCTCAATTTGACGATGCGTTGGTCTCTTCGGCTGTGGTCTGGCTGCGCAACGCCCCACCGCCACCCAACCATGTGGTCGAGTTCACCGAGGGTGGTAGCCATCGCATGCCCAGAATCCAGCGCAACGTGGCCCTCAACGAGCTGAGTGACAGCATCAAATGGACGCGCTTTCCAGCCCATGCGGCCCAGCCGGCGCTGCTCAAGGCAACCGAAGAGCCTCCTAGGCTGAAGGACTTCTTTGACATTCGGCGCGGTATCGCCACAGGCGACAACGCCTTTTTCATCCTTCCGGCTGATCAAGTGATCGCCCTTGGTTTGCCATGGAGCCAGATGAAACCGATCCTGCCCGGACCGCGCTATCTAAGCGACGACCGGATCGAGGCCAACAGCGCAGGGCATCCACTGGTGTCGCGCTCGCTGTTTCTGGTCGATTGCCGTTTGCCAGAATCGCTGATCGAAGCGCAATACCCCAGCCTGTGGGCGTATTTGCAAAGCGGCCGTGAGGCGATGCTCAAACGCTATATCTGCTCGCACCGTTCACCGTGGTATCTGCAAGAGAACCGCCCGCCAGCACCGCTGCTCTGCACCTACATGGGCCGCAACGACAGCGACAAAGCCCGTCCATTCCGATTCATCCTGAACCGTTCGCGAGCAGTGGTGGCCAATACGTATCTCAATCTCTACCCCAAACCCCACGTCGCCCAGCGACTTGCTGAACACCCGGAACTCCTTGAGGCCCTCTGGTCTGCCCTGAACCGGCTTAGCCCAGCGCACCTCTTGACCGAGGGACGCGTCTACGGCGGGGGTTTGCACAAAATCGAGCCCAAAGAATTGGCCCAAGTGGCCGTGGAAGAGATCGCCACCCTTTTGCATATCGATATGGCGCAAGACTACGATTTGTTTGGCCAGATCCAGTACACATAGATGTTGATCATGTTGGTGGCCCGCTCCCCCACAATCCAGCCCCTTAAAGACTCAGACCATGACCGCTTCCATGTTCACGCAACTCATTGAACCCACTGCCGCGACTCAAGAGACTTCGGGGGAGAGGCCGGCGAGGGAGCGGTTTTTGGCGGTGTTGGGCAGTGCGCTGGCCAGTGGGCAGTGGCGTAAGTTGAGCTTGGGGCGCTTTCGGGGCGAGGACAAGAGTTTGGAGCGGGTGCTGGGGCGGCCGGTGATGTTGCGTGGGGTGGCGCATGTGCAGTTGGTGTATCGGCACAGCACCCAAGACATCACGCACAACGTGCCGACCGCTGAAGCGCTGGCGGTGATTGACGCACTGGTGGCGCTGAAGGGCTTTGAGAGCGCGCATTTGCTCAGCCGCAGCCATGAGGTGCAGCTCACGCTCAAAGCCAAGGGCGGGCGGGATAAGAGCCATCTGAGCATGAAGGCGATGGCCGACGAGGATGGGCAAGAGGGTGGCAAAGCCGAAGGCGACGAGGCTTCAACGCCGGCCAGCGGGCACAACCGCGAAAAAGTGCGGCCCCTGACGCTGCAAAGCCCCTTCTGGCGTGATCTGGGCCTGAGCCATGGCGCGGTGGATGCGCCGCAGCTGGTGCCGGCCATGGCGCGCAAGTGGAAGCAGATCAACAAATTTGTCGAGATTTTCCAAAGCGCCCTCAAGGCTTCGGCCTTGGACCAAGAAACGGTGCGGGTGGTGGACTTTGGCTGCGGCAAAGGCTACTTGACCTTTGCCATGCACGACGCGCTGCACAGCATGGGCCGCAAGCCCGATGTGACTGGCGTGGAGCTGCGCCCCGAGCTGGTCAAGCTCTGCAACACGGCAGCCCAAGCCCACGCGATGAACGGTCTGCACTTTGATGCGGGTGACGTGCGCACCTACACGCCGCTGGGGCTGGATGTGATGGTGGCCTTGCATGCGTGTGACATCGCCACCGATTTCGCCATCCATTTGGGCCTGCGAGCCCGTGCCAGCATCATCCTGTGCGCCCCGTGCTGCCACAAGGAACTGCGCCCGCAGATGCAAAGCCCGGCGCTGCTGCGCCCGCTGCTCAACCACGGCATTCACTTGGGGCAGGAAGCGGAAATGATCACCGACGGCTTGCGCGCCCTGCTGTTGGACGCCGAGGGCTATGACACGCAAGTCTTCGAGTTCACGACGCTGGAGCACACGCTCAAAAACAAGATGATTCTGGCCGTGCGGCGCCAGAATCCGTCATCCCCGCAACACCGCGCCCACATTCACCGCCAGATCGACGCGATCAAACAGTTTTATGGGTTGAAAGAGCAGTGCTTGGAGATGTTGGTGCGAAGTGAGGGGTGAGAACGGTGGGTTCTTAGGCACTCTCTCGCCCCGCATCCGTCGGGGTCAGACGTTGGGGGCAGCGGCGACGTCGCCAGTGCCTTCGTTCGAGGGGTGGTTCGGGTCTTGTTGCCCCGAATCATCAGCAGGACTGCCGTCGGGCTTGTGGAGCTTGCGCTGTTTCTTTTCCTCCGTCTTGCGCTTCTTGGCCAATTCACGTTGCCGTTTTTCGTAGGAATAGTTGGGTGTTGCCAAAGTAGGTGCTCCTGATATGGGTGCCCATTGTGCGACAGCCCTGTAACCAAACAGCAACGAACGACTTGGAAACAACACCCCAAGCAACCCTTGAGCGCTCTGGGCGATGCTTCAGACCGGCTCCACCGTCACCGCGACCTGTGGCACAGGGCGACCGCCACCCCGGATCACACCGCGCAAGGGGGCCACATCGGTGTAGTCGCGGCCCCAAGCCACCGTGACGTGATCCAGACCCGGGGTGACGGCATTGGTCGGATCGAAGGCGATCCAGCCTTGCACGGGGCACCACACCGCCACCCACGCGTGTGAGGCGTCGGCACCGATCAGGCGCTCTTGGCCTTCGGGGGGATGGGTCAACAAGTAACCGCTGACGTAGCGCGCCGCCAGGCCCAGCGAGCGCAGCGCGCCGATCATGACGTGGGCAAAGTCTTGGCACACGCCCTCGCGCCGCCGCAGGGCTTCAAGCGCCTTGGTCGAGACCGAGGTGGCTTGAGGGCGGTAGGCAAAGTCGCTGTGGATGTGGCGCATCAGCGCATCGGCTGCGTCAAGCAAGGGCCGCCCGGGGGTGAAGATCGGTGCGGCAAAGGCAGCCAGTTCAGCATGGACCGGGGCATAGGCCGAAGGCAAGACAAATTCAGCCGCTTCGTCGAGCCGCGCCTTGGCGTGATAGCGCAAGCGCTCGGCCACCGCCTCCCACGCGGGGCTTTTGTCGGCCACCCAAGGCTTGATGGGCTGCACCACCACCCGAAACGAGGCGGACACCACCAACTGCGCATGCACCCGCGCATGCGAAAACACCGCCCGCCAGTTGCCCCAGGTGTCCTCGCTTTCTTGGATGCCTTGGACCGCGCCTTCGGGCTCGGGGTGGATCAGCAAACGCCAGTCATGCACCGTTTGCCACGGGGTGTTGCGTGGACGCAGGTGCGCCATGTGATGTGCCAACTCCACGGGGGCGCCGTAGACATAGCGTGTTTCGTGCAACACCCGCAACTGGCGGGTGTCCAAGAGGGCCAAAGCCTCAGCACTCGCTTCACCGTCACTCATTGCCAAACCGCCTTCTCTTCAGCTGCTGCGTGCGAAAAAAGCCGCCGACTCACTTCGCTGGACAAACGCTGCGCACTTTGGCTACAGGTGCGCAAGGCGGCGATGAGCGCGCTGTATTGACCCAGTTCATCCGGGGTGGCCAGCACGGCCAAGGACCACGCCTCGGGCTGCGGCAACGTCGCAGTGACCGACTCGGCCCAATCTGAGTCGTGACGCGCCAACTTGCGCAGCCGGTCGCGCAAGGTGCGTGCCACCCACGCTAAAGAACGCGGGTTGTCGGTATCAAGCACCAACAGATGCAGCAGCGGCGGGACTTCGCGGCGCGCTTGGAACTGCGCTCGGTAGGTGATGGTGCTGTCAAACAGACCCAGCAACAGGGCAAAACCGTCCTCGATGCGATGCAAACCGTGCTCAAAGCCGGTCGCCAAGGCGTCGGCCAACATATCCAAGCGTTCGATCTGACGGCCCACGCTCAGCAAACGCCAACCGTCATCGCGCGTCATGCGGTCGGTCTGCGCCCCGGTGATCGCCGCCAAGTAAGTTCCCACTTGATCGAGCACACCCAGCACCTCGCTGACCGGCTCGCCCTCTTCGCTGCCCATGACAGTGCGCAAGTCGGTGTCAAAGCGATCGGCGATTTCGTGGATCAAGGTCCAGTGCTCGGGCGAGAGCCGCTCACGCAGCGCTTCAGCACAACCTCGCAGGGCTTTGAGGTTGTAGCCGACGCTGGCCACCGGACCGGCGCCGGGCGCTTGCAGCATGGCTTGGAGCAAGGCGTGCTCGAAGGCCCGCGAGGTGGCCACCGAGACTTGGCCCTTGGCGTCCAACGGCCCCGGCACGGTGGCGCTCACCATGCTGTTGCGCACCGCCAAAGCGTGCAACACCGCCAGCACCGGCGCGCTGGCCCCGGCCAAAGCATCAAACAACAAACGCGCTAGGCGCAGGGTGTTTTCAGCGCGCTCGGTGTAGCGACCGATCCAGAACAGGTTCTCGGCCGCCCGGCTGGTGATGGGTCGGTGCCAACCCACCAGATCCTCAGGCGCCAAAGGCTTGGGCAAAAGCGAGGTCGGATCGACCGGACCATCGGTCAGCGCCCACGTGTCGGTGCTGGCGCTACCGCGCTGGATGGAGAGGAACGCGTCGGCGCTGCCGCCCTGCCCTGTGCCCACCCGTGTCAAGCCGCCAGGCAGCACCCGCCAGCCGCCTTGGCCGTCGGCCACGGCGTAGCAGCGCACCACAGCGGGCCGACTTTCGATCTGGCCCTCAGACCAGACAGGATGCCGCGACAGCCGTGCCGGCGCTTGCAAGGTGTAGGCCGCTGAATTGGCGTCGATCGCCTCTTGCAAGGCTTTGAGCTCAAGGGGCGAGAGCAAAGCGGCGATGCGCGGCTCAAAACGCCCCGTGACCTCCGTGGCGGGGAAAGTCGGCAAGACGACGAATTCCGCCAGCCGCTCGCGGTGCTGCCGCCAGACCGCCGCCTCACCACACCACCAACTGGTGGTGGCCGGCAGCAGCAGCTCTTCGCCCAGCAAGCGGCGCGAAACAGCCGGCCAGAAGGCGGTCAGCCCCGGGCTTTCCAGCACCCCCGCGCCCGGCATGTTGGCCACCACCACCTCACCCGCGCGCAAAGCTTGAATCAAGCCAGGCACCCCCAAGGCCGAGTCGGCACGCAGCTCCAGCGGATCAAGCCATTCGTCATCGACGCGGCGTAGCAGCACATGGACACGCTCTAGGCCATGCAGGGTCTTGAGGTAGAGCTTTTGCTTGCGCACCGTCAGATCACTGCCTTCGACCAAGGTCAAACCGAGGTAGCGCGCCAGAAAAATGTGCTCGAAATAGGTTTCGTTGCGCGGCCCTGGCGTGAGCAAGGCGATGCGCGAACGCTCGCCTGCCGGGCTGGAGCGCATCAAGCCTTCCATCAAAGCTTGGAACGCTGAAGCGATGCGCTGCACCTTGAGTTCACGGAACGCTTCGATGAACTGCTGGGCCACGATCAGGCGGTTTTCCAGCAAATAGCCCAAACCCGAAGGCGCTTGGCTGCGCTGGCCCACCACCCGCCATTTTTCGTCCGGCCCTCGGGCCAGATCAACCGCCACCACATGCAGCCACTGATCCTGATGGGGCTGGATGCCCGCCAGCGGGCGCAGATACTGCGGATGAGCGCAGATCAGCGAGGCCGGCAGCAACCCCTCAGAGAGCAGTTTTTGCGGCCCGTAGACATCGGCCAAGGTGGCGTTGAGCAGGCGCGCGCGCTGCGCCACACCACGCTCCATCTGCCGCCATTCCTCGGCGCCGATCAGGAAAGGCAGCAGCTCCAGCGGCCAAACACGGGCCTGATCGCCTTCTTGGGCGTAGACGTTGTAGGTGGCCCCGTCTTCGCGCACTCGGCGCTGGACCCGGGCGTGGCGGGCGGCGAGGTCCGACCAGCCGGTCGGACCAAGCACGCTCAGAAAGCGCTGCCAAAGCGGCCCAGCGCAAGCGTTGACCAGCGGATCAGCGGCAGGACTGGATGTGGGCGAGGTGATCGGACGTGCATGCATAGCGTCATGATGCCCGAGGCCAAGCACCACAACGCACCGCCCTATCCCTTAATGCACGCTGAGACGCCGCCCCATTCGGCGTTAGACCCGGCGCAAATCCAGCGAGAAGGGGAACTCCTGGCTCTGCTCGGGGGGGCTGACGTCGATGCGACCGATGCTGTGACCCATCGCAAAGAAGCGGCCCAAACGCCGGCTTTCAGCTTCGAAAGCATTGACCGGGAAGGTGTCGTAGTTACGCCCGCCCGGATGCGCCACGAAGTACTGGCAACCCCCCAAGGAGCGATGCATCCAGCTGTCCACCAAGTCGAAGGTCAGCGGTGCATGCACCTTGATGCTCGGATGCAAGGCCGAAGGCGCTTCCCAAGCGCGGTAACGCACCCCGCCGACAAACTCGCCCACCCGCCCAGTCGGTTGCAGCGGCACCGGCACGCCGTTGACCGTGACCACGTGACGCGGGTTGATGAGGCCCGTGACCTTGATCTCGATGCGCTCCAGCGAGGAATCGACGTAGCGCACCGTGGTGCCGGCCGCGCCCTCTTCGCCCATCACGTGCCAAGGCTCCAAGGCGTTGCGCAGCGTCATGTGCACGCCACGCGCCGTGACCTCGCCGACCTTGGGGAAACGGAACTCGAAGTGCGGTGCAAACCACGCCTTGTCAAAGGCGTAGCCCGACTGGTTCATCTCGTCCATCACGTCGTCGAAATCCATCTGGATGAAGGTCGGCAACAAGAAGCGGTCGTGCAACTCGGTGCCCCAACGCACCAGCGGCGTGGTGTAGGGCGTTTTCCAGAAGCGCGCGATCAAGGAGCGCAGCAGCAACTGCTGCACGATCGACATGCGGGCATGCGGCGGCATTTCAAACGCACGCAGCTCCAGCAAACCCAGGCGGCCGGTTGAGCTATCGGGTGAATAGAGCTTGTCGATGCAGAACTCGCTGCGGTGCGTGTTGCCGGTCGCATCGATCAAGATGTTGCGCAACGTGCGGTCCACCAGCCATGGCGGCATGTCTTGGCGATAGGCCTTTTTGTTGCGTTCAATCTGTTCGAGCGCAATTTCCAGCTCATAGAGCTGATCGTTGCGCGCTTCGTCCACCCGGGGCGCTTGGCTGGTCGGGCCGATGAACAAGCCGCTGAACAAGTAGCTCAAGGAAGGATGGTTGTGCCAAAAGCGCAGCAAGCTGGCCAGCAAGTCAGGCCGACGCAGGAAAGGCGAATCGGCCGGCGTGGCCCCGCCCAACACCATGTGATTGCCGCCGCCGGTGCCCGTGTGGCGACCGTCGAGCATGAACTTCTCGGTCGAGAGGCGGGTTTTCCAGGCCGCGTCGTAGAGGAATTCGGTGTGCTCGACCAGTTCGGTCCAGTTGTGCGCCGGATGGATGTTGACCTCGATCACGCCCGGGTCCGGGGTGACTTGGAGCATCTTCAAGCGCGGATCGCGCGGTGGCGGATAGCCTTCAAGCACCACCTTCATGCCCAACTCAGCCGCCGTGGCTTCCAAAGCAGCCAGCAAATCGAGGTAGTCCTCCAGATGCTTCAAGGGCGGCATGAAGACATACAGCACGCCGCTGGGGCTGCCGACAGCTTCAGCCTTGGGCCCATTGGCCCGGCGAGGATCACGCACTTCGACGCACAAGGCGGTGCGGCTGATCCAATGGGCTGATTCGAACCGCTCGGGTGAGCGTGCCAACTCGTCGGTGCTCAGGAAGGCGGCGGGGCTTTCCCCCTCGCCCATCTTGGGAGAAGACCGGGGTGAGGGCTGCTGCGACAGCTCGCCCGCCAACGCTTGCACGCCCACCGTCCCGCCTTCGGCAAAGCCGCCACCCACCGCGTGCGGGGCGTACTGGCTGCGCAAGGTGGCCGCTGTCGGTAAAGCGTCACGCGGGGCAAACGGGTCGTGCTCGAAGTGATAGGGGTAGTCCGCCGACTTGACCCACGGCAGGGAGTCGAGCGGCAGGCGGTAGCCCATCGGTGAATCGCCCGGGATCAGGTACATGCGCTCGTCGCGGAAGAACCACGGCCCGGTGCGCCAAGGCCGATCCCAGCCCGAACCCGGCTCGCCGTCGCGCTTCAAGGGCAAGACATAGCCGACTTCGGCCTCTAAGCCTTGATCGAAGACGCGGCGCAGGCGCTGACGCTCCATCTCGTCGTCGAGCTTGCTGTGGAAGGGATCGACGTTGACCGGCAAGCGGCGTTCGCGCCACAGGTAGTACCACGTGTCTTCGTAGGCGGTTTGCAGCGTCTTGTCACCCACGCCCAGCTTGGTGCTGAGGAGGCTGATGAAGCGCTTGGCATCCGCAGCGGTGTAGGCATGCGGCTCGCGCTCGTCAGCAAACAAGCTGGGGTCGTGCCAGCAAGGTTGGCCGTCGGCGCGCCAAAAGATCGACAGCGCCCAGCGCGGCAATTGCTCGCCCGGATACCACTTGCCTTGACCGTAGTGCAAGAAACCGCTCGCACCGTAGTGGTCGCGCAGACGCTGCACCAAGTCTTGGGCAAACAGTCGCTTGGTCGGCCCCAACGCTTCGGTGTTCCATTCATCGCCATCGCGGTCATCGACCGAAACGAAGGTCGGCTCGCCGCCCATGGTCAGGCGCACGTCGCCCGCGACCAGTTCTTCATCAACCGCCTCGCCCAGCGCCAGCATCTGGGCCCACTGCTCTTCGGTGTAGGGCTTGGTGACCCGCGGGGTTTCGACGATGCGGCTGATGCGCATCGTGTGCTCGAACGTCACTTCGCACTTGTCCACGGCACCGCTGATCGGTGCTGCGCTCGACGGCTGCGGCGTGCAGGCCACCGGAATGTGACCCTCACCCGCCATCAAGCCCGAGGTCGGGTCCAAGCCGACCCAGCCTGCACCGGGCAAATAAACCTCGCACCAAGCGTGCAAGTCGGTGAAATCGACCTCGGTACCGCTCGGGCCGTCCAGCGCCAGCACATCGCTCTTGAGCTGGATCAGGTAGCCAGAGACAAAGCGTGCGGCCAAGCCCAAATGACGCAGGGTTTCGACCAGCAGCCAGCCGGTATCGCGGCACGAACCCGAAGCCTTGACCAGCGTTTCCTCGGGCGTTTGCACGCCGGGTTCCATGCGGATGGTGTACTTGATCTGCTGCTGCAAGCGCTGATTGATGCCCACGAGGAAGTCGATGGTGCGCACTTCCTTGAGGTCGATGCTGTCAAGGAAGGCTTGCACCACCGGTGTGGCAGGCTCAGCCACCAAGTACGGTGCCAGCTCCAGCTTCAGATCCTCTTCGTAGCTGAAGGGGAAGTTTTCAGCCCCCGGCTCCAAGAAGAAGTCGAACGGGTTGTAGACCGACATCTCGGCCACCAGATCGACGCTGACCTTGAACTCGGTGGTGGTTTCCGGAAAAACCAGCCGGGCTTGGTAGTTGGCGAACGGGTCTTGCTGCCAGTTGACGAAATGACCTTCGGGCTCGACCTTGAGCGAGTAGGACAGAATCGGCGTGCGGCAGTGCGGCGCCGGCCGCAAACGCACGATCTGCGGTGACAAGCTGACCGCACGGTCGTAGCGGTAGTGCGTGATGTGACTCAGTGCAACGTGAATGGACACAAGTAATCCCTTAAAAATCAACGGGCCGAAACCAAAAAGTCGCGGCTGATACCCCCGCCCAAATCGCTCACCCGGTCGAGAAACTGGGTCAGATAGGCGTGCAGGCCAGTGGTCAGAATTTCATCGATGCGGTTGAACGCCAGATCGGCGCGCAGACGTCCCGCGCGGCGCTGCGTCTCGGCCGAATGGTCATTGGCCACCAAGGCCAAATTGGTCACCACCTCGTTGATGGAGGCGGCCAAGGAGCGCGGCATGTCGGGGCGCAGGATCAAAAGCTCCGCCACTTTCTCGGGCTGGATGACGTTGCGGTAGACCTTGCGATAGACCTCGAAGCCCGAGACCGACCGCAAAATGGCGCTCCAGTGATAGAAGTCGTACTCCTGATCCTTGGCATCCGCCGCGCCGTAAAAATCGCTCTCGACAGCGTGGAACTTCACATCCAGCAAGCGAGCCGTGTTGTCGGCGCGTTCCAAAAAGGTGCCGATGCGCACAAAGTGCAGCGCCTCGTCTTGCAGCATGGTGCCGACCTGCACCCCGCGTGAGAGGTGCGAGCGGAACTTGACCCACTCAAAGAAAGCCCCCGGATCGCGCTCAAAAGCGCTGTCCTTGAGCATGCGGTTGAACTCCAGCCACGTCTGGTTGGTGGTTTCCCAGACCTCGGTGGTCAGCGCACCACGCACCGCCCGAGCGTTCTCCCGCGCCGCACGCAGGCACGACACGATGCTGGACGGATTGCTCTCGTCGCGCACCATGAATTGCATGACCTTGCGGGCCTCGACCGCACCGTAGCGGTCTTGGTAGATGGTGCTGAGCTCAGAGATGCTCAGCAACCCGCGCCAGCCCTGCTCAGACACCGCCGCTGACTGCGGCAGCAGCGAGGTCTGGTAATTCACATCCAGCATGCGTGCCGTGTTCTCGGCGCGCTCCATGTAGCGCGCCATCCAAAACAAGTGATCCGCCGTTCTTGACAGCATGTTCAGTCCTCCAAAACCCAGGTGTCTTTGGTCCCGCCACCTTGTGACGAATTGACCACCAGTGAGCCCTCTTTCAACGCAACGCGGGTCAAACCGCCCGGCACCATCTGCACGTCCTTGCCGGAGAGCACGAACGGCCGCAAATCGATGTGACGCGGCGCAATGCCTTGGTCCACAAAGGTGGGACAGGTAGAAAGGCTCAAGGTCGGCTGGGCGATGTAGTTGCTTGGGTTGGCCAGCAAATGCATGCGGAAATCAGCGATCTCTTGCTTGCTGGCAGCGGGACCCACCAACATGCCGTAGCCGCCCGCACCGTGCACTTCTTTCACCACCAGCTCGGGCAGATGGTCGAGGACGTACTTGAAGTCGTCCTTCTCGCGGCACAGATAGGTCGGCACATTGTTCAGGATCGGTTTCTCACCCAAGTAAAACTCGACCATCTTGGGCACGTAGGCGTAAATCGACTTGTCGTCCGCCACACCGGTGCCGATGGCGTTCGAGAGCGTGACGTTGCCCTTGCGCACCACCGAGAGCAGCCCCGGGCAACCCAGCGTCGAGCCTTTGCGGAACACGTCTGGATCGAGAAAGTCATCGTCCAAACGACGGTAGATCACATCGACGCGCTTCGGTCCTTGGGTGGTGCGCATGAAAACAAAGTCGTCCTTGACGAACAAGTCCTGCCCTTCCACCAGCTCAATGCCCATCTGCTGCGCCAAAAAGGCGTGCTCGAAATAGGCCGAGTTGTACATGCCCGGCGTCAACACCACCACCGTGGGCTCGTTGACACCCCCAGGAGCGACGGAGCGCAGCGTCTCCAGCAGCAAATCGGGGTAATGCGCCACCGGAGCGATGCGGTTTTCGGCGAACAGGTCGGGGAAGAGCCGCATCATCATCTTGCGGTTTTCGAGCATGTAGCTCACGCCCGAAGGCACCCGCAAGTTGTCTTCCAAGACGTAATAGCTGCCCGAGCCATCCGCATTCGCCGCCCGCACGATGTCGATGCCGGAGATGTGCGAATACACCCCACCTGGCACATCGACACCGACCATTTCGGGTCGGAACTGGGCGTTGTTCAAGATTTGCTCGGCCGGCACGACCCCCGCCTTGATGATCTCTTGGCCGTGATACACGTCGTGGATAAATCGGTTCAAGGCCGTGACCCGCTGACTCAAGCCTTTTTCCATCTCACGCCACTCATGCGCCGGAATGACGCGTGGAATAAGGTCAAAAGGAATAAGGCGTTCGGTGCCTTCGCCCGAATCCTTGTCGCCATACACCGCAAAGGTGATGCCAACCCGGCGGAAGATCATTTCCGCCTCCTCCCGACGGTCCCGCATCACCTCTTGGGGCTGCTGCGCCAGCCACTCGGCGTAGCTGCGGTAGTGATCCCTGACGGCCGCTGGGCCCGCATGCATTTCATCGAACATCGGTTTCATGGTTTTCGATCTGAATGGACACCCTCAACGTACGCTTTAGCTAGCAAGTTCGGGGCCACCTTACTCGGGTTCACCCTCCATCACTGCATGCCAGTAGCGTTGACGTCGTTCACGCTCGCACCACGGTGTGGCCGATAGCGCGGCTTGTGCACTGTGCCAGTGCATTGCACCACAACGATCGCTGCGCAAGACGTGAGCATGGCCGGTTTGATACCTTTCAAGCACATCTTTAGCCGGGTGTCCATAGCGATTACGATAACCCGCCTGCACCAAAACAAGGCGCGGCTGCACCACTTCAAGGAATGCACGCGTCGAAGACGTGCGGCTGCCGTGATGCGGTGCGAGAAGGACCGCCGTCCCGGGCGCTAACACGCCCGCTTCCACCAAGGCCAGTTCCTGCTCCCGTTCGATGTCCCCCACCAAGAGGATGCGTTGCTGGCTGGCGGTCCGGATTTCCAGCACACACGACAGCCCGTTGGGCTTCAAGCGGCCTTGCAGCGCGCGTTCGTAATCCTGTGGCCGAGGGTGCAACACCCGAAAATCCACCCCATCCCACGACCAGTGCTGGCCCTTTTCGCAAGCGGTATGGACGATCTGTTTCTCCGTCCACAGAGCATGCAGCGGATGCTCGGCTTCCAGCGAGGACATCACCTGATCGATGCGCAGAGCGCGACTCAAGGTGGCGGCACCGCCCACGTGATCGCTGTCGCGGTGCGAAAGCATCAAGACGTCCAGTTCGGTCTGCCCCAAAGCCTGCAACAGGGGCAACAGCACGCGCTCGCCGGCGTCACTGTCGCGGCCGATCATGGGGCCGGTGTCGTACAGCAAGGTGTGCTTGGCGGTCTGCACCAGCACCGCGTTGCCTTGGCCGATGTCAGCGGCCAGCAGCAGCACTTCGCCCTCATCGGTGCGCTCGATGGGCGGATTGAACAGCGGCACCAAGAGCGCTAACCCCATGCAGCGCACCCGCCACGGTAAAGGTGCGATCAGCAACCAGCCCCCAAGCAGCCCCAAGCCTTGAGCCCACACCGGCGCCACGGCCACGCTCGGACTCGCCCAGGCCCAGCTCGCCATCGGCCGCAGCAAGGCCATCAAGGCGTCGATCGCCCAAGCGGCCAGCCACCAAAGCTCGGACCCCAGCATGCCGAGCAAAGCCACCGGGGTCACCAGCAGCGTCACCCAAGGAATCGCGACCCCATTGGCGGCCAAACCCAGCAGCGACACTTGCTGAAAGAACAGCAAACTCAGGGGCGCCAAACCCACCGTGGCGACCGCCTGGGTGCGGAGGAAACTGCGCCAACCCATGATTCCGGCCGAAGCGCTGTCCGTTGCATCCGCAGACGAGCTCCACAAAATCGCCACCGCCATGAACGACAACCAAAACCCGGCCTGCAACAACGCCCATGGGTCCAACACCACGATGCTCACAAACGCCAGCGCCAGCACCGCAGGCATCGGCCAAATCAACCCCCTCAGACGCAGCACCGCCGCCACGGTCAGCATCCCGACCGTCCGCTGCGCCGGCACGCCCCAACCGGCCAACATCGCATACGCCACAGCCACCAGCACACCGCCCAGCGCCATCGCTTTGGCGGCCGGCCAAAGCAGCACCAAGCGCTCGCTACGGCACCAAAACCAGCGAATCAGCACCCCACCCAACCCAGCCAACATCGTGATGTGCAAGCCGCTGATCGACATCAGATGGGCCACGCCGGTGAGCCGAAAAATGCGCCAGTCTTCACGCTCAATGGCGGCCTGATCACCGACCACCAAGGCGGAAATCACACCAGCAGTGGCGTCACGCTCCGGCCCGAGGGTGGCTTCGATGCGATCACGCACGTGTTGCCGCAAGCGCTCGACCGGATAACCCACGCCTTCGGCCAGCTTGATCGGCGCCTTGGCTGAACCCGAGGCGCGCACACTGCCCTGCACACGCAGACCCTGCTCAAAGCCCCACAGTTCGACGTCAAAACCGTGCGGATTGAAGGCCCCGCGCAAGGGCTTGAGCCGCACTTGCAACTGCCAGCGCTCACCCACGCGCACACCAGACGCATGCAGGGCGTTCAAATCGCCCTCGTGCCAACCACGCCACCAGCCCAGCGAAAGCATTTTGGGGATGTCTTGGGTGGGCACATTGGCGGACTCCACCTCAAAGACAAAACGCACCCCATCCGAGCGCCACACCGGCAAGGAAGCCACCACCCCGGTGATCTCGATGTCGCGCCCAATCCACGCTGGGGCCAGCGCCCCTTGGGCCAGACGTTCATCGGCGCGCCACGCGGTTTGCCCCCATCCCAGCAAAACACCGGCGACCAAAACCGCCATGAAGCGCCATCGCGAAGCTCGAAGCCACCAAGCCACCATCAGACTGATGCCCCCCAAAACCACGGCACCCTGCGCCCAATGCAGCGCCCACAACGTGGCTTGTTGGAGTTGCAGCGCCGTCCCCGCCACCAGGGCCGCACCCAAGATCCAAGCATGCATGCTCGCCTCCCACCTTGTCGGTGCAGTGTAGGATCTGACGATCTTTTGTGACTTTCACCCCGTATTGACCCATGAGCACGTCCTCCACCAGCACCATCGCCCAACGCCTGCAAGCCCTCGGCATCACCCTGCCCGCCGTGGCCACCCCCGCCGCCGCCTATGTGCCTTTTGTGCGCAGCGGCTCGCTGGTGTTCCTCTCCGGCCACATCGCCAAGCGCGACGGCCAAGTTTGGGCCGGTCAGCTGGGCAAAGACCTCAGCACCGCTGACGGCCAAGCAGCGGCCCGCTTGGTGGCCATTGATCTGCTGGGCACCTTGCAAGCGGCGGTGGGTGACTTGGAAAACGTCAAGCGCATCGTCAAGGTGATGAGCTTGGTCAACAGCACATCCAGCTTCACCGAACAGCACTTGGTGACCAATGGCGCCTCGAACCTGCTGGTTGACGTGCTCGGATCGGAGCGTGGCGCCCATGCCCGCAGCGCCTTTGGCGTGGCACAGATTCCGTTGGGCGCTTGTGTTGAGATCGAACTGATCGCCGAGGGGGTGTGATGGCTTGGGGCGATCAACGCAAAGCTCGGGGCGTCAAAAGGGAACGCCTTATTTTGGGGGTGATGGCGATGACCAGTGCCGCAGTGGTCGCCGCCGCCTTGGTGGGCCAGCACCGCTTCGACATGCAGCCCTGCCCTTGGTGCATCCTGCAACGCCTGATTTATGTCGTGATCGCCATCGTCGCCGTCATCGGCATCACCTTGCCAAGCAAAGGAGCGGGACGGCGCGTGGTGTTGATGCTGATCAGCCTGTTTTCAGCCGCCGGAGCGTGTGCTGCGCTCTACCAAAACCGCGTGGCCGTCAACCTAGCCTCTTGCGATATGACCCTGGCGGATCGAATCATTTCAGGCTTGGGTGTCGATGCGCTGCTGCCCGACGTGTTCGAAGTACGGGCCTCTTGCGCCGAAGCCGCCGTGCGGTTGCTCGGCGTACCTTTTGAGCTCTGGAGCTTGGCTCTTTACGTCTCGTTGGGTGTGGCGGCCGTCAGCGTGGTGTTGGGCATGACCGGCTCAGGGCGCGGAAAACGCACCTGAACCCGCAGGCCGCCAAGGGGGGCTTGCGACAGCTCGATGGTGGCTCGATGGGTGTCGGCCACAGCCCGCACAATCGCCAAGCCCAAACCGAAACCGCGTCCGTCATCACTGAGACGGCGGAAGCGGTCAAACACCTTATCGCGGTCAGCCACCGGAATACCGGGGCCGTTGTCATCCACCACCAGCACAACCGCATCTTCGGCCTCGAAAGCACGGACCTCGACCTCGCCGCCTTCAGGGCTGTATCGGATGGCGTTGGACACCAAGTTACGCAGCAAGGTCTGCACGCCAGCCCTGCGACCATGCATGGCTAAAACACCCAGATGTGAACGGAGTCCGATGTTGCGCCGATCGGCTTCAAACGCCATATCGTCAAACACATCAGCCACCACCCGCTCCAGATCCATCGGACCCGTCAAAGCCAACTCCGGGGCCCCTTCAGCACGGGCCAAGGCCAAAAGCTGGTCCACAAAGTGCGAGCAGCGATCCACATTGACCAACAAGTTGCCCAAAGATTCTTTGAGGATCGCATCATCAATACCCCTTGATGCGGATTGGGCCACCTGCGCGTAAAGCCGCAAAGCCGCCAATGGCGTACGCAGTTCATGGGCGGCCATGGCACTGAAATCACGCTCGTGGATCAACGCCCCCATGATGCGGGTGAAAAGGGCATTGATCGCATCCACGATGGGCTGCAATTCAATGGGCATGTTAGCCACTTCGAGCGGCGTGAGGTCGGTGGGACTGCGACTCACCAGTTGTGCCGCCGTTTCCGTCATGGGTCCCACCGCTTGGGACATGGCACGCCATGCCAGCACCAACACGATCAAGACCGCCAGCGCAAACCCACCCATGGGTGCCGCCAAGCTGCCCAAGACCACGTCGTTACGCTGTTCAACCAGATCCGCCACATGGACTTCAAGGGCATGGGAGGCCCCCCGAGCGACGAAAGTGACAGCGGCACCACCGATGAACTCTTGCGTGCCGTAGCCCATGCGCCCCAAGGCCGCGAGGGGTGTCGGCGGGGCGTTGTGACTGCGCAACATCAGACGGCCATCCTGTGACCAGATCTGATACATGAAGCGTGTTCCAAGGGTGGTGGTGGTTTCATCATCCACCACACCGCCAGCAGGCGGGCCACTAGCGGGCATGCTTTCGAGGAGTTCGTGCTCAGCAAAACGCATGACTGTCTGAGCCAACTCGGCCAGATGCTCGTCATGCATACGCTCATTCTCAACGGTGGCGGCCCAGTACATCGCCATCACGCCCACGAGACCGGCCACCACGGTGGAACTCAACACGATCGATAGCAAGCGACTGCGCATCGACCAACGATGGGCAAACCGACGCGGCAGCCAAGCGTGTTTCATGCTTAGCTCATTTCCGGCGCACGGATGTCGCTTTCGGGACACAGCTGATAGCCCACACCCCGCACCGTCAGGATGACCCTTGAATCAAGCTTGCGGCGTAGATGGTGCACATGCACTTGCACCGCGTTGCTCTCCACCTCTTCACCCCAACCATAAAGGGCATCTTCGATCTGTTGGCGCGACACGGCACGGTTGCGCCGACGCATCAAGAGTTCAAGAATCCAGAACTCCTTGGTGGTCAACGCCACAGGTTGGCCTTGCCACGTCACCGTACGACTGGACGGCGACATCATCAAGGGCCCATGCACCAGTTGACCGGTTTCTTGCTCAATGCCTTGGCTGCGGCGCACAACAGCACGCATGCGAGCACTCATTTCTTCCAAATCAAACGGCTTGACCAAGTAGTCGTCAGCCCCTTGATCCAGCATCAGGATGCGATCTTCGACCTGACCGCGCGCAGTGATCACGATGATCGGCTGATAGCTATCACCCGACGATCGCACCAAGCGCAGGAACTCCTCTCCACTGAGCTTGGGCAACCCCAAATCCAACAACACACAGTCATACCGATGTGATTTGAGGGCCGCTAAACCAGCCTCACCATCCGTCACCCAATCGACGGCATAACCGTTTTGCATCAATCCCAAGCACATGGCTCGGCCCAACATCGAATCGTCCTCAGCCAGCAAGACGCGCATCTTCTTTACCCTTTTGTCTTCCTATGGAACCCGAATGCATCTCACCTATGGGCTTGCCCATGTGTTGCACATTCAACACTCTTCGCATTTGTGTGCGATTGGATCATGAGCAAGCGGTAGTTTTTGGACGACAGCAGCGCTGTTTGCGCACATCCTTGCGCCAATTCGCGCCAGAAGTGATGGCGCAACCCGAATCCGTCCCCTCATAACGACCCCCATTCAACATGTCCATCCACACACTGCCCCTTCGCGATACCCGACGATACCGACGCTGGTCCCATCGACCTGCTGCCCGAGTCCTCGCAGGGGCAGCCCTCTGTGCCAGCTTGGCGCCACCGTTGACCGCTCAAGCAGAAATCTTCACCAACCATACCCCAACCGCTCACCAGAGCACGGTCATCTTGTCCGATTTTCATTCGGAAGCCACACCACAGACTCTGATCTCGGACCCGACTGCCCCAGAAAAAACCACTCAGCCGACGAAAACCTCCCTGACGTGGATCACAACCAACAAGGCCTCGCCTTCTTCGTCCGTCTCTACCGTCTCTGCCGTCGCGGCCATCGATGCCAAACCCATTCCTGACAAGCTGCGCCCCATCATCCAGCGTGTGGCGCACGAGTTTGCCCTTGACATGCACCTTATCGCCGCCGTGGCTGCGACGGAATCAGGTTTCAACCCCAGCGCCATATCTCCTCGGGGTGCGGTGGGTTTGATGCAACTGATGCCAGAAACAGCCAAACGCTTCGGCGTCCGCAACATCCACGCAAGTGAAGAGAATCTGCGCGGTGGTGCGGCTTACCTGCGTTGGCTCCTCAATCGCTTCTCTGGGGACCTCAGCTTGGCGCTGGCAGCGTATAACGCGGGTGAGAACCGGGTCATTCGTGCAGGCAAAGTGCCCGACATCGATGAAACACAACGTTATGTGCCACACGTTTTGGCACTGCGTTCGGTCTACTCTGGCCCTAAACATCAACCTTGGCGGCTTAGTCACTGAGCCGCCTTCGCCGAACTAACCTGAACGCTTTGCCGGCCTACCGCCTATCCGCCGATGAGCCCTACCGTCTGCCCCCACTGCCATCATGATTTGAGCTCGCTACAGGGGTTCCTTCCAGAGACTTGCCCTGAATGTGGCGCGTCTTTGGGTGAACCCGCGGAAACAGCGCCGCGATCACGCCGAGTACGCAGACACTTTCTGCGCCTAGATGCCTCTTCGCTGGTTTGCAAGAACTGCGGCACCATCGATGCTCAAACCATCCATCGGAACTACGTGTCGAGTCTTCGGCATCTCTTACCGCACTGGGTGGTCCGGGTGCTGGGCATCGCTGGTGGCAACGGCAAGTTGTGCAAAGTCTGTCACCAACTTGACTTGGTTCCGGCCGGTTCAGAAGAGGGCCAACAAACGCTGCAACGCCACCACCCCGATGCGCAAGTGATTGGCAGCCTTGGCCGCCGCCGCCGCATGTTGGGCTGGGTGCTCGGAATCAGCACGTTGTTTGGTGTCATGGGTGTAGTGACATGGACGGTGGTCTTTCCCAAGCTTTCAATGTGGCTCAATGGCGGGGACGACACCACCGTCATCACCCGCCAACAAGCGGTGACCGACTGTCAAACCTTCGTGCGTCAATCAGAGCAGTTCCCACCAGGAGCAACCTTTGACTCAGACCATGATTTGCACGTCAGCAGCACAGAGGCCCAATGGCTGGTCGATGGCGAAATCACCCGGATCAACCCCGGCGCAGCTCGAACCCGACTGTTCTACACCTGTGTCATGCAATACGTGAACAAGCAGGCAGAGGTCCGTCAACTGGAAATTCGCTGATCCGCAGCAAGCAGCCGGACGCAAACCCGCAGCCCCCCCAGATCAGCAGAAGCTTCGACACTGACCGGGGCGGCCAAGGCTGCGCTGATGCGCCGCACGATCGACCAACCCAGCCCACTTCCGCTGGCTTGGTTGCCGGTGACCCGGAAAAACCGCTCCCCCAAACGTTGTCGTTGCTCCGGGGTCATGCCCGGACCGCTGTCTTCCACCACCAGTTGGATGAATCCGGGCTCTATCGGTTCAATCAGCACCCGCACCACCGAGCCCATCGGGCTGTAACGCAAAGCGTTATCGGTCAGATTGCGCACCAAAATCGACATCAATCCCGGCTGAGTCATGACCCAAACTTGGTCAGGTGCATCCAGTTGCAAGTCATGCTCGTCAGCTTGTTCAAGTCCAGCCAACTCGGCCATCTCTTCACGCACCAACGCGGTCAAATCGCAGCGCTTGCCCTCAAGTCCGACCGTCGCTTCCAAGCGAGCCAAGGTCAAAAGTTGCTGAATCACCCGTGTCGCACGGTCACATCCGGCCAAGGTGGACTGCAAAGCGTGCCGACGTAAAGCATGGTCTTGGACCGTCAATGCAGCTTGGGCTTGAGCGCGAATCGCCGCGATTGGGGTGCGCAGTTCATGCGCGGCATCCGCTGTGAACCGGCGTTCCGATTCGAGCAGGGCCTCAATGCGCTCAAACAAGCCATTCAAGGCCACAACCAAGGGACGGATTTCGATCGGGGCATCTTTGAGTTCAACCGGCTCAAAATGGTCTGCCCGTCGCCCGGCCACCACCAAACCCAAACGACGCAGGGGCAACAAGGCCCGTCGGACGGCCAACCAAATCACCAAGGCCAACAAAGGCAACACCACCGTCAAAGGAACCAAGGTGCCCTTGAGCATGGTTTCCACGATCTCCTGACGAGCATCGCGCAGTTCTCCAACCATGATCACGGTCTCGTGGCCTTTGGAGTGCGCCACAAAAACCCGCCAGTGCTGCGTCTCAATCTGGGTATCGGCAAAGCCCTCTTGGGTCAACGGACCCAAAGGCGAAGTGGGTGCATTGGCTGAGCGCAACACCAATAAGCCGTCGTGCCAGAGCTGAAAAGCCATGCGCGGTGCAAAGCGATGCAAGGTGGGTGCAACCCGCAACTCACCGTGCAGATGCACCTCATCGTCATCACCGAAGTGCACCACCCACATCGCCGCCGCTTGGGCAAGGTGGCCGTCAAGCAGCTCGTCGGTTTGGTAGCGGGCGTCACGCCACGCAAAAAAAGTGGCCGTGGCCCAGAGCAGCGTCACCGCTGTCAGCACCCAAACCAACAACTGCCCTTGCAAGGACTCAGCGCGCAAGCCGCGCCGGCTCCATTTCATAAGGATGCATCAGGGTTGGCAGCTCGATCCGAGCCCGGCTGACCCTCGTCTTCTGACCCGACCACGGGCCCGACCGTGATCGCGTAACCCACACCGCGCACCGTGCGAATCCGCTGCGAACCCAATTTGCGCCGCAGATGATGCACATGCACTTCAATCGTGTTGCTGCCGACTTCTTCACCCCAGCTGTAGAGATGATTCTCTAGCTGCTCGCGAGTCAGCACCCGACCGGGACGCAGCATCAGGGCGTGCAACAAATTGAATTCACGCGTTGAAAGCTTGACCGATTCGTTATCGACCCACACCTCCCGCGAGGCCAGATGCAAATCGACGCCATTGCAATGCAAGCGATCTTGGGTTTGACCGTTGGAGCGCCGGATCAAGGCGCGTAGCCGCGCAGCCAGTTCGTGCAGATCCACAGGTTTGACGACGTAGTCGTCGGCGCCCAAGTCCAAGGCCCCGACGCGATCGCGCACATCGTCACGCGCCGTCAAGACCAAGACCGGGGCCACCACCCCTCGGGCGCGGATGGTTTCCAACACCGACATGCCGTCCATGCGCGGCAAACCGAGGTCCAGCACCACAGCCGCATAGGAGTTGCCCAGCAGCTCATGCTCAGCGGCCACACCGTCGCGCACCCAGTCCACCAAGAAACCCTGGGCGCGCAAACCAGCACGCAGGCCATCGCCCAAGAGGGGATCGTCTTCAGCAAGCAAGATTCTCATGATGTGATTGTCACCTGTGTCGGTATGAAGGGGCTTTGAAAAAGTTTAGCGGGCAGCGGCAAGCTCGGCGATGATGCGCACGGACCTAATCCCTCCGAACCGTGTGACCTGTCATCAAGGAGACGAACATGAACCCGTGGTGGACCCCTTGGCCGTTGACGCTGGACAACGAAGACACCCCCCTAGGCGCTGCGCCTTGGGACATGGTGGCCTTGATGCAGCACCAGCAACGCTTACTCACTGAGTTGACCGAAGCCAACCAGATCTGGCTTTCATGGTGGATGTCCGCCCTGCCACCCATGCCGGGAACACCGGCAGCCAAGCATCAGGCAGCTGACACCGGCAACGACCGCCAGCCCTGATACAGCCCGCTCTCGATCCGAACAGCCCCCGCCACGCGGTGCAGATTCGGCCAACGGGTCAAGACCTCGGTCAGGACGATCTCGGCTTCGAGTTGTGTCAAAGCCGCACCGATGCACACGTGCGGCCCAACACCGAAGGCAAGATGCATGCCCTCATCGCGGCGTAAGTCGAGCTGATCGGGTTCACGAAAATGCGTGGCATCCCGATTGGCCTGCGCCACCATCAACAAAACCAGCTCGCCGCGCCGCAGCGCGTGGCCGTGCCACGTGAAGGGCACGCCCACGCGCCGAGCGGTGTACTTGACCGGGCTGCTGTGGCGCAACACCTCGCGCACCGCACGCCGCATCGTGGCGGAATCGCGCTGCGCTTCAGCGCGCAGCACCGGATCAGCCAGCAGCGCATCCAGCGCCAGCCCGAGCAGGTGGCGCGTGGTTTCGTGGCCGGCAAACAGCAGCGTCACGCACTGCGCCAACAATTCTTCGCGGCTCTCGATCCGGCCTGCGCGGTGGGCCGCCAGCAAGCGGCTCAGCAAAGCGTCGGGCGCGTTCGGATCGATCACTTTGGGGGCCCCATCCCTGTCGCCATCCCCGTCCCCATCGAGCCAGCGCCGCCAAAGCCCCGCCATGGCAAGCGCCGAGCGCTGCGCCCGCTGAATCATCTCGGGCGAAGGATCAGGGTGTTCGATGAACGCGGCCAGATCGGTCGCGGACCGCAAAGCCGCTTCGGCTTGGGTGTAGTCCAGCCCGAGCATCTGTGAGACCACTTGGGCCGGCACGGGCTGGGCAATGCGCTGGATGAAGTCAAACGGCTCGGTCGGATCGATGTCGTCCAGCAAGCGGCGCACCTGCGCGCGCAAACGCTCACCCAGCGCCTGCAAGGCATGGGGCTGGAAAGCGCCCATCATCACGCCGCGCAAGCGCCCATGATCGGGCGCGTCCACAAACAGCAGCGCCCGCGCCAACATGCCTTGGAAGGGCCTGATGGTCGCTTGGGTCGTCTCAGCGGGCTCGGTCGCCTCGGGTTGGTTCTTGTGCAGCCAGCCGCCGGTGCGCCGTGCCGACAGGCGCGTATCGCGCAAGCCCTGCTCCACATCGTCAAAACCCCGCACCAGCCAGGCCCCACCAAAGTAGTCCTCGCTCCAAACCAAGGGTGTGTTGGAACTGCTCAAGGGACTGCTCGTCGTCATGGCCTTACCTTTTCAAAATCCAACGCTTGGCGCAGCGCAACGCCATCCAAACAAGCCGCCACCGTCACGGGGGTGACCTCGGTCAAACGCGGCACCTCTCCCAAAAAAACGCTGCCATAACGCCTTTGCAAGCCCACTTTGAGGGCTTCGATGTTGCTTTGGCGATGCGGCATGGCGGGATCGACCGTGTTGGCTACCCAGCCCACCAGCTTCAAACCACGGGCGGCAACCGCTTGCGCGGTGAGCAGCGCGTGGTTCAAGCAGCCCAGACGCAGGCCCACCACCAAGATGACCGGCAGAGCCAATTCAGCGGCCAGATCGTCCATGCCCCAAGACAAGTCAGCCGCCAAAGGCACGGCAAAACCGCCCACCCCTTCGACCACCAAAACCTCGGCCCCAGCGTCCATCAAGGCTTGAGCGGCCGTGAGGCCGATATGCGGCGCGATGTTTTGGCCGGACAAGGCGGCAGCGATGTGCGGCGCGCAGGGTTGGCGAAACTGCACCGGCCCGACTTGGTCGCTCGACAAGGGCATGGTGGAGGCGGCCTGCAACAGGCGCACATCCTCGTTGCTCCACGCGCCATCACGCTCGTCTTGTCCAGCGGACACGGGCTTGAGTCCAGCGCAGCGCCAGCCTTGGCGGCCCAGCAGATGCAACAAGGCGGCGCTGATGCAGGTTTTGCCCACGTCGGTGTCGGTGCCCGCGACAAAACAGCCGCGCAAGGTGGGGTTTATGGGACGGCTTATAGGACGGCTCATGGAGCGCCCCCCGTCAAGACATGCAGGGCATGCAGCACTTGCACCAAGTGCGCCACATCCGCTTCGGTGTGCGCGGCGCTCAGGGCGATGCGCAACCGCGCCGCCCCCACCGGCACGGTGGGTGGCCGAATCGCCGGCACCCACAGGCCGTGAGCCTCCAAAGCCGCCGTCAGGGCCAGCGCGGTGGCGTTGTCGCCCACCACCAAGGGTTGAATCGCGGTTGGGGAATCCAGCAGCCGCCAACCCCGGCCCGCCACGGCTGCCGGCAAGTGGCTGCGCAGCTGCGTGATGCGCGCGCGCAACGCCGTGCGGCGGGCGTCCCCTTCGGGCCCAGTGATCAGATCCAGGCTGGTTTGAAGCGCAAAGGCCACCGCTGGCGGCGCAGCGGTGGTGTAGATGTAGGGCCGAGCGCTGTTGATGAGCCATTCGATCAACAGCGGATGCGCAGCCACAAACGCGCCGCCGACACCAGCCGCCTTGCCCAAGGTGCCCATGTAGATCAGCCGCTCGCTGCGCAAACCCAACTCAGCCAGACTGCCCTGACCTTGGGGGCCGAGCACGCCAAAGCCGTGGGCGTCGTCCACCACCAGCCAAGCGTCGTGCGTCTCGGCCAGCGCCAGCAGTTCAGCCAAGGGCGCTAGGCAGCCGTCCATGCTGAACACGGCGTCGGTGACGATGATCTTCAACCCCGCCGTGCTCTGCGCCAGCAAAGCACCCAGCCGCGCCGTGTCAGCGTGCGGATAACGCTGCACCTGCGCGCCCGAAAGCTTGGCCCCGTCGATCAGCGAAGCGTGATTGAGCTTTTCGCAAAACAGCGTCGTGCTGCGATCCCCGGCGCTGGCCAGGCCCGTCAGCAGCGCCAAGTTGGCCATGTAGCCGGTGCAGAAAAACAGCGCGCGCGCCTCGGGCACCCACGGCGACATCAGCTGCGCCAACTGATCCTCCAGATCCGCATGGGCGCGGCTGTGACCGTTGATCAGGTGCGACGCCCCGCTGCCCGCGCCAAAGCGCCGAGCCCCTTCAGCCAAAGCGTCGATGAGCGCCGGGTGATGGGCCAAGCCCAGATAGTCGTTGCTGCAAAAAGCCAAACGTTCAACCACCAAGCCGTTCTCGGCGCGCAAGCGCTGATGCGGCCCGCACGGGCTCTCGGCCACGCGCAGGCTGCGGTAGGCATGCTGATCGCGCCGGGCTTGGAGCTGCTCGGCCAGCGTGCCGAGCAAGCCACCCCTCAAGACACTCATCGCGGCACCACCTCGTCAAGGGTCGCCAGCACGCGCTCGGCCAGATCAACGTAGACCTCAGCCGCTTGCAGATACGGCGGCATGACGTACACCGTGCGACCGATGGGCCGGATCATCAGTTCATGGCGGCGACCCGCTTGGTGGAACCGCTCCGAAAAATCCACCCCGGCGCGCTCAGGGCTGACATCAAAGGCCCAGATCATGCCGCGCTGACGCAAAGCCGTCACGCGCTCGTCCCCGGCCAAAGCCGCCGACCACGTGGGCATCACCCCTTGGCTGAGCAGCGCGTTGCGCGCCAGCACATCGTCGTCGGCAAAGCGTTGCAGCACGGTGGTCGCGGCCCGGCACGCCAGCGGGTTGCCGGTGTAGGAATGCGAATGCAAAAACCCCCGCGCCATGCTGTCGTCCCAAAACGCTTGGTACACAGCATCGCGCGTCAGCACCACCGACAACGGCAAATAGCCGCCGGTGATGCCCTTGGACAAGGTGATGAAATCCGGCCAGATGCCCGCTTGCTCGCAGGCAAAAAAGGTGCCGCTGCGCCCACAACCCACCGCGATTTCATCGGCGATCAAATGCACCCCAAAGGCATCGCACAGCGCCCGCACGCCGCGCACATAGCTCGGCGCATGCATCGCCATGCCTGCGGCGCACTGCACCAAGGGCTCGATGATCACGGCCGCAATGTGCGGCCCGCGTGCTTGCAGCAAGCGCTCCAGATCAGCCAGCGCCCGGGCTTCCACGTCCTCAGGGCGCTCGCCCGGCTCGACCTGGCGCGCATCGGGGCTATCGACCAGATGGGCGCGCATGAGCAACGGGTCATAAGCATCGCGAAAAATCGCCACGTCAGTCACCGCCAACGCGCCCAAGGTTTCGCCGTGATAGCTCTGGCGCAAGCACACAAACTCGCGCCGCGCGCCCTGCCCCAGATTGCGCCAAGCGTGAAAACTCATCTTGAGCGCGATCTCGATGGCTGAGGCCCCATCGCTGCCATAAAAAGCATGGCCCAACACCCCGCCGGTGCGGTTCGACAACGCCTCGGCCAGATCCACCGCCGGCGCGTGGGTACACCCGGCCAACATGACGTGCGAGAGCGTATCGAGCTGATCCTTCAACGCCGCATTCAGCCGCGCATCGGCGTGCCCAAACAGATTGACCCACCACGAACTGATGGCATCAAAGTAGCGCCGCCCATCAGCATCCATCAACCACGGCCCCGTGCCGCGCACGATCGGCAACGGCGGACTGTGCTCCGACGCCCGCTTCATCTGGGTACACGGATGCCACACATGACGCAAACTGCGCGCCACCAAGTCGCTCGCCACAAGCCCTTGCGGCGCAGAAATCAAAGAAGCATCCATCGGTCCAAACCATGAGGGTCAACCCGTAATTATGGTGGAACCGGGTGGATGGCCCATGACCAAGCTCACCGCCCGCACCCCAACCCCTCTTCCACAGACGTGGGCGAGGGGCTTGAGCCGTGCAGCACACCCGTTCCCCTTTTGCCCGTTCGCCCTGAGCTTGTCGAAGGGCCGGTGTGCCAAGCAAGCTGGGCTTCGACAAGCTCAGCCCGAACGGTGGTGTGGTGCTCAGGGCCAACAGGTAAGTCAGGACCGACCTGACATTTTTCCGACAGCAAAGTCAAAGTCTTGCGAGCATCGCCTACGATGGCGCTCGCTTTACACGACCTGCTTGGAGGAAACATGCGTCTCGAACAACTGTTGCAATGTGTCGAAACAAGTTCTGTGATTCGGTATGCCGTTCAATTGGCACCCCTGAGTGGTGATGGACTGGTTTGTCCACCGACGTACGCCGCAGCCAAGCGCGGAGACCCCCCATACATCGCATTTCGTTCAGCCTATATCGACGGAGCAGTCCGCCAAGTCGTGGTGCTGGACTCGCCTCAAAGCCAATCCAACCGAATTGAATCGGCTCTCCTTGCAGCCAGCCGAGCCAAGCGGATCGCCTACCCAGACATTGAAATTGCTTTTCCGCCTGACAGCGGTGAACCGATTTATTCGGTGTTGCAGCTTTCCCACCGGGTTTATGACGCTGTGATGCGGGCCGCTTTGCTGGGTGATCAGCCCTTCTTCGAGACGGGCATCGGGCGAGCAATTGTGTCGGCTCGGATTTCTTCCGCCGAACCGCTTTTGACCCATGCGCCCGTCACGCTGTTGCTGGGTGCTTGGGATAGCAATGGCGGCGCTGGCCCCTTGGCAGCCAAGATTCCACGGCTATTGACCTCAGAAATCGTTGGATTAGACGCCCAACCAGCATCGATTTCTGCAACCAAGTTTGATCCGATGGACATCCGCAGCATGGTGGCGGAACTGGTTGGCACGAATGACCCCGTGCGACGCTTTGAAATCAAGTCGCCGACAGGCAAGTCCAAAGATAAAGGCAAAAAACCCAGCGAGTTTGGTTTTGGTAGCGTGCCATCCACGGCCGCACCACGGGCGGCGGTGATCAGTGGAGCGATGCAATCGAGCGTTTTGTCGTGCTCGGGGTTACGCCAAATTTCTTTCCCCGATGGTTCCGGTGAGATCAACCCCGAACGCGATCAAGCCGGCCGAGCCGTCTTGGCGGCCTTGGGTCTGTACGGGCTGATTGCACAGAATGAAGCAGGATATTTGCTGCGCTCACGCTGCGAATTGATTCCCCGCGACGCTGGCCGCTTGGAAGTGCTCGGACGGACGTTGGCGGACACCGAAACGGTTCAACTGGACTCCGATGGAGCGCGACAACTCCTGACACAAGCCCGCGAACATGCCACGCAGTTTGGACTGGCTTTCCGCGATAGCGTGTTGCGTTTGACCGCCGATGATCGGCTGATTGATCTGGTCCGGCGTAGCCGTGAAGCGGCCTCGAAAGGGGATTCAGAGCAAGAAGCGTGAGGCTGGCCATGCTCCAGCTCCAGTTACGCTTTCCCAGCGGCCGCTACTGCGCGGCCAGCATGTCCGACCCTCGGCAGCCCGAGTGGCCACCTCACCCATCACGTGTTTTCTCGGCCTTGGTGGCCGCAGCCTATGCCCATGGAACGCGCACACCCACCGCCAGCGAGCGCCGTTTGTTGGAGCAATTGGAAGCGGCTGACCCACCCGCACTGACCTTTCCAGACGCCGACGTCAGCCTAGGAGCGGATGTCTTTGTGCCGGTCAATGATGAGAAAAATCGCGTCGTCTTCAACGACAAAAAAGGCCGGACACGCGGGGTCTTGCACCCCAATCGCCAAGTCCGCCAATTTCCAACAGCGTTCTTGCTCGGTGATCCAGAAGTCACGCTGACTTGGGCGCTCGACATGGACGACGCGTCGTTGGCCGTTTTGGATGGCATCGCCTCCCGCATTACCCATGTGGGAACCTCGCATTCGATGGCCACGGCCCGGTTCATCCGCCCTGAGGGCACGCCCGTGTTCCATTGGGTCCCGAATGATGTGCGTGGCACGCAGTATTTGCGGATCACTCGGCAAGGTCGGTTGGCTGAACTTGACCGACTGGCCACTGAAGGCGCGGGCACCGTTCGAAGGCCCCAACCTTTGCATGAAGTGCTGATGGCCTACGCCCCCGTTCAGGCCGAGCGCCAGGTGATACCGTCCACGCACACTTGGATCGGTTTGCGCCTGCTGGATGCCGCTTGGGGCGCAGACACAGCGCACACCTTGGCACGCGCTGTGCGTCGAGCCGTGATGTCCCTCTTGGGCGATGACGCCCCAGCGGCGGTGCATGGTCATGACGGCACCGTGGCCCACCTCGCGTGGCTACCACTTGCTGACGTCGGCCACCCCTTTGCACGCGGCAAGATCAGGGGCTTGGGGGTCGGTCTGCCAAAGTCGATGTCGCCGCGCGATCAGGCTTTAGCCTTAGCGGGCTTGGCCCGACTAGAACGGGTGGTCTTACCGGATGCCCAGATCGCTCGGGTGATGGCCAGCGTGGATGGGCCTGAAACGCCCACCGTTTTGCGCAGCAACACATGGCTCGGTCCGTCCACGCACTGGTCCACGGTCACACCGGTGTTGCTGGATCGCCCCCCAAAACGGCATGAACCAGCCCACCTTGTCGCAGCGGTGACCGAATCCCTTCGGCTCGCAGGCCTGCCTGAGCCAGTCAGCGTGCAGGTGTCTTCCAGCAGTGATTTCGATGGTGCGCCAGATGCTTTGGCCGTTCCGACACGCATACCGCGATTTCATGTGCGGGTGGTGTTTGCCGATCTGGTGGAGGGGCCGGTCATCGCCGGTCGATGGAAAAACTTCGGCATCGGGCTGTTCCGGCCGACCCCGAAGGAGTTCAGAACATGAACACGCTGTGTTTCAAGCCATATTTTCAGCGGCTGCATGGCTACGCCCCCTTTCCATGGCAAGTCAGGGCCGCCAACCACTTGGTGCAGCGCACCCCGATGGCCGTCACGGTCCCAACCGGCATGGGCAAATCGGCCATGGTGGATGCCGCTATCTGGGCTGCGGCCTCAGGCGGGTGGAGGCGCATTGTTTTTGTGGTGGATCGACGCATCGTGGTCGATGCCGTACACCAACGGGCTGAACGCATCAAAGCCAAGTTGCTCGCCTCCACCGATCCAGAACTACAGGCGCTCTCCGAACGAGTCGGTGATATGCAGGTGGTGCGCCTACGCGGCGGGGTGTTTGGGGATGACGATTGGGTGCTGTACCCCGAGCGTTTGACGGTTGTGCTGAGCACAGTGGATCAAATAGGCTCGCGACTGCTTTTTCGGGGCTACGGGGTGAGTCCCAAACGGTGGTCAATGCATGCTGGTTTTTTCGGGCATGACACCTTGGTGGTGGTCGATGAAGCGCATCTGTCCACAGCCTTTTTGCAAACCCTCCAGACCTTGCAAGAGCAGGGTGCCGGAATCAGCGTGGTGCCCATGTCGGCCACGCCACCCCCCGGCTGGGCTGGCCAAGTGATTGGACTCGAAGCTGCCGATCTTGCCACCGAAGGAGTGGCACAACGTCTGCGAACCAGCAAGCGAGCCATCTTGATGGAAGGCGGCACCACCGAAGACGAGCTGATTCGATTGGCGAGCGAACAAACCCAGCGACTTTTGGCGCATCCCGAGCACCGTCGTGTGCTTGTGGTTGTCAATCGGGTCGCCACGGCCCGACGCTGCTTTGAACGCCTACGTGCGCAAGGATTGGCTTGCACGTTGATCACCGGACGAGTCAGAGCGGTTGAACGTGATGAAGAACTGACCCACGTAGTGCCCTTGGTCAGCACCGAACGCACGCGCGAAACCAGCTCTGCGCCTTATGTGGTGGTTGCCACGCAAACGGTCGAAGTGGGCGCTGATTTTGACTTTGATGCGCTGGTGAGCGAATCGGCACCGCTGTCAGCCCTGCGGCAACGCTTTGGCCGATTGGATCGTTTGGGTCTGCGTGGGCATGCCGAGGCGGTGATCCTGCATCGCGCACTCAAGGAAGACAAAGACGATCCGGTGTACGGCCCTGCCCTTGCCCGTACTTGGGCGTGGTTGCAGGCCAACGCCGACATGGGTACGGTCGATTTTGGGATTGAGGCTTTAGAAGCCTTGCTCAGCGCACATCCGGCACCCTTGGAGCCCGCGCCTTTCGCACCATCCTTGCTACCAACCCATGTGCGCCTGCTGGCCCAAACCGGCGTTTGCGCACCCACGCTGGATATCAGTGCTTGGTTGCATGGTGTCCAAACTCGAGCACCAGATGTGCTGATGGTGTGGCGAGATGACTTGAGCGAAGCAGACACGGACGCATGGCCGCGTGCTTTGTCGTTGCTCCCACCCATGCTGCGCGAAGGTTTGGCCATGCCAGCCACCGCTGTCCGCCGTTGGTTGACGCGCGGCCGCCCCGGCGACGGGTGGCATGACGCCGGCTCAGACACCGACGACATCAGCGCCCTCGGCCCAGAGCCCGACCGGCCCGTGCTCTTATGGCGGGGGATCGATGACTGCCACGTGATCCCAGCCCAAGCCTTGAAGCCCGGTGACACCATCGTTTTGCCCACCCGTTATGGCGGCTGCGATACGTGGGGATGGGCACCCCACGTGAGCACAGCGGTGCGCGATCTGGCAGATATCTGCCAAGCCGAACGACACCGTGCCGGAGCCACCATGCAACGGGTGGTGTTGCGTCTGGCCGAAGGCCATTGGGACAGCTTTGGCGCAGCCACCGAGACGCTGCGCACCAAGGTGCAAGCCTTGATGCAATGGCAAGAAGCGCAGGCGACCAACGCTGAAGAGGACCTTGAAGACACCATCGAAGCGGCCCGAGAGGATCTGCTTGACGCCCTGAGAGCCAGTGGTCATCCGTTGATCGAATGCATGCACGAGATGCAGATCGAACCGCATCCTGCCGGGGTGGTGGTTTCAGGTCGCGGAGCCCATGAAGGCCAAGACACCGTGGAAACCGGCTGTGTCGTGGCGTTGGATGTGCATCTGGCCGATGTCGGGCGCTGGGGAGCCCACTTGGCGGGGAACGACCCGCTGGCCCAGACCATCGAGGCGGCGGGCAAAGTGCATGACATCGGCAAGGCTGAGCCGCGCATGCAAAACCTGTTGCATGGTCACCCCTTGGCCGCAGCACGCGGGCCGCTTTTGGCCAAGTCAGGCATGCGACGCAACGATCAACGCTTGGCAGCGCTGGCGGCGTCGGGCCTGCCTCGCGGCTTTCGGCATGAATTTGCCAGCTTGGACCTGTGCGTCATCGACGACGAACTGACGCGCTATTTGGTGGCGACCCATCACGGCCACGGGCGGCCTTGGCTCAACCCGTGCGAAGACCCGCAGGCAAAGGGAGCCAAGTTTGCCCGTCTGGATGCCCATTGGCCGGCGGTCTGGGCACGCAGCGTGACCAGTCTTGGCCCTTGGGGCTTGGCGTGGGCCGAATGCTTGTTGCGCGCAGCGGATGCACGCGCTTCGAAGGAAGAGGAAGAAGGGGATCGGCATGGATGACGTGGTTGAACTCACAGGCTTGCCCGTGGCATCACCAATCTGCTTCATGGCCGCCTTGGGCTTGTTGCGGATCTGCACGCAGGATCACGGCCAAGACGTGCAGTTGTCGTGGTCACACCATGCTCGGCTGCATGGCATGGACCGTACAACGCTTGCCGCGCTGCTGAGCGAACACATGCGGGAGCGCTCCAAAGCTTTGGAATTCAATTTCGAAGTCACTGATGAGCGCGGTGGTCGCCAGCCGGTCACGCATCTACGCACCATCCAGCCGCAGGACTATCGCGCTGCCGTCGCAGCCTGCCGTGGTGATGCTCGGGCCTTGGGGTTTCTCGCCGGGTTTGCCACCGATACGGTGGTCAGTGACAAGGGCTTTGTGGCGCGCACTCGGCTGGATTTCAGCTCAGGTCAGCAAAAGCTGATGCATGACTTCCGCACCTTGGCCGCCGACCTCGATCCCAAAACCAAACGCCCGGCGTTTCCCTTGGCCACACGCATTGAACGTGCGCTCTACGGAGGGCCGTATGAGGAACGCCACACCTTGGGATGGGATCCGGTCAGCTTGATGACCCATGCCCACCAAAAGGAAGCCCCCACCGACAGCGCCACACCCGGTCAACCGATGACCATCTGGCTCGCCATCGAAGCCTTGCCCCTGCACCCCGTCATCCCCATCGAACCCCAACGCGCCCGCACCACCGGCTTTGCCAGTGCCAGCGCCTACGTCTGGCCGCAATGGTCGGTGCCCTTGACCCTGAACGAAGTCGAACTCCTACGTCACCGCCCCGTCGAAACCCTCCACCGCCTCCCCGACCTCAGCGCCCTTTGGTCGTCCAACGTCACCAGCGTCGGCAAATACGGCTTTCTCCTCCCCGCTACGCGAACCTCATGTATCAGGCTTCACCCAGAGACATTCGCGAAGGAAGAAAACGCTGGTTAATCAAAGAGTTGTACAAGACATGCCGTTATTTGACGCAGAAGCATGCCCACCCAATTGGCGTTTCGCGCCACGTGAAATAAAAACATAGCTGTCACAGACAGTTGGCCGCATAGGCCGCATTACCCAACCGCTGGCTGGGCATCGTTGAAGCACTGCGTGGCAGGAGGCTCTGGCGTCGGCGTGGTCCGCATTACCCAACCGCTGGCTGGGCATCGTTGAAGCTGAGCAAGAAAGCCGGTTGACCGCCATGGCAGCCCCGCATTACCCAACCGCTGGCTGGGCATCGTTGAAGCAGCCGTCGCGTCAATGCTGGGCAATGGGATGAGGCCGCATTACCCAACCGCTGGCTGGGCATCGTTGAAGCAGCCATCAAGTTTTTGAAGGATGAAGGTTATCAAGCCGCATTACCCAACCGCTGGCTGGGCATCGTTGAAGCTTCAAGGCCCCTGTTCGCCGCACCGCTTTAATCGTCCCGCATTACCCAACCGCTGGCTGGGCATCGTTGAAGCAAGCCACCGTCACAGCCCCGGCGGTGTGGTCGGGCCGCATTACCCAACCGCTGGCTGGGCATCGTTGAAGCAGGCGCTTGGCGCGCCCAGGTGGCGCGGCTTGGGGCCGCATTACCCAACCGCTGGCTGGGCATCGTTGAAGCATCAACTCGGCCTGCGCATCGTCCCATTGGCCAGCCGCATTACCCAACCGCTGGCTGGGCATCGTTGAAGCAGACTGGCTCGGAGTTCGAGCGGAACATGCTGTTTCCGCATTACCCAACCGCTGGCTGGGCATCGTTGAAGCACCCATGCCCTGCAAGGACTGACATATGACCACCACCGCATTACCCAACCGCTGGCTGGGCATCGTTGAAGCCCGAAAGACGAATCCACCCCTTGGGGCGGTACGGCCGCATTACCCAACCGCTGGCTGGGCATCGTTGAAGCTTCGACCAGCTTGGTCGCAAAGTAGCGTGAGAGGGCCCGCATTACCCAACCGCTGGCTGGGCATCGTTGAAGCCCGAAAGACGAATCCACCCCTTGGGGCGGTACGGCCGCATTACCCAACCGCTGGCTGGGCATCGTTGAAGCACAGCGTAAAAAGGAAAAGCTATGACCATGGCATCTTCCGCATTACCCAACCGCTGGCTGGGCATCGTTGAAGCAGGCTATTGGATCTGATCGCGGACGGTGCGCCGCATCCGCATTACCCAACCGCTGGCTGGGCATCGTTGAAGCGCGTAGGCGAGCTTTTCGGCTGCAAGACGTGCATCCGCATTACCCAACCGCTGGCTGGGCATCGTTGAAGCTGATCATCAATTGCTGCCATTCCGCACCTGCTCCACCGCATTACCCAACCGCTGGCTGGGCATCGTTGAAGCTGAAGCTATCAAACAAATCAGTAAAGATAATGTTCCGCATTACCCAACCGCTGGCTGGGCATCGTTGAAGCACCTATAACGTGGCTCCGCCTGCTGCCATAGGCACCCCCGCATTACCCAGCCGCTGGCTGGGCATCGTTGAAGCTACGACTCGGCCGCCAAGCGCAGCCAAGAAGGCACCGCATTACCCAGCCGCTGGCTGGGCATCGTTTGGGTTGGGTAAGAGCCAAGCAGGCTGGGCTTCGACAAGCTCAGCCCGAACGGTGGTGTGGTTCTCGGGCCCTTCGACCAAGCTCAGGGCGAACGGTAAAAAACACTCCCCTCGCCCGCAAACGCGGGCTGGGGGATGACGCAGCGATCAAGATCACCATCCTCTGCGCCTTATCAAGGCCTGAAAGCGCTCGCCATACGCAGAATCAACGCATCAGCTGTTTCACATCGGGAGAAAGCCATGCACAACCACACCCAACGCCATCACTGGTTGCTTATCGCTTTGGGCCTGATGTTGGCCTTGCTGGCTTGGTCGGGGGTGCGACCCTATGACCGGGCGACGTGGTGGATGGAGATCGCACCGATCTTGATCGCGGTGCCGGTGATGCTTCTCAGCTACCGCCGCTTCCCGCTCAGTTCACTGCTGTACGTCCTGATTTTTTGGCACGCGGTGGTGTTGATGGTGGGCGGGGCTTACAGCTATGCGCGGGTGCCATTAGGGTTTGAGATCGCGCAGCTGCTGGGCTTGCATCGCAACCCTTACGACAAGATCGGTCACTTCTTCCAAGGACTGGTGCCGGCGCTGGTGGCGCGGGAAATCTTGCTCCGGGGCGGCTTTGTGCAAGGTCGCAAGATGGTGGTTTTTCTGGCCATCTGCGTCGTCATGGCCATCAGCGCGACCTATGAACTGATCGAATGGGGCGCAGCCCTCGCCATGGGGCAAGGCGCGGATGAATTCCTTGGCACCCAAGGAGACCCGTGGGATACCCAATCGGACATGTTCTTTGCCCTGCTGGGCTCGGTGGCGGCGCTGCTGACGCTGACCCGTCTTCAGGATCGGCAAATCGCAGCGATGGGGGGCAAGACCCCGCCCCCCAAGCAGCGTGAGGCTTAATCAGCGGCCATCGCCTCCACCTTCACAAACCCGGCCACCACCACGCCGGGGCGGGCGCGTTTGGCGGTGTGGGTGGCGAGGCGGGCGCCTTTGAGTTCGTCGTCGCGCGCTTTGGCACCTCGGCCTTGGCCGGTGAGGCGCAGGCTCAGGTGGAAGGGTTGAACGGCGATCAGCGGGTCCGTGAGCGGGTCGGTGGCCCCGATCAGGGTCAGGCCTCGGCCGCCGCCGGGTTGGTGCTTCAGCTCCGTCAGCGGATAGACCAACAAGCGACCGCTGCGGCTCAGGCACGCCGCTTGGGTGTGGCTGGCGCTGAGGCGCATGGGGCGCAGGGGCTGCTCGCCAGGCTCAAGGCTCAGGAAGCTCTTGCCGCCCTTTTGACGACTCACCATGTCGGCCACGCTGGCGATCAGGCCGGTGCCACCGCTCTGAGCCAACCAAAAGCGCGTCTCGGGCGCGGCGGCCACGTAGTGCAGCGGCTGGGTGCCGGGCTCAAGGTCGATCAAGCTGGTGATGGGCTGGCCGTCGCCGCGCGCGCCCGGCAAACTGCTGACGGCCACGGTGTAGACCCGGCCGTGGCTGCCCAGCACCAAAAGCGGATCGACGGTGCGGCACTCGAAGGTGGCGTACAGGCCATCGCCCGCCTTGAACGCAAAGGCGCTGGCCTCGTGACCATGGCCTTGGCGGCTGCGCACCCAGCCTTTTTGGCTGATGACCACCGTCACCGGCTCGTCGAGCACTTTCAACTCGGTCACGGTCTTTTTCTCGGCCTGAATCAAGGTGCGGCGCTCGTCGCCGTACTGCTTGGCGTCGGCCTCGATCTCCCGAATCATGTGCCGCTGCAAGACCTCAGGGTGCGCCAGCAGGTTTTCCAACTGCTGCTGCTCGCTGCGCAGCTGGGCCAGCTCCTGCTCGATCTTCAAATGCTCCAAGCGGGCGAGTTGACGCAGACGGATTTCAAGGATGTCGTCGGCTTGGCGCTCGCTCAGGGCGAACTGCGCGATCAAAGCGGCCTTGGGCTCGTCGCTGTCGCGGATCACGCGGATCACAGCGTCCAGATTCAGCCAAACGATCTGCCGACCTTCAAGCACATGGATGCGCTCCAGCAGCCGATCCAAGCGGTGCTGGCTGCGACGCCGCAGCGTGACTTGGCGGAAGTCGAGCCACTCTTGCACGATGGTGCGCAAGCCCTTTTGCACCGGCCGACCGTCCAGACCGATCATGGTCATGTTGATCGGCACCGAGGTTTCCAAGCTGGTGTGGGCCAACAGCAACGCGATCAGCTCTTGGACATCGGTGGTGCGACTGCGCGGCTCCAGCACCAAACGCACCGCCGCCGTTTTGCCCGACTCATCGCGCACGGTGTCGAGCACGTTCAGCACCAAAGCCTTGAGCTGCACCTGATCGGGCGTGAGCGCCTTCTTGCCCAGCTTGATCTTGGGGTTGGTCAGGGCCTCGATTTCTTCCAGAATTCTTTGCGAGCTGGTGCCCGGCGGCAACTCCGTCACCACCCATTGCCACTGCCCGCGTGCCAGCTCTTCGATGACCCAGCGCGCCCGCACTTTGATCGAGCCGCGCCCGCTGCGGTATGCCGCTTGCACTTCTTCGCTGCTGGCGATGATCTGCGCCCCGCCGGGAAAGTCGGGCCCCGGCAAAAGGGCGTACATCGCCTCGTCCGACAAGCTCGCGTCACGCAGCAACGCCACCGCCAAGGCGGCCACTTCGCGCAGGTTGTGGCTCGGGATCTCGGTGGCCAAACCGACCGCCACGCCGCTAGCACCGTTGAGCAGCACAAAAGGCAACCGCGCCGGCAGCTGGCGCGGCTCTTCGGTCGAGCCGTCGTAGTTGGGCATGAAATCGACCGTTCCGGCGTCGATCTCGTCCATCAACAAGCGCGCAATCGGGGCCAAACGCGCTTCGGTGTAGCGCATCGCCGCCGCACCGTCGCCGTCGCGGCTGCCAAAGTTGCCTTGGCCGTCGATCAGCGGATAGCGCAGCGAAAAGTCCTGCGCCATGCGCACCATGGCGTCATAGGCCGCTTGGTCACCGTGCGGATGGAAACGCCCCAGCACATCGCCCACCACCCGCGCACTCTTGACCGGCCTCGCACCACTTGCAGCACTTACGCCCGTTGCCCCGGCTGTGCCACGGGAGATCGACGTCGCCAAACCCATGCGATGCATGGCGTAAAGAATGCGCCGCTGCACCGGCTTTTGGCCGTCGCACACATCCGGCAACGCCCGCCCCTTGACCACGCTCAAGGCGTACTCCAGGTAAGCCCGCTCGGCGTAATGCGCCAAGGTCAGGGCGTCGGCGCTTGGGGTGTCTTCCATCACGCTCATACCCTCAAGCCCCATGGCACTTTTTGTACTTTTTGCCGCTGCCGCAGGGGCATGGGTCGTTGCGGCCGACCTTGGGGGTTTCGCGCACAAAGGGTTGTGGCAACTCGCTCAGGGCTTCGCGGGCATAGGCCGCACCGACGCCTTCATCTTCAACTTCGGTGGGGTGATACCACCACGCCACTTCGGTTTGCACATCGACGGGGTAGCCCCGACCGTTGTCACGCATTTCGCGCACATGCTCTTCCAAGGGCGTGTTCAGGTTCTTTTCAAGGTAAGCCCAGTCGGCGAATTCCTCGTGCAACACGCCGCTGTCGATCCACGCCTTGAGTTGCGGGCCCAGCTCTTGGGCGCTGATGTCCGCCGCCACCGTCGCCACGGCGTCGAGCAAGGTCAGATCCCCCAGATCTTCATCGGTGGCCGGGGCTGGGCCTTGACCGGCAGCGCGCAGCGCGGTTTGGCGCTCGGCTTCGCGCGTGCCCAGATCTTGCAAATACGCGATCAGCTCAGCGCGCTCGGCGTCGCCTTCGAGCACGCGCACCGCCCAGCCGTCGAGCGCGGCCATGCGCACCCAAAGCGAGGCCTTGTCGTCTTCGATCAGCGTTTTGAACGGCTCCAGATGGCCGTCACAGACCGCCGCCAAGCAGCGGCCGTAGCTTTGATGCACCACGTCCCCCAGCAGCTCATCCATCACCAAGTGCGCGTCGAGCCGGCCGATGGCGATCAGCGGCGCATAGGCACGGGTATCGCGGCCCACGGCCAGCCAGTGCATCGCCAGCATGTGCAAGGCGTAGTCCGGCATGCACGCTGGCTCAGGGTCGGCCGCCACATCGATCAGCACTTGCACCATAGGCTCGGCGAAGGCGGCGCGCTGGGCGTCGAGCTGCGCCATGGCCGCTTCGGGATAGAGCTCGGTGATCGTCTCAATCTGCGCCCGCAGGGCCGGCCAGTCGGCCAAAGGGGTCGCAGCAGCATCAGGAGGCAAAAAGGACGTGTTCAAAGCAGCCATCTTTCTCAAAGGGAGCGATTAAACCGCAGCCATGACGACGATGCCATCGTCGTCGGCCACCAAGTGGTCGCCGGGACGCACCCAGACGCCTTGAATTTGCACCGCCACATCGACCTGACCGGCTTGGCGGCGCTCGGTCGGCAGCGGCATAGCGGCCAAAGCCACGATGCCGACTTGCGCTTGGGCCAGCTCGGCCACATCCCGCACGCAGCCATCCACCACCACCCCGGCCCAGCCGTTCTTGGCCGCAGCGGCGGCGATGTTGCCGCCGATCAAGGCCCGGCGCAGCGAGGCCGCACCATCGACCACCAGCACCCGACCCAAGCCGGGGCCTTCGAGCAAGGCTTTGACGGAGGTGTTGTCCTCAAAGCATTTGACGGTGACCACCGGGCCGGCAAAGTGCCGCCAACCGCCAAAGGAGCGAAACACCGGCGGCAAAACGCGAAAAGCGCCGCTGCCGTCGCCCTTGTGGGTATCGCAAAGGTCGCAGGTGGACTGCGGAGAAGCCAACAGCGAAGACAGCGAAGACGGGGTCATGGAAGTCATCCCAATAAAAAAAAGAAGCCGTGCAGTGGAGCACGGCTTCTTCGCATCAAGCTGACAAAACAGGTGTCAGCTCAAGATCGGTCGGGCCTTGTCGGGGCTTTAGATCCCAGCTTGGCCGAGGCTTTGCAGGAACTGATCGGCCGGTTGATAGCCGATCACGTGCGCCCCGGCCACTTCTTGCCCCTTGGCATCAAAGAAGATGATGCCGGGAGGGCCAAAGAGACCGAACCGCTTCATCAGCGCCTTGTCGTCGGCCGAGTTGGCCGTGACGTCGGCTTGCAGCAGCAACACACCCGCCAGCTTGGCTTGGACGCGCGGATCGTGGAAGGTGAACTTCTCGAACTCCTTGCAAGCCACGCACCAGTCGGCAAAGAAGTCGAGCATCACCGGCTTGCCAGCGCTGGCCAAAGCGGCGTCGAGTTCAGCCACCGACTTGATGCGCTTGAAGCTCGGACCCTTGGCCACCGCAGCGCCCTCACCGGCAGCGCCAGCGTGGCTGCTACCGATCAGGTGAGCCAGCGGCTGCATCGGATCTTGACCGCCCGAGAGTGCGCCCACCAATTGCATGCCACCGACGATGGCGATGATGATGCCCAGCCCCTTGATGAAGCGTGAACCGCCGGTCGCATGCAACGGCAGGCTGTCAAAGGCGTGCATGAACGAAGCACTGATCAGCAGCAAAGTCGCCCAAGCCAGCATCAGCAGCCACGTCGGCAGCACCGGGGTGATCATCCAAATCGCCACCGCGATCAGCATCACACCGAAGAAGCGCTTGACGCCGTCCATCCAGCCGCCAGCTCGCGGCAGCAAGGAGCCCGCCGACAGGCCCACCAGCAGCAACGGGGTGCTCATGCCGCAAGCCAGCGCAAACAGCGCCAAACCGCCCAAGAGCACGTCCTTGGTTTGACTGATGTAGACCAGCGCGCCGGCCAACGGAGCTGCCACGCAAGGACCCACGATCAGGGCCGACATGCCGCCCATCAAGAACACGCCGATGTAGCTGCCACCTTCGATCTGGCTCGACTTTTCCGTCAAACGGGTCTGGATGAAGCTGGGCATTTGCAGCTCATAGAAACCAAACATCGACATCGACAACGTCACCAGCAAGGCCCCAAAGCCCAGCAACACGCCCGGCTTTTGCAGCGCAGCCGCCAAACCTTCACCGGCCAGACCCGCAGCCACACCGAAGGCGGTGTAGACCAGCGCCATGCCCAGCGAATAGGCCACGGCCAACGTGAAGCCCCGCAGACGCGAAACGTTTTCACCTTGACCGACGATGATCGAGGACAGGATAGGCACCATCGGCAGCACGCAAGGCGTGAACGACAACAGCAGACCGGCCAGCAAGAACACGCCCACGACGGTCAGCAAGCTGCCCGAGCGCAACGCAGCGTCGATGCCCGAACCTTCTGACTTCTTGACCGCAGGTGTGGAAGCCGGCGAAACCTCGACGGCGGCAACTTGCGGAGCCGCAGCAACCGGGGTCATGGCCGAACCCGTCAGCAACTGAGCCGGAGCGCTGGCAGCCGGGTCGAAGCGAGCGGCTTCGTCATCGCTCAGAATCTGCACGCTGCTCAGGGCCCCACCCGTGCTGCTGACACGCAGCACTTGGGTGCGCGGTGGGTAGCACAGGCCCTTCTCGGCACACCCTTGATAGCCCACGCTGAGCTTGAAATCGGCAGGAGCGGCTTGCACCGGCAGACCCACGATCAAGGTGTCGTGATAGATCTCAACTTCCTTGCCGAAAGTTTCGTCAAACTTCTTGATCGCGGCCGGCAGCACCGGCTGACCCAAGACCACAGCCGCCGGAGCCGCTTCAAAGCTCAGGCGTTCACGGTACAAGTGGTAGCCCTTGGCCACTTCAAAACGCAGTTCCAGGGTCCGGGCATCCGCCACTCGGCTGCTGAGCTTGAAGGCCTGATCGGGCTCCAAAAACTCTTCTGCGGCCTGTGCCGGCACCAAGGTTTGCAAAAAGAGCAACGTCAAGGCGAGTGCAGCCATCAGCAGCTCTCTCGCTCGTTGGTGCAACTGCAGGGTCCATCCGCCCCCGGCGGCCCCCAGAACAATGCGTGGATTCATGGTTTTCTCGGTTGTTGAAGAAGGACTCAAAAGAATGCTGGGAAAAGAACGCTGAGCCTCATACACCCTCTTGGGTGATGTGACCGTCTTGATCGATCGCGAGAAAGCCGACGCCCTGCCCCCGCAGGAAATCCAAGGCGTCACCTTCAAGCAGCATCGCAATTGTGGTCAGCGCCCCGGCAGCCAAGCAGCCCGGCGCCACCACGCTGACAGAACGCCAATAGCTCACCGGCCAGCCGGTGCGCGGATCAAGGATGTGGCAATAACGCCGCCCTTGGTGTTCGATGCTGCGCTCATAGTCACCACTGGTGGCCAAAGCGCCGCCCGACAAATCGATGCCCGCAATCACCGCGCCATCCACACGTGGATGCGCAATGCCCATGCGCCAAGGCAAACCGTCCGACTGAGGCCCCAGCACCCGGATGTCGCCACCCAGGTTGACGAAGCCACTGGTGGCTCCCGCGTCGATCAGCCGCGTGGCCACACGGTCTGCGGCGTATTCCTTGCCCAGACCGCCAAAGTCCAGCTCCATACCGCGCTGGGTCAGCTCGATACGGCGTGAACTTTCATGCCAATGCACTTTGTCCCAGCCGATGCAAGGCAAAACGGCATCGATGTCAGCTTGGGTCGGGATGCGGTCGGTGCGGAAATTCCACGCCCGACGCAGCACGCCTGACGTCATATCAAAGCGGCCTTGGCTGCCCAGATAAAGCTTGGAGGCCAAGTTGAGCAGCGCGGCCGTTTCAGCATCCACAGCCACCGCCTGACCACTGCCCGCGCTGACATTGATGCGCGACACGACGCTGTCAGCGCGGTAGCGCGAAAACTTGGCTTCGATACGCCGCACTTCCGCCACCACCTCTTCCGCCAAAGCGCGCGCCTTGGCCTCGTCGAGCCGAGCCAGCCTGAGCCGACACGGCGAGCCCATGGCCATGAATTCGAAGCCGAATTCCGGCCCCGCTGGATGGCCTTCCGGCCGAACCAGTTGGGATTTGGGCAATGCAGCGTTGGTCAACACAGCAGCATCGAATCAGTGCCGAGCATCAGGCATCAGAAGCGGTAGCTCGCCCCGATTTGCAGGAACGAGGCAGTGAAGGCATCCACGCCCGGCGAACCCGCACCGGTGAGACGCCAGCCCGCCATCTGCTTGTAGAGCTCGTACTTGACGTCGGCACTCCAGTGCTGATTGATGCGGTACTCCGCCTTCGCTCCCGCAGTGACGGCACCAAAGGCCGACAGACGCTGATCCGCCGAGAAGAAGGCTTGCCCGGTGGGTGACCAATACGGATTGCCGGCGACAGGATCGAAATAGAACGACGCCGCCTTTTGTGCGTAGTAGCGTGCACTCGGGGTCACGACAAGGTTGTCGTTCACCGGGATCACATAAGCGGTATCGACCGTGTGTGCCTTGATGCCGTAGGTATCGCTGTAATAGCGATAGTTGCTGCGCAAGGTGGTGCCACGGTTGGTGAAATGGTGGTTCCAGCGCACCAAAACAACCGTGGCATCACGGTTTTCGGGGCGTTGGTCGAAATTCTTGTAGGGATCGTTCAGATAACCGTTGGCCGTCTTCATGTTCAAGTTGACCTGAACCAAATCCAACGGACTCCAAGCTTGGGTCATCCCAACGATGAAATCCATCGAGGTTTTGGTCTTGCCCACAGCGACTTGATTGACCGAGTTGATCGAATCGTTGGAGCCGCCGATACCGGCATTCCACGTCGTGTTCTGGTTATCGCTGGCGATTCGACCATCCACTGACCAAGAATCGGACACGTAATCGTGCTCCGCCGAGTGCGAAATCCCGGCACCCACCGCTGCTCGTTCGAAGTAATGCGTGATCTTGCCGCCGTATTCATTGCGGGTGTCATGCATGCCGCCCACCCCGCCGACCACTTTGGTCGCACTGGAGATATCGGTGTGGGAGCGCGGTGTGGCACCAGACACTTGATCGCGCACCAAGGTACCGTCAAACGACCAGCGGTGACCCATGGGAGCCACGAGGTTGAGCGAGGTCGCATTGACGTTGATCCGGTCCAAACCGGGTTGGGCGTCGTGGTAGTTGAGCCACTTGACCGACAACGTCGCCTGCTCTGGGGCCAGCTCAGCGTGCGCCACTTGAGGCATCACACCGGGCAAAGCCAAAGCGGCCAAGGCCAACGCACCCAAAGGACGTGGTGCATCCACAGCAGCCCCAGTCGCGTTCTTTTCGTTCTTAGTTGCAGCCACAGCCACCTCCGCCCACCCCATAACCACCCGATGCATTTTCCTTGCTGCTATAGATGTGCTGGACGTAGCCCTGATCCAGAGCATCGGTCTCCATCGTCATCTCTTTTTTGGCCAGATCGGCCTTTTCCCAAGGCTGGGGCGGCTGGAAGGTGCTGCAACCGGCCAGCAGGGCAACCAGCATCACGCTGGCCACACCGACGCGGCGCTGCCATGTCATCGAAAGGGTCATGGGGATCTCCTAGGGTTCAACTCACTTGGCCGAGGCCGCAGCCAGTGCCTTGACGATTTGCTCTTCAAGGTGCGCCCGGTCTTCTTCACGGAAGCCACCGTGTTGCTCAATGACCTTGCCGTCAGCGCCGATCAACACAGCGGTGGGCATGCCCTTGATGCCGTAGGTGCGCGGTGCTTCGCCCTTGGGATCGAAGGCAACTTGGAACCTGGCGGGCGTATCGAGCAGGAACTTTTCAGCGTCGGCCTTCTTGGCGTCCAAGTTGACGGCCAACACTTGCAAACCCTTGGCACCGTACTTGGTCTGCATATCGTTCATCCACGGGAAGGATTGCTTGCAGGGGCCACACCACGAGGCCCAGAAATCGAGGTACACCACCTTGCCCTTGAACGAAGCCAGATTCAGGGCGCCTTTGGCGCTATCCACATGGATCTCGGGCGCAACTTCGCCCGCATGGGCGGCCATGGCACTCATCGGAGCGGTAGCAACGGCAGCCGCCGCAAAGGCAAGAGCAATCAGACGTTTCATGGTTCAGTCCTGAACAAAATTAAAAAAGACTTTGAAAAACGGGCCGGTACTCTCGCACCGGCCCGCCAAACCCGACTCTTGTGCCGGATAGGGGTCAACCTTTCGGGTCAGCCAGTACCTTAACGTGCGACCTTGGCACCGGGCAGACGCCGACGCAAAACAAAAGCAGCGCCACCGAGCATCAGTACCCAAAGCGGATCCATCGGACGATCAGCGCCGCCAAGGGTGCAGCCACCACCGCCAGCGTTGTTACCGGCCGTGGCCTGAGCCAAGCCCGTACCGCTGAAAGTCAGTGTGCCGGGCACTTGGCCGGTGGTCGTAATATCAAGGGTCGCAGTCTTGGCACCGGCTGTCGTCGGTTGGAAGGTGGTGCTCAGGGTACAAGAGGCATTGGCGGCCAAGGTTCCCACCGTCAGACAAGTCCCCGTCAGCGCCGTGAAGTCGGCGGAAGCCAGCGAGGGCACGACCACAGAAGCTGAGTCCGGGCCGCCAACGTTGGTCAAAGTGGCTGTCAAAGCAGCACTGGTCGAACCGACGGTCGTATTGGAAGCTGCCACCGTGGTGCTCGACCAGCTCAAGGGCGCCAGCACATTGGTGCCCTGCCCGCTCATCGTGACCACGTTGGTCGTGGGTGTTGCATTGGTGGTCAGCGTGAGGGTGTCTTGCACCGGGGTACCCAACCCTGTCGGTGTGAAGAGCACACCCACGGAGCACGTCGCCGCAGGCGCCACCGCAACCCCCGTGCAGGTATCTGCACCGGCCACCTTGGTGAATTGCGTACCAGACGTCAAGTTGGCCGAAGTCACGTTCAAGGTACCTTGACCGCTGTTGGTCACCGTGATGGTTTTAGTCCGCGATGCCGCATTCTGACGAGCCACATCCACGCTGCCAAAAGCCAAGGCCGTGGCACTCAAAGTCACAGCCGGCAAGGGGTTGCAACTACCACCGATGCAGGTCGCCAAAGCAGCGTTACCACGCGCTGTGGCGATGTACATGGCCAGATCGTTGTATTGGCTGTCGGTCATGGACGGACACACCATCTTGACGCCACATGCGTTTTTGATGGCCTGTGCACTGACACCGTTCCAAATTTTGGACATGTTCAATGTCCCGGGCGTGCTTCCGTGACATGCAAAACAACTACCCGCCGTGTAAAGGCTCTGTCCCGACGTGGCACTGGCCGCCATCGCATTGACGGAAACCGAGCCGAAGGCTGAAGCCACCAACAGCGTGGACAAGAGCGGACGCAACGAAGAGGTCAGTGAAGCGAGCTGGCGGTGAGTTGTGCGCATAAATAGTCGGTGTGTCGGTTGCTCAGATTTGAGGAAATGCCATAGACAGAATCGTAACGATGGGGGGTAGCGTTTGTCTGAGTTGTTGCTTATCAGCCACCACCGCCCCCGCACCTCACACCGGACTTTTTACACAGCTTGGCGGCTAGCGCGACGACGCCACACCAAAGCAGCCCCACCCAGCATCAGCATCCACAGCGGATCCATCGGCTGATCAGCTGCACCCAAGGTGCAACCACCGCCGCTGGAGGACGGTGCAGCAGCCGGAGCCACGGCCGTGCCACTCAACGCCACCGAAACCGGCGGCAAACCATCAAGGCTATTGACCGTCAGCGTGGCCGTCTTGGTGCCGGCGCTGGTCGGTGCAAAGCTCACGATCACCGTGCAGCTGTTGCTGCCGGTGGTCGTCGGCACCGCTGCTGCGGTCAGGCAGGTACCGCTGGCGGTGAAATCCGCCGCATTCGCGCCGATCAGGTTGACTGTCAGAGCTTGAGCCGTAGCCGATTGACCAACGTTGTTCAGTGTGATGGTTTGCGTGGTCGTGGTGCCGGTGGTCACGGCCGTGCCCACGGTCACGCTAGGAGCGGCCACCCCAGCCAAGGCGCCAGACCAAGTCAGCACTGGAGCGTTGGCTGCCAGGGTGTTGCCCGTCAGGTTCAAGGTCGGGCTGGTGGCAGCATCCGACGTGATGGTCACGGCAGCAGCGGTGCCTGTGGCCGCCAAAGCAGCACCCGTGAAGGTGACATCCAAACCGCAAGTCGCTGCAGCGGCAATCGTGGCAACACAGGTGTTTGCGGAGGCCGAGAACCCAGCAGGCAGGCCCACCGCCGAGATCGTCAACGGACCGTTACCTGAATTGGTCAGGGTGACATGTTGCACGGCGCTTGTGCCACCCGCCAAGGCGGTGAAGCTCAGGCTCGATGCACTCAGGGTGATGGCTGGCGCTGTCCCCGTGCCGCTCAAAGCCACCGTATGTGTGCCGCCATTGGTGGTGGCGATGCTCAGGTTACCACTGGCTGCGCCGGCTGTTGTCGGCGCGAAATTGGTGGTGATGTCACAGCTGGTCGCTGCGGGCAAAGTCGCCGCACAGGTGGTCGAGCTGGTGAAACCAGCCGGGACGGTGATGTTGATGCCGGTCAGGTCAGCGTTACCCGAGTTGCTCAGCGTGATGGTCTTGGCCGCGCCGGTTGCATTCACATTCACATTGCCAAAAGCCTGCGCAGCACTCGACGACAACCCAGCCACAGGCGTAGGAACAGCCGTGCCCGTGCCCGACAAACTTACCGTTTGGGTGCCGGCGCTGGTGGCAATGTTGAGGGTGCCGGTTGCGGCGGCCGCAACGGTCGGTGCGAATTGCACCGTGACCGTACACGTACCGCTGGTCGCAGCGATCGTGGCTGGCACAGTGCCACAGGTTTGTGCCGAGACGCTGTAAGCCGCGTTGCTACCAGCCACCATCGCGATCGAGGTGATGCTCAAAGCCCCTGTGCCCGTGCTGTTGACGGTGATGGTTGCCGTTCCCGTGGCACCCACTTGGATGTTGCCAAAGGCCTGGGCAGTGCTGGACAAAGAAACCGCTGGGGATGTTGGCACCGGGCAGGCCGCCGTCGTAGCAGGGCTCGCAGTGGTTGGGGTCGTCGCGGATGAAGCCACGCACTGCAAGGGATACGTTGCACTGTTGACCGACTGCGCGATGTAAGCAGCCAAGTCATTCAAATCAGCATCCGCCAGAGGTATGAAGCCCGTCGCCATGTACAGGCCCATCTGTCCACCACCAGCCGTCATGCGTCCCTTGCTATCTAGCCCTGCTCCATAAATCGCATTCTTAATCCGTGCGGCACTAGCACCCGAATAGACAAGATTGCTATCGGTCAATTTTGGAGGTGCAGTATGACAACTCGTACACATCTTAGTTGCGTAAAGAGTTGCACCATTCGTAGCACTAGGCACCACCTGCGCCATTGCCCCACCCCCCATGGTCATCAAAGTAAGGGCGGTGATAGCACCAGCGGTGGCCGTGCGAGAAAAGGCACGAGAAGAGGAGCGCAAGGTCATGTGTGATCTCTCAATCGAGGTTGAAAAGGAACCCTCGCGGGGTCAGACAGGAAAAAAACGACGGCGACGCAGCACCCAAGCCGCAGCGCCGAGGATCAACAGCCACAGGGGATCGATCGGCTGATCAGCCGCACCCAAGGTGCAACCACCGGATGAGGCGGCAGCAGACGACGTGTTGTTCGGCGTCACCCCAGCACCCGTCAGGCCAGATGTCGAAGCCAAAGCGGTACCGCTCAAGGCAAGTGCTGTCGGCAGCGTGCCGCCTTGGCCCGTCACCCCAAGGCTCACAGACTTGGCACCGCCCGTGGTCGGGGCAAAAGTGACGGTGATCTGACAGCTACTCAACGGAGCCAAGGTGACTCCACCGGTCGCTAAACAAGGACCGGTGATCTGAAAATCAGCCAAATCTGTGCCATTCAACGCCAGCAACACCGAGTTGGCAGCCACAGTGCCCGCATTACTCAGGGTGAAGGTGTGCGACAAGCTCGTGCCCACAGCCACCGAAGTTCCAAAGCTGAACGGCACCGGACTGTCCCAATGCAGCAACGCTGTCGGTACACCCACAGCCATGCCCGTGCCGACCATCGCCACGGTGCTGGCAGTCGAACTGGCGTTGGTCGCAATCACCACATTGGCCGGAGTTTGACCAGCCACCGCAGGCGTGAAAACGATGTTGATCGCACAACTCGCACCCACCGCCACGCTGATGCCACAGGTATGACTGACTGTGAAGGCCGCGTTGGTGGCAGAGATGCTGTTGATGACCAATGCAGCTGTACCGCTGTTGGTCAAAGTGACCGTTTGCGCAAGCGTCGGTGTCCCCACCGTCGCACTGAAGTTGAGCCCGATCGCGGGTGAAAGCGACACCACAGGTGCAGTCACCACGGGTGCAACGCCGGTACCACTCAACGTGACCGTGTTGGGGGAGCTGCCGGCGTTGGTGACCAAGCTCAGGGTGCCAGAAACAGCACCGCTGACTGTGGGCGCAAAGCGGATGGAAATCACGCAACTGCCCGTGGCCGCCAAGCTGGTACCGCAAGTGTGGCTGACCGTGAAAGCGGCATGACTCGTGCCAATCGATGTGATATTGAGCGCTGCTGTCCCCGTGTTGGTCAGCGTGATGGTCTGCGCAGCACTGGTTGTCCCTGTCGTCACGCTCCCAAAGGCCTGCGAAGCCGTGGACAACGACACCGTCGGCGCCGTCACCACCGGTGCAACACCGGTGCCACTCAACGCGACCGTGTTCGTACCCGCGTTGGTCACGATGCTCAAATTGCCCGACGCGGCCCCCACCACTTGAGGGGCGTAGGTGATGTTGAGCGTGCAGCCCAAGCCAGCAGCCACGCTGGTGCCACAGGTATGGCTCACCGCAAAAGCGGCGTTGGTCGTTGAAATCGAAGTGATGCTGAGGGCCGCCGTGCCCGAATTGGTCAGCGTGATGCTATGTGCCGTGCTGGTCGTGCCGGTGGTCACGCTGCCGAAGGCTTGGGCAGCCGTGGATGAGAGCGTTACAGCCGGCGCAGTAGTTGAGGGACAGGCCACCACTGTCGCAGGAGTACTGGCTGTAGGCACGCCAGAGGACACGCAAGTGGACGTTCCACCGATTGAGCTGGCAATATAAGCCGCTAAATCGTTGTACTGGGTATCGGTCAGGGAGGTATAGCCCCCCATCGACCCGCCACCCTTACCAAGCAGACCATACGCAGCGTTCTTGATGTTCGCAGCGCTCACCCCATTTTTGATTTTCGATGCGTTAGCCGTGAACGGTGCCATGCCATGGCAGCCGCTGCATCCTGGGTACAACGCAGCGCCGTTGGTAGCACTCTGCGCCGAAGCGACGCCCGTCCAAGCTCCGAAGACGACGAAGGCGCTGGATATGAGCAGTCCTCGGAAGAAAGCAGGCCGAGACAGCAGTTGGGAGTAGATCAGCATGGGCTTGACAGGCCGTTAAACGAAAACACCCGGCCAAAGCCGGCATGGTGGGATGCGATCCATTTTCTATAAATGGGAAGGATTCCCATCGGTTATTTTGCGGATCGCAGGAAAGATTTAGCTGAAGTGTTGCTTACCGGTACAACTTCAGCGCATGCGTCAGATCAACCGAGCTGCTTACGGCCTTGACGGCGACGGCGCAACACCATGGCCGCCGAGCCAAGCAACACCATCCACAGAGGATCGGTCGACGCATCCGTACGACCCAAAGTGCAACCGCCACCACTGCTACTGCTGGCGGCAGCGCCTGAAGCACCACTTCCAGTCCCAGTCCCGCTGGACGGTGGGCAGACCACAGCTGTCGCTAAAGACGACGCCGTCGGGACCCCGGCAGAAGTACATGTAGCCACGACACCACCGCCCACTTGCTGGGCGATGAAAGCGGCCAAATCGTTGTAGTTGCTGTCGGCAATGCCTTTGTACGGCGACATTTGGGTCCCAATATTGATGCCCACAAGCCCGTATGTTGCGTTCTTGATGTTGGCCGCATCAACACCCAGTTGAATGTGCCCCGCGTTGGTTTGAACGGTGTTTCCACCGTGACAACTTCCACACTGCAAAGCAGCATACAAAACAGCCCCGTTAGAGGCACTTTGCGCGCAAACCCCATGGCTTGATGCGCTCAAGATGACCGCCAGCAAGGCTTGGGAGAGCAGCAGTGAACTGGGCAATAGACGATGAACTGGGGGCATGAAACAACTTCCAGCGAAATGGGTAGACGGCATGTTACCCATCCACCCGTGCGACTCAAACCTTGACTGCGCGACGGGCCCGCAAGACCCACACCGAACCGATCAAGAGCAACAGCCACAACGGATCCATCGGTTGATTCGATCGACCCAAGGTGCACCCTCCCATCAAGCCAGCCAACCCCCCTGAAGGACCGGCCGCCGCAATGTAAGCCGCGATATCGGAAGCTTGTTCGTTCGTGACAAAGGCCAAGGAACCCATGTGGCCCTTGTTGCGAGCAATGGCGCTCAAGGTGCTGCCGGAGTTCGTGGCTTTAGCAACATGCTCTCCACCGTTCGCAGCACCACCGTGGCAGCGCGAACACATGGCGGTATAGAGCACAGAACCACGATCGACGGACGTTGACGCCGTGCCTGCAGTGACGTCAGCAGCAATGAAGGCGGCCACGTCATCCAACTGCGTTGCCGAGAGGTTAAACCGAAGGTCATACCCTGCCGTTGGGCTCATCGCCACAGGGAACTTGACCATGGCGTTCTGAATCACCGCGGCACTGACCCCCAAATTGACTCGGGCATTACCACTTGCAGGTGCAGGTCCATGACAGGCTGCGCAAGTGCCAGCATACAAAGCCCGCCCATTAGCAACATTACCCGTCGCACTCGCAGCCACATCGGCCGCCACGTACGCAGCAATATCCGCCAACTGCACCGAAGACAAACCCGCCAGAGAAGGCATCAGCTTCATGGTCGGGCTATTCGTCGTGATCGCGGCTTGCAGCGCCGTGGCCGTGGTGGCTTTTTGCACATTCAAGATACCCACAGCAGGGTTGGTATTGCCGTGGCATGCCTTGCAATTGGCATCAAACAGTCCTTGCCCTGTGAGGGCATTACCCCCAGTCGTGGTCTGCGCATAGCCCGCTACACACCCCAACAAGCTCAGGGCAGCAGCAACAGCACAAAAGATGCGACGCGGTGCGGTAAGACGGGCAAGGTACGACATGGGAAGAAAACTCTGGTGAGGAGCATGTAAAAGACAACGGAGTGAAGTGTCCGCGTCAACCCCGTCACCTTCCTGATCCTTCCCTTAGCGGCGGCGTGCGCCCTAAGCACATCACAAACAAATCACACTTTGACCGAGCGTCTCAGTCCCAGAACGCCCATAGCCGTCATCAGCATCAAGAGCCACAGCGGATCCGCCGGTTCATCGGCCGCCCCAAGGGTGCATCCGCCACCGAGCCAACCCTTCAAGCCACCCGTGGGGCCCGCAGCACCAATGTAGAGCGCGATATCGGTGGCTTGTTCATTTGTCACAAAAGACAAAGAACCCATGCCTCCTTTATCGCTGGCAATGGCGTGCAAGGTCTTATCCGGATGCGTGGCCTTGACCATGCGCTCGCCCCCACGAGCCGCCCCACCGTGACAACTCGAACACATCGTGGTGTAGAGCACCTGCCCACGATCGATCGGCGTCGAGGGTGTTGCCGCAGCCACATCGGTGCCGATGAAAGCCGCCACGTCATTCAGCTCCGTGGGGCTCCAGTTGAAGCGCAACGGACCATAAGAAGCGGAAGGACCCATGGCCGAAGGGAACTTGGCGATGGCGTTTTGCAACACCGCTGCACTCATCCCCAGATAGACACGGGCATTGCCGGTGGCGGGTACCGGGCCATGGCAGGCCGCACAACTGCCGGCGTAAATCAGGCGACCATTGGCCACATTGCCGGTCGCAGCCGCATTCACATCAGCCGCCACATAGGCCGCGATGTCCGCCAACTGCACCAACGAGAGCCCTTGCAGACTGGGCGTGCTGCTCATCGTCGGGCTGGTCGTGGTGATGGCGGCTTGCAGCGCAGCAGCGGTGTTCGCCTTTTGCACATTCAAGGTGCCCACCGCCGGGTTGGTGTTGCCGTGGCACGCCTTGCAGTTGGCATCGAACAACCCTTGGCCGGTCAGGGCATTGCCAACACCCGTCGCCATTTGAGCCAAAGCAAGCCCACTGACCAGCAGACTGCATGCAGCAACAGCGGCACCCATAAGAAACCGAATATTCACAACGTACGACCCCAGCAACGATTCAAAGAGTCCGACGACGGATCCCAAGCACCAAGCCGGCTCCAGCCAATAGCAGCAGCCACAGCGGATCAGCGGTTTGATCGGCACGACCAAGAGTGCACCCGCCGGCTACCGTCAAGGCGGGATACTGCGTAGCAGCGGCTCCAGCCGTGGTGGATTGTGTCGATGAAGTTCCCAGATTGCTCCCCGTCGTGCCAGTCGTACCCGTGGTGCCAGCAGCTGGGGTACTCGTCACGGTGCCTGAGACGCTGGCAACCACATAAGCCGCAAGATCCGAGGCTTGGGTAGCATTCAAACTTAGCGTACGCATCATGCGCACCTGAGCAATGGCACTCAGAATCTTGGTGCTACTGGTAGCTTTACGAATGCCCTGATAACCCGTCGCGGGGGTTGCGCCGTGGCAAGCCACGCACATGGCATAGAGCGCTTGACCCCGATCCACAGCCGTGGTGAGCGTCGTCGGCGCTACCGGCGTGGTCGTACCGCCACCGGCAATATCCGCTGCAATGAAAGCGGCCACATCCCCCAAATCGGTTGACGTCAACGCGAGAAGATTCGATCCACGCATCACAGGGAAAGATGCGATGGCGTTTTGAAGAACAACAGCACTCACTCCCAATTGAATGCGCGTCGCGCCCGTCGCGGGGGATGCGCCGTGACACATGGCGCAGTTATTGGCGTAAAGCGTGGCGCCGTTGCTCACCACCTGAGCCTGAGCCACACCCGCACCACCCAGTGACAAGCCCAAAACCGCCACGCTTGCAGTCAGAAAATGGCGAATGGAGCTGACGAGAGGGAGGTGCAACATGGTGAATAGCCTAGAAAAATCGGTTTGACGTCCGCGAAGAACGCCCGAAGTGTCTATGCCAGCCCGATTTATTGCCTGAGCGTTCCCTTATCGACCACAGGCGAATGAGACATCCATGCTAACCGTTCACACCGAGAAGTTCACGCCTTGACCGTCCGACGGGTACGCACCACCCAACCGGCACCCACAAGCATCCAAAGCCACAGAGGATCTGCTCCTTGGTCAGAACGCGCCACGGTGCACCCTCCTGAAGCCATCAAAGCTTGCTGATTGCCGAAACCATGGGTACTTTCACGGCCGCCATAGGCACCGCCGCCATCGCCACCACCATCGCCACCACTTTCCCCGCCGCCATACCCACCGCCGGAGGTGACACCCCCACGTTGGCTACTGATGTAGGTCGCGAGATCCGCAGCTTGGGTGGTATTCAAACTGATGCCACGCATCGCACCCACCCGGGCAATCGCATTCAGGATGGCGGAGGCGCTGGTCGCTTTGCCAATACCGCTAGAGCCATTGGCCGCCGCACCGTGACAACCCGAGCACATCGCGTACAAGGCTTGACCATTGGCGACACCGGCGGATGGAGCCGTGGTGGTGCCGGTCGTTGGTGACACGCCACCGCCAGCCACACTCGCTGCAATAAACGCCGCCAAATCAGCCGCTTGGGTGGCATTCAAACTGATGCCTCGCATCGCCGCCACATTGGCTGTGGCGTTCTGAATCACCGCCGCACTGGTACCAAGTTGGATCTTGGCCGCACCCGTAGCAGGCGTCGCGCCATGGCAGCCCGCGCACCCAGCATAAAGAGCTTGCCCGCTCGAAACGCTTTGCGCCGATGCAGCACCACCCCAACTCGCCAAAATCGCTAACGCCAAAGCCGCAGAATGCGCTGAACAACGGCGCTGCCAAAAAGACGTGATCAATGTATGCATGGGTCAGAGGAGTGGAGTGGCGTCGAACTGAAACCACGCCGATTGTTCCGTCCAACCATGAAGAATTGCTGATCGGTGGATGGCGAAATCAAGCCATCTCGCTACCATCCATGGTCGTGATCTGTTGGCAGTGCATACGTGGTTCTATAACAACAAATAGCCCCACGTTCTTGCTTAAATCATGTCCCGATGTAACCCATGAATCACCATAGGCTTTTACATTCGCCTAAGCCATGGGATCGACTGAATACCTCGCTACCTTGCATCAAGCTTTTGGCCGGCAAGATGTCTTTTGAGTTGGAATGACCTGAGATGCTGCTGAAAACCCTGCTCGCAGAGCTGACCCCGCACAACCGGGAATTGCATCGCCCCCAGCCGGGTGAGACGGGTGGCTTTGCCCCCTCGGCACCGCCGCCGGGTGGACTCAGCAATGGCGCCGGATACGACCCCAAGTCGTCACTGGCCTCAGGGAGCGGCTTTGCCTCCACCGCGATTCTTGAAGAAGCGGTTCGAGCGGTCCATGAGACACCGGGAGGCATTCAGCCCCAGCAGGTCTATGACTTGTTCGTCAATGGCTCACCGGCGCAGACTCTGCGCCTGCATCTGGCTCAAACCCACGCCGATCAAACCCAAACCACCACCCGGCAACGCATGATCACGCTGTTTGACCCGGCACGGGTCTGGGCCGGTGCGGTGGTGAGAACGCTATCGGATGCCACAGGTCAACCGGTGGACCGGATGCATGTGCGCGATCAAGGCACCTTTAAGTCCTTGGCAACCATTGAACGGACCAGCTTGCCACGCAACAGTGATGAGATGCTGCGCATCTATCACGCGGATGTCCCGGGGCGCAGCAGTGACATTGCCAGCATCCCGCTCACGCTGATGGAGCGCTCCGATTTGGGGGCCGTGGTGGTTGATCACCAGATGCACCCGTCTTCGGTCGATGAGATGCTGCGCATGCTGCAAACCGTCACCGCAAGCGCTGAGTGGCGCTGCCAACACTTGCTGTTTCTGTTGCCAACAGGGGCCCATTGGATCGTCACCAAGATCGAACGCACCGTTTGGCCACGCCATATCCAGATTCAGACGGTCAGTGAGTCCATCAGCAGCGCCAGCGGCGTCTGGAACAAGCTTCTTGGGCACTGGCAGCATGTTTGCTTGGCAGCAGCAGCCAGCCCAGTGCAATCACAGTCGCCATCGTCGCTGTCGGCGTCGTCGCACCCGTTGTCCGCAACTGCGTCGCTCACACCCCATGTAGCGGCGTCTGCTGCACCCACAACAGCAGCCGGGCACTTGGCGCAACAACCGCGAGGCACCAACACGCAGCCCGGCCCGCTCACGTTGATCTCACCGGATAACACGCCGCCACCTCCGGTCGCCGCAGCCAATGATCTGCCTGAGTTGCTCCGCACGGAGGCGCTGATCCAAGACCTGATGCAGGTTGACGGCCTGATTTATGTCGCCATCGCCGATGTTCGACGTGGGCATGTTTTTGCCGGCAGTGGCTATGGCCCAGACATCGACCGTGCCGTGCAGGCAGGCAGTGACATCCTGCGCGCCCATCGCGAATCGTTGCGTTCATTGGGGCATTGGAAACCCAATGAGCCGGTCGAAGAGATCCTCGTCACCGCCGGCACGCGTTATCACATCCTGCGCGTGCTGCCGGCCCACCCCGAATACTTCCTGCTGGCGGTGCTCGATAAGCTCCGAAGCAATCTGGCCATCACACGTTTTCGGGTCATGGAAACCATCCAAGCGCTGGGCTAGCTAGTACGATGGCGGGATGAGCCACATCGCCGCCTTCGACTACGACCGCCCCTCTGCTTCGGGCGCCACTTGCACCGCCCACGCTTGGGCCAAGGTGCCTGCGCCCCTTACACCGGCTGAACGCCTTGCCCTCAAAGACCGGGCACGCCAGTTGCTGCAAGACCGCCAAGCGGTCTTGGTCGCCCACTACTACGTGGATGGCGATTTGCAGGACCTGGCCCTCGAAACCGGCGGCTGCGTCTCCGACTCTCTAGAGATGGCCCGCTTCGGCCGCGATCACAAGGCCCAGACCTTGGTGGTCGCAGGCGTACGGTTTATGGGGGAAAGCGCCAAAATTCTGTCGCCCCACAAGACCGTGCTGATGCCCGATCTGGACGCCACCTGTTCACTCGATCTCGGCTGTCCAACGGACGACTTCACGGCTTTTTGTGACGCCCACCCTGATCGCACCGTGGTGGTCTACGCCAACACCAGTGCAGCTGTCAAAGCGCGGGCCGATTGGATGGTGACCAGCTCCTGCGCCTTGGCCATCGTGAGCCATTTGCATGCCCAAGGCCAAAAGATCCTCTGGGCCCCGGACCGTCACCTCGGGCGCTATATCCAAGAACAAACCGGCGCTGACATGCTGATGTGGAACGGTGCGTGCATCGTCCATGACGAATTCAAGGGCGGCGAGCTGGAGCTACTGCGCCAAGACCACCCGTTGGCCAAGGTGTTGGTGCATCCCGAGTCACCCGCTGCGGTGGTGGCGCAGGCCGATGTGGTCGGCTCGACAGCGGCGCTGCTCAAGGCCGTGATGGAGCTCGACGCGCCTGAGTTCATCGTTGCCACCGACAACGGTATGTTTCACCGCATGCGCCAAGCTGCACCCAACAAGGTCTTGCTCGAAGCGCCCACCGCCGGCAACAGCGCCACCTGCAAGAGCTGCGCCCATTGCCCTTGGATGGCCATGAATGGTTTGCAAGGGCTGGTGGATTGCCTTGAACGCAGCACCGGAGCCGTTGAGATCGACCCGGCCCTTGGCCGCGACGCCTTGCGCTGCATCGACCGGATGCTGGGCTTCACAGCAGCAGCCACCCAACCCACCACCGGCCTCGTCAGGGGTATCGGAGCCGCTTAAGTCTTGCCCAGCCCGAGAAGCTCAAGAGCCCTTACCGATCGGCCAAACCCGCAGGGTTTCAGCGTCACCCAACCGCGCGCTGCGGGCCTCACGCATCAAAACCGTGGGGAAACTCACTGGCAGGGTGTCCGGAAAATCGCGGCTGAAATGCAGGCCCCGACTTTCATGGCGCATCAGGGCTGAGCGCACGATCAGCTCAGCGCATTCGAGCAAGTTGCGCAATTCCAGCAAGTCGCGATTGACGCGGAAGTTGGCGTAGTACTCGTCAATCTCGCCGCGCAACAAGTGAATGCGGTGCAAGGCACGCTCCAAGCGCCGGGTGGTGCGCACGATGCCCACATAGTTCCACATCACCAAGCGCAACTCATCCCAGTTGTGCGAGATGACAACTTGCTCGTCACCGTCATCCACTTGGCTTTCATCCCAAACGGGCAACATCGGTCGATCACATGCCGACCGTTCCAAGATGTGCTTAGCGCAGGTCTGACCCAAAACCACGCATTCCAAAAGCGAATTGCTCGCCAGCCGGTTGGCCCCATGCAAACCGGTATAGGTTGTTTCACCCACCGCATAAAGACCCGGCAAATCGGTACGCCCATGCAAGTCGGTCACCACCCCACCGCAGGTGTAGTGCGCCGCCGGCACCACCGGAATGGGACGTTTGGCAATGTCGATACCTAATGCCAAGCAACGCGCGTGGATGGTGGGGAAATGCGACTTGAGAAAGTCTTCGCCAAGATGGGTCGCATCAAGCCAAACGTGATCGATACCGTGCTTCTTCATCTCGAAGTCAATCGCCCGGGCGGTGATATCGCGCGGCGCCAGCTCAGCCCGCGGATCATGTGCCGGCATGAACCGGGTGCCATCGGGCAAGCGCAAATAAGCCCCCTCCCCGCGCAAGGCCTCGGTGATCAAAAAGCTGCGGTCTTGCGGGTGGTAGAGGCAGGTCGGATGGAACTGGATGAACTCCATGTTGCCCACCCGGCAGCCCGCGCGCCACGCCATCGCGATGCCATCACCAGTGGCGGTATCCGGATTGCTGGTGTAGCGATACACCTTGCCCACCCCGCCGCTGGCAAGCACCACCGCGCTAGCCGGCAAGGTTTCAACCCGCCCGCTGCGAATATCGAGGGCGTAGACCCCATAGCAATGAGGACGCTCTTGACGCCGCACATGCCTTGACGTGATCAGATCCACGGCCATCCAAGGATGGCGCACCTCGATGTTGGGATGCTGAGCCACCTCAGACAGCAAGGCTTGATGAATCGCCCGGCCCGTAGCATCAGCCGCGTGAGCGATACGCCGCACGGTGTGACCCCCTTCCCGCGTCAGATGCAAGCCCAAAGGCCCCGCCGGATCGGGTGAAAACGGCACACCCCGCCCCACCAACCAAGCCACCGCTTCAGCGCTGCGCTCAGCGATGAAACGAGCGGTATGTTCATCCACCAGTCCAGCACCGGCATCTTGGGTGTCGCGGACATGGCTCTCCACGCTGTCATCATCGCCATCAAAGACGCCAACGATGCCGCCTTGAGCCCACGCCGTCGCGGCCTCGTCCAAATTGCGCTTGGCCAAAACAATCACCCGGCGCTCCGCCGCGAGTTGCAGCGCGACCGTCAATCCCGCCAAACCAGCCCCAATCACCACCACGGGCAAGGGGGCTACAGACGGGTCGTTCTGGGAAGCACTCACGGGAAAATGCATTGCATCAATCGAAGTCATGGTCTTATCGCACGTCGGCAAGTTGCGGATGATAGGATGGTTCGACCTCCCATTGCCCCATGCCCCTCGCTGCAACCCTTGGAAATCGCATGGACCGACGTTTCGACCTGAACAGCCGTCCCAGCGTACCAACGCTGACGGACCGAACTGACTCTTCCATCGGTACACCCAAGCGCCTTGAAGAGGACGGGAGCTACGCGACCCAGTTTGTGCGCAATGCGGATGATTATTTGCAGGAATCCGAAGAAGATATTGGCCGGGATGTTGGTAACCACACCCGCGAACTCTTCGTTTCGACCGATGCCGCTGAAGCGCTAGAAATCCAGTTTGATCACCGCAAACCGGTCTACATCGTGATCCATGATGTGGCAGCCAAAGCATCCCTCAAAATGCTGGCCGGCGTGGCAGCCGCCGTGGAGCGCATGGGCGCGCACTTGGTGATCCGTCGGCAAGGTTTCGGCACCACCTTGGCCAGCATTGATTATCTGGATTGCCCGGTGGAGGGGGATATGCGCGGTTTGCGGTTGTATTCCACCGCCATCGATGCCGACACCCTGACCCGCGTGCATCTGACGCGAACCTTGTTTCGACATGCCGCGTTTTGCGTGGTGGTGGTCGGCAATCTGCCCACACATGCCATCGCAGAAGAGCTGCGCACGTTGCGCGATCACTTGGCCCAAGGATCCAACCCCTCCAATTGGCGCTGTCGGGACATGCTGGTCATGCCGTTGGTGGTGAACCCTGCGCTTCAAGACATCGTCAATGAGCTGACTGCCGGTACCTGTGTGCAAGCCACCGTCACAGCCCCTGTCAAACGCCCAGTCGATGTCTGGCCGATCCTGAGTGCCGCTTGGAATAAACGTCAGGCCTCGCTGCCCGAAGCGCTGCGCGGTATCTGGCTTGACACCCAGAACGACGGCATGATCAGCGTGACGCCCCTCGCACCGGGCCATGCCCGCCCCGTCGCGCGCATGGTGGTCAATCCGATGGATCGGATGGTGCAAGATTTATCGTCTCAACCCGGGGTGATCAGTTGCTGCCTGTTTGAGATCGAATCCAGTCGCGTGATGGCCGCCGCAGGAACCATGCATAGCGGCCCCGATATGGCGCGGCGCGGCACCTTGCTGCTGGCGGCCGCACAAAGCGGACGCCGACAACTGGGTTTGAGCGCTCCGGTGGATGAGGTTGTGATCACCGGTGGCACACAAGCCTTGGGTCTGCGCACCCTGCAATCGCAGCGTGACTTGGCCGTACACCTGATCTACACCCCCGCCGAAACCCATTGGCAAACATTGAGCCAACGCATCCACAAGCTCGATGCAGATCTGCCACGCAGCCCAGTGATCTGAGCAAGCGTGGCACAGAGGCGCCTCAATGCACCGTGGTCATGGGGCAGCCGAAGTCGAAGCCACCGTCCTCGCTCAAACGCACCGGAATCACATCCTTCGGCCCAAATCGGCCTTCCAAAATCAACTTGGCCACCGGATTTTCGATCCGACTCTGAATCGCACGCTTCAACGGCCGAGCTCCAAAAACCGGGTCGAAACCCACCTTGGCCAAGGCAGCCAGCGCTTCGGCGGACACATCGAGCCCCATATCCATCTTCGCCAACCTGGCTTCCAACCCCTTGAGTTGAATCTTGGCAATCGAGGCGATGTGCTGCGCATCCAACGCATGGAACACCACGGTTTCGTCGATGCGGTTCAAAAACTCGGGCCGGAAGTGCTGCTTGACCTCGCCCCAGACGGCATCGCGAATCAACTCGCTGCGCTGTCCGGCCATGGCCATGATCAGGTGAGAGCCTAGGTTGCTGGTCATGACGATCACCGTGTTCTTGAAATCCACCGTGCGCCCTTGGCCGTCGGTGAGCCGGCCATCATCAAGCACTTGCAACAGCACGTTGAAGACGTCCGGGTGCGCTTTTTCGACCTCGTCGAGCAAGAGCACCGAATAGGGTCTGCGCCGCACCGCCTCGGTCAGGTAGCCGCCCTCGTCGTAGCCGACGTAGCCCGGCGGCGCGCCGATCAGGCGGCTCACCGAGTGCTTCTCCATGAACTCGCTCATGTCGATGCGAATCATGTGCTCTTCGCTGTCAAACAGAAAACCTGCCAGCGCCTTGCACAACTCGGTCTTGCCCACGCCCGTGGGGCCAAGGAAGAGGAACGATCCCAGCGGCCGGTTCGGATCAGAGAGCCCCGCCCGCGAGCGGCGAATGGCGTCGCTCACCGCCACGATCGCTTCGCTTTGGCCCACCACTCGTTCGTGCAACTTGGCTTCCATCTTGAGCAACTTGTCGCGCTCGCCCTGCATCAGCTTGGCCACGGGAATGCCTGTCGCACGGGACACCACTTCAGCGATTTCTTCAGCCCCCACCATGGTGCGCAGCAACTGCGGACCTTTGCCAAGGCCGCCGGCGGCTTTGCTGGCTTCCTTGGCTTGAGCTTCCTTGAGGCGCTTGTCGAGTTCCGGCAACTTACCGTATTGCAACTCGGCCACCTTGTTGAAGTCACCCTTGCGGGTCCACTCCTCGATCTGGAACTTGAGACGGTCGATCTCTTCCTTGACCTGCGCAGAACCCTGCGCCGTAGCCTTTTCGGCTTTCCAGATCTCCTCCAAGTCAGCTGCTTCGCGCTCCAGCTTACCGATCTCGTCTTCGATCAAGCCCATGCGCTTTTTCGAGGCTTCATCCTTTTCCTTGCGCACGGCCTCACGTTCAATCTTGAGCTGAATGATGCGGCGATCGAGCTTGTCCATCACCTCCGGCTTGGAGTCGATTTCGATCTTGATCTTGGCTGCGGCTTCGTCGATCAGGTCGATGGCCTTGTCCGGTAAGAAGCGATCGGTGATGTAACGGTGGCTGAGTTCCGCCGCTGCCACGATGGCCGGGTCGGTGATCTCCACCCCGTGATGCACCTCGTACTTTTCCTGCAAGCCGCGCAGGATGGCGATGGTGGCTTCGACCGTGGGCTCATCGACCAACACTTTCTGGAAGCGGCGCTCCAGCGCAGCGTCCTTCTCGACGTACTTGCGGTATTCATTCAGCGTGGTGGCACCGATGCAGTGCAACTCGCCGCGCGCCAAGGCGGGCTTGAGCATGTTGCCAGCGTCCATCGCCCCTTCGGCCTTGCCCGCACCGACCATGGTGTGCAGCTCGTCGATGAACAAGATGATGCGGCCTTCGTCCATGGCCACTTCTTTCAGCACCGCCTTGAGGCGTTCCTCAAATTCGCCGCGAAATTTGGCCCCCGCCAAAAGGCCCGCCATATCGAGCACCAAGACGCGTTTGTTCTTGAGGCTTTCAGGCACTTCACCGTTGACGATGCGCTGCGCCAAACCCTCCACGATGGCCGTTTTGCCGACACCGGGCTCACCGATCAACACGGGATTGTTCTTGGTACGGCGCTGCAAGACTTGGATCGCACGGCGGATCTCGTCATCGCGGCCAATCACCGGGTCGAGCTTGCCAAGACGGGCGCGTTCGGTCAGGTCCAAGGTGTATTTTTTCAAGGCTTCGCGCTGGCCTTCAGCTTCGGCTGAATCGACCTTGGCCCCACCACGCACCGATTGAATCGCGCTTTCCAAGGCTTTGCGGGTCAGGCCCGTGCCACGCAAGGCTTGGGCGAAATCAGTTTTGGCCTCGGCCAGCGCCAGCAACACCATCTCGCTGGCGATGAACTGATCACCCTGTTTGCCGGCTTCCTTCTCGGCCGTTTGCAGCAGGGCAATCAGCTCACGCCCGGGTTGAAGCTGCGCACCTTGCACCGCAGCGATCTTGCCCAGCGCCACATTCACCGCCTCCTCCAAAGCACGCAGCGCCACGCCAGCACGTTGCAAAAGCGAGCGCGGACCATCGTCTTGTTGCAAAAGCGCTTTGAGCAGATGCGCGGGTTCGATGTAGGGATGATCGGCCGCCAAAGCCAAACTCTGGGCTTCGCCAAGGGCCTGTTGCAGCAAGGTGGTGAACTTGTCGATACGCATGAGAGAGTCCTTCAGTGGTCTTCAGGTTGGACTTGAAACTGAGGCTCCCGCCGGGCTTTTCAAGGGTCTGTGCGTATCAGTGTGCTCTTTCCAAACAAGCTCTCGACCAGATCGACCACCAGCTCGGCGGTGCGATTGCGCACGTCCAGCGCGGGATTCAGCTCCATGATGTCCAGCGAAGCAAGCCGGCCGGTATCGGCGATCATCTCCATGCACAACTGCGCTTCGCGGTAGGTGGGTCCACCGGGCACCGGCGTGCCCACGCCGGGTGCGATGTCGGGATCGAGAAAATCAACGTCAAAGCTCACGTGAAGATGGGTATCGGCATCCACATCGGCCAAGACCCGCTGCATCACGGCCCGCATGCCGATCTCGTCCACGGTGCGCATGTCATGCACATCCAGCCGCTGGGCATGCACAAAGCGTTTTTCCTCTGGGTCCACGCTGCGCACCCCCACTTGCCGAAAGGCCGCCCCGTCCACCGCTGGCACGTGCCCGGCAAGCTGCACCAAGGCCTCAGGCCCAAAGCCGGCCAGCACCGCCACCGGCATGCCATGCAAATTGCCACTGGGCGTGATCATGGCCGTGTTGAAGTCCGCATGGGCATCCAGCCAAATCACCCGTAATTGGCGACCTTGGGCATGAACGTGCCGCGCCACCGCGCTAATCGAACCCATCGCTAAGCTGTGATCCCCGCCCAGCAACACGGGCAGATGGCCCGCCGCCAAAGACGCCAACGTGGCCTCATGCAGGCGCCGACACCAAGCCAGCACCTCGGGCAGATGACGATAGCCGCTTTGGGCGGCTTGCCAAGGATTGGCGGGGCCGGTGACGTTGCCGATGTCTTGCACCGACAAGCCCCGAGCCCGAAGCCGTTCGATCAAACCGGCCACCCGCAAAGCTTCTGGGCCCATCAACGCGCCACGGACCGAAGCGCCGATATCGGTGGGTGCACCGATCAGATCAAGGATGGTCGGCATGGTCCAAACACCTCATGCGTCCTCAGACATCCACGGCAAACTCGCCACCACCTTCGTCGCACTGTGAGCCGTCCAAGTCGTATTCGGCCACGATGGCGGCCCAAGCCTCTTCGGCGGTTTCGACGAAATGGACCAAGTGAACATCATTCGGACTGATCATGCCGGTCTCGACGAGATGCTCCAGATTGATCAGCTTGTCCCAGAAATCACGGCCAAAAAGATAGATCGGGCGGCGGCGACACTTGCCCGTCTGAATCAAGGTCAGGGCTTCGAAAAGTTCATCCAAGGTGCCAAAGCCCCCCGGGAAGCAGACCAACGCGATGCTACGCATCAGAAAATGCATCTTGCGCAGCGCGAAGTAGTGGAACTGGAAACACAACTCGGGCGTGATGTAGGGATTCGGTTCTTGCTCGTGCGGCAGCACGATGTTGAGACCGATGCTCTTGCCACCGGATTCAAACGCACCCCGATTGCCCGCCTCCATCACCCCCGGCCCCCCCCCGGTGACCACGTGAATGGGCGAGGCCAGTCGGGCGGACGCAGTGGTCACCATTTCGGCAAATCGGCGCGCCTGCTCGTAGTAGCGCGACATCTCGACTTGTTGCTGCGCCCGACGCAGGGCTTGCTCATCGCCCTGAGCTTCAGCGGCTTGCAACCGTGCCCGCGCTTGTTCCGGCGCAAGAATACGAGCACTGCCAAAAATAACGATGGTCGATTCGATGCCATGCGCTTGCTGGACCAGATCAGGTTTGAGCAGCTCCAGCTGCACACGCACCGGGCGCAATTCATCCCTCAGAAGAAAGTCTGAGTCGGCAAAGGCCAGCTTGTAAGAACTACCGGGCCCGTCATAGCGCGAAGCGGGCTTGGGCTGAGCAGCATCTTCTTGCGCGCTGGGAAAGTTCCGCTCTGTCAGACGACTTTGCGGAAGCCGACGATGGGGCTTGCTCTGTTTGTTCGGTTTGCTCATGGACGTCGCATCTGTTGGAAGGCGACGCCCAGCTTATCCCAGAGCGTGACAGACCGGACAGTGCGGATCAGCCATGACGCGAATTTCGCGCCACTGCATGGCGCGTCCATCCAACATCAGCAACCGCCCACCGAGCGTGGAGAGCTTGGGGGCGTGAATCAAGGTCTTGAGTGCTTCAGCCGCCTGCATCGCACCGATGATCCCGACCAACGGCGCGAACACCCCCATCGTGGCGCAATGCAGCGCCGGCACCGAGGCGTCCGGGGGGAAAAGGCAGGCATAGCAGGCTTGACCCGGTTGGCCCCACACCGCCACCTGACCATCCCAGCCCACGGCAGCCCCGGAGACCAGCGGCTTGCGATGCATCACGCAAGCCGCGTTGATGGCTTGGCGAGCAGTGAAGTTGTCGGTGCAGTCCAAGACCAGATCCGCACGCGCCACCAAGGCGCGGATCGAGACGGCGTCCATCCGTTCGGTCACGCTATGGATCGTGATCTCGGGGTTGAGCGCCAAGAGCGTGTCCCGCGCCGACTCGGCCTTGAGCTGGCCAATGCTGGCTTGGCGATGCACGATCTGGCGCTGCAAGTTGGTCAGATCGACGCTGTCGTGATCGACCACCGTCAACGTACCAACCCCGGCCGAGGCCAAATACATCAGCGCCGCTGAGCCCAACCCACCGGCACCGATGACCAAGACATGCGCGGCAGAAACCGCTTCTTGCCCTTCCACGCCAATGTCATCCAGCAAGATATGACGGCTGTAACGCAACAGCTGGCGATCATCCAAGCTCATCGGCACTGGGCTCGTCACTGGACTCGTCAGTTGGAACGCGGCTCTTCAACCTTGCGCTCGGTCTGGGTCTTGCTGACCATGACCGGACGGCCTTTAAGCTGATTGAGCGCTTGGGCCAGCGGGAAGTCTTCAGCCGTGCCGTACTCCGGCAGACGCGGCAAAGCCTTGTCGGTACCCTTGGCAGCGTTGGCTTCTTCCATCTTCTTCAGCGCTTCTTCGCGCGCTTTCTCCCGCGCTTCATCTTTCTTCTCGCCCTTGTCGGCTTCGCCAGAGGCGGTCAGATGGTGGTCGAGATCCGCTTCACGCACACGCAGCGCCGAGAACAGATTGCCCTGCGCGGTTTCGTCCACCAAAACATCGGGCACGATGCCCTTGGCTTGGATCGACTGACCCGATGGCGTGTAGTAGCGCGCCGTGGTGATCTTGAGCGAGGTGTTGGGCAGCGGCAGACGCGTCATTTCGCTCTGCACCGAGCCCTTACCGAAGGTTTGCGAGCCCATGATGACGGCGCGCTTGTGATCCTTCAGCGCACCAGCCACGATCTCGCTGGCCGAGGCCGAGCCTTCGTTGACCAGCACCACGATCGGCACCGATTTGATCAACGCCGGCATGCCACCCAAGGGATCGAAGCCATCGCGGGAATAAAACGCTGGCGTGGCCTTGAGCAAGCTCTTGGATTCGGGGATCTGGCCGTTGGTGGACACCACCACCGCATCCTTGGGCAAGAAGGCCGCAGAAATACCCACGGCGCAATCCAACAAACCGCCCGGATCGTTGCGCAAATCCAACACCAAGCCCTTCAGATTGGGTTCTTGGCGGAAGATTTCCTTCATCTGTTCAGAGAAGTCACGCAGCGTGGGCTCTTGGAATTGATTGATCCGCACCCATGCATAGCCGGGCTCCATCACCTTGGAGCGCACGCTCTTGGTCTTGATTTCTTCGCGGATGATCGACACAGGGAAGGTGCGGTTCTCGCTCTTGCGGAAGATCGTCAGGCTCACCTTGGTGCCACTGGGGCCACGCATACGCTTGATGGCTTGATCCATGGTCAAGCCTTTGACCACGGTTTCATCAATGCGGGTGATCAAGTCGCCACTGACCAGCCCAGCGCGGAAAGCGGGTGAACCCTCGATGGGCGACACCACCTTCACAAGACCTTCTTCCATCTCGATCTGGATGCCCACGCCGGTGAACTTACCGCTGATCCCTTCGCGGAATTCTTTGAAGCTCTGGCCATCGAAATACTGCGAATGCGGATCCAGCCCCGACACCATGCCGCTGATGGCGTCACGGATGAGCTTTTTTTCATCGACCGTTTCAACGTACGAACGCTTGACCAGATCGAAAACAGCCGCGAGCTGTTGCATTTCTTCCAGCGGCAGCGGCGTGCTTGCACTGCGTGCCGTGGCCTGAAATTGCAGCGTCGTCAGCGCCCCGGCCACAGCACCCAGCGCCACCCAACTCGCAACCTTCAGTTTCGTCCCCATGACTGGCGATCCTCTTGATAAAACACGTCAAATTCAGCGCGACCCAACTTGGTCTGCATAGCCTTGAGAGTATAAGTTCCGACACCCTTGGCCTTGCTGAAAAATAGAATACCCATATGTCTACATCTCGTGTTGTCGTGGGTTTGAGTGGCGGGGTCGATTCCGCCGTGAGTGCGTGGCTGCTGAAACAGCAAGGCCATGAAGTGGTCGGCCTGTTCATGAAGAACTGGGAGGACGACGATGACTCCGAGTACTGCTCGTCGCGTCAGGACTGGATCGACGCCGCCTGTGTGGCCGATGTGATCGGCATCGACATTGAGCACGTCAATTTTGCCGCCGAGTACAAGGACCGCGTTTTCGCCACCTTCCTCAAGGAGTACCAGAGCGGCCGCACGCCGAACCCGGACGTGCTCTGCAACGCCGAAATCAAGTTCAAGGCGTTCCTTGATCACGCCATGCGCCTGGGCGCTGATCGCATCGCCACCGGCCATTACGCCCGGGTACGCCACAACCCCGTGCTGGATCAGGTTGAATTGCTCAAGGGTTTGGATCCGCTCAAGGACCAAAGCTACTTCCTGCACCGCCTCAACCAAGCCCAACTGGCCAAGACGCTTTTCCCAGTCGGTGAGTTGCCCAAAACCGAAGTGCGCCGACTTGCCGCCGAGATCAAGCTGCCCAACGCCACCAAAAAGGATTCGACCGGCATCTGCTTCATCGGCGAGCGGCCGTTCCGTGAGTTCCTCGGCCGCTACCTCGCTAATCAGCCCGGTCTGATCAAGGACGACCGAGGCCGTGTCTTGGGCGAGCACGTGGGCTTGAGCTTTTACACCTTGGGACAACGCAAGGGCCTCGGGATTGGGGGCGTCAAAGAGCGCGGCGCGGTGCGCGGTGGCGGCGAGCACGATCCTTGGTTTGTGGCGCACAAAGACTTGGCGCGCAACGTGCTCTACGTCGTTCAAGGCCACGATCACCCTTGGCTGCAAGCCACCACCCTCAGCGCCAGCGACACCAGTTGGGTGGCCGGCAGCCCGCCATCCGCTGGATCATCTGGGTTGCTCAGCGCCAAAACGCGCTATCGCCAAAGCGACGCCACCTGTGAATTAAGCGCGGGTGAAGATGCAACAAGCATGCGGCTGGTCTTTCCTGTGGCCCAATGGGCTGTGACGCCGGGACAATCGGCCGTGCTCTATGACGGCGACGTCTGTCTGGGCGGCGGCGTGATCCACGCCTGCAACGCCCCCACACCCCGCTGACGCGCGTCCCAACCCTTCCTTCGTTCCCTTTTTCTGCTTCGTACCGAGATTCATTTGCCTTCTTCTCTGCCCAAGTCTCCCGCTGCCTCTGGCGCAGCCCCCCGCCCGCGTGCCTTCAACCTCGCCAATGCGCGTCATCAGGATCGGCTGCCCAAGCACCTGAGCCCCGAGCAGGTCCAGCGCTTGCGCCAAGCGGCGTTTCAGTTGCCCCAAGCGGTCACCGCTGAGGACTTTCTCAGCGAGCCAGCCACCTTCTGCGACACCGACCTGGACCAGCTCGGTCTGATCCTGCTGCAAAAAGCCATGCCGGGCGTGCGCCCGAGCCGCTGGATTGCGCCCGAGCAGATGGACGCTGCCCTGGCGCACCTTGAGGGCTTGAACCTCAATCCGCAGACCCACGCGCTGATGCAAAACCGCAGCGCCACCCTCGAAGCCTTGGGGGTGCAGCGCAACGGTTTGCATTGGGAGCGGCGTGCGCGCCAGTCCTTGCAGCTCCAAGCCCAAGGCTGGCGCATCGCCGTGGCGTTCACGGTTCGATTGGATGAAAGCGCGATCTGGGCCTTTTTCCGCCACGGCGATCTGGCCGCCTTGCAAGCCTCCTTCGGCAGCGCACCGGCGTATCCGCATGCCCAAGAACTCAGCGCTCACCTCGAAACCTTGGTCGAGCGCGCCGGCAGCCGCAATCCCGAACACTTGAGCTCCTTGCTGCCCGCGCTGCAATCCGAGTGCGCCTTGATGCAGGACTTTGCCTCGCTCAAGCACGCCTGCCTGCGCGCCTTGGAACGCTGGGAGCACCGCGCCCATGAAATCAACACCCTCGAAGACCTGAACAGCGAGCTGGCTTTTCAGGGCTACCCGGACACCTTTGAGCGCGCTAGACACCTAGAGCGCAAGGTCACGTTGCTGATCGGGCCGCCCAACAGCGGCAAAACCTACCAAGCCTTTGAGCGTCTCGCCAAGGCCGAAAGCGGCGCTTATTTGGCCCCGCTGCGCCTGCTGGCTCTGGAAGGGCGTGATCGCTTGCAAGAACGCGGCGTGCTGTGTTCGCTGCGTACCGGCGAAGAAAACGTGCCGGTTGAAGGCGCACGCATCACCTCCAGCACCATCGAGATGGTCGGCACGCGCGAGATCATCGACGTGGCCGTGATCGACGAAGCGCAGATGATCTTCGACCCCAGCCGGGGCTGGGCATGGACGCAGGCCATCGTGGCCGTGCCTGCGCGCGAGCTGTTCATCATCGCCTCCGAATACGCCGTCGAAACCCTCGAAGGCCTGCTGGGCTTGTGCGGCGAAAGCTGCACCATCCAGCGCTTTGAGCGCAAGCAAGCGGTGCAGTTGCTGCCCGCGCCCGTGCCGCTCAACGCCTTGCACAAGGGCGACGCAGTGGTGGCCTTCAGTCGGCGCGATGTCTTGATGCTGCGCGATCAGATCTCCGCCCACGGCCATTCGGTGGCGGTGATCTACGGCGCGCTGCCGCCCGAAGTGCGTCGCCGCGAAGCCGAACGCTTTGCCCAAGGCGCGGTCTCGGTGCTGGTGGCCACCGACGCCATCGGCATGGGCCTGAACCTGCCGATCCGCCGTGTGCTGTTCAGCACCATGACCAAGTTCGACGGCCAAGGTGATCGGCTGCTGACGGACTCGGAAGTGCATCAAATCGCTGGCCGCGCCGGGCGCTTCGGTCTGCACGAAGAAGGCTTCACGGGTGTTTTGAAGGAAGCTGAACCGTCGGCCGCCAAAACCTTGCGTCAGCTCCTGCCGCAAACGCCGCGTGCGCCGCGCCAGTTCAAAGCGCCGGTGGCTCCGAATGGCTGGCACATCGACACCATCTCGGCACGCTTGGGCAAGACCGGCCTGCACGACGTGCTCAAGGTCTTCATGGATCAGCTCCAGCTCGACAGCGCCCACTTTGCCGTGGCCGAACTCGAACAAATGCTGACCTTGGCCGAGCAGCTCGACCAAAACGCCGCCAGCTTGAATCTGCGCCAGCGTTTCACCTACGCCCAAGCGCCGGTCGATACCCGCACCGAAGCGCAAGTGCAGGCCTTCTTGAGCTGGGCGCGCAGCCACGCCGAAACCGGCATGGTCGCCAGCCCGTGGTTCCTGCACGAAGTGGACGAATACAGCCGCCTCGACCGCATGGAACAGGCCCTGCGCGCTTGCGCCCTGTGGCTCTGGCTGGACCTGCGCTTCCCCGGCGTTTACGCCGACGTCGCCGACGTCATCGACCTGCGCCATCGCCTGAACGACGGCATTGAGCGCCAGATCAAGAGCCACAAACCGCTGTGGCAATCGAGAACGGGCGGGCGGCCGCGCCAAGACCGCCACCGCTGATCAGATATCGATCTCCACCGCATCGCCGTGCAGCTCCATCAGCTCACGGCGGGCGGCGGCTTCACCCTTGCCCATGAGCTTGGTGAGCGACGCGGTGGTGGCGTCCACGTCGAGCGCGCCATGATCGACGCGCAACAAGCGGCGGGTATCGGGGTTGAGGGTGGTGTCCCAGAGCTGCTCGGCGCTCATTTCGCCCAAGCCCTTGAAGCGGCTGATGCTCAAACTGGCCGGGTCACGCACGCCTTCTTTTTTAAGCTTGTCGGTGACGGCTTGCAGCTCAGCAGCGTCCAAGGCGTAAATCTTGGTGGCCGGCTTTTTGCCCCGCGCCGGGGCATCGACCCGAAAGAGTGGCGGCTTGGCGACATAAATGTGGCCGGTCTCGATGAGCTTGGGGAAGTGGCGGAAAAAGAGCGTGAGCAGCAGCACTTGGATGTGTGAGCCGTCCACGTCAGCGTCGCTGAGGATGCAGATCTTGCCGTAGCGCAAGTTGCTCAAATCGGGCGTGTCGCCCGCCCCGTGCGGATCGACGCCGATGGCCACCGCAATGTCGTGGATTTCGTTGTTGGCAAAGAGCCGGTCACGCTCCACTTCCCACGTGTTGAGCACCTTGCCGCGCAACGGCAGGATGGCTTGGGTTTCCTTGTTGCGCCCCATCTTGGCGCTGCCCCCGGCCGAATCCCCTTCGACCAAGAACAGCTCGTTGTCGGCGAGGTCGCGGCTTTCGCAGTCGGTGAGCTTGCCCGGCAACACCGCCACACCTGAGCCCTTGCGCTTTTCAATCTTCTGCCCGGCCTTTTGACGCGCCTGCGCTTGGCGAATCACCAATTCCGCCAGCTTCTTGCCGTGCTCAACATGCTGGCCCAACCACAGATCAAAAGCCGGCTTGACGTAGGCACTGACCAAGCGCAGCGCGTCACGGCTGTTCAGGCGCTCTTTGGTCTGGCCTTGGAACTGCGGATCGAGCACCTTGGCGCTCAGCACAAAGCTGGCACGGCCAAACACATCGTCCGGCATGAGCTTGACGCCCTTGGGCAAGAGCGAGTGCATGTCGATGAAGGCTTTGATGGCGTTGAAGAGACCTTCTTTCAGCCCGGCCTCGTGCGTGCCCCCCGCCACCGTGGGGATCAAATTGACGTAGCTTTCACGCAGACTTTGACCCTGCTCGGCAAAGGCCACGCACCACGCCGCGCCTTCGCCTTCGGCAAAGTTCTCGCTCTCATGGCTGCTGGCGTGATGCGCGCCCTCAAAAAGCGGCACCAACGGCTCGGCCAACAGGCTTTGTTGCAGGTAATCGCGCAGGCCGCCCTTGTAGAGCCACGTGAGGGTCTCGCCGGTTTTTTCGGTGCTGAGCGTGACCGTCACCCCCGGCATCAACACCGCCTTGCTACGCAGCAGATGGATCAGCTCGGCACGCGGCAGCTCGGCGCTTTCAAAATATTGGGCGTCGGGCCAAACGCGCACCGCCGTACCGCTCTTACGCTCAGCGCGCTCAGCCGGACGCAGGGTCAACGGCTCAATCACGTCGCCGCCCGAGAAAACCAGCTGTGCGACTTGCTTCTCGCGCCAGACCGTCACGGCGAGACGCGTCGCTAAGGCGTTGGTCACGCTGACGCCCACACCGTGTAAGCCGCCCGAGAAGCTGTAAGCACCGCCCGAGCCTTTGTCGAACTTGCCGCCCGCGTGCAGCCGGGTATAGACGATCTCAATCACCGGCACACCTTCTTCGGGATGCAGGCCGAAAGGAATGCCCCGGCCGTCATCTTCAACACTGATGGAGCCGTCAAGGTGCAGGCTCACCGCGATGCGGCTGCCAAAACCCGCCAAGGCTTCGTCGGCGGCGTTATCGATCACCTCTTGGACGATGTGCAGCGGGTTGTCGGTGCGGGTGTACATGCCCGGCCGCTGCTTGACGGGCTCCAGCCCTTTCAGAACACGGATCGAGGCCTCGCCATAGGCGGCAGCGCTGGGGGGAACGGTGGCTTTCACAGGTACTTGACTAGACATATGGGCGCGGATTGTAGGGATGCGCTTCAGCAAAGAGAGATCGATCCGGTGTTAGCCTATGCAAATGGTCACTTTGACCGTTCTGAACCGTTTACCTGCCAACCAAGATCAGGATCATTGCCATGAAGATGCGCCCTCTCCTCCTCGCCGCTGCCACCACCCTGAGCGCTTTTGGCGCCCATGCGGGTTCCATCAACGCCCTCAACGCGCTGTCGCAGTCTGACTTCCGCCTGCTCAGCGAAGACTTGGGCGCAGCGGTGTCTTACAAGCCTTTGGTCCCCGCCGAAAGCCTTGGCATCATCGGCTTTGACGTCGGTGTGGGCTTGGGGGCCACCAAGTTGCAAAGCACAAACGTTTTGAACCAAGCCTCCGGAGGCTCGATCGATCTCAGCACCCTGCCCTTTGCCATGGTCCGCGCGCACAAGGGCTTGCCGATGAACATCGACGTGGGCGTGGCGCTGGGCACGTTGCCGGGCACCGGCGTCAGCACCAAGGGCGCTGAACTGCGCTGGGCCTTCTTGCCGGGCAGCATGGTGACGCCAGCGGTGGCGGTGCGTGGGGCTTATTCGAGCATGTCAGGCGTCTCGCAACTCGACGTCAACACCACCAGCTTGGATGTCTCCATCTCCAAGGGCTTCTTGTTCCTCAAGCCCTATGCCGGTGTCGGTATCGTGCAAGTCAAATCGACCCCGAACGGCGTGGCCTCACTGCAAGCTGAAAGCTTCACCCAACCCAAGACCTTTGTCGGCCTGAACATGAACTTCATGCTGTTGAATTTGGCGATTGAGGGCGACAAGACCGGCAGCAACACCAGCTACGGCATCAAGCTGGGTGTGCGCTTCTGAGTTTGCGATCAAAAGTGCGCATGAAAAGGCCAGCACATGAAAAGGTCTGTGCTGGCCCAGCTTACATGGGCAATACCTTGATCTGATAGGTCACATCTAGGCTGAATGTCCCCTGCGCACCTTGGAAATGAACCACATGATCACCGGGTGGTAAGGGCTTGAGCATGACGTAATAGCCGTCATCGACCGCCGGCCCGTAGGTCGCTTGTGGCAAGTTGCAAAACAGGTCACCGTTGGGCGTACTGATACTGAAAACAACCGACTGATGGCGGAAACGTTCCAAATGTCGAATCGGCACACCGTCGACTTGCGCGCTCAACTGCGCTCCCGTGACCCACGGGGCCACGAGGGTGCGCAAATCAGTGACTGAGACATGGACGGCGTCTTGACCACAGACGCCCGGTGAATCAAACGCGAAGGCATTCAGCAGCGGAAAGAACAAAGCCTTATTCGCCGGAATGGTGCATGCACGTTGAGTCACCCCTCCAAAGTTTCCAAACAAAAACCACACTGGTCCGCGTTGACCGATGGCACACGCCTCGCCGCTCGGGTCAAGCAGCGGATGAATGGCTGGTGGCATGGAAGCGACGAACTGCCACCACTGAGCGGTCCACTCGGGAAACGAGGTGCCATAAGGCGCAGCGGTGGGTGCAAAGTAAACCGCCTCTTCGGTGTCGTTATGAGGTTCGGCAACAACAACCGTTCCAGCCGTCAATGCCAAAGACACAGCCAACACATGGGCCAGCTTGTTGATCCCTGAAGTCTTCATGATGGCGCTCCATCAAGAGAAATAACGCCGCCTGAATGCACATACTTGGGGGTACCGGCCGACCACCATGGGCGGCGCACGCGAGACGGTGCGGCCAATGACTGCGCCCGAAGCAGCTTGCTATTAATCACAATACAGCGCTATGTCTAAGCCAACGTCACCCTCCATCCCTTTGCTGCCGATCACCCAAGTCTTGTTATTCAGCGGCCTGATCGTGACCTTATCGATGGGGGTTCGCCATGGTTTTGGCTTGTGGCTGGCCCCGATCACCAGTGCCCATGGCTGGAGCGTAGAAAGCTTCGCCTTGGCGCTGGCCTTGCAAAACTTGGTCTGGGGCCTGAGCGGACCGTTCACCGGCATGTGGGCCGATCGCCAAGGCGCACCACGGGTGTTGATGGTCGGAGGCTTGCTTTACGCCGCTGGCTTGGGTTGGATGGCCCTTGCTGACACACCCTTCAGCTTCGTGCTCGGTAGTGGGTTGCTGATCGGTCTGGCCCAGTCGTGCACCACCTATGCGGTAGTCTACGGTGTCATCGGCCGTAACATCCCGCCCCATCGACGCTCTTGGGCCATGGGGTTAACCGCTGCTGCCGGTTCTTTCGGTCAATTTTTGATGGTGCCGGTCTCGAACCAGTTCATCCATCAACTCGATTGGCAAGGTGCGCTCTGGGCGTTGAGCTTATGCGCCTTGCTCATCCTGCCCTTTGCCACGGGCCTACGTCAGCCCAAGACTTCTGTCCTTGGCATCGATCCCATGAAACCCGTCGTCATCGCGCCACCGACAGGTCCACAAAGCACGAAAGAAGCGCTGCTCGAAGCACTTGGCACACCCAGTTTTCTCTGGCTCAGTGCAGGCTATTTCGTCTGTGGCTTCCAAGTGGTGTTCATTGGCGTGCACATGCCAAGCTTTCTCAAAGACCAAGGGTTGTCCCCCGAGGTCGCCACCACATCCTTGGCTTTGATTGGCTTATTCAACATTTTTGGCACCTATGGCGTGGGACTGCTCGGCCAGCATTGGCCCAAAAACCGCTTACTTTCAGGGATCTATGCCAGCCGAGCCGTTGCCATCAGTGTCTTTTTGGCGCTACCCATCACAGCGCTATCGGTAGAGATCTTCTCAGCGGTGATCGGTTTACTTTGGCTTTCTACCGTGCCGCCCACCAACGCCTTGGTCGCCCAGATCTTTGGGGTCAAACATCTCTCGATGCTCGGGGGCGTGATCTTCCTGAGCCATCAGCTCGGCAGCTTCTTGGGGGTATGGCTCGGTGGGCGACTGCACGATCTCAGTGGCAGCTATGAGATCGTTTGGTGGATCAGCATCGCTTTGGGCGTGGTTGCCGCCTTGTTCAACACGGCCGTGCATGAAACACCCACCGGCAAACAGGCGCGGCCATGATTCAACAAATCCTGCGTTATCTGTTGATCGTCGGTCTTTTGGCGGGGGTTTTTCTCAGTTACCTCCGCTCCGATCTGGTCATTGATCTGGGCAATCGCCTATGGGGCTGCGGGTAACGGTGAAGCCCAGCACGAGATGTGTCGGGTGTCACAGTTAGAATCGCCCGATTCTGAGGACTGAACCCATCATGACACCCATTGTTGGCAGCATCGTGGCGCTTGTGACGCCCATGCACGAAGACGGTAGCGTCGATTTTGACGCCTTGCGTCGTTTGATCGACTGGCACATCGCTGAAGGCACCGCCTGCATCGGCGTGGTTGGTACCACGGGCGAATCGCCCACCGTGTCAGTCGAGGAACACTGCGACATCATCCGCGTTGCGGTCGAACAAGCCGCTGGCCGCGTGCCCGTGATGGCCGGCACAGGTGCCAATTCGACCCAAGAAGCGATTGAGCTGAGTCGATTTGCCAAAGACGTCGGTGCCACATGCACCCTCTCGGTCGTGCCCTACTACAACAAGCCGACCCAAGAAGGCATGTACCAGCACTTCCGGGCGATCGCCGCAGCGGTGGATATCCCGATGGTGCTCTACAACGTGCCAGGCCGATGCGGTGCTGACATGCTGCCAGAGACTGCGATGCGCTTGGCGCAAATCCCAGGCATCGTCGGCATCAAGGAAGCCACGGGCAACATTGAGCGCGCATGCTGGCTGATCCGTGAAGCCCCGGCCGACTTCGCCATTTATTCAGGTGACGACGGTACGGCTGTCGCGTTGATGCTTCTGGGCGGTCACGGCAACATCAGCGTCACGGCCAATGTCGCCCCACGCGCCATGGCCGATCTGTGCCGCGCCGCTTTGGCGGGTGATGCCCGGACTGCTCGCGAGATCCATCTCGGTCTGCTGCCGATCCACCGGCAACTTTTCGTCGAACCCAACCCGATCCCGGTCAAGTGGGCCATGCAACGCTTGGGCCACTGTGGCGGCACCATGCGCTTGCCCTTGGTTCCCATGTCAGCAGGCCTAGCGGCCGCGATGGATAACGCCTTGGTGGATGTTGGTTTGCTGCCCAAAGCTTGATTTGCCCATGACCCTGAAGCGCATGATCTCTACCCCACTGACTTTCTCGCCATCACTGCTAAATACAAGAGGGTGGTGTGTGACCGCCCTGAGCTTGGGACTGGTGGGTTTGGCGGGTTGTGCCTCTGACACGCCGATCACGTCCAAACTGGACTATCGCACCGTCACCGTGCATGGTCCGATCATCGAAATTCCGCCTGATCTGACCCAGTTGAATAACGACCCCCGCTATCAACCGATGGGTGGCGGCGGTGAGGCGATCAGTGCGAACGCGGCGGGCAAGGCAGCGAGTGGTGTCACAGACTCGACGTCTGTACGTACCACTGCAAGCTTGAGTCGCAGTGGCGTACGTGTAGAACGGGATGGCAATCAACGGTGGTTGGTCTCACCCAAACAGCCGGAAGACATCTGGCCCATTTTGCATAGCTTCTGGAGTGAGAACGGTTTCAAGATCAGCTTCGAACGGCCTGAAATTGGGATCATGGACACCGATTGGGCTGAAAACAGAGCGAAGTTGCCGCAAGATTTTATACGCCGTGCGGTGCTCTCCAAGATTGCCGAAGATAGTTATGACACGGGAGAACGAGATCGGTATCACACCCGTATCGAACGCATCCCCGGCGGAGGCACTGAAATTTATGTCAGCCATCGTGGCATCGCTGATGTCGGCGCGGGCGCAGGCGCGGGTCGGTTTCAATCCCGCCAGAACGATCCCAGCCTTGAAGCTGAGATGCTTTCACGTTTGATGTTGCGTTTGGCCAATTTGGATACTGTCGCACAACCATCGGGCACCGCACTCGCCTCCCAAGCCTCAGCCGCCGTACGCAATGCGACGCCTACGACGGCTCCCCGTGCACGCATTCTTCCTGGCAAACCCGCAGCATCCATGCAAATGGATGAGGCACCTGATCGTGCTTGGCGGCGGCTTGGCGTAGCTTTGGATCGCAGTGGCTTCACCGTTGAAGATCGCGACCGCAGTCAAGGTATTTACGACGTTCGCTATGTCGATCCCAAGTTGGCCGGCAAAGAAGAACCCGGCTTCTTGAGCAAGATATTCACGGAGACCAAGTCGGAAGGTTATAGCGGCACGCGCTATCGGCTGATCCTGAAAGAACTCAGCGCCACATCCAGTATCGTGAGTATTTATGATCCACAAGGATCACCGCAGAACGATGACAATGCGCACAATATCATCACCATGCTGGTCAATGAGATGCGTTGATCACGCAAAGCAGGCGGTTTGAAAACGTCTTTCTTGCAATAAAAAAACCGCCCAAAGGCGGTTTTTTTATTGCTCGCACGACAGCAGCACTTGGCTGCTGTCGAATGATCCGAATTACTTCGAAGCAGCAGCAGAAGCAGCCACAGCAGCGCCAGAGGCGGCCACAGCAGCGCCAGAAGCAGCGGCGTCAGCCGAAGCAGCCGAAGCGGGGGCAGCAGGAGCAGAAGCGACCACAGCGGCCGGAGCAGCAGGAGCGGCTTCCGGCTTTTTGCCACAAGCGGCCAAAGCAGCAACAGCGATCAGGGAAGCGATCAGGAGCGAGTTTTTCATGGTTATCCTCAAGTCAAAGAGAGTCAGACAATTACCGGTAATTGAAGGGCCTCCACGACGTACGTGACATGTGCGACACCGCACAATCTGCGCTTCCTTGTAAGAAACGGCTCGCCGATCAGCCCCAGCGAAGACACGGAAGGCTCGAGCACTTCCAAGCCTAGCCCATGATTATACATAGACAATGACCGTAAACTGGAACAACCCTCCATTCGAGGGCTAAATGTCTACGAAGTCAAGTCGTGGTAGCACGTAGCCAACCATCCTCGACCCATTGCTGCATCTGTGATTCGAGGTCTTTACCCGCACTCAGCAGCTCCGTCGACGTCAAACGACGGGCATCGGCCAACCGTCGCAACAACACGGCGTCCTGCCCGCCCATCAGCCAAGATTCCCCGTTCAGATACACATGATCTTCGTCGTAGATCATGCAGCTTCCAGGATCAAGCTCAATCCCTAAGCCCAAGTGCCAAGCCTGACCCGCAATGTATTGCACATTGGCCTTGGGTTCGCTCAAGTATTCACCCAACGCACGCGCCAAAGCACCTGGTTCATCAAGCAATTGCTTCAGTCCTTGAGCCGCAAAATCGACCATCGCCTTCGGCATACGCCCCGGCTGCATCGTTGCCTGCTGATCGGGATCACGATAGATATCCTGCGGATCGTCATCGCCGACAGCATCGGCCAATCTCAGCAGTGTTTCACGGGTCAATTCAGTGCGAAACGGTGAGCGAAAACCCACAGAACAGGTCATGCATTCACCACCTACAGCATCACCATCGTGGGCCCAGCCTGGCGGTAGATAAAGCATGTCACCAGGCTCAAGGACCCACTCCTCTTCAAACCGAAAGTTCGCAATAATCTTGACCGGCAGACTCGGGCGCAACACTGCGTCATCCATACGTCCAATGCGCCAGCGCCGGCGTCCATGAACTTGAATCAAGAAGACGTCATAAGAGTCAAAGTGCGGTCCAACACCACCGCCGTCACTCGCCCATGAAATCATCAGATCATCCAATCGGGCTTGTGGGACAAAGCGAAACTGTTCTAGAAGCTGCGCCGCTGCAGGTACATGCACGTTCAAACCTTGCACCAACACGGTCCATCCAGATTGATGCAAGGCAGGCAAACTTCGGCGGGACATCGGGCCACGTTTCAGGGTCCAGTCAGCATCAGCTTCAGGACCCGATCGGCACACCAACCGCGACTCCACCTCTTCTGAGGCCAGAAGTTGAAAGAGTTCAGCACGTGATACGGGTGGCTGAATGCCTGCGAATGCTTGACGCACCAGCCATGGTTTGCGCTGCCAATATTGCTCCATGAACTCATCAGGGCTCAGCCCCCCCAATTGCGCACAGGGCTTATTCAATGGTGGAACACTCAAAATCGGCTCTGGATCAGACAACACAGAAGAAGAGGAAGTATTTAGCATCCTCGCATTGTGCGGGAGTGCTCGTGTGCATGCGAAAATTACAGCCATGCATATTCATGATCCCTGTGTCGTCACGCTGATCTGGCGACTCGAAGACGCCCACGGACAGCTGATCGACGAACTTCCTGAGCCTTTGGACTTTTTCTATGGAGGCGAGGATTTGCTCGCCAAAGTGGAGGAAGTTCTGCTAGGGCAGCATCCCGGATTCACAACCACGCTGCACTTAGAACCCGAACACGCTTTTGGGGACTACGACGCCAACTTGGTGTTTTTCGAAGAGCGTCATCTCTTTCCAGAAATCATGGAGGCCGGCATGCAATTCGAGGGCCTCCCCAAGGGAAGCATCACCCCCAACATGCCTACCGACATGCTCTACACCATCACAGAGGTGTACGACAGCTATGTCGTCCTTGATGGTAATCATCCCTTGGCAGGCATTGCGCTGGTCCTCCAACTGGAGGTCAAGGACGTTCGAGAGGCTACCGCCGAGGAAATCGAACAGCGCAGCGTCGGAGACACTGGCTTCAGCATGATCAGCTTGGCACCGCCGGGCACGACACTTCACTGATCAATCCACCTCGCTCGACGGTCAATGCTTCCCCGTCGAGCCAAATCCACCCTCACCTCTTTCGCTTGACGCCATAAAGTCATTGACGAGGCGAAACTCAGCCTGCACCACAGGAACGATGACCAATTGTGCCATGCGCTCCATGGGCTGCATCGTGAATACTGTTTGGCTACGATTCCAACAACTCACCATCAAGGGCCCTTGATAATCACTATCAATCAGGCCAACCAAGTTACCAAGGACGATGCCATTCTTATGGCCTAAACCTGAACGAGGTAAAATTATTCCAGCGAGTCTTGGGTCGCCTATATGAATAGATATCCCTGTTGGAATGAGCTCAGTCTGACCTGGATGAATCTTGATCGGCTCACTCAAACAGGCCCGCAAGTCTAGCCCAGCAGAGCCAATCGTTGCGTATGATGGCAAATATTCCGCCATACGTTGATCGATGATTCTGAAATCAATAATCGTCATTTCATACTTTCATTCATCATCAAACCAAACTTGATTCTGGTTTTGATTTATCACTTTTCTTGAGCTCAAAACTAAGATTCACATGATCATGATCATCGACATCAATAGTGACCCGACCACCGTCACTAAGGCGGCCAAATAAAAGTTCATCAGCAAGAACACGGCGAATTGTGTCCTGAATGATTCTCTGCATCGGTCGTGCGCCCATCAAGGGATCAAAACCACTTCTCGCAAGAAAGGCCCGCAGTCGATCGGTGAAGCTCACATCAACTTTTTTGTCCGTCAACTGAGCTTCTAACTGCAACAGAAATTTATCGACCACTCTAACGATAATTTCCATATCGAGCGACTTGAAACCCACAATAGCATCAAGCCGATTACGGAATTCTGGCGCGAACATTTTCTTAATATCAATTATCTCATCGCTAGATTCACGCCCACCCGTAAAACCAATCATCGGCCTTTGCATGGTTTCTGCGCCCGCATTGGTGGTCATGATTAGAATCACATTTCTGAAATCAGTTTTTCTGCCGCTGTTATCTGTCAATGTGCCATGATCCATGACTTGGAGAAGAATATTAAACACATCTGGATGTGCTTTTTCTATTTCGTCCAGCAATAAAACACTGTACGGTTTTTTATTAACAACTTCCGTCAGAAGACCGCCTTGATCAAATCCAACATATCCTGGAGGAGCACCGATGAGACGACTCACTGTATGTCTTTCCATATACTCAGACATGTCAAATCGAATCAACTCAATCCCCAAGATTATCGCCAATTGACGAGCGACCTCTGTCTTTCCAACCCCCGTAGGGCCGGTGAAAAGATACGCACCGATGGGTTTATCTGGTTTGCCAAGCCCCGATCGCGCCATTTTGATCGCACCGGTAATAGCATCGATGGCTTTATCCTGTCCAAAAACAACATTTTTCAAGTCGCGATCCAAGCTCTTGAGCTTACCTCGATCATCACTAGAAACTGTGGACGGTGGAATTCTGGCAATCTTTGCCACAATTTCTTCGACTTCTGTGCGTGTGATCGTTTTCTTTTGACGACTCTTGGGCAGAACACGCTGGGCAGCTCCAGCCTCATCAATCACATCGATGGCTTTGTCTGGAAGATGTCGATCGTTGATGTATTTTGACGATAGTTCTGCCGCAGCTTGAAGAGCACTGAGAGCGTACTTGACATGATGATGTTCTTCAAACCGAGCCTTAAGACCCTTCAGTATTTCCACCGTTTGATCAATCGATGGCTCCATCACATCAATTTTCTGAAATCGTCTTGAAAGCGCAGCATCTTTCTCAAAAATACCTCGATATTCTGAAAAAGTTGTGGCACCAATACACTTCACCAAACCAGAACTGAGCGCAGGCTTCAAAAGATTACTTGCATCCAAAGTCCCCCCAGATGCAGCACCAGCACCAATCAATGTGTGAATTTCATCAATAAATAAAACAGCATGCGTATGCTCTTTTAATTGCTTGATGACCATTTTAAGCCGTTGTTCGAAATCACCTCTGTACTTGGTGCCAGCCAACAATGACCCCATATCAAGAGAAAAAACCACCGCATCAACTAAAACATCAGGAACTTGCCCATTGACAATTCTCCAAGCCAATCCTTCGGCAATCGCTGTTTTCCCAACTCCAGCCTCACCCACCAAAAGCGGGTTATTTTTTCTACGCCGACAAAGAATTTGAATCACACGATCAACTTCAACATCACGGCCAATCAATGGATCAATATTTCCATCTCTTGCCGATATATTCAAGTTAATTGTATATTGATCAAGAGGCGAATTCTTAGAATCATGATCAAGTGATTTTTCAGAATCTTGACGAACCGAATCATCTTGTACTTTAGACTCAGACGCATCTGATTTCTTAATGCCATGCGCTATATAATTAACAACATCTAAACGAGTAACACCCTGTTGATGCAAATAATAAACAGCATGGGAATCTTTCTCACCGAAGATTGCAACCAATACATTGGCGCCATTCACCTCTTTCTTCCCACTACCCGTAGATTGAACGTGCATAATAGCGCGCTGAATGACACGCTGAAATCCAAGAGTTGGCTGAGTATCGACCTCCTCTGTTCCAGAGACGACAGGCGTATTATCTGCAATAAATTGAACAACACTTCTGCGAAGATCATCAATATTTGCAGAACAGGCCTTTAAAACATCTGAAGCCGACGGATTATCAAGTAAAGCCAAAAGCAAATGCTCGACGGTAATAAATTCATGCCGCTGCTGCCGTGCCTCGACAAACGCCAGATGAAGGCTAACTTCAAGTTCTTGAGCAATCATTCTGCCTCCATAATGCACTGCAATGGATGTCCAGCATTTTTAGCTGTCATTGATACTTGATCAACCTTGGTTAAAGCGACATCTTTAGAATAGACACCACAAATACCACGGCCTTCATGATGAATTTTTAGCATGATTCTCGTTGATTCATCTAAATTCAAATGAAAAAAATGCTGCAATATCAAGATAACAAACTCCATTGGAGTAAAGTCATCGTTGATCAATACAACTTTATAGACAGGTGGTGGATCTGCCGCAAGCATAAGAAATTCAGCTTCTTGTGCTGTTTTGACAGAATGTCCATTTTTCTCATGGGCAGCAGTCGAATGAACGGCAGAAGCGATAGCGCGCCATCGACTCTCAGCAATCTGTGAGAGTAGTAAATCATTGATCTGTGAAGATGTCTGTTCTGTCATGCTAGGCATTCTAGAACGATTATCACGTCATTTGCCTATTGGTGTCTTCATCATTGACAGGATATCTCTCTTGTTTAGAAAATCCACGTTGAAGACATGGGTAACAGGAGACAGTGAGATGCCACTTGGAAACGTGAAATGGTTCAATGATGTCAAAGGTTTCGGCTTCATTCAACCTGATGATGGCGGTGAAGATGTGTTCGCACATTTCTCCGCGATCCAAATGGAGGGATATAAAACCCTCAAACAAGGGGCAAGGGTTTCTTTTGAAATCACAGATGGTCCTAAAGGTAGGCTAGCCCAACAGATTTCTTACGCGGAAGAATTAGTGCAAAAATAATTGATCACCCATAAAAAAATCGACCCCTAAGGGTCGATTTTTTAGACGTGCATCAAATGCATTACATGTTTTCGATCATAACTTGACCGAAACCAGAGCACGAAACTTGCGTTGCACCGTCCATGAGGCGTGCAAAGTCGTATGTCACTTTCTTCGAAAGAATCGATTTCTCCATCGATGAAATGATCATATCCGCAGCCTCAATCCAGCCCATATGACGCAACATCATTTCAGCAGACAAAATCTCTGATCCTGGATTAACATAGTCCTTACCCGCATATTTTGGGGCAGTTCCATGCGTCGCTTCAAACATTGCGATCGAATCTGATAAATTAGCGCCTGGAGCAATGCCAATGCCTCCAATCTGTGCAGCCAATGCATCAGAAATATAATCGCCATTAAGATTCAAAGTGGCGATCACAGAATACTCTGCAGGCCGGAGAAGAATCTGCTGTAAGAATGCATCAGCGATGGAATCTTTAATGATGATTGTCTTTCCGTTCTTCGGATTAACAATCTTCGACCATGGTCCACCATCGATAAGTTCCGCACCAAATTCATTCTTGGCGAGCGCATACGACCAATCCCTGAAGCCACCCTCAGTATATTTCATGATATTACCCTTGTGAACGATCGTCACACTTGGCTTATCATTGTCGATAGCATACTGAATAGCTTTACGAACCAATCGTTCCGTACCATCCTTAGAAACTGGCTTAATGCCAATTCCAGATGTCAAAGGGAATCTAATCTTCGTGACACCAAACTCTTCAATCAAAAATTTGATGAGCTTCTTTGCTTTGTCTGATTCGGCTTCATACTCAATGCCGGCATAGATATCCTCAGAATTTTCTCTGAAGATAACCATCTCAGTTTTCTCTGGTTCTTTGACGGGCGATGGCACGCCCTTAAAATAGTGAACTGGGCGCAAACAAACGTATAAATCAAGTTCTTGACGAAGCGCCACATTCAAAGAACGAATACCACCCCCGACGGGCGTGGTCAACGGCCCCTTGATCGAGACAACGTAATCTTTCAAAGCATGTAAAGTTTCTTCAGGCAACCAAACATCTGGGCCATATATACGGGTTGACTTTTCACCCGCATATATTTCCATCCAATGAATTTTTCTGCGTCCACCATAAGATTTCTGAACAGCTGCATCAACCACCTGAATCATCACAGGTGTAATGTCATATCCAGTTCCATCCCCTTCAATATATGGAATGATCGGTTGATCAGGTACGTTTAGCGAATTGTCAGAATTGACAGAAATCTTTTGTCCTTCGTGAGGAACTTTGATGTGCTGGTACATGTAGCCGACTCCGTGTTTCTACATTGAGAACAAGATTGGAGAGCATATTCTACGTGAGCAGTCCTGTCACCTAACTTTCAAAATTCATCGTAGGACTCACAGATCGCAGCCCTCTCTGCTGCAAATTAACTCAGCCACACTGAACACCAGAATTAGCCATGGAAAAAAGCAATCGATACATAGACCAAGCACCAGCAACCGTCACAGCCAAACCGGCTAGGCGGTAGGAGAACGTGCCGCGTGACCATGCGGATGAAGATGCTGCTGCTGCCGCTGCCACCTCAGGACGCGCTGACGGCATCACGACCACAGAGCCTTGAGGCGCTCCCCCTAAAGTGTCATGGGATGGTACTGTCTTCATGAGATAGCCCCATAGCCATCCACCTGACAAAAGGGCAACCGAACTGGCTACACCAAATGAAAGCATCACAAGAGCCCCTTCAAGAGGACTATTGACAAGCGAGGCGATCAAAAAAGCAGAGTGCAAAACACCACATGGCAGTAAAGACCACAGTGAACCCAATCCAAATGATCTCGCCAAATAATAATACCTTGGCTTGTCATGATTCTCATCAGGCTTGGAATTTATTTTAAAAAAAGTCATATTTTTTGTGGCACCTACAAAAAATATGACTCGATCGGGTAGCCGACCAACAATCAGCATCCATACGCCAGTTATAAATATAAAAAACTGAAACAATACCCAAATTGGACGCAACCAACTTATACCCATAAAATAAGTGATCGACGCTGATGTGAATAAGCCAATCAAGGCTCCAGCCGTTGCGTATGAAAAAAGCCTGCCGAGCAAAACAGGCAAATATGATAAAAATCTACGTGCGATCGATTCACGATCAGTTTCACACGTACTGGCCGACTTTTCGCATATGGCTCCACACATGGTCATGCAATGTGGTGATGCGACCAGACCAACGACAGCCGCACTCATATACAAGCCATATGCCATATCAAATCACCTTGGAAAAATTGCCCCGGCCTCTGTCAATTTGCAAATACTTATCGAAGACCATCGCAACATATCGGACAAAGTACCACCCAAGATCCGTCAATTGGAAGCCATCAGCCTGAATAGTCAAAAGACCATCCTGCGACAATTTACCCAACTCTATCAACTCATTCTTGAAATATGATTTAAATTCAATCAAATGAGAAATCTGAACTGACTCAAAATTTAGACGCCCATGACACATGATCGCCATGATTACTGAGCGACGAAGCACATCATCTCGACTCAAGTTAAATCCTCGAATAGTCGGGAGTGTATTTCTCGAAATATAATCATAGTACTCATCGAGTGTTTTGGCATTTTGTGTATATGTCGCACCAACTTTACTGATTGCAGAAACACCAAGGCCAATCAAATCACAGTCGGGTTGCGTGCTGTAGCCTTGGAAATTTCTGTGCAGAAGTCCCTGCCTCTTTGCCACGGCCAGAGGATCATCAGGCAGTGCAAAATGATCCATACCAATGTACCGATAGCCTTTGGAAACAAAACCACTTAACGCCGTTGAAAGCATGCCAAGTCGATCAGTTCCGCTTGGCAAATCATCATTATTGATACGTCTTTGCGGTTTGAATCTAGATGGCAAATGTGCATAGCCATACATAGCAATTCTATCTGGTCGAATAGATGAAACCAATTCAACTGTTTTAGAAAAACTTTCAGGTGTTTGAAGCGGCAATCCATAAATCAAATCAACATTGATGGATGAATAACCAAGACGTCGCGCAATCTTCATCAAATCAGCCACTTGTTCAAACGGCTGAACTCGGTGAACAGCTACTTGAACCTTTTGATCAAAATCCTGAACACCAAAACTAATTCTATTGAAGCCTATTGACTTCAAATTGGTTAGCCTCTCTTCATTAACAGTTCTTGGATCAATTTCAATGGAATACTCGCCATCCGGAGCCAAGTCGAAATGCATCTTGAGCATTTCAAAAACTTTTGATATTTCTGCATCCGTAAGAAATGTTGGCGTTCCACCACCAAAATGAAGCTGACTGACAACTTCGCGCACACCGAGGTGAGAAGAGATGAGACTCACCTCACTTTCGAGTGCTTTGAGATAAGCATCACTCTTTGAACGATCTTTCGTAACAATTTTATTGCAAGCACAGTAGTAGCATACTGACTCACAGAATGGAATATGAATATAGATGGAGAGTGGCAACACCGCCGTACCAGCACTCACACGGCGCTGCTTCAGTGCCAACGCATGGAACTCGTCAGTCACAGCCTCTACAAAGCGATCTGCAGTTGGGTAGGAGGTATATCGCGGGCCAGGAATGTCCATCTTATGCAACAAATCCTCACCAAAAACGATCGGCTCATCAATGCCGACGGGTAAAACGTCGGCGGGTGTGCCCAAAATGGCATCAGCGTTCATAGGTGCGTTCATCCCGAGACTTTGCCTTGCATGCGACCATCGTCCTTGACATAGCTCAAGCTTTGAGCCTTACCAATTATGATTCATGCATTCGCGTTGCCTCTCATGCTGCAACAAAGACCACATGACGCTGGTTGATGCTGGGGCGGACTACGTCGATAATCCGTCACATCATGCAAGACACCACCTCCCTGCCCCCATCTTCTCGAATTGACACGCTCAAAGTTGCCTGCTCTGCGTGCAACCTAAGGGAGCTCTGCTTACCAGTCGGCATGTCAGAACAAGAGCTAACGACGTTAGACAACTTGGTCAGCAATCGACGTGTTGTGCGACGTGGCGAAGTACTCTTCCATGCGGGTGATCCTTTTACAGCGCTTTATGCGGTTCGAACCGGTTTTTTCAAAACCATTGTCTCGGCGGTTGATGGCCGGGAACAGGTCACCGGCTTTCAGATGGCCGGAGAGTTGATTGGACTTGATGGCATCAGCACTGATAAACATTCCTGCGACGCTGTTGCCCTTGAAGACTCGCAAGTCTGCATGATTCCTTATTCTCATCTTGAAACTCTTTCACGAGAGTTCACGTTGTTGCAGCATCAATTTCATAAGATCATGAGCCGGGAAATCGTGCGTGATCATGGGGTGATGCTTCTTCTAGGAAGTATGCGGGCAGAAGAACGCTTAGCTGCTTTTTTGCTTAATTTAACCCAACGTCTTCAGGCTCGAGGTTTCTCACCATCTGCGCTTGTTTTGCGCATGACAAGAGAAGAAATTGGGAGCTATCTAGGACTTAAACTAGAGACAGTAAGTCGCACATTTTCTAAATTCCAGGATGATCAGATTCTCGAAGTGAAGCAGCGTGACATTCGTATTCTTGATCAAGAGGCCTTGCAGCAAGTTGTTAACAGTGCACAGTGCTAGTTTTTGACTTCATAGAAAAAGGGGCTTCATTTGAAGCCCCTTTTTCTATGTTTTGCTGCAATTTAAAGAAGCATCACGGCTTCACACCACCAGTTGTTGCGTGATTACGTCCCTCCATCGCAGATCGATAAGAAGGATGGTTTTTCTTGCCTGGATCAACTTGCAGATCTTCAGGCCCTGTCACCAAGACAGGGTCTTGGCCACGAATAGCAACGACGGCGGTAGACACTGCCGCAATCACAACAATCAAAGGCCCAGCAATCACCAGCCAAACCATCTTTACCTGCCACCAAGCGAGGGGCTTTTCAGCCCCTTCTTTGCTGGTAGTTTGATCACTGGGGGTTTTTGCATTTTGCTGATTCATGGCTATACCTGAAATTGAAAATTTACTTTTTAACGTGGAATCATGAAGGTTGATTTTTCATGCACCACAACTTCCTCACCAACACCTGAGTTATTCACACGATGCACATCAAAATGCACAGCTTTAATACCAGGACCTTCATTTTTGGCGATTTCAAAAGGAAGCTCAACCGTCAACGTGACCCATTCTGCTTCAGTGGCAGCAACCTTGATCAATTCATCCGGAACAATCTTATACCCATGAATGCCGGACGCCGTGACACGATAAACCTGCTTTTCTTCGGTAGCATTCATGATCTGCAGTCGATAGACGTTTTCAACTCCACCCTCGCCATTCACACGAGCCAAGGTTGTGCGATCTCGAACAATATCCACTTTAAAGGGATCACGCGTCCAAATGGCATACCCCAAAGCAAAGACAATGGCCCCCAAGATGGCCGTGTAAATAATGACTCGTGGACGGAAAATCCGCATGAGTGATTGCTTATCGGTGAGTTTTTGCTCCATCCCATGTTGCGTGGCATAACGAACCAAGCCTTGTGGATAGCCCATTTTATCCATCACCCCATTACAAACATCGATACATGCGGCGCAGCCAATACACTCGTACTGCTGCCCATCACGGATATCAATACCTGTTGGGCAAACCTGAACACACAGATTGCAATCAATACAATCACCCAAGCCAGCCGCTTTCGGATCAACTTTTTTGCCGCGTGATCCGCGTGGATCACCACGCTTATTATCATAGGTAATGATCAATGTATCGTGATCAAACATGGCTCCTTGGAATCGAGCGTATGGGCAAAGGTATTTGCAAATTTGTTCGCGCATGGATCCTGCAAAACCATAAGTCGCAGCACCATAGAAAAAGATCCAAAACCATTCCCAAGCACCAAAATCCAAATTCATGGCCTCATTGATCAGACTACGCATTGGGGTGAAATAGGATACAAAAGTGAAGCCAGTCCACAACGACAGCAAAATCCATGCTGTTTGTTTACCCGTTTTTCTGAGTAACTTATCTTGAGTCCACGGCGATGCATCGCGTTTCATCCGCGCATTGCGATCACCTTCGAATCTATTTTCAATCCACATGAACATTTCTGTATAGACCGTTTGCGGACATGTATATCCACACCACAAACGTCCAGCCACCGCAGTGAACAGAAATAGTGCATATGCCGAGATCATCAGAACGGCAGTAAGGAAAATAAAGTCTTGTGGGTACAACACAAGATCGAATATATAGAAACGGCGTGACTCAAGATTAAATATCACTGCAGGCCGGTTATTCCACATCAACCAAGGAACACCATAAAAAACAAGCTGCGTGATCCATACCATCAGCCACCGAATTTTGGAAAAATAACCAGAAACCTCCTTAGCATATATTTTTTTATGGGGTGCATATAGCGTTGCTGTTGGGCGTTCTTTGGTAGTCATGATGATATATAAGCAATCGTTGATTTAATTCAACTAGAAAAGGAGGGGGTCACCCCCCTCCCTCTGATGGACGAATCAGTCACCAGCCCTGTTCGTCGTCTCACACCAAAGTCTCAGGACTTCTTAGCGGCATCAGCTGTAGCTTGCTTGTGCGACAAGCTCCAGATGTAGGCAGCCAAAACGCGGATCTGATCCTTAGAGAACTTGTAGCTCCAAGAAGGCATGGTGTTGGTCTTGCCATTATTGATACGCTCAATGATGGCGGCTTCACCAAAGCCATGCAGCCAGATCTTGTCGGTCAAGTTAGGTGCGCCCATCGCTTGAGTACCCTTGGCATCGGCACCATGACAGCCCGTGCAACCAGCGTTTTCAAACTTGGGCTTACCACGCTGAGCAGCGGCATCGTCATGGGGGCTGCCGGACAAGCTCAGAACGTAGTTGGCCACGTCCTTCACATCTTCCGGTGTACCCACGGCAGCAGCCATCGGCGGCATCACCCCAACACGACCACCGGTGATGGTTTCGATGATGGTTTCGTGGGAGCCACCATAGAGCCAGTCATCGTCGGTCAGATTGGGGAAGCCCTTGCTACCCTTGGCATCTGAACCGTGGCACACGGTGCAGTTGTTCAAGAAGATGCGCTGACCAATACCCATGGCTTGCTGGTCCTTGGCCATGTCTTCAGCAGACATGGAAGCGAAACGAGCATAGATCTTGGCTTCTTCAACCTTGGCCTTTTCTTGTTCAGCTTCCAATTGGCCCTTGCTGGTCCAACCCAGCAAACCCTTGTAGGTGCCAATGCCAGGATAGAGCGTCCAGTACAAGATCCCGAAAATGATCGTGATGATGTACAGGCCGACCCACCAACGCGGCAGTGGGTTATTGAACTCGCGCAATGTTTCGTCCCAAACATGGCCTGTGGTGCCATCCTCGGACGTATGCGGTTTCATTTTGAAATTCAGATACAGGACGCCGGAGCAGAAGATGATTGCCCATACCGCAATCGCTACTTCATACATTTCCCATCCTGTGGAGATGAAATCACTCATTAGAGCCTCCAACTTTCTTGCTTTGACCCACGCTCAATTCCTCATCATCGAAGGGAAGCTTGCCAGCATCCTCCAAATCATGCCGATTCGAGCGCGAGTACGCCCACATGACAATACCAACGAATGCCATGAAGGTTGCCACTGTGAATATGCTTCGAGCCGTATTGATATCCATCGAAGCACTCCTTGATTACTTCCGAGCCGTACCCAAAATTTGCAGGTACGCAATGACAGCTTCCATTTCGGTATGGCCCTTGACTTCGTCGCCAGCCTTGGCGATTTCGTCATCGGTATAGGGCACGCCAACCTTGCGGAGCGCAGTCATCTTCGGTGCCAGATCTGCCGGATCAAGCACAGCCTTTTCCAACCAAGGATAGGCAGGCATCACCGACTCAGGCACCACGTTACGCGGATTCATCAAGTGGATGTAATGCCAGTCGTCGCTATAACGACCGCCCACACGATGCAAGTCCGGACCGGTCCGCTTCGAACCCCATTGGAACGGATGGTCGTAAACGAACTCACCCGCCAACGACGGCGGACCGTAACGCAGCACTTCAGCGCGGAAGGGACGAATCATCTGCGAGTGGCAGTTGAAGCAACCTTCACGGATGTACACGTCACGACCAGCCAGTTGCAACGCGGTGTAGGGCTTGACACCCTCGATCGGCGTTGTGGTGGAGTGTTGGAAGAACAGCGGAACAATTTCCACCAAACCGCCAAACGAGATCGTGAACAGGGTCAGGATGATCAGCAAGAAATTGCTGGTTTCAATCCGCTCGTACCCCTTGGGAGAACTGTGATCAGCCATTTTTATTTGCTCCTTCGGTTCAGGCGTGAGCTGCGACCGGCGAAATACGCACAGGCTCAGCCTTACCGTTACGGATGGTCATCACGGTATTCCAGCCCATGATGCACATACCAAAGACATACATCAGACCGCCCACCAAACGCAGAGCGTGGAACGGAACCGTTGCCTTCACACCTTCGACGAAGCTGTAAACCAGCGTGCCGTCAGGATTGATAGCGCGCCACATCAGACCTTGCATCACACCCGAAATCCACAAGGCGGCGATGTAAATCACCACACCAATGGTCGCGATCCAGAAGTGCAATTCAATCGCACGAACGCTGTACATCTCGGTACGGCCAAACATGCGCGGAATCAGGTAATACAGCGAGCCAATCGAGATCATGCCCACCCAGCCCAAAGCGCCAGAGTGCACGTGACCCACGGTCCAGTCGGTGAAATGCGACAAAGCGTTCACGGTCTTGATGGCCATCATCGGGCCTTCAAAAGTGGACATACCGTAGAACGACATGGCCACAATCATGAACTTCAGGATGGGATCGTCGCGCAGCTTGTGCCAAGCACCCGACAACGTCATGATCCCGTTGATCATGCCGCCCCAAGAGGGAGCCAACAGAATCAGCGACAGAACCATACCCAGCGATTGGGTCCAGTCAGGCAGAGCCGTATAGTGCAGGTGGTGCGAACCAGCCCACATGTACGTGAAAATCAGAGCCCAGTAGTGCACGATCGACAGGCGATACGAGTACACCGGACGCTGAGCTTGCTTGGGGATGTAGTAATACACCATGCCCAAGAAAGCAGCAGTCAGGAAGAAGCCCACAGCATTGTGGCCGTACCACCATTGCACCATGGCGTCTTGCACACCGGCATACACCGAGTAGCTCTTCGTCAGGCTGACAGGAATGGCAGCACTGTTGAAGGTGTGGAGCAATGCCACAGCCAAGATGAACGCTGCAAAGAACCAGTTCGCCACATAGATGTGACGCACTTTGCGTGTACCGATGGTGCCAAAGAACACCACGGCATAGCAGATCCAAACGACTTCGATCAGCAAGTCGATCGGCCATTCCAGCTCAGCGTATTCCTTACCTTGGGTGATCCCCAGCGGCAAGGTGATGACAGCCAAAACCAGCGCCAGATTCCACCCGATGAAGGTGAACATGGCCAGCTTGGGCATGAACAAACGTGTGTGGCAGGTCCGTTGAACCACGTGGTAGCTCGTTGCGAACAACGCACAACCACCAAAGGCAAAAATCACCGCGTTGGTATGTAAGGGTCGAATCCGACCGAATGACAACCATGGGATACCGAGCGTGAGCTCGGGCCAGACGAGCATCGAAGCCGCAAAAGCTCCAACCGTCATCCCAATGATGCCCCAGAACACAGCAGCCACGGCAAAGAGCCGGACTGTTGTGTCGCTATAAACCGACTCTGTGGTCGGCAGTGTGTTACTCGCCATCAATCTACTCCTCGGAAGGTTCTCCATCCTTGTGCGGCCGAATTTTCTTCAGCCCCTTATAAGCGAGGTTGATTCCCATCAACTCCGCCGTCATTACTCCACAAAATTCGCTCACCTTCGCGCTCGAGATCATCGAACTGGCCGCTTTTGACGGCCCACGCGAAAACACCCATGACTGCCAAGACGAGCAAAACTGAGAGTGGAATGAGTAAAAACAAAATATCCATCAGAACCTCTCACACCGATTGAGGCCGGGATAGGCCACCAACATCGACATCTTGTTGAAATGACGGAAGAGACGCATCAGCGTCAAAAACAGACCGCCGCGCTAATCGGAGGGCATTCAGCACCACACCCAAAGAGCTGAGCGCCATACCAACACCGGCCAAAAAGGGTGACAACCACCCCAACATGGCAAGAGGCACACCAATCAGGTTGTAAGCCAAGGCCCAACGTAGGTTTTGGTTCACGACGCGAAGCGTTTTTCTTCCCGCGCTCACCAAAACCAAGACATCCATAAGCCGATTGGACAACACCACCACATCAGCCCGAGCTTGAGCCAAGGCAGCACCGGACCCCATGGCGACAGAGACATTCGAACGCGCCAAGACCGGCGCATCGTTGATCCCATCACCCACCATGACGACCACAGCACCCGCAGCTTGGAGCTGCTCAACACGCTCTAACTTGGCCTGCGGCGTACACAACGAACGCACGCGATCAGCTTCACTGATGCCAAGCTTAACAGCCATCGCATCCACACTACCTTTTTGGTCGCCAGACAGCACGTGCACTTCCAGCCCCGCTTGGGCCGCCCGCTGAACCAACTCAACGGCATCTGGCCGCAAAACCTCTTCAAATTCGAAAAATGCCACAGGAATCCACGTGTTTTGGGCCGGGTCCACACTGTACGCAAGCCAAACAGAGGGCCGTTCAAGAGATCGGCCAACTGCGCCCCCGCACCAAGCCATGGAGCCTAAGCGCCAGTACCGCCCTGCCTCCAAAGTAGCCTGCAATCCGCAACCAGGCTCTTCAGAAACATGCATCCAAGCCGATGAAGGCACCGACGCGGTCTGATCGACAGCAGCCTCACGCAAGGCACGAGAAAGAGGGTGATGAGAATGCGCAGCCAAGCCTGTGGCCAAAAAGATCACTTCCGCACGGTCAACGTCGGACTGCAATAACTCCACGTGTTCGAGCGCGAACCGGTCTTCAGTCAATGTGCCTGTCTTATCAATCACCAGATGACTGGCTCGCGACAAGACTTCCAAGGCATCCAGTCTCTGGACCAAAACACCGCGTCGTGCCAATTCACCCGTAGCCGCAAGCAAAGCCACCGGCGCGCCCAAAGACAGTGCGCAAGGACATGTGACGACCAACACAGCCACAGCCACCCAAACAGCCTTCGTGGGGTCAATGGCGTGCCAAACGGCCCAAGCCAAGATGGCCGTCAACAGCACGCCCCATAAAAACGGGGCAGCCAAACGCTCGGTACTTTGAATAAAAGCTGGGCGCTGCATCAAAGCGCGCTCAACCAATTCGACAATTTGTTGGTACCGCGTGTTCGTCCCCAAAGCCTCAACACGCATCAGGACCGGTGACCCCAAATTCAAGCAGCCGGCCGCCACAGTCTGACCGGGACCACGCTCCACAGGCACGGACTCCCCGGTCAGCATGGACTCATCCACTTGGGTGCGCCCCTCAAGGACAAGACCATCCGCCACAAAGGCTTGCCCAACTTGAATGCGCAAACGATCCCCAATCATCAAGCGATTGGCAGCCACCAATTCACTGTGCCCATCGCCGTCCAACCGTTCTACCGAATCTGGCAAACGCCGCATCACGGCGTCCAACGATTGCGCGGCCTTGTGGCGAGCCCGAGTTTCAAGCACACGCGCCCCAAGCAAAAAAGCCACAAACATCGCCAAAGAGTCGAAGTAAACCTCCCGACCCATCACACCTTGGGGATCGAACGTCGCGACAGAGCTGGCAACAAAAGTGACGGCGATACCGATAGCCACGGGCACATCCATGCTGATATGCCACTGCCGCAATGCACGCCAAGCCCCCTGAAAGTAAGGGCCGGCAGCAAACAACATGACGGGCAAGGTCAACACCCAACTCGCCCAATGGAGCAATTTGGTGGTATCCGGCGCGATTTCATCCACCCCACCCACGTAAAAGGGCGCGGCGTACATCATCACCTGCATCATGCAGAACGAAGCGACAAACAAACGCCAAATGGCTTGACGAGATTCGCGCATCGCCAACGAAACAGCCTCGGCCCCCGTGTCGGGAAACGCGCCATAACCAGCCGCGCGAACTGCCTCCACCAAGGCAGAAGGCTGAACCTGCGATGCCACCCAAGTCACGACAGCACGTTGTGCGGACCCACTGACCTCTGCTGCGACAACACCCGGAAGCCGCATCAGCGCCGACTCGATCAAACCAGCACAGGCAGCACAATGCATGCCGCTTACCAGCAACCGAGACTTGCCAACACGCTCGCCATTTTCGGCGGTATGCCATTGGGTGTAGGCTTCCAAGCTCGCTGCGTCATCCAACGCCGCCACTTGGGTGGGCGTGAGCGACTCAGGCGAGATGGTCGTTGTGCGATCTGGAGTGCAACCTTGTATCGTCATGGAAGCGGCAGGATCCGCCCCACGCGGTCCACCCGAGATCGGTATTCTTTGGTAATTTCTTACGATTCAGGATGATGCGGATCAATACGAACCCATTCCGTTGCATTGTTGCAACAATCTTGTGGGCGGTCGCTCTGGCTGCCCCCGCTCAAAACACATCCCTAAAGGTGATCGAACTGCAGGCAGGCATGCACCTGATCCATGCTGAAGTGGCTCAATCTCCCAACGAGCGGCAAACTGGCTTGATGCATCGACAGCGCCTTGCCCCCAACAGCGGCATGCTCTTCGCCTTTGAGTTCGATGGGTTGCATTGCTTTTGGATGAAAAACACCTTGATCCCCCTGTCCATCGCATTCCTCAGCTCGAACGGCACGATCATCAACATTGCCGACATGCAGCCTCAAGATGAAACATCCCACTGCCCCAAACAGGCGGTTCACTTCGCACTAGAAATGAATCAAGGATGGTTCAAGCGCAAAGGCTTTAAAGCGGGCGATCAACTTGCAGGCACCGTCTTTATGCCATGAAAGAATATAGATCGCATAAATCTGTATTTTGCAAACATAACAGGAGTTCATACATTGGCAGCACTCCCCACACAGTGCCCGCCAGATGTATTCCTACACCGACTTCGATCGCCGCTTTATTCGTGCTCGCGCCGCTCAGTTCCGCGATCAGCTTGAGCGCAATCTGAAGGGCGAGCTGTCTGACGACGAGTTTCGCCCGCTTCGACTCCAGAACGGTTGGTACGTTCAACGTCACGCGCCGATGCTGCGTGTCGCCGTGCCCTACGGCGAAATTTCCAGTTCGCAGTTACGCACTCTCGCCTCCATTGCGAGTGATTTTGACCGTGGTTTTGCGCACCTAACCACCCGACAAAACGTTCAGTTCAACTGGATCCCGCTGAACCGTGCCGCCGATGTGATGGACCGCTTGGTGGGAGCGGACATGCACGGCATTCAAACCTCGGGCAATTGCATCCGCAACACCACCAGCGACGCTTTGGCCGGCATCGCTGTGGACGAAGTCATCGATCCACGACCTTATGCCGAGCTGCTGCGCCAATGGAGCACGCTCCATCCAGAATTCGCCTTCCTGCCTCGCAAATTCAAGGTCGCCATCATTGGTGCCACCGAAGACCGTGCCGCCATCGCTTGGCACGACATTGGCTTGCAGTTGCTCAAAAACGAACAGGGCGCCGTCGGTTTTCGCGTGCTGGTGGGTGGCGGTATGGGCCGCACACCCATCATCGCCAGTGAAATCAGCGCTTTCATTCCTTGGCAGCAGATCTTGGTCTTCATGGAAGCCATCGTCCGGGTCTACAACCTGTTTGGACGGCGCGACAACGCCTACAAAGCACGCATCAAAATCTTGGTGAAGGCGGAGGGTGCGGCGTTTACGCAAGCCGTCGAGAAGGAATTTCAGCAACTGCTGGTTCACCAGCCTTCACACCTGCTCAGCCAAGAGGCCTTGGATCGCGTTAGCGCGTCCTTTACCCCACCCGCAGCGCTGCGCACGAGCCAAGAAGTTCACTTTCCGACCAGCACTCCTCAGGCCTTGACCCGTTGGCTGAGCCGCAACGTACACCCCCACAAACACATCGGCTACCGCGCTGTCACCCTGTCGCTCAAGTACCCCGGCCAAGCCCCTGGGGACATCACGGCCGAGCAGATGTGCGCTGCGGCCGATTTGGCAGACCGCTTCAGCCACGGTGAACTGCGCATCACCCACGACCAAAACCTGCTTCTGCCGTGGGTCCGATGCGCAGATCTGGCCGAGCTGCACGAACAAGCCCGCGCGCAACGCTTGGCACAGCCCAATATTGGTCTACTCACCGACATGATCACGTGCCCAGGCGGCGACTTCTGCGCGCTGGCCAATGCCCGCTCACTCCCCGTGGCCAAGAGCATCACCGAACGCTTCGAGGATCTCGATGCTCTTTTCGACATCGGTGACATCGACCTACACATCAGCGGTTGCATGAACTCCTGCGGCCACCATCACACCGGTCACATCGGCATCTTGGGGATCGATAAAGATGGCAGCGAGTGGTATCAGATCACGCTGGGCGGCTCAGATGGTTCAGCCTTGTCAGGCGCATCAAGACCCGGCAAGGTGATCGGCCCGTCCTTTGCTGCCGAAGAAGTTCCAGATGTGATCGAGGCTTTGATTGACGTTTACCAAGAGCAGCGCCAAGCCGGCGAATCGTTCATCGACACGTTGCACCGCATCGGTGCCGACGCCTTCAAGACCCGAGCCCATGCTGTTCGGACCCTGACCACAGCAGCTCAGGCTCTTTGAACAGAAGCACCATGAAATACATCCATCATGCCACAGACGCTTGGTCCCTCTCCTGCGGTGAGGACGGGCCTCAACATCAACCCGCCCCAGCGCCGTATCAGCTGCTCAGTCTCGCTCAATGGCATGCCGTACGCGAACATTGGCCGCTTGATGTGCATGTCGGGCTCAGTCTGACCAACACGACCGAGGTACTCGACTTGGCCGATGACATCCATCGCATCGCCATGATCGCCCTGCACTTTCCCAAGTGGATGGATGGTCGCGCTTACAGCCAAGCCTATTTGCTGCGTACTCGACTTGGTTACCAAGGCGAACTCCGCGCCACCGGCGAGGTGTTGATCGACATGCTCCCCATGCTGCATCGCACCGGCTTCAACGCGGTGAAGTTGCACCGTGAAAGCGACGAAGCCGCTGCTCAACGGACCCTCTCTCTCTACAGCGAGTACTACCCACAGCACTACCAGAACGATGCGTGGTCTCACGCCACAGCGTTCACACCCCAAGTGGCCCACGCATGAGTGCCATCGATTTGTACGCCCACGCGACACCCGGCTTTGAAGAACGCGTTACCGCAGCAGTGGCAACGCTCAAACAAGCTGCGGAGACCTATCCGGACGGCATCGTCCAAGCCACCAGCTTGGGAGCAGAGGACATGGTCATCACCGATCTGATTGCCCGCCATGCGCTACCCATCGCGCTGGGCACGCTCGAAACCGGGGCCCTGCACAGCGAAACTGTGGCACTGATCGGTCGCATCGAAGCACATTACGGCCGCCACGTCGAGGTTTACCGCCCGATCGAAACTGCTGTGATTGAATTCGTGCAAAACCACGGCACCCAGGCCATGTACGAAAGTATCGCGCTGCGCAAGACGTGTTGTGGGATCCGCAAACTGGAGCCCTTATCACGCATGCTGGCCCATCGCCAAGCGTGGGTGACCGGGTTACGTCGCGAGCAATCGAGCGCACGCGGCGAAGTCAATCCGATTGAATCGGATGACCAAGGCCGAGCCAAGATCAATCCCTTGGTGGACTGGAGCTGGAACGATGTCTGGCACTACATCGCCCAGAACAACGTGCCCTACAACCCACTGCACGACCACTTCATGCCCAGCATCGGCTGCGCCCCCTGCACCCGAGCCATCGCTGTCGGCGAGGACTTTCGCGCCGGGCGCTGGTGGTGGGAGGACGAAAAGGCCAAGGAATGTGGCTTGCACGTCAGAGACGACCATCCCCAAGAGCAACAAGAGGCTTGAGAGAACCATGAATGCACCTATGAATTTGCATCAGCTTCTGCCTGATCTTCCCCAACTCGGCTCCTTGAGTCACGCCACCACCCTCAGCAAGGTTGCTGATCGGCACCTCGACGCCTTGGAAGAAGAGGCCATTTTCATCCTGCGCGAAGTGGCTGGCGCCTTTGAGCGGCCAGGCCTCCTGTTCTCGAGTGGCAAGGACTCATGCGTGGTGCTGCACTTGGCCGAGAAAGCGTTCAAGCGCCAAGTGAGCGGTCTTGGCGAGCGCCCCCGCTTTGCTGGCAAGCTGCCCTTCCCGCTGGTGCATGTGGACACCGGCCACAACTTCCCCGAAGTCATCCAGTTCCGCGATGAGCGTATCAAGGAGATGGGTGAGCGTCTGATCGTCGGTCACCTTGAAGATTCGATGACCAAGGGCACGATTCGCTTGGCGCACCCGCTGGAATCGCGCAACGGCCATCAAACCGTGACGCTGCTGGAAACCATCGAAGAACATCGCTTCGACTGCATGATCGGCGGCGCACGGCGCGATGAAGAGAAGGCCCGTGCCAAAGAGCGCATTTTTTCGCACCGCGACAGCTTTGGCCAATGGCAACCGAAAGAGCAGCGTCCCGAACTCTGGAACCTGTTCAACACCCGCATCAAACCCGGTGAACACTTCCGCGCCTTCCCGATCAGCAACTGGACTGAACTCGACGTTTGGCTCTACATCCAACGTGAGCAAATCCCCCTGCCCGGCATCTACTACACCCACAAGCGCGACATCTACCGCCGCAAAGGACTTCTGGTGCCGGTCACCGACGTCACACCACCGGACGCCAGCGATGTGGTCGAAACCGTGGATGTGCGTTTCCGCACCGTCGGTGACATGACCTGCACCTGCCCGGTCGAAAGCTTGGCCAGCACGACGGCTGATATCGTCGCCGAGACCCTGCAAGTCACGGTCTCCGAGCGAGGTGCCACCCGCATGGATGACCGCACATCAGAAGCCTCGATGGAGCGCCGCAAAAAAGAAGGGTATTTTTGATATGAGCACTGCAACTCAACACCTTGAAGCAAGTGAAGAACAGGCCCACAAGGCTCTGCGCTTCCTCACAGCCGGCAGCGTGGATGACGGTAAAAGCACGCTCATTGGTCGTTTGCTCTTCGACAGCCGTGGCATCTTGGCGGACAAACTAGACGCTTTGGAAAAGCGCGCAGCAGGCGCACCGATTGACCTGTCCCTGCTCACGGATGGCTTAGAAGCTGAGCGAGAACAAGGCATCACCATCGATGTCGCGTACCAGTATTTCGCCACCCCCAAACGCAAGTTCATCATCGCTGACGCGCCTGGACACGAGCAATACACCCGCAACATGGTGACTGCGGCGGCGGGTTCAGATGCCGCCGTGGTGCTGGTGGACATCACCAAACTCGACACATCTGCACCGGAAGTCGTGCTGCTGCCGCAAACACGTCGCCACAGTCTGCTGGCCCGCTTATTGCGCGTACCGAGCATCGTGTTCGCAGTCAACAAGCTGGATGCGGTGGAAGAAGACACCGAGGTGGCTTTCGATGCCGTGGCCAAAGCGCTGACAAAATTCGCCGAAAACGCCGGCATCAACGTACGCGGCATTGTGCCGGTCTCAGCACTGCGCGGCGACAACGTTGCGACACCCTCGGCCAATTGGCCTTGGTACAGTGGCCCGACGCTGCTACAGCTGCTCGAAACCCTGCCCGTCACGGACGAAGCGCATGACGGCAATCTGCTCATCCCGGTGCAATACGTCGCCCGTGATGATGGCGAGGGCACGGGGTACCAACATCGTGTGATGTGGGGCCGCATTGCTCACGGAACCGTCAAACCCGGTGATACGGTGCAGATTTTCCCAAGCGGTGAAACCGCTGTGGTGGCTGCTGTGCGCCATGCTGGCAGCGACGTGGATGGCTGCGAAGCCGGTCAGTCCGCAGGCATCGTGCTGGATCGACAGGTCGATGTTTCGCGCGGTGACTGGATCTTCACACCGGGAAGTGCGGGCAACGGCCAAGGCACCAAGCAGGAATTCCGCGCAACACTCGCTTGGCTCGACACCGAACCTGCCGTACCGGGTCGCAAATATTGGGTACGCCACGGTAACCGCTGGGTTCAAGCGCGAATCACAGCGATTGAGCACCGCTTGAACATCCATACGCTCGAAGAAGTCGAAGCCCACCAATTGGGCGTCAATGAAATCGGGCTGGTATCCATCCAGACCCAGCAAGCCTTGCCCATCGAGGCTTATACGAACAACCGTGTCGGGGGATCGTTGATCGTGGTGGATCCCACCACCAACCGCACCAGTGGCGCTTTGCTGGTCGCTTGACGTATATCAAATCAATCTACGGGGCCTTAGCTCGTAGAATGGCGTCCTTCTTTATTTGCACAAGTGCGAAGCCCATGTATTCGCACTTGCTTATTCTTTGAGAGCCCTTTCATGACTCACGTTGTCACCGAAGCATGTATCCGCTGCAAATACACCGACTGCGTAGATGTTTGCCCCGTCGATTGCTTCCGGGAAGGCCCGAATTTTCTTGCCATTGATCCGGACGAGTGCATCGATTGCGCGGTGTGCATTCCGGAGTGTCCGGTCAACGCCATCGTCCCCGAAGAAGATGTGACAAGCGCCCAAAAGCCTTACATCAAACTCAATGCCGAACTGGCGCAAGGATGGCCGAGCATCACGAAACGTAAGGCCGCTTTGCCTGACGCAGAGGCGTGGAAAGACAAGACCGACAAGCTCAAAGAATTGATTCGCTGATCGAGATTCAGTTCACGTGGAATCAGCCCGCTCGATCATCGAAACCGATGCTGTGATCATCGGTGCGGGTCCGGTGGGGCTGTTCCAGGCCTTCGAACTGGGACTCCTCGGCATCCAAGCGCATGTGCTTGATGCCCTCGAACAGCCTGGGGGCCAATGCCTAGAGCTGTACCCCGATAAGCCCATCTATGACATTCCTGGCATCCCGTCGTGCACAGGGCGGGAACTGGTGGCCCGTCTCCTTGAGCAGATCCGGCCCTTTCAAACCCCTTTTCACCTTGGTGAAACCGTGGTTTCTGTCGCGCAACAGCCGGATGGTCAGTTCTTGGTTGCAACCCGTCGGGGCACGCAATTTCTGAGCCGAACCTTGTTTGTGGCCGCAGGCGTTGGCGCCTTCGAGCCCCGCAAAGTCCCTCTAGAAGAACTGACCCCCTACACAGGATCACAGCTTTTTTATCAAGTTCCCGCTGAGAAGGGCTCGTGCTTCGCCAACCAACATTTGGTGGTCGTCGGCGGGGATGATGAAGCCCTCGACTGTGTCTTTCGTTTTACCCAAGAAGGCCCCGAACAAGCCGCATCGGTCACGCTGATTCACCGACGTACGGATATCAGCACCACCACACCAGCCCATCTTGATAGGTTGCACGGCCTATGCGCGAAGCAGCAGGTTCGCTTCATCGCAGGACAAATCACAGGGCTTGTTGAAGATGCGCATGGGCTACAAGCGCTCATCGTTAGCCGCGTTGCAGATGGGGTGGATGAACATCTACCCACGGATGCCTTGCTGGTCAGGTTGGGCCGATCGCCCAAGCTGGGTCCCATCGCTGACTGGGGCATCGCCCTAGAACGCAAACAGATCGCAGTGAACACCGAACACTTCGAAAGCAGCACCGCTGGACTGTTCGCTATCGGTGATATCAACACCTATCCAGGCAAGAAAAAGCTGATCTTATGTGGCTTTCACGAAGCCACCTTAGCTGCGTTTGCGGCCATGCGTTACATCCAACCGGGTCAAGCGCCATGCCCTTTGCTGTACACCACGTCGAGCCCTCAACTTCACAAGCGACTCGGCATCACATCGACAGATTGATAAAAACATCAAAATCGCTTGACGTCTACGCTTTTATGCATATACAATTCAATTCTTAGTTGATCCCTGATAGCTCAGTCGGTAGAGCGACGGACTGTTAATCCGCAGGTCCCTGGTTCGAGTCCAGGTCGGGGAGCCAAATTTAAAAAGCAGCTTCGGCTGCTTTTATTTTGCCCGCTAAATCAAGGTGATTTGTTTTGGCGCTACAATAGAAGGTGACGAGCCCCCTCGCATGGGGACCCGGCCAATCGGGTCAGGTCGGGAACGAAGCAGCCCTAACCGTTAGTCGCCAGTGCCGAGGCAAAGGCTCGTCACCTCCAAAATGCACCGTTTGTACAGCACTCAGATTGGTTCTGAGCAGTTTTACCAAACTGCGTATGTTTTTCAGCCTGCTTCGAACCGCATGCGCTGAGTTTCATCAGAGTCTATTTGGTTCGTGCCACAATCAAGTACGCACAGGGGCTGCTGCGTCTTGCGGCCTGTGTTTATTCACGGAAATTAAACATATGAGCAGTGCTCTCATCAAAAACGTCACCGACGCCACCTTTGAAGGCGAAGTCCTCCAGTCTGCACAGCCCGTGCTGGTAGATTACTGGGCCGTGTGGTGCGGTCCCTGCAAGCAAATTTCTCCGCTTCTCGATGAGCTCGCTGAGGATGCAGCCTACAAGGGTCGTGTTGTTGTTGCCAAGATGAACGTCGATGAAAATCGGGTCGTTCCGTCGAAATACGGTATTCGCGGCATTCCCACTTTGATGATTTTCAAGGATGGTAAGCTTGCGGCAACCAAGGTTGGCGCCGTCACAAAGGCTCAACTGACCGCATTTGTCGATAGCAATTTGTAATTTCATTGGCTATCCATACCTCTCGACCCAAAGTCGAGAGGTTACATATATAAATCTCTTTTTTAGATTCACTATCTGATCTTGATAGATCAGATTCTTCGTCACCTATTAGCCTAGATTTTCCAACTGAATCCAGTTGCGATCTTTGGGCATTGACAGTCTATGCATCTTTCCGAACTCAAGGTCAAACATATCTCCGAACTGGTCAGAATTGCTGAGCCTTTGGAGATAGAAAATACAAGCCGTCTTCGCAAGCAAGAGCTGATGTTTGCCATCATGAAGAAGCGCGCCAAACAAGGCGAGCAGATTTTTGGTGATGGTGTTCTTGAAGTCTTACCCGATGGTTTTGGTTTTCTGCGCTCACCAGAAACAAGTTTCTTGGCAAGCACAGATGACATTTACCTCTCACCCAGTCAGATTCGCCGATTCAATCTCCACACTGGAGACATGATTGAAGGTGAAGTCAGGGTTCCCAAGGATGGGGAGCGGTATTTTGCTTTGGTCAAAGTGGACCGTGTCAATGGTTTGACACCCGAGGAAAGCAAAAACAAAATCATGTTCGAAAACCTGACCCCGCTCTTTCCCAAAGAGCAGTTCAGACTGGAACGTGAAATTCGCAATGACGAAAACATCACCAGCCGCATCATTGATTTGATTGCACCGATTGGCAAAGGCCAACGTGCCTTGCTCGTCGCCCCCCCGAAGAGCGGCAAGACGGTGATGATGCAGCAGTTGGCACATGCCATCACGGCCAATCATCCGGACGCACACATGATCGTGCTTCTGGTCGATGAACGCCCAGAAGAAGTGACTGAAATGCAGCGCACGGTGCGCGGCGAAGTCATCAGTTCGACCTTTGATGAACCTGCAGCGCGCCATGTTCAAGTGGCCGAGATGGTGATTGAACGCGCCAAGCGTCTGGTCGAACTCAAAAAAGACGTGATCATTTTGTTGGACTCGATCACGCGTCTGGCTCGTGCCTACAACAACGTTTTGCCCTCATCGGGCAAGGTGTTGACGGGCGGTGTTGATGCCAACGCCTTGCAACGCCCGAAGCGTTTCTTCGGCGCAGCCCGCAATATCGAAGAAGGTGGTTCGCTGACGATCATTGGCACGGCCTTGGTGGATACCGGCAGTCGCATGGATGAAGTCATCTATGAAGAGTTCAAGGGCACCGGCAACTGCGAAATCCATTTGGATCGTCGCATGGCCGAAAAACGCGTCTATCCGTCGATTCTGTTGAACAAGTCGGGCACCCGCCGCGAAGAACTGCTGCTAAAAGCAGAGATCCTGCAAAAGACGTGGATCTTGCGCAAACTGCTCTACCCGATGGATGAGATCGCGGCGATGGAGTTCATCCTCGACAAGATGCGCTCGACCAAAACGAACCACGATTTCTTCGACATGATGCGCCGTGGTGGCTAATTTCTTGACCGCGTATAATGCGCGGTTTTCCGCTATCGGCAAGTGCGATGCATTGGGCATCGTGGCTGTTGGCTAATTCAGCGTGAGGCGACCCCATGAAAGACGGAATTCATCCTAATTACCGCGACGTTTGCTTCGTCGATCTGTCCAACGGCTTCAAGTTTGTGACGCGTTCTTGCGCCCAAACCCGTGAAACCACCACGATGGAAGACGGCCGCGAACTGCCGCTGTTCAAGCTGGAAACCACCAGCGAAACTCACCCGTTCTACACGGGCACGCAAAAGAGCGTGGACAGCTTGGGCGGTCGCGTCGAGAAGTTCCGCAACAAGTTTGCCCGTATCAGCATCAAGAAGTAATTCTGGCGCTGTCTGGCGATTGCTTCCAAAGGCAGCCTCCGTGGCTGCCTTTTTCATTGAGTGCCCTCAAAAGCGTGAACACCCGTCCCAATCCCGCCGTTGTTGGACAACGAGCCGCACGTCAACTCCCCCGCTTGGCGCTGTACCTTTTGTGTCTGGCTTATATCGTTCCCGGCCTTGTCGGCCGAGATCCGTGGAAAGCCGCAGAAATCAGTGCGGTGGGACACATGCTGGCCCTGGTACGCGGTGAAACCTCATGGCTTTTCCCGGCACTCGTTGGCTTTGCGTCCGACGGCAGTGTGTTGCCGTATGGCTTGGGCGCCTTGTCGATCCAATGGCTCGGACCCGTGCTGGGTGAAGCGTTTGCGGCACGACTGCCTTTCGCACTGTTGCTGCTGGCAACACTGACACTCACCTGGTACGCCACGTACTACCTCGCACGCTCCGAAGCGGCTCAACCCGTGGCTTACGCCTTTGGCGGTGAAGCCCATCCCATCGATTACGCCCGAGCGATTGCTGACGGCTCCATCTTGGCCTTGATGGCGTCTTTGGGCCTGCTGCAATTGGGTCACGAGACCACACCGGAGTTGATGCAGCTTTTTGCGGTCGCCCTGCTGCTCTTTAGCTTGGCCATCAGCCCCTATCGGCCCAACACGGCGAGGGTCACGGTGGTTGCCGCACCCGTCATCCTTGCAGCCAGTGGCGCAGCCTCCACGGCATTGCTGTTGGCCCTCGGCTGTGCGGTGATCGCGTGGAAATCCAGCGCACCCCCTTTGCGTCAACTCCTGCCTTGGGTCGCCATTGCAGGGTTGACTTCTGCCGGCGTCGCCACGCTGTGCGGCGCGTGGATCACGCGACTTGCACTGACACCCAACACCATGATGCTGTTTCCAAAACTGCTCGTGTGGTTTGCGTGGCCCGTCTGGCCGCTGGCAGCATGGACCCTGTGGCGCTGGCGTTTACAACTGAATCGCCGCCATATCGCCCTGCCCTTGATCGTGGTGTCGATCATGTTGACCATCAGTCTCGGTATGGGCAACTCAGACCGGGCCTTGATGCTCGCCTTGCCCGGCATGGCAGTCTTGGCAGCTTTTGCTTTGCCGACGCTACAACGGAGCTTTTCAGCCGCGATTGACTGGTTTTCAGTTTTCTTCTTCAGTTTTTGTGCCCTGACCATCTGGGTCATCTACATCGCCATCCAGATCGGCATCCCGAAGCAACCTGCCGCGAATGTGGCTCGATTGGCGCCCGATTTTGTGAGTCACTTTGAGCCATGGGCTCTGGTTTGGGCCGCCTTGGCCACAGCAACGTGGCTTTGGTTGGTCCGTTGGCGCACAGGCCGACATCAGGAAGCACTGTGGAAATCCTTGGTCTTGCCGGCTTCCGGTGTGGCGCTGAGCTGGCTGCTCCTGATGACCTTGTGGCTGCCACTGCTGGACCATGCGCGCAGCTACCGCATGCTGATCGATCGGGTCGCTCAACACCTGCCAGCACAAAGCTGCGTCGTGGCCGCCGATCTGACACGCAGTCAAACGGCAGCGCTACGCTTCTTTCGGCCTGACTGGCATGTGGTGACTCGCAGCAGCAACGAGGCCCAAACGTGCCCATGGCAGCTTCAAAACCTGTCGATGCGTCAGGTCTTGACACCTGCGCCAACAGGTTGGCGCTTGATCAGTCGTGAACGTCGGCCGACCGATGACGAGGAATCGTTGGTTCTTTATCAACGCACAAATCGCTGAAGCAAACAGGCACTGCAAGCGCACCACTGCGCCCCGGCACCTGACCTTGACCCACCCGGGAACGCAATAAGGTCTTGGGATCAAGGACCGAAGCAAGCTCACCGAGCGAGGTCAACCGATGGCCTTGCGCCTGCCATCCTTCAATCAGGCGGACAAAAATCGGCAGCCACTTCTGCCCTTCCAACTCAGCGTGCAGGGTATAGACCTGATCGAAGTCCTGCTCTTGGGTCAGGCTCAGCAGGGCTTGCTCAACGTTGCTGACATCCCAGCCATCTCGGCCGATCAATTCGTCCAACGTGGGCAAGGTGGTCGGCAACTGCATCGGTCCGATCCCTTGACCGGTGGCATCCACCGGCATGAAGGGGGCTGAACCTCGGGTATCGGAAGCCAACGTGATCCCAAAGTGCGTCTCCAGCCGATACGCTGCTTCGTTCATTTGCCAACCCGCTGCGCCATGGATGTGCGCCGATTGACCAAAGATTTCGGCATAGCGCTGAGCGGCCGCACCCATTTCACGGCGCGTCCAAGCTTCATGGGCCGTCGCTACGCCATCCTGCCAACGCACGTGATCCCATGTGTGGATGCCGGTCTCGAAACCCGCACGAGCCACGCTGCGCAGCAAGGCCACTTCGCGGCGACCGATGTCTGGGCCCGGCAGCAGCGTGCCATGCATCAAGGTCCGCCACCCATAGTGTTCAACCACCGAGGTACGTGCCACCTTGCTAAAAAAACCAGGTCTGAACACCCGCCGCAAAGCCCGCCCGGTGTGATCAGGCCCAAGGCTGAACAAGAAGGTGGCCTGGATACCTCGACGCTCCAGCCACTGCGCCAAGGCCGGCATGCCTTCGCGCGTGCCACGCCACGTATCCACATCGATCTTGAGTGCGATCCGTGCCATGCCGCCGCTCCCCTCTTCTCTCTGCCTCAGTCGTTCAAATGCGAGGCAACCTCGATCTGATCGCGATAGTGATCGAAGATTCGCACCAAGGCCTCAGCCATCGAGACCTTGGGCACCCAGTCCAGATCAGCGCAGGTGTTATCGATCTTGGGCACCCGACGTGTGACGTCTTGGTAGCCATCGCCGTAGTAGTCGCCGGAGGCAATGTCGATCAACGCGACTCGCGACGCCTGCGCTTGATATTCAGGACGCTGCGCCGCCAAGGCCAGCATCATTTCGGCCAATTCGCGCACCGAATAGTTGTTACCCGGATGACCAATGTTGTAGATCTGCGCGGCCGCTTTGTTCTCGGGGTTGTGCAGGATGGTCATCAAAGCATCGATGCCGTCATCGATGTAGGTAAAGCAACGCTGCTGCCCGCCCCCATCCACCAAGCGAATCGGTTCGCCACGCACGATGTGGCCCAAAAACTGAGTGATGACACGGCTTGAGCCTTCCTTGGCCGCATGCAGACTGTCTAGGCCAGGGCCGATCCAATTAAAGGGTCGGAACAAGGTGTAATTCAACCCCTCTTGCTGACCATAAGCATGGATCACCCGATCCATCAATTGCTTGGCAGAAGCATAAATCCAGCGGGGTTTGTTGATCGGTCCACACACCAAAGCGGAGGTTTCTGGATCGAAAGCCTCGTCTTCGCACATGCCATAAACTTCACTGGTACTCGGAAAAACCAATCTTTTTTTGTATTTCACGCACTGGCGAACCACTGGCAAATTGGCTTCGAAATCCAGTTCAAACACCTTCAACGGCTCTCGCACATACGTCGCTGGTGTGGCGATTGCCACCAAAGGCAAAACCACATCGCATTTGTTGACGTGATATTCAATCCACTCCTTGTTGATCGTCAGATCACCTTCGAAGAAATGAAATTGCGGATGATTCAGCCACGGCGTGACGCGGTCTGATTGCATATCCATGCCATACACATGCCAGTCCGTGGTTTCGATGATGCGCCGGGTCAAATGGTGTCCGATAAAACCATTGACCCCCAGAATCAGAATTTTGAGCATGCGTGATTATCTATCCTGCCAAAGCGCTCAACCGCTGGGCGCCCCAGCGTTGCTGCCATTGCGGTGCATCCCAAGGATGGCCGTCGAGCGTGCACCCCAAAACTTGCAACCGCCCACCATCGGTGGCATCCAAGATCAGGCTTAGGCCCGAAGCATCCGTGACACAGCCCATCGACAACGTCACTTGGCGAGGCCCAGCACCGGCTGGCGCAAGGATATGCGTGCGCAACACCGTGAGGCGCCGGGACTGACTGCTCACGGGGTCCCAAAGATCCAAGAACGCTCCGGGATACGGCGGAGCCACCGCACGCACCCAGTTATGCAAAACCTGCGTGCCCGCATCCACAGGCAGACGACCGTCTTCCGGACGGCGCCCACCGAAGTACGCCCCTTGGCGCAGGTCTTGGGGCGTCAGCACAGCAGTCCCGTCGAGCAAGGCCGGTAAAGCGCGCATCAGCACCATCTCGGCCGCCACCACCACTTTGGTAAAGACTTGATGCGCGGTGTCATCCCTCAGGATAGGAACCGCCATCTGATCGACGATCGGGCCGCAATCCGGCTTGAGCTGCATGAGATGCAGCGTCGCCCCGGTTTCGTGCTCACCGTGCAACACCGCCCAGTTGATCGGTACCCGGCCACGGTACTTCGGCAAGAGCGAGCCGTGCATGTTGTAAGCGCCCAGCCGCGCCAAAACCAACAAGGGCTCCTTGAGCATCTGCCGGTAATAGAACGAAAAAATCAGATCTGGCTGCACCTGCCGGCAGCGTTCAAGCACCGACTCGGTGTTGGGATCTTCGGGCGTGATGCACGGCAAGCCATAAAGGGCGGCGGTCTCAGCCACGCTTTCAAACCAGATGTTTTCGTGGGGCGCATCTTGATGCGTCACGACCAGACCGATCTCCACCCCTGCTTCCAGCAAGACCTTGAGGCAACGCACCCCCACGTCGTGATAGGCAAACACCACGGCGCGTGCATGACGACTCATGGCTGCTGCTCCAACACCGCACTGATGACATAGCGGGGCCGAGAACGCACTTCTTGGTAGATCCGCCCCACGTATTCGCCCAACAAACCGATGCCAAACAGCGCCAGCCCGATCAAGAAAAAGGCCAGCGCAAAAAGAGTGAACAAACCGCCTTCTTCCGGACCCATGATCAACCGGCGGCCAAGCAGCACCACGACCAACAAACCGGCCCCCAAGGAAACCAACATCCCGAGCAGCGAGAAAAACTGCAACGGCAGCACCGAAAAGCCGGTGACCAAGTCGAAGTTGAGCCGGATCAGGCTGTAGAGCGAATATTTCGATGTGCCCGCATGGCGCTCTTCGTGCCCCACCACCACTTCGGTCGGCTGGCGCGAGAACTGATAGGCCAAGGCTGGAATGAAGGTATTCATCTCACCGCACTGATTGATCAGATGGACCACGTTGCGGCTGTACGCCCGCATCATGCAGCCCTGATCGGTCATCTCGATGCGCGTCAGGCGGGCCCGCAAACGATTCATGGCTTGGCTGGCCCAGCGGCGCCAAGCCGAGTCTTGGCGCGTGCGCCGGATCGAGCCCACATAGTCATGCCCCTGATCCATCGCCGCCAGCAACAACGCGATGTCTTCCGGCGGGTTTTGCAAGTCAGCGTCCAAAGTCACGATGCGCTCGCCGCGCGCATGGGCAAACCCGGCCAAGATGGCGCGGTGCTGGCCAAAGTTGCCATTGAACAAAATCACCCGCGTCACGGCCGGACGTTGCTTGAACTGCTCAGCCAAGATATGCGCCGAACGATCGCGACTGCCATCGTTGATGAAGATGACCTCGTAGCGCAGGCCCAGCGCGTCCAAGGCGGGATACAGACGCGCAAACAAGCTCGCCAGACTGGCTTCTTCGTTGTAAACCGGGATCACCACACTCAGTACCGGCATGAGGGCACGTGGCGATTCGTCAGCTTCTGGCACGGCATAAGACAGGTCGTAGGGCAACGAAGACATGGTGGATTCACCTTCTCTCAAGGAACAGGTTTGGTCACGAGCACCCGCAAGCCATCGTCAAAAAGGACCCGCAGCGGCACCTGTCTTTGCTGCAAAAGCTGCAAAGTCGAAGGCGCCATGAAAGCCAGCGCAGCGGCATCTGTGCCACGCCACCGATCAACGAAGGTCTCTAAGCTCGGTATCCAACGCTGCGGCTCTTGCTGCTGACCAAATTCAAACTCGCTGACGTAATCGACCAACACCACGTTGCGACGCAGATAAAAGGGCAGCGATTGGTCATAGAGCCGCACGGCGTACACGGTGGGGTCCGCTTGCAGCACCGCTTGGACCGCCGGGGTTTGAGCCATTCGAGCCGCGCTTTTGAATTGACCATAGGCTTCGTAGCGATCCAGCAGCACCGAGACGGCACAGAACTGCCCCAGTGCCAACATCGCCAGCGCCACGGTCAGTTGTTGGCGCCCAAGCGCCCACCAAGCGCCGATCGCCGCCGCCATCAAGAGGGCACCCGCCCAACGCGCACCCGCCGCCAAATGGGCAAGCGTTTCAGCGGACAAGGCCGTCGCTTGACCCAAGCGGCCCAAACCATGGCGCTCCAGCCAGAAACTCGCCAGCAGCACCACCAGCCCGCCAAGGCCTGGTAGCAGCACATGCCAGCGCCAGCTTGAGGGAGAAACCAGTTGCAGTCGCTCAGCCATCAGCAAGACCAGCGCTGGAAACATGGGCAGGATGTAAGACGGCAGTTTGGAGCCCGAGCAACTGAAAAAGACCAAGATGAACAGCGCCCAGACTCGCAGCCATATCAACGCTCGCGCAGTCGCCTTAGGCTGCGGCCCGGTCCGACGCAACAACCCCAGCAAGGCGCTGGTCCACGGCATGAATCCGAGCAGCAACACCGGGATGAAATACCACCAAGCACCTTCGCGGCGATGGCTGCTGCTCAGGTAACGCTCAACGTGCTCATGGATGAAGAAGAAGTGCGCAAAGTCAGGGTGCCGTTGTGCCATCAAGACGAACCAAGGCACCACCAAGCCCAAGAAGATCAGCCCACCCCAACCCCATTGCAAACGACGCCAGATCGAGGCATCACGCAGCAGCACGCTGCCCAACACCAGCATGGCCCCAGGCACGATCAAACCAATCAAGCCCTTGCTCAGCACGGCCAACGCCAGTCCGAACCACGCCAGACACATCCACCGCCGCTGTTGCTGCGGTGAGATCCCGGGCTGCTCCGCCAGCAAAACGCTGCACAGCACCCACGTCAGCATCGCCATCAACCCGGCGTCCAACGATAGGAAATGGCTGTTCACCACGATCCACGTGGTCCCCACAGCCATCCACCCGGCCCGCAGGCCAGCCTCACGCCCCCACAAGCGCCAAGCCGTTCCGCCCAGCAAAGCCACAGTGAGTAAACCAGAGAGCCCTGGCCAAAGGCGTGCACTGAACGCACTGACGCCAAACAGCTTGAAGGCCACGGCCCCCAGCCAATATTGCAGCGGCGGTTTTTCGAAATAAAGCAGACCGTTGAGTCGCGGTGTGACCCAGTCACCGCTCTCTGCCATGGCCAAAGCGAGCACGGCATAACGCCCCTCATCGGGCGAAAACAAACTGCGTGAACCCAAGGTCCACAACCATCCGATCACCAGCAGCCCTCCCAACACGGACCCCAGCCACCGTCGAGCAAACTCGGCGATCAACATCGGGGCATCGGAGAGATGGGAGCGGCAGAGGTCCGTCGGAATCGACACAGGGCAGTTTGGCAAGGCACCACCGCACCAGCGCGGTAGGCCAACACCGGTAACGACAGGTAAGGCGGCGGATGATACGCGATCAAATCGCGCCTGAACTCAAACCCGCCGCAGCCGGACGGCTGGCAAGACCAACCGGAATTGCGATCCTTTACCCAATTCGCTGTCGAGCTGCAATTCGCCGTCATGGCGCTGCGCCACATGCTTGACGATGGATAGCCCCAGTCCCGTGCCCCCGGTTTCACGCGAGCGACTGCCATCCACCCGGTAAAAACGCTCGGTCAATCGAGGCAGATGCTCACGTCCGATGCCAATCCCGGTGTCCTTGACCCCAAAAACACCCCGTCCATCGGCTTGGAAATGCCAAGTCACGCTGATGCGACCGGCCGGTGGCGTATAGCGCACCGCATTGCTGACCAAATTCGTCAGGGCCGACAACAACTCGCTCGGATGACCGGCAATCTCCAAGCCCTGCACCGACGAATCCGCCAGATCAGGAAACTCGAATTGATGATGCCCGCCCGAAAGCCCACGGGCCTCCACTTCCACTTGCTGCAAAAGCTGCACAAGCGGCACCCAACGATCGACCGTAGGCCGGGGGCTGCCTTCAAGTTGGGCCAAAGTCAGCAAATCAGCCACCAAGGACTGCATGCGCTGCGCTTGTTGACTCATCAATCCCAACACCTTTTGCTGCTCGTCATGAGGCAACGGCACAGAAGCCATGGTTTCGACAAAACCGGCCAAGACGGTCAAGGGTGTGCGGATTTCGTGCGAAACATTGGCGACAAAATCGCGCCGCATCGTCTCCATACGCTGCCGCTCAGTGATGTCTTGAGAGAGCACCAACCGTTGGCCTTGCCCCCCATATGCGCGCACCAACACAGAAATCACGCCGCCCGCTGGTGCGAGCAAAGACATCGGTTCAGCGCCATCCGTTGGGGACGCGGCCTGCAAGGTGGCCACAAAAACCGGATTGCGCACCAAATTGGTGACCCGCTGATACAAATCTCGTTCGGGATCGAGTCCGAAATGCTGCGCCGAAACTCGACTACACCACACAATTTGGTCGTCCGCATTGATCAGCATGACCCCGTTGGGCGAGGCCTCGATCGCATTCAGAAAATCAGCCAACCGGGCTTTTTCCAAGATGAGTGCGGATTGATGCTGGCGCAAGAGTCTTTCGACGCGGTAGCCAAGTTCACCCCACAGACCCCGATCGCGTGGTGCGGTGGCAGCCCCACCGCCCAAGCCCTCTTCTTGCATGCGCTGCAACCAATGGATCAGGCGCCCGGCACCAAGGAGCTCGCGGGCACCCTGCACCACCACGGCCAAGGCTGCGCCACACCACGTGCCCAAGAGCGGATAGCCCGCCCAATACCCCAAGAGATACCCCAAAGCCGCACTGGCCGTCATCAGCAGCACGGCACGTACCAAGCGTGTCATGCCCATCGTTACCCGGCCGTAGAAGGAGGGAGAACACGCAAAAATCGATAGCCCACGCCCCGCACGGTATCGATCAACGCGGCACAGTCCGCCACGGCCAAGGCTTCTCTCAAACGCTTGATATGGACATCGACGGTGCGCTCTTCAATGTCCACCTGATCGCCCCAAACCCGATCAAGCAACTGTGCACGACTGTGCACCCGCTCGGGGTGGCTCATGAGGTAGCGCAACAACCGAAATTCGGTCGGACCTAACTTGAGCTCTTGCCCGCCTCGGGTGACCCGAACCAAGGCCGGATCAAGGCGCAGGCCAGCCACTTCCAAGGCCATCTCGGCCGTTTCGGGTGCACGGCGGCGCAGCACAGCACGAATACGGGCCAGCAGCTCGTTGATCGAGAAGGGTTTGACCAAATAGTCATCAGCCCCAGCGTCAAGCCCAGCAATCTTGTCGCTTTCTTCTGAGCGGGCCGTCAGCATGATGATCGGTAGATGCCGTGTACGCACTTCGGTGCGCCAACGCTTGGCCAAGGACAGTCCACTTTGGCCGGGCAACATCCAATCCAACAAGATGAGATCCGGCAAGACCGTGTCCAGATGCCCTCGGGCCTCCACCTCATCGCGCGCCAAAAGCACCTCAAAACCGGCATGCCGCAGATTGATCGCAATCAAAGCGGCAATGGCGTACTCGTCTTCGACGACGAGGATGCGACTACTCATGCGGTGGTCTCCGCCATGCCCTCAACGGACCAAGGACTCAACCGCATCGGGTGAGTTGTGGCGCACGTCCTTGCCTTTGACGATGTAGATGATCTGCTCGGCAAGATTTTTGGCGTGATCCCCAATGCGCTCAATCGCCTTGGCCACAAACACCAAGTCGATGCTGGCTGAAATGGTGCGCGGATCTTCCATCATGTAAGTGATGAGCTTGCGCATCAGTCCCTCAAACTCCTGATCGATCTCGTGATCTTGCTTGAGCACTTGCAACGCTTGCTGCGTGTCGAGACGGGCAAAGGCATCCAAAGCCCGATGCAACAAAGCGGTGGCCAAACTCGCTTCGAAGGACAAATCGGTGATGGGCATGCGCATGCGACCAATCACGCCAACATCGATGAGGCGCTGCACGGTGTGCGCAATGCGGGCCGCTTCGTCGCCGACTCGCTCCAAGTTACCCACGGTCTTGGAAATGGCGATCAGCAAACGCAGATCGCGGGCCGTGGGTTGGCGGCGGGCAATGATGGTCTGGAGATCCCGATCAATCTCAATTTCCAACTGATTGACGCGCACCTCACCTTGAAGGACTTGGGAAGCTACTTCCTGACTGAACTCGGTCAAGGCATGGATCGCTTGATTCACCTGGGATTCAACCAAGCCGCCCATTTCAAGCACGCGGGTCGAGATGGCACTGAGCTCGCTATCGAACTGGGTGGAAAGATGTTTATCGCTCATGGTGGTCGGTAAGGGACGGGGCTCAGCCAAAACGGCCGGTGATGTAGTCTTCGGTTTCTTTGCGCTGCGGCTTCATGAACAAATCGTTCGTCGGCCCGAACTCGATCAAGTCCCCCAAGTACATGTAGGCGGTGTAATCGGATGAACGCGCCGCTTGCTGCATGTTGTGGGTCACGATCACCACGGTGTAATCGCTCTTGAGCTCGTCGATCAGCTCCTCAATCTTGCCGGTTGAAATCGGGTCCAGCGCTGAGCAGGGCTCATCAAGGAGCAAAACTTCCGGTTTGATCGCAATACCGCGCGCAATGCACAGGCGCTGTTGCTGCCCGCCCGACAAACCGGCCCCACTTTGGCCGAGCTTGTCCTTCACTTCGTTCCACAGCGCCGCTTTCTTGAGCGCCCACTCGACGCGCTCATCCATCTCGACGCGCGGCAGGTTTTCAAACAAACGCACGCCAAAAGCGATGTTGTCGTAGATCGACATCGGAAACGGTGTGGGTTTTTGAAACACCATGCCGACCCGAGCCCGAATCAGGGACACGTCGTCACGACTGCTCAAAATATCTTGGTCGTCGAGCAGAATTTGCCCTTCGGCACGCTGCTCGGGGTACAGCTCGAACATGCGGTTGAAGGTGCGCAGCAAGGTGGACTTGCCGCAACCCGAAGGACCGATGAAGGCGGTCACTTTCTTCTCGGGAATATCCAGCTGAATGTTCTTCAGGGCATGAAAGTGGCCGTAATAGAAGTTCAGATCGCGGACCTTGATCTTGGTCCGATCCCCGTTTTGGGCCGATTCGTTGCTCACGGTCATGTCTTTATGCAGTGGTCAGAGCTGGTTGCCCAACTCAGTGTTTATTACGCAACAAGGTACGCGCCAAGATGTTCAGCAGCAGCACCCCCATGGTGATCAGCAACACTCCCGCCCAAGCGAGTTTTTGCCAATTTTCGTAGGGACTCATGGCGAACTTGAAGATGGTCACGGGCAAGGTCGCGATCGGCTCGGCCAAATTGGTGGTCCAAAACTGATTTGACAACGCCGTGAAGAGCAAGGGCGCTGTTTCACCCGAGATCCGGGCCACCGCCAGCAACACACCGGTCAAAACGCCGGCCCGCGCTGATTTGAGCGTGATCGACAAAATCACCTTCCACTTCGGCGTGCCCAAGGCATACGCCGCCTCGCGCAAGGCGTTTGGAATCAGGTTAAGCATGTTCTCGGTGGTGCGAATCACCACTGGAATCACGATCAATGCCAAGGCAAAAACCCCCGCAAAGCCCGAGAAGCTCTTGGCGCGCGCCACCCAAACGGTGTAGACAAACAGGCCAATCACGATCGATGGTGCCGAAAGCAGGATTTCATTGATGAAGCGCGTCAGGCGGCCAATGAGACTGCGGCGACCATATTCCGCCAAGTAAATACCGGCCAACAACCCAATCGGCGTGCCAATCAATGTGGCCAAGGCCACGATGCTGAGTGAGCCGAAGATGGCATTGGCCAAGCCACCAACCTCCGCTTGGGGCGGTGGGGTCATCTCGGTAAAGACGGCCAGATTCAACCCTTCAATACCCAGTTGGAACGTTTCCAACAGGATCCAAACCAACCAAAACACCCCAAAGACCATGGCACCCACCGATAGGCTCAGCGCCAGCGCATTGACCCATTTGCGACGCCGGTGCATGGCCAAGCGAGCGGCCAAGGCCGGATTCTGCGATGAAGCACGCATCACAGGCCCTCCCCTTTCTTGAGTTGACGCAGCAGCAGCTTGGAAGCGATCAACACCACAAAGGTGATAAAGAACAGGATCAGCCCCAGATAGATCAGCGAGGCTTGATGCAGCCCCTCGTTGGCTTCTGCAAATTCGTTGGCCAAAGCGGAGGTGATGCTGTTGGCGGCTTCAAAGAGCGAGATCGAGTTGAGTTGATTCATGTTGCCGATCACAAAGGTCACGGCCATCGTCTCACCCAAGGCGCGCCCCAAACCGAGCATGATGCCGCCGAGCACACCGCTCTTGGTGTAAGGCAGAACCACCCGCCAAATCACTTCCCACGTGGTCGAACCCAAACCGTAGGCCGACTCTTTGAGCATCGCCGGCGTGACTTCGAAAACATCGCGCATCACCGAAGCGATGAACGGAATGATCATGATGGCCAGCAAGATGCCCGCAGCCAGCAACCCCAACCCCACTGGCGGTCCTTGAAAGAGCGTCCCCAGCCCGGGCACTTTGCCCAAGCTGGCTTGCAAGGGCTGCTGGACGTACTGCGCCAGCAAGGGGCCAAAAACCAACAGACCCCACATGCCGTAGACGATCGACGGCACCGCCGCAAGCAACTCGATGGCGATGCCCAAGGGACGACGCAACCAAGACGGCGACAACTCGGTCAAAAACAGAGCAATGCCAAAACTCACCGGCACAGCAATCAGCAAAGCAATGGCCGAGGTCACCAAGGTGCCGATGATCATCACCAAGCCACCAAAGTGCTCGTTGACCGGATCCCACTCTGCCCGGATCAAGAACCCTAAACCGTATTCACGGATGGCCGGCATGGCCCCGATCACCAACGAAATGATGATGGCGGCCAGCATGGCCAACGTGAGCCACGCTGCGCCTGTGCTGAAAACAGCAAAGACCCGGTCCGGCCAGCGTGAAAACCGCCGGCGGGTCAGAGCTCCGGTGCGGGATGGCGCACGATCCATCGGCAAATCCTCAAGTCGCAAAGCGTGCAGTGTATCGGCCATCGGTCAACTTTCTCCAGAGCTCGATGCCTTCATCAGCGCACGCTCTTGCCATCAGCGCCCTTGACCGAAGCCCACTGCTTACGAACCAAGTCCTTGACGCTGTCCGGCAAGGGCACGTATTCCAGTTCGGTGGCCATCTTGTCACCAGTCGGCTTGTAAGCCCAATCAACAAACTTCAGCACCGAAGCCGAGTTGGCGGGCTTTTCCGCCAATTTGTGCATCAAAACGAAGGTGGCGCCTGTGAGCGGCCAAGCTGCCTTGCCCGGCTGATTGGTCAGGACTTGATAGAAGCTACGTGTCCAATCGGCCGTGGCGGCCGCAGCCTTGAAATTGACATCATCCGGCTCAACAAACTGACCGTCAGCATTCCGCAACTGCACGTAGTTCATCTTGTTTTGTTTGACGTAGGCGTACTCAACGTAGCCGATCGAGTTGGGCAGGCGCTGCACAAAAGCAGCCACGCCTTCATTGCCCTTACCACCCGAGCCCATCGGCCATTCGACAGCGGTACCTTCACCCACCTTGGCCTTCCATTCCGGGCTCACCTTGGAGAGATAGTTGGTGAACAAGAAGCTGGTGCCCGAACCATCGGCACGACGCACCACGGCAATGGCGGCATCCGGCAAGGCCAAACCCGGGTTCAAGGTCATGATCGCTGGGTCATTCCACTTGGTGATCTTGCCCAAGTAAATGTCGGCCAACAACGTTCCGGTCAGCTTGATTTGCCCAGGCTGAATACCCTTGATGTTGACCACCGGCACCACGCCACCGATCACTGTCGGGAACTGAATCAGGCCATCCTTGTTCAGATCTTCATCTTTCAAAGGCATGTCCGAAGCGCCGAAATCCACCGTCTTGGCTTTGATTTGCTTCAAACCTGCGCCTGAGCCCACCGATTGGTAATTGACCCGAGCGCCTGTTTCCTTGTGGAACGCGTCAGCCCACTTGGCATAAATCGGAGCGGGGAATGTGGCACCCGCACCTGTGACGTCCTCGGCGTGTGCACAAGCCGTCCAAACAGTCAATGAAGTCAGAGAGAACAAAGCGAGGGAAGAACGCACAAAAGCCGTCATGGGAATGATCCAGGTTGTCTACAAATTGAAACAGCGAGCAATGTAGGTGGGCCATATGACATTTTGATGACATCTCAAGCAGGGATAATTTGAGGCACATTCTCTCCCCCCACCATGGCCAAGCATCTTCCTGCGGACCCCTTGCTGCTGATCGCTCTTCAAGAAGAAAACACTCGGCTCAAAGCAGCGCTGGTCCAGGCCCAGAATGCTTTGTCCGACCAAGCACAGACCTTGGTCAACTTACGCCGCCGAGAACATGACCTTCAGGCCTTGTTGGATCAACTTCCTTCAACCATCGGTTACTGGGATCGATCGCTACGCAACCGGTTTTGCAATGCCGCTTATCGAACGTGGTGGGATGTGAACCCGTCTGCTCTCGAAGGCGTCCATATTCGCGAAGTCTTGGGCGAGGTCATGTATGAACGCAACATGCCACACCTTGAGAGCGCCTTGGCTGGAGAGCCTCAAATCTTTGAACGCGTGATCCCCGCCGCGTCCACCCGTGAATCCAGGCATGTGCTGGTGCACTACACGCCGGACGTGGTGGATGGCGAGATCCAAGGACTGTGCGTCTTGGTCTCTGACATCACGACGCTCAAACAAGCTGACGAACAGATTCGACTCTCTGCCAGCGTGTTTGAAACCAGTCTGGAGGCCATCATGGTGACCGACGCTGAGCATCGGATCATCGACATCAATCCGGCATTCACCGCCATCACCGGCTATGAGCGTCACGATGTGCTGCACCGCAATCCACGCTGTCTGGGTTCAAACCGACAGGACCGAAGCACCTTTGAAAAGATGTGGGCGGCTTTGAATTCGGTCGGGGCGTGGCGCGGCGAGGTCTGGAATCAACGCAAGAACGGTGAGACCTACCCGGCACTGATCTCGATTGCACGCGTGTTGAACGATCGGCACCAAGTGTTGCGCTATGTCGGCGTGTTTTCCGACATCAGTCGTTTGAAAGAACATCAGTCCGAGCTGGAACGGATCGCTCATTTCGATCCACTGACCGGCATCCCCAACCGCCGCTTGCTCTCGCGTCATCTGGACCAAGCCGTCCAACAATCCCGCCGAAGTGGCCGCTCTTTGGCCATTTGCTACCTTGATCTGGACGGATTTAAGACCGTCAACGATCACATGGGCCATGAAAAAGGCGACCAACTCTTGGTCGCCGTCACCACCCACTTGCAGCAAGTCCTGCGACATGGCGATACAGTCGCCCGCCTTGGTGGCGATGAATTTGTGCTGCTGCTCAATGAGATGGAGCAGCAGCACGATTACCACGAGGTGATCCAGCGGGCCTTGTCAGCGGTGACGCGCCCTGTTCAATTGGGCCAAACCGAGGTTTCTATCTCAGCCAGCATCGGTGTCACCATCTTTCCCCAAGATGACTCCGACCCCGATACCCTGCTGCGTCACGCCGATCAAGCCATGTACCGGGCCAAAGAGTCGGGCAAGAATCGCTACCAACTTTTCAGCGACTTGCCCACCACGGTTTATCCGGCGCGCACCACGTCAGCCAACACCTCAGCGTAGTGCTTCGCCATGGCAGCGTCTCGCGCTTCCACCATCACACGCAGCAGCGGCTCGGTGCCGCTGGCACGAATCAAGATCCGGCCGTTGGAACCCAACTCACGGCCCATGCGCTCTTGCTTTGCGGCCAGCCGAGTGTTCTGCCGCCAATCGCTACCAGCAGCTAGACGCACATTGATCATGGTCTGCGGATACAACACCACATCAGCCAGCAACTCGGAGAGCGAACGACCGCTGCGCTGCTGCGCTTGCAGGACTTGCAAAGCACTGACAATGCCATCACCGGTGGTGTGACGATCCAGTGCCAGCAAGTGCCCGGAGCCTTCGCCACCCAGCTGCCAACCGAGTCGAGTCAGCTCTTCAAGCACATAACGATCGCCCACCTTGGCGCGCACAAAACCAACGCCGCGCTGCTGCAAGGCCACTTCCACACCCATGTTGGTCATGAGCGTCCCCACCACCCCGGGAATGCTTTCACCACGGTCTAGGCGATCTTGGGCCATCACAAACAACAGTTCATCACCGTTGTAAAGCCGGCCTTGGCGATCCACCAGTTGCAGCCGATCGGCATCCCCGTCCAAGGCGATCCCAAAATCGGCCCCATGTTCCTTCACCGTGCGCACCAGCAAGTCTGGCGAAGTTGCGCCCACACCATCGTTGATGTTCAGCCCATCTGGCTGACAACCAATGCGGATCACATCGGCCCCCAGTTCATGAAACACATCCGGGGCGACGTGATACGCCGCACCATGAGCGGCATCCACCACGATTTTCAGTCCCTTGAGGGACAAATCATGCGAGAAGGTGGACTTGCAGAACTCGATGTATCGCCCCGGTGCATCATCCAAGCGCCGTGCGCGCCCCAGCGCCCGTGAGTCGGTCCAACGTGGGGGCTGCTCCAGAGCTTTCTCGACCTCGATTTCCCACGCATCCGGCAACTTCTCACCGCGTGCGGAGAAAAACTTGATACCGTTATCGGCAAATGGGTTGTGCGAAGCGCTGATGACCACACCCAGATTCAGCCGCAAAGCCCGGGTCAGATAGGCGACCCCTGGTGTCGGCAAAGGCCCCGTCAAGACCACATCCACACCGGCGGAATTGAGCCCAGCCTCCAAGGCTGACTCCAGGGTGTAGCCAGAAATACGGGTGTCTTTGCCAATAAGAACCGTCGGTCGGTCGGTTTCCGCGCGCAACACATGGCCGACGGCATGGCCCAACCGTAGGAAAAAATCGGGGGTGATCGGCTCGCGCCCCACCAAACCTCGAATGCCATCCGTGCCGAAATAGCGCCTGCTCATGCATCAACCCTCATCTTGATCAAGGAGGGTGATTGTCCCTTGGACGGCGATGAATCGTCGAGCTCTTGTGAGCAACGGCTCGCAACGGCTTCACACAGGTGCAACAGAAAGCGACACAGACGGGGCTTTTTCGAGCAATCCAGCTTGTTTCCAGACTTTCAAGGCATCCACATGGGCAGCGACGTCATGGACACGCAACACCCGCGCACCCCAGATCACCGCAGCCAAGCCTGCGGCCAGACTAGCAGGCAAACGTTCGGCCACGGCTCGGCCCGTGATGGCACCCAAGGAAGATTTCCGTGACCACCCGGCCAAAATCGGTCGCCCCAAGGCCAACAAGGCTTGCTGACCCGGCAGCAATGCAAAGTTGTGCGCCACCGATTTACCAAAACCAATGCCTGGATCCAAGACGATGCGCGAGGCGTCTACCCCTCGCTGCAACAACTGAGTGGTGCGATCGCGCAAAAACTCGCGCACATCAAAGACCACATCGTCATAGAGCGGCGCTTGTTGCATGGAACGTGGCTCCCCACGCATATGCATCAAACAAACGCCACAAGACGGATGAGCCGCCACCACGTCCAAGGCGCCCGGAGCGCGCAACGCGCCGATATCGTTGATGACATCGGCACCCATGGTCAAGGCCACACGCATCACCTCGGTCTTGGCCGTATCGATAGAAATCGGAACACCCAGTTTGAGCGCAGCTTCGAGCACCGGCATCAAACGATCAAGCTCTTGAGCGCTTGAAATTTCTTGCGCACCGGGCCGACTGGATTCGGCACCGATATCGAGGATATCGGCACCTTCAGCCACCAAACGATCGCAGTGAGCGAGCGTCTCAGCCAAGCTCCGACCCCCATCTGAAAAGGAGTCGGGCGTGGCGTTGACGATCCCCATGATGCGGGGCCTCGTCAAATCAAGGGCAAAACGCCCGGCTTGCCAAATCACGCTCAAAGCACACCCTTACACAGGGGTGGCCGCAGCACCACCCGGAGCCACGGGCGGATTCGTGCTTCCAGGGTTGTTTTTCACTGTCAAGGGACTGCCATCCTTCGGTGGCCGCGGGGCGCGACCATTCATGATGTCTTCGATCTGCTCAGCATCGATCGTTTCCCACTCAAGCAAAGCCTGCGCCATGATGTGCATCTTGTCTTGATGATCTTCGATCAACCGACGGGCGGCTGCGTATTGCAGATCAATGATCCGACGCACTTCCGCATCCACCTTCTGCATGGTCTGCTCGCTCATGCTGGTGGTTTTGGTCACGGAACGGCCCAGGAAAACCTCACCTTCGTTTTCAGCGTAGACCATCGGCCCCAAAGCCTCGGTCATGCCATAACGGGTCACCATGTCACGCGCGATATGCGTCGCGCGTTCGAAATCGTTGCTGGCCCCGGTGGTCATCTGGTTCATGAACACTTCTTCAGCGATCCGGCCACCAAACAAGACGGAGATCGTCGATAGCATCCGATCCTTGTCCATGCTGTAGCGATCACCCTCCGGCAACTGCATGGTCAGGCCCAGAGCCCGGCCGCGCGGAATGATGGTGACCTTGTGAACCGGATCCGTTTTAGGAAGAAGACGAGCCACCAAGGCATGCCCTGATTCGTGATACGCCGTGTTGCGACGCTCCTCTTCGGGCATGACCATCGACTTGCGCTCCGGCCCCATCATGATCTTGTCTTTGGCCTTCTCGAAGTCCTGCATTTCCACCAACCGGCCATTGCGCCGGGCAGCGAAAAGCGCGGCTTCGTTGACCAAGTTGGCCAAATCAGCCCCCGAGAACCCTGGTGTGCCCCGAGCCAAGATATCGGCACGGACATCTTGACCAATCGGCACCTTGCGCGCATGCACGTTAAGAATCTGTTCGCGACCGCGCACATCGGGCAGCGTGACGTAGACCTGCCGGTCGAAACGGCCCGGACGCAACAGCGCGGGATCAAGGATGTCAGGCCGGTTGGTGGCGGCCATCACGATGACGCCGAGATTGGTTTCAAAACCATCCATCTCGACCAGCATCTGGTTCAAGGTTTGTTCGCGCTCATCGTTGCCGCCGCCCACACCGGCCCCACGATGACGACCGACCGCGTCGATTTCATCGATAAAGATGATGCAAGGCGCGCTCTTCTTGGCTTGCTCGAACATGTCACGCACACGGGCCGCACCGACACCGACGAACATTTCGACGAAATCAGAACCTGAAATCGAGAAGAACGGCACTTTGGCTTCGCCCGCAATGGCCTTGGCCAGCAAGGTCTTACCGGTCCCCGGAGGACCCACCAGCAACACGCCACGCGGAATACGCCCGCCGAGCTTCTGGAACTTCTGCGGATCCTTCAAGAAATCCACCAGCTCCTTGACCTCTTCCTTGGCTTCATCGCAACCAGCGACATCGGCAAAGGTGGTCGAATTGTTGGCTTCATCGAGCATGCGGGCCTTGGACTTGCCAAAGCTGAATGCACCGCCCTTGCCGCCACCTTGCATCTGGCGCATGAAATAGACCCAGACGCCGATCAGAAGCACCATCGGCCCCCACGAGATCAGCAAACTGGTCAACATGGACGGTTCATCGCGCGGCTTGACGCGAAAACGAATGCCGTTGTTGATCAAGTCACCGACCAAGCCGCGATCCAAATAGGTCGCGGTGGTGCGGATTTTTTTGTCGTCGGTGGTCAGGGCCTCGATCTCAGCGCCACCGGGGTTCTCTTGAAGAACCACCTCACGGATGCGCTTGGCACGAACCTCTTCCAAAAACTCGGAGTAACCGATTTGGTTACCACCCACCGTAACACGGTCGAACTGTTTAAAGACAGTGAACAAAACCAGGGCGATCACCAGCCAGACAGCGACCTTGGAGAACCATTGATTGTTCACCGCAGCTCCTTTTGTAATCTCAACGCGTCCCCGCTCAGGGAACCCCGACCGCACCCAATGTGCCATCGATACCGTCGCAGTAGATGGGGACGATTTTAGTCGAGTCAACCCCTTTGAGGCGCAGGCACCGATCTCAGCCCCATCCCAACCAGAAAAGTCTCTGAGGATCGATCGCGTGACGCCTTGGGTTTGATCGGTTTGACCACCCTGAAGGTCTTCTTGAACAGATCCACACCCTCGTTGTAACTGGTGCCATGGAACACTTTGCACACCAACGCCCCTTCGGGACGAAGGTGCGTTTGGGCGAAATCCACGGCTAATTCAACCAAGTGAGCCACCCGGGCTGCATCGGCACTGCCAACCCCGGACAAATTGGGCGCCATGTCCGAAATCACCACATCGACGGGCCGCCCACCCAAGGCCTCTTCAAGCCGAGCCACCACAGCCGCTTCGCGAAAGTCACCCTGCAAAAAGATCACCCCCTCAATGGGCTCGCATTCGAGCAGATCCAAGGCGATGATGGTTCCAACCAACTCACCCACCGCCGCACCGCCGCTACCGGCGGATTTGGGCGCAAATTGGCGCCGTACATATTGGCTCCAAGCGCCTGGCGAGGCCCCCAAATCGACCACCACTTGACCGGGCTTGAGCAGCCCAAGGGTCTCGTTGATTTCCTTCAACTTGTACGCAGCACGAGCGCGAAAACCCTCTTTTTGGGCCAATCGCACGTACGGATCGCTGATGTGATCGTGCAACCACGCCTTATTGAGCTTCTTGCTTTTTGTCTTGATTTTCATGATGGACGGATAATAGAGGGATGCCTGCCATTCATTTGACTCCGGCCCAACGCAAAGATCATCGCGCTGCGGCCCACCACCTTAACCCCGTCGTCATGATCGGGGCCGAAGGCCTGACGCCAGCGGTTCTCAAGGAGGCTGAAGCCGCCTTGAGCGCCCACGGCTTGATCAAGATCCGCGTCTTCAGTGACGACCGCACCGAACGCGGTGCGTTTTTGGAAGCCTTGGCCGATCAGCTCAACGCTGCACCGATTCAGCACATCGGTAAATTGCTGGTGCTCTGGCGCCCAACGGTTGAGAAAGAAAAAGCCGAGCCCACGCACCGCATGCCCGGACCCCGGGTCGTGCGCGTCGTCAAACCCGCCAAAACACCGACTCACCGCCCCCAAGTCAAGAAGCTGACGGTGCTCGGCAACGAGCGCCTGACTTCGAGCGGCAGCGTCAAGCGCGCCAAACCCCATCAAATCAGTCAGAAAAAGCGCGCCCTCGGCTCGACCTGATGCGTCAATAGCCGCCTGCTGGCCTAGGCCTGCACGGGCGGCTCGACTCAACCCCGGCGACCGAGTCGGGTGATGAGGCGCCAAGTCAGGACGACCAAGATCAGTCCTTTGACGGCGAAAAATGCACTGGAAACCCCGTGCAACAGCCCAAAGCTGAACGATCCCTGCCCCGCACGCGCCTCTTCCATCATGGGTTGAAGCCCAAAATAACCGAAGATCGTGCAGAAAAGGGCTGCAAGGATCAGCCCGAGTTCGATTGAAAAACGGGAACTGCGTCCCCAGACAGCACGCATATTGGCCTGACGGCGCTCAATCAGAAAAAGCGCCACAGCCACACCCAAAGCAGCATACGCCTCGATCCGAAACAAGGCGCCCGCCACTTGGCCGGCCAACGGACGCTCCAGCATGGCAAACAGCATGGGTGCGACCATCAGCGCCAAAATCAGGACCAAGCCAAACCAAAGAGCCGCCAACACAGCTTGGAAACGCAACAACAACACGGGCAACACGCCTTCAGCCTCAGATATAGCGAACGTTGATGATTTCGTAGCGCTTGATGCCCCCAGGAGCACGAACTTCCGCCACATCACCAGCCTCTTTGCCGATCAAAGCCCGGGCAATGGGTGAGCCAATCGAAATACGCAGCACTTTCAGATCAGCTTCGTCTTCACCGACGATTTGGTAGGTGACGGCCTCGCCGGTTTCCTCTTCTTCAAGGTCTACCGTGGAGCCAAACACCACGCGACCACCGGCATCCAAGGTGCTCGGATCAATGATCTGAGCCATCGCCAGCTTGCTTTCGACTTCGAGAATCCGTCCTTCGATGAAACCTTGTTTATCTTTGGCGGCTTCGTACTCCGCGTTTTCGGACAGATCCCCTTGGGCCCGCGCCTCGGCAATCGCATTGATCACCCAAGGACGCTCGACTGTCTTGAGTCGGTGCAACTCTTGCTTGAGCGACTCGGCGCCACGTTTGGTCAGGGGAATGGTTGCCATGATGGAATGAGGAATCCGGTTCGGATCGAGGTTCGAATGCGTGGAATAAAAAGAACCGCCACCGGCTCCAACGATCTCGATGGAGCCAGCGGCGGTGGGTTGCCGCCAAAAAAGCGCGCAGTTTAGATCAGCTCAGCGTGCATTTCTTGCAAGGACAGGACCGACAGACCCGCTTGGTGCTTCAGAGCCTCCGTGGCCGCTTCACAGCCTGCCATGGTGGTGTAGTAGGTCACCCGATTGGCCAGCGCAGCCGTACGGATGTAGCGCGAATCCGCAATGGCCATACGGGTTTCATCCACAGTGGTGAAAACCAACTGAATTTCGCCCGCCTTGATCAGGTCAGCGATATGCGGTCGCCCTTCCTTGATCTTGTGCACCACCTTGACCGGCACCCCACCCGCAGCGATGGCTGCGGCCGTACCCTTGGTCGCCACGATGGTGAAGCCCAACGCATGCAGATCACGCGCCACACCCACGGCGCGTTCGTGATCGCTGGCCTTGACCGTGATCACCACCGTACCCTTGGTCGGCAAACGGGAACCCGCACCAAGCTGGCTCTTGAGCATCGCCTCGCCGAAAGTACGGCCCGCGCCCATCACTTCGCCCGTGGAACGCATTTCCGGGCCAAGGATCGGATCCACGCCAGGGAACTTGTTGAACGGAAAGACGGCTTCCTTGACGCTGAAATAGGGCGGAATCACTTCGTGCGGCGGCTTGCCATCGAGACCACGTTGCTCAGAAAGCAGCTGCCCGGCCATGCAACGCGCTGCGATCTTGGCCAGCGGCTGACCCGTCGCCTTGGAAACAAACGGCACCGTGCGCGAGGCACGTGGGTTCACTTCAAGCACGTAGACCGTGCACGCATCCAGCGAGCCGGTCACATCGCCTTGGATGGCGAACTGCACGTTCATCAACCCCACCACCTTCAAGGCCTTGGCCATGAGGATGGTCTGGCGACGCAGCTCGTCTTGCAGCACCTTGGACAAGGTGTAGGGCGGCAGTGAGCAGGCCGAGTCACCCGAGTGAACGCCAGCTTGCTCGATGTGCTCCATGATCCCGCCGATCATGACGCCGTCTTCGCGATCGCTGCCGTCGCTGATGCAGTCCATATCGACTTCAACGGCGTCGTCCAAGAAGCGGTCCAACAACACGGGCGACTTCTCGCTGACGCGCACCGCTTCGCGCATGTAGCGCTCCAGATCCTTGTCGCCGTGGACGATTTCCATCGCCCGGCCGCCCAACACGTAGCTCGGGCGCACCACCAGCGGATAGCCGATTTCGTTGGCCAGCGCAAGGGCGGCGTCTTCGGTTCGGGCCGTGCGATTCGGCGGCTGCTTAAGACCCAGCGTGTGCAGCAATTGCTGGAAACGCTCGCGGTCTTCAGCGATGTCGATCGAATCGGGGCTGGTGCCGATGATCGGCACGCCATTGGCTTCCAAGTCCAGCGCCAGCTTGAGCGGCGTTTGACCACCGTACTGCACGATCACACCAACCGGACGCTCCTTATCGACGATCTCCAGCACGTCTTCGAGCGTCACCGGCTCAAAGTAGAGGCGATCGGAGGTGTCGTAGTCGGTCGAAACCGTTTCCGGGTTGCAGTTGACCATGATGGTCTCAAAACCATCCTCGCGCATGGCGAGTGCAGCGTGGACGCAGCAGTAGTCGAACTCAATGCCTTGGCCGATACGGTTCGGACCACCGCCCAGCACCATGATCTTTTTCTTGGTGGTCGGTTCAGCTTCGCATTCACCGTCTGCGTTCTCGTAGCACGAGTACAGATACGCCGTCTGGGTCGAGAACTCAGCCGCGCAGGTATCGACCCGCTTGTAAACCGGTCGCACGCCTAATGCGTGGCGCGCACGGCGCACATCGTGCTGATTGGTGCCCATCAGTTTGGCCAAACGGCGATCCGAGAAGCCCTTCTTCTTCAGATAGCGCATCTCGGTGGCAGACAAGGTCGCGATCGTGCGGCCCTTGAGCTGAGTTTCGGTGGCGATGAGGTCTTCAATCTGCGCCAAGAACCACGGATCAATCGCGGTTTCTTCGAAGATTTCATCCAGCGTCATGCCGATGCGGAAGGCGTCGCCCACGAACAAGATGCGCTCGGGACCCGCTTCGCCGATCTCTTCGATGATTTCATCTCGATCGGTCGAACGTTCGGTCAAGCCATCGATGCCGGTTTCCAAACCACGCAGAGCCTTTTGGAACGACTCTTGGAAAGTGCGGCCCATGGCCATCACTTCGCCCACCGACTTCATCTGCGTCGTCAGGTGCGGATCGGCCTCGCGGAACTTCTCGAAGGCGAAACGCGGAATCTTGGTCACGACATAGTCGATCGACGGCTCGAACGACGCGGGCGTGGCGCCGCCGGTGATGTCGTTCTTCAACTCGTCGAGCGTGTAGCCCACGGCCAGTTTGGCGGCGATCTTGGCAATCGGGAAACCCGTGGCCTTGGAAGCCAAGGCCGATGAGCGCGACACGCGCGGATTCATCTCGATGACGACCATGCGGCCGTCCTTCGGGTTGATCGAGAACTGCACATTCGAGCCGCCCGTATCGACGCCGATTTCGCGCAAGATGGCGATCGAGGCATTGCGCAGCAGCTGGTATTCGCGATCGGTCAGCGTCTGAGCCGGGGCCACGGTGATCGAGTCACCCGTGTGAATGCCCATCGGGTCGAGATTTTCGATCGAGCAAACGATGATGCAGTTGTCCGCCTTGTCGCGAACCACTTCCATCTCGTACTCTTTCCAGCCAATCAGCGATTCTTCAATCAGCAACTCGTTGGTGGGCGAAAGATCGATACCGCGCTTGCAGATTTCTTCGAACTCTTCCGGGTTGTAGGCGATACCACCCCCGGTGCCACCGAGCGTGAAGCTGGGACGAATCACCATCGGAAAGCCGGAGCCACCGATATCGGCTTGGATGCTTTTTTGCACGGCCCAAGCTTCTTCGAGCGTATGCGCGATGCCCGACTTGGCCGAGCCCAGCCCGATGCTGGTCATCGCGTCCTTGAACTTCAGACGGTCTTCGGCCTTTTCGATCGCATGCTCGTTGGCCCCGATCATCTCAACGCCGTACTTGGCCAACACGCCGTGCTTGTGCAGGTCGAGCGCGCAGTTGAGCGCCGTCTGCCCGCCCATGGTGGGCAACACGGCATCGGGACGCTCCTTGGCGATGATCTTCTCGACCACCTGCCAAGTGATCGGCTCGATGTACGTCACATCGGCCGTGGCCGGGTCGGTCATGATCGTGGCCGGGTTCGAATTGACCAAGATGACCTTGTAGCCTTCTTCGCGCAGCGCCTTGCAGGCTTGGGCACCCGAATAGTCGAACTCGCAGGCTTGGCCAATGATGATCGGGCCGGCACCAATGATGAGGATGGATTTCAGGTCGCTGCGCTTAGGCATTCTTCTTCTCCGCTTTCTTCTGGGTCATGAGCGCAGTGAAACGGTCAAACAGGTAGGCGATGTCGTGCGGTCCCGGCGAGGCTTCCGGGTGACCTTGGAAGCAAAACGCCGGCTTGTCGGTGCGGGCCAAGCCTTGCAAGGTGCCATCAAACAAGCTGATGTGCGTCGGGCGCAGGTTGGCGGGGAGCGAATCAGCATCCACCGCAAAACCGTGGTTCTGGCTGGTGATCGACACCCGCCCGTTATCCAGATCCTTCACCGGATGGTTCGCACCGTGATGGCCGAACTTCATCTTGAAGGTTTTGGCACCACTGGCAAGTGCCATGATCTGGTGCCCCAAGCAGATGCCAAAGGTCGGAATACCGGTTTCAATCAGCTCAGCAGCCGCCTTGATGGCGTAGTCGCAAGGCTGCGGATCGCCTGGGCCGTTGCTCAAGAAAATGCCGTCCGGCGTCAGAGCGAGCACATCAGCGGCCGGGGTCTTGGCGGGCACCACGGTGACCTTGCAGCCGCGCTCGGCCAGCATGCGCAAAATGTTGCGCTTGACGCCAAAGTCATACGCCACCACATGGAAAACAGGATGCGTGACTTGGCCGAAACCCGGCTTGCCGTCGCTGGCGAAAAGCTGCCACTCTGTCTCAAGCCACACTTCCGGGGCTGTGCGTGTCACGACTTGGGCCAGATCTTGGCCGGCCATGTTGGGTGCTTGACGGGCCAAGGCGATCGCTTCGTCAATCTGCACTTGGGTGATCACCGTGCCGACAGGGAAGGCAACGATGCAACCGTTCTGTGCTCCGGTGGTACGCAGCAAACGTGTCAGCTTGCGGGTATCGATATCCGCAATGGCCACAGTCCCGGCTTGCACCAAGTACTCAGACAGGGTCTGGGTCTGGCGGAAGTTGGAAGAACGGATAGGCAGATCTTTGATGATCAAACCAGCGGCATGGACTTTCAAAGCCTCGACATCCTGAGCATTGACACCGTAGTTGCCGATGTGCGGATACGTGAGGGTCACGATCTGCCGGCAATAGCTCGGGTCAGTGAGGATTTCTTGGTAGCCGGTCAGGGCGGTGTTGAACACCACTTCCCCGACCGTTTGACCGGCAGCGCCGATCGAGATGCCTTGAAAGACCGTGCCGTCTGCAAGAGCGAGAAGAGCAGGAGGCAAGACTGGCAGCACGGGTGGACTCCGATATTGGATGCGCACCTAGCTCAACTCGGCTCGCACGTGTCGAGCGTTGCCCAGCATGAGACAGTGAGAAGTTCGCTAGGTGGCGTATTTTTGGGGTAAACCCGTTAATTATAGTCGGACGCTTGCGCTTAGCCATTGAAGCCGCACCAGATGCCCCACATATGGGCGGCATCCGTACCCCTTGCGGGAACCCTCATGGCAGCCTAAGGCGACGGAACTTAGAATCGCGCTCACGGGTTCTGCCCCCCCTGTTTCTTCTGGTGCATTGCAACCTTGCTTTCGGAGACCCTCATGAACGACAACTACCAAGCCGTCCAAGCCGACTATGGCTTCAGTGTTCCCAGCCTCGCTGAGCGCAACCGTGTGCTGCGCAACACCTATTTGCTGCTGGCAGTGTCCCTCATCCCCACCGCCCTCGGGGCTTGGATCGGTGTCACCACTGGGGTGATCGCCGCCATGGGCATGATGATGTCGCTGGTATTTTTCATGGCCGGCTCCTTTGCCTTCATGTATGCCATCGAAAAAACCAAGGAATCTGGCACAGGCGTGGCGGTGCTGCTGGCTTTCACCTTCTTCATGGGCCTGATGCTGTCGCGCCTGCTTTCGGCGGTACTGGGCTTTAAGAACGGTGGCTCGCTGATCATGCTGGCCTTTGGGGGCACGGCGGGGGTCTTCTTTGCGATGGCTTCTTTGGCTTCGGTCATCAAGCGCGACCTGTCGAACATGGGCAAGTTCCTGTTCATCGGCACGATCGTCCTTTTGGCTGCCGGCTTGGTGAACATCTTCGTTCAGTCCAGCGCCATGATGATCGCCCTGTCAGTGATGGCTGTGGCCATCTTCTCGGGCTTCTTGCTGTTTGAGATCAAACGAGTGGTCGATGGCGGCGAAACCAATTACATCGCAGCCACCACCGCGATCTATCTCGACATCTTCAACATCTTCCAGAACCTGCTGGCCTTGTTGGGTGTGTTCGGCGGTGAACGCGACTGATCTCATCTCTGCCACGTTCAACAAAAAGGGCCCCGCGGGGCCCTTTTTCATGCTGTTCACTTAAAAACCAGGGTCGTCATAGCTGCCGGGTGCCAAGTTTTCAAACTTGGTCAGTGGCTTCATGAACGCCAGTTTGACGGTCCCGACTGGGCCGTTACGCTGCTTGCCAATGATGATCTCCGCCACGCCCGGCTCCTTCGACTCCTTGTTGTAGTAGTCGTCACGGTAGATGAACATGATGACGTCTGCATCCTGCTCAATCGCGCCCGATTCGCGCAAGTCACTCATCATCGGCCGCTTGTCGGTGCGGGTTTCGACCGAGCGATTGAGCTGCGAAAGCGCCATCACCGGGCATTGCAATTCTTTGGCCAAGGCCTTCAGGCCGCGCGAGATTTCACTGATTTCGGTTGCACGGTTTTCACCGTTGCTGCTGTTGGTGCCGCTCATCAACTGCAAGTAGTCCACGATGATCAGACCCAACTTGCCGCACTGGCGCGCCTGCCGCCGCGCCCGAGCCCGCAGTTCAGCCGGATTCAAAGCGGGGGTCTCGTCAATAAAGATGCTGGCGTTGCGCAGCTGATCCACCGCCTCCGACAAGCGCCCCCACTCGTCGTCACGCAAAGCCCCGGTGCGCAAGTGCTGTTGGTCAATCCGCCCCAACGAGCCGACCACCCGCAGCGCCAACTGCGACGCCCCCATTTCCATCGAGAACACCACCACCGGCAACTGCTCCTTGACCGCCACGTGCTCACCGATGTTCAACGCAAAGGCCGTGTTGTGCGTCACCACATCTTGATCGGTGATGTAAAGCCGATCCGGATGACTCACCGCGATGCACTGGCACGCTGTGCGGCGGGTCGGCTCAATCGACGTGATAGTCAGACGTTTTTGACGCTCCCATATCTCCGGTGCCCTAGCCTGTTTCTCAGACAGGAGAAACAAACTGCGCGGCTCAGGGTGCGAAATATGGCAAACATAAGCGGGAAGGCCAGCAAGACGCATCCCAGCAACATCGCGGTAGTGCGGCTGCTTGACAGAAGTTGAGCACCATCCACCCAACGAACGCACCAGCTCGGTCACATCCGCTGCCAACTGGCGACTTGCCGTTGAAAAACGAACGCTCCCCCAGCTCTCAACCCAACCATCGGTATCGAGCAGCCCGCGTAACACATCAAGCCGTGCGGCTTTATGGGCATGCAGATAGAGCTTGGGAACGAACTTTTCATCACTGGCCAGACCGGAAATTTGCAAGGTCTCCAGTGCTGTGCGCAGCGGATTCGCTTGAGTCCCTCGTACACCGAGAACATGCCCCCTGTCTTCTCGAACAATGCGGTAGTCATAGCGATCAGCATGGGTCACAGCCATACCGTCACCGACCCTCGCTTCCAGTTCAGCCAGTAGTTGGGGGGCTGCGGTCGAGAACCGCACGCTCCCTGTACCTGTCAAACAACCATCTCCGAGCAAGGCCCCCAAAACCCAAGGGTCCACCGGCAACGGCTCATGGTGACCAAAATCACCGCTGGCACGATCAATCCAAAGACGCCCTTGATGGCGCTGGCACTGCAAAAGCTGCATCAGTGCAGTCGTCGAGACAACGCGGGCGGTTTTCCAGTGCCGTGAATGGATGCGCCACAGATGCTCGGCGCAACATTCCGTGCTGCGCCCATCAGAGAAAGTGATGCGATAAACCTGACGCTCACCTTGTGGATAAACACCCGCCACGATGGACGAGCGGCCATCCACAGAGGCCAGAGCATCGCCCACCGCCAACTCACCCATGGCCTTCCATCCGGTCAAAGTCCGAACACGGGCATCCAAAGGCTGTGCTTTCCCCATCGACGGCCGAGCGGCCAAGATGATCAGGTCGCCGGGTTGGAGTCCGGCGGTCATGCGGTCGAGGTCGAAAAAGCCACAGGGCACGCCGGTGACGTCGCCCGCGCCGTTTTCAGCCAATTCTTGAACCCGGTCGATCAGCTGAACCACCAAGTTATCCATCGACTGGAAGCCCTGCTTGTTGCGCGAGCCCTCTTCACCGATGCGAAAAATCTTGCCTTCGGCCTCGTCGAGGATGGTGGAGACCGTCCGGCCTTGGGGATTGAAGGCGTTGGTCGCAATTTCGTCGCTGGCTTCGACAAGTTTGCGCAGGATCGAGCGCTCACGCACGATTTCAGCGTAGCGGCGCAGGTTGGCAGCACTCGGCACACTCTGCGCCAGCGCGTTGAGATAGGGCAAACCGCCCACCGCATCGGCCTTGCCAAGGTTTTGCAGCTGCTCGTGCACCGTGATGACGTCGGCTGGCTTACTGGCACCCACCAAAGCGCCAATGGCGGCATAAATCAGCTTGTGCTCGTAGCGATAGAAATCGTGATCACTGAGCAGATCACCGGCCCGGTCCCAAGCGCTGTTGTCGATCAGCAGGCCGCCCAGCACACTTTGCTCAGCCTCAATCGATTGGGGCGGCACCCTCAAGCGGGCGACATCAGCGTCTTTCTGACGCCCCTGTGGCCCCTGTGCGGAGTACGCCGCAGGTAGATCGGGAAGATCAGAGTCCATGAGCCAAGCAACCCCACACAACAAAGCCGAGAAGAAAAAAGGCCGACTTGCGTCGGCCTTTCAGCGGATCGAGATCGTTGATCGATCCATCGGAAGCGATCAGGCGGTTTCGCCGACCACTGCCAAAGTGATGTCCACAACGACATCGGTATGCAACACCACCGAAGCGGTGGATTCACCCACGGTCTTCAGGTGAGCATTGGCCAGACGCACTTGGGTCTTGGCCACGTCAAAGCCCTGGGCCTTGAGGGAGGCTGCCACGTCAGCGGTGGTGACGGAACCGAACAAACGGCCATCCACACCCGCCTTTTGCGTGATGACCACGCGCAGGCCGGCAATCTTTTCGCCCAGCGCTTGAGCAGCAGCGATGCGCTCAGCTTGGACGCGTTCGATTTCAGCGCGCTTGGCTTCGAATTCCTGGATCGCAGCGGCCGTGGCGCGACGAGCGGCACGGGTCGGGATCAGGAAGTTGCGAGCGTAGCCGTCCTTGACCTTGACGACATCACCGAGGTTGCCGAGGTTGGCAACTTTTTCGAGCAGGATCACTTGCATCGTGTTTCTCCTCAGACCTTGTGCTGGTCGGAATACGGCAGCATGGCCAGGAAGCGCGCGCGCTTGATCGCGACCGTCAGCTGACGCTGGAAGATCGCACGGGTGCCGGTCAGACGAGCCGGGGTGATCTTGCCGTTTTCGCCGACGAAATCACGCAAGGTGTCGATGTCTTTGTAGTCGATTTGTTCGACGCCAGCGACGGTGAAGCGGCAGAAGCGCTTGCGCTTGAACAGCAGCGATTGCTGATTGCGCGGTGTGCGCTTGTTCTTGCGATCTTTGGAGAACCGGGAACGTGGGGGTGCCATGTGGGACCTCGTTAATTCGAATCTGAGAGAACTGGAACGTTGTCGATACCGTCGATCTGACGCACATGCAACATCACTCCGCGACCGTTGCGCTGCTTGGCCAAGAAGCCACTGAACCGGGCTGCGGCACCGATTTCCATCCGATGGAGGGTGGTTACGGTGTCACCAAGGGCGGTTGCGTGGAGCTCAAAGGAGACCGTTCGCAAAACACCGTTGTGCTCGGTGGGCCCGCTATGGGCCAGCTTGACATCCAGCGCAGGCAAGCCTGCCGGGGTGTAGCGCAAGGACGCGCGCTCGACCAATTGAGCCGTCAACACCACCTGATTCACAGGTTTACAGGCGGGACGACTCACGGCCAAGTGATGCGCATCACGTCATCACCACGCCATCAAGCGTTGGCTTCTTGGGGCACTTTGCGAGCGTCTTCCTTCTCGACGCGGCGCATCATGACGGACGGACCGGTCTCGGCCTTGTCCTTCTTGACCGTCAAATGGCGCAACACGGCGTCATTGAAACGGAAGCCGGTTTCGAGTTCAGCCAAGGTTTCCTTGGTGCATTCGATGTTGACCAGCAAGTAGTGCGCCTTGGCCAGCTTGTTGATCAGGTAAGCCAATTGCAGGCGGCCCCAATCTTCCACGCGATGGACTTGACCGCCCGCCGTCGTGATCAAGCCCTTGTAGCGCTCCAGCATGGCCGGCACTTGTTCGCTCTGATCCGGATGAACCAGAAGAATGATTTCGTAATGACGCATAAACACTCCTTACGGTTTCCCGAGCGGAACATTCCGATCGAGAAGCCACCCTGTCGCATCACACTGACAGGTGCGGCAATGGAAAACCGGCGATTATAGCTTGGTGCCAAATCCACGATGTTCCCGCTTGGACTCGGCGCTTCAACCCGGGCCACTCACACCCTCCAGATGGCCGTTGGCGACATCCGGATGCAGGTGGTCGCATCGGTCTGGACCCCAAGCGAGGCGACGGAGATCATCAAGGCCATGTCCTTAGCCCTTTAAGCTTCGACGCAAGGAGCCCCAGCGTGAAAACCCATCGCCCGATCCTGATTGGACCTCGCCGTCTCGTGATCACCGCAGCACTGCTTGGCAGTAGTCTGCTGCTGAGCACAGCCCCCCCACGCACCCATGCCGCTGAACCGCAAGCCGTGACGTCATCCACGGAGGCGCTCTTGGCCGACTTTGTGCGTGCTTCAGAAGGTGATTCAGCGCTCATTGAGCCGACCGCCCACGCTTTGAGGCAACTCAGTCAGAAATACCCGAGCGATGTGGTCTTGATGGCTTATGCCGGCTCGGCCACCGCCATGCGCGCCACCACCACCTTCTGGCCGTGGAAAAAAATGGCCTTTGCCGACGAAGGCTTGGCCATGCTGGACAAATCACTGGCCCTGCTCACCCCGGCCCATGCAGCACCCATCTACCGGGGCACACCGGCTGTGCTGGACGTCAAGTTCACCGCCGCCAACACCTTCTTGGCCCTGCCAGGCTTTTTCAACCGCAAAAATCGGGGCCTCAAACTGCTCGCAGAAGTCGCGTCCAGTCCGCTGCTCAAGAGCTCACCGCCACCTTTTCAAGCTGCGGTGCTCACAACCCAACAACGCATGCAAGGGAAGTGAGCATGGATGCCGTTCTGAGCCTGCGTGGCCTGCACAAAACCTATCGCTTGGGCCGACACACCGTGCCAGCACTGCAAGGCGTTGACTTGGATGTGTTCCCCGGCGAAATGCTCGCGCTCACCGGCCCTTCGGGCAGTGGTAAGAGCACCCTGCTGAACTTGGCCGGATTGATCGACACACCCGATGCGGGTCAGATCACCTTCAACGGCCAAGCCATGACCGGACTGAACGACACCGCTCGCACCTTGCTGCGCCGCGACGCCATCGGTTTTATCTTCCAGAGCTTCAACCTCGTGCCGGTGATGACGGTGGCCGACAACGTGGACTACCCGCTCTTTCTGGCCAAGGTGCCCGCCGCCCAGCGCCGCGAGCGGGTGCGCCAAGCCTTGGAGCGCGTGGGCTTGCAAGCGCACGCCGAGCATCTGCCCGACGCGCTCTCCGGCGGTCAGCGCCAGCGCGTGGCCATTGCCCGCGCCTTGGTGAAATGGCCCAAGCTGGTGATCGCCGATGAGCCCACCGCCAGCCTTGACAGCCACACCGCCGATCAAGTGCTGGGCTTGATGCGCGAGCTGTGCCACGCCCAAGGTGCGGCCTTTTTGATGGCCACCCACGACGCTCGCGCCGTGCGCCGCTGCGACCGTGTCATCACCTTGGAAGATGGCTTGCTGGTTGCAAATATCCACACCACCGAGGGCCAGACCGCATGAATGCCGCCTCATTCTTCCCCTTGGCTTGGCTGCGTTTTGCGTGGCTCAACACCTTGCGCAACCGTCGGCGCTCAGCCGTCACGGTCAGCATCGCAGCCCTAGGGACCGCCGCCATGTTGCTGGCTGGAGGCTTTGCCCTCTCCACTTATGAGGGACTGGCACAGATGTCGGCGCGCACCACCGGCCACCTGATCGTGGCCAAGCCTGAACAGTTTGAAAAAGATGAGGACACGCCCCTGCAACATGGCCTAGATGGCTACCCCGAGCTGCGGGCCCAGTTGCTGGCAGATGCCCAAGTGCGCAGCATCTTGCCGCGCGTCGAATTCAGCGGCTTGATCAGCAACGGCGAGAAATCCACCGTGATGATGGCCACCGGCATCGATCCGGACGCTGAATGGGCGGTCAAGGGCCCTTTCCTCAGCGTGAAGGCCGGCCATGTCCTCAGCAGCGATAAGCACGGCATGGTGATGCTGGGCGAAGCCTTGGCCCGGAGTCTCAAAGCCACACCGGGCAGCAGCCTGACCTTGCTGGCCAGCACCACCGAAGGGGCTTTGAACGCGCTGGATGTGACGGTCAAAGGCACCTTCTCGACCGGCACCCCCGAGATGGACCAGCGCTTGGTCTACATCGATGTCACCACCGCCCAAAAACTGCTGGTGACCGAGCGGGTTTCCAGCCTCGGCGTGTACCTGAACGAGATGGACGCCACCGACGCCGCCCGGCAACGCCTGCAAGCCGCCCTGCCCACGCTCAAAGTGCGCACGTGGGTGGAAGAGGCGGTGTTCTATCGCAGCGTGAAGGATCTGTACAACCGTATCTTTGGCGCGCTGGGCCTGATCATCGGTGTGATCGTGGTCTTTGTGGTCACCAATGCCATGGCCATGGCCATCATCGAACGCACCCGCGAAATCGGCACCTTGCGCGCCTTGGGCGCCCTGCCCGGCCAGTTGGTGGGCAGCTTCGCTTTGGAAGGCATGGTGCTGGGCGGCGTGGGCACCTTGCTGGGTGCGCTGCTGGCGCTGACCGTCTCGGTGGGCTTGATCCTTTTTCCGATGCAAATGCCGCCGCCCCCTGGGCGCAGCGAAGGCTATCCGCTCCTGATCACCATGGACGCTGGGCTCTATGCCGGAACCCTCATCGCCATGGTGCTGCTGGCCATGCTGACCTCGGCCTTGGTCGCGCGGCGCACCGTGGGCCGCCCGGTGGTGGATGCCCTAGCGCATGTTTGAGCCCCAAGCTCTCAAGGATCCTGACATGAACAAACGCACCTTCCTCCTGAGCTGTGTCGGTCTTGGCACCTTGATGCTCACAGCAGCTCAAGCCGCCGAGATCGATATCACCCCCCTGCTCAAAGCCGCTGACCGTTTCCGCACCGGCCAAAGCCATGTGCAAGTCGAAACGCTGGTCACCACCCAAAAATCCGACGGCAGCACCGACAAAGAACGCCGCTACACCGTGTTTGTGCAAGATCAGCACCGTTCGCTGGTGCTGATGCGCTCGCCCGCCGAGGCCGGTCAAAAAGTGCTGATGCTGGGCGATGACTTTTGGCTGCTGATGCCCGGCAGCCAACGGCCGATGCGCATCACGCCGTCGCAAAAACTGTTGGGCGATGCCTCCACCGGCGACATCGCCACCCTCAACTGGTCCGAGGACTACGGCGGCACCTTGGTGGGTGAAGAGCCTTGCGAGGCCAGCCCCGTCGAAAGCACCCCGCCGCGCGGTTGCCAGCACCTCACGCTCAGCGCCATCCGCAAAGGGGTGAGCTACCAGCGCATCGAGCTGTGGCTGGGAAAGATCAAGCATGAGCCGGTGCGCGCCGACCTCTATGTGCAAAGTGAAAAACTGGCCAAGCAAGCCCGTTTTGTGCTGAACAAAGCCGGCACCGAAGTGGACGAAATGCAGCTACAAGACCGCTTAAGCACCCACAAGCTCACCCGCATCCAGTACCTAGAACGCCGGGGCAAACAGGTGCCGGCAACGTGGCTCAACCCCATGTTCTTGGCCCACAACCCCAGCCTTGAAGAGTAAGCAACCATGCGATGGCACTTTGGCTGGATTCAGAGGATGGGCCTCGGGATGGGGATCGGATGGGGCCTTCTGGGTGGGTTCATCCCCGCCCATGCGCAGACCACCCCGGATTTCAAAGACATCGGCGGTGAGCTACGCGTGCTGCACACCACCACCGACAGTCATGACCCCCATGACACCCGCACCGTGGGCGAGGCCGAGCTGCGCGCCAGCTGGCGCTGGATGCATGCCAATGCACTTGTGAGTGACTCCAGGGCGCGGTTCAACGAACTGCACGCTGGCGCTGATCTGGGGGCATGGCAGCTGAGTGCGGGCAAAAAAATCGTCAGCTGGGACGTGGGCTACGGCTTTCGACCCAACGATGTGGTGCAGCAGGAAGTGCGCCGCAGCCTGTTGATCACCACCCTCGAAGGCCGCCCGCTCCTGCAAGCCGAACACTTTGGAGCTGAACAATCGACCAGCATGGTGTGGGTGCAGCCCCAACAGCTCCACGAACCCCCAGAGCGCCAACGCGGCCCCCAAGAAAGTGCCTTGGCCCTGCACCATTACCTGCACCAAGGCGCACTGGATCTGCATGGCTTTGCGCGTCTAGGCCAGCACACCGGCACGAGCTTGGGCGCTGCGGCCGCTTGGATCGCCACCGACACCTTGGAACTGCACGCCAGTGGTCGCTGGTTAGAACGCTTTGATGTGCTGGTCGGCCCCCCGCCCTCCTTGCCATCCCATGCCACCACACAGGTGCTGGTGGGCGCACAGTGGACCGGCGATCAGCAGCAAAGCCTGCTGGTCGAAGCTTGGCATGACGGCACGGCCCCCGACGTCCTGCAAGCCAGGGACAACTTTTACGCCCGGCTCGCTTGGCAAGTCGAAGACTGGCAACTCAGCCTCGACGCCCTCCAGCAAACTGCGGACCGCAGCCTCATCACCAGCGCCGGCCTTCAATGGCAGGGCAACATGTGGAAAGTGAACCTCGCTTGGCGACACTACGGCGGACCCACCGGCGCGGTGGTTCTCCAGCAACCGAGCCAACACCTCGGCTTGCTGGCGCTGACCCGGGCTTTTTAAGAGTGACCTCCTATGCACAACCCCTCTGTGATCAGTCCCCTTGACCTTCCTTGGGTGATCCTTGTTCATCTGATGTTGGCTGTTGGCGCTCTGTTGCTCGGGCCCTTCACTTTGCGCGCTCGCAAGGGCTCGGGCCTACACCGCAGCTCAGGCTACGTTTGGATCATGTTGATGTTGGGAGCCGCGCTATCAAGCGCCTTCATCCGCGATCGCCATCTGCCCAACATCGCGGGCTACACCCCCATCCATGTACTGACCGTGCTGACCTTGGTGGGTGTCAGCAGTGGGTTGTGGCACATCCGACAACGGCGAATCACCGCACACCGCCAAACCATGTGGCGTGTCTACCTGAGCGGCTGCATCGGTGCTGGCGCCTTCACCCTGCTGCCCGGGCGTTACTTGGGCAACTTACTCTGGCATCACACGTTGGGATGGGTTTGAATGTGACGATGGTTCCGATGAACATACCCACCTTGATGAGACCCTTGGCCCTCGGCAAGATGATTGTCATCACCGAGCTGATCTGCTTGGCGATCGCCCTTTTGCTCAGCTTGATCGGTGGTGATGGTTGGATCAACTTGATCTACTCGCTCATCATCGGCAACCTGAGTTCGCTGTTCATCAACGGTGGACGCTGGGGCGTCTCCATGTGGCTTTTGCATGGCAAGAAGCACACGCCGCAGGCCGAGCTGATCAACGGCTGGCCGGGCTGGCGCTGGGTGATTCCCTTGGTGGTGGTCGGCAGTTTGCTGGGCTATGCGCTCGGCAGTTGGCTGGCCGCAGAACTCACCGATCACGTCGGCGACATGCCCACCGGCCAGAGCTGGCAAGGCTGGTTGGCGATTTTGCTCATTTCGACCGGCGCGTCGCTCGGCGTGACATGGCTGTTTTTTACCCGAGCCAGCATGGCAGCCAGCCAAGCCGCTGCCGAAGCCGCCGCCCGCACGGCCGCCCAAACGCAGCTGCGCCTGCTGCAAAGTCAGCTTGAGCCGCACATGCTGTTCAATACCTTGGCCAATTTGCGCGCCTTGATCGGGGTGGATGCCGAACGCGCTCAGCAGATGCTGGATCAGCTCATCGACTTTCTGCGCGCCACCCTCAGCGCCAGCCAAGCCAGCCTGCATCCCCTCCAAGCCGAATTTGACCGGGTGGCCGATTACCTCGCCCTGATGCAGGTGCGCATGGGCTCACGCCTGAGCGTGACGCTGGACTTGCCCCCTGAACTGGCCACGCAGCCTGTACCGCCGTTGTTGCTGCAACCCTTGGTGGAAAACGCCATCAAACACGGCTTGGAGCCCCAACGCCGAGGCGGCCACATTGGTCTAAGCGCCCAGATCGTCAACGATCAGCTGCACTTATGCGTGGAAGATACCGGCCAAGGTTTAGGCCGAGGCTCCAGCACCACCGACGGCGGCTTTGGCACCACCTTGGTCCGTGAGCGACTGCAAACCCTTTATGGCGATCAAGCCCATTTTGAATTGCAGCGGGTGCACGCGACCGAGGGCCACCCCCATGAAGCCCGCACCCGAGCCACGGTGACTTTGCCCCTTGAGTCGCCCGGACCAGCCCATGCCATGCCATGACACCATGACGACAACGCACCCCACCGCCTTGATCGCAGAAGACGAACCTCTGCTCGCTCAAGCCCTTGCCATGGATTTGCTGGGCACTTGGCCCGAGCTACGGCTCTTGGCCCCAGCCCACGACGGCGACGAAGCCTTGGAGCGCGCTTTGACGCAGCAGCCCGATGTGCTTTTTCTCGACATCCGCATGCCCGGTCGCAGCGGGCTGGAGGTGGCTCAGACGATCGTGGAAGATTGGCCCACCGCCGCTGTTCTGCCGCTGATCGTCTTTGTCACCGCCTACGACCAATACGCGGTGCAGGCTTTTGAAGCCAGCGCGGTGGACTATGTGTTGAAGCCCGTGCAACCCGCCCGACTGGCCACCACGTGCCAGCGCTTGCGCCATCTTCTGAGCCAACGTGGGGGTGGTGTGGGGGAGGATGCTTTGCTGCAACAGCTGCGCCAGCTGCTGACCCAACCGGCCCCGGCCAGCGAGCGTCTGAGCGTGATCCAAGTCAGCAGCGGCAACGCCATTCATTTGGTGCCAGTGGATGAGGTGATCTATTTCGAAGCCGCCGACAAATACATCCGGGTGATCACGGCCGAACGCGAATGGCTGATCCGCACCGCTTTGCGTGATCTCTTGGCCCAGCTTGATCCCGCGCTGTTTTGGCAGGTGCATCGTGGCACGGTGGTGCGCGCCAGCCAGATCGCTCAAGCGGTGCGGGATGAATCAGGCCGACTGATCCTGAGCCTGCGCCAACGTCCCGAAAAACTGGCCGTCAGTCGGCTCTACACCGGACGATTCAAAGGGATGTGAGCATCGCCGTTCACTGTTCAGGACGCATCGGCGGGCGGCTCTTGATAGCGCAACCCTTCGGAGGGTTGACGCAGCCGCGCCAGCACCGCCAGCTCGTGCCGCCCCGGTGGGTGATCCCACCAGCTCACCAGCACCAGCACCAAGCACCCCACCGGCACCCCAAAGATCGCTGCCGCCATGGGTTCGACATCCCACCAGCGACAGTCAGCCACCGGGCGGGTGATGCCCAACAAAGTGCGCAAAGCCTCGTGGGTGGTGGCCATGTAATAGAAACAGGTCACCAAACCGGCAGCCATGGCTGCGGAGGCCCCTCGACGGGTGGCTCGGGCCCAGAAAATGCCCACCACCAACGCCGGGAAGAAGGCCGAGGCTGCGATCGAGAAGGCGGCGGCCACAAATTGCAAGATGTCGGCAAAGTGCAACGAGGCAATGAACGCCGCAAAAAGCGCGACCACCAACACCAAGAACTTGGAAAGCATCACCCGTCGCAAGGGCGGTGCATGCGGGTGAATCAAGCGGTGATAGATGTCGTGCGAAAGCACATTCGAGATACTGAGTAGCAATCCATCGGCCGTGGAGAGGGCGGCGGCCAACGCGCCCGCCGCGACCAAATAGGTCACCACCAACGGTAAACCACCAATCTCGGGTGCCGCCAGCACGATCAGATCGCCCCCCAGATGCAGCTCCGCCAACTGCAAGAGGCCATCGCCGTTGATGTCCTCAACCGACACCAAGCTCGGATCAATGCGCGCCCAGCGCCTGATCCAGCTCGGCAAGTCTTCAAAAGGCGTGCCCACCAGATGGGTGAAGACTTCAGCCTTGATCATCACCGCCAACACCGGTGTCGCCAGATAAAGCAAGGCAATGAAAAACAACGACCACGCCACTGAACGCCGCGCCTCCGACACCGTGGGGGTGGTCAGAAAACGGGTCAACACATGCGGCATGGCCGCAGTGCCTAGCATCAAGCACAACATCAGCGCCACAAAGTTGCGTCGTTTCACCTCATAAGCGTGCTGATCAACGTCGGTCTGCGACGCAGGGTCCCCAGAGACGGCATAAGGCTGAGCTTGGGGCGGCATGCCGGCCAAGGGTTGAGCATGGGTTCGGGCGCTATCACGCTCGCGCTCATAGCGTGCCCGTGCTTCCGCTTCGGTGCGGGGACGATTGGCGTAGAGGCGCTCGGCGTGCTGTACCTGCACCTGCGGTGCATCTTGTTCGCGCAAAACGTTGGCTTGTTCAGCCCAACGAAGCGCATCCTCCTGCATGGCCAAAGGCACGTTTTGCAACTTGCGCTCGGCTTGCTCAGCTCGCTGTTGATAGTGCTGCCGCGCGGAACGCTCCGCCGGGTCATCGCGCAGAACCTTCTCCCGCGCCGTCACGTTTTGCAACGGCTGGCTGTAGCTCAGCAGGGGCAGGATGCTGTCGGTTTGCTGGATGGATAACCAAACCACCGGGGTCAGATAAGCAATGATCAAGATGATGTATTGCGCCACCTGTGTCCAAGTCACAGCCCGCATGCCCCCCAAGAAGGAGCAAATCAGCACCCCACCGAGGCCCACGAACACGCCCATCTCGAAATTGAAGCCCGTCAAGTGCGACGTGATCAGACCGACGCTATAGATCTGCACCACCAAGTAAACAAAGGACACCAAAACCGCAGCGGCCGCCCCCATCAAACGCGGCCCTTGGCCGCCGTAGCGGTGGCCCAAAAAATCGGGAATGGTGTAAATGCGCAAGCGTCGCAAATAGGGCGCCAGCAACATTGCCACCATGCAAAACCCCCCTGTCCAGCCCAAGATGTAGGCGAGGCCGTCGAAGCCTTGGAGGTAGATCACACCAGCTGTGCCGATAAAGGATGCCGCCGACATCCAGTCCGCCGCGATGGCCATGCCGTTGTAGAAGGCAGGGACGGAACGCCCGGCCACGTAGTACTCGGCTTCGTCGGTGGTGCGGCAGGCCAAGCCAATGGCGGCATAAACCACCACCGTGGCGGTCATGAACAGGCCGCCGATGCTGTTGCGCGACCAGCCCATTTCTTCAAGGGCCGTCAAGGCCACCACAAAGAAGCCCACCCCCAGCGTGAACAAGGCATAGCGCCAGTGCAACACACCCACGCGCAAGGGCGGTTGATTACGCATGTTCACCGGAGGCAGCCGAGGCGCGCTGCCGATCGCGCCGTTCGAGGCGGTCAATGTGCTCCATCAAAAGCACATCGATCACCAGAACCATCAGAAAGAAAAGAATCGCGCCGTGGGCCGACATCCAATATCCCAGCGGAAAACCGCCCACGTGCCACGCGTCCAGATCACGGGCAAACCACGGCAAAGCCACGGTGACGGTGAGCCACAACCCCAACAAACCCCACGTGGCCCGTCGAACACGGGCCCAGTAGCGCACCGAAGGGGTTGCGGTCAAAGGCATCGGCCGAGCATCACGTCCGGGCCAGCAGCTGCCATGTCTCAACCACCGTGTCGGGGTTGAGCGAGATCGAGACGATGCCTTCTTGCATGAGCCATTGGGCAAAGTCGGGATGGTCGCTGGGGCCTTGGCCGCAAATACCGATGTACTTGTCCTGGGCACGGCAAGCGGCAATGGCCTTCGAGATCAGCGCCTTGACGGCAGGATCACGCTCGTCGAAATCGTGCGCCAGCAGCTCTAGGCCTGAGTCCCGGTCCAGCCCCAAAGTGAGCTGGGTCAGATCGTTCGAACCGATCGACATGCCGTCGAAGAACTTCAGGTAGTCGTCGGCCAAGATGGCGTTGCTCGGGATCTCGCACATCATGATGACGCGCAAACCGTCGGTGCCGCCGTCAGCCGCGCGCTTCAAGCCCTGCTCGGCCAGCATGCCCACCACGCGCTCGCCTTGCTTCAAGGTGCGCACAAACGGCACCATCACTTCGACATTGGTCAGACCCATGTCGTTGCGCACGCGCTTCAAGGCCTTGCACTCCATGGCAAAAGCTTCGGCGAAGTCTTCGCTCAGGTAACGCGCCGCGCCCCGGAAACCCAGCATGGGATTCTCTTCCTCGGGCTCGTAGCGGCTACCACCGATGAGCTTGCGGTACTCGTTCGACTTGAAGTCGGACAAACGCACGATCACCGGCTTGGGCCAGAAGGCTGCGGCGATGGTGGCGATGCCTTCGGCGAGCTTATCGACGTAGAACGCGCGCGGGCTGGCGTGACCACGAGCCACCGATTCGACCGCCTTTTTCAGGTCGGGATCGACATTCGGATAGTCGAGGATGACGCGCGGATGCACGCCGATGTTGTTGTTGATGATGAATTCAAGGCGCGCCAGACCCACACCGCTGTTGGGCATTTGGCAGAAATCGAAGGCCAGCTGCGGGTTACCGACGTTCATCATCACCTTGACGGGACTCGCAGGCATCTCGCCTCGGCTGACTTCGCTGATGTCCATGTCCAGCAAGCCGTCATAGATGCGGCCGGTGTCGCCTTCCGAGCAAACCACCGTGACGAGCTGACCGTCCTTGAGCGTTTCGGTCGCATCGCCGCAACCCACCACGGCCGGGATGCCCAGTTCACGCGCAATGATGGCGGCGTGGCAGGTACGGCCACCCCGGTTGGTGACGATGGCGCTGGCGCGCTTCATCACCGGCTCCCAGTTCGGGTCGGTCATGTCGGTGACCAGCACGTCGCCGGGCTGCACGCGGTCCATCTCGGCGATCGAATCGACCAAGCGCACCGGGCCGGTGCCGATCTTTTGCCCGATGGCGCGGCCTTCAGCCAGCACCACACGGTCCGCGCCGCCCTTGAGCTTGTAGCGGTGCTCGACCTTGCCAGCGGCTTGGCTCTTCACCGTTTCAGGCCGGGCTTGCAAGATGTAGAGCAAGCCGTCGCCGCCGTCCTTGCCCCACTCGATGTCCATCGCGCGACCGTAGTGCTGCTCGATGATCAAGGCGTAGCGCGCCAGCTCCGTCACGTCCTCGTCGCTGAGCGAGTAGCGGTTGCGCAGTTCGGTCGGGGTGTCGGTGATCTTGACCAGCTTGCCGGAAGCCGCTTTCTCTTCGGGCGAAGCGAATTCCATGCGGATCAGCTTCGAGCCCAAGCTGCGGCGGATCACCGCTTGCTTGCCCGCGCGCAAAGCGTGCTTGTGGACGTAGAACTCGTCAGGGTTCACAGCGCCCTGCACCACCGTTTCGCCCAGCCCGTAGCTGGAGGTGATGAAGACCACGTCTTGGAAACCGCTTTCGGTGTCGATGGTGAACATCACACCGGCTGCGCCCAAGTCCGAACGCACCATGCGCTGAATGCCGGCCGACAAGGCCACGTCGGCATGGGCAAAGCCCTTGTGCACGCGGTAGCTGATGGCGCGGTCGTTGTAGAGGGAGGCAAACACTTCGCGGATCTTGTGCAGGATGTCGTCGATGCCGACCACATTCAGGAAAGTTTCCTGCTGACCGGCGAACGAGGCGTCCGGCAAGTCTTCGGCCGTGGCTGACGAGCGCACCGCAAACGAAGCCCCCGGATTGCCCGCAGTCAGGCGAGCAAATTCGCCACGAATGGCCGCTTCGAAATCGGCGGGGAACACAGCGTGCTCGACCCAACCCCGGATCTCCGCACCGGCCTCAGCCAGCGCGCGCACGTCTTCAATGTCGAGTGCGGCCAAACGGGCATTGATGCGATCGGTCAAACCGCTTTCGGTCAGAAAGCGCCGAAACGCGTGAGCGGTGGTGGCAAAGCCGCCGGGAACACGCACGCCTGAGGCGGCCAGTTGCGAAATCATCTCGCCGAGCGAGGCGTTCTTGCCGCCGACCGTCTCGACATCACTCATGCGCAACTGCTCAAACGGCGCCACCAAGGCGGTCGCCAAATCAACCTGGGACATCACAAACTCCATGAAGAAAAGAAAACCTGTGCGGCGCAGCGAGGCACCTGAATCGGCACCATTCTACGGGGGCAAACCTGCCGTTTCCTGTCATAGTTCTTGCCCGTTGATCGACATCCACAGCCTTTTTGGCAACAACCCGGCAGCAGTCCCATGCCCAATCACACCGTCTTCTTTGTCTCCGATGGCACTGGCATCACCGCAGAGACTTTTGGCAACTCGATCCTGGCGCAATTCGCCATCGAACATCGCCACGTGCGCCGCCCTTTCATCGACACCATCGAGAAGGCTGAGCAGGTGGTGCGCGAGATCAACGCCATGGCCAACGATGAAGGCCGCCGGCCCATCGTTTTCCTCACGTTGATCAACGAAACCGTGCGCCAGATCCTGAGCAACCAAGCCAACGCCTTGGTGATGGATATGTTTCAGCGCTTTATCGAGCCGCTCGAAGCCGAGTTCGGCATCAAGTCCAATCACCGCGTGGGCCGTTTTTCCGACGTCACGCGCAGCCAGCAGTATCACGACCGCATCGAGGCAATCAATTTCTCGTTGGCCCATGACGACGGCCAATCCTCACGCAACCTGAGCGTGGCCGACGTGATCTTGGTGGGCGTTTCGCGCAGCGGCAAAACACCGACTTCGCTTTACTTGGCGATGCAGCACGGCATCAAGGCCGCCAACTACCCGCTCATCCCCGACGACTTCGAACGCGGCAACCTGCCCTCGATGCTTGCACCCTATAAACGCAAATGCTTCGGCCTGACCATCGACCCCGACCGCCTCAGCCAAATCCGCAACGAACGCCGCCCCGGCAGCAAATACGCCGCCTTGGCCAACTGCCGCATGGAAATCAACGAAGCTGAACGCCTGATGAAACGCGAAGGCATCGCCTGGCTCTCATCCACCCACAAATCCATCGAAGAAATCGCCACCACCATCCTCAATGAGATTCGACCGGATCGGTTGGAGTATTGATGGACTGGTATGTGATGTCTTTTTTATACATCACTTCTGAAGAGGTGTTAAATACGGCACGTATTTCATGGCCTTGCATGAAACCATCCGTAGCACAAACATCATTGTCACATGATTGACATATCGCATTCATAGACTGAATTCATATCAAATCTATGAAAGGGTATTCAATCATGATCAATTCTCAGGCCGCTCTTACACAAGATATACCGCCATTAACTGTTGAAATAGAAGCTTCCGCTATATTTTCCTTGGATGGACAAATCTTATTTGTCATCGCTGCCCAGTCATCACCGGGAAGATGAAATTGGAGCCATGAGTGCCGCTGTTCAATCGCTGGGTGAGCGAACTGCCCATGCGCTTTTACGCGGTGAGCTTGAACAAATCCTGATCAAGGACCAAAAAGGCTATGTCGTGATGATGGCAACCGGCCAAGACGAGGTCTTTACCTTGCTCTGCCGTGGTTCATGCCCGGTGGAACACCAACTCCTCTGGTGAGGTTTTTGGGGGGGTCACGATGCGGTCACGAAAGGACGCGACGATGCGCCGATGAATCCTTTGCCGCCCAACCCATCCGAGCTACCCCCCACATCGACCAATCCTTGGAACGACACACCGCACCTCCAAGTGCGCACCGTGTTCATTTCTGATCTGCACTTGGGTACGCCTGAGTGCCAAGCGGTAGCGCTGCTTGATTTCTTGAAAAAAGTGGAATGCGAATGCCTCATCCTCATCGGTGACATCGTGGATGGCTGGCAACTTCAGCGCCGCTGGCATTGGCCCCAGTCGCACAACGACGTGGTGCAAAAAATCCTTCGCAAAGCCCGCAAAGGCACGCGGGTGGTTCTGGTTCCTGGCAACCATGATGAATTTGCCCGTCGTTATGCCGGCCACAGCTTTGGTGGCATTGAAATCACCGAAGATCACATCCACCACACCATCGATGGCAAGCGCTTGTGGGTTCTGCATGGCGATTTGTTCGATGGCGTGATCCAGTGCGCCAACTGGCTCGCCCATGTGGGTGATCGCCTCTACGAATTCACGCTGCGACTCAACCGCCACCTGAACAGCATCCGCGCTCGGATGGGTTTGCCGTATTGGTCACTCTCGCGTTATCTGAAATTCAAAGTCAAACGTGCGGTCAGCTTCATCAGTGACTTTGAGTTGGCCGTCGTCCGAGAGGCCCGCAAAAGAAACGTGCATGGCGTCGTCTGCGGTCATATTCACCACGCTGAACTGCGCGAAATCGACGGCTTTATTTACGCCAATGATGGTGATTGGGTCGAGAGTCTGACAGCGCTGGTCGAACATCAAGACGGCAAGCTGGAGATCATCGAGTGGTCCAAACTGAACCAACCCGCCGTCAAGCTCAGTTGAACGTGGCCTGCATCGCCCTGTCGACCGAGACCTTCGAGCCACCATGGACAATCAGCGGCAAATGCGCCATGAATTGCTCCGTGGCTCGGCGCCAGTGATATTGCTCAGCGTGGGCTCGCACCTTGTCACGGTCACAGCCCAGCGCGTGAATGCAGGCCCGCCATAAATCGGGATCCAAAATACCGCCAAGGCCTTGGTCATCCACCACGTCCTTCGGGCCCGTGACGGGAAAGGCGGCGACAGGCGTGCCGCAGGCCATGGCTTCCACCATCACCAAGCCAAAGGTATCGGTGAGGCTGGGAAACACCACCACATCGGCCGTTCGATACAAGGTTGCTAAGTCATCCCCGCGTAGCACGCCAAACCAACGGACACCCGGATAACAGCGTTTCAGGCGCGCTTCTTCTGGGCCGATGCCAGCCACCCATTTCTCGCCGGGAAGATCCAGTTTGAGAAAAGCATCGATGTTTTTCTCCACGGCCAAACGACCCACATAGAGAAAAACGGGCGCCTTGCCACGATCCAAGCGTGCACCATGGGGCGAAAAAGCATCCAAATCGACCCCCCGGGTCCAGACATGGCAACGATCAAAACCGCGCTCCACCAGATCGTCGATCATGCTGTTCGTCGTCACCAAGGTGGCATGACCCGCATGATGGAAATGCCGTAAAGCGGCGTAGCTCCAAGAAAGCGGCACCCGAGTGCGCAGATGCAGATATTCTGGAAACCGGCTGTGATACGCCGTTGTGAACAACCACCCACGATGGATGGCCACCGCCCGAGCGGCCCAACCCAAGGGGCCTTCGGTCGCAAGATGCAAACCATCAGGCTTCATGGCATCGAGTCTTTGCTCCACGGCATGCCGAGAAGCCATGGCCAAACGAATATCTGGGTACGTCGGACAAGGCAGACTTTTAAAATCAGCCGGCGTGATCATCACGACCTCATGACCCATGGCCTCAAGTTCGCGGCAGGTCATTTTTAAAGTCACCACCACGCCATTGACCTGAGGTTCCCACGCATCTGTCACGATGGCTATTTTCATCGGCCACTTTCAACAATATTCGGATTGGCATATGCCAACAGCCATTACATAACCGTTAAATGTCAAAGCGATGACAGGTTAAAAAGAGCACCAGCGTCACACCGTTGTCACATATCGAAACTTATGCTCGGCGCTGGCGCAACTGATTCGGGTTGAGGAGATCCTCTCAATCCATACTCCCTGTGAAAACCATCGACTTTGTGTATTTCAACGCCGGTGGGGGGCACCGCGCCTCTGCCGAGGCCTTGCAAGCTGTGCTGCACAAAGAGCGCCCGGGCTGGCGCATACGGCTGGTGCATCTTTTCGATGTCATGGACCCGAATCACAGCTTTCAGCGCATCACAGGCTTTGCCCCCGAGGATCTCTACAACCAGCGGCTCAAACGCGGCTGGACGCTGGGTTTGGCCCAAGAGTTGAAAATCCTGCAAAGCATGATCCGGCTGGCTCACCCGACACTGGTCAGGCGCTTGCAACAACATTGGCTCAAGACCGAACCCGATCTGGTCGTCTCACTCATCCCCAATTTCAACCGGGCTTTGTTTGAGAGCGTGAGCACCACCCTGCCGGGGGTCCCTTATGTCACCTTGCTCACCGATTTGGCCGACCATCCACCGCATTTCTGGATCGAGCCCGATCAGGCCCAGCATTTCATCTGCGGCACCCCCAAGGCGGTGGTGCAGGCCCGCGAGATGGGCCACAGTTGGAGCCGCATCCACCCCACCTCGGGCATGATTTTGCGGCCCGATTTTTACCAGCCTCCCACGGTGAATCGGGCCGATGCGCGCCGACACCACGGTCTCGACCCGAAGCGCCCAACCGGCTTGGTGATGTTCGGGGGGCACGGCTCTTCAACGATGCTGCAAATCGCCCGGCAACTCCCCAACCATCAACTGATCTTTGTCTGCGGTCACAACTTAGCCTTGGCCCAACAACTGCAAGCCTTGCCCAGCACCGCCCCCAAGCTGGTCCTGGGTTTCAGGCGTGACATCCCAGACATCATGCACATGGCCGATTTCTTCATCGGCAAACCCGGCCCAGGCAGTCTCAGCGAAGCCGTGCACCTCGGCCTACCGGTGATCGTGGTCCGCAACGCTTGGACCATGCCCCAAGAACGTTACAACACCGACTGGGTGCTCGAAAACGGCTTCGGCTTGGTTTGCAAGCGTTTTGGCGCAATGCGCCCAGCCGTCGATAACATGCTGATCCGCCTTGACGAACTCCGCGCCAACGTACACCGCTACAACAACCGCGCCGTCTTCGAAGTCCCCGCCATCTTGGCTCGCATCCTGAACCAATCCCTTCAAGCCGCCACAGAACCCTCCATCCACGAACCTCAGCCCTACGACCAGTCCTGCCTCACCGCCTCATAAAAGCAGATCGCTGCCGCAGAAAACGAACGACGCTGAACGCCTGATGCAACGCGAAGGCGTCGGAGACGTCGCCACCATCTTCCTCAACAAGATTCGACCGGATCGGTTGGAGTATTGAAAGGTATGCGGTGTACGCGACTTGAGGACATGCACCATCCGCACGGCTCGCTCACGGACCTCGGGTGAGAACTTGGTGGACTTGTTCATGGCTCTCTCTTCTCAAGAGTTTGAGCCTCCTCTATTCCCGGGGCGATGCATAAGCGCAGTGACTGCATCTCGCAGTGGGATGGCAAAAAGCGGTGGTTGCGCTGGCCAACAAGAACGCCCGCATTTTGTGGGCCGTGTTGGCGCGAGGGGATCGGTTTGATGCGAATTGGGTGGCCGATCAACCAGCGCCAACGGTCTTGACGCCCACGCCAAATAGTCCGGCTTGAAGCCGTTGGGCGAAGACAAGCATCTCTCGAAGACGTGCGAATGGAGATCCATCACACAGGTCAGACCGGCAGCAGGTGAGCTCGACTAACCCGATGTCAGAGGCTATCCCGAAGGGGATCTCTGACGACGAACGAATGGAGTCCTGCTGATCGGTTCGAATCTGGGCCCGCGCCGAAGAAAGGTGCAACAAGGCCGTTTATCGATGTGCAGTCTGTTCTCTGTGCTGGTGCTGAAACCATCGCACCCGTTTGATCGATGATTGAATTCGTCTTGAGGGTTGAACTCAAGTTGACTTATGGGGAAGTCCTTGTAGTACAGTTAGGCGTGCCGCGCGTAGTAGAGGGCGTTGAGAACACGGATAAGTGAAGTGGTTGCCTTGTGCGTGGCTTTAAACACGAAGCTCCGTCGTGTATTCCTTTCCGTAGATGCACTTGTAAGTCACGGTCCACTTTGTGTTTTTCAACAAGTTTTTTACCTTTGCTGCATTTTCTCGTGGGATTTCGAGCAGTCGAAAAACCTCCCCGGGACTAATAAAATCGCCTGGGGATAAATCGCCGCTACCTACGATATCGGAGTAGCCATGGTTGGAAAGCTGCTTTTCAATCGCTTCAGTGGTTGGTGCATCAAAACGAGCCCCCTCGCATTCAAATGAGAATGACTTGATGACGGCAGGCCCCACGCCGCGGTTAACCAACTCCCATTTGAAAATGCTGTGCTGGAATGATTCTTTCTCTCCTGCAAGTCGTGGAGTGACTCCTTGTTGATTATGTCGGCGCTGGATTGCCAGTTGCCAAGTTGCGATAATAACCGAGGCGCCAGAAATTGCGGCGGAGACGGCGGTTGCAATTGCGGTTTCGAGTTCATATGGCATGGAAAATCTCTCAAGAAATTTAAGGCCTAACGTTCAAGGTCAGGGGCGCTGCGCGGCTTTATCGCGTAGCGTCCCCTGCACCGCCGGGTTAGCCCTGACGAAACTACGTTTCTACGCAACTGCAACGACCACAGTTGTCACATTTGCCACAATCAGCACATCTACCGCAATCCCCATCGTATGCTGACATGGACTCCACATGACTGGACATGAGCTCGTCAACACTGTCCATACTAAGGTTGTCGTTACAGAATACGCCGACGTTTAGTATCTCCATTCTCAAATCTCCTCGATTACAAAAGCTGTCAATAGAATATTTGATGTGGCTCAGCCGCACCCACAATTGCTACAGTCACCACACTTACCGCAGTCACCGCATTTTCCACAATCAGCATCGTTCCCCGATCCAATGACCGAATAATCATCGGAAATGGCGACGGCTACCAAATTTGCGTCAACCAGTTCCAGTGTGGGTTTATAGCCCTCAGATAGCACTTGCATTTCCATCGCTCCTTTCACTCTTGGTTAGACCACTGTACAACGTTTGCACTTTGTGCTTCGAATACTGGGACTCGACATACTTGTCCATTGAAAAACGCTCTTCAATACAGGCCTTCGAACCAAAGACACGCGCCTTGCGGCATCCACCTTTACATATCGGTAAACACTTACAGTCCAAGCATCTTGAATCTCCAAATGGATTAGCGGAAATCCATTTCTCGAAGAATTGATCTGACTCTACGTTTGGATCGTCAATTACGTGACCAATAGCCTCGGATGGATCGAACTTATGGCTACAGAGATAGATATACCCACGTGGGTCGATCGTGAAGTGATGCTCAAAATCCACTTCGCAGTAGTTGAACTGAGTATCGTCGACCGGGTTATCAATTATGAATCCCTCATCTGCGGCCAATCCATATAGAAGGGCGAGCTTTTCGAAAGGCCTCTTTTGCTTAACAACAAACTGTTGAAATCCACTCGCCTCATTCGCCCACACCCATCTGAAGTACACCCTACTGCCACGTTTGACGGTTTGGCTGAAACGCTTCAGCAGTTTAGAAATCCCGTCGAAGTTATTGTCTGTGACGTTCACTCGAATACTTAGAGGTAAATGGCTTTTTGAGACACGGCAATACATTTCAATGTTTTCCACAAGGCGATCGAAACTCGGCCCACCCCCAATGAGATACCGAGTCGTGTTGTGAGCATCTTCATCTCCGTCAAGGGTTATGTGGACGTTGTTGACCTGGAGCCTCTGCAAAAGGCCCACCGTTTCAGGATCAAGTAGGTATCCGTTTGTTGTTATTGATGAGCTAAATTTAATTCCCAAACGGTGCGCTTGATCTATTCCAAAAGTTGAAAGCTCTTCAATACGCGATTTGGCAAGCAGCGGCTCTCCGCCGAACCATGTAATATGAAAATGCCGTTTGTCATGCAATCGAGAGCGCACCCATGACTTGATTGCATCGGAGGTTTCGTCGGAAAGATCAACATCATGTTTGAACTCAAAGCAATACGGACAATCAAAGTTACACCTAAGTGTCGGCAGAATCATTGTCGTTAACACTGGACGAGCTATGCTTTTCTCATAGCTCTTTTTGAAGAACTCTATTTCGTCAAAAGTGGAAGGAATTAGAAAGCGCAATTTCTTAAGTAGAGAAAAGTCCAACACCGTGTTCAGCGACTCAACATCAAAGTCGTTTTGACTTCGAATCAGCTTCTCAAATGCGGGGGATTCATTCTTATCCAGAAGTACAAGTGATCGCCAGAGGAAGTTATATCCAAGTGCTGTTCCGTCTGGTTTCGAAACCATATGGTTGAAACGGGAAACCTTGAGGGCATTTGAATTCATGAATGCTCCGTAGCGATTGTTAAGCAAGGGCTAACTATTTAGTTGACCATCACAGCCGGAATTGTCGCCCCGCAAAAACCAGCGAGCATGGAGCGTAGCGGCAACACAGGGCGACCCGGATGTGACGGTCCAACATAAAGTTCGGGTGCTTTAGC
>NZ_JBFPHB010000003.1:0-153892 GCF_041083635.1 Leptothrix ochracea
CGTTGTCCAGCGTCACCTGCGCTTGGCGCACGATCACCGCGCCCAAGGGCGTCACGCTCACCTCGTTGCCGCCACGCTCAAACAGTTTCAAGGCCAGCTCGTCTTCAAGCTTGCGCACCGCCACCGATAAGGTCGGCTGCGAGACAAAACAAGCTTCCGCCGCCCGCCCAAAATGCCGCTCCCGCGCCACGGCCACGATGTAACGAAGTTCAGTAAGGGTCATGGCCCGGGAGTGTGCTTCAAAGCAGGCCGCCAGCGCGCCAGTCGCAGCGCGTTGCCGATCACGCTGACGCTGCTGGCGGCCATGGCGGCACCGGCGATGACGGGGTTGAGCAGGCCCATGGCGGCCAGCGGGATGCCGATCACGTTGTAGAGGAACGCCCAGAACAGGTTTTGGTGCAGGGTGCGGGTGGTGCGGCGCGACAGCTCGATGGCGTCGGCCACGCTGCTTGGGTCGCTGCGCACCAAGGTGATGCCGGCGCTGTGCATCGCCACATCGGTGCCGCTGGCCATGGCGATGCCCACGTCCGCCGCAGCCAGCGCCGGCGCGTCGTTCAGGCCATCACCCACCATGGCCACGATGTGTCCTTGGGCTTGCAGGGCGCGGATGGCCTCGGCCTTGTCAGCGGGCAGGACCTCGGCACGCACCGCGTCGATGCCGAGCTGGGCGGCGATGCCTTGCACGGCGCTCAGGTGGTCGCCGCTGAGCAGCATGGTTTTGACCCCCAGCGCATGCAACTGCGCCACCGCCGCCTTGGCCCCCGGTTTGAGCTGATCGCCAAACGCCAGCAGGCCGAGGAGATGGGTGGTCGCAGCGGTGGGTGCGGCGCAGAGCCACGCCACCGTCAGGCCTTGGGCTTGAAGATCGGTGGCGCGGGGGTGGAGGGCGCTCAGATCAACACCCAGCTCCGTCATCCAGCGCTGGCTGCCCATCTTCAGGGCCTGACCGGCGACTTGGGCTTCGATGCCACGACCGGGGACGGCGTGCCATTGTTCGGCGCTGAGCTCCGCCAAACCTTGCGTCGCTTTGAGCACCGCCCGGGCCAAGGGATGTTCGCTGCCGCGCTGCAAGGCGCTGGCCATGCGCAAGAGCTGCGCAGCATCGAGGCCGCTGCCGGGCTGCACGTCCATCGCTTCAAGGCTCGGTTGGCCCAAGGTCAGGGTGCCGGTTTTGTCGAACACCACCCAATCGATGCGCCGTGCCAGCTCCAGCGCTTGGGCGTCCTTGATGAGGATGCCGTGGCGGGCGGCAGCGCCGGTGCCAACCATCATTGCTGCCGGCGTGGCCAGGCCCAAGGCGCAGGGGCAGGCGATGACCAGCACGGCCACGGCGTTGAGCAGGGCTTGGGTCCAGTCAGCATGCAGGCCCCCCCAGCCCAAGCCCCAAGCCAGCAAAGTGAGCAGCGCCAGCACGATCACCACCGGCACAAAGACCGCGCTGATGGCATCGACACGGTGTTGGATCGGGGCTTTCTTGGCTTGGGCCGATTCGACCAGCCGGATGATGCGCGCCAAGGTGGTCTCGGTGCCCACGGCCCGAACCCGCAGCACCAGCCGACCTTCGCCGTTCACCGCCCCGCCCGTGACTGCATCGCCTTCTTGGCGCGCCACCGGCAGGCTCTCGCCGCTCAGCAGCGACTCGTCCAGATGACTGCGACCTTCCAAAATCACCCCGTCCACCGGCACGCGCTCGCCCGGACGCACCACCACGCGGTTGCCAACGCGCAGCTGGCGCAGCGCCACCGTGCTTTCCTGACCATCGGGCCCCAGCACTTGAGCCACGTCGGGGCTCAGGGCGCGCAGGGCGGTGATGGCGGCCAAGGTGCGGTGCTTGGCGCGCGCTTCGAGCCACTTGCCCAGCCGCACCAAGGTGATGACGACGGCGGCGCTTTCGAAGTAAAGGTGCGGAGGGTGGCTGTCATGGTGGTTGCTCAGCCACAACCCGAGCGACAAGCCAAAGGCGGCGCTGGTGCCGATGGCGACCAACAAATCCATGTTGCCGCTGCCGGCGCGCAGCGCGTGCCAGCCGGCGCGGTAAAAACGCGCGCCCAGCACAAACTGCACCGGGGTGGCCAAGAGCAACTGCCAGCCGCCCGGCAGCATCCAGTCCACACCCCAAGGCGCGGCCAGCATGGGCAACAGCAGCGGCAGCGAGAGCAGGGCGGCCAGCGCCACTTGCTGGCCTTCGCTCAGCCAAGGCGTGGGGTGACGGTTTGGATCGGAGTTGTCGCCGACGTCTTCGTTGGAATCTTCTTGCAGCACATGGGCGTCAAAACCAGCCTTGCGGATGGCCGCACTCAGCTGCTCCGTGTCGGGCACGGGGCCGTCGGCGCGCCATTCGATGCGCGCACTTTCGGTGGCCAGATTGACTTCAGCCAGCGTCACGCCGGCTTGCTTGAGCAAGGTTTTTTCAACGCGCCGCACGCACGAAGCGCAGCTCATGCCGTCGATGGCGAGGGTGCAACTCAGGGCATGAGAGGGGGTGGCAGCGTTCATGTCGGCGATCATCGCATCTTTGCGTTTATGCTGTTCAAGAAGCCCCCGAGGGTATTTCCAGGAAACTCACCATGACTGCGTTGATCGAACTCACGTTGCCGGACATGAACTGCGGCCACTGTGTCGCCACCATCACCCGCGTGCTGACCGAACAAGACCCCGAAGCCCGCATCGAGCCGGACCTCACCACCAAGCGGGTGCGTTTCACCACCCAGCTCAGCGAGGCCAGCCTGCGCAGCTTGCTCGACGACGAAGGCTTTACGCCGGCTTAGACACGGCTTCCGTGAGGGCAGAGAGGTCTTGGGCGTAGAGCGTCAGACACAGTTCGAGATCGCTGATGACCTCGTAAAGCGGTCGTTGGCCGGACAAGGCTTCACTTTCGCGCAAGATCATCTCAACGCCGAAGCCCCGGCGATCCATCAGATAGCCTTTGCCCAAACTGGGGTCATCGACCGGGTAATAGCGCGACAGCAAACTGGCCAGAATTTCGTTGCGCGGTACGGAGAGGCGGCTCATGGAATCCAGCGACAGCGTGTTGGGCAAAACGCCGGGTGAATGAATCTCTAGCCGGTCGCGGAACATGAATAGCCGAATCCGCTGGGCGTGCATCGAGTAATCGCGGTGCGCCACCGCATTGACGATGGCTTCAAACACGGCCCCCAAGTGGTATTGCGGGTAATCCACGCGTCCCAAAGGCTTGCGGGCCACCGTTTGCATATTGCGCCGTACAAAATGGAAAGCATCCAGGATCTGTCGATCCAGGGGGCCTTGGATATCCTGCGCATCGATCTGTTCGTTGGGGTGATTGCGGGTGCCGGCATAAGCGACCGCGAGGATTTCGACACTTGGTAGCCAGCGTGCCGGCTGAGGCGTACACAGCAACACCCCCGCCACCGTGGGATGGGGTTCGCCGTCGCTCTGTTCCAGCAAATGCAGCCGCCCCAGCTGTGTCAAGACATCGCCCTGATCGGGTTTGATGAAACGCCGCAACAACAGCGCGTCGAGATCATCAAAGTGGCAGCGAGGAACGGCTTGTTCTTCGAAACGGATGATGCGGGCCTGACTGCGTTGCTGAAACAACCGGGCCAGGGCGTCAGGCGGCAGTTCACGTTTGGCGTGTCCGACACGCCGAAAATAACCGTTGGCACTTTGATGTACCCATAGGCTTTGCGGCACTTCCACCACGATCACCGGCTGCATGGCACCGTGACCATCGGGAAGTTCTACGTGGTGGGTGACCACATCCAGCGGTGGTTTGATGCGGTCGTTGCAAAGGGCCGTTAACCAAGCTTCGACGCGGTCAAGGTGGGCCAAAGCAATGCCGGTGATCGTCCGGCTCTTGTCATCCACCCCCAAGATGATCAGCCCGCCTTTGGCATTGGCCAAGGCAGCCAGCTCGTCCGAAAGCCCATCGGGATGCGGTTCGATGGTTTTCCCGTCGTCACGCACGAGCAGTTTTTTCAGCTCCAACGTCGAGTCTTCGCCCAAGCGAATACGTTGCATCAGGTGGTCGATCTTCATGCTTCGGTGTTGTAGCCGACCGAGCTCATGTGAAACGCCAAGGCGGCATCGGCCCCTTGGGCGTGTTGGCTGAACCATTCGACCAGTTCGGGCAACAAGCGGCCGATCAGCTCGCCGCTGCCGTTCTCCAGCACTTTCCGGCGGATGTCTTGCAGCAGATCGAGCACTTGGCGGTGCTGCGAGCTGTGGCAGTTCTCGATGGGATAGCCGGTGGCGACCATCCAGCGGTCTTCGATCTCGAAGTGCTCGACGGTGTGCGCCACCATGGCGTCAAAGCGCTCCAACAGCGTGGCGTGGTCAGCCCCCAAGGCCACGTAGGTTGAGGCCAAGTGGTCGATGAAGGCTTGGTGGATGGCATCCAGGCGCGGATGCTGAAGGTTCAGATCCTCGGACCAGACGTAGGGGTGGGACATGGTCAAACTCCAAAACAAACCCAAAAAGACGCTGCCGAGCGTATCAAGGGTACAAACCGCGTTCCTGACGTGCCGCAAGGATGCGTCCACAAGCCACGGTGAATGCAGCGGTGCGCAAGGTGATGTGATGGTGATCAGCGGTGTCCCAGACGCGGCGCAGCGCGTCCACGATGATTTTGTCGAGACGCAGGTTGATCTCGTCTTCGGTCCAGAAAAAGCTCGAAAAGTCCTGCACCCACTCGAAGTACGACACCGTCACGCCGCCGGCGTTGCAGATCACGTCGGGCACCACCAAAATGCCGCGCTCATGCAGCACGTCGTCCGCGTCCGGATGTGTCGGGCCATTGGCCCCTTCAAGCACCAAACGTGCCTTGATGCGGCCGGCGCGGTCCACGTTGATCTGACCTTCCAAGGCGGCCGGAATCAGAATTTCGCAGTCGGTATCCCAAAACGATTCGTGGTCGGCCGCTTCGCCTTGGGCAAAGCCTTGGACCCCGCCGTGGCGCTGGACGTAAGGCATGAGCTCGGCAAAGTCAAAGCCCTTGGGGTGGGTGATCGTGCCCGAATGGTCTTGGATCGCCACGATCTTGGCGCCGGCTTGCTGGAAGAGCTCGGCCGCCGCTGAGCCGACATTGCCAAAGCCTTGCACCGCCACGCGTGCGCCGTTCAAGTCGAGATGGAGGCGCCGCGCCGCTTCACGGCCGGTGACAAACACCCCCCGGCCGGTGGCTTTGACCCGCCCGAGCGAGCCGCCCAAGTGGATCGGTTTGCCGGTGACGACGCCGGTGGCGGTGGTGCCGGTGTTCATCGAATAGGTGTCCATCATCCACGCCATGATCTGCGGGTTGGTGTTCACGTCGGGTGCCGGGATGTCCTGATTCGGGCCAATGATGATGCCGATCTCGCTGGTGTAGCGTCGTGTCAGGCGTTCCAGCTCCTTCAAAGAAAGCTGCTTCGGATCGACGCGGATGCCGCCCTTGGCGCCGCCATAGGGCAGGTTCAAGGCGGCGTTTTTGACCGTCATCCACGCGGCCAGCGCCATCACTTCTTCCAGATTGACCTGCGGGTGATAGCGCACCCCGCCTTTACCGGGGCCCCGGCTCAGGTTGTGCTGCACGCGGTAGCCCTCGAAGTGCTGCACCGTGCCGTCGTCCATCTCGATGGGCACATCGACGATCAAGGCGCGCTTGGGCCGCTTGAGGGTCTCGGCCCAGCGCGCCAGCTCGCCCAAGTAGGGCAACACCCGGTCCACTTGCGCCAAATAAACGCCCCAAGGACTGGTGGTGGTGGGTTGAACATAGGACAAGGTGTTCATGAGGGTATTCATGATGTGCATCATGCCGTAGGCTTGTGAGCTGAATTTCAATGCTTTTCAACGGAGGGCGTTTCATGCGTTACAGGATGGTGATCAACAAGCACGGGGTGCTCGCGGTGCCGCTCGCGACGATTTGGGTGCCTTTGGTCCTTTTGGCGGGTTGTGCGGTGCAAACCCCGCCCGTGAGCCAGCGCGAGTCCCTGCCGTCGCCAGCGGCGCAGCGCCAAGCGCAGCAAGCCGTGCTGAACACGGCGCCAGCGGTGCCGCAGCTCAAGCGCAAGATCGCGCTGGGGCGGATTTCCAACGAAACCCACTACGGCCAGTCGTTGCTGCGCGACGCGCAAGACGATCCGCTGGGCAAGCAAGTCACCGACATGCTCAGCAAGGCGCTGACGGCGTCCGGGCGCTACTTGGTTTTTGAGCGCCCCGATCTGGGCCGCGTCAAAGAAGAAGGCAAGCTCACTGGCGCGCAGCTCAATGTGATCGGCGTGGATGCGTTGATCGTCGGCTCGCTGACCGAATTTGGCCGCAAGAACATCGGCCAAACCGGCTTTCTCTCAGACAGCAAGCGCCAAGTGGCCTTTGCCAAGATCGACGTGCGCTTGGTCGATACCAGCACCGCCCACGTGTTCTTTGCCACGTCAGGGGCGGGCGAGGCTTCGGTGGAATCGGCTTCGACCCTGGGTTTTGGCTCCACAGCCAGCTATGACGGCACGCTCAACGACGCGGCCATCCGCCAAGCGGTGTCCGATGTGGTCAGCCGCTTGGGGACGGAGCTGAGTGCTCGGCCTTGGCAGACGGCTTTTCTTGCCGCCGAGCAGGGCCAGATCTTTCTCGCGGGCGGCAAAGCCCAAGGCCTGACGCCCGGCATGGTGTTGGCCGTGTTGACCGTGGGCAAAAAGATCAAATCACCCCAGACCGGCTTTGACATCACGCTGCCGGGCCAAGAAGTGGCCAAGGTGCGGGTGGATGCGCTCTTTGGCGATTCGGAAGCGACCGAAGGCTCGGTGGTCAGTGTGGTGAGTGGCTCCTTGGCGGGCCACAAACTCACCGACTTGGTGGTGCGGCAGCAAGGGGGTCAATGATGAAACGCGCAATGATCAAGGCCATGTCGATGGCCGTGTTGGTGGGGGCTTCAGGCAGTTGCTTGGTGAGCTTGAGCGGCTGCGTGCAGTTTCCGACCGAAAAGCAAAGCGTGGCTGATCTGCGCCCGCAGATCGCTTTCAAGGCCGCCGGGGGTGTTTTCCCCGGTGCTGCACGGGTGTGGGTCGATGGTCTGGACGCTGGATCGGTGCTGGAGGCCATCGAAGGCCAAGGGACCCTGCGGGTCTTGCCGGGCACGCATCGCCTTCAGGTGCGCGATGGCGCACGGGTCTTGCTGGACGAGCAGGTGTATCTCGGTGATGGCACCAGCCGCACCTTGATCCTGCCTTGATGTTTTTGGGGAGGGTTCATGTCACGTCTATCACGTTGGTCACGTCGGTCGCCTCTGTTGATGCTGCCATTGACGCTGCTTTTGATCGGCGGTTGCGCGCAGCGCCAGCCGCTTTATGCCTGGGGCGATTACGAGGGTTTGCTGTACCGCAGCTACAAGCAGCCGGAAAAAGCGGTCGAGATGCGCCTCAAGCTCGAAGAACACATCACGGCCCAAGAAGAGGCCAAGGGCAAGGTCGCCCCGGGCTTGTACGCCGAGCTGGGGACGCTTTACTTTCAGTCGGGCAAGAGCGACACGGCCGTGAGCTACTACCGCAAGGAGCAGCAGGCTTGGCCGGAGAGCAGCGCGCTCATGACTGCGATGATTGGCGCCATTGAGCGCCGTGCTGCCGGGAGCAAGCCATGACGATGTTGCGTACCTCTTGGGCGTGCTTGGGTGTTTTGACGGCCTTGGCTTTGGGCGGTTGCGCCACGCCCCCGCCCCCCGCTGAGCCCGCTTTGATCACCAAGGCCGTGCCGCGCTCCATCTTGGTGGTGCCGGTGGTCAATCAGTCGCTTGATGTCGATGCCCCCAACTACCTGCTGGCGACGTTGGCGGCACCGCTGGCTGAGAAGGGCTACTACGTCTTCCCGGTGCACACCACCAAGCTGGTGTTGGAGCAGGAGGGCTTTTACGAGGGCGAGCAGATCCACAAGCAGCCGCCGCAGGCTTTGGCCAAGCTGTTTGGCGCGGATGCCATCCTGTACGTGACCATCAAGCGCTGGGAAGCGCGCTATGTGGTCTTGCAGACGACGGTATCGGTGGAGTTCGACTACCGCATCGTCAGCAAGGACGGACAGGAGCTGTGGAAGGCACACCAAGTGCAGCAGTACCAGCCGCAAAACAACAACAACGGCTTGTTGGGTGCGGTGATCGCGGCAGCCATGGCGCGCGCCGCGCCGAACTACATGCCCTTGGCCCGACAGGCCCACGAGCAGGTGTTCTGGCAAGGGGCGACCGCGTTACCGCGTGGCCCTTATCGGCCGGCTGAACCGAACTGATCGCCCAGTTCGCTGGCGCGTTGGCGGGCGGCTTGCATGGCGTCGATGAAGGCGGTGTCCACGTGAGCGGTGTTCATGGCGCTCAGGGCGGCGTAGGTGGTGCCGCCCTTGGAGGTGACGCGCTCGCGCAGCACGGCGGGCGACTCGTCCGAGCGGCGTGCCAACTCGGTCGCCCCAGAGAAGGTCGCCAGCGCCAGGGCCTTGCCTTGCTCCGCGCTCAGGCCCATGCGCTCAGCCGCCGTCATCATGGCTTCGATGAAATAAAAGATGTAGGCCGGGCCCGAGCCGGACAGCGCGGTCACGGCGTCGAGATCGCTTTCTTGCGCGACCCAAAGCAGCGCGCCCGTGGGGGCGAGCAGGGCTTCGACCTGTTGGCGCTCAGTGCTGCTTACCGAGGCGCGGGCAAAAAGGCCGGCGATGCCTTCACCGATCAGCGCCGGGGTGTTGGGCATGGCGCGCACCACCCGGTCTGAGCCGGTGGCGCGGGCGATGGCGTCGCTGCGGATGCCCGCCATCACGGACACCTGCACGGCTTGGTGAACCCAGGCCGCGCAAGGGGCCGCCGCTTCGGCAAAGCTTTGCGGCTTGACCGCCCAGACTACCATCGTGGCTTGCGTCAAGGCGGTGGAGGCGGCCTCGGCGCTGGCGAAGGTTTGAACGCCGAACTTCTCGGTCAGCACCAAGCGCTGGGCTTCGAAGGGTTCAACGACCACGAGGTGTTGGGCCGGGGTGCCGCTGGCGATCAGGCCGCCGAGGATGGCGCTGGCCATGTTGCCGCCGCCGATGAATGCAAGGGTAGGGTGTGAGCTCATGGGCCGGCAGTGTACTGATGAGCAGCGCTCAGCAGCGTTGCGTTGCCGCCGGCAGCGGCGGTGTTGAGCGTGACGGTTTGTTCCACGCAAAAGCGCGGCAGGTAATGCGGTCCGCCCGCCTTGGGGCCGGTACCCGACAGGCCTTGGCCGCCAAAAGGCTGCACACCGACCACCGCGCCGATCATGTTGCGATTGACGTAAACATTGCCCACGCGGGCTTGGGTGGCGATGTGTTCGGCGCGCTGGTCCAGTCGGGTCTGCACCCCCAGCGTCAGGCCGTAGCCCAGCGCGTTGATTTGCTCGATCAGCTGATCCACGCCGTCATCATCCCCCGCATCACTCTCCGACCAACGCACCACATGCAGCACGGGGCCGAAGATTTCCTCGCGCAGCTCCGCCACGCTGCCGAGCTCAAACACCACCGGGGCGATGTGGGTGGCTCCATGAATGGCGGTGAGATTGGGCGGCATGGGTGTTCGGGCCACCAGCTTGGCGTCGCGCTCTAGGCGTTCGAGGTGCTGGCACAGCTGGGCGTGCGCGGTGCGGTCCACGATGGGGCCGATGTCGGTGGCTTCATCGGCGGGGTCGCCCAGCACCAAGGTTTGCATCGCACCGGCGAGCATCGTCAAAACGGCTTCGGCGATGCTGGTGTGCAGGCACAGCAAGCGCAGGCACGAGCAGCGCTGACCGGCTGAGCCGAAGGCGCTTTGCAGCACCGCGTCCACCACCTGCTCGGGCAAGGCGCTGGCATCGACGATCATGGCGTTGAGGCCGCCGGTTTCGGCGATCAGGGGGACGATGGGCCCTTCGCTGGCCGCGAGCTGGCGCTGAATTCGCTTGGCCACGGCGGTGGAGCCGGTGAAGCTCACCCCGGCGCACAGCGGATGCGCGACCAAGGCCATGCCCACGGTGGGGCCTGGGCCGTGCAGCACCCGCAGGGCCGTGCGTGGCAGACCGGCGTCGAACAGCAGCTCGGCAAAGGCGTCGGCCACCGCTGGGGTCTGCGCGGCGGGTTTGGCTGCCACGGTGTTGCCCGCCACCAAAGCGGCCACCCCTTGGCCGGCAAAGATCGCCAGCGGAAAGTTCCACGGGCTGATGCAGACAAACACCCCGCGTCCGTGCAAGCGCAGTTCGTTGTGCTCGCCCGTCGGCCCCGGCAGGGTTTGGGGTGCGAGCTGCGCCATGGCTTGTTGCGCGTTGTAGCGGCAGAGGTCGATGGTTTCGCGCACCTCAGCCAGCGCATCACCCAGCGTCTTGCGGCCTTCATGCACCAAGCGGGCACAGAACTCGGTCAAGCGGGCTTCAAGCGCATCGGCGGTGCGTTGCAGCACGGCGCAGCGCTCGACCAAGGGGGTGGCGTTCCAGCGGGGTTGGGCACGGGCCAAGCTTGCCATGGCGCGGGTGGCGTCTTGCGGCCCATGCGGCGGCACCTTCGGGCTGGAGGGCAAGGTGCGAAGGGCGTGCTGCACGGCGGCCAGATCGGTGGGCGAGCACAGATCCAGCCCGCGCGCGTTGCGTCGCGCTGGGCCGTACAGATCGCGTGGCAGCGGCAGGTGGGCCGGGGCGCTGGGCTGGACCTGCGGCGGCGCCAGCAAGGTCTCAACGGACTGCTGTGGGTCAGCCAGCTGATGAACAAACGAGGCGTTGGCGCCGTTTTCAAGCAAACGGCGCACCAAGTACGCCAGCAGATCGCGCTGCGCGCCCACGGGGGCGTAGATGCGCACCGGTGGTCGGGGTGGTGGGTCCGGTGGGGCGGTGGCGTCCGTGCTTTGCCGGATCGCTTGGTACAGGCCCGTGCCCATGCCGTGCAGGCGTTGCAGCTCGAAGGGGATGTGCTGTCCCATGTGCTGTCCCATGTGCATCACGGCAGCGATGCTGCTGGCGTTGTGGCTGGCGAACTGCGGGTAGATCAGCGAGCGCTCTGCCAGCAAGCGTCGGGCGCAGGCCAAGTAGGCCAGGTCGGTGTGGTCTTTGTGGGTCCAGACCGGGTAGTCATCGAGACCCAAAACTTGGGCGCGCTTGATCTCTGCATCCCAATACGCCCCTTTGACCAGTCGCACCATCAGCCGCAAGCGCTGGCGGCGGGCGATGGCGATCACCTCGTCCACCGTGTCGATCGCTCGGCGTTGGTAGGCCTGAACCGCCAGCCCCAGCCCACGCCAGTGCGGATGTTGCTGGGCGACATGCCTGGCCAAGGCGTCGAACACCGCCAGCGACAGCGGCAGCCGCTCGCTTTCTTCGGCGTCCAAGGTCAGATTCAGGTTGGCGCGGGCGGCGGCATCGACCAGCTGCGTCACCCGGGGGACGAGTTGCTGCATCACCCGGGCATGCTGAAGGGCTTCGTAGCGCGGCTCCAAGGCCGAGAGCTTGATCGAGAGGCCGTCACCCTCTTCGGGGCTTGAGGGCACACCGCGTGCGGCGAGGAGTTCGATGGCTTGGTGATAAGCCGTTTGGTGCGCTTGGGCGTCGGCTGCGGTGCGGGCTCCTTCGCCAAGCATGTCGAAGCTGTAGCGCAGCTGAGGCTGGCCTTGACGGTTTCGGTGCGCGCGCGCCAAGGCGGCCGGCAGGTCTTGGGCGAACACAAACTGCTCACCCAAGAGTCGCAGCGCGTGCCGGGCCATGTTGAGCACCCCCGGCAGGCCGACATGCTGAAGGCGCTCAGCACTCCAGCCCCCAAGCCACAAGGGGAACGGGGTGCGACCCAGCTGATCGCGCATCAGCCTTGCCGCCGTTGCGTCGTCGGGGATGCGCAACAAAGCTTCGGCCAGACGCATCAGGGCCAAGCCCTCGGGGCTGGAGATCGGATAGCTTTGCAGCAGCGACTCCAAGGCCCAGAACGGCGCGGGGTGGGTGCGGACCGCTTCGATCCAAGGCCGGGCGCGTTGGGCCACGTGTTCCCAGTCCGCCGAGGACAGTCCATGCCGTCCATGCAACGTTCGAGCTTGGTGGCTTTCGTTGCTTTCGCCGCTTTCGTTGCGCATGACGCTTTTGTCGGAGTGGTTTCGGGGGGGGGTATCAGCTGCGCGCGCCGAAGATCGCCGTGCCGACGCGCACCATGGTGGCACCTTCAAGGATGGCGGCCTCCATGTCAGCGCTCATGCCCATGGACAAGGTGTCCAGATCAAGGCCGTCGGCGCGTAACTGTTCGAAAAGGCTGTGTAGGGCTCGGTGGGGCTCGCGTTGGGTTGCGAGCGTGGCGGCGGGCTCTGGGATGGCCATCAGGCCACGCAGCCGCAGGCGTGGCAGACGGGCAATTTCATCCGCCAAGGGGCGCACGTTGTCGGGGCTCAGGCCACTTTTGCTGATTTCAGCGCTGATGTTGACTTGTAGACAGATCGACAGCGGTGGCAGATGGCTGGGCCGCTGATCGGACAGCCGCTCGGCAATCTTGAGCCGATCGACGCTGTGCACCCAGTCAAAAGCCTCGGCCACCACCCGGGTTTTGTTGGCTTGCAAGGGGCCGATCAAATGCCATTCGATCTTGGGCCGCAAATCGGCCAAGGTATTGATCTTGTCCAAGGCTTCTTGAACGTAGTTCTCGCCAAACATCTGTTGACCGGCGGCATGGGCTTCTCGGATAGCGTCGGCGGGCTGCGTTTTGCTCACCGCCAGCAGGTGGACGCTGCGCACATCACGCCCAGCGGTCCGACAAGCGTGGTGGATGTGTCGATGAACGGATTGAAGGCGGGTCGAGAGGGTGGTCATAATTCGCAGATTAACCCGAGCCCCTCATTTGCGGGGTGTCTCGCTCTTATTTTTCAATCGTACCGCCCGATGAACATCGAATCCCTGCTCCAGTTCACTGTTCGCAACAAAGCCTCCGACTTGCACATCTCGGCTGGGTTGGCGCCGATGATCCGTGTTCACGGCGATGTGCGCCGCATCAACGTCGATCCGATGACCCATGAACAGGTCAAGGAAATGATCTATGGCGTGATGAACGACAAGCAGCGCAAGACCTACGACGAAACGTGGGAAGCTGACTTTTCGTTCCCGATCGCCGGCTTGGCCCGTTTCCGGGTCAATGCCTTTGTGCAAAACCGGGGTGCAGCGGCGGTGTTTCGGACCATTCCGAGCAAGATTTTGACGCTGGAGGATTTGAAGGCGCCCAAGCTCTTTGCCGAGTTGGCCCTGAAGACCAAGGGCATGGTGCTGGTGACGGGGCCGACCGGTTCGGGCAAGAGCACCACCTTGGCGGCCATGGTCAACCATCTGAATGAAACGGAATACGGCCACATCCTGACGGTCGAAGACCCGATCGAATTCGTCCACGAATCGAAGAAATGCTTGGTCAATCAGCGGGAAGTGCATGTGCAAACCAAGTCCTTCGCCGCAGCCCTGAAGGCCGCCTTGCGGGAAGATCCGGACGCGATCTTGGTGGGTGAAATGCGTGACTTGGAAACCATTCAGCTGGCGCTGTCAGCGGCTGAAACGGGTCACTTGGTGTTCGGCACCTTGCACACCTCCAGCGCAGCCAAAACCGTGGACCGGATCGTTGACGTGTTCCCAGCGGCTGAGAAAGAAATGGTGCGCGCCATGGTGTCTGAGTCGCTCGTGGCGGTGATTTCCCAGTCCCTGTGCAAGACCCGTGATGGCACGGGTCGGGCGGCAGCGCACGAAATCATGCTCGGCACTCCGGCGATTCGGAATTTGATCCGCGAAAACAAAGTGGCGCAGATGTACTCGGTGATTCAGACCGGCCAAGCTCAGGGCATGCAGACCTTGGATCAGGCCTTGGCCGATCTGGTCAAACGCAATGTGATCACCCCGGCCGAAGCGCGTTCCAAGGCCAAGGTGCCCGAGAATTTCCCGGGCTAACAACTCGGTGAACCCGGGTTAACATGCTTTCGACATTGCTCTGCATTTACGCTCAAGCCCATCATGGAACGCGATCAAGCCTCGAAGTTCATCAATGACCTGCTGCGCTTGCTGGTCTCGCGCAAGGGTTCGGATCTGTTTCTGACAGCGGACTTTCCGCCTGCCATCAAGGTCGATGGCAAGGTGACCAAGATTTCTCCCCAACCCTTGACGGGTCAGCACACCTTGGCCTTGGCGCGCGCCATCATGAGCGACAAGCAAGCGGCGGAATTTGAGCGCACCAAGGAGTGCAATTTCGCCATTTCCCCGCAAGGGATTGGCCGGTTTCGCGTCAATGCTTTTGTGCAGCAAATGCATGTGGGGATGGTGCTGCGGACCATCCCGACCACGGTGCCCACCATGGACGGCTTGGCCCTGCCCGCTGTCTTGAAGGATGTGGCCATGCAAAAGCGTGGCTTGGTGATCGTGGTGGGGGCCACGGGCTCGGGCAAGAGCACGTCCTTGGCGGCGATGATCGATCATCGCAATACCCACGCGCAGCATCACATCATCACGATCGAGGATCCGATTGAGTTTGTGCATCCGCACAAAAACAGCATCGTGACCCAGCGTGAAGTCGGCATCGATACCCATGACTGGGAGGCTGCCCTCCACAACACCTTGCGCCAAGCGCCCGATGTGATCTTGATGGGGGAAATTCGCGACAAAGAAACCATGGAGCACGCCTTGGCCTTTGCCGAGACGGGCCACTTGTGCATGGGCACCTTGCACGCCAACAACGCCAACCAAGCCTTGGACCGGGTGGTGAATTTCTTCCCCGAAGAGCGGCGTCAGCAGTTGTTGATGGACATGTCGCTGAATCTGCGGGCGATGATTTCGCAACGCTTGGTCCCGCGTGAAAACGAATCTGGGCGCGCCGCAGCGGTTGAAATTCTGATCAACACCCCCCTGATTTCCGACTTGATCTTCAAGGGTGCTGTGGCTGAAATCAAGGAAGTGATGAAGAAGGGCCGCGATATCGGTATGCAGACCTTCGATCAAGCGATTTATGACTTGTTTCAGAGCTATCAAATCTCCCTCGAAGACGCCTTGCGAAACGCTGATTCAGTGGGGGATTTGAGCCTCATGATGAAGACGGGTACCGGACGTGGAGCCCAACTTGCGAAGGGCGGGGGCGGTGGTTCCGGTAGCTCGTCCGGCGGCAATACCAAATCCGGCAGTGGCAGTAGTACGGGCAGTGGTCGTAGTCTGGACGACTTGAGGTTGGTGTGATGGCGGGACAGAACAAAGTTGTTGCCTTCATCGGCTTGGGTGTGATGGGTGGCCCGATGGCGGGTCATCTGGTCCGCCACGGCTACCGGGTCCAAGCCTACAACCGCACATGGTCCAAAGCGCAAGCTTGGCAGCAGGCGTATCAGGGTGTGGGTGAGATCCCTGCGACGGTTGCTGACACCCCGCGCCAAGCTGCGGTGGGCGCCGATGTCCTCATGACGTGCGTCGGCAACGACGACGATCTGCGCTCGGTCTTGCTCGGGCCCGAGGGTGCTTTTGCGGGTTTGAAAGCCGGGGCCGTGATCGTTGATCACAGCACAGCGTCGGCCAACGTGGCGCGTGAGCTTCACGGGCTAGCGCAGACCTTGGGCATCGCTTTCATGGATGCTCCCATGTCGGGCGGGCAAGTGGGGGCCGAAAAGGGTCTTCTGACCCTGATGTGTGGTGGCGAGGCCGAGGCCTTTACTTGTGTGGAGCCCGTGTTGGCGTGTTACGCCCGGGCAGTGACCCACGTGGGCCCGAGCGGCAGTGGGCAGTTGGCCAAGATGGTCAACCAAATCTGCATCGCTGGGCTGTTGCAAGGGCTCTCAGAAGCCTTGGCTTTTGGTGAGAAGGCCGGACTGGACATGCCCCAAGTGCTGGGCGTGATCGGCCAAGGCGCTGCGCAGAGCTGGCAGATGGACAACCGGGGCTTGTCGATGCTGGCGGACCGCTTTGATTTTGGTTTTGCAGTGGACTGGATGCGCAAGGATCTGGGCATCGTGCTCGATGAGGCCCAGCGCAACGGTGCAGCCTTGCCGGTGACCGAGATCGTCAACCGTTTTTACGCCGACCTCCAAGCCTTGGGCGGAGGACGTTGGGATACGTCGAGCTTGATCCGGCGCTTACGCTGATCCTTGGCCGGGGACCTCAAGACCCCGCATCAGTACGGTGCGGTGGGTCGCGGTGGTAGCAAGGCCGGATCGGCTGGATCGGGGGCCACAATGTCCAGCAGTCGCACCACCTTGCGTACACCCGCAATGTTGCGGGTCAGCTCGGTGGCCTTGTTGGCTTCTGCGGCCTTGACCCGGCCCATCAAATAAACCACCCCGCGCTCCACCACCACTTTGAAAGCTTGGGAGGGCACATTGCTGGCATCGATCAGGGTGGCCCGCACTTTGGTGGCCAACATCATGTCGTTGGAGCGCTCCGATGAAGAGCTGGGCCACGTGACGACAAGTTCGTTGTTGACACTGGCCACGTTGTCCACGCGTCGAGCGGCTTGTTCCACCGCCCGCTTGTCGGATTCGTTGAAAACTTCGCCGGTCAACAGCACTTGGCGATTGAAGCTGGTGACCACCACATGCCCTTTGTCACCGATGAGTTCAATCGCTCGGTTGTAGGCCTTGATCTCGATGGTGTGGTCTTCCAGTTGGACACCGGGGGTGCGCTTGTCCGACATGATCCACGCGGTACCACCAAACAAGGCGGTTCCCAGCATCAGCGGTGCGGTGCATCCGCCAAGCACGAAACTTGCCGCAAGAGTGATGCCCAGAATCAGGGAAGAGTGGGCTGGTTGGGAGCTTTGCATGGGGTGGGAGGAAAGGGAGTTCTCTTAGGCGTCGCCGTCTTCGTCGCCGAGCAACAAGGTATCCACACCGTCGCACAGGCAGTGCAGGGTCAACAGATGAACCTCTTGGATGCGGGCGGTGCGTTGGTGGGGCACACACAGATGAATATCGGTTTCAAACAGGCGTTCGCCCATGTGCCCGCCCCCCTTGCCGGTCAGGGCGATCACGGTCATCTCTTTCTCGTGGGCGGCGTCCATGGCGGCCAGCACGTTGGGCGAGTTGCCGCTGGTGCTGATGGCCAGCAAGATATCGCCCGGTTGGCCGAGAGCGTGGACTTGTTTGGCAAAAATCTGCTCAAAGCTGTAGTCGTTGGCAATCGCCGTGAGGATCGAGGTGTCGGTGACCAGCGAGATGGCGGCCAAGCCGGGGCGATCGCGTTCGAAGCGGCCGACAAACTCGGCTGCGAAGTGTTGCGCGTCGCCGGCCGAGCCGCCGTTGCCGCAGGCCAGCACTTTGCCGCCGTTGGTGATGGCTTCGAGGATGACATGAACCGCTTGAGCCAAAGGCCGTGTCATGGCTTCGGCGGCGGCGTATTTGAGATCAGCACTGTCAAAAAACTGCTGCTGGATGCGTTGTTCGAGCATGGGCGCGATGATATTCGAGCCCGAGGGGTTTGCCGCTGACTTTGGCCCTCTTTGCGCGGCTTTCATCGAGCGTCAAAGGCCGCTTTGAGCCATTCAAGGGTCTCATCTTCCATGGCGATGACGTCAAAGCGACATGGGGGCCAGACCGCCAGACGCAGCAAATAATGCTGTGCCGCGCGGATCAGCCGGCGCTGTTTGACACCGGTGACGCTGGCAGCGGCGCCGCCCCAATCGCTGGAGCGGCGTTGGCGGACTTCGACGAAGACCAAGGTGCCATCGCGCTCACGCATGATCAAATCGATTTCACCGCCGCGCCTTGAAGGGCCGCCCGCGACTCGATAATTGCGCGCCACCAGTGCCAAGCCTTGGGCTTGCAAATAAGCCAGCGCCCGCGTCTCGGCAGCGTCGCCCCAAGCTTTGGTGGTTGTTCCTGATGTTGGCATTTCGGCCTCCCTTTTCACGCATTGTTCTCAGTCACCCACGCCATGTCTTCAACGTTGCCTTCATCCGTGCCCGTATCTGTGCCCTCATCGGTTCTTTTGCAAGCTGCGCAGCTTGCGGCCGGAGGGCAGCAGTACCCCTTGGCAACGCTCTACGTGGTGGCCACGCCGATTGGTAACTTTGCCGACTTGAGTCTGCGCGCCATCCATGTTTTGGCCACCGTGCATGCGGTCGCTTGCGAAGACACCCGGGTGACGGGTCAGATGCTGCATCGTCTGGGGGTCTCACCCGCCTTGATGGCGGTGCATCAGCACAACGAAAGCCAAGCGGCTGAGCGCGTCATCGAACGGCTGGCTTTGGGCGAGCGGGTCGCTTTTGTCAGTGATGCCGGCACGCCTGCGGTGTCTGATCCAGGCGCTCGGCTGGTGGCGGCGGTGCGTCAGGCCGGGTTCAACGTGGTGCCTTTGCCGGGGCCGAGCAGTGTCTTGACCGCGTTGTCGGTGGCGGGCGATATCGGCTCAGCGGGCGAAAAGAGCGGTGGCGGTTTCCGCTTTGTGGGCTTTTTGCCGCCCAAGGGTGCCGAGCGCAGCCAAGCCATTCAGCGCTTGCAGCTGGAAGCGATGACCACGGTGCTCTTTGAAGCGCCGCATCGCATCGAGACCCTCGTGCAAGCCTTGGCCGAGCACATGCCCGAGCGGCGCGTCACGCTGTGTCGAGAGTTGACCAAGCAGTTCGAACAAATCCACACCTTGCCGGCGGCACAGGGCCCGGCTTGGCTGGCCGAGGATGCGGATCATCGGCGCGGAGAATTTGTGCTGGTGCTGCATGCCCAAAGCCCGGTGGATGCTGAGCTGCCGGCTCAGGCGGCGGCCGAGAAGCTGCTCGGCGCGCTGTTGGGGGCTTTGCCCCTGCGCCAAGCGGTCGATCTGGCTGCTGAGCTGAGTGCTCAGCCGCGCAAGGCGCTCTACGCCCGCGCCCTTGAGCTGCGCCAAGCCGAGGATGCTGCGGAGGATTAACGCTGGGCCGAGGCGGTGCCTGCGCTGCTTTGACCGATGTTGCGCGCCAAGATGTTGGAGAACTCTTCCATGAAGGTGTCCATCTGCATGGCGATGCGGTCGATGTCGTGGGCGAAGCGGTTGTAGGCGATCACGGCCGGGATGGCGGCAAACAGGCCGATGGCGGTGGCGACCAGCGCTTCGGCGATGCCCGGAGCGACGGTGGCCAAGGTGACTTGTTGCAGGTTCGACAGGCCCGTGAAGGCGTGCATGATGCCCCAGACGGTGCCAAACAAGCCGATGTACGGTGATACCGAGCCGACGGTGCCGAGGAACGACAAGCGCGACTCGACCACATCCATCTCGCGCTGCAAGCTGGCCCGCATGGCGCGGCGTGCCCCGTCGAGCAACGCGCCGCTGTCGCTGATGCGCCGCTCACGCAGCTTGAGGAATTCACGCATGCCGGCCGTGAAGATGCGCTCCACCGGCGCGCCTTTGCCTTCTTCGGCGTTGTGTTCGCTGCTGCTGTAGAGCTCTTGCAGACTGCTGCCGCCCCAGAACTCGCGCTCGAAGCTTTCGTTGCTGTTGCGGACCCGGTTCAGGCCGACAAATTTGCTGATGATCACCGTCCAGCTGACCACGGAGACACTGAGCAAGATGCCCATGACCAGCTGGACAACAAAACTGGCTTGGGTGACGAGGTGCAGGATATTCAGGTCCTGATTCATGGTGCGCTTTGAGGAACGTGGGGGTCGGGTAAAAGGGGCAGGGCGTCGATCAGGGCGCGGGGCATGCGGGCAGGGCGGAAGCTCAGGGCATCGACACAGCCGACCCGAATCCGCCCTTCGGCCAACACGGTCTCGCCCCGACGGGCTTGCTGATCGATGAGAAAGCTGGCTCGGCCCATCTCCACCACGCGCACGCTGACATCGACTTCATCGTCGAGCCGTGCCGGGGCGAGGTAGCGGACTTCGGTCGAAGACACCACAAACATGCGTTGGCTGTCGTGGCGCAAGGCTTCTTGCGAGAAACCAGCACTGCGCAGCCACTCGGTGCGGGCGCGCTCGAAGAATTTGAGGTAGTTGGCGTAGAACACCACGCCGCCAGCGTCGGTGTCTTCCCAATAAATGCGAATTCGGCAACTGAAATCCGCCGATAAACGGGGATGCAGGCGATGGGACAGGCGATGGGGCAAGGACGGGACCCTCTCTTCAATGCCGCTGCATCAAGGCCATCACGGCCGCTGCAACCGCCGCACCGAGCCCAGCCATCGCTGCCAAGCTCAGGTAGTTACGCGCCGAGAACGCTGTTTTCTTCGAGGACTTGTCTGCTGGAGCTTCGGTTTTCACGGGGTGCGACGACAACCAATGCCGGATTTCTTTCGAAAGCATGGCGGCACTTTCGTGGCGTTGCTCCGGGTGTCGCGCCATCGCCTTTTGGACGATGGCAATCAAGTCATGCGGCAAGTTCGGATCGATGGTTTGTAAAGGCCGTGGATGCCCATGAACCACCGAGGCGATGATGTCGTCGAGCGAGCGACCTGTGAAGGGTTTTTCGCCGCCGAGGAGTTCGTAAAACGTGATGCCCAGCGAATAAACGTCGGTGCGCGGGTCGGTGCTCAGGCCTTGGATTTGTTCGGGCGATGCGTAGTAGGGCGAACCAAACACCGGCTCGCCCACCTCACTGCGGTGCGCCACGCTGGCGGTGCCGAAATCGAGCACCAGCGGTTTGGAAGGCCCAACCATAAAGATGTTGCCCGGCTTGATGTCGCGGTGAATCACCCCTCGACTGTGGGCGTAGGCCAAGGCGTCGGCAATGCGGCGCACAATCAGCGCCGACTCCACCGGCGTGGGACGCCAGCCGAGGCGCAACATCTGCGCCAAGTCCTTGCCGTTGAGCAGCTCCATGGCGATGTAGGCCCCTTCGGGGCTCAGGCCAGCATCGAACACCGTCACGATGTGCTTGTGGCTCATGTTGGCCGCTGCACGCGCTTCGCCCAAGAACTGCGGATTGATGCGCCGCAGATCTTGTTGTGGCAGATCCAGCGGTACCGTTTTGATGGCGATCAGGCGCGAAAGCAAAGGGTCATACGCCGCCCAGACCGTGCCGATACCGCCTTTGCCCAAGTGATATTTGAGCTGGTAGCGCCCGATGTGACCCACCGTGGGCAGAGCGACCACGCGCTCGGGCGCATGGGCCGTGTCGCTGTCGGTGTGCCCGATCCAGATTGACTCGGTCCCGGCCATGCTGGTGGCCTCCACGCCATGCATCGGCTCAAGATCGCCGGGCAGGGTTGATTCCCCCACATCGTCGTCGGAACGATCATGCAAGGGTTGCTTGGAGGATTGAAGCATGACCAAGGGCGGCGAGCGGTGGGGTGTTTTTAGCCGCCGCGTTGCTGGCGTTGCGCCTGAACTTCTTCGGGCCGCAGATCGGCAGCGGTGCGGTCGAGCACGCCGTTGACGTACTTGTGGCCGTCGGTGCCGCCGAAGGCCTTGGCCAGTTCGACCGCTTCGTTGATGGCCACTCGGTATGGAATGGCCACAAAGTTTTGCAGCTCAAACAAACCGATCAAAAGCACGCCGTGTTCGACCGGCGAGAGGTCTTGGAGACGTCGGTCGATGTGACGGCGCATCAGCGCTTCAAGCTCGGGGGCTTGGGCGATGCAGCCTTCAAGCAACGCGTCAAAGTGCGCGGCATCGCATTTGCCGAAGTCGTCTTGTTCGCGCATGTGGGCACTGATCACGCTGGTTTCGGAGCGCGTCACGAGCCATTCATATAGGCCTTGCAGGGCGAACTCGCGCGAGCGCCGACGCGATGACTTGGGCCGTTCCGGGCGTTTCTTGGCCTCAGGGGCGGCGTTGGCGGTGTTAGCGGCGTTCGTGGCGCTGGTGGCGGGGGAGAGGGTATCGTTCAAGTCAGTTCTTCCAGCAGATTGGCCATTTCGATGGCCACGCGAGCCGCGTCACGGGCTTTTTCTTCAACACGGGCTTCAGCCTGCACCATGTCTTCGACGGTGAGAATGGCGTTGGCGATCGGGATGCCGTAGTCGAGGCTGACACGGGTGACGCCCGAGCCGCTCTCGTTGGCAACCAGTTCGAAGTGATAGGTTTCGCCGCGAATGATGCAGCCGATGGCGATCAGCGCGTCGTAGTCATCGCTGTCGGCAAGGGCCTTCAAGGCGATGGGGACTTCCAAGGCTCCGGGCACCGTGACCAGCTTGAAGTCCCGCTCTTTCACACCCAGCAAGATGAGTTCAGCGCGGCAGATCTGGGTCATGCGATCGGTGATGCCGGCATTGAAGCGTGCTTGCACCACGGCAATCGACAAGCCCTTGCCGCTCAGATGGACGCTCTGACCTTTATCGGCTTTCAACATTTCAGGCTCCCAAGTTCAAATCGTTGTTGTCGGTGTTGCGTTCAGGCCGCAGGTAAGAAGCCGGTCACTTCCAAGCCGTAGCCCGTCATGCTGGGCATGCGCAGTTGATTGCTCATCAACTTCATGCGCCGCACGCCCAGTTCGCGCAGGATCTGGGCACCCACACCGTAGGTGCGTAGGTCCACGCCCGAGCGTTGGGGTTCTGCCATGGCCGGCGCAAGTTGGCCCAGCAGGGCCTCGGCGTCGCGGCCACAGTTGAGCAGCACCGCCACGCCCCGGCCTTCGTTTTGAATGGTTTGCAGCGCCTGCGGCAGCGGCCATGAATGGCGGTGGCTGGCGGTGTCGAGCAAATCCAGCACCGACAGCGGTTCATGGACGCGCACCAAAACGTCGTCCTCGGCTGTCCATGTCCCTTGGGTCAGGGCCAGATGCACCTGGCCGCTGCGGTCGCGGAAGCTTTGGCACTCAAACGTGCCCCAGGGCGTGCTGAGGCTTTGCTGCGACAGGCGTTCGATGAGCGTTTCGTTGCGGCTGCGGTAGGTGATCAAGTCGGCGATGGTGCCGATCTTCAAGCCGTGCGTTTTGGCAAAGACGATCAGCTCGGGCAGGCGAGCCATGGTGCCGTCGTCACTCATGATTTCGCAGATCACGGCGGCGGGCTTCAGGCCGGCCATGCGCGACAAATCACAACCCGCTTCGGTGTGACCAGCACGCATCAACACGCCGCCGTCTTGGGCTTGGAGCGGGAAGATGTGACCCGGTTGCACCAGATCAGCCGCGGTGCTGGCGCGGTCCACCGCCACTTGGATCGTGCGCGCCCGGTCGGCGGCCGAGATGCCGGTGGTCACGCCAGTCGCGGCTTCGATGGATACCGTGAAGGCCGTGCCATGTTTGGTGCCGTTGCGCGGCGCCATCGGCGGCAGGCGCAGATGCTCACAGCGCTCACGCGTCAGCGTCAGGCAGATCAGGCCTCGGCCATGCTTGGCCATGAAGTTGATCGCCTCGGGCGTGACGCGGTCGGCCGCCATCACCAAGTCGCCCTCGTTTTCACGATCTTCTTCATCCACAAGGATGACCATGCGTCCGGCTGCAAGCTCGGCAACCAGTTCTGGGATAGGAGAAATTGACATGCCGCGAATTGTAGGCGGGGGTGGACTCACAGGCGTACCCAGACGTTCTCCACGCCCTTAACAAAGGTGTCTGTTTATCGCCGCTGCAACGCTCGCAGGGCTCGATCCGTGGTCGGGAGCTTGCGCAAATACTTGAAGGTGCCGGTGGCATGCGCGCACAGCGCGCCGCTGCTGTTGAAAACATCGCCCTGCGTGAACACCAGCGTGCTGCTGGCATGCAGCACCCGGGCGACCGCCTGCAGGCGCCCTTCACCGGGGCGCATGAAGGTGGTTTTCATTTCCACCGTCACCACGCCGGGGCCCCCTTCCGGTTGATCCCGGTTCAGGCTGCGCGCTGCGTGCGACATCGCCACATCCAGCAGCGTCATGCACAACCCACCGTGCGCCACCCCAAAAGAATTGAGTTGCGTTTCAACCACGTTCACACCGATCTCCGCCTCACCCGCCTCGAAACGCAGCAACTCAAAGCCGAGAGACTCGATGAAGGGAATGTGGACGGGGAAGTTCATGGCATCAACAGCGGCACCAGCCACGGCATCAGGATGGAGGAGAGCAGGGCTTGGAGGCTGAGGGCGAGGCCGGCGTAGGCCCCGGCGTCGGGGTGGACTTGCATGGCGCGGGCGGCGCCGATGCCGTGGGCGGCGTTGCCCAAGGCGAAACCGCGCACGCTCCAGTCGTGGATGTGCATGGCGTCGAGCAAATATTTGCCGATCAGCGCGCCGCTGATGCCCGTGATCAGCACAAACGCTGCGGCCAAGGCGGGGATGCCACCGATGTGCTCGGCAATGCCCATCGCCACCGAAGCGGTGACCGATTTGGGCGCCAAGGAGCGCAGCACGCTGCTATCGAGGCCAAACAAGCTGCCGATCAGCACCGCGCTGAGCGTGGCGGCCGCACCGCCGAGCAAGGCGGCGATCAGCAGGAAGAAGCCTCGGCGGCGCAGCTCCGTGCGCCGTTGCCATAGCGGCCAGCCCATCACCACCACAGCCGGGCCCAGCATCACGTGGACGAACTGCGCCCCCGCAAAGTAGGTGCGGTAGGGCGTGTGGGTCAGGCTGAGGACAACGCTGAGGATCAGCACCGCACCCAGCACCGGGTTGGCCCAAGGCGGTGAGCCCAAGCGCACAAAAAGCGCATGCGCCAGCACATAAGCCACCAAGGTCGCACTCAGGCCAAAGAGCGGGCTGGAGGCGAGATAGACCCAGAGTTGGGCGACTTCATTCATGGCGCAACAGGGCTTGGAGCACCCACGCGGTGACTGCGATGCCGACGGCCGTCGAAATCACGATGGTGAACACCAGTTGCAGGCCGTACTGAGCCAGCAAGCCGGTGTGCATGATGACGCCGGCCCCCACGGGCACGAACAGCAGCGACAGATGCGCCAGCAGCACCTGCGCCGCCGCTTCGATGGGCTCGCGCAGCGGGGCCCAGAACAGGGCGGCAAAAAGCAGCACCAGCCCGAGCACCGGACCCGGCATCAGCCAGCCCAAGGCGTGGGTCAACACTTCGCCCAAGGTCTGGAAGACCAAGAGCAGGGCAAAACCACGCAGGGCTTGCATGAGGCGAGAGGTGAGGCGCGGGCGACTGTGAGCGGCTTAGCTCGGGGTCACCAGATCTTTGATCTGCATGAGCGCGCCCGGATCTTCCATGGTGGTCAGATCCCCGGCGTCACGGCCTTCGCAGACCGCTTGGATGGCTCGCCGCAGCACCTTGCCCGAACGGGTCTTGGGCAGGGTGGTGACGAAGCGCACGCGGGCCGGACGGGCGACCGCGCCGAGCTGGCCATCGACCACCTTGAAGATTTCCGCTTCGAGCTTGCGGGCTTCGTCGGCGGTGGCGATGCGGCTGGCGTCCTTGACCACGGCAAACGCCATGGCGACTTGGCCCTTGAGTTGATCGGCCACACCGACCACGGCGACTTCGGCCACTGCCGGGTGGCTGGAGATGCTTTCCTCGATTTCGCGGGTGCCCAAGCGGTGACCGGCGACGTTGATCACGTCATCGGTGCGACCCAAGATGTAGAAGTAGCCGTCTTCGTCACGCACGCCCCAGTCGAAGGTCGAGTACATGGTCTTGCCGGGGATGCTGGTCCAGTAGGTGCTCACGAACCGCTTGTCGTCGCCCCACACGGTTTGCAAGCAGCCCGGCGGCAGGGGACCTTCGACGGCGACCACGCCCTTTTTGTTCGGCTCGGTGATGGCTTCGCCGGTGGTCTCGTCGATCAGCTTGACGTCGTAGCCGTAGACCGCCTTGCCGGGCGAGCCAAACTTGCTCGGGGCCTTCTCAACGCCGTTGCAGACCGCCATGATCGGCCAGCCGGTTTCGGTCTGCCAGTAGTTGTCCACGATCGGCTTGCCCAAGGCTTCAGCGATCCACTTGGCGGTCGGCTCGTCGAGCGGCTCACCGGCCAAGAACAGCGCCTTCAGGCTAGAGAGGTCGTACTTGGTCAGGAAAGCCGGGTCTTGCTTTTTCAAGACGCGCACCGCCGTCGGGGCCGAGAACATCACGGTGACCTTGTACTTCTCGACCAAGCTCCACCACACCCCCGCGTCGGGGCGGGTCGGCAGGCCTTCGTACATGATCGTGGCCATGCCGCCGATCAAGGGACCGTAGATGATGTAGCTGTGGCCCACGACCCAGCCGATGTCGGAGGTCGAGAAATAGGTTTCGCCCGGCTCGCCCATGTAGATGTGCTTCATCGACGCCGCCAGCGCCACGGTGTAGCCGCCGGTATCGCGTTGCACGCCCTTGGGCTTGCCGGTGGTGCCGGAGGTGTACAGGATGTAGCTCGGATGCGAGGCATCGACCCATTCGCAAGGCACCACGGTGTCCATGTGCTGGGCGCGCAGTTCGGCGTAATCGACATCACGGCCTTCCACCTTGGGGAACTCGGCCAAACCACGGTTGACCATCACCACCTTGGCCGGTTTGCTGGTCGAGAGGTTGATGGCTTCGTCGAGCAAGTGCTTGTAGGGCACCGATTTGCCGCCGCGCATGCCAGCGTCGGCGCTGACGATGACCGTGGGCGCAGCGTCGTCGATGCGGCTGGCCAGCGAGTGGCTGGCGAAGCCGCCAAACACCACCGAGTGGATCGCGCCGATCCGCACCGCGGCCAACATCGCGAAGCACGCTTCAGCAATCATCGGCATGTAAATCAAGACGCGGTCGCCCTTTTTGACGCCCAGCGACTGATAGATCGCGGCAAAGCGCTGCACTTCTTGGTGCAGTTCGCGAAAGCTGTAGGTCTTTTCAGTGTTGGTTTCGGTCGAAACAAAGATCAGCGCGTTTTGGTCCGCGCGGTCCTTCAAGTGACGGTCCACCGCGTTGTGGCACAGGTTGGTTTCACCACCGGCGAACCACTTGGCAAACGGCGGGTTGTTGTAATCGCACACGTGATCAAACGGCTTGTGCCAGTCGATCAGCGCAGCCTGTTCAGCCCAGAAAGTGTCGCGATCTTCGATCGAGCGACGGTGAAACTCAGCGTAGTTCATGGATGTCTCCTGAAAGGATAAAAAAGACGGTTCGAGCCTCTTCGGGCGAGCCGGTCATTGGATGCGATGGGACTGACGAAGCCCTGTCACGGGCCGTCGTCATCCACCTCAACCCAGCGCTGCGATGACGTCCGCTGGCGCTTGCACCAGCTCAATCAGCACGCCTTCGCCCCCAATCGGGAACTCGTCGTTGCTCTTGGGGTGGATGAAGCAAATGTCAAAACCCGCTGCACCCTTGCGGATGCCGCCCGGCGCAAAACGCACGCCGTTGGCACTCATCCACTCGACCGCCTTGGCCAAATCATCGACCCACAGACCGACGTGATTGAGCGGGGTGGCATGCACGGCTGGCTTTTTCTCGATGTCGAGCGGCTGCATCAAATCCACTTCCACCGCCGTCGGCCCATGGCCCAGCGCGCAGATGTCTTCATCCACGTTCTCGCGCTCCGACACAAAAGTGCTCTTGACCGCCAAGCCAAAAATATCCACCCACAGCGTCTTCAACCGCTGCTTATCCGGCCCGCCAATGGCGATCTGCTGAATGCCCAAAATCTTGAAAGGTTTGTTGCGCATGGCGGGGCCTCACTCGAAACGCAGGATCGGTTGGTCCACGGTCAGGCTTTCGCCGACTTTGGCCAGGACTTCGGCGACTTTGCAGTCTTGGGGGGCGGTGAGGATGTTTTCCATCTTCATGGCTTCGATCACGGCCAAGCGTTCGCCGGCTTGGACGGTTTGACCGACTTGGACGGCGATGTTGACCAGCAGGCCCGGCATGGGCGAGAGCAGCGACTTGCTGGTGTCGGGCGGTGCCTTGTAGGGCATGAGCTTCATCAGCGAGCCAGCGCGCGGCGACAGCACCAAGGCCTCGATCTGCGTGCCGTTGTGCGCCACGCGCAGGGCCAGCGCGCGCTTGCCTTGGCCGCGTTCGACTTGGGCGCTGAAGGGGGCGCCGTTGCACAGGCCGGTCATCAGGGCTTCGCCCAGTTTGGTGTGGCTGCGGATGGCGTAGGTCTTGTCGCCCACCAGCACATTGGCCGAGCCGGTGCTGTTGTCGTAGCTGCTGACCTTGACGTCGTGATAGACGTTGTTGCCTTCTTCGCCCAAGACCACGACCACAAAGTCAGGCGTGTTCTTGACGCCGTGACCCGGCAGTTGACCGCTGATGCCAGCGGCGCGCTCTCTGGCCTTGCGGCGCACGAAAGCGGCCAGGGCGACCAAGAACAGCGGGTCGTCGTGCGGCACGTCTTCGGCCTTGAAGCCCTTGCTGTAGTGCTCAGCGATGAAGCCGGTGTTGAACTCGGCCGTCACAAACTTCGGGTGCGCCAGTAAGGCCGCTTGGAAGGGGATGTTCGAGCTGATGCCACGGATCAAAAAGCCGTTCAGGGCTTCGCGCATCTTGGCAATCGCTTCATGGCGGTCGCGGCCGTGGACGATCAGCTTGGCGATCATCGAGTCGTAGAACATCGGGATCTCGCCGCCTTCATAGACGCCGGTATCGACCCGCACGCCGCCGAAGTTGTTGCCCGCATAGGCCGGACCTTGCAAGGTCGGGATCGATTGCTCCAGATCCGCTGCCGGGGGTTGGTACTTCACCAAGCGCCCGGTCGAGGGCAGGAAGTTGCGGAACGGGTCTTCAGCGTTGATGCGGCACTCGATCGCCCAGCCTTCACGCTTGACGTCTTCTTGCTTGATGCTCAGCGCTTCGCCCGCAGCCACACGGATCATCTGCTCGACCAGATCCAGGCCGGTGATGCATTCGGTGACCGGGTGCTCCACTTGCAAGCGGGTGTTCATTTCCAGGAAGTAGAAGTCTTGGTCCTTGCCGACCACGAATTCCACCGTTCCCGCGCTTTGGTACTTCACCGCCTTGGCCAGCGCCACGGCTTGCTCACCCATGGCTTTGCGGGTGGCGTCCGAGATGAAGGGCGAGGGCGCTTCCTCAATCACCTTTTGGTGACGGCGCTGGATCGAGCATTCACGCTCGTTGAGGTAGATCACGTTGCCGAAGCTGTCGCCCAGCACTTGGATCTCGATGTGGCGCGGCTCCAGCACGTATTTCTCGATGAAGACGCGGTCGTCGCCAAAGCTGTTGCGCGCTTCGTTGCGGCACGACGAGAAGCCTTCAAAAGCTTCCTTGTCGTTGAACGCCACGCGCAAGCCCTTGCCACCGCCGCCAGCCGAGGCCTTGATCATCACGGGGTAGCCGATGCCTTTGGCGATCTCGACGGCTTGCTCGGGCGTGTCGATGGCGTCGTTGTAGCCGGGAATGGTGCTGACTTGGGCCTCATTGGCCAGCTTCTTGGAGGCGATCTTGTCGCCCATGGCCTCGATGCTGAAGTAGCGCGGGCCGATGAAGGCGATGCCCTCGTCCTCGCAGCGCTTGGCAAAGGTCGCGTTCTCCGACAAAAAGCCGTAGCCCGGATGCACAGCTTGGGCGCCGGTGGCCTTGGCTGCTGCAATGATCTTGTCGGCCACAAGGTAGGACTCACGGCTTGGCGCGGGGCCCAGCAGCACGGCCTCGTCGGCCAGCTCAACGTGACGGGCGTCCTTGTCGGCTTCGGAGTAGACCGCGACGGTCTTGATGCCCATTTTCTGAGCGGTCTTGATGACGCGGCAGGCGATTTCGCCGCGATTGGCGATCAGGATTTTCGTGAACATGGTCAGGCCTCAAAAGGAGTCAGCAAGGTTTGAACTCGGGTTCGGAATGGGGTTCGAAAGGGGGCTCGAAAGGAGGGGCTCATGGGCGGGAGCCTTGGGCTTCAAAGATGTCTTGCTCAGCCAGATAGGCGGGGCTGCGGCCACCCAAGGCACCCAAGACGCTGTGAAAGATCCGTCCCTGCGTGTTGGGTGTCGTGCTGTTCAAGCGCTCTGGCTTGACGCGGAAATCTTGGGCAAACGCCGGCGACATCCACACCAAAAAGGGAATTTCTTTTTGCACCTTGGGGGCCAGCATGTCGGGCGCGCCATGCAAGTACCAGCCGCCTTCGCCCAGAGATTCACCGTGGTCGGAGAGGTAAATCAGCACGGTGCGGCGCGCGGTTTGGCGCTCCAAAGTGCTGATCAGTCGATCGAGCAGATCGTCGGTGTAGGCCACGCTGTTGTCGTAGGCGTTCACCAAAGCATCCGCACTGCATGCCTTCAGATCGACCGAATCACAGGTGGGCAAGAACTTGGCAAAGTCGGCTGGGTACTTCTTGTGGTACTGGGGGCCGTGGCTGCCGGCTTGATGCAGCACGATCAGCTGGCGTTTGGGGCCGGCGCGTGCCATGTCTTGCTCCAGACCAGCGATCAGGCTGTCGTCCAGATCGGGCCGCGTGCACTGCGGCGCCACGCACAGCGCCGCCAAGGCGTCACCGCGAATCACGTTCACGCCGCTCATAGGGGGCTCGCCCCAATTGCGGCTGCGCCAGACCACATCGACGTGCCCTGAACGGCTCAAGTAAGCGGGCAGCACTTCGTGCGTGATCGAGGCGGCTTGGGGTTGATGCGCGAGGATGCACTCCAGCGAGCGGGTCGTGTAGGTGGCACACGACTGCGCCAGCGGTAGCACCTGGAGCTGCGCAGGTGATTGCGCTTGACGCTGCTTGAGCTTCGGGTTGGTTTCGCGGGCGTAGCCGTAGAGCGAGAAGTTCGCTGCGCGGGCCGATTCCCCGATCACCAGCACCACGGTGACGGGCTTGGCGGTCGCCGAGGGGCTTTGCCATGCAATCGGGGGCAGTGGCTCCAGCTGACGGTGCGCGTCGTGCTGTTCTGAGAGGTGCCGGGTCGAGTTGATGACATACGACCACGGCAGCATCAAGCCGCCCACGACCTTGGCGTTTTGATCGATCCACAACCACGCGCTCGACTGGCTGAAGACGACCAAGCCACCCACCACCCAAGTCAGCCCCAAGTGGATCGAGCGTCGTAGACGGCCCTCCGCTGCCAAGGGCAGCTTCCACGCCAGCCACGCTGGCAGCACCCCCGCCAAGGCGAGATAGATCAACAACTTGGGGTGAAAGAGGGCCGTGGCTTCAGCGGTGTTGGTGTTCCAGACATTGCTGATCATCTCTTGGTCGAGCACCACGTGGTAGCTGTTCATGGCGTAGAGCGCCAAGCCGTTGATCAACATGAAGAGCAGCGCCAAGGGTTTGATGAGCCGGGGCGAGAGCAGGCTGACCCCGCCCAGCACCAGCCACATCAACATCGTGGACAAGCACACCAAAATGACCATCACCCCCAGCCCAAGCGTGCTGTCCAGCGCCACGGTGCTGCGCAGATAACTCAGCAGCGGCAGATGGAAGGCCAGCAGGTTCACCACCGTGAAGAGCCAAATCAGGCGCGACGGGGTGAGAGACTGCACGGCAGATCTCGGGCGGAAGGGAAAGAAAGGTCTCATGCGATGGGGTGCCGGCTCAGGTCAGAGCGGGATGTTCCCATGCTTGCGCCACGGGTTCTCCAGCTTCTTGTCCTTGAGCATGGCCAGCGAGCGGCAGATGCGCTTGCGCGTCTCGTGCGGCTGGATCACATCGTCGATGAAGCCGCGTGCGCCCGCCACAAACGGGTTGGCAAAACGCGCCTTGTATTCGGCTTCCTTGGCCGCGAGCTTGGCCGGGTCGCCCTTGTCCTCGCGGAAGATGATTTCCACCGCGCCCTTGGCACCCATCACGGCGATTTCGGCGTTCGGCCAAGCAAAGTTGACGTCGCCGCGCAGGTGCTTGGAAGCCATCACGTCATAGGCGCCGCCATAGGCCTTGCGGGTGATCACCGTCACCTTCGGGACCGTGCATTCAGCGTAAGCGTAGAGCAGCTTGGCGCCGTGCTTGATGATGCCGCCGTACTCTTGGCTGGTGCCCGGCATGAAGCCGGGGACGTCCACAAACGTGATCACGGGGATGTTGAAGGCGTCGCAAAAGCGCACAAAGCGCGCGGCCTTGATCGAGCTCTTGATGTCCAAGCAGCCGGCCAGCACCAGCGGGTTGTTGGCGACGATGCCGACCGTTTGGCCTTCCATGCGCGCCATGCCGATGACGATGTTGGCGGCGTAATCCGGTTGCAGCTCAAAGAACTCGCCGTCGTCCACCGTCTTGAGGATCAGCTCCTTGATGTCGTAGGGCTTGTTGGGGTTCTCTGGCACCAAGGTGTCGAGCGAGTAGTCGATGCGGCTGGCCGGGTCCCCGCTCGGGCGCACCGGGGGCTTTTCGCGGTTGTTCAGCGGCAGGTAGTTGAAAAAGCGCCGCAACATCATCAAGGCTTCGACGTCGTTCTCGAAGGCCAAGTCGGCCACGCCGCTCTTGGCGGTGTGGGTGGAAGCGCCGCCCAGTTCTTCAGCCGTCACGTCTTCGTGCGTCACGGTCTTCACCACTTCGGGGCCGGTGACGAACATGTAGCTCGAATCCTTCACCATGAAGATGAAGTCCGTCATGGACGGTGAATACACCGCCCCGCCCGCGCAAGGGCCCATGATCATCGAGATCTGCGGGATCACGCCCGAGGCCAGCACGTTCTTTTGAAACACGTCGGCGTAGCCGCCCAAGCTGGCCACGCCTTCTTGAATGCGTGCACCGCCCGAGTCGTTCAGGCCGATCACGGGTGCTCCGACCTTCATCGCTTGGTCCATGACCTTGCAGATCTTTTCAGCGTGGGTTTCGCTCAAGGCGCCGCCAAACACGGTGAAGTCTTGGCTGAAGGCAAAGGCCAAGCGGCCGTTGATCATGCCGTAGCCAGTCACCACCCCGTCGCCCGGAATCTTGGTGTCGGCCATGCCGAAATCGACACAGCGGTGTTCGACGAACATGTCCCATTCTTCGAAGGTGTCTTCGTCGAACAGCAGTTCGAGGCGCTCGCGTGCGGTCAGCTTGCCCTTGGCGTGCTGAGCGTCGATGCGCCTTTGGCCGCCACCCAGGCGCGCCGCAGCGCGTTTCTTATCGAGCAGTACGTTGATGTCGTGCATGGTGTCTCCGGGAATGGGGAGTCGTCTGAAAAAGGAAAGAAAGATCAGGCGGCGCTGGACAGGCCCAGCAGGTGCCGGGCAGCCGTCGAAGCGGCCAGATGTCCGCACCGAACCTGTTCGGTGGTGTCGGCCAGCGCAGCACGCACGGCCGGGTGATGCGCAAAGCGCAGGCGTAACTCGGCGTGGATCGTGTCCCACATCCACGCCAAAGACTGCTGCTGACGTCGTGTGGCCAGCCGACCGTTGGCGCCTTGCAGGTGTCGAAAGTGGCTCACTTGGGCCCAAAAGCGATCCACGCCGTCGTTTTTGAGGGCGCTGAGTTGCATCACTTGGGGCTGCCAGCTGGGCTGTTGGGTGGCTGTGCCTGCGTGGGCATGGTCGGGGTTGCCGTGCATCCCGAGCAGACGCAGGGACGAGACGATTTGTGCTTGGGCGCGGGTGGCGGCATGTGGGTCGATATCGGCCTTGTTGATCACCACCAGATCGGCCAGCTCCATCACGCCTTTTTTGAGGGCTTGAAGGTCGTCGCCAGCGTTGGGCAACTGCAAGAGCGTGTACATGTCGGTCATGCTTTGCACGGCCGTTTCGCTCTGGCCCACGCCCACGGTCTCGACGATGACGACGTCATAGCCGGCGGCCTCGCAAACCAGCATGGCTTCGCGGGTCTTTGCAGCCACACCACCCAGTGTGCCGCTCGACGGGCTGGGACGGATGTAGGCGCTCGGGTGCACCGAGAGCTGCTCCATGCGCGTCTTGTCGCCCAGAATCGAGCCCCCTGAGACGCTGCTCGAAGGGTCCACCGCCAGCACCGCCACCTTGTGGCCAAGGCCGATCAGGTGCAAGCCCAGCGCTTCGATGAACGTCGATTTCCCAACCCCCGGCACCCCCGAAATGCCTAAACGAAACGAGCGCCCGGTGTGCGGCAGCAACGCCGTCAGCAACGCATCGGCCCGAGCACGATGATCCGCCCGGGTCGATTCCAACAACGTGATCGCCTTGGCCATGGCACGGCGCTGGGCTGCGGCATCACCCGTCAGCACGGCGTCGCACAGGGCTTGATCCCCAAGCGGGAGCATGGTGGGCCGCACAGCGCCTCTGAACCCGTTTTAGGCCGCAGCGACGCTGGCCCGGATCTGATCCAGCACCGTCTTGGCCGAAGCTGGGATCGGGGTGCCGGGACCGAAGATGCCTTTGACGCCAGCGTCATAGAGGAAGCCGTAGTCTTGCGCCGGGATCACGCCACCGGCGAAGACGATGATGTCGTCGGCACCTTGCTTTTTGAGCTCGGCAATGATGGCGGGCACCAAGGTCTTGTGACCGGCCGCCAAGGTTGAAACACCGACGGCATGCACGTCGTTTTCAATCGCTTGGCGGGCGCATTCTTCGGGGGTTTGGAACAGCGGGCCCATGTCCACGTCAAAGCCCAAGTCGGCGTAGGCGGTGGCGACCACTTTGGCGCCCCGGTCGTGACCGTCTTGGCCGAGCTTGGCGATCATGACGCGCGGCCGGCGGCCTTGTTCGTCGGCGAAGGCGGCAATTTCTTCCTTGAGCTTGTCCCAGCCTTCGGCCGAGTCATACGCAGCGGCGTAGACGCCCGTGACCTTTTGGATGTCAGCGCGATGCCGGCCGAAGATTTTTTCGAGCGCATCCGACACTTCACCGACGGTGGCGCGCAGGCGAATCGCCTTGATCGACAGATCGAGCAAATTGCCTTGGCCGGATGCCGCCGCAGCGGTCAGGGCGTCGAGGGCGGCTTGCACCGCCGCGCTGTCACGGCTGGCGCGGATGTGCTTGAGGCGCTCGATTTGCGATTCACGCACCGCCACGTTGTCCACTTCGAGGATCTCGACCGGGTCTTCTTTGGCCAACTTGTACTTGTTGACGCCGACGATCACGTCACGGCCGGAATCGATACGCGCTTGCTTTTCAGCGGCGCTGGCTTCGATCTTGAGTTTGGCCCAACCGGAATCGACCGCCTTGGTCATGCCGCCCATGGCTTCGACTTCTTCGATGATCGCCCAAGCCTTGTCGGCCATGTCTTGCGTCAGCGATTCCATCATGTAGGAGCCGGCCCACGGATCGACCACGTTGGTGATGTGGGTCTCTTCTTGGATGATGAGCTGGGTGTTGCGGGCGATGCGTGAGCTAAACGCCGTGGGCAGCGCGATGGCTTCGTCGAGCGAGTTGGTGTGCAGGCTCTGCGTGCCGCCAAACACGGCCGCCATCGCTTCAATCGTTGTGCGCACCACGTTGTTGTACGGGTCTTGCTCGGTCAAGCTCCAGCCCGACGTTTGGCAGTGGGTGCGCAGCATCAGGCTCTTGGGGTTCTTGGCGTTGAAGCCCTTCATGATCCGGGTCCACAAGAGGCGCGCGGCGCGCATCTTGGCGATTTCCAGATAGAAGTTCATGCCGATCGCCCAGAAAAAGCTCAGGCGGCCGGCAAAGGCATCGACGTCCATGCCCTTGGCAATCGCGGTCTTGACGTATTCCTTGCCGTCGGCCAGCGTGAAGGCGAGTTCCAGCGCTTGGTTGGCGCCGGCTTCTTGCATGTGATAGCCCGAGATCGAGATCGAGTTGAACTTGGGCATGTTCTGCGCCGTGTACTCGATGATGTCGCCGATGATCTTCATCGACGGCTCGGGACCATAGATGTATGTGTTGCGCACCATGAACTCTTTCAGAATGTCGTTCTGAATGGTCCCGGAGAGCTTGTCTTGGCTCACCCCTTGTTCTTCGGCCGCCACCACGTAGCCTGCCAGCACCGGCAGCACCGCGCCGTTCATGGTCATCGAGACCGAAACCTTGTCGAGCGGGATCTCGTTGAAGAGGATCTTCATGTCCTCGACCGAGTCGATGGCCACGCCCGCTTTGCCCACATCGCCCGTGACACGCGGGTGATCCGAGTCGTAACCCCGGTGCGTGGCCAAGTCGAAGGCCACCGAGACGCCTTGACCGCCGGCAGCCAGCGCCTTGCGATAGAAGGCGTTCGATTCTTCAGCGGTCGAGAAACCAGCGTACTGGCGAATAGTCCAGGGGCGCACGGCGTACATGGTCGCTTGCGGGCCACGCACGAAGGGCTCGAAGCCGGGCAGGGTGTTGGCGAACGGCAGGTCGGCGGTGTCAGCGGCGGTGTAAAGCGGCTTGACGGTGATGCCTTCCGGAGTGATCCAGTTCAGCGCCGAGACGTCCCCGCCGGGTGCGGATTTGGCGGCAGCCTTGTGCCATTGGTCGAGAGAGGACGGGGCGAACTTGGGGGTGTCGTCGGACATGGAACTTTCCTTGGGGTGGCCTTGCTGGGCTTGCCGATGATGATACATGATGCATAATTATGAATTCAATCACCATCTGCCCTCATGTTGGCGACTGCACCTGACAACGCCCTTGCTCCCCGTGCCCTCTATCAAGATGTGGCGGAGCGGCTGCGCAAGCAGATCTTTGATCGCGTGTTGGAGCCCGGTAGCTGGATCGATGAGCAGCGCCTAGCGCTTGAATTTGGCATCAGCCGCACACCCATGCGTGAAGCCCTGAAGGTGCTGGCCGCCGAGGGACTGGTGACCATGAAGGTCCGCCGGGGTGCTTACGTCACCGAGATGTCGGCGACGGATGTCGAGCAGATCTATCACTTGCTGGCTTTGCTGGAAAGCGACGCGGCCGGTGAAGTGGCCCGCAAGGCCAGTGCGGCGCAGCTCTCGGGCTTGCGCTTGTTGCACGATCGGCTGGAGCAGGCGGTGAATCAGCGTGAAACCTACTTTGATCTGAATGAACAGTTCCACATGCAACTGCTGGCGATTGATGCCAATCGTTGGCGCATGCAGATCGTGGCCGATCTGCGCAAAGTCATGAAACTCAATCGCCATCATTCGCTGTTCAAGCAAGGACGTTTGTTTGAATCGTTGGCTGAGCATCGCCATCTGATGCTGGCCCTCGAAGCGCGTGACCCGAGTACCGCGACCCGAATGATGCGGGCCCATTTCGACAACGGTCTGGAAGCCGCTGCCGATTGATGCTGCATGCTACGGCGTGATCGTCTCAGTCTCAGGTCAGCTTTGCGCCGCACAGTGCGTGCCGACCTGATGTCTGAAGTTGACCTTACTTCGATGACCCTCTCTCTCTGTCCAGGAGCCCCCCAGTGAAAATCCACGAGTACCAAGGCAAGGAAATTCTGCGCAAGTTCGACGTTCCGGTGCCGCGCGGCTACCCGGCGTTCAACGTCCAAGAGGCTATTGAGGCCGCTCAAAAACTCGGCGGCCCGGTGTGGGTTGTCAAGGCTCAGATCCATGCAGGCGGTCGCGGCAAGGGCGGCGGCGTCAAGCTGGCGCGCTCGCTGGACGACGTCAAGAGCTTGGCTGACCAGATTCTGGGCATGCAGCTGATCACGCATCAAACCGGCCCCTTGGGCCAAAAGGTGCGTCGCCTCTACATCGAAGAAGGCGCGGACATCAAAAAGGAGTACTACGTCTCCTTGGTGACCGACCGTCAATCGCAGAAGGTCGCGTTCATCGCCTCGTCTGAAGGCGGCATGGACATCGAAGAAGTGGCCCACTCGACCCCCGAGAAGATCATCACCGAAGTGATCGATCCGCTCACCGGTCTGGGTGCCGAGCAAGCCGAGAGAATCGCCCGCGCCATCGGTCTGGGTGATGTCTCGATCGCGCAAGCCGTGACGCTGTTCCAGAACCTGTACCGCTGCTACATGGAAACGGACGCTTCGCTGGTGGAAATCAATCCGCTGAACTGCGATTCCAAGGGCACCCTGATCGCGCTGGACGCCAAGTTCAACTTCGACGCCAACGCCCTGTTCCGTCATCCCGAGATCGTGGCTTACCGCGACCTGGACGAAGAAGATCCGGCAGAAATCGAAGCCTCCAAGTTTGATCTGGCCTACATCAGCCTCGACGGCAACATCGGCTGCTTGGTCAACGGCGCTGGCTTGGCCATGGCCACCATGGACACCATCAAGCTGTTTGGCGGCGAGCCGGCCAACTTCCTCGACGTGGGCGGCGGCGCCACCGCCGAGAAGGTCACCGAAGCCTTCAAGATCATGCTCAAGAACCCGGAAGTGAAGGGCATCTTGGTCAACATCTTCGGCGGCATCATGAAGTGCGACACCATCGCCGAAGGCGTGATCACCGCTTGCAAGGCCGTGAACCTGTCCGTGCCGTTGGTGGTGCGCATGAAGGGCACCAACGAAGATCTGGGCAAGAAGATGCTGGCCGAATCGGGCCTGCCCATCATCGCCGCCAACACCATGGCCGAAGCGGCTACCGCCATCGTTGCCGCCGTCAAGTAAGCCCAGAAGGAACATCGAACATGTCCATCTTCATCAATAAAGACACTAAAGTCATCACCCAGGGCATCACCGGCAAGACCGGCCAATTCCACACCCGGGGTTGTGCTGCGTATGCTAACGGCGCCAATTGTTTCGTCGCGGGCGTGAACCCCAAGAAGGCTGGCGAAAAGTTCGAAGGCATCCCCATCTACGCCTCCGTCAAGGAAGCTGCTCTTGCCCAAGGGGCCACGGTCAGCGTGATCTATGTGCCGCCCGCTGGCGCTGCGGCTGCCATCTGGGAAGCGGTGGAAGCTGATCTGGACTTGGCGATCTGCATCACCGAAGGCATTCCCGTGCGCGACATGCTCGAAGTGCGCAACAAGATGAAGGCCAAGGAAGCTGCGGGTGGCAAGAAGACCTTGCTGCTGGGGCCGAATTGCCCGGGTCTGATCACGCCGGAAGAAATCAAGATCGGCATCATGCCGGGCCACATTCACCGCAAGGGCCGCATCGGCGTGGTGTCCCGTTCGGGCACGCTGACCTATGAAGCCGTGGCACAACTGACCGAAATCGGTCTGGGCCAGTCCAGCGCTGTCGGTATCGGTGGCGATCCGATCAACGGCTTGAAGCACATCGACGTGATGCGTGCCTTCAACGACGATCCCGACACCGACGCCGTCATCATGATCGGCGAAATCGGTGGCCCTGACGAAGCCGAAGCGGCTCGTTGGGTCAAGGACCACATGAAAAAGCCCGTGGTCGGCTTCATCGCGGGCGTCACCGCCCCGGCCGGCAAGCGCATGGGTCACGCCGGCGCCTTGATCTCGGGCGGTGCCGACACGGCAGACGCCAAACTCGCCATCATGGAAGAGTGCGGTTTCACCATCACCCGCAACCCCAGCGAAATGGGCAAGCTGCTCAAGGGCCTGCTGTAATCACAGCCGGCGTGTTGATCGGCTGAGAAGCCACCTTCGGGTGGCTTTTTTTCGCGTCCAATACGCCCATGACGATTTCACATGACATGGACCCGATGAACGAAATGGTGCTCAGGCTCACGGATCTGGAGATCAAGGCGAGCTTTATGGAAGATTTGGTCGATCACTTGAACCAGATCGTGGTGCGCCAACAGCAGCAGATCGACCGGCTGAGCCGCGAGGTCGCCTTGCTGCGCCAGCAGGCTCCTGACAGCGGTGGTGGTGGGTTTCGGAGCTTGCGCGACGAGCTGCCACCGCACTACTGAACGGAGGGGATTCAGGCCCTTGGCCTACAATCCGCCCCGCTCCGGGGTGTGCCAGCAGTGGCGCTGAGATGGCTGTGTGTTGACCCGTGTTGACATGGACAGTGCAGCCAAACCCGTGAACTTGATCCGGTTCATGCCGGCGGAAGAAGAGCGTGGTGCAGGTGGCGCGTGGGGCGCAGCATCTCCGGAGCATTCATCCCAGTCTTGGAGAGGCCCGCACCATGAACGCACCCGATTCCCTTCCCAGCGCCGCCGAGCGTTTGGCCGCCTGCCGCGAAGCCCTGCCAGCGTCGCGCAAGATCCACGTTGAAGGCCCGCTGACGGGTGTGCGTGTGCCGATGCGCGAAGTCAGCCTGACCAACGGCGAAATCGTCACCCTCTACGACACCTCCGGTCCGTACACCGATCCGGCCGTCGCCATCGATGTGACCCAAGGGCTGCCGCCGGTGCGTGAAGCTGCCGTGCTGGCGCGCGGCGATACCGAGGCCTACAGCGGCCGCATCATCACCGAACAAGACGACGGCGGGCGCGACGCGCAGCGTTTGGCCGAGCTGCGGGCGCAAGCCTCGGGCTTGCAACGCACGCCCCGGCGCGCGCTGGCCGGGCACAACGTGTCGCAGATGCATTACGCCCGCAAGGGCATCATCACGCCCGAAATGGAATTTGTGGCGGTGCGTGAAAACGGCAAGCGCGAATGGATGCGCGAGTACCAAGCCGACGCCGCCCGCGAAGCGCGCCTGCGCGGCAACCCGGTCGGGGCCCGCATTCCCGAATTCATCACCCCGGAATTTGTGCGTGACGAAGTGGCCCGAGGCCGCGCCATCATCCCGGCCAACATCAATCACACCGAGCTGGAGCCGGTGGCGATTGGCCGCAACTTCTTGGTCAAGATCAACGCCAACATCGGCAACTCGGCGGTGACGTCGAGCATCGAAGAAGAAGTGGAAAAGCTGGTCTGGTCGATGCGTTGGGGTGGCGACACCGTGATGGATCTGTCCACCGGCAAGCACATCCACACCACCCGGGACTGGATCGTGCGTAACTCGCCCGTGCCCATCGGCACCGTGCCGATTTACCAAGCGCTGGAAAAGGTCGGCGGCGTGGCCGAGGACCTCAACTGGGCGGTGTTCCGCGACACCTTGATCGAGCAAGCCGAGCAGGGCGTGGACTACTTCACCATCCATGCTGGCGTGCGTTTGGCCTACATCCACCTGACGGCCCAGCGTCGCACCGGCATCGTTTCGCGCGGTGGCTCGATCATGGCCAAGTGGTGCATCTCGCATCACAAGGAAAACTTCCTGTATACGCATTTCGAAGACATCTGCGACATCATGAAGGCCTACGACGTGAGCTTCTCGCTGGGCGACGGCCTGCGTCCGGGCTCGCTGTCGGATGCCAACGATGAAGCGCAGTTTGCGGAGTTGCGCACCTTGGGCGAGCTGACCAAGCTGGCTTGGAAACACGATGTGCAGACCATGATCGAAGGCCCGGGTCACGTGCCGATGCACCTGATCCAAGCCAACATGGACGAGCAGCTCAAGCATTGCGACGAAGCGCCGTTCTACACCTTGGGTCCCTTGACGGTCGATATTTCCCCGGGCTACGACCACATCGCCTCGGCCATCGGCGCGGCCATGATCGGCTGGATGGGCACCTCGATGCTGTGCTACGTCACGCCCAAGGAACACTTGGGTCTGCCGGACCGCGACGACGTCAAGCAAGGCTTGATCGCCTACAAGATCGCTGCGCACGCCGCCGACATCGCCAAGGGCCACCCGGGCGCGCGTTCGCGCGACGACGCCTTGAGCAAGGCGCGTTTTGAGTTCCGTTGGCAAGATCAGTTCAGCCTGAGCTTGGACCCGGACACCGCCAAGAGCTTCCACGACGAGACCTTGCCCAAGGACTCGGCCAAGACGGCGCATTTCTGCTCGATGTGCGGCCCCAAGTTCTGCTCGATGAAGATCACCCAAGACGTGCGTGATTTCGCCGCCCAGCAAGCCGAACAAACGGCCGGCATGCAAGCTAAGAGCGAAGAGTTCCGTGCGGTGGGTGGTCAGATCTATGTGCCCATCACGCCGGTGGCGATGGATGCGGGTAGCGCTGCATGAAGATCGGCATCGCCGGTGCGGGCGTGCTGGGACGCCTCTTGGCTTGGCAACTCGGCTCGGCCGGGCACACGGTCACGGTGTTCGACCCGGCCCTCGGGCCGGGGTGGTCGGCGGACACCACGCTGGCGCGGGCCGCAGGCTTCACGGCGGCGGGCATGCTCAGCCCGCTGGCCGAGCTGGAGTGCGCCAACGTGGCGGTCGCGGGCTTGGGCTGGCGCACGTTGGCCCTTTGGCCGGCGCGTTTGGCCGAGCTGGCGGCGCTGGGTCGCCGCACCGGCGATACCGAACTGAGCACGATTGAAGCGGCTTTTAGCCAGCTCGGCAGCTTGTTGGTGGCGCACGGTGGCGACCGGGGCAGTGCTCAGCGCTTGCTGGCGCTGATCGCCGCCAAGGTGCCCGACCGCGTGCCGCGCGCGCTCGACGCGGCGGCTTTGGCGCAGACCGAGCCCGCGTTGGCGCGCAGTTTGCTGGCGTGGCAACTCGACGGCGAAGGCCACATCCACACCGTGGCGGTGCTGGCGGCTTTGGCGCGCGGTGCGGCGCAGTTGGGGGTGAACTTCGTCTGGGGCCGCAGCGTCCAAGACGTGCAACCCGGTCGCATCGACGCTGAGGCTTTTGATTGGGTGTTTGACGTGCGCGGCACGGGTGCGCGGCCCGATCTGCCGGTGCGCGGCGTGCGCGGTGAGGTCTTTTGGCTGCATGCGCCCGGTGTGCTGCTGCAAAGGCCCCTTCGGCTGCTGCATCCGCGCCACCGGGTCTACATGGTGCCGCGTCCGGGCGAGCGCATCGTCATCGGTGCCAGCGAGATCGAGAGCGAAGACCGCTCGGTGGTCAGCTTGCGCACCACGGTTGAGCTGCTCGCGGCGGCGCACAGCGTGATCCCTGAGCTTTCCGAGGCGCGGGTGATCTGGTCGGAAGCCAATCTGCGCCCGGCCTTGCCCGACAACTTGCCGTTGCGTGAAACGCGCGACGGCTTGGTCCGTATCAACGGTTTGTTCCGCCACGGCTGGCTGATTGGCCCAGCGTTGGTGGAGCAGGCTTTGGCTGCGCTCAGCTTATGAACGATGCAACTTCGACCTTGTTGGTGACCCTGAACGGCCACGCTCACCGCTTGCCGGTGGGGGGCACGCTGGCTGAGCTGCTGGCTCAAGCGGGCTTGGACCCGCAGGCGGTGGCCACGGCGGTCAACGGCACCTTTGTGCCGCGTCATGCCCGGGCTGAGCGGCAGCTTGCGCCCGGCGACAGCGTCACGGGCTTTCAGCCCATCGTCGGCGGCTGAGGCGCGTTTTTCGATTTCGAACAAGGGTTTTGGTCATGACATCCCCGACAACGTTTTGGTCCGTGGGCGGTGCCACGCTGGGTAGCCGCTTTTTCCTCGGTACGGCGGGCTATCCCAGTCCGCAGGTGCTGCAACAAGCCATCCAGGCTTCCGGGGCCGAAGTGGTGACGATGGGTTTGCGTCGCCAACTGGCGGGCGGGGCGGTCGATAACGGTTTTATCGAGGTGATCCGCGCCAGCGGCGCGCGCTTGTTGCCCAACACCGCCGGTTGCCGCAGCGCCAGAGAGGCCGTGACCTTGGCACAGATGGCCCGCGAGCTGCTCGGCACGACCTGGATCAAGCTCGAAGTGGTGGGCGACGAGCACACCTTGCAGCCCGATCCGTTTGAGCTGGTGGTGGCGGCTGAAGCGTTGGTACGCGACGGTTTTGACGTTTTTCCGTACTGCACCGATGACCTTGTCACCTGCCGGCGCTTGCTGGACGTGGGCTGCCAAATCCTGATGCCGTGGGGTGCGCCGATTGGCTCAGGCCAAGGGCTGATCAACCCGTTTGCGCTGCGCACCTTGCGCGCGCGCCTGCCCGGCGTGCCGCTGGTGGTGGACGCGGGCATCGGTCAGCCTTCGCACGCCGCGCAGGCGCTGGAGATGGGTTACGACGCCGTGCTGCTCAATTCAGCGGTGGCGCAGGCGCACGATCCCATCGCCATGGCACGGGCCTTCAAGCTGGCCATCGAAGCCGGTCGGCTCGGTTTTGAAGCCGGGATGATCGCCCCGCAGGACATGGCCGTGGCCAGCACCCCGGTCGATGCCCGACCGTTCATCTTGTGAGTCCTTGGATGAGCACGGTGCGGCCGGTGGTTTGGAGTGTTGCGGGCAACGACAGCGGTGCGGGTGCCGGGCTGCAAGCCGATCTGCGCGCGTTTGACGCTTGCGGGGTGCATGGCTGCACGGTGGTGGCCACGCTGACGGCGCAGAACTCGCGCGCGGTGCAGCGCGTCGAGGCGGTCAGTGCTTCGATGCTGGACGCGCAGCTGGCGGCGCTGGCCGAGGATCTGCGCCCACGGGTGATCAAGACTGGCTTGCTCGGCTCGGCCGAGGCGGTCCAAGTCTTGGCCGGCTGGGTGCGCCGCTTGCGCGCGCAAGTGCCCGATCAACCCGTGGCGTTGGTGCTCGACCCGGTCTGGCGTGCCAGCACCGGCGCTTCGATGGCAGGAGAGAGCCTGCGCCAAGCCTTGCTCAGCGAGCTGCTGCCTTTGGCCACGGTGATCACGCCCAATCGCGCCGAAGCGGCGTGGTTGCTGGGGCGGTCATCGCCTTTGCCCGAGATGGCGCAGTGTTTGGCCCAGGATTTGGCGCAGGATTTGGCCGCGTTGGGCCCGAGCAGCGTGGTGATCACCGGCGGGGACGGCACGGGTTTGGGGGCGGATGCAGAGTGGGCGTGCGATTGGCTGCACAGCGCCGAAGCCAGCGGGTGGCTCTTTGCGCCACGGCTGCTTGCGCCGCACAACCACGGCACCGGCTGCGTCTTTGCCTCGACCTTGGCTTCAGCGCTGGCGCACGGTTTTGCGGTCGCTGACGCGACGGTCTTGGCCAAGATGATGGTGACCGACGCCTTGAGGCATGGCTACGCCGCAGGCAGCGGGGCTGGACCGGTGTCACCGCACATCGGCTTTGCGGCGCGCCCCGAGAACTTGCCGGGCTTTCGACCCGATGAGCTGCGTCATGCACTCCCGATGCTGGCTCCGCCCGAGGCCTTTGCGCCGGAGCGCGGCTTGGATCTGTACGCCGTGGTCGATAGCGCTGCGTGGGTCGAGCGCCTTGCCCGGGCGGGTGTGCGCACCGTGCAGTTGCGCCTCAAGCCCGACGTCGCCTTGGCGCGCGGTGTGGATTTGCGGGTGGAGATCGCGCGCTGTGTGGCCTTGCAAAAGCGCTTTGATTTGAAGTTCTACGTCAACGATCACTGGGCGCTGGCCATCGAGGCCGGGGCCTACGGTGTCCACGTGGGCCAAGAAGATCTGGATCAGGTCGATGTGGCGGCGATTCGCCATGCCGGTCTGCGTCTGGGGCTTTCAACCCACAGCCTGTGGGAGTTGGCCCGGGCTTGGGCGCTGCGACCGAGCTACATCGCTTGCGGCCCAGTGCACGCCACCACCACCAAAGACATGCCTTGGCAGCCTCAAGGTGTCCATAACCTCGGCTGGTGGCGGCAGATGCTGCCGACGCTGCCGGTGGTGGGCATTGGCGGCTTCACGCCTGAGCGCCTTGAAGCGGCTGCCCGCACCGGGGTGGATGGTTTGGCGGTCTTGAGCGGCATCACCGCTGCATCCGACCCCGAAGCGGCGGTGCAGGCGTATCAGGACGCCCTGCGCCGAGGGCGATCTGAGGCCGCTTTGGTGGCACCGCGCTGGCCGCGTCCCAGTTTGCGTGGACGTTGGGGTGGTGAGAACACGACAGCTTGATGCTGCATTGCAGCAAATCGAGGGACAATGTCAAGCATCGTCATCAGAAGGGCTTGGTATGCGTCGTGTTGTCTTCAATCAAAAAGGTGGGGTGGGCAAATCCACCATCACATGCAATCTGGCCGCCCTCAGCGCCCACCAAGGTCTGCGCACGCTGGTGATCGATCTCGATCCGCAGGGCAATTCGAGCCACTATTTGTTGGGGGCAGTCGCCCAAGACGCGGCGACCCAAGCCACAGGGAGCGAGATGAGCGGGGTGGCAGGTCTGTTTGAGCAGTCGCTGCGTTTCAGCATTCGCCCCAAAGCGACGTCAGAGTTCATCACCACCAGTCCGTTTGAGAACTTGGATGTCATGGCTTCGCATCCGGTGCTCGAAGAGATGCAAGCCAAGTTGGAATCACGCTACAAAATCTTCAAGCTGCGCGAAGCCTTGGATGAACTGAGTGAGGACTACGACGCGGTCTGGATCGATACACCGCCTGCGCTGAATTTTTATACGCGATCTGCGCTGATCGCCGCTCAAAGTTGCCTGATTCCCTTTGATTGCGACAGCTTCTCACGCCGGGCGCTCTATACCTTGCTCGACAACGTGCAAGAAATGCAGGCCGATCACAACCCGCAGTTGCGCGTGGGCGGCATCATCGTCAACCAATTCCAGCCGCGTGCGACCTTGCCGCAGCAAATGGTGCAGGCACTGATCGACGAAGGCCACCCGGTGTTACAGCCCTCGCTGCCGGCCTCGGTCAAAATCCGCGAGTCCCACGAACGCGCCTTGCCCATGATTCACCTTGATGCCCGCCACAAACTGACGCAGGCCTTCGTGGCCTTGCACGCTGCCATCCACGCTCGCCCATGATTCGACACATTGTTTTCTGGCGCCTCAAGCCCGAGTTGGCGGCTGAGCGCCTTCACGTCTCACAAGGCATCAAGCAAGCCCTTGAAGGCCTGGCGGGGCGCATTCCGGGCCTGCGTTGCATCGAAGTCGGCATCGACATCAGCCGCGAAGCCGATTCGGCCGATCTGGTGCTGTACTCTGAATTCGACGATGAAGCGGCCTTGACGGCTTATCACCATCACCCCGAGCATCTGCGGGTGGCTCCGCTCATCAAAGCGGCTCGCAGTGAGCGTTGGGTGGTGGACTGTGTTGCGGCGGACTGACGGGCATCGCAAGCTCTCGTAGACTGTGCGTTCCCGTGATCTGCGCAATCGTGCGCAGGTTGGAGGCGGGATAGCCGTTAAAGGAGTGCGTCTGATGAAACTGCCCTTGTCCTTGCATAAGCAGGCCCTGTCGGTCCTGATCGCATCGTCAACGTTGTGCCTGGCCGCTGTGCCCGCACACGCAGCCCCTAAACCGTGCGAAGACCTCAAGAAAGAGTTGGCTGCCAAGCTGGAGGCCCAAGGCGTCAAGGGCTACAGCCTTGAGGCGGTCGCCGTCGATGACACCACCCAGAACAAGCCGGAGAACAAGGTGGTGGGGACCTGTGACAGTGGCAGCAAGAAGCTGATCTACAAGAAAAACTGAACAAAGAACGCAGCATTGCGTGCAACGCGAGGCCCGGTCTCGCGTTGTCTTCATGAGCTTATCTATCCATGTTCAGTCGTTTACGCGAAGACATCGCCTGCATTCTTGAGCGTGATCCCGCCGCGCGCTCGCGTTTCGAGGTTTTGACCTGTTATCCAGGCTTGCATGCCTTGTGGATTCAGCGTTGGGCCCATGCTTGCTGGGTGCGAGGCTTCAAGTGGTTGGGCCGCTTTATCTCGCACGGGGGGCGTTTTCTCACCGGCATCGAAATTCACCCTGGGGCCACTTTCGGCCGGCGTGTGTTTATCGACCACGGTATGGGGGTGGTGATCGGTGAGATGGCCGAGATCGGTGACGACTGCACCATCTACCAAGGCGTGACCTTGGGCGGCACCTCGCTGATCAAGGGCGCCAAACGTCATCCGACGCTCGAAAACGGGGTGATCGTCGGCGCCCACGCCTGTGTGCTGGGGGGCTTTACGGTGGGCGCGGGTGCACGGATCGGCTCGGGGGCCGTCGTGACCAAACCTGTTCCGGCTGGAGCCACGGCGGTGGGTAATCCGGCCCGGATCATCGCGGCGCAAGACGATGCCAAGCGTGAGGCCGCAGCGGCCAAGATGGGCTTTTCGGCCTACGGGGTTTCTCAAGGAGAAGACCCGGTGGCGCAGGCCCTGCGCGGCCTGATCGATAACGCCGCCGGCCACGAGCATCAGATCGCGCTGCTGTGGCAAGCCTTGGAACAGATCAAGGGGCAGCCCCCCAAACATCTGCCCGGTGATGCGCACACCGTTGAGCAGTTTGACGCCGAGAAGCTTAACCAGCTGGTGAAGTAGTCCCCGCAGCGCGGTCACCGTCACCGCTGGGTCGTTGGGCGGACTTCGGGCGAAAGGCCTTGCAGACGTCTGCATCGGTTTCGAGGTACGGACCGCCGATCAGATCCAGGCAGTAAGGCACCGCCGTGAAAATGCCGGGTGCGGGCGGCACGGCCTGTGGCAACCCGGCCAGCGTTTCGGCGATGGCCTTGGGTTGGCCGGGGAGGTTGATGAGCAAGGCCTTGCCCCGAATCACCGCAACTTGGCGCGACAGGATCGCTGTGGGCACAAAGCGCAGGCTGATGGCGCGCATTTGCTCGCCAAAACCCGGCATCACCTTGTCGGCCACGGCCAAGGTGGCCTCAGGCGTGACATCGCGCGGGGCAGGGCCGGTACCGCCGGTGGTCAGGACCAAATCGCAGCGTTCGCTATCGACCAAATCTCTCAGGGTTTGGCTGATGCGGGCCTGTTCGTCAGGGATCAACCGTGCCACCCAGATGATCGGATTGCGCACGGCCTTGGTCAGCCAGTCTTGCAACGCCGGCAGCCCTTGGTCCTCGTAGACGCCTTGGCTGGCGCGGTCGCTGATGGAGACCAAGCCGATCCGCACAGGATCCAGACGGATTTTCGAGGGAGCAAGGCGGTCATTCATGGTTCAGCTCGTCCTCATCAACCGTGGCCGTGGTGGGGTTCAGGGCTGCGCGGACGATCTGAAAGATCTCGCGGTAAGCCCGACCCTTGCGATCCGGGGTTTGCTGCGCCTCTTTGCGCGCGTTGCGAATCAAGGTGCGCAGCACCTGAGCGTCCGTCTGCGGATGCGCCGCCAGCCAGTCAGTGAGTGCATCCGCTTCGTTGATGAGTCGATCTCGCCAAGCTTCGGCCTCATGCAGGGTCAGCGTTTCGCGGGCACCGGGCAAGCGTTGCTGAGCCACGGCTTCACGCAAGGGCTCTGGATCGACTTGCCGCATGAGCTTGCCGATCAGTTGCAGGTGGCGCCGCCGACCTTCGTGACTGCGGACGGTGCGCATATCGCGCAGCGCCCGGAACAAAGGGTCGGGCAGGTCCAGAGCCTCCAGTCGGGGGATGCTGAGTTCCATCAAGGCCTTGCCCAGATCTTGCAGATCTTGCATGGTTTTCTTGAGTTGGGTCTTGCTGGGGCGGTCGTCTGAAGTGTCCAGAGCGAGGTCATCAGCGGCCATATCAGGGCGTGTGTCGGTATGAAGAGCGTGAGGGCGCATGGGGAACTGAAGATTTCGGCAGCTATGATAGTCCGCTCTTCCTCCCCTATCTGAGTGCTCCTCACCCATGACCCGAACTGACGTCCCTTCTCACCAAGACCCGCATCAAGGTTTTGCCTACACCCGGGCGCAATTTCAGCAGCTGGTCGAAGACGCCTTGGGGGTCGCCCGTGATCTGGGGGCCAGCGATGCGGCCGTGGAAGTGTCCGAAGGCGCGGGCTTGAGTGTGTCGGTCCGCATGGACCAACTTGAGAACGTCGAGCGCAATCGCGATAAGTCGGTCGGCGTTTCGGTGTACGTCGGGCAGCGGCGGGGTAACGCCAGCACGTCTGACTTTTCAGCCGCCGCTTTGCGCCAGACCGTGCAAGCCGCCTATGACATTGCGCGCTACACCGCCGAAGACGATGCTGCGGGCTTGGCGAATGCCGAAGATCTGGCCTTGGGCGCTGCCGCTGAGCGTGATCTGGACCTTTTCCACCCTTGGTCGATCGACGCCGAAGGCGCTGCTGCCTTGGCGCTGCGCTGCGAACAAGCGGCCATGGCGACCGATCGACGCATCACCAACTCCGAAGGGGCGGCGGTGTCGGCCCAGCAATCGCATTTCTGGAGTGGCACCAGCCGGGGTTTTCGGGGCGGATACGCCAGCTCCAGGCACTCGATTTCGGTCTCGGCCATTGCGGGTAAAGGCAACGGCATGCAGCGCGATGGCTGGTACAGCTCGATGCGCGCGGCTCAGGATTTGGCCGATCCAGAACGGGTCGGGCGCTATGCGGCTGAGCGGGCGCTCTCGCACCTGAAGGCGCGCAAGATCAAGACGTGCGAGGTGCCGGTGTTGTTCGAGTCACCGCTGGCTGCCGGGTTGTTGGGCGCTTATGTGCAAGCCACCAGCGGCGGCGCGCTGTATCGGCGCACCACCTTCTTGAATCAGAGCTTGGGCCAGCAGGTGTTGGCTGCGCATCTCGACATCGATGAAGACCCCTTCATCCTCAAAGCCAAGGGCAGCGCACCGTTTGACGATGAAGGCGTGATCACTTGCCCACGGCGCGTCTTGGACGCGGGTGTGGTGCAAGGCTACTTTTTATCGAGCTATTCGGCGCGCAAGCTGGGCATGCGCACCACCGGCCACGCGGGCGGCTCACAAAACCTATGCATGACCAGTCGTCTGACGCAAGCAGGGGATGATCTGGACGCCATGCTGCGCAAGCTCGATCGCGGCCTTTTTGTGGTCGAACTGCTCGGCCAAGGGGTCAACTACGTCACGGGCGATTACTCGCGCGGCGCGTCGGGCTTTTGGGTTGAAAACGGTCGCATCGCCTACCCGGTGCATGAAATCACCATCGCTGGCAACTTGCGCGAGATGTTCCAAGGCATCGTGGCGCTGGGCAGCGACGCCTACACCATGGGTAGCAAGACCGTGGGTTCGATCTTGATCGATCGCATGAAGGTGGCCGGTCACTGATCCCTATCACGGGTAAACCCCGGTCGGTCAGATCACCGGGGGGTTCCTAGAATGCACCGCCTACGAACAGGAGTTTTCATGCAACGTCGTTCATTCGTCCGTCATGCCGGCCTAGCTGGTGTTTTGGCTGCTGGTGCAGCCCCTGCGGTGGTTAGCGCCCAAGCGGCCTTGCGTTGGCGCTTGGCGTCGAGCTTCCCGAAGTCCCTTGACACCATCTATGGCGGCGCGGAAGTGTTTGCCAAGAAGGTCAGCGAGATGTCGGGCGGCAAGTTCCAGATTTCGGTGCACGCTGCTGGCGAGCTGATGCCCGCGTTTGGGGTGGTGGATGGGGTGCAAAACGGTACCGTCGAGGCCGCGCACACCGTGCCGTACTACTTCTTTGGCAAGGACGAGACCTTTGCGATCGGAGGGGCCATTCCCTTCGGCCTGAACAGCCGCCAGATGACGGCTTGGATGATGGAAGGCAATGGGCTGAAGCTGATGCGCGAGTTCTACGCCGGCTACAACATCATGAGCTTCCCTTGCGGCAACACCGGCGCGCAGATGGCCGGCTGGTATCGCAAGCCGATCCAGTCGTTGGCCGATGTGAAGGGTTTGAAGATGCGCATCGGCGGCTTCTCGGGCAAGGTGTTGGAGCGCATCGGTGGCGTGCCGCAGAACATCCCCGGCGGCGAGATCTATCAAGCTCTTGAAAAAGGCACGATTGATGCGGCGGAGTGGATTGGGCCTTACGACGATCAAAAGCTCGGCTTCAACAAGGTCGCGCCGCACTACGCGTACCCCGCTTGGTGGGAAGGTGGGCCGCAGATCGACTTGTTCATCAATCAAAAGGCCTACGCCGGACTTTCAGCCGAGTACAAAGCCATTGTGGAAGCGGCCTCAGCCTTTGCCCATGTGGACATGCAGGCCAAGTACGACGCCAAGAATCCGCCCGCGCTCAAGCAGTTGGTGGCGGGGGGCACCAAGCTGTTCCGCTTGCCCAAGGACGTGATGGAGGCCGCCTTCAAGGAGTCACAAGCGCTCTACAGCGAGTTGTCGGCCAAGAACCCGCGTTGGAAAAAAGTCTACGAGGACTACGCCAAGTTCCGTGCCGAGCAGAACCTGTGGTTCCGCTTTGCTGAAGCTGGTTTTGACGACTTCATGCAAGCCCAAAAACTCTGACGCTGAGCGAGGAAACCGATCATGGAACGTCGCTCATTTGTTCGTCACGCCGGACTTGCGGGGGTGTTGGCTGCGGGCATAGCCCCTGCGGTGGTCAACGCCCAAGCGGTGCTGCGTTGGCGCTTGGCCTCCAGCTTTCCCAAATCGCTCGACACGATCTTTGGGGCGGCTGAGGTTTTCAGCAAAAAAGTGGGCGAGCTTTCGGGCGGTAAGTTCCAGATCTCGGTGCATGCCGGGGGCGAGTTGATGCCTGCCTTCGGCGTGGTCGATGGGGTGCAGAACGGCACGGTGGAGATGGCTCACACCGCGCCGTACTACTTCTTCGGCAAGGATGAAACCTTCGCCATCGGCTGCGCGATTCCCTTTGGCCTGAACAGCCGGCAGATGACGGCTTGGATGGTGGAGGGCAACGGCCTGAAGCTGATGCGTGAGTTCTATCGGAACTACAACATCATCAGCTTTCCCGGTGGCAACACGGGGGCGCAAATGGGCGGCTGGTATCGCAAGCCGATCACCGGGCTGGCCGATGTCAAGGGCTTGAAATTCCGGGTCGGTGGCTTTGCTGGCAAGGTGATTGAGCGCATGGGCGGCGTGCCGCAGAACATTCCTGGTGGCGAGATTTATCAAGCGCTCGAAAAAGGCACCATCGACGCTGCCGAGTGGGTCGGCCCCTACGACGATCAGAAACTCGGTTTCCACAAGGTGGCGCCGAATTACGCCTATCCGGGATGGTGGGAAGGCGGGCCGCAGCTCGATTTCTTCCTCAACCAAAAAGCCTATGACGGGCTGTCCGTCGAATACAAGGCCATCGTTGAATGCGCCGCCGCACTGGCGCACGTCGATATGCAAGCCAAGTACGATGCGCGCAATCCTGCGGCGCTCAAGCAGCTGGTCGCGGGGGGGACGAAATTGTTCCGTTTTCCGAAAGACGTGATGGAGACGGCTTTCAAAGAATCCATGGCGCTTTACAGCGAACTGTCGGCCAAGAACCCGCGCTGGAAGAAGGTTTACGAGGATTACACCAAGTTCCGCGCTGACCAAAACCTGTGGTTCCGCTTCGCTGAAGCCGGATTCGACGACTTTATGCAGGCACAAAAACTCTGAGCTCGGCCGAAAAACCGCCCGATGCTGCTGCGTCGGCGGCAAGCCTTGATGACCGCTCCTTGGCCCTCGGGCTGGGGCTGGCGGTTTTGGGGGCCGCCGCCTTCTCCGGCAAAGCCATCATCGTCAAGCTGGCGTATCGCTACGGGGTGGATGCCGTCACGCTCCTGATGTATCGCATGCTCTTTGGCCTGCCGTTCTTTCTGGGGCTGGCTTGGTGGTCGGGGCGGGGCAAGCCCGGTTTGACACGCCACGATGTGTGGGTGGTGGCGGGTTTGGGGTTCACGGGTTACTACTTGGCGAGTTTTCTCGACTTTGCCGGGCTGGCCTATATCAACGCTAGCTTCGAGCGCTTGATCCTTTATCTCAATCCAACCTTGGTGCTTTTCATCGGGGTGTTCTTCCTCGGGCACAAAGTGAAGCCGCGTCAGTGGCTGGCTTTTGCGGTCAGTTATGCCGGGGTGTTGGTGGTTTTTGGCCATGAACTCTGGCGTCATGGCTTTCAGCCTGCGCAAAGCGGAGCGGGCGGCAACTCAGGACTTCACGATGTGGCCTTGGGTGCGGGCTTGGTGTTTGCCAGTGCCATCAGCTACGCCATCTATCTGGCCGGCAGCGGCCATGTGGTGCAGCGCCTTGGGGCCTTGCGGTTGACCGGGTTGGCAACCAGCGTGGCCTGCATGCTGTGCGTGCTTCAATTTTTGTGGCTGCGACCGCTGTCCGCAGCCTTGGTGCCCAGTGCCGTGATCGGCCTGTCCCTGCTCAACGCGCTGCTTTGCACCTTGTTGCCCGTGGTGATGGTCATGATGGCCATTGAGCGCATTGGCGCCTCCATGACCGCTCAAACCGGCATGGTCGGGCCGCTGGCGACCTTGTTGATGGGCGTGTTCATCTTGGATGAACCCTTCACGCTTTGGATCGCTGCGGGCACGCTGTTGGTGTTGCTTGGCGTGGGTCTTTTGGCCCGCAGTCGTTGAAGACCGTTGATCAGAAAGAGGATGTCATGCGTGAGATGGAGAAAGTCGCTGGCCCGACCCGGGCGTTTTGGCAAAGTCGCTTTGACAGCGGTGATCTGCCTTGGGACCGGGGCCAAGTCAGCCCCCAAGTGCAGCGCTGGCTGGATGAGGGTGTGCTTCGACCGGCTCAGCGTGTGGCGGTGCCCGGCTGTGGCAGCGGTCATGAGGTGCTGGCGCTGGCCCAAGCGGGCTGTGATGTGGTCGGGATTGATTACGCCCAAGGTGCTGTGGACCTGAGCCGTGCGCGGCTGCTGGGCGCTGGCTCCAGTGCCGCCCAAGCCGCAGCGGCTGAGTTGTTCTGCGCCGATGTCTTGCAATGGCAGCCGCCGGCGCCTCTGGACGCGGTCTATGACCAAACTTGCTGGTGCGCGTTGCATCCAGACCGCTGGTCGGATTGGGCCGCGCAACTGCACCGCTGGATTCGCCCGGGCGGCAGCCTGTGCCTGATGGCCATGCAAGCGTTGCGCGACAACGCTGCCGAGGGCTTCATCGAAGGTCCGCCCTATCACTTGGATGTCCACATGCTGCGCGCCTTGTTGCCCGCCAGCCATTGGCACTGGCCTGCGCCGCCCTACACGCGTGTCGATCACAAGGGCGGCCGCTTCGAGCTGGCGCTGCACCTGCAACGCCGCTGAACGGAGAACGCCGGCTTACTGGGTCTGCGTCACCGAGGTGATCGTCACGTCGGTGACGGGAACGTTGGCGTAGCCGTTGGCCGTCGTTTGGGTTGCCACGGCCGCGATGGCATCCAGCGTTGCAAAGCTCGCGGTGTCACCCGCCAAGATGGTGCCGAAGACGGCGTAGCCGTTGGGCGTGGTCACGGCCGAGGTGTAGTCCAAGCTGGTGTTGTTGATGTGATTGATGAAGAACTGCGAGGTCGCTGAGTTGGCCACGTTGGTGCGCGCCATCGCAATCGTGCCGCGCAGGTTCTTCAAACCGTTGTTGGATTCGAGCGTGATCGGGTTGAACAGGGGTGCTTTTTGCACGGGGCCAGTGACCCCGGTGGTGAACCCACCGCCTTGGATCATGAAGTTCGAGATCACACGGTGAAAGATGGTGTTGGCGTAGAAATTGGGGCTCGCAGCGGTGCCGTAGACGTAGCCAAAGAAGTTCTGCACCGTGATCGGCGCGGCTGTCGGGTTCAACTGAAGGTCGATGTTGCCCTTGCTGGTGGCGATGCGGACTTTGGGCTCGGGGATGGTGAAGGCTTGGGTGGTGAGGACCGTTCCGGTGGCATCCTTCACGTTCAAGGTGATAGACCCGCTGCCCAGCACGGCGCATTGGAATGACACGTTGGTGTCTGTGGGCGTCGTGCCGGTTTGCACGCTGGGCGAGGTGCATTTGCCGGTGCTATCCGAAATCGTTAACCCCAAACCCAATAAACCTTGACCAGTCACCATGAACATACCGTAGTGGTAGTAATTCAACGCACTGGTTGCTTGTATGCCGGTGATGGTCGCTGCGTTGAGCCCAATCGTGGTGTTCGGGGTTTGTGGGTCATTCGACGGGATACTCAGTGTGGCGGTGAGGGGGCTGGTTGCTGTCCGGTTATAACGAACGGTCAGGGTGCAGACGCCTGTAGGCGCGATAGGCGTGGTGCATGTGTTGCCAGTGATCGCAAAACTTGGGTCACTGCTACTTACCAGCCCCACGTTCAGGGCTAGTTGGCCTGTATTGCTGATTTGGATCGTTTTATCGGCACTGCTGGTGCTGATGGGGATATAGCCAAAGCTAAGTGCTGTTGTGTTGGCATTGAGTACGGGTGCCGGGTTGATGGCCGTGCCGCTCAGCGAGACCAGAGCTGTAGCTCCCGTTGCATCTGATGGCAAGCTCAGCGTTGCAGTATTTGTGCCTACCCCTGTTGGTACGTAATGCATGGCAACCGTACATGTTCCGGCGGGGGGTATGGCGGATGCGCAGGTGTTGGCTCCGATAACGAACGCTGGATTCGTGGCGGTGAATGCGCTGATGTGCAGGTCCGCATTGCCGGTGTTAGTGACCTGAATGATTTGGTCGGCACTGCTGCTGCCCAGCATGGTGGGACCAAAACTGAGTGCCGTTTTATCAAGACTCAGTAGTGGCGCTGTGGTGGCTTGTGGTGTGCCACCCCCCCCACTCCCGCCGCAACCTGTCAACGCAGTCAAAAAGGTGACGGACAGCAGGGGCAGTGTGAAGCGGGTCAAACGCATGGGGCGGGCTCCGAAAAAGATTCGGCGCGATGGTAGCGGAGCGTTTGGGGGCTGTGGTGAACGAATCGTTAGCGGTGGGTTGATCCCGAGGCCGGTTGCGCGGCAGACACCACGATACCGGCCACGATCAAGAAGAAGGCCACGCCGTGATACCACTGCGGTGCCTCACCCAACAGCGTGGTCGAGAGCAGGGCGGCGAACAAGGGCGTGAGGTTGCTGAAGAACCCGGCCACCGTGGGTCCGGCCAAGGCCACGCCCCGACCCCAGAACCAGTAGGCAATGATCGATGGGCCGATGACGATGTAGGCGAGGGCGATCAGCACTTGGCTGCTCCAGGCGATGTCACGCGGGCTGATGAGCTGCTCCAACCCCGCGGCGCTACCCGCCCAGACGAGACCAAAAAGGGTTTGCACCAAAAGCCACTCGGACCAGCTCCACGGGCGGCTTGCATGATCAGGTGCGGTGATTTGGGGCCGCGCCGCGCCTTGCATCGAAGCGGGTGGCCGCACCAGCATCCAGCTGTAGATCGACCAGCTGGCCGCCGCCAGCAGCATCCAGAGATCACCCTGCTGGATGTGAACTTGTCGCAGCACGTCCAGATCGCCCCGACCCAGCACCACCGCCACGCCGGCCAGCGAGAGCAGGGCACCGAGCATTTGCAGTCGGCGCGGACGCACGCCATAGCCCAGCGCCCCCACCACCAGCATCCAGATCGGCATGCTGGCAGCGATCAAGGTGACGTTGATCGGGGTGGAGGTGGTCAGGGCCAGATATTGCAAGGCGTTGTAGGCCCCGACACCGAACAGACCCAAAGGGGCCAAGTAGCGCCAACGGCGCAGCAACGCAAGCCACTGCGACCGCTGCTGGATGGCACGTCGGCCCAGCACGGCCAGAATCAGCAGCACGAACAGCCAGCGCAGGGCGTTGAGCATCAACGGCGGCACGCTGCCCACCGCCATGCGTCCCACCACGGCGTTGCCGGCCCACAGCAGGGGCGGCAGGCTCAAAAAGGCGATGACGCGCGGGGTGAGCGGGTGGCTCATGGCTGCTCGGTGCTTCTTTCGATCAACTCGATCTTGTAGCCGTCTGGGTCGGTGATGAAGGCGATCATGGTGTTGCCCCCTTTGACCGGGCCGGGTTCCCGGCTGATGGTGCCACCGAGTTCAGCCGCCCGGGTTCGCACCGCTGCGCAGGTGGCGGCGACGTCGGCCACCCCAATGGCGATGTGGCCGTAAGCCGTGCCCAGCTCGTAGCCATCCACCCCGTGGTTGTAGGTCAGCTCCAGCTCGGCGTGTTCGGGGTTGCTACCGTAACCCAGAAAAGCCAAGTCGTAGCCTTGCTCGGGCCGGTGCGTGGTGCGCAGCAGCGTCATGCCCAGCACTTGGGTATAGAAGTCGATAGCGCGCGGCAGGTTGCCGACGCGCAGCATGGTGTGCAGCAGTCTCATGGTGGTTGGGCTCAGAGGTGGATCAAGCGTACTTGGTGCGGCGGTCTTTGAGCAGGATGGGTGTGATCTCGACCGTGCGTGGTCCGTCCGTGATCCAGACGGTGCCATCTTGAATGGTGACCTGCCACTGCATGCTGCGCTCGACCAACTTGGCCAACTCGGCGCTCGATTCCGCCGGGATCTGCCAGACCGCCACTTTGTCCATGCGATCGAGTTTGTTCACGATCCCGGCCCACCAGATCGGGGTGCTGGCGGCGTAGCTGTAGACGCTGACTTGCTCAGAGCGCGAGCTGGCTTTTTGGAGACGGCGCTCATCGGGCTGGCCCAGCTCGATCCAATGCAAGATCTCGCCGGTCAGATCCCGTTGAAAAACATCAGGGGCGTCCGGGTCCGAGAGTCCCACGCCAAAGTCGAGCGTGCCGTGATGATCGTCGGCGGGCACGTGCAAGGCGAAAGCCAGCACCCGCAGCAGCATGCGCTCGTCGGTTTCGGACGGGTGACGCGCTAAGGTGAGGGCATGCGCGGCGTAAATGCCCCGGTCCATGTCGGCAATTTGCACGTGGGCTTTATGGATAGTGGCTTTGAGCGCCATGGTGCGGACCGCTGGAGGCGGCCTTGGAGGACTGGGGGCGCCGATTTTAAGGCGCGATTTGTCAACCAGTTACCGCTTCGGTCATTCCGATACAGCGCGGCTGTTCAGTCGTAAGGGGGTTCTGACCTAATATGCGCGGCGCGGCCTAGGGTTGTTTTGGAGAAAAACGTGAATCTCATTCGTGGCGTGATGGCCTTGGTGGTGTTGCTGGGCGCAGGCTGGTTGGGCTACCGCTGGGGCGGTGCTGAAGTGGCTCGGCTCAAAGCCGAATTGGCTGAAATTGCCCGTGTGGCCGATGTGGCGCAGCAAGAACACCAGCGTGCGAGCAAGGCGTTGGAACAGCGCATGAGCGAGCAAGCCGCAGCCCATGAGGTCAAGGTGACCGAGTTGAATCAGCAGGCACAAACAGATCGTCAGGCGCTGGATCAGAGTCTGAAGCACGCTGATGTTCGCCAAACCGAATTGAGCAAGCAACTTCGCCAAACCAATCAAGAGTTGGAGCGGGTGCGTGATCGACAGGGGAATGGTGCAGCCAGTGCCGAGGACCGTGCCAGTGCGGCCGCAAGAGAGGCTGAGCTGATGGCCTTACGGGAAAAACTGCAAAAGGCACAGGCTGGACAGACTTGCCTGACCATGCCTGTTCCTCCCGAGGCTTTGGCCGTTCTCAATCGCAGCGCGCAACCTTGACCTTGGAGAGTGCCCATGATGAAAAGGATGCTGATTTGCGCAGCGGTGTTGGTCAGTGGTTGCACGCACTATGTGCCTGTGGTGACGCCGGCCCTTCGCTGTGAGCCGGCGGCGAATCTGTTGCAAGGCTGTGAGCGACCCGGGTTGATGCCCGATGGCAGCACCTATGAGGATTTGTTGCGTCAATCGCAGACAGATCGGCAGAACCTACAACGTTGCGCTTTGCAGCACGCAGATTTGGTTCAGGCCTTGGCGGTGTGCAACGAGGAAATCGAGCGTCACAACCAAGCGCTGACTCAGATCAACCCGAAGACCGGCTCGGGGAAGTCTTCGTCGCCTTGACGCCCGATATCGCTCATGCCAGCCATTTTTGTCAGTTATCGACCCCAAGACCAGCCAGACTGGTTGCTCTCCCAAGTTCGAGCCCGGGTCCAAAAAGATATTGCCGTGGACTGGGTGGAGGCCGGCGGATCGCTGGAATCTTGCCAGATGGTCTTGGTGATGATCGGCCCCCAGTGGTTGAGTGCGGCAGATGTGGATGGCCGTCTCTTGATTCAGGATCCACAAGATCCGGTACACGTGACGTTGAAGCGTGCGTTGGAGCGCGGCTTGCGGCTGGTGCCGGTGCTGTTGGATGGCACCACGATGCCACGCTCCCACGAACTGCCCACCGAGTTCCAAGCGTTGGTGCGCCGACCAGCGATGAGCTTGCATCCCCAGCGACTGGACGCCGATATGGGCATGCTCGTCAGCATGATCCGGCGCACGCTGGAGTCCTCGTTTGGGTCGGTGGTGGCGTCTTCGGTGTCGGCCCATGCCAAGAGTGAAGCCCAATCCACCTTTTCACCGCCGCCCGCCCCTGCGGCACCGCCCCCCGTTGTGACGCCTGCGCCGGTGGCCCCAACTTCACGGTCACCCAACACCCTGCGCGGTTTACCGGAGCCGGAGGAGTTGCCGGAGTTGGCGCATTTGTTCGCCCCGCCGCCGCCGCCTCCTCCTCCCCCACCCGTGACGGTGGCGCCTGTTGGAGTGCCCCCGGTGGCACCCCCCGAGACTCCGCCGCAACCCACCGTGGTGCCGCAAGCGATGGCTTCTGTGCGCCCCCCAACCGTGTCTTCAGCGGACCGGCGTGATCGGCGTCGGATGAAGCAATTGCAAAAGCGCCGCACCATCCTTGTTCGATTTGGCTTGGGGTTGGGGGCGTTTGTCTTGCTGCTGGGCTTGGCGTGGTTGGGTTGGGCGTTGCTCCATCGCTTGATTCGTTCTGAACCGTCACCCACCGCTCAAGCGGCGGAGGTGGTGAAAGCTGCCGAGTCTGCGGTGGTCCTGACGTCGGTGCCGGCTGCATCGGCCAAGTCTGCCGACGCTTTACCCCCGCTCACACCAGGCCAGTCTTTCCGCGATTGCGAGGCCCCGGCATGCCCCTTGATGGTGGTGTTGCCAGCAGGACATTTCTCGATGGGCTCTTCGGCTCCGGGTATGGGGGCCTATGACGATGAGCGTCCAGCGCATGAGGTCACTGTGCGCAAGGTGGCTTTGGGGCGCTTTGAAGTGACCTTCCAAGAGTGGGAAGCTTGTTTCCAAGACAAGGATTGCTCCCACTGGCCTTCTGACGAGGGTTGGGGGCGTGAGACACGTCCCGTGATCAATGTCAGTTGGGAAGACGTTCAGCGGTATCTCAAGTGGCTGAGTCAGAAAACGGGACATGTTTACCGACTACCGACCGAAGCCGAGTGGGAATACGGCGCACGCGCCGGAACCACCACCAACTACTCCTTTGGCAACGATGAGAAGGGGTTGAACGATTACGCTTGGTACAGCGGCAACAGCGGTAACCAATCACACCCTGTGGGTGAAAAGAAGCCCAATGCCTTTGGTTTGTATGACATCCACGGCAGTGTTTGGGAATGGGTTCAAGACTGCTGGCATCCCAACTACCAAGGAGCGCCCACCACCGGAGCGGCTTGGGATACCGATTGCCGGGGTGGCAACCGGCGCACCGTGCGCGGTGGGGGCTGGAATGACACCGCCCGTGTGGTGCGCTCGACCTACCGTTATGGGTACCTCTCCGATGGCCGAAGCCTGTCGCAGGGGTTCCGTGTGGCCCGAGAGCTGAGCCCCTGAGACGGTGTGGCTCGACGCGGCACGCGGGGTCTCAGATCTTCTTGCCGCTGATCAGTTTGTCGGGATTGGGCGCGGGTTTGACGGGGGCGGTGCTCACAGGATCGAAGCAGCCGCTTTCCAACGTGCCGGGGAAAGCCTGTACCAGCCGCAGTCGCATATCCCTGTCGGCCGCGAAAACCGTCATCCACACGCTGAAGAAGCCCCGGGCTTGCGCAAGACGCACGATCATGCGGCGCAGCAAGTCGTTATCCGGTTGGGCTTGCAGCTCGTCATGCGCGACGTTGGCCTCAAACCACGCTTGCTGGCGTTGGGCACAACGATCCAGGGCGACTTGAACCTCATTGGCGGTGCTTGCCGCCTGGGCACTGGCCTTATCGAGGCCGACCAAGGCGAGCGTGGCTTCAGCTTTGCGGCTGCGCACCGCCGTTAAACCGCGAGCCACCTGAACCGTGCCATCGGGCAGGTATTCATAGGCGAGCGCGGTGTTATCCCGATCAGGTAGCAGGTACTGACTGAGGATCACTTCCTTATCCCCCTTGGTCGAGTTGCAATTGACGCAGCCCAGCAAGAAGTTATGCCAGCGGCCTTCCAAAGCAGCGTACTTGGGGAGGCTCTTGGCTTGGATGTGCTCAATGGCCAGATTGGTTGGGATCAGTCGCTCGCAGTAGCTGCAATACAGACCGATGCGCCCCACCAGTGGCGCCAGTGCGCTTGCATAGGGAACGAAATCAGCGCTTTGCGGCGAGGGGCCTCGTCGAACGGGTCTCATGGTTCATTCCCTCAATCGGGCCGCCCGTTGCATGTCCAAGAAGGCCTGAAACGCGGGGTTGTCAGCAAAAGGTTGCAGCTTTTGATCACGTTGCTGCGGGTCGCTGGCAAGGTGCAAGGTTTGCAGATAGTCGCGAGCTGTGCGTTGCATGACCTGATAACGACTGCTGGTGTGGGCGTCGTCAGCCACCTCCATCAGCCCAGAAGCAATGGTTTCGAGCGATTGATGGGCTAACTCAGCGGTCGGTTGACCCCGCATCATCAACAGTTCATGGCCACCACGCAGGCTTTGGACCAAGAAGGGTGAGTTGGTGGTGGCTACAAATTGCAGCTTCGGGAACAGCGTGCGCAGGGTTTCGATCAGATGGCGCTGGATCTGGGGATGCAGTTGAGCTTCCAGATCATCAATCAGCACCACCCCTGCCGTTTGTGCCAAGGCTTGTTCCACGCCAACATGACGGTTGAGTCGCAAGATGCGGCGGATCATGTCACCGCCCAAGGTCAGGAGTTGTCGTTCGCTACCGCCGAGTTGTCGGGGTGCGACCATCCAACCATCAGCGCGTTGGGCGCTGACTTGGCGCGTTTTATGGTTCAGACTGAGTTGAACCGCCTCGCCTTGCCGGCCGGTTGACAAAAGGGTTTGCAGTGCATCAAGCACTGCGCGGGCCTCAAGTTCTTCCAAGTCGAGCAACCAGTCTTCAATCTCTGACAGTTGGGTGCGAATATCGAAGGCATCGGCATAACTGCTCAAGCGCCGCCGAAGTTCTGCGCTGCTGGACGAGGGGCGATCCGCCAAGGCCAACGCCCGACGCATGCGCAGTGTCAGGCGGCGCTCGCGTAAATGATGGGTCTGGGGCGACGTGGTGGCCGCAGCATGTCGGCGTGCACGGCGGTTGTCGCCGCCCATGTGGCGTTCACTGCCGTAGTACGCAATCAGCGGTAATAAACCGGCGGGAGCCGTTTCAACAACCTCGGTCGCGGGGGTGTCCGGCCATGCTGGGCCACCCAGGTGGGCCAAAAGAATGCGTACCCGCTGGACGAAGGCGGCTGTTTGGCTGTTGTCGGTGGGCGAGTGTTCCGAGGTACGACTGCGCACCCAGCTCACGGCGCCCTGACCCGGCACCTCGCCATGCGCTTCAATGCGCGCTGCCGGGTGGACCCGCTTGCGAATCGATCGGGCTTGGGCCCGTAGATCATCGGGCCCGATCGAGGCCGGATCATGGGTGCCAGGCAAACCCAAGCTCCATGCGCCCAAGGCAATTGCCAAGGCGTCGAGAAGACTCGTCTTGCCGCTGCCGGCGGTGCCGATCACAAGGTTGAACTGCGGCGCGAGCATACACTCATGCCGCTCGATATGACGAAAGTGGTGCAGTGCCAGTCGGTCAATACGCATCAGCTGCTCCTGCGCTTTTTAGGGGAATGAAAGCAAACCATTCTAGAGTTGGGTGTGCGGTTCGTGGGACAATCCACGCCGTGAAGCGCGACAGACTGCCGCTGGTGCAAGGATCGAAAGGTCGCACTGGAGGAAGGTCCGGACTGCACAGAGCGGCGTAGGAGGTAACGCCTCTCCACCGTGAGGTGAGGATCAGAGCCACAGAGACGAGCCGGTTAAGTCCGGGTGAAACGCGGCAATCTCTACGTGCAGCAACACCAAATAGGCCAGCGCCAAGGTCGTGGCGTTAACTAACGCACGAACTTGATGCGTTGCTCGCGCAAGCTGGCGGGTAGGTGGCACCGAGCCGGGTAGGCGACTCCCGGCCCAGATGAATGGCAGTCACTTCGCTTCTCTCACGAGCGGCGATGCACAGAATCCGGCCTATCGTCGCACTTCACACTTTTCATCCTTACATTCGCTGTTGTTTCGGTGCGTCATCGGTTGCGTGTTTCAGCTCGCGCAGGGCGCGTCGCAGCGTGCGCTTGATGTTTTGTAAGCGAGGGCGCTGGCTGGCTGGGGCATAGCGCCAAGCATCCAGTTCGAGCAAGACGGTCGCCAGCTCTGGGATTTGGCGGGCAAGCGTGGCCGGGCTGTGATGGGCTTGGACAAGCCAGCCGTGACGCCGCAGGTCCGCTTGAAGGGCTGTCCACGTGCGCAGCCACGGGTCACCACGCTGCTGCCAGCGCCGCCATGCGGTCCATCCAGCAAGGGTGCCAAGGCCCAAGGCGGCCAAGCCTTCTAGAACCTCGCCCAAGTCGTCGAAATCTGGCTCGGACCATCCCAAGCCCTTGAGAAGGTCGAATTGCTCGGTACTGTGGTACTGCACCACCCATTGCCGCCAGCGGTGATCGACGCTGCCCCAAAGGGCTTGGAGTTGGGCGCGCATATCCGGGCTAAGTTGCGCCCAAGGGCCAAGCAGTTTGCGCAGGCCGCCACCGCCGGCGTTGTCCCCATGAACGCCGGCGTTGATACGGTCTGGTGCCACCGCTGCTGTGGGGTCCACGCGGATCCAACCCTGACCCCGCGACCAGTACTCCGCCCAAGCGTGGGCATCGCTTTGGCGGATTTCGAGCACCTTGTCGATCGGATTGATCAATCCGCCTTGGTAGCCGGTGACGATGCGTGCTGGCACGCCCATGGCACGCATCAGGATCACAAAGGTGCTGGCGAAATGCTCACAAAACCCTTGGCGGTGATCAAGCCAGAAGGCATCGACGGGATCGGATTCTGGCGATTCACCGGGGCTCAGGCTGTAGCTGAAACCGGCGGTGCGGATGTGTTGCAGCAGTTTCTCTGCCAGCTGCTCAGGGTTGGACTGATCGGGGCTCAGGCTTTGGCGCAAGGCTTGGGCCCAAGCGCGGGTCCGCAGATGAAGCCCTTCGGGCAGGTCCAGATCGCCGATCGGAAAGGGCGTGGCTTCGGTGGGAATCACGCCGCCGATCACAACCGCCAAAGCGTGCAGTTGCATGCGCTGCGTCAGCGGCTCCAAGCTTTGCCAGTGCATGTCCTTGTGGCGAATGAGATCGACGGCGGTCGCGCTTTCCATGATTGGCATGCTCAGCGTGTGTTCCAGCAGCGGCAAAGCACGGATCTGCAAGGGCTCTAGCGTCAGCCTGTAACCGATGGCGGATGGGTTCAGGGTGTCCTCAAAACGCGGGGTCGGGGTGATCGGGGCCGAGAGCGCTGTGTTGGGTGCCAACCAGCGTTGCCCGATGTGCACCGAGAGCACTTGGGCGCGGAAGTAGCGCTCCTGAGGGGGGGGCGGTGGGCCGTCAAAGGTCACCTGCATCGCCAGGCTGTCATCCAGCGCGGCGTCAGCGATCTGACCGAGTTCAAGCTGATCCGACAGGCCGGTGTGCGCACCTGCATCTTCGGGCAGGCCCCACAGCGGTGGTAGGCGCGGGAAGAAGAGGAAAAGTACCAGCACGATGGGTGCACCAAGCAGCGCGGGCATCATGGCCAAGCGGGCCGTCTCCCACAGGTCCGGGCGGCCGTTGGGGCGCTGTTCCAGCATCAAGCAGGTCAGCAGTCCTGTGACAGACACCAGCATGGCCAGCCCTTGGAACATGCTTTGCGAGCGCAAAAAACCCGCCATGATCAGCAGCATGCCCAGAAAACAGACCACAAAGCGATCACGCTGAGTGCGCATTTCCAAGGTTTTCAAGGCGGTGAGTGACACCAGTAGGCTGAGCCCCGTTTCTTTGCCCAGCACGTGGCCATGACTCCAAAGGCTCAAACCCACGGCCAAGGGCAAAGCCAGCATCAGCACGCGTCGGGGTGGCATCCCACTGCCGCGCCAGCTCAGCATCCCGCGCCAAACCAAGGCCGTGACGGCGAAAAGACTGCACCACAGGGGGACGGCGCCGAATTGGGGCGCCATGGTCCAAGTCAGCACGCCGACCAGAAACAGGCTGTCGCGGCTTTCTCGAGGGCGGCTTTTCATGGCATCCGGGCCAAGGCGTCAAGGCAGCGGCGATGATGCTCGGCACCTTCGGCCGGGTTCAACGTGGGTTGGCCGGGCAGGGTGAGACCGTAGGCGCTGGGGTGAGCATGCTCGATCCACGCACACAGGCGTTGCAGGCGGGCCTCGGGATCGTGGAGATCGGCGGTATCGGCCCAATCAAAAAGCACAGGTTGTGCATGATGGGATGACTGGGCGGACGGGGGCGTTTCACGGCTCAGGGGCAAGCCTCCTTGTGCAAGGGAGCGGGCCGTGGCTTTCCAAGCCAGTTTGCGGACTGCGTCACCGTGTCGATAAGGTCGTAGGTCGTCGATATCCATATCCTGCTCGCGGGCGTCATCCACGGGTTTTGGTCGGGTGGGATGCGCAGATGGTGGCGTGATGCGCTGGGGCCATGCCGGTGTCGGCTGTTCCGGGTTGGGCCAGACGATGATGGGGGTAGCGGGTCGCCAGATCGACCAAGCGCGCAGCAAGCCGTAGGGGTAACGCGATTCGATGCGCAACGTGGGCAAGGCATGCAGACCTCGCCGTGGCGCATGCACGTGAAGTGTCACGCTCAGGGTGGCGTTGGGGGGCACATCGACCCAGATTTCTTGGGCTTGGGTTTCGAAACGCAGCCCGACTGAGCGATGCATCCGACCGGCGGTTTCACGCAACGCCATCAAGACCGCGACCTGGCTGCCGCGATACCCTGCTGGTGCTTGCTGTATGGAAAGATGCAGTCCAGCCAGCTGCCGCTCAGTCATGAGCATCGACACCAAGCCGCTGCCCATCAGCAAGAAGGTTAATCCGTAGCCGAGGCTGAGTTGGTAGTTGACCGAGGCCACCAGCAGCACCAGCAGCAAGGCTGTGAACATCAGGCCTGCGGGGGTGGGCAGGGTGTAGACATTGCGTTGCCGCAATTGCAGGGTCCGTTGGGGGGCATGACGACTGAGCCACCAGTGCTCTAGGTTGTCCCAAGGATGGCGCCACATGGAAAGTGCAAGCCTTGAAAACGGAGTCAGACCAGACCGACAGCTTCGATCATGGTTTGCAACTGCTGTGACGCGTCTTGTCCTGAACCCATGATGGGAACCAGTCGATGGGCAAGAACGGGCCCGGCCATGGCTTGAACGTCTTCTGGGCTGACGTAGTTGCGACCTTGCAAGTAAGCATGAGCCCGGGCTGTGCGCAGCAGGGCCAAGCCGGCGCGGGGGGAGAGTCCTTGTTGGAACCAGTGGCCGTTGCGGCTCTCGTTCAGCAGGGCCAAGACGTAGTTCAGGAGGGCTGGCGCGGCGTGACGTTGCAGGGCGGCTTGGCGGGCCGCCAAAAACGTGGTCGGGCTCATCACGGGGCGCAGTTCATGCAGCAGCTCACGTCGGTTGCGACCGGCGAGCAGCGCGTATTCGGCCTTGGGATCGGGGTAGCCCAAACTGAGCCGCACCAGAAAGCGATCCAACTGGCTTTCTGGCAGCGGGTGGGTGCCCAACTGATCGGCTGGGTTTTGGGTGGCGATGACAAAAAATGGCTCAGGCAAGGGGTGGGTCTGACCTTCAAGGCTGACTTGCTGCTCTTCCATCGCTTCGAGCAAGGCACTTTGGGTGCGGGCCCCCGCCCGATTGATCTCATCGGCCAGCAGCACTTGGCTGAAAACCGGCCCCGGGTGGAAAGTGAACTTTTCGGTGCTGCGCTCATAGATGCTCACGCCGATCAGGTCGCTGGGCATCATGTCCGCAGTGAACTGCACCCGCTTGAACGCCAACCCGAGTGATAACGCCAGACTTTGGGCCAAGGTGGTTTTGCCCACCCCGGGGAGGTCCTCGATCAGCAGGTGCCCCCCTGCCAGCAGGCAGGCGACGCAGGTCTCGATCTGCGGGCGCTTGCCCACCACGACCGTGCTAACCTGATCGATCAGCTTGATCAGGGGGGCACGAAGGGCCCCATCATCATGCGCAACGGCATGCAAAGACGTCGAATTCATGTCGCGCACCATAGCGGAATTTAGAGCATGAGTACTTTTTACTACGCCCATCCCGATTGTCTGGGTCACGATATGGGGGCCGGGCATCCTGAGTGTCCCCAGCGGCTTGGCGCCATTGAGGATCATTTGCTGGCCACAGGCCTCGACATTGCCTTGTTGCGCGCTGATGGCCCGTTGGCCGATCACAAGGATCTGACCTTGGCGCACAGCGAGGGCTATTTGCTGGAACTCGATGAAGTCTTGCAGCAAGTGACTGCTTCGGGTGAACCGCGTCACATCGATCCAGATACGGTGGTATGCCCTGGCACGCGCCAAGCGATGTTGCGTTCAGCCGGGTTGGCGGTGGCGGCGACCGACGCCGTGATTGATGGTCAGGCGGAGAACGCTTTTTGTGCGACACGCCCCCCCGGACATCACGCCACACGGGGTGAGTCGATGGGGTTTTGCTTCTTGAACAACGTCGCCATTGCGGCGCGCCATGCGGTCAATGTGCGCGGTCTGGAGCGCGTGGCGATCATCGACTTTGACGTGCATCACGGCAACGGGACCGAAGATATCGTGGCAGGGGACGATCGCATCTTGATGGTGAGTTTTTTCCAAGATCAGATTTATCCGTTCAGCGGCGGTATTCCGATGGGTGACAACATGCTCAATCTGGCCATCCCCGCCTACACGCGCGGGCCAGCCTTGCGCGAACTGATCGAGGCCAACTGGTTGCCGCGTTTGGATGCCTTCGCGCCGCAGATGATCTTCATCTCGGCAGGTTTCGATGCGCACCGTGAGGATGAGTTGGGTCAGTTGGGCTTGGTCGAGGCCGACTACGCGTGGATCACCCGCCAAATCATGGATGTCGCCAAGCGTCATGCTCAAGGCCGCATCGTCTCGTGCTTGGAAGGGGGCTACAACCTCAGCTCGCTCGCTCGTAGCGTGGCTGCTCACCTCAGGGTATTGGCTGATGTGTGACTTGGGATGCAGCTTGAGGTAACAGGTCGCTCAAACGCAGGGTTTCGAATTCAACTTCGATGCGCATGCGCGAGCGCACTGCTTGGCCCAGGCGCTCCCCGGCTTGGAAGCGGGTCTTGAGAAACTGCTGCCGCACCATGTCGTGCAGCCAGTCGGGCAAATTGCCGTTCTCGATCCGCACCCGGCGAACAGTGCCTTCATCGTCGATAAACAGGGTCAACTCGCCTCGGTAAAGGCCGGCTGGCAGGCCTTCGGGGGCGATCAGGTCGAGGCGTTCACGGGCCTGCGGCGGCGTGCTGAGGGCGCTGCGTGGCCAGTAGTGATCGTCGCCATCTTCTCCGGCACGGGGGCTGGATGCCGCAGCAGAGGCTGCGCTGGACGGCGGGATCGGTGGTGAGATGGGTGGGGCGGGTGTTGGTGATGCAGCGCTACGTTGGATCACGGTGGTGGGCTTGGCGTGTGCCGGCAAGAGGCCACCACTGCCACCACCACCCGCTTTGCCCGAACCGTGGCTCCACGGCGGCACGATCAGCGTCAAGTGCGCGCACAAGACAACAAAGGCACTGACCAGCAGTGCCTTTGCGTTGGGGAGCGCGCCCCTTGCGCTCCTTATTCCATCAGCTCTCGCCACGATGCACGCTTGAGAACGCCCGGTGGTGGCGTGGCAGGATCAGGCGGACGACTTGCTTGTCCAATCTTGCCGCTGCTTTCAGTCACCATCAGTTGGGTTTTGCCCGTCAGATCGACAAACACCCCCAAGCCCGTGATCAAGCCGGTGTAGGCCGTGGCCGAGACGATGGTGCCATCACCCACGCTGAAAGTGTAGAGATACGAGGTGCCCGAAGGCGAACAGGCATCGCCCGAAGGCAGCATGCTGGCGTAGGTCAAGGTGCCATTGCCCAGTGCCGTGCCAGAGACGACGATGCGCTCACCCGTACTCTGATTCAGATCGACATACCAGCCGTTGTTCATGCTCCAGTCCACCCCAATCGGGGTCGTGATCATGCGGTTGGCACCCAGCATCTGGGGGACCAGATTGGCTGTGGTGCCCCGTAAAGGGCCCAGACCGACAAAGTCCAAGGTGTCCTTGATGGTGTAAACCGACTGCATGGTGGTGTCGATCACATCACTCAGACCGAGCATCCGTCCGGTGCCGAAAGACACGATGGCATAGGTTGCGCCGTTGACGGTGTAGTCGGTCAGGACCGGTTTGGTGGTGATGGGTTGCGGAACGCCGGCGGCGGTGGTGGCCGTACCGATCAGGATGGCTTCTTTGCCCGGAGGCGGGGTGCGGCCATCGAAGTCGAAGCGCCACATATTGCCCAGCATGTCACCACCGTAAAAACGCATGGCGGTGTTGTTGGTCGCTGAGATGGTCCAACCATTGATCTTGCTCAGATTGTTGGGCGTGGTGACGTTGCCGACGGCGGCATTGTTGGCGTCAAGCGTCGCCAAGGTGGTGATCAGGGCCCCCGTTGCGGCATTGATGACATAAAGGCGACCATTGCCGTCACCGCCAGCCACATTGTTGTTGATGCCGGAGGTAAAGCTGACGATCCACGTGCCAGCCATGTTCTTGGTGACCACCGGATTGCCGACGCTCAGGCCGAGGTTGGCGTCGGTGAATTCCCACATCACGCTCGGATTGAGCGGATCCGTGACATCCAAGGCGTAGTAGCTGCGTCCGCCGCCGCCCAAGCCACCCACCAACATGGTGCGCCAGCGTGTGCCGTCAAAGATGTCTGAGGCCACCGGCGATGCATCCACAAAGTAGCGGTGGTTGGCGTTGTAGTTGTTGTCGGCCAAGCGCCACATGTCTGGCATGGCAGCGGTGGGGACGAAGGCCCACAGTTCTTCACCGCCACCGTTGGCGACATCATCGACTTTGAACGCGTGAACCATGCCATCGTTGGAGGCGGCATAGACCGCCTTGATGCGGTTGGTTTTGGCGGCCACGAAAGCTGCATAACCGGCATCGGCGTAGAGAAAGGGCGGCTTGCCGACAAAAGCGGGCGAGCCGTTGATGACATCACCCATCAAGGACTTGCGGGTCCGGAAAACCCGGTTGTCGGTCATGGTATTGCTGAGGTACAGCGAGGTGTCACCGGCCAAATACTTCACCAAGTTATCGCCTGTGACCTTGGCCAGTGCATTGGCGCTGAGGCTACCGCATTGGCTCAAAGCAACTGGCGCTGTGCAATGGCCGTTGAAGTAGCTTTGGGCGTTGGCGGGCAGGTTGGCATAGACAAAATTGGACAACGTGCCGCCGTTGTTGAACAAGACTTGCCGGGGTGTGGTGCGGGCGTTGAGCACCTTGGCGGCACTCCAGAGTTCTTGACCGGCAGCGGTATTGGCCGGCGGGGTGACGCTACCGGTCAGCGGATCGATGGTGAACTTGAAGGCGCGGACATCACCCACCCAATCGACCGAGGTGTAGCCGCCCACAAACAACCAGTCATCACCGGTGACGGGGGCCAGCGAACTGCTGGAGGCCGCAGCTCCCGTGCCGGTCATGGCCATCATGCCCCGGATTGTGTTGCTCAGTGAGCTCGCCAAGGAGCTCGGATCACCGGCGGAGAAGTACTGACCTCGACCGTTCACGGCGGCGTGCCAGAGGTCATCGATGTTGGTGGCGTTGCCGTTCGGGACTGACCAGTTTTTGGCACCACTTTTCAGTGCGACGTAGTCGCCACTGGTTTGTGTGAGGTAGTTCGGGTCGTACGCCAAGGGTCCCCGCACGCCCAAGCCGAGCGTGAAGGTGTTCATGTGCTGATGCATGGCTGGATCATCAGCAGTGGGCGGAACCGTGTTGGCCAGATCTGGCCGTAGGTCGGTTGCCCAGTAGTACTCGGCCACGTCCGCCAAAGTGTTGGCGGTTTTGGTGGCATCCAGCATCGGGCGCTGCTCGGCGCCGTCTTGGTCACCCACTTGGACATTGGTCAGTTGAAGTGGGCCGTAGCTGGCCGACTCATTGTTGCTGTTCCAGTAGCCGTCGGTGGTCATCAGGGCAAAGTTGCGCTGGCATGAATACTGGATGGGGTCATAGGTTTGACCCGTGACCTTCTTGGCGTAATAGCGCCCCACTTTGGAGAGCGCCCCGCGCAAGGGGGTCGAATTGCCAGGACTGATGCCGTAGAGCAGATTGAAGAAGCTGGCTTTTTGGGTCGGATCGAAGTCGCTCACATTCAGGAACTGAGTCCCTGTGACGCCGGTGTCGCTGATGATCGTGAAACCAATACGGGCATCAGCGCCCAGAGATTGAAAAACACGGCCTGCCGAACTACGCATCATCAAGATGCGGGTGCGGTAGTAGCTGTACCAGTTGGCGTAGTTTTGTTGAACGGTGGCACTGGCCGTACTCAGATTGACTTGGGTGAAAACCGAGCTGCCTGGGGCACTACCGACGTTGCTGCGGCACTCTTTGGCCAACGTGGTGGTGGTATCGAGTGTGCCCGTCGCACTGTAGGTCCAGTTGAGGGGTGTTTGTGTCCCGGTGTAGTTAAAGTAGAAGTTGGTGCTCAGGTTGGTGCCTGTGCCTCCGACGTAACCATCACTGGGTGCATTGATGAAACTGATGGCCGGATATGCTGTGCCATCGGCTCTGACCGGAGGAAGGTAATCAACGCTCGGATTGAAGGCCACCCCGTTGCATTGAGCAGCGCAGAAGGCATAGGTCGAAGTGTTCTTGTTGTTCCCATTGCCATTGCCATTGCCATTGCCATTGCCATTGTTTGTGGTGCAACTGCCACTACCGACGTCATCGGGCATGTAATCCCAGCTCATCGAACCCGATGAGTCGAGGATGAACATGATGTTCGGTTTGGTCAGACCTTGGACCGCGGTGATGGGGACCTGTGCCACGTCAGCGCTGGCTGCCAACACGCTTGGACTGCCGATCAGCAGGCCCAAGAACGCGGCGATCGCTGCTCTGATCGTGGATGGGCGGTGAAAGAGACTCATGGTGTGGGTTCTCCGATACGTGCTCAGATGTGCTCAGAAATGCACGATGGTTTCGGTAAAACTGGTGGAGTTGCGCGCCCCTTGGGTGCGCACAGTGACCCGGAAGAATTGCTGCAAGGCGGGGGCACCAGGGGGCGGGGCTGATTGGTAGCTGATTTCGCCCTTTACCATGGAGTTGACGATGGTGACCATCGGCTTGGTGCAGATCATGGCGGTGGTGAGCATGTTGCCCGGCTTATCGCAAAGTCGCTCAATCACGTAGCGTGCCTTGAGGGCACCCCCACGCAGGTTGATGACGTCGGAGGGCACGATACAGGCGGCGATGGCCACGCCGTTGGCCTTGGCCGCTGCGCAGTTATCCCCATCCCAATCAACCGCCGTCCGCTGGGGGTCTTTGCTGTGCCCCACGGGATCAAAGCGTGCGAAGTAGCTGGCGTAATAGCCGCCGGGCTGATCGGTTTGCAACTCGACGTTGCCAGAGCGCGCGGCCACCCAAGCCACACCACTGCGCATGGCGGTATCGGCGGCCAGCAAGGTGTCTCGCTTGAAGCTGAGGTTGCCCAAGATGCCCGCTCCCGTATCGACGCTGCGAATAAGGGCCACGGCTGCCATCGATAAGGCCAGCATGGTGATCAAGGCAAAGATCAAGGTCATACCCTGTTGGGTCTGACGCGCTCGGGGCGCGGCGTGGCGCCAGATCCCGCTCAAAAAGGTGCGTTGTCGCATGGAGAACTCCCGGGTCAGGATTGCCAGAGCATGTTGCGCAAGGGCACGACCACTTCGAAAACCTTGTAGCGGAAGTGTTGCCAGTCGGGGGTGTTGTCCACCCGAAGATCGGCGGGGGCAATGCCGTCAGGATGCCAAGTGGGGGCAAGGGTGGTGACGATGTCTTTTTCGGGTTGATCGCTGCGTGCGGCCAAAGCGATGCGGACGGCGATCACTTGGGCCCATTCGGCGGCATTGGCTGGGGGGGTCGCGGTCCAGACGTCGGCCTGCAAGTCGGCGTTGGTGTCACGGCCGTAAACCGCCTGAAGATTGACGATGTTGGCAAACAAGTCGGTGGCGGTGGTGTTGCCCGTGGTCGAGTCGAACGTTTGCAATCGCAACGACCTGGCCGCAGAGCCATTGGCCGCGTCACGAATGTCGTAAAGGTGATCCACCAAGACCCCCAAGTCGATCAGATGGCTACCTGCGGCGTAACTGATATCGGTATCCACATTGCCGGGGAAAACCGTGGTGGTTGGATCTTGATTCCACGGCCAAGCCGTGTCGGCTTTGTGTTCAATGACACTGTTGGTGGGATCTTTGCTGACCGTGAACAGCGTGCACCACGACGGAGCAAACTGCGTGGTGCCGATGTCTTTGGTGGGCACGGCCAGCATCAGATCACCTTGGCGGGTGCCGAGGCCGGTGTTTTGATCGATGCGAAAACTGGTGTCGTCACGGCGATGATCCCCGAAGACGCGGATGGGCAAAGAAACACTGGCGCCAGAGCTGCTGAGCACGCGCAGGCTGTCGGGTTGACCGTTGGCACCGTCGGTGATGATCACGGGTGCCATCGGTTGGAGGTAATCCACACCGTTGCGCTTGCCATGGATTTCTGTGCACCCGACGGTGCCACCGCTGGTCAAGCCATAGCCGCTCGTTTGAATTTCGCGTTGCAGCGTCTGTAGCGCCAAAGCGCCGCTGACTTGGGCATCGGATCCCGACGTTGTGGTGCGTTTTTGGCCTTCGTAGACCAAGGCGACTTGGGCAATGATCAGCACGGTGAGCAGACCGATGGTCATACCGACCATCAGTTCGATCAGGCTGAAGCCTTGAATGCGCCGCAACGAATGCTGCGGTGTCCTGCTTAACAGGCGGTGCCGATGCATGCGGACTCCGTCAGAGGTTGGGATTGATCGTGGTCGAGGTGACGAACTGATGCGCACCCTCGTTGGGGACGCTCCAGCGCAGTGTGATGTTGAAGTCACCTGTGGCGGAGTCAAAGACGATGTCGTACGACGAGGCTGGCAACGTGGCCTTGAGTCGGTCTGACCATGCTTTGCAAGGTGGATGGCCCGGGCAGCCTGCCGTGTCGTAAGAGGTCCGTTTTCCTGAATCTGCCCAGATCGTACCGACCAAGTCCGCCGCCAAATTGGAGGCGTCAATCCGGTACTTGGCACTCGATTGAGCTCGGCTCATGGAAACTTGCAGTCCGACCAGACCGAGGACGGCGATCGAGAAAATAAGAATGGCGATCAGCCCTTCGATCAGGACCACACCGCGCTGCTGTTGCTGCACATGGGGTGAAACTCGGACGCCATGACGGCGCGTGGAGCGAACGCGGGGAGGGGTAGGCATGGTCATGCTCGGTGGCCCGTTCAGTAGCACTTGCGCGGGTCGGTGTCATTGGTGACGGCTGGATCGCACATGCGCACACTGCCGCCGGTGCCGATCACAAGACGCAACTTGCGCACTTCGAGTCCTGAGTCGTGATCGACCAACAAGCAGCGAATAGGTTCTGCGTTGTCGATACGGCCGAAGCCGTTGAAACGGGTCTGGGTTTGGTTGGAGACGGTGGTGCAATCGGCTTGGTAGACCGTCACGGTGACATTGGGTGCGCCGTCGCCACGAGCGTACTTGGCGAGGATTTGAGGCGCCACGCTTTCACTGACGGGCTGGCCGCAGCCGCCCGAGGGATCGTTGCTGACGCTGACGACCCACGAGGCGGATAGCGAAGACAGATTGCAGCCGTTATCCAGCACGCCGGGCTGGGTGTTCGAAACGAGCGAAAAGGTCACGGGGGTATTGCGCCGCACAGCTTCTGCCCGTGCTTTTTGCAAACCCGCTTGGAGCGATTCGGCCGCAGTGCGCACTTGGGTGTTTCTCAACCACGTGGACATGCTGGGGATGGCTGAGAACATCACCACGGCAATGATGGCGATGGTGACCATCAATTCGATGATCGTGAAGCCGCGATGATGGGGCTGCTGCTTCATGATGCGTCTCAGCACTCGCTGCCTCGGGCCAACCAGCAAGGCTTGTTGACGCCAGCACCCTTGTAGCTGATGGTGATCTTGCTGTTGCCTTCATCGACGCTGTAGGCGTAGCCCACGGTGCCGGTGCCGGTTTTGCCCGTGGCTGTGATCAGATAGCCCTGATCGGCGTTGGTCGTGACGCAGGTGTAGTCGAAATACTTGACGTCATTGGGATTGACGATCGCGCCGCCACCGGCACAGGTGCCCGCGCCGTAGTTGCGGTTGTCTTGGTAGTACTGTTCCAGCTTCATGCGTGAGCTGGTCAAGTTGTTGAAGGCCTCGGTGATTTCGCCCCGGCGCAAGTAGTCGTTGTAGGAGGGAATGGCAAACGCGGCCAAGATGCCCACGATCAGCACCACGATCATCAATTCGATCAGGGTGAAACCATGGGTCTTGGATGCGTTGCGGGTCCGCAGACGACGCGAGGGAGAGATCAGAGTCATGACAAGCCACCGAGAATTGCTTTGCGCCATGCTAAGGGCCAAGGGCAAGATCACCGATAGGTCCCTGACCGGCTGTCGGTTCCCGGCTCACGTTCGTCGTTCTGCGGCGGCATCTTGGGGATAATGTCGGATCTCTGCGGTTCTGAGCGTGTTTTTCAGCACGGCACAGGGCCAATGCAGCCCACTTCTCTCACCCCCGTTTCTATCGGCCATGGCCCAATACGTTTTCACCATGAACCGCGTCGGCAAGATCGTGCCGCCGAAGCGGCAGATCCTGAAGGACGTTTCGCTGTCCTTTTTCCCCGGCGCAAAAATCGGCGTTTTGGGTCTCAACGGCTCGGGCAAATCGACCCTGCTCAAGATCATGGCGGGCATCGACAAAGATATCGAAGGCGAAGCCGTCGCGATGCCTGATCTGAAGATCGGTTATCTGCCCCAAGAGCCTGAACTTGATCCCAATGCCACCGTCCGTGAGGCGGTCGAGCAAGGTATTGGCGGTGTGCTGGCTGCCAAGCAGCGTCTTGAAGCGGTGTACGCCGCTTACGCCGATGAGAACGCTGACTTTGACGCGTTGGCGGCGGAGCAAGCCGATCTGGAAGCGATCATCGCCGCTGCCGGTAGCGAAAACACCGAAGTTTTGCTGGAGGTCGCTGCTGACGCGCTGCGCTTGCCGCCATGGGATGCCAACATCGGTAAGCTTTCGGGTGGTGAAAAGCGCCGGGTGGCGTTGTGCCGCCTGTTGCTGTCCAAGCCCGACATGCTGCTGCTTGATGAGCCCACCAACCACTTGGACGCCGAATCGGTCGAGTGGCTGGAGCAGTTCTTGGGCCGCTTCCCCGGTACTGTGGTGGCCATCACCCACGATCGCTACTTCCTTGATAACGCGGCTGAGTGGATCTTGGAGCTGGACCGAGGTCGTGGCATCCCGTATCAAGGCAACTATTCGACGTGGTTGGAGCAAAAGGAAAAGCGCCTTGAGTTGGAGCAACGCACCGAAGATGCCCGGACCAAGGCGATGAAGCTCGAACTGGAATGGGTGCGCAAGAATGCCAAGGGCCGTCAAGCCAAGAGCAAGGCCCGTCTGGCTCGGTTCGAGGAATTGAGTGACGTCGAATACCAAAAGCGCAACGAAACCAACGAAATCTTCATCCCGGTGGCTGAGCGTTTAGGTACCGAGGTGATTGAGTTCACCAACGTCAGCAAGAGCTTTGGCGACCGCGTGCTGATCGATAACCTGAGCTTCAAGGTGCCGATGGGTGCCATCGTCGGCATCATCGGCCCGAACGGTGCCGGTAAATCGACGCTGTTTCGCATGATTTCTGGCCAAGAAACGCCAGATAGCGGTGAAGTCAAGATCGGCAAGACCGTCAAGATGGCGTTCGTCGATCAAAGTCGGCAGTCGCTTGATGGCGAAAAGACGGTGTGGGAAGACCTCTCTGGGGGACTCGATAACCTGGTGGTGGGTAAGTTCGTCATGCCTAGCCGGGCTTATATCGGGCGATTCAATTTCAAGGGCAATGATCAGCAAAAACTGGTCAAGAACCTCTCCGGCGGTGAGCGCGGTCGTCTGCACTTGGCCAAGACCTTGGCCACGGGTGGCAATGTGCTGATGCTGGACGAACCGTCCAACGACTTGGACGTTGAAACCTTGCGTGCCTTGGAAGATGCTTTGCTGGAATTTGCCGGCTCAGCCATGGTGATCAGCCATGATCGCTGGTTCTTGGATCGCATTTGCACCCATATCCTCGCTTGCGAAGGCGAGTCACAGTGGTTCTTCTACCAAGGTAACTATCAGGAATATGAAGCCGATAAGAAGAAGCGCTTGGGTGAAGAAGGTGCGCGTCCCAAGCGTGTGCGTTACAAGGCCCTCAAATAACCCAATCTGGAGCAATTGCCATGAAGCAAATCACTGCCATCATCAAACCGTTCAAGCTCGAAGAAGTGCGTGAAGCACTGGCCGATGTGGGTGTGACTGGTTTGACCGTGACGGAAGTCAAGGGTTTTGGCCGTCAGAAAGGGCATACCGAGCTTTATCGCGGTGCCGAGTATGTGGTGGACTTTTTGCCCAAGGTGAAGATCGAAGTGGTGGTCAAAACCGTCGATGTGGATCGTTGCTTGGAAGCCATCGTCAAGGCGGCCAAAACGGGCAAGATTGGTGACGGCAAGATTTTTGTCACCAGCGTCGAGCAAGTGGTGCGTATCCGTACCGGCGAAACCGACGAACAAGCGGTCTGACAACCTCAGTGGGTGAAAAAGCGGCTCCACAGGGCCGCTGCCCAGATGCCAAGGCACAGCAGCAATGCCAGCAAAACGGCGGCGCTGCCGATGTCCTTGGCTTTTTTGGTCAGATCGTGCCAATCCAGCGAGATGCGGTCTACTGCCGCTTCGACGGCTGAGTTGAGCAGCTCAGTGATCAGGACCAGCACGACGCTGCCAATCAGCAGGGCCATGTCTTGCCAAGTTCTGCCCAAGGCGAAAGCAAGAGGCATCAGGATGACGGCGAGCCAAACCTCTTGGCGGAAAGCGCTTTCATCTCGATAAGCTCGGACGAAGCCGTCCCAAGAATGCTTGCTGGCTCGTATGACGCGATCGAGGCCGGTGTATTGGCCCTTTTGGTGGCGGGGTGGCGTGGCGGCTGCGTCACTCACTTTGGAACCTTGATCAGCCGTGTGTGGCACAAAACGTCGTGGAGGCACTGTCGATCCGGCAGCAGTCGTGCGAGTCCGGCATAAAACAAGAGGCTTAACCCCAGCATCAAACCCAGGGTGCCCGGCGATGTGGGTGGCGTGTTGTGCAGTAAGAAGGCGAGAGCTCCCGGTGCGATCCATAGCCAACTGAGTACGAATCGTTGGGTTGCTTTGCCGGCGCTCAAGGGGGATCCATCCGCAGTGACCACCCGGAGATGCCACGTTTTCATCGCCAAGGTTTGGCCCCGTTTGCTGGACCAAAAGCCGATGAAGTAGGCGGCAATCACTGCAAAAATCAGTAGCTGGAGCGGCAGTCGGCCCTGCATCGATTGGCGTTGATCAGTCATGATGCCGTACACCAAGCCTGTGCACATCACCATGCCGCCGACAAGAACGGTTTCGTACAGCAAGCAGAGCAGCCGTGCGCCCAAGGTGGTCATTGCAGCGTTGTGCTGGCCGCTGAGGCCGCAACCTCAAAGCGGGGTACGGCGGATGAGGCGACAGACGATCCCGCTATTGGCAGGGGGGCGGATGAGGCAAAAACCGGCTTCTTCGGGGTCAGGCGTGAAGGCGCCGGGCTTGACCCAGAGGCTCCACCGCTCGCAATCTTGGGTTGCCCGATCTGCTGATGGCGCGGTGGTTCGGGCCGGGTGCTGATCGGTCGGGTGCTCAGTCCTGAGGTGGCTTGGACCGATCCTGGCGAGACGGACCGTTGTGCGGCCGATGCGGTGGACGGCGGCAAAGTCAGGTTTGTCTTGGGCTGGGCAGCGATCAAGGCGTGGCTGGTTGATTGCTTGGCACCTGTCGTCGCGGTTGAGCTTGATGTGGACACGCTCGACGGGATGCCGCTGCCTGCTGTGGTCGGTTTACTCGCCAAGGCTTTGCGCTGGTCTTCAGGCAATGCCAGATAGGCTTTCCAGCGTGCTTCACGCTCTTCCGGTGTGAGTTGTTTGGACTCTTGAAAGCGTAACCGTGCAGCGGTTCGTTCGTGCACGCTCATGCTCGACCAATCGGCCATGCGTTCTCGCGTACGTTTTTGTTGATCGGCGCTCATCTGTGGAAAACGTGCCGCGACATCGCGCCATTTTTCCTTGCGATCGGGGTCAATCTTGGCCCAATGAGGGGCCAAAGGCTGCAAAACGGACTGTTCAGTCTTGCTTAACTGAGACCAAGTGGGCCCTGCTTCCTCGGCTGCCAACGGTTGGGCCGGTGACAGCGAGGGCATGAAGATCATCCATGTGCAAAAAGCGCCCGTGCGTACAGAGCGGCTGACGGTGTGAAACATCTCGAAGAGCACCATCTCTCATTCCAGCACGATGTCTTGCGGTTCCTTGAGGAATTCAGCAAATCCTGGATCGGTGTAAGCGGACAGCGGCAGGGGATCGCCGAGGAGTGCGGCATCGACTTCGGCCGCAGCTTCAATTTGTTCTTGGTATTGCCACTCATGCACAAGCAGCATGCCGCACACCAAAACGGCCAAGGGCGCGAAGGTGCCTAACTTGATCCACCATGATGAGCGCTCAGTCGGGCCGCCACCGAGTACTGCTGCTCCGTAGCCGAAGATCGAGGTGCTCGGGGCGGGTTGCTGTGCTTTCCGATGCAAGCGGGCCTCATGCGCTTTTTTGACGGCCATCAATCGCGCAACTCGCAGGCGTTCCTCGACGTGATAAGGCAGGATGTTTTCATCTTGCCGTCCCAAGTGCGCTGTGATTTTGTAACCGAACCGAGCCTCTAGGGCGGCTTGTTCGGGAGCGGCCTTCGGTTGCACATCCAGTTCGGTTTTCATCACAGTGTTATTCCCCGTAGTTTCAACGCCTTGGCCAGTGCATGAACCGCCCGCGAGCAATGCGTTTTCACGCTTCCCTCGGAGCATCCCATGGTCTGAGCCGTTTCGGCAACGTCCATCTCCTCCCAGTAACGCATCAGGAAGGCTTCCCGTTGACGTGTTGGCAGTTTTGTCAGTTCATCTTCGATGGCAGAGCGTGTTTGTGTTCGCTCCAAAGCGTCAGCACTGCTTTCAGTCCCTTCAGATGACTCCAAGTTATCGAGAGATTCGAGGAAGTCGAAATCACCATCGCTGTCTTCACCTTCGAAGTCGGTGAAGTTATGCATCACTGCGTTGCGAACCTTCTGATGACGGAACCAGTCCATCATCGTGTTCGACAAGATGCGCTGAAACAGCATGGGCCATTCAGCTGCAGGGCGATCGCTGTACCGCTCCGAGAGCTTGATCATGGCATCTTGGACGATGTCCAAAGCCGCCTCATCATCTCTTACGGAATAGACGGCTCGCTTGAAGGCGCGTTTTTCAACGCTGCGCAGGAAGTCTGAGAGTTCGCGGTCGCTGCTCAAGGGCCGTTCGCCATGGGGGTTGTCGGGGCGGCGCGATTATGGCCCATCGCGCCAGAAGTTGAACGAGTACTTAGCCCAAGTCTCGGGTGAATGCGATAATAGAAGGCTGCATTACCTGCATGACTGGTCTGAACTGTTTGCCCGACCCGGGTCTTTCCGTTTTGGCCGCGCAGGTCCTGAATCCGCCCCACAAGGGTGCGATGGTTGCTTGGGCTGCCATCACGAGGATGGACACCGTTCGATTTTCGTCAGAGAAAACCCGAAAGGTTCGAGATGAACATGTCTGCCGCGGAACACAAACTTAGCAATCCAATGTCAACCCCACACGATCATGCTGCCGATCCGGAGATCAATGGCTCCGAGATTCTGGTTCGATGCCTTCAAGCCGAAGGCGTGAAATACATCTGGGGCTACCCAGGCGGGTCCGTCCTCTATATTTATGACGCGATCTACCAGCAAGACAGCTTTCTGCATGTGCTGGTGCGCCACGAACAAGCTGCTGTGCATGCCGCTGATGGCTATGCACGCGCGACAGGCAATGTTGGCGTTGCGCTGGTCACCTCGGGTCCGGGTGTGACCAATGCGGTAACCGGTATCGCCACGGCCTACATGGACTCCATCCCGATGGTGATCATCACCGGGCAGGTGCCAACAGCCGCCATTGGTCTTGATGCCTTCCAAGAGTGCGACACGGTGGGCATCACCCGCCCGGTGGTCAAGCACAATTTCTTGGTCAAGGATGTGCGCGATCTGGCGGGCGTCCTTAAGAAGGCGTTCCACATTGCCCGTACCGGCCGACCCGGCCCGGTGGTGGTGGATATCCCCAAGGACGTTTCGTTCAACAAGACCACATTCCATTACCCCGAATCGGTCGAGATGCGTTCCTACAACCCGGTGCGTAAGGGCCATGGCGGACAGATCCGCAAGGCCGTGCAGCTGTTGTTGTCGGCCAAGCGGCCCTACATCTATACCGGCGGTGGTGTGATTTTGGCCAATGCGTCGGCCGAATTGCGTGAGCTGTGCGATTTGCTGGGCTACCCCGTCACCAATACCTTGATGGGCTTGGGTGCGATTGCCTCGTCTGATCCGAAGTTCCTTGGCATGCTGGGCATGCACGGGACCTATGAAGCCAACATGACCATGCAGAACGCCGATGTCGTTCTGGCTGTGGGTGCGCGTTTCGACGACCGTGTGATTGGCAATCCCACGCACTTCGCCTCGGTCGATCGCAAGATCATTCACATCGACATCGACCCGTCCTCCATCTCCAAGCGCGTCAAGGTGGATGTGCCCATCGTGGGTGATGTGCGTGACGTGTTGCGTGAGCTGATTGCGCAAATTCGCGAAACCCAGCAGCGGACTGAACCGGCTGCCTTGGCCGTTTGGTGGGATCAGATTCAGCTGTGGCGGGGTCGTGAGTGCCTGAAGTACAAGCCTTCGGATGAGGTCATCAAACCGCAAGCCGTGGTTGAAAAGCTCTGGGAGCTGACGCGAGGCCGCGATACCTACATCACGTCTGACGTCGGTCAGCACCAGATGTGGGCGGCCCAGTACTTCAAGTTCGATGAGCCCCGTCGCTGGATCAACTCCGGCGGCTTGGGCACCATGGGTGTGGGCTTGCCTTACGCCATGGGCATCAAGTTGGCCAAGCCTGACTCGGATGTGTTTTGCATCACCGGCGAAGGCTCGATCCAGATGAACATCCAAGAGCTTTCGACCTGTCAGCAGTACAAGACGCCGGTCAAGATCATTGCCTTGAACAACCGTTATCTAGGCATGGTGCGGCAGTGGCAAGAGTTGAACTATGAAGGTCGCTACGCCCACAGCTACATGGACGCGCTGCCGGACTTCGTCAAGTTGGCTGAAGCCTACGGGCATGTGGGTTTGAAGATCGAGAAGCCTTCTGAGATTGAGCCCGCCCTCAGAGAACTGATTCGTTTGAAGGATCGCACTGTGTTCCTAGACGTGCGCACCGACCCGACCGAAAACGTTTGGCCCATGGTGCAAGCCGGCAAGGGCATCACTGAAATGCTGCTCGGATCCGAGGACCTCTGATCATGAAACACATCATTGCATTGCTGCTCGAAAACGAGCCTGGCGCCCTGTCGCGGGTCGTCGCCTTGTTCTCGGCCCGGGGCTACAACATCGAAAGCCTCACTGTTGCCCCGACCGAGGATGCCTCTCTGTCGCGCATGACCATCGTCACGAATGGCTCGGACGAAGTGATTGAGCAGATCACCAAACATCTGAACCGCTTGATCGAAGTGGTGAAGGTGGTTGATCTGACCGAAGGCAGCTTCACCGCCCGTGAGTTGCTGTTGGTCAAGGTGCGCGCGGTCGGTAAGGAGCGTGAGGAGATGAAGCGCATGGCTGACATCTTCCGAGGCCGCATCATCGACGTGACTGACAAGACCTACACCATCGAACTCACCGGCGACTCTGGAAAGCTTGACGCTTTCATGGAAGCCGTGGATCGCACTGCGATTCTTGAGACCGTCCGTACCGGCTCCAGTGGCATTGGTCGCGGCGAACGCATCCTGCGCGTCTGAGGCCTTTTCAGCCCGCCCGCAGTCTTCTTTTTTCATCCCGTTCATTTTCCAAGGATAGTTTCCATGAAGGTCTACTACGACAAGGACGCCGATCTCAGCCTGATCAAGGGCAAGCAAGTTGCGATCATCGGCTACGGCTCCCAAGGTCACGCCCACGCCCAAAACCTGAACGACAGCGGCGTGAATGTCACCGTCGGTCTGCGCCGGGGCGGTGCTTCTTGGGCCAAGGTCGAAAAGGCCGGTCTGAAGGTGGCTGAAGTCGCTGAAGCCGTCAAGGCCGCCGACGTGGTCATGATTTTGTTGCCCGATGAGCAAATCGCTGACGTCTACAAGCGCGAGATTGAGCCCAACATTCGCCAAGGCGCTTCGCTGGTGTTTGCTCACGGTTTCAACGTCCATTACGGCCAAGTCATCCCGCGTGATGATCTGGACGTGTGGATGGTGGCCCCGAAGGCTCCTGGTCACACCGTGCGTGGTACCTACGCCCAAGGTGGCGGCGTGCCCCACCTGATCGCTGTGCATGCCGACAAGACCGGCAAGGCCCGTGATCTGGCCCTGAGCTACGCTGCGGCCAATGGCGGCGGCAAGGCCGGCATCATCGAAACCAACTTCCGCGAAGAAACCGAAACCGACTTGTTCGGCGAACAAGCCGTCTTGTGCGGTGGTGCGGTTGAGCTGATCAAGGCGGGTTTCGAAACGCTGACCGAAGCGGGTTACGCGCCCGAAATGGCTTACTTCGAGTGCTTGCACGAACTGAAGTTGATCGTTGATCTGATTTATGAAGGCGGTATCGCCAACATGAACTACTCGATCTCGAACAACGCCGAATACGGTGAGTACGTCACCGGCCCGCGCGTCGTCACCGAAGACACCAAAAACGCCATGCGTCAGTGCCTGAAGGACATCCAGACTGGCGAATATGCCAAGTCCTTCATCTTGGAAAACAAGGCCGGTGCACCGACCCTGATCTCGCGTCGTCGCCTGACAGCTGAGCATCCGATTGAGCAAGTCGGTGAACAGCTGCGCGCCATGATGCCTTGGATCAAGGCCAACAAGTTGGTGGACAAGAGCCGCAACTGATCAAGCTGAAGCGCTGCTTTCGCTTGCTAAAAAGGTGCCGATCGACGGCACCTTTTTTTATGCTCCCCGTGGGACTGGTCGATAATCGACGTATGAATTATTTTTCTGGGCAGGACCGTGCGATGGAATCGGGGCGTCAAGATGAGGGTGTGACGGAAGCTGGCAGCATGTCGGATGCGATCCGTCCCCGGCGTAAAGGCATCTATATCCTGCCGAACCTGTTTACGCTGGCGGCGCTTTTTGGCGGCTTCTACGCGATTGTCATGGCCATGAATGGTCACTTTGACAATGCTGCGATTGGCGTCATGTGTGCGATGGTGCTCGACAGCTTGGACGGGCGTGTGGCTCGCATGACCAACACCACCAGTGCTTTTGGTGAGCAAATGGACAGCCTCTCCGACATGGTGTCCTTTGGCGCTGCTCCGGCACTGATCGTCTATGAATGGTCGCTCAAGGGGCTTGGCAAGGTCGGCTGGATCGCCGCTTTCGTCTACTGCGCCGCTGCTGCTTTGCGTTTGGCCCGTTTCAACACCAACATCGGTGTGGTCGATAAGCGCTTTTTCCAAGGCTTGCCCAGTCCGGCCGCTGCCGCGTTGGTGGTCGGTTTTATCTGGGTGCTGGATGACGCGGGTGTGAAGGGCGTTTCGCACGTGGAGTGGTTGAGCTGGTTCACTTGCGGTTTGACGTTGTATGCCGGCCTGACCATGGTGACCAACGTGCCGTTCTATAGCTTCAAGGACATCAGCTTCAAGCGCTCGGTGCCGTTCATCGTGATCGTGGCGATCGCGTTGGCGTTTGCGCTCATTGCCTATCACCCGCCCATTGTGTTGTTCGCCTTGTTCGTGGTTTATGGGTTCTCTGGTTACGGTGTCTATCTTTTTCGCAAGATGAAAGGCCGCCCAGTGAGCCTGATGTCTACATCCACGGATGAGCCTGAAGAGCAGGGTTTGCATCGTTGAACGCAGGGCCTTCGGGGGCTTTGAGCTGCGTGTTATATTGCTTCACATGACTTTTCGCGTTGCCACACCCTTTTTGCGATTTCTACTAGAAGCTCTTCTTCTAGTGTCGTCGCGGGCACGCTGACCAGTCTTTTCTGTTTTTCCTGGATCAACGGCCCGCACAGCGCAACGCTGCGGGCCGTTGGTTTTTGCGGGTACAGCGTTCGAGTTGAAAACCCCTCGGAGATATTTATGAGCGACAAGCTGATCATTTTCGATACCACTTTGCGCGATGGTGAGCAGTCACCGGGTGCGTCGATGACCCGCGACGAGAAGCTGCGTATTGCCAAGCAACTTGAGCGGCTCAAGGTCGATGTGATCGAGGCGGGGTTTGCCGCGTCCAGCAATGGCGACTTTGAAGCGGTGAAGGCCATTGCCGATCTGATCAAGGACTCGACCATTTGCTCCTTGGCGCGGGCCAACGAACGCGATATTTCGCGTGCGGCCGAAGCCCTGCGCGGCGCGCACTCCTCGCGTATTCACACCTTCATCGCCACCAGTGCTTTGCACATGGAGAAGAAGTTGCGCATGACCCCCGATCAAGTCTACGAACAGGCCAAGGTGGCGGTGCGCTTTGCGCGGCAGCACTGCGAACAAGTTGAGTTCTCGCCCGAAGATGGCTATCGCTCGGACATGGACTTCCTCTGCCGCGTGATTGAAGCGGTGATTGCCGAAGGGGCCACGACCATCAACGTGCCCGATACGGTGGGCTACGCCATTCCTGAGCTCTACGGCAACTTCATCCGTACCTTGCGTGAGCGTGTGCCCAATTCCGACAAGGCGATTTGGTCGGTGCATTGCCATAACGATTTGGGCATGGCGGTGGCCAATTCTTTGGCCGGCGTCAAGATTGGTGGTGCGCGTCAGGTGGAATGCACCATCAACGGTTTGGGTGAACGTGCGGGCAACTGCTCGCTCGAAGAAGTGGTGATGGCGGTCAAGACGCGCCGCGATTATTTTGGCTTGGACGTGGGCATTGATGCCACGCAGATCGTACCGGCCTCGCGCATGGTGGCGCAGACCACCGGTTTTGTGGTGCAGCCCAACAAGGCGGTGGTGGGGGCCAATGCCTTTGCTCATGCTTCTGGCATCCATCAAGACGGGGTGCTCAAGGCGCGTGATACCTACGAAATCATGCGCGCTGAAGACGTGGGTTGGAGTGCCAACAAGATCGTGTTGGGCAAGCTGTCGGGGCGCAACGCTTTCAAGCAGCGCTTGCAGGATCTGGGCATCGAGATGAACTCGGAAGCCGAAACCAACACCGCATTCATGAAATTCAAGGATCTGGCCGATCGCAAGAGTGAAATCTTTGATGAGGACATCTTGGCCTTGGTGAACGATGACGGTGCGCGCAGCGAAGATGAGCACTTTCGCTTGTTGGCGTTGTCGCAGAGCTCCGAGATGGGTGAGCGGCCTCGGGCCAAAGTTGCCTTTGCTGCGGGTGCGGAAGAACATCACGCCGAATCGGAGGGCAATGGGCCCGTGGATGCCAGCATCAAAGCCATCGAAATGCAGGTTCGCAGCGGTGCTGAGCTGTTGCTTTACTCGGTGAATGCCATCACGTCCGGCAGCACAGAGTCTCAAGGTGAGGTGACTGTGCGTCTCCAGCAAGGTGGGCGTGTGGTCAATGGTGTCGGCGCTGATCCCGATATCGTGGTGGCATCCGCCAAAGCGTATTTGTCCGCACTGAACAAACTGCGCAGCAAAAACGAACGGGTTGCTGCACAGGGATAAAAAACGCCACTTTGAACCCTTGATTCGAGGCTGTGCTGTGTTCGAACGGACACAGCACAGCCTTTTCTCACCGTTTCTGTCGTTGCTGCACGGGCCGCTTTCTCATAGACTGATGAAGCCCGTTCATGGGCGCTTAGTCCTTGGGTTTCTGATCGTGTCCATGCGAAATAAATATCATCTGCTGGGTTCCTCTCTCCTGCGTGCGTTGGTCTTGAGCGTCGGGGTTTCTGGTTTGGTTTTGGGGATGGTTGAACCTGCCCAAGCGGCCAAAAAGACGGCCCATGTCAAGAAAACCAAGGCGCGGCGCGGCGGTGCTGGGTATGTTTCGCCCGTTTCTTACGGTCGCAGTAACGGGTTGCATGCGGCACACGATCCGCTGGCGCTGGAATCTAGCGTGGCCTTGGTGGTGGATCAACACACTGCTGAGGTGCTGTTTAGCAAGAACGCGTCATCGGTTTTGCCCATCGCTTCCTTGACCAAGTTGATGACGGCGCTGGTTGTGGTCGAGAACAGGTTGCCCTTGGACGATATCCTCGAAGTCAGTGATGACGATGTCGATAACGAGAAGCACAGTCGTTCACGCCTTCCCGTGGGCGCCCATCTCACTCGTGAGCAGATGCTTCACTTGGCGCTGATGTCTTCTGAGAATCGAGCAGCCAGTTCGCTGGGGCGTCATTTCCCTGGGGGGGAAGAGGCTTTTGTGGCGGCCATGAATCGCAAGGCTGAGCAGTTGGGCATGCACGACACGCACTATGTCGAGCCTACGGGGCTGTCGAGCAAGAACCAATCCACTGCGATGGACTTGGCGCGGTTGGTCATGGCGGCTTACCAGCAACCACTGATTCGCGAATTTTCGACCTCGCCCGCCCATCAAGTGACCGTGGGACATCGCGTGCTGCCCTATCGCAACACCAATGCGCTGGTACGCAATCCCGCGTGGGAAATTGGTCTCCAAAAGACGGGCTATATCGCTGAAGCAGGGCGTTGCTTGATCATGCAAGCGCGTTTGGCGGACCGAGATGTGGTGATGGTCTTCCTTGATTCACAGGGCAAGTACTCTCGTATTGCCGATGCCGAGCGTGTTCGTCGCTGGATGCTCAACCGAGCCAAAGCCGAGCAGCCAACGCCCGTTTCTTGAGCGTCCTTCAGGCTGCGCGATAACCCAGTGCGGTCGAGATCTGTGCTGCGGTTTCTTTCAGCCGGTCACACCAGCTTTCTTCGAGTCGGTCCGATGGGGCTGAGATCGACAGGCCGGCAATCAAACGGCCTTGATCATCGTAAATGCCGGCCGCCATGCAGCGCACGCCCAACTCTAGTTCTTCGTTATCGCGCGCCAATTCTCGTTGTCTGACACGCGATAGTTCACGCTCCAGCTGCCCCAAGTCCGTCAGGCTGTTGCGTGTATGACCTGCTAGACCCGTTCTGGCGGCGTATGCCCGCACCTTGATCGGGTCATCTTGGGCCAAGAAGAGCTTGCCCACCGAGGTCAGGTGCAAGGGAGCTCGCCCCCCAATGGCGCGCACCACTTGCATGCCAGATCGCTCGCTGAAGCTACGTTCGATGTAGACGATCTCATCACCTTGGCGCACCGATAGGTTGATGGGCTGCAAGGTCAGTTTGTGCAGTTCGCGCATCGGTCCAATCGCCGCGTCGCGTACATCCAGTCTGGCCTTGACCAGGTTACCCAGTTCTAGCAATCGCATACCGAGACGGTATGTTCCTGCTGCGGGTCGATCCACGAAACGACCCGCCGCCAGATCGTTGAGGATGCGGTGTGCCGTCGAAGGGTGTAAGCCGCTTTGTGCACTGATCTGTTTTAGCGGGACCGGATCTTGATGGCTCGCCAGCACATCCAAGACGACAAAGACGCGTTCAAGAACCTGGATCGTGGGAGAGACAGTGTCTTTGGGGATCATGATGGATGGGAAGCAATAGAAGCGCTATTTTGCATGACGAAATGCTTCTGTCGCAGGATGAAAAGCAGCCGCAGAACCCAAGATTAAGGGTTATCACTAGGACAGAACGCAAGCAGCTGGTAAGTGAGCCGGGACAACACTCTAGAACGACGCTGGTGCCGGCTTGATGGGTCTTATGATCCCTTAAGTTTTTTGACCGAGGACCGGTTTGCGAGACAGGGATAACTTGATGATAGAGTTCGCCCCCGCAACGATCTGGTTTTGCTTGATGACTGACGCATCGGGCCAACGCAGATTGCAGTCCGCCAATCGGTCAAGCCGTGTCGCGGAAGGTTTTTCAACCCATCAAAGCCTTGCATACCAAGGCGAAAGGTGAGCGCAGATGATGCAGGAATACAGGTCGAATTCGTACCTCTTCGGTGGTAACGCGCCCTATGTTGAGGAAATGTACGAGTCGTATCTCGACAATCCAGGCTCCGTACCAGACAACTGGCGTAGCTACTTCGACGCCCTACAAAACGTCCCGGCCACCGATGGGTCGGACACGCGCGATGTGGCCCATGCGCCGGTGATCGAGTCCTTTGCTCAACGCGCGAAATCCAATGCGTTTGCCCTTAAAGCCAGCTCGGCCGATCTTGCTGTGGCGCGCAAGCAAGTGCATGTGCAGTCCCTGATTGCGGCCTATCGCTTTTTGGGCTCCCGTTGGGCCGACTTGGATCCGCTCAAGCGTCATGAGCGGCCCAAGATTCCCGAGTTGGAACCAGCGTTCTACGACCTGAGCGAGTCCGATATGGACATCACGTTCAGCGCCACGAACACCTACTTCACCAAAGCGGAAAACATGACGCTGCGCGAGATCGTGCAGGCGCTGCGTGAAACCTATTGCGGCTCGGTGGGTGCGGAGTACATGCACATCACCGATCCCACGGAGAAGCGTTGGTGGCAGGAACGGCTGGAAGCGATCCGTAGCAAGCCGAGTTTTTCGGTCGAAGAGAAAAAACACATCCTTGAGCGCTTGACCGCAGCGGAAGGGTTGGAGCGTTTTCTCCACACCAAGTACGTCGGTCAGAAGCGTTTCTCGCTCGAAGGTGGCGAAAGTTTCATTGCCTCCATGGACGAACTGGTGCAACGCGCCGGTGCCAAGGGCGTGCAGGAAATCGTCATCGGGATGGCCCACCGAGGCCGGCTGAACGTGCTGGTGAACACCTTGGGCAAAATGCCCAAGGACTTGTTTGCCGAGTTCGATCACACCGCGCCTGAAGACTTGCCGGCTGGCGACGTGAAGTACCACCAAGGCTTCTCCAGCGACATCCCGACCAAGGGTGGCGCGGTTCACTTGAGCTTGGCCTTCAATCCGTCACACCTCGAAATTGTCAATCCGGTGGTCGAAGGCTCCGTCAAGGCGCGGATGGATCGTCGGGGTGACAAGGAGGGCTCACAAGTGTTGCCGGTGCTGGTGCACGGTGATGCGGCCTTTGCCGGTCAAGGCGTGGTGATGGAAACCTTGGCCTTGGCCCAGACCCGGGGCTACTACACGGGGGGCACGGTGCATCTGGTGATCAATAACCAGATCGGGTTCACCACCTCGGACCCGCGCGACAGCCGCTCGACGCTGTACTGCTCGGACGTCGTCAAGATGATCGAAGCGCCGGTGCTGCATGTGAACGGCGATGATCCTGAAGCCGTGGTGCTGTGTACGCAGCTGGCCATGGATTACCGCCAAGAGTTCAAGAAGGACGTGGTGGTCGATATCGTCTGCTTCCGCAAGCTGGGCCACAACGAGCAAGACACGCCCTCGCTGACGCAGCCGCTGATGTACAAAAAGATCAGCGCCCATCCGGGGACGCGGCGTCTCTACGGTGAAAAGTTGGTGGCGCAGAACGTGTTGCCAGCCGATGGTCCGGACCAGATGGCCAAGGACTTCCGCGCCGCCATGGATGCGGGCAAGCACACGGTGGACCCGGTGCTGACCAACTTCAAGAGCAAGTACGCTGTCGATTGGCTGCCTTACTTGGGTCGCAAGTGGACCGATGCGGCCGATACCGGTCTGCCCTTGACGGAAATCCGCCGCTTGGCTGAAAAGATCACCACCATTCCGGCCAACTTCAAGGTGCACCCGCTGGTGGAGAAGGTCATCGCTGATCGCGCTGCGATGGGTCGAGGCCAGATCAATGTGGATTGGGGCATGGGCGAACACTTGGCCTACGCCTCTTTGGTGGCTTCGGGTTACGCCGTGCGTCTGTCGGGCGAGGATTGCGGTCGGGGCACCTTTGTGCACCGCCATGCTGTGCTGCACGACCAAAACCGCGAGAAGTGGGACATCGGCACCTATGTTCCTTTGGAGAACATTGCCGAGAACCAAGCGCCGTTCGTCGTCATTGATTCCATCCTGTCCGAAGAGGCCGTGTTGGGCTTTGAGTACGGCTACGCCGGCTCGGATCCGAACACGCTCACCATCTGGGAAGGTCAATTCGGCGACTTCGTCAACGGCGCTCAAGTGGTGATCGACCAGTTCATCGCCTCGGGTGAAGTGAAGTGGGGCCGTGCCAATGGGCTGACGCTGATGTTGCCGCACGGCTACGAAGGCCAAGGCCCTGAGCACAGCTCGGCGCGTCTGGAGCGCTTCATGCAGTTGGCCGCTGACACCAACATGCAGATCGTGCAGCCCACCTCGGCCAGCCAGATCTTCCATTTGCTGCGCCGTCAGATGGTGCGCCAGTTCCGCAAGCCGCTGGTCATCATGACCCCGAAGTCGCTGCTGCGTAACAAGGATGCCACCTCGCCACTGAATGAATTCACCAAGGGTGAGTTCCGCACCGTGATCGGTGATCAAAGCGCGACAGTGGATGCTTCGAAGGTCAAGCGACTGATCGCTTGCTCGGGCAAGGTCTATTACGATTTGGTCAAGAAGCGCGAGGAAAAGAAGAACGATGTGGCTGTCATCCGTGTGGAGCAGCTCTATCCGTTCCCGCACAAGGCGTTTGCGAACGAGTTGAAGAAATATCCCAATCTGGCCGAAATCGTGTGGTGTCAAGACGAGCCGCAGAACCAAGGTGCTTGGTTCTTCGTTCAGCATCAGATCCACGAAAACATGCAAGAAGGACAGAAGCTTGGGTACGCCGGGCGTCCGGCCTCGGCTTCGCCGGCGGTGGGTTATGCCCACTTGCACCAAGAGCAGCAAAAGGCCTTGCTTGATCAAGCCTTCGCCAAGCTCAAGGGCTTCGTTCTGTCCAAATAACGCATTCAGACTTCATCATGGCTATCGTAGACGTCAAAGTTCCCCAACTGTCCGAATCCGTCGCTGAAGCGACTTTGCTGACATGGAAGAAAAAGCCCGGTGATGCCGTGGCGATCGATGAAATTCTCATCGAAATCGAAACCGATAAGGTGGTACTGGAAGTGCCTGCCCCGTCCGCAGGTGTGCTGGCTGCCTTGGTGGTGGCCGATGGTGGCACCGTGGTCAGCGATCAGTTGATTGCCCAGATTGACACCGAAGGCAAGGCTGGGGCTGCTGCGCCCGCTGCTGCTTCGGTGGCTGCGGTGGCTTCTCCCGCTGCGCCGGCCGCAGCGGATAAATCCGGTGTGGCCATGCCTGCGGCGGCCAAGCTGTTGGCTGACAACGGTTTGTCGGTCGGGGCCGTGACTGGCACCGGCAAGGATGGTCGTGTCACCAAGGGGGATGTGCTGGGTGCTGTGGCGGCGGGTGTTGCCGCTCCTGCCGCCCCGGTGGCACCTGCTCCGGCGGTCAAAGTGGCTCCCGTGCCTGCTGTGGCCAAGCCGTTGCCGGCGGTGTCCACCCCGGCCATGGTCAACTTGGGTGATCGCCCGGAACAGCGCGTGCCGATGAGCCGCCTGCGTGCCCGTGTGGCTGAGCGTCTGGTGCAGTCGCAATCGACCAACGCCATTCTGACCACGTTCAACGAAGTGAACATGGCGCCGGTGATGGAGATGCGCAAGAAGTTCCAAGACAAGTTCGAAAAGGAACACGGCGTCAAGCTGGGTTTCATGAGCTTCTTCGTCAAGGCCGCGGTGGCTGCGCTCAAGAAGTACCCGGTGCTGAACGCGTCGGTCGATGGCAACGACATCGTGTATCACGGCTATTTCGACATCGGCATCGCTGTGGGCTCGCCCCGTGGCTTGGTGGTGCCCATCATCCGTAATGCCGATCAGATGAGCTTTGCTGACATCGAAAAGAAGATCGCTGAGTTTGGTCAAAAGGCCAAGGAAGGCAAGATCTCGCTGGACGATTTGACGGGTGGCACGTTCTCGATTTCGAACGGCGGCACCTTCGGCTCGATGCTCTCGACCCCGATCATCAACCCGCCGCAATCGGCCATTCTGGGCGTGCATGCGACCAAGGATCGTGCCGTGGTTGAAAACGGCCAAGTGGTGGTGCGCCCGATCAACTATCTGGCCATGTCCTACGACCACCGCATCATCGACGGCCGCGAAGCCGTGCTGGGTCTGGTGACCATGAAGGAAGCGTTGGAAGATCCGGCCCGCTTGCTGTTCGATATCTGAGCGATATCTGAGCCGCGCTCCATTTGATGTGATTTCACAGGCGCCCCTTCGGGGGCGTTTTGCCAAGATTTCTAGGAATTCAACATGTCCAAGTCTTTTGACGTCGTCGTGATCGGCGGCGGCCCCGGCGGCTACATCGCCGCGATCCGTGCCGCACAACTCGGCTTCAACGTGGCCTGCATCGACGCGTGGCAGAACGATAAGGGCGGTCCAGCCCCAGGCGGCACCTGCACCAACGTTGGCTGCATTCCGTCGAAGGCGCTGTTGCAATCTTCCGAGCATTTTGAGCACGCCGCGCACCACTTCGGCGACCACGGCATCAGCCTGTCGAATCTGTCGATGGATGTGGCCAAGATGGTGGATCGCAAGAATGCGGTGGTGAAGCAAAACAACGACGGCATCCTCTACCTGCTGAAGAAGAACAAGGTCAGCTTCTTCCACGGTCTGGGCTCCTTTGCCAAGGCCGTCGAAGGCGGTGGCTATGAGATCCATGTCGCAGGCGCAGCCGCCGAGACCTTGGTGGCGAAGCAAGTCATCATCGCCACCGGCTCCAACGCCCGTGCGTTGCCGGGTGCGCCGTTTGACGAAGACAAGATCCTGTCCAACGACGGCGCGCTGCGCATCGCTGCGGTGCCCAAGAAGCTTGGCGTGATCGGTTCGGGCGTGATTGGCTTGGAAATGGGCTCGGTCTGGCGTCGTTTGGGCGCTGAAGTGACCATCCTCGAAGCCATGCCGACCTTTTTGGCGGCTGCCGACGAAGGTGTGGCCAAGGAGGCGCTCAAGGCGTTCAAGAAGCAGGGGCTGAAGCTCGAATTCGGCGTCAAGATTTCCAAGGTGGATGCCTCGGGTGACGGCGTGGTCGTCACCTATGCCAACGCCAAGGGCGAGGAAGTCACGCTGGCGGTGGATAAGCTGATCGTCTCGATCGGCCGCACGGCCAACACCACCGGGCTGAACCCGGAGGCCGTGGGTCTCAAGCTCGACGAGCGCGGCCTGATCGTCGTGGACGGCGACTGCAAAACCAACTTGCCCGGCGTTTGGGCCGTGGGTGATGTGGTGCGCGGCCCGATGCTGGCGCACAAGGCCGAGGAAGAAGGCGTGGCGGTGGCCGAGCGCATCGCTGGGCAGCATGGGCACGTTGATTTCTCGATCATCCCGTGGGTGATCTACACCAGTCCGGAAATCGCGTGGGTCGGGCGCACCGAGCAGCAGCTCAAAGCGGACGGCGTGGCCTACAAGGCGGGTCAGTTCCCGTTCTTGGCCAATGGTCGTGCCCGAGCGCTGGGCGACACCACCGGCTTCGTCAAATTTTTGGCCGACGCCAAGACCGACGAGATTTTGGGCGTGCACATCGTCGGCCCGATGGCCTCGGAGTTGATCTCCGAAGCTGTGGTGGCGATGGCGTTCAAGGCGTCAAGCGAAGACATCGCGCGCATCTGTCACGCCCACCCCAGCTTGAGCGAAGCGACCAAGGAAGCGGCCTTGGCCGTGGACAAGCGCACGCTGAACTTCTGATCAAAAGGGGGCCAAAGGCCCCCTTTTTTGAGTACATGTTTAGAACATGTACTTGAAGCTCAGTTTGGCGGTGCGTCCGTTGATGGAACGTGCCACGTATTGGCTTCCTTGGGCTTCCGCCTCGGTGTAGCCGATGGCGTTGAACAGGTTGTTGACACCCAGCGAGATGAGCGTGTTTTTCTGCGGCTCGTAGTTGGCAAAGGCATTCACCACCGTGTAGGCCGGCAACTCAACCACGTTGTCGTCTTGGGCATAGGACTTGGTGGTGCCGATGATGGCGCCGCCAATCTCAACGGCATCCAAGGTGTAGCTCGGCGCGATCTGATAAAGCAGATTGGCTTGGCGACGTGGGATGTTGCCGCTGTTGGCACCGGAGGTGATCTGCGCCTTGGTCAACGTGGCCCCGCTGGCTAGGCGGAAGTTGCCCGTGCTGAAGGTGGTTTCCGCTTCAACGCCCTTGGAGTCATAGGCGTTTTGCTTGACGGTTTGCGACGTGACTTCGTAACCGGCCCCTTCTTTGGTTTTGGCAAAGAAGGCCGTGAGGAACGCCGAGAAACCGGCTCTGCGGAACTTGACGCCCCCTTCGAGTTGATCGACTTCGTTGAGCGGATACGGATCCAGACCGGCCGCAGCGCGGGTGTCCCAGATCACGCGGTCGGGTGACTTCCACGACACGCCATGGCTGACGCGCGCAAAGGAGGCCAAGTTGCGGTTGTGCTCGTAGTTGCTGCCCAACGAGTACGAGTTGGCCGACGATGAGAAGCTGACCTTATCGACGGCGGCATTCCAAGCCCCCATGGTGGTACCGCCCGCACTGCCGAAACGTTGCCAGCCGCTACCGTCTTGGGTATCGCGTCGCACGCTGGCATCGATGCTCAGGGGACCGTTTTCCCAAGTCGCTGCGGCGTAGGGCGCCATGGCGGTGATACGCACATCGATGGCGCGGAAGCAGCACCCGCCCCATGTGGTCGGGGCGTTACCCACAGGGGCGGTGGTGGGGCTGCCGGCGTTGTTGTACAAGGCTGCGCCGTTGCCGGTCAGCCCGATGTTGTAGTTGTTCCAGTACCACGTCTGAGCCACGTTTTGCACGCCGCTGAATAGGCCGCCGGTGACCGTGACTTTGCTGGTATCGAGCTTGATTTCCTTCTGGGCGCGCACATCGTTGAACACGTTGCCCATGTCGTCCAAGCTGGTGTTGAACAGGTTGGCCGAGAACACCGGGGTGGTGCCGGTGTAGCCTGCGGGCTGGCCGCCCGCCGGGAAGACGCCGGTAAAGCGGCCCGAATTGGCGCTGCGCCGGAAACGGTCGGTGACCGTCCAGCCGCCACCCACCTTGAGTTGAGTTTCCAAGCCGATGGCATCGACTTGCACGTGCAAGCCATCCGCAGGGTTGGTGACTTGTGGATTACCGTTGCGATCGATCACGGTGTCGATCGGGAAATTCGAATTGATGAAGTAGGCGTTGCGCGGATCGACCCCGGGGATGGCGCTGATGGTGTTGCCGTTCAGGGCCACGGGCACTGGCAGATACGTTGGTGTCCGGTCATCCAAGTGCTTGACGTTGAGGCGCAGGTAGCCGTTGTCGAATTCCTTGGTGATGGAGGCCTTGACCTGACCACCATTTTCTGCGGTGAGGTCGGTGTTGCGCGAGCCTTGGCCCATGCGCTCAAAACCACCGACATGGGCGTAGAGGCGATCGCCGATCGCCCCTCCCCAATCGAAGTCCAAGCGCTGCTGGCGGTGATCGAGACCGAAGCTCATGCCCACCGCGCCACCGGCGCTGTCTTTGCCGTTGTGCGAGCGGAAATTGATGATGGCGCCGGGGGAGTTGGTGGACAAGGTGGATGCCGAGCCGCCCCGGATGACGTCGATGGCGTTGACCGAATAGTCGGCGCGGACGAACTCGTCAGCGGTGGCGAAGGAGATATCGCCGATGAGCATCACCGGCAGGCCGTCTTCTTGGAGTTGAACGTAGCGGCCACCCCCGTCGGACATGGGCAGACCACGCACGCCCAAGTTGGCGTTGCCTTCGCCGCCCGAAGATTCAGCACGGATACCCGGCACGGCGCGCAGCACTTCGGCAGCACTGGTGGCGGTGGAGTTTTGCAACTGTTCGGCCCCCAGCGTGCTGATCGAAACGCTTTGCTTCATCTTGCTGCGTGCCGTCGATGTGCCCGTGACCACGATGGCGTCCAGTTTTAGGCCGTCACTGCTGGCGCCTGTTGCCGCAGACGTGGCAGCCGGTGCAGGTGCTTCGCTCACGGCAGGAGTCGCAGTGGCCGTTGCAGCGGCCGGTTCTGCCACGGTCTGTGCGTAGGCTGTGCCCGCTTGCGCCAAAGCCATCAGCGAGGCCCAAGCGATGGGGTGCAAAGACAAGGTGGGGGAGCGTTTCATCGAGGTCTCCATTCTTGGTTGGAAAGTGGACAGGGGCAGAAAATGAAATCGATTGCAAAAGAAATCAACAAAAATCGACCGGGGTTTTCAAAGCCAAGCGGGTGGCGCCCTCCGGGCCGTGCATGTCGATGACAAAGCGCGTCGTGCTGACGTCCAGCGCCAGCTCGATGGCGTGGTCGCCATGGACCCAGCGCAAACGCAGGCCGGCTGTGCCCATGCGCTCTGCTTGGCATGTGCCCGCAAAGGCCGGGTGCGCGTTGCGCAGCTGAATCAAGGTGATCAGGTCTTGAACCACGGGGCGTTGCAAGGCTTGTTCGATCTCTGCGGTTTGGTAATGGTGGCGATTGATGTCGCGGCCGACCCCGGTTTGCGCCAGCAGCGCCATGTCGTTGTGGCCGGCCAGCAAGCCGGTGTAATAGACCTGCGGGATGCCGGGCAGGAAAAATTGCAGCGCCCGGGCCAGCAGATAAGCCGCGTCGTTGCGACCCAGCGCGTCGTAATAGGTGCAGTTGACTTGGTAGAGATCCAAGTTGGAGGCTGCGGCCCCGGTGGCTTGGCGGCTCTGGCCTTGGCTGGCGAGGTGGATCTTCTCGACCAAGGCATCCAGTTCGTGATCGGGCACCAAGCCGGGATGCCCTGCGCGGTCGCTGCTCTCGGCCCCGATATCGATGATGCCAATGCCGTCATGGGTGTCGAGCACCGTCAGCGCGTTGTGGGGCCGCTGGTCAATCCAGTCGCTCAAGGGGCCCGTGGTGCCAAAAGCCAGCGCGTGCAGGATCAGCGGCGGCAAGGCGAAGTCATAGACCCAATCCACCGCTTTGGCGATCTCGATCTGGCGCTGGTAATAGGCGTGCACTTCCACCAGCACTTCCAGACCGTGAGCGCGGGCCCGGTCGGCAAACTCGGCGATGAACGCAAAGGTCGCCGGTGTCATGAAGCTGCTGCTCCCGGCCTCTTTCACGGCGTAGCCCACCGCATCAAGCCGCACCATCGACACGCCTGAGCTGGCCAGACGAACCAAGATCGCCTCCAGATACGCCTGACCTTGGGGATGCTTGACGTCGATGTCGAGTTGTTGGGGGGTGAAGGTGGTCCAAAAAATCTGCTTGTCACCGTTGGCCAAGGTGATCGGTGTGAACGGCAAACCGGGACGCGGTCGGTAGATCGCCAGCAGATCAGCTTCAGTGGCGCCGTTCGGAAAAACAGCGTCCAGAGTCAGGAACAGGCCGGCATAGGGCGAGGCTGCGCCGTGGCGGGCGTAGTCCCGAAACTGCGGTGAGTCGCAGGACATGTGATTGACGATCACGTCCGCCATGATCGGGATGTCCTTGGCCAGACGGGCGATGTCTGACCAGTCACCGAGTTGGGGATCGACTTGCAGATGATCGATGGGATCGAAACCAGCGTCGGCCCCGTCGATCGGAAAAAAGAAAGGCAGCAGGTGAACGCCACCAAAGACCCCCTTCAAGGGGCCACCTAGGAGACGGTGCAGATCGGCAATGCCGCCGCCACAGAGGCGATCGACATAAGTGATGAGTTGGACTTGGTTACGCATGGTGGATGTCTGAGCGTGTCCGCTTCAAAGCGTGGTGATGCGGCGGTGATCCGCACCGAACAGATGCAGACCACCGGGAGCGGGTGCGATGCAAAGAGCTTGTCCGGGCTGCCAGTCACAGCGGCCGCAGGCGAGCTTCATGCACAGGGGCGCCTCCATGCCGGGTACGCGCAGGTACACTAACGTGGTGTCGCCCAAGTGTTCGATGACATCGACCTGCACGGGCCAGCCTTGGCCGGTGGGCACCGTGACCAGCGCCTCAGGGCGCACGCCAAGGTGCGCCACGCCTTGTTCGGTCTTGAAGGGCCGCCAAGGGCCCAAACCCTCGTGGCTCGCGGGGAGCAGGTTCATCTTCGGCGAGCCGAGGAACTGACCGACGAAGGTGTTGTCGGGGGCTTCGTAGAGCGCCAGCGGGGCGCCGACTTGTTCGATGTGACCGCCGTTGAAGACCGCGATCCGGTCGCCCATGGTCATGGCTTCGGTTTGATCGTGGGTGACGTAAATCATCGTCGTGCCCAGTTCACGGTGCAGCCGCGTCAGCTCGACGCGCATTTGCACGCGCAAATTGGCGTCGAGGTTGGAGAGCGGCTCGTCGAACAAAAAGACCGCAGGTTTGCGCACAATCGCCCGACCAATCGCTACTCGCTGGCGCTGGCCGCCCGAGAGTTGCCGGGGGTATTGATCCAGCAGATGGCTGATCTGCAAGATCTCGGCGGCGCGGCCCACACGCTCAGCGATCTCGGCCTTGGGGACTTTGTTGATGCGCAGGCCAAAGCGCATGTTGTCGCCCACGGTCATGTGCGGGTAAAGCGCGTAACTCTGAAACACCATGGCCACCCCGCGCTCGACCGGGGGTCGATGGGTGGCGTCTTGATCACCGATCAGCAGCTGGCCCTGTGAGATGCTTTCCAGCCCGGCGATCATGCGCAGCAAGGTGGATTTGCCGCAGCCCGAAGGGCCGACGAAGACCATGAACTCACCGTCCTGGATCGACAGATCGATGCCTTGGATGATTTCTGGGCCGCTGTCGTAGCTTTTGCGGATAGCGTTGAGCGTGATACGGGTCATATCGATCAGCCTTTGATGGCGCTGGAAACCACGCTGCGCACGAACCAGCGTTGGAAAACAAGAAACACCAGCAAGGTGGGCAAGGTGGCCAAAACGGCAAAGGCCATCACATCGCCCCATTGGCGCGGGAATTGACCAAAGAAGGTCTGCATCGCCAAAGGCAGGGTGGCATGCTCGTCGCCACGCACCACCATCACCGGCCAGAGCAGATCGCCCCAACGGGCCAGGCATTGCAAGACGGCCACGGTCGCAATCACCGGCTTGGACAGCGGCATCACGATGCTCCAGTAGATGCGCCACGGGCCGGCACCGTCCATCAGCGCGGCTTCTTCCAAATCCTTGGGCAGGGCGATGAAGGATTGATAGAACAGGTAGACCGAGAAAGCGTTGGCGACGAAGGGCAGCACCTGCACGTGGTAACTGTCCAGCCAGCCCTGCACCCAAGCCCCTTCGCTGAACCACGGCAGCTGGTTGACCAGCAGCAGCAAGGGCACGGCGATGGCTTCGAAGGGAATGACGATCAGGGCCACGATGCTGGCCAGCAGCACCTGGCGGCCGGGAAACTGAAAGCGTGCCAAGGCGTAGGCCAGCATGCTGTTGACCAGCAAACCCAGCACCACGGTGATGCCGACCAATCCGACCGAGTTGCAAAACGCCAGATCGAAGCGGGTGCGTTCCGCCACATCACGGAAGTTTTGCAGCGACAGATCGCCCACCGGCAAGAAGGCGCGCAAGGTGCCCATGTCTTGCAGCAGTTGCATCTCATCGCCCTTGAAGGCCGACACCCCCATGAACAGCAGCGGGAAGAGGAAGAACACGCACAGCAAGGCGTGCAGCACGTAGGCCACGAGCTTGGCTTGAAGCGCAGCTTTCATGCGACCGCCCGTTCTTCGCGGATGACCCAGCGCTGGAGCAGCGAAATCGCCAGCACGATCAGAAAAAACACCACCGACAGCGCCGAGGCGTAGCCGATGTTGCCGTTGCGGAACCCTTCGTGAACCATCAGCATGACCATGGTGCGAAAGCTGTCAACCGGCGCCGCCGCACCGCTGTTGGCGATGATCTGCACCTGCGTGAAGAGCTGGAAGGCGTAGATGGTGGTGGTGACCAGCACGAAGATGGTGGTGTTGCGCAGCATCGGCAGGGTGATCCAGCGCAACTGCTGCCAAGCACGCGCCCCTTCAAGCGTGGCGGCTTCATACAGATCGAGTGGAATGGCTTGCAGGCCGGCGAGAAACACCAGCATCTGAAAACCCACCCCCTGCCAGATGGAGAGCAGCATCACGGCGGGCATCACCAGCGCAGGATCGCGCAGCCAGTCTTGGGGCCCGATCTGCCCGAAGCTCAGCCCATCGACCATGCGGTTGATCACGCCTTGATCGGGGCTGTAGAGCAGCGACCAGATCACGGCTACGACCGACATGGTGGTGGCCACCGGCATGAAATAGATCGTGCGAAAGAGTCGGCTGCCGCGCAACTTTTGATTCACCAGCATGGCCAGAGCCAAGGCGAGCGCGGTTTGCACCGGCACCACGACGATCACGAAGCGCAGGTTGTTGCCCAAGGCGGCCCAGAAACTCTCGTCCTCCCAAAGACGCAGGTAGTTCTCGACGCCGACGAACTCGGTGGCGATGGCGGCGTGCGTGAGCAAGCGCTGATCGGTGAACGACAAGACGGCCGCCATCAGGAAGGGCACGACCAAGAAGGTCACCATCAGCAGCAGCCCCGGAGCGGCGAACAGCCACGGGGTGAACACCGATGAACGAGGGGATCTGGAGGACGACATAAAGCGCTCAAAAGTCAGGGGCATGGCCGAGAGGGGATCACTTGATCACCGGGTAGCCCTTGTTGTCCTTGAGGGTTTGATCGATCTTGCGCGCCGCACGGTCCAGCTCCTTTTTCGGGTCCGAACCCGCCAGCACGTTGTTCACCGCTTCGGCAAAGGCGGTGGTGATCACGGGGTAGGCTGGGGTGGCCGGCCGGATCACGGCCACGCCTTGCTGGATCTGCTCGGTGTAGATCGAAAGCGGGCCACCAGCGCTGTAGTTGCGGTTCTTGGCCAAGGCGCTGCGGGTGCCAGGGATGGCGCCATTGGCTTGGGTCACACGGGTGATCTCCTCGACCGACATCAGGTGCGCCAGCACGGTGGCCGCTGCCTTGGGTGCCTTGCAATCGGCGGAGAGGCCGAAGTTCCAAGAACCTGCTCCGGTCACGGCCTTGGCGCCAAACTTGGGCATCGGTATCAGCACCAGATCGTCGCCCAAGGCTTTGCGGTAATCGGCGTAGACCCAGTGACCCACATAAGACAGGGCCGATTTGCCCTTGATGAAGTCGCCGTCGTCTTTGGTGGATGGGTTGATCCAACCAGCTTTGGACCACGCTTGGAGCATGCCCAGCGCCTTGATGGCTTGCGGAGCGTTGATCGCACCTTGGGCCGAATGCAGGGTCTGGCGATCGATCAGATCACCGCCCATGCTTTGCACGATGGGTGAGAAGCCGTAGGTGAACCATTCGCCCATGCCGTAATTGAGCTTCATGTCGAGCGGGAAGGCCACGCCCGCGCTTTTGAGCTTTTTCAGCACATCTTCGAACTCAGTGAGCGACCATGCCTCACTGACTTGGGTCGGGATGCGCGCCCCGATTTTTTGCAGCAGCTTGCGCTGGCCCCAAAGCGCCAAGCCCGAGTCAAACTGTCCCAAGCTGTAGAGCTGCTGGTTGTAGGTGCCTTGACGCTTGAGCGAGGGCAGCAGTTCGGTCTCAGCGATCTGCTTCAACTCGGGAAACGCGTCCAAGGGGATGAGTTTTTGGGTCCACGCGTAGTTGTAGACGTTGGGGCCATCGAAATCGAGCACGCAAGGCAATTTGTGCGCCAAGGCGGCGGCGTTGACTTGATCGTTGTAGCTGCCTTCAGGCAAGCGCACGAGGTCAATGCGAACGTCCTTGTGGGCGCTGTTGAAGGCTTCGGCAGCCTGCGCGTAGGCCTTGGCCTCGGGGCCGGCGCCAGCATGAACCCACATCGAAACGACGGTTTGTGCGGATACGGAACCTGCCATCACGAGCAAGAGGGCCGCAGCATGATTTTTGGGTGATTGAAGGCACGTCATCCATCGCTCCTCGGGCTTTATTCGACCTTGAATTCAAACTCTTGGGTGGCAACGATGTCGCCCCCACCGCTGGTGAGGCACTGGTACTGCTGCAAGGCCGCACGCACTGCGCTATGAAAAATCTTGGGCCCCGAGACGATCTGTACGTCCACCACCCGGCCGCCACGAATCCGGACTTCGGCGCGGACTTTGCCGCTGATGCCTTCATCCAGGGCGCGTTCCGGCATCACGGGGGCGACTTGGCGCGGACAGGCCACGGTCATGTCTTGGCGGACCGGCCCCGTTGGGGACGGTGCTGGCGCGGGGGTGGGTGGCGGTAAAGGCTTGCTGGTCTGCACCGCCGTGATCGACGGCTCAGGCGCTGGCGCTGGTGGGGGCACCACGTCGGGGGGTGGGACGTAGGTTGGCGGCGGCGGCGCCTCGACCTTGGGGATCTCGGGGATTTTCTCGATCTTGGGCGGCGGAGGCGGTGGGGGCGGTGGCGGTAACTTCACCTCCTGCACGATGGTGGCTTCGAGGGGCCGCTTGACGATCTCAAAGGCTTGGCGGCCCAAGCCACTGACCAGCAAATACCCGATCAGCAGGTGTGCGCCGACCATGACGCCCAAGCCGGCAGGACTGAAGCGATTCGCTGGTTGGAAGCTCTTGTGCCCCGAGCCACGCATGGTGACGTGAGGGGTGGGCATGCTGGTGGTGTTCATTGGGCGAACTGCTCCGAGCCGACGACGCCGATCTTGGTCAGTCCCGTTCTTTGGGCCGAGGCCAAGACGCCCGCAACGATGTCATAACGCGCCTTGCGATCTGGGCGTAGATGCACCTCGGGTTGCACGGGGCGGGCGACTTGTTCCGACATGCGGCGTTCAAGGTCCTCGCGTTGAGCCACGATCTCGCCGTTCCATAGGACGTGTCCCCCAGCATCGATATCGATGCGCAGCACCTCCGGCTTGACATCGCTGGGCGGCGGATTGCCCGTGGGCATGTTCAGATTGACCGAATGCAACTGGACCGGGATGGTGATGATCAACATGATCAGCAGCACCAGCATCACGTCGATCAGCGGGGTTGTGTTGATGTCGGCCACCGGCTCATCCATGGGGGTGGCTGAGCGGCGTTTTTTCCGGTGATTCATCATCGCGTTTTCCTTCAACCCTTGGCGGGCGGCTCGGTGATGAAGCCAATCTTGCGAATCCCAGCGCGTTGGCAGGCGTAGATGATCTTGCCCACGGGCTCGTAGTCGCTGCGGAAATCACCCCGGATATGGACTTCGGGCTGCTGCGGCAAAACGGCGATCTTTTTCAAGCGCTCAATCAAGTCGTCACGGCTTTTGACCGGGGCGTCAAGCCAGTAGATCTGACCGGCGGCATCGACCGAAATCACAATGTCTTCCGGCTTGCTTTCGCGCACCTCGTTGCGTTCTTTGGGCAGATCCACCGGCACCGAGTAATTCACCACCGGAATAGTGATCAGGAAGATGATCAGCAGCACCAGCATCACGTCCACCAAGGGGGTGGTGTTGATGGCCGAGACGGCTTGGTCCTCCCCGCCAGCGGCGGGTATGTTCATGGCCATGATGAAAGCCTCTTAGGTGCGGGCCGGTTGTTGGGCCGAGGACAACAAGACGGTGTGCAGTTCACCCGAGAAATCGCGCACTTCGTCCATGACGGCGGTGTTGCGTCGCAGCAGCCAGTTGTAGCCCAGCACCGCAGGCACCGCCACCGCCAAGCCGATGGCGGTCATGATGAGCGACTCACCCACGGGGCCCGCGACCTTGTCGATGCTGGCTTGGCCGGCCACACCGATGGCGGTGAGCGCGTGATAGATCCCCCAGACGGTGCCGAACAAGCCGACGAAGGGGCTGGTGGAACCGACGGTGGCCAGCAGGCTCATGCCGTTGGCGAGGCGGCGCTGGATGCGTTCTGTGGCGCGGTGCAGTGACAGATCGACCCAATCGGCGAAATCCACCTTGGCGTGCAGGCCGCCGTGCTTGCTGCTGGCATGGAGCCCAGCTTCGGCCACGAAGCGGAAGGGGCTGCTTTGTTCGAGACGCTCGGTGCCTGTTTGGAGGGTGCCAGCGGGCCAGAACTCGTTTTCAGCCTTGCGCGCCTGACGCAGCATGCGGCCTTGCTCAAGCAGCTTGGTGACGATGACGTACCAGCTGCCCATGCTCATCACAGCCAAGATCATCAGCACCGCCTTGGCCACCAGATCGCTTTGGGTCCAAAGTGCTTCGAGGCCGTAAGGGTTGTCAAGCTTCTGGACTGCGGCGGCTTTGTGGGCCGCAGCCGGTAGCGCCGAGGCTGCGGTATCGATAGCCATGCGGGTGGATGCCGTTGTCTCAGCGGTGACGGCTTGGGGGGTCGTTGTCTGCGCTTGGGCTGTCACGGGGACAGCGGTGGTGAAGACACAAGCTGCAATACAAGCGATTGCAGCCAGTTGTGAGCGAAAGGTTTGATGCATGGCGAACGATTCGTTGGCTGACGCGGTTCCTAGAAGAGCAGCTGAGTCAACTGTGGGACTCAGCTTTTCGTCATTGGGCTGATGGTGTGATTTTGTGCTTATTGCAATCGATTGCATTAGGTATTTGCCCTAGTGAAATGGCTGCGTTTTTGGCCAAAAACGCAGCCCGATCCGACGGGTCTTTGCCATGATTTCGACCATGAAGAGGGTCGAAATCATGCGTGACCACCTCGGGTGAGGTTGGACATTCTCTGCCAGAGCGGGGTGGTGGATGACCGGTATGGTCGCCATGTCGGCGCATACACTTAAGGTGATTGCGCGTGGCACATGGTCATGCCTGCTACTTTCTTGGATATGAAATCTTCTCTATCGACTTCTGGTGGTGTGCGCCGTGCCACGCGGCTGCAAATGGCCGATATCGCACGTTTGGCTGGGGTGTCCACATCGACGGTTTCACGGGCGCTGAGTGGCAGCACGCTGGTCAATTTGGAAACGCGAACCCGTATCGTCGAGTTGGCACGTAGCTTGAACTACGCCATCAATGCGGGTGCGCAAAGTCTGCGTTTGCAACAAAACAAAACGGTGGCGATGGTGGTGCCTTATGACCCGACCACCCGCCAGCATTTGTCAGACCCGTTTTTCCTCAGTTTGATTGGCAGCGTGGCGGATGCGCTGACAGAGCAGGGGTACGACATGCTGTTGTCGCGCATTGATGCCGATCAGCTCGATGGTGCGATGCAGCTGTACGAAACTGGACGTGCGATCGGTGTGGTGTTGATTGGGCAGTGGCGCCATCACGATCAGCTCAATGCCATGGCGGTGCGTGGCATGCCCATGGTGGTGTGGGGCGCGCAGTTGCCTCAGCAAGCCTATGCCACGGTGGGCAGTGACAATTTTGAGGGTGGGCGTCTGGCGACCTTGCATCTGATTGATCAAGGCGCCAAGCACATCGCCTTTGTGGGCGATCCGCTGCTGCCTGAGATTGGTTTGCGCCATGCTGGGTATCTGCGGGCCCATACCGAACGGGGGCTGGCTGTGCAGCCTTCACTGTGTCTTCCCGCGCCGTTTGTGACGTCCGATATCCAGCAAAGTGTCAGCACCATGGTGCGAGAGGGTCGCCGTTTTGATGCCATCTTTGCCAGCAGCGATTTGGCGGCGATGACGTCGATCCTGACCTTAAGTCGGTTGGAGCGACGCGTGCCTGAGGATGTTTTGGTGGTGGGCTATGACGACATCACGCTGGCATCGCACTTCCATCCTTCCCTCAGCACCATTTGCCAGCCCATCGTCGATGCCGGTCGGGTGTTGGTGGAGGAACTGCTCCATCAGGTGGCCGGTGAATCCTCCCGTTCCCGGACCCTGCGCACCGAGTTGGTGGCCCGGGAAAGCTCACAACGCGTGCTGCATCCGTGAGGGATCGCGCACAGTCCATCGCGAGGGCGGCGATGGACTGTGCGATGCCGCAGTTTTGTCAAGCCGGCGCCAGTTTGCACAGGGATACTGCGTGTCCCCCCAAAGACTGTGCCGATGAAGACCGTTACCGAGCTGTACCACCAGAGTTTGGCTGAGCGTGGCTATCGCGCCGATGCCGCGCAGTTGCACGCCATCGCCACATTGCAGCGTTGCCAAAATGCGTGGTCGGCTTACAAGCTCCAGCGCGGCAATGCGTTGACCAAGATCTTGGTTCGCCCACCCCTGCCAAAGGGGGTGTACATGCACGGCGGGGTAGGGCGCGGCAAGAGCTTCTTGATGGACTGCTTTTATCAGGCTGTGCCGCTGACTCGCAAAACTCGATTGCATTTTCATGAGTTCATGCGAGAGGTGCATCGGCAGCTGCAAGACCTGAAGGGCACGCCCAACCCGCTTGATGAATTGGGCCGGCGGATTTCGCGGCGTTTTCGGCTGATCTGCTTTGATGAGTTTCATATTGCCGACGTGACCGATGCGATGATCCTGCACCGATTGTTGACAGCGCTGTTTGCCAATCGGGTCTCCATCATCACAACATCGAACTTCAGGCCGGATGATTTATATCCGAACGGTTTGCATCGAGATCGCATCCTGCCGGCCATTGAGTTGCTCAAGTCGCACATGGATGTGATCAACGTCGATGCGGGTACCGATTACCGCCAGCGGGCCTTGACCCACGTGCAGACCTACATGACGCCATTGGGTCATGAAACCGAGGTGCGGATGAGTGAGGCGTTTGATCGATTGGCGGAAGCCAAGGACGCCGATCCGCTGCTTCATATCGAGCACCGGCCCATCCGTGCTCGGCGACGAGCAGGTGGTGTGGTGTGGTTTGACTTCAAGGACTTATGCGGTGGTCCGCGTTCACAGAACGACTACTTGGAGCTGGCCTCGCAGTTCCACACCGTGCTGCTCTCTGGGGTGCCTTACATGCCGCCCAAGCTGGCCTCGGAGGCGCGTCGCTTCACATGGCTGGTCGATGTGCTTTACGACCGACACGTCAAGCTGTTGATGTCGGCCGAGGTTGAGCCCGAGCAGCTCTACACCGAGGGGCCCATGGTGCATGAGTTTCCACGCACGGTGTCTCGGTTGCGCGAAATGCAGTCGGCCGAGTTTTTGGCGACCGACTATCGCCGGGTGGATACCCGGTTGACCTGAGTCGAAGGGGCCTTAGCCCAAGGGGTCCATGCGGACCAAGGCCAAGGACAGGTTGTCGCCACCTCCGCGCGCCCGTTGGCGCGCCTTGCTGATCAGCATCTTGCTGGCGTCGCTGGGTTTGAGGGCGTTGACGATGGTGCCCAACTCGCGTGGGGTGAAGTAGTGCCACAGTCCGTCGCTGCAAAGCAGCAACGAATCGCCCACTTCGAGATGTTCGATGTGGTGCAGCACCAGCGGAGGATCTTCCTCGGCCCCCAAGCAGCCGACCAAGAGGTTCGACTGAGGGTGCGAGTTGGCCTCTTCTTCGGTGATCTTGCCTTGATCGACCAAGCGTTGCACCAAGGAATGGTCCAGCGTCCGGGTCACCATTTGGGCGCCTCGAAAGTGATAAACCCGCGAGTCTCCGGCGTGAATCACGTAGCCCTCTCGGTTGGGGGTGACCAAGCAAGCCGCAATGGTGCTGTGGGGTTCTTGCTCGGCCGTGATCGCGGTCATGCGAATCGTCATGTGGGATTCGCGCACCAATTGTTCGAGCAGTTCACCGGGTTTGTCCCGTGTCGGACTGAAAGCACCAAACAGTTGGCGCGCGATCATGATGACCTGATCGGAGGCTTTGCGACCTCCGCTCTTGCCGCCCATACCGTCAGCGACCACAGCCAGCAAGCAGCCTGGCATGCGCGGGTGCGGGATGATTTCAACCTGATCTTGTTGATACATGCGGTCGCCCCGGTCGATGCCGGTGGCCGCAGAAAGTCGGTAGCCTTGGGAAGGGGGATGGCTCATGGCTGAAAACTATAATCGGACCCAGTGGGTTGTTTTGCTTGATCAGAGGCCGGGTCTGTCGAGGACTGCCCAACATCTCCTGTATTTACGCATACGGCGCAGCAAAAGGTTGCGTCGTCCAGACGAGAAACAACCAACCATGATCCTGCATGACGTCTGATGCGTTGTCCCCATCGCCGCTTGGGCTTGAAGCCGAGGTGATCGATGTGTTCGCTGCCGAGGGGCCTTTGGCCCGATTGGAGTCGGGTTACCGCCCTCGGTCGGCGCAAATTCAACTGGCCCGTGCTGTGGCCCAAGCCTTGGAGCGTCGCCAAGTGCTCGTGGCGGAGGCGGGCACCGGAGTGGGCAAAACCTACGCTTACTTGGTGCCTGTTTTGTTGGCTGGGCTGCGGGTGGTGGTCAGCACTGCCACCAAAGCCTTGCAGGATCAGCTCTTCTTGCGCGATTTGCCGCGTCTGACGCGCGCTTTGGGGCTTCCTGTGCAGGCGGCTTTGCTGAAGGGCCGAGGGGCGTACCTTTGTTTGCATCGTCTCGAAGAAGCCCGTCATCGTTTGCCGTTTCCTGCTGATCCGCGCATGTTGCGCGATTTGGGTCGCGTCGAAGTGTGGGCACGCACCACGCTCAGTGGTGACATGGCCGAGGTGGCTGAACTCGATGAGCGCACGCCGGTGCGATCTTGGGTCACGTCTTCGCGGGATAACTGCTTGGGCGGCGATTGTCCCCGATTGCGGGACTGCCACGTGCTGAAGGCTCGGCGTGAGGCGTTGCAAGCCGACGTGGTGGTGGTCAATCACGCCTTGTTCTTTGCGGACATGAGTCTGCGTGATGGTGGTTTGGCCGAACTGTTGCCCCAAGTCGATGCGGTGGTGCTGGACGAAGCGCATCAGCTCAACGAAATTGGGGTGCAGTTTCTCGGTCGAACCCTGGCCTCGGGGGCTTGGTTGGAATTGGGGCGAGATCTCTTGGCGGTGGGTCTGACCAAAGCCCGTGGCTTGCAGGACTGGCGTGCCTTGTCCGGGCGTATCGAGCGCCAAGTGCGCCTTTGGGCCCTGACGCTTGCTGAATCGCATGGCCGTCGATCGGGCCGTCTGCGTTGGGATGACGTGGTTGATCGCCCCGATTTTCGACCCGGTTTGCAGGCTTTGATGCCCTTGGGGGATGAACTGTTGGCCGCGTTGGAGCCTGTGCGTGGCATGGATCCAGAGCTGGAACGCCTTTTTCAGCGCGCCCAAAGTTTGACCGACAGTGTGCGTTTGTTTGACGCTGAAACCCCGCCACATCGGGTTCGTTGGGTGGATGTGCTTGGCTCGAACGGCGTTTTGACCGAGGCCCCCTTGGATCTGCGTGAAGCGCTGCGTGAGCCCTTGGCCAAGCCAGGTCGAGCCTGGGTGATGACGTCGGCCACCTTGGGTGAGACCGAAACCTTGGATTGGTTCACCCGTAGTTTGGGCCTGAAGGAGGCTCAGACCTTGCGGGTGGAAAGTCCGTTCGACTACGCCACCCAAGCCCGACTCTGGGTGCCGGAGCATTTGCCCCGACCGCAAGACGCGGCCCACTCTTTGGCGGTCGCGGCGGTGGCGGCTCAATGTGTGCGTCAACTGGGTGGTCGGACGTTTGTGCTGACAACCAGCCTGCGGGCGTTGGGCAGCATCGGGGAGGCGCTGCATCAGCATTTCGTGGCCACCCCTGCTGACGTTGGCCCAGCCGTTGAGATCTTGGTGCAAGGTCACGAGCCGCGTCGCGCCTTGTTGGCGCGCTTCGTCGCGGCCGGTCGTGAGGGCCGTGCTGCCGTGTTGGTGGGCTCGCAAAGTTTCTGGGAGGGCATTGATGTGCCCGGCGTGGCTTTGCAGTGTGTCGTGATCGACAAGTTGCCCTTCCCCGTGCCCGATGATCCTTGGATGGATGCGCGTGCCAAAGCCTGTCAGGCCGAAGGGGGTGATGCGTTCAGGGATGTGTCCCTGCCTGAAACAGCGATTGCCTTGAAACAAGGGGCGGGTCGATTGATTCGCAGCGAAAGTGATCTGGGCTTGCTGGTGATTTGTGATGTCCGCTTGGTGCGGATGTTTTACGGTCGCAGGCTGATCAAAGCCTTGCCGCCCATGCCTCGATTGGGTCATGAGGATCAGGCCATGGCTTGGCTGCGGCAGTTGAGGGCCTATGAAGCCTGAGCGGACTGACGGTGCGCCCAATGTCACCAGAGATGCCACCAACGCTTGCGTGAAGGCTCAAAGCCTTGGGCCAAATAGGGACTGTTGGGGTAGTTCAGGCGCATCACCCGTTCAGTATCTTGCTTGAGGGGTGTCAGGCCGAGCTGCTCGTAGCTTTTGAGCAGGATGAACAGCGCTTCTTCCGTGGCCGGGACACCGCGAAAATCTTTAACCACCCGTTGCGCACGATTGATCGCGGCGACGAAGGCATGGCGCTGGTAGTAGTAGCGCGCCACATGCACCTCATAGGCGGCCAGCGAATGGGTGATGTAGTCCATGCGCAGTTGCGCATCGGGGGCGTAGCGCGAATCGGGATATCGGTCGGTGACGACCTTGAACGACTGATACGCCTCCTTGGCCGCTTGCTGATCCCGTTCGGTCAGATCTTGCTTGCTCCAATTGCCAAAGATGCCCAAATCGTCGTTGAAATTGATCAGGCCTTGCAGGTAATAGGCGTAGTCAAGCGCTGGGCTTGTCGGGTGCATTTTCAAGAAACGCTCGACGATGGCGAGGGACTGCGCACGTTCTTGCTGGCGGAAATAGATGTAGGCCTGCTCCAGCTGGGCTTGCTGACCCAGCAAGGAGCCTGTGGCGCGGTTTTCAACCTTCTCGAACAGTTGCCGGGCTTGCTCCAACCCGCCACCGTCAAGCTCTTCGCGTGCCATTGCGTACAATTTTTCGGGACTTTCTCGCTCGCTGTTGCTGAGTGCGGAGTTGCTGCTGCACCCCGATAATCCAGCCGCCAGCCCGAGTCCGAGGCTGATCAGGGCCATGCGCAGAACCTGCATGCTGGGGCCCAAGAAAGTCAATCGCAAGTTGGTCGGTCTCATGGGGCCGTGTTTTTTCATTGTCAGGTTGGTCCGAAGAGAGCGCGAATTATATGAATGACCCTCTGGCATGGGCTGAAGTATCTGCCACCGATGAGATGGCCTCCCCGGCATGGGAGGCCGAAACCCGTACCGAACGCGTGGATGAAACCGGGCATGGTGAACGCTTGGACCGCTGGTTGGGTCGCTTGGCGGGCGAGTTTTCACGCAATCATCTCCAGAGCCTGATCCGTGACGGCCACGTCAGTGTCAACGGTTTGGCCATCAATACGCCGTCGCGCAAGGTCCAGATGGGCCAAAACGTCAGCGTGACGCTGATGCCAACAGCGCAGAGCCAAGCCTTCAAGCCGGAGCCGATTGCTTTGGATGTGTGCTTCGAAGATGCGCATGTGGTGGTGGTCAACAAGCCGGCAGGCATGGTGGTCCATCCGGCCGCTGGCAACTGGTCGGGAACTCTGCTCAATGGCTTGCTGGCCCGCTACCCAGCCTCGGTCCAGTTAGCCCGGGCTGGGATCGTGCATCGGCTCGACAAGGACACCAGCGGCTTGATGGTGGTGGCCAGAACCTTGGAGGCGCAAACGGCGTTGACCCGCATGATCGCTGACCGGGTGGTGCGGCGCGAGTACTGTGCCCTTGTGCATGGCCGGGTGGCTGCGACCTTGACAACGATTGATGCGCCCATTGGACGGGACCCGATTTCTCGGGTCCGCATGGCCGTCGTGGCGGGGGGGCGGCCTTCGCGAACGGATGTGCGCTGCGTCGAAGCGGGGACCATCAGCGCGATCCTGTGCCGCTTGCATACCGGGCGTACCCATCAGATCCGAGTCCACATGGCCAGTCGCGGGCACCCCTTGGTGGCGGATGAGGTCTATGGCGGACGTGTCGCGCTGGGGTTGAGCCGGCAGGCCTTGCATGCCTTGCGTTTGGCCTTTGATCATCCGATTCATGGCCAGCCCTTGGCTTTTGAATCGGACCCGCCAGACGATTTGCGCGCAGCTTGGCAAGGTGTGACTGGGCAGAAATCGGTGATTGGGTACAATCGCGCCGCCTGAGTCGTTTGACCTTTCAACCGGCCAGAGCCAAGCCGCCAAGTTCTTGATCGATGCTTGATGCTGAGGGGCGATCAAGGACGATAAACGCGAAGATGTGCGGCCAGTTGCTGCCCGTGCGCCAGGACGCCTTGTCCTGCCCTGCTCCGACACTGTGAAAAGCGCAGTACGGATTTTTAGATGAAGTCATGAACACCCAAGATGCAAAGCGCGTTCTTGAGGCCGCTCTTATCTGCGCGGATCAGGCGTTGTCGATGCGTGATATGCAGACCCTGTTTGCCGATGAGTTGAGTCCTGACTGCCTGCGGGACGTCTTGACTGAGCTTGAGCGCGACTGGGGGTCGTCGCGTGGCCTGTGTTTGGTGCAGGTGGCTACGGGGTGGCGGTTTCAGAGTCAACCCGATGTGCAGGTCTATTTGGACCGTTTGCATCCGGAGAAACCGCCGCGCTATTCCCGGGCAGTGCTGGAGACCTTGGCCATCATTGCCTATCGCCAGCCTGTGACCCGGGGCGACATTGAACAAATTCGTGGGGTGGGTGTGAGTACGCCCATCGTGCGGCAACTTGAAGATCGGGGTTGGATCGAAGTGATCGGCCATCGTGAGGGCCCGGGGCGACCTGCTTTGTATGCCACCACGCGCCATTTTCTGGACGATCTTGGTCTCCAATCCCTGCGGCAACTGCCGCAACCTCTCCAGCCGGCCGGGCCTGACACCGTGGCCGACACCGTGGCTGACGCGATTTCTGTCGCGCTCGGTTGAATTTCAGTTTTCCAGGCCCGAGGCCACACCATGAACGATCCTCAAGACAACGCGTCTTCCTCCCTTCCGTCAGCCGATCTTGCCGAGACCGCTGAGAAGCCCGTGGTGAAGCGTCGCAGCCCTCGCCGCAAGGTGGTGGTTGATGCCGCACCTGCCGAGGTTGCGCCGACAGCGGCCGACGTTGCGGCACCGATGGACGCCGCGCCGTCGATGGTTTCTGAGGTTGAAGCTGCCGTTGAGGCCCCCGCTGAGCCGGTCAAGCGTCGTCGCTTGCGCAAGCCCGTGGTGGCGGCCGAGCCGGTTCTGTCCAATGTGCCGTCCGATGTGCCATCCGATGTGCCGGTCGCAGGGCAAACCCCGGTGATCGCCCAAGACGCTCAAAGCTCCGAAGACGCCCCTCCCCAAGAGGGGGTGACTCCGGCGGCGGTTGACGAATCTGCCGAGGTTGCGCCGACCCCCGTGGAAGGCTTTGCCTTTGCCGACGTGGTGTCGGGTGCCTATGACGCCGAAGACAGCGCTGCTTCTGAGGCCGTGGCATCGACTGAACCGACCAAGCGCGTTTTAAGCGCCGATGCGGATGCACCCAAGCTGCACAAAGTGCTGGCACAAGTGGGTGTCGGGTCACGTCGCGACATGGAACAACTCATCATGGATGGGCGTGTTTCGGTCAACGGCGAGCCAGCCCATTTGGGGATGCGCATCACCTACGGCGATGAGATCAAGGTAGCGGGACGTGTGGTCAAGGTGCGGATCGCTCCGCCCGTGCCGCGCATCTTGGCCTATCACAAGCCGGTGGGCGAAGTGGTGACCCACAACGACCCCGAAGGCCGTCCGACGGTGTTTCGCCGTTTGCCGCGCTTGGGTCACGGCAAGTGGCTCTCGGTGGGGCGTTTGGATCTGAACACGGAAGGGCTGCTGCTGTTCACCAACTCGGGTGAATTGGCCAATCAGTTGATGCATCCGCGCTTTGGCGTGGAGCGTGAATACGCGGTGCGCGTGCTCGGTACTTTGGATGACGTCGGGCGTGATCGCCTGCTGACGGGTGTCGATATCGAAGGCCAGAAGGCGTCCTTCAAGTCGATTGAAAATGGTGGCGGCGAAGGCATCAATCACTGGTACCGGGTGGTGATCACCGAAGGTCGTAACCGTGAAGTGCGCAAGCTGTTCGACGCGGTGGGTCTGACGGTCAGCCGACTGATCCGGATCCGTTACGCCTCGGTCGTGCTGCCTCGTGGGCTCAAGCGTGGCATCTGGGTCGAGTTGGGTGAGGCTGATGTGCGCCAAATCTCTCGCATGGCCGGCATCGATCCTGACCAAGTCCCGCAGCGCCGTGAGCGCTCTGCGGCGCCGGTGCGTCAGCAGTCCGGACAAGACGGTGCGGGCCGTGGGTCGGGCCGAGGCGGGCGTCAAGGGGGTCCGACCGGTGTGATGGGCCAAGCACCGCAAGGCCAAGTTGAGCGCAATGAGCGCCATGAGCCGCAGCGCGGTGGTCAAGCGGCGTCAGGTCGTCCTGGTGGCAAGGGCCAAGGTGGGCAGCCGCAGCGTGGGGGGCGGCCGAATGATCGCGGTGGTGATCGTCAGCCGCCGTCGGATCGCCAAGGTGAGCGCCAAGGCAACGGTTTCCAAGGCCGTCGTCCGAACACGAACCCGTATCCGAACGAACAGCGCGCCGAGCCGCGTCGCCAAGTGGTGGCCGATGACTTGCCGGATGACGGTCCGATGCACATCCCCAATCCGCTGGAACAAACCTTTGACCGGCGCTTCGCCACCGGCTCCAAGCGCATCAGTTCTGGCTTTGGCCGACCGACCGAAGAGCCGATCCGCCAAGAGGCGGGTCGTCAAGGTCGTGGCAAGGGTCAAGGGCCGAAGCAACCGGACCCGATGCAGACGTCGGTGGGTTATATCGGTGCAGATGCCTACTTTACGAAGCCCGGTGGGGGTGGTCGCCGAGGCGGTCGGCGCTAGAATGCCCGGTTTTTCACATCACTGATTTGCAGGAGTATTGACCCATGGCTATCGAACGCGCCCTTTCCATCATCAAGCCCGACGCCGTTGCCAAGAACGTGATCGGCCAGATCTACAGCCGCTTTGAAGGCGCTGGCCTGAAGATCGCCGCTGCCAAGTTGGTGCATCTGTCACGCGCTGAAGCCGAAGCTTTCTACGCGGTGCACAAGGCTCGCCCGTTCTTCAACGATCTGGTGACGTTCATGATCTCCGGCCCGGTCATGATCCAAGTGCTGGAAGGCGAAAACGCCATTCTGAAAAATCGCGAACTGATGGGCGCAACCGACCCGAAGAAGGCTGAGAAGGGCACCATCCGCGCTGACTTCGCTGATTCGATCGACGCCAACGCCGTGCACGGCTCGGACGCCCCGGAAACCGCTGCTGTTGAAGTGGCGTTCTTCTTCCCCGGCCTGAACGTTTACAGCCGCTGATCGTCGCTTTCAATGACCGCAGTCAATCTGCTTGATTTCGACCTCGACGCGCTGGCAGCTTATTGCGAACGGCTCGGCGAGAAACGCTTCCGGGCGGTCCAGCTCTTTCGCTGGATCCATCAACGTGGGGCCACTGATTTCGAGCAGATGACGGATCTGGCCAAGTCGCTCAGGTCCAAGCTGTCTGGGGTGGCGGTGATTCAACCGCTGCCCGTTATTTCTGAACACGCTTCCACCGACGGCACCGTCAAATGGTTGTTTGACGTTGGCGCCGGCAATGCGGTGGAGGCGGTGTTCATCCCCGAAGACGACCGGGGCACGTTGTGTGTGTCCTCTCAAGCCGGTTGTGCGGTCGGTTGTCGCTTTTGTTCTACAGGGCATCAGGGCTTTTCGCGCAATCTCTCCACGGGCGAGATCTTGGCGCAGCTCTGGTACGCCGAACACAGTTTGCGGCGCCATGCCGCCACCCGCACTCCGCATCGCTTGGGCCCCCAAGGGCTCCAAGGAACGCAGCCCGTGGAGCGCGTCATCACCAACGTCGTGATGATGGGCATGGGCGAGCCGCTGCAAAACTACGCAGCGGTGTTGCCTGCGCTGCGCGTGATGCTTGATGACCACGGCTACGGCCTGTCGCGGCGGCGCGTCACGGTCTCGACCTCCGGGGTGGTGCCGATGATGGATCGGCTGGGTGCTGATCTGCCGGTGGCTCTTGCCGTGTCGCTGCATGCGCCCGACGATGCGCTGCGTGATCCCCTCGTGCCGATCAATCGCAAGTACCCGTTGGCCGAGTTGCTGGGGGCTTGCCAGCGCTACTTGAAGACCGCGCCGCGCGACTTCATCACCTTCGAATATTGCATGCTGGACGGTGTCAACGACACCGAGGCCCATGCGCGGGCCTTGCTCGCCTTGGTCGGATCGCAGGGGCCGGTGGGCCGCGTGCCGTGCAAGTTCAATCTGATTCCTTTCAATCCGTTCCCCGCCTCAGGCCTGCTGCGTTCCAAGCGTGAACAGGTCGAAGCCTTTGCCCGCGTGTTGATCGAAGGCGGCTTGGTCACCACGGTGCGCAAGACGCGCGGCGATGACATCGACGCCGCCTGTGGTCAGCTGGCGGGAGAAGTTCAAGACCGCACCCGTGCGGTGGTGCGTATGACGCGAGGCCCGGTGCTTGCGGCGCAGCGGAGCGATCAGCCATGAGGCGGTTTGCCAGCCTTGGGCTGTGGATGGCGGTGATGCTCTGGCTCGGTGTGATGTCCGGCTGTGCCAGCTCGGGTTCGTCCTCGGGTTCCGGCTCCTCGGCGGATGGCAATGGCGGTCAGCATGCTGATTTGGTCACATCGTCGGACGAGACGGATGTCGATAAGCGCTCGCGCCTGCGGCTGGAATTGGCCTCGGCCTACTTTTCCCAAGGGCAGACGGGCACCGCGCTCGACGAAGTCAAGCGCGCCTTGCAAGCCAATCCCAACAACGTCCCGGCCTACAACCTGCGGGGACTGATCTACGCCAGTTTGGGCGAGCCTGGACTGGCTGATGAGAGCTTCCGCCGTGCTTTGCAGATCAGCCCACAAGATGGCGACACCTTGCAGAACTACGGCTGGACGCTGTGTGGCTTGAAACGCTATCCCGAGGCGGCGGTGCAATTCAATGCTGTGCTGGCTTTGCCGCAGTGGCGTGAACCCGCCAAAACCTTGCTGGCGCAAGGCGTTTGCCAAGCCCGGTCTGGCGATTTGGCCTCGGCTGAAACAACCTTGGTGCAAAGCTACGAGTTGGATGCGGCCAACATGACGACGGCGCTCAATCTGTCGGAAGTGTTGTTCCGTCGGGGTGATTTGGAACGGGCTTTTTTCTACATCCAGCGGGTCAATGCGGTGCCGGAGAAGGCCAATCCAGAAACGCTCTGGCTGGCGCTGCGTATCGAGAAAAAACGTGGTCATCGGTCCGCCATGGATGAATTGGGGCAGCAACTGCGCAGCCGCTTTCCGGGGACACGACAAGCGATAGCGTATGAACGGGGACAGTTCGATGAGTAATGAGGACGCGGTCGGTGTGGCACAGGGTGTTGCCGCTGCCGATCCTGCCACCGATGAAGCCACCACGGCCACCACGTCGGCGGGTGAGATGCTGCGTAGCCTGCGCGAAGCCCAAGGTGTCGAGTTATCCGCCTTGGCCAGCGCCTTGAAGGTTTCGGTTCACAAGCTCGAAATGTTGGAGGCCAATCGATTCCAAGAGTTGCCGGGCATGGCGTTTGTGCGTTCGCTGACGCAGTCCATGTGCCGCCAGTTGCATGTCGATGCTCGGCCCGTGATGGCGTTGTTGCCGAGTACGGCCATGACGCCAGACTCGTTGGAAACCGTGAGCCGAGGTTTGGCGGAGCCGTTCCGTGAGCCGCTGACACGGACCGATCCGACCCGTTGGCCGGAGTGGTTACGACCCACGGTGTTGGGGCCTGCCTTGCTCCTTTTGATCGCCCTTGGTTTTTGGTTGGCCCCGGGGCGTTCTGCGGTGACGGCGGCCGATGCCGATATGGGTGCCAGCATGCCTTCGGTGACCGTCCCTGCGGCCTCGACGGGCTTGGTGACAACATCGTCGTCCTCCCTCTTGACGCCTGCTGCGGCCTCCACGGCCAGCGCGCCGGGTGCGGCTTCAGCAGGAGGGGTGGTGGGGCCGTTGCCCTTGGTGGCCGCTTCGGCCTCGATCACCGAAACGGTGGTGACCGAGACGGTGCATCTGGTGCCCAATGAGGCGCCGACCGCATCCAATCCGCCGCCTCATGTGGCCGGCCAAGTGGTGCTGCGTACCTCGGCTGAATCATGGGTGGAGGCCCGCGATGCGGCCGGGCAGTCTTTGCTGGCGCGTATGTTGATGCCGGGCGAGGTGGTGGGCTTGGATGGCGCGATGCCCGTGCGGGTCAAGATTGGCAATGTGTCGGGCACGACCTTGACCTTTCGTGGTCAAGCGGTCGATTTGGCCCCTTTTGCGCGCGACAACGTGGCGCGCGTGGAGTTGAAATGAGTGCGTCTGACATGACCTTGGCCCCCATCCCTTTGGGCGAACCGGCCCCGCGCCGCAGCCTTCAGGCCCGCGTGGTTTGGGGGGATCGGGTCGTGACCGTCGGCGGCGACGCGCCGGTGCGCGTGCAGTCGATGACCAACACCGACACGGTCGATGTCATCGGCACCGCAATCCAGGTGAAAGAGCTGGCGTTGGCCGGCTCGGAGATGGTGCGCATCACCGTCAACACGCCGGAAGCGGCCGCAGCCGTGCCTGAGATCCGTGCCCAGCTTGACCGCATGCAGATCGACGTGCCCTTGATCGGCGACTTTCACTACAACGGGCATCGCCTGCTGACGGACTTCCCCGAGATGGCGCAAGCGCTGTCCAAGTACCGTATCAACCCCGGCAACGTCGGCAAGGGTGACAAGCGAGATCGCCAGTTCGGCTTAATGATCGAAGCGGCCCTGCGTCACGACAAACCGGTGCGTATCGGCGTGAACTGGGGTAGCTTGGATCAAGACTTGCTGGCGCAGTTGATGGACCAAAACGCCCAACGCGCGCAGCCGTGGGAAGCCCGACAGGTGATGTACGAGGCGCTGATTCAGTCGGCGCTGGATTCCGCTGCCTACGCGGTGGAGCTCGGCATGAACCCAGCGCAGGTGCTGATCAGCTGCAAGGTCTCGGGCGTGCAGGATCTGATCGCGGTCTATCGTGAACTGGCCAAGCGTTGTGATTACCCGCTGCATCTGGGCTTGACCGAAGCGGGCATGGCGACCAAGGGTACGGTGGCTTCGAGTGCGGCGCTGGCTGTGCTGCTGCAACAAGGCATTGGCGACACGATCCGCGTTTCACTCACGCCCCAGCCGGGCGAAGCCCGCACCCAAGAGGTGGTGGTGGCGCTGGAGATCCTTCAGGCTTTGGGCCTACGCACCTTTGTGCCGAGCGTCACCGCGTGCCCCGGTTGTGGGCGCACCACCAGCACCACCTTCCAAGAGCTTGCCAAGGGCATCGACGATTATTTGCGCGCCAGCATGCCGCTTTGGCGTGCCAAGTATCCGGGCGTGGAGCACCTCAAGGTGGCCGTGATGGGCTGCATCGTCAACGGTCCCGGTGAGAGCAAGCACGCTGACATCGGTATCAGCTTGCCCGGCACCGGCGAAGCGCCAGCTGCGCCCGTTTTCATCGACGGTGAGAAGGCGCTGACCCTGCGTGGCGAAGGCATCGCCACCGAATTTCAAGCCTTGGTTGAGCAATACATTGAACGCCGTTTTGGCACTTCCGGCACTTCCTGATGAGCGAAAAACTCCAAGCCGTCAAAGGCATGAACGACCTGCTGCCACCCGATTCGGCACGCTGGGAATGGTTGGAAGAGACGGTGCGCGCGTTGATGCGTCGCTACGGCTACGCCAACATCCGCACCCCCATCGTCGAGCCGACGCCGCTGTTTGTGCGCGGTTTGGGCGAAGTGACCGACATCGTCGAGAAGGAGATGTATTCCTTCGAAGACAAGATGAACGGCGACGCGTTGACGCTGCGTCCTGAAGGCACCGCTGGGGTGGTGCGCGCTGTGGTGCAAAACAACTTGCTCTACGACGGCGGCAAGCGGCTGTTCTACATCGGTCCGATGTTTCGCCACGAGCGGCCGCAAAAGGGGCGCTATCGCCAGTTCCACCAAGTCGGTGTCGAGGCCATGGGCTTTGCCGGCCCGGACGTGGACGCCGAAGTGATCTTGATGGCGCGCAGCCTATGGCGTGATCTGGGCTTGAGCGATGTGCGCCTCGAACTCAATAGCCTTGGCCAACCGCCAGAGCGCCAAGCGCACCGTGCGGCGTTGATCACGTACTTCGAAGCCCATCTTGATCAGCTCGATGAAGAAGCCAAACGGCGTTTGCATAGCAACCCGCTGCGCATCCTCGACACCAAAAACCCGGCCATGCAAGCCTTGGTCGAAGCGGCGCCGCAGTTGATGGATTTCTTGGGTGAAGCGTCGATCAAGCATCTGAACGCGGTGCGTGCGGTGCTTGATGCCGTCGGCCAGCCCTATCGCATCAACCCGCGCTTGGTGCGCGGCATGGACTACTACAACCTGACGGTGTTCGAGTGGGTCACCGATCGCCTTGGCGCGCAAGGCACGGTGTGCGGCGGTGGGCGCTACGACGGCTTGATCGAACAGATTGGCGGCAAGTCGGCCCCGGCGGTGGGTTGGGGCTTGGGTGTCGAGCGTGTGCTCGCGTTGCTGGAAGAGGGCGGTGTGACGCCACCAGCGCAGGGGCCTGACGCTTACGCGGTGGTGCCGGATGCGCAAGCCTTGCCGCAAGTCACGGCGGTGATCGAACAGCTGCGCGCTGCGGGCGTCAAAGTGATGCAGCACGCCGGTGGCAAAGATGGCCAAGGCAGCATGAAATCGCAGTTCAAGAAAGCCGATGCCAGCGGCGCACGTTTTGCCTTGGTGTTCGGTGGCGATGAACTTGCGCAAGGCATGGTGGCGCTCAAGCCGCTGCGCGCTGGTGGGGGCGAGCAGTGCTTGAAGCCTCTGGCGGATGTGGCGGCTTGGGGGCAAGACTTGGTGGGTGGTGCCGCCTGAGAGGGCTGGGGCCGCATAATCGCGAATTTTCCGCCGACCGAGGATGGTCGCGGGCTAGCACGGGCACGACTTGCGCATGAGCAATTTAGATCTTGAAGAGCAGGAACAGCTCGAACAACTGAAGCACTTCTGGCGGCGTTGGGGCAACGTGATCAGCTGGTCGCTGGTGGCGGTGCTGCTGGCGTGGTCGGGCTGGAATGGCTGGCAGTGGTGGCAACGCGACCAAGCCGCCAAGGCAGCGGGCATGTTTGACGCCTTGGAGCAAGGCGTGTCGGCGGGCGATGTGGCGCGTGTCAATCAAGTTTTTGCGGATTTGAAAAGCCGCTACCCCGGGACCGCCTATGCCGGCCAAGCGGGCTTGATGGCGGCTCGTCTGCAATGGGAACGGGGCCAGAAAGAAGCGGCTCGCACCAGCTTGACTTGGGTGATCGACGAGGCTTCTGAGCCGGAATATCGCACCTTGGCAGCATTGCGTTTGGCCGCACTTTGGGCAGAAGACAAAAAGTTCGACGAAGCGCTCAAGCTCTTGGCCGCTGAGCCCCCCAAGGCCATGGTCGCTTTGGTCGATGACCGACGTGGCGATGTCTTGCAGTTGCAGGGCAAGGTCGATGAGGCTGTCAAAGCGTATGCGGCAGCGTGGCAAGCCATGCCCGATACCCTCGATTACCGCCGGGCGGTGGAAGCGAAGTTGATCGCCTTGGGCAAGGCGGACGCGATGGTGTCTGCCGCAGCGCCGATCGCTGCCGCCTCGGGAGCCTCTCGATGACGTGTTTCGCCAATGCCAAGGCTGTCTTGACCCGTGCGGCAGCCTTGTTGGGCTTGTTGGGCTGGGCGGCATGCGCTGGCGTTGGATTGGTGGCCTGTGGTTCTGCGCCGCCGCCTGAGCCAACGGCTTTGGAGCCTTTCAAGCCCCGCATGACGGGCCAACAGATGTGGTCCAGTTCCCTCGGGCCGTTGGTGCCCGGTCAGACCGTGGCGGTGGTGGGTGAGCGATTTGTGCTGGCCACCTTGGCGGGGGATCTGATCACGCTGGATGCCACCACCGGCTTGCAGCGCGAGCGGGTGCGCGTGGGAGCACCGATCGCTGCGGGGGTTGGCAGCGACGGCGTGTACAGCGCGGTGGTGACACGCGATAACGAATTGGTGGTGGTGGCAGCCGGTGCCATTCGCTGGAAGACCCGGCTCAACATGCGGGTGGTCACGCCGCCCTTGGTCGCGGGTGAGCGGGTGTTCGTGCAAGGGGTGCAGCGCACCGTCGAAGCCTTCGATGCCCAAGACGGCCGCAAGCTGTGGTCCTTCCAGCGTCCAGCCACTGACGCCTTGGCCTTGGCCCAAACCGGTGTGTTGACGGCCTACCAAAACACCTTGTTGGTGGGCGTGGGGCCGCGTTTGGTGGCCTTGGATCCCTTGCTGGGGTCGGTGCGTGCTGAGCATGTGATGGCTACGCCACGCGGCACCAATGAGGTGGAGCGACTGGCCGACTTGGTCGGCCCAGCGGGACGTTCCGGGGATGTGGTGTGCGTCCGTGCGTTCCAATCCAGCGTCGGTTGTGTGGACATGGCACGGTCAAATCTGCTGTGGTCGCGCGCCCATGCTGGCTTCCAAGGACTGGCAGCCGACAGTGATTTTGTCTTTGGGGCGACCACCACCGATCGGCTGACCGCTTGGCGGCAACCCACCGGGGATGTGGTCTGGAGCACCGAGCGCTTCCGTTATCGGGGGTTGAGCGCACCGTTGCTGTTTGATCGCACGGTGGTCTTGGGGGATGCCCAAGGATGGATTCATTTTCTCTCTCGGGACAAGGGCGAAACGCTGTTTCGCTGGTTCACCGATGCGAGTGGTGTGATGGCGCCGCCTGTGCGGGCGGCCAAGAATGTGCTGGTGTTGACCCGTGCGGGCAACGCCTATGGCCTGCGGGTCGAATGACCGATTGAATTGACGTTCTGATGAAACCTGTGATCGCTTTGGTGGGGCGCCCCAATGTGGGCAAATCCACGCTTTTCAACCGACTCACGGGCAGTCGTGATGCGATCGTGGCGGACTATCCCGGCCTGACGCGTGATCGTCACTATGGAGACGGCAAGTTGGCCGGCCACGCCTTCATCGTCATCGATACCGGGGGTTTCGAGCCCGATTGCACCGAAGGCATCTTCAAGGAGATGGCTCGCCAAACCCGTCAAGCGGTGGCTGAAGCCGATGCGGTGGTGTTTGTGGTGGATTTGCGGGCCGGTTTGTCGGCGCAGGACCATGACATTGCCAAGTACCTGCGTAGCGCCAACAAGCGCGTGGTCCTTGCGGCCAACAAGGCCGAAGGCATGATCAACGCGCCGCAATTGGCCGAGTTCTACGAGTTGGGCATCGGTCAGCCGGTGGCGATTTCCTCGGCGCACGGCCAAGGTATCCGCAGCTTGGTGGAGTTGGCGCTGGAAGGCGTGGAGCTTCCCGACGATGACGATGAGGCCAGCGGTCCGATCGGTGGCGCAGCACGGCCCATTCGACTGGCGGTGGCGGGGCGACCCAATGCCGGCAAATCCACCCTGATCAATGCGTGGTTGGGTGAAGAGCGTTTGGTGGCGTTCGATCTTCCCGGAACCACGCGCGACACCATCCATGTGCCTTTTGAGCGCAACGGTCAGCATTTTGAGTTGATCGATACCGCCGGTTTGCGTCGCAAGGGCAAGGTCTTTGAAGCGATCGAGAAGTTTTCGGTCGTCAAAACCCTCCAAGCGATTGCCGACGCTAACGTGGTGCTGTTGGTGGTCGATGCCACCGAAGGGGTGTCCGATCAAGATGCGCACATCGCGGGCTACATCTTGGAGGCGGGTCGTGCCGTGGTGGTGGCGATCAACAAATGGGATGCCATCGACCGCTATCAGCGCGAACGGCTCGATCGTTCCATCGAGCTGCGTCTGCCGTTTTTGAAGTTTGCCCCGATCCTCCAGATCTCGGCCACACGTCGCCAGGGCTTGGGGCCTTTGTGGCAAGCGATCACCGGCGCGTGGGCGGCGGCGATGGCCAAGATGCCCACGCCGGTGCTGACGCGTTTGCTCCAAGAAGCGGTGCAGTTCCAGCAACCCAAGCGGGTGGGCTCGACCCGGCCCAAGCTACGCTACGCCCACCAAGGCGGGCAGAATCCGCCGCTGGTGGTGATCCACGGTAATGCGGTGGATCAAGTCACGGATGTCTATAAGCGCTATTTGGAAAGCCGAATCCGGGCGCATTTCAGCTTGGCGGGTACGCCGCTGCGCATTGAGTTCCGGGCTTCGCATAACCCCTTCGACACCAAAGAATCCTGAAGCCCCCTCGGGGGAGTGGGCACGTGTGTTAACGTGCGCGCTCCTTTCTCCAACGCAACAACTCCACCTAGACGGAGCACCATCGTGAGCAATAACAAAGGGCAACTTTTACAAGACCCGTTTCTGAACCTGCTTCGCAAGGAGCATGTGCCGGTGTCGATCTACCTTGTCAACGGCATCAAGCTGCAAGGGCATATCGAATCCTTTGATCAGTACGTGGTTCTGTTGCGCAATACCGTGACCCAGATGGTTTACAAGCACGCGATCTCGACGGTCGTGCCCGGTCGTCCCGTGGTCAATTTCCACGTCGGTGATCAGCCAGCGGACTTGCTTTGAGCCAGCCCGCTGACGGCCTTTTCGGGTTGACGCACGCTTGACTGCACCGGTTGTTTCTGCCGCTGATTTGCCACGGGCTGTGCTCGTGGGGGTTGACTTTGGCGGTAAGGCTTTCTTCGATCCGTCCCTGGACGAGTTGGCTTTGCTGGCCGAGTCTGCCGGTGATCTGCCGGTGGCGAAGTTGACCGCCAAGCGGCGCAGTGTCGATGCCGCTCTTTTTGTCGGTTCAGGCAAGGCCGATGAAATCAAAGCTTTGGTGCAACTGCACGCCGCGCAATGTGTGATCTTTGATCAGCTCCTTGGGCCGGCGCAGCAGCGCAATTTGGAAAAACACCTCGGTGTGGAGGTGCTCGACCGGACCATGTTGATCCTTGAGATCTTCGCGGCCCGGGCGCGCAGCCACGAAGGCAAGTTGCAAGTCGAGCTGGCCAAGTTGCAGTATCTTTCCACCCGTCTTGTGCGGCGTTGGAGTCATCTGGAACGTCAGCGTGGCGGTGTTGGTTTGCGCGGTGGTCCCGGGGAAACCCAGATTGAGCTCGATCGCCGCATGATTGCCGAGCGCATCAAGGCCGTCAAAGAGCGGTTGATCAAGGTCAAACGCCAGCGCGGCACTCAGCGCAAGGCGCGTGAACGCAGCGGGGTGTTGCGGGTCTCGTTGGTGGGCTACACCAACGCCGGCAAGAGCACCTTGTTCAATGCCTTGGTGAAGGCGCAGGTCTACGCCGCTGATCAGCTTTTCGCCACGCTCGATACCACCACGCGGCAGCTCTATCTTGAGGAAGCGCAGGCTCGGGTGTCGCTCTCCGATACCGTGGGTTTTATCCGCGATCTGCCTCACGCTTTGGTCAATGCTTTCCAAGCCACGTTGCAAGAGGCCATCGAAGCCGATGTCTTGTTGCATGTGGTCGATGCGGCCAGCCCGACATGGTTTGATCAAGTCCGCGAAGTTCAGCGGGTGTTGGCTGAGATCGGGGCGGCCGAGGTGCCACAAATCTTGGTGTTCAACAAACAAGATTTGATGGATGAATCGCTGCTGCCCCGGGCGGACGAGGACTTTTTTGAACTCGAACCGGGCCGCAGTGTTCCCCGACTGTTTGTGAGTGCGATGACGGGCTACGGCTTGCCACGCTTGCGTCAGGCGATCGCTGATTGCCGCGAGGCCGAAAGCGATGCTGGCTTGATGAACAACGATGCCTTCACAACGCAGCCCTATTCCGAATCAGATGATCAGCCTGTGATCCCATGAAAACCGACATGAGTACAGACTCTTCCCCGCGATCTTCTTCGCCAAAACTGCCCACCTTATCGTTGGTCTGGCAGCGCGTCAAGTCCGTCCTCATCTTGAATCAAGGTCGCCCGGAAGGTCCGCCTGATCTGGATGATCTCTGGCGTGATTTCAACCAAAAGCTTGGCGGACTTTTTGGGGCCAAGCGTGACAACCATCCGCCCCCCGAAGGGGGCGGTAGTTCGCCACCACCCATGGGTTTGAAGAACGCTGGCTGGGGTGGGCTTGCTGTCATCGGTGGCGCCGTGCTGGTTTGGCTCGGGAGTGGTTTTTTCATCGTCCCAGAAGGGTATCAAGCGGTGGTCACCACCTTTGGTGCCTACAACCACACCACAGCGGATGCCGGGATTCATTTCCGTTGGCCGTACCCCTTCCAAGCACATGAGACGGTGGCGGTGACGCAGACCCGTTCCACCGAAGTGGGGCGCAACGCGGTGGTGCAGGCAACGGGCTTGCGCGATTCGTCCATGATCACGCAGGACGAAAACATCGTTGACATTCGCTTCACGGTGCAATGGCGTCTGAAAGATGCCAAGGATTTCATGTTTGAAAACCGCAACGTCGAAGAGGCGGTGATGCAAGCCGCCGAGACGGCCGTGCGCGAGATTGTTGGCCGCAGCAGCATGGATTCGGTGCTCTATGAGCAGCGCGATGCCATTGCGACGGACTTGGTGAAGTCGATTCAAAGTCAGCTTGATCGACTCAAAGCCGGCATCTTGGTGGCCAATGTGAATGTGCAAAGTGTGCAACCGCCCGAGCAAGTTCAGGCGGCCTTTGACGATGCCTTCAAAGCCGGTGCCGACCGAGAGCGACTCAAGAACGAAGGCCAAGCCTACGCCAACGACGTGATCCCGAAGGCGCGTGGTATGGCGGCGCGGTTGCGTGAAGAGTCCGAGGGCTATAAAGCTCGGGTCGTTGCTCAAGCCGAAGGGGATGCACAGCGTTTTCGCAGTGTGCTGCCTGAGTATCAGAAAGCCCCGGCTGTGATGCGCGACCGGCTCTACATCGATGCGATGTCGCAGATTTACTCGAATGTGACCAAGGTGATGGTGGATTCGCGGGGTGGTGGCAATTTGCTCTATCTGCCGCTGGATAAATTGTTGCAAGCCTCGACGGGTGGCGCGGCTGTGGCTGCGGCCGGCGGTGCCTCGGCACCGGAGGCTCTGTCGTCGACAGCGGCGGCTCCCGCCGTGGCTGCGGTGGGTTTGCCACCACCTGCGGCTGATCCTCGTTCGCGGGAAGGCACACGCGGTCGTGACCGCGAAGGGCGTTGAGGGGAGATGCACGCATGAATCGTTTCGTTGTCACTGTTGTTTCGCTGTTGCTGGTCTTGGTGTTGGCCATGTCGACGTTGTTTGTCGTCGATCAGCGCAACTTTGCGGTGGTCTATTCGCTGGGTGAAATCCGCGAAGTGATCACCGAACCGGGGTTGAAGTTCAAGTTGCCGCCGCCGCTACAGAACGTGGTTTTCATCGATCGGCGCACCTACACCCTTGACAGCCCCGAAACCCGTCCGATTTTTACGGCCGAAAAGCAGAGCTTGGTCATCGACTGGCTGGTGAAGTGGCGTGTCAAGGAAGCGCGTCAATTCATCCGCAACACCGGCTTGGATCTGCGCAACGCCGAGGCACGCCTTTCGCCCATTGTTCAGGCGGCCTTGAACGAAGAAGTCACCAAGCGCAGCGTGCGTGCCGTGCTTTCGACCGACCGCGAAAAGATCATGCAAGGCGTGATGCAGCGCTTGAGCGATGACGCCAAAAACTTTGGTATCGAGATTGTCGATGTGCGGATCAAGCGGGTCGATTTCGCCGCCACGATCACGGAATCGGTCTATCGCCGTATGGAGTCGGAGCGCAAGCGCGTGGCCAATGAGCTGCGTTCTGAAGGTTCTGCTGAAGGCGAAAAAATCCGCGCTGATGCCGATCGTCAGCGCGAAGTGATCTTGGCCGAGGCCTATCGTGAGGCGCAAAAGGTCAAAGGCGAGGGCGATGCCAAGGCGGCTGTCTTGTACGCTGAATCGTTTGGCCGCGATCCGCAGTTCGCGCAGTTTTTGCGCAGCCTTGATGCCTACAAAGCCAGTTTCCGCAGCAAGAGCGATGTGATCGTGGTGGACCCGAGCACCGAGTTCTTCAAAGTCATGCGCAATGGCGGCGGTTCGGGCGGTGCGGCTGCGCCAGCTCGCAAGTGAGCGATTTGGCATGCTCGATGCCCTGTGGCTGGCTGGTGCCTTGGTGCTGATCTTGGAAGGGCTGTTGCCGCTCTTGCGCCCGCGCCAGTGGCGGCAGGTCTTCGAGCAGGCTTTGCAGCTCTCTGACGGTCAGCTTCGTTTCATCGGGCTGTGTTCTGTGCTCGCGGGCCTGCTGTTGACGGCGGCGCTGTGGCGCTGACGCCGCGCAGCTGAGGGGCTGTGCCGCGCCCGGTACAATCGCACGTTTCATCTACCGCGCTCCTATGTCTTCTGCCTGGCTGTTGCCCGAGCATCTTGCTGATGTCTTGCCCCACGAGGCTCGTCGCCTCGAAGAGCTGCGCCGGACTCTGCTTGATGCCGCCCGATCTTTTGGGCACGAGTTGGTCATGCCGCCCTTGGCCGAGCATCTCGACTCCCTGTTGAGCGGCAGTGGTGAATCGCTTGATTTGATGACCTTCAAGTTGGTCGATCAGTTGAGTGGCCGCACCTTGGGGGTGCGCGCTGACACCACGCCGCAAGTCGCACGCATCGATGCGCATTTGCTCAACCGAGCTGGTGTGACCCGGCTTTGTTATTGCGGCCCGGTGTTGCATGCCTTGCCGGCTGGGGCCTACGCCACCCGCGAGCCCTTGCAGTTTGGCGCCGAAACCTACGGTCACGCTGGGCTGGAAGCGGATTTGGAAATCCAAGATCTGGCCATCGATTGTTTGGGCCGCGCTGGCTTGGCGGGCTTGACCATGGACTTGGGGGACGCGCGCATCGTCACTGCCTTGCTTGACGCGACTGGCGTGGCTGCGCGGGATCGTTCGGCTTGGGTGGCTGCCATGGTGGCCAAGGATCGGCCCGAGTTGCTGCGTCTGATCGCCACCACGCTGGCCCAAGCGACAGACCCAGTGTTGACTCAGGCCCTGTTGGCGTTGCCCGAGTTGTACGGCGACTTGTCTGTGCTGGATCGGGCTCGCCAGCAACTGCCAGCGTTGCCGGCCATCGACGCCGCCTTGCGTGATCTGGCTTGGTTGGCCGGGCACCTTCAGGCCTCGCACCCGGACTTGGTGATCGGTTTCGATTTGGCGGATCTTTCGGGGTACGCCTACTACACCGGCCCGCGTTTTGCGCTCTATGGCAACGGTAGCCGTGAAGCGCTGCTGCGTGGGGGGCGTTATGACGCCGTGGGCCAGATTTTTGGCCGCAGCCGACCCGCCGTCGGCTTCAGCTTGGATCTCAAATCGGTGGTGGCTCACATCAGCTTGGATGGCCGTCGCGCGGCGATCCGAGCCCCTTGGAACGAAGATGCCGCTTTGCGCGCAGCGATTCGGCGTTTGCGCGTTCAAGGTGAAACCGTGACGTGCGTGCTTCCTGGGCACGAGCATGAAGCAGATGAATTTGACTGCGACCGCGAGCTGGTCGAGGTCAATGGACAGTGGGTGGTCTGCACGCGCTGAGCGGTGTCAGACGGCCTGAAAAACACTTCGAGCGGAATATTCCAGATGTCTCAGACAGATACACGCAGTGAGGCGGCGGCTGCCGCACGCGGTCGCAATGTGGTTGTCGTCGGTACCCAATGGGGTGACGAAGGCAAGGGCAAGGTGGTGGATTGGTTGACGGATCACGCTGTGGGTGTGGTGCGTTTCCAAGGCGGACATAACGCCGGTCACACCTTGGTGATCAATGGCAAGAAAACCGCGCTGCAGATCATTCCTTCCGGGATCATGCGTCCCGGCGTGGCCTGCTACATCGGCAACGGTGTGGTGGTGGATCCCACCCATTTGCTGCTTGAAATCGGGCGCTTGGAAGCTGCGGGTCTGGAAGTGCGCTCGCGCTTGTTCATCAGCGAGTCGTGTCCCTTGATCTTGCCCTTCCATGTGGAAGTGGACAAAGCGCGTGAAGCCCTGCGTGAGAACTCCGGCGCCGGCAAGATCGGCACCACCGGCAAGGGGATTGGCCCGGCGTATGAAGACAAGGTCGCCCGCCGTGCGCTGCGCGTTCAAGATCTGAAGCATCCGGCGCGTTTCGAGAAGAAACTGCGCGAATTGCTGGATCTGCATAACTTTGCGTTGTCAGGCTATCTGAAGAGCACGGCGCTTGAATTCCAGCCGATTTTTGATCTGGCCATGCAACAGGCCGAACAGCTCAAGCCCATGATGGCGGACGTGGGCGTGCGCATCGACGCTGCCAACCGTGCGTGCGGCTCGATCCTGTTTGAAGGTGCCCAAGGCACGTTGCTGGACATCGATCACGGCACCTATCCATTCGTTACTTCCAGCAACTGCGTGGCGGGCAACGCGGCGGCTGGCTCCGGCGTCGGCCCGGGCATGTTGCATTACATCTTGGGCATCACCAAGGCCTACACCACGCGCGTGGGCTCCGGGCCGTTCCCGACCGAGTTGCCGATGGATGAGGCCGGTACCGTGGGGCATCACCTCTCGACGGTCGGGCAAGAGCGCGGCACCGTGACGGGTCGTGCACGCCGCTGTGGTTGGCTGGATGCGGCGGCGATGAAGCGCTCCATCCTGATCAACGGTATTTCGGGGCTGTGCCTGACCAAGCTTGATGTTTTGGATGGTCTGTCCGAGATCAAGATGTGCGTCGGCTACGACTTGCATGGTGAGCGCATCGACATCCTGCCGCTCGACGCCGATGAAATCGTCAATTGCGTGCCGGTCTACGAAACTTTTCCAGGCTGGACGGAAACCACGTTTGGCGTGACCGAGTGGGACAAGCTGCCTTTGAACGCGCGCCGCTATCTGGAGCGGGTGCAGGCGTTCATCGGCGCACCGATCGACATGGTTTCGACCGGTCCGGATCGCGATCACACGATCTTGTTGCGTCACCCCTACAAGGGTTGAGGGAGTGATCATGCTGACCGATGACGGTAAACATCTCTACGTTTCTTGGGACGATTACCACCAGATGATCGAACGCTTGGCGCGCCAAGTGCATGAGTCTGGCTGGGCGTTTGATCAGATCCTTTGCTTGGCCCGAGGTGGCCTGCGACCGGGGGATGTGATCTCGCGCATTTTTGACAAACCTTTGGCCATCATGGCCACCAGTTCGTATCGCGCTGAAGCCGGCACGATCCAAGGGCGCTTGGATATGGCGACTTACATCACCATGCCCAAGGGTGAGTTGGCTGGACGGGTGCTTTTGGTGGACGACTTGGCCGATTCGGGCGTGACGCTGCAAGCGGTGGTGGATCGGCTGCGGAGCATGCCGGCTATCCAAGAGTTGCGCTCGGCCGTGTTGTGGGTCAAAGGTATTTCGACCTACGAGCCGGACTACTTTGTCGAAAAGTTGCCGACCAATCCGTGGATTCATCAGCCTTTTGAAGACTATGATCGACTGCGTCCTGCGGATCTGGCCGATCGTCGATCGGTTTGACGCTCGAAAAACCCAGAACCAAGGCCACCTTTCGGGGTGGTTTTTGGGGTGTGAAGCCAAGAAAAAAGCACGATCAACTTGCGCTGATCGTGCTCTGTATCTGGTGCCCAGGAGAGGACTCGAACCTCCACGGAGTTACCCGCTAGTACCTGAAACTAGTGCGTCTACCAATTCCGCCACCTGGGCTTTGCTTTGAAACGTTCTTTTAACTTCGTCTCAAGCTGGGAATTGAATTCTATATCGGGATCAATCTGAAATGCAATACCCTAGTCAAAAGTTTTCGTTGATGAGCGAAATTGAGGGCACCGTTCAGGGGCATCGTGATGGTCATGGCTTTCTGATCACCGGGACCGATGAGCCTGACATTTATCTTTCCCCCCAAGAAATGCGTGCGGTGCTTCATCGTGATCGTGTTCGGGTACGCGTGATTCGCCAAGATCGCAAAGGGCGGCCTGAAGGGCGGATTCTGGAAATCATTGAGCGGCGTAAGACACCGATCATGGGTCGTTTGCTGCATGAGGGGGGGCAGTGGATTGTTGCGCCCGAAGATCGGCGCTTTGGTCAAGACATCCTTATCCCACGCCACAACGTGGCCGAGGCCCAAGTGGGGCAGGTGGTGGCGGTCGAGTTGACCGAGGTGGCCTCGTTGCATACCCAGCCGGTGGGGCGGATTGCGGAAGTGCTGGGTGATATCGATGACCCCGGCATGGAGATCGAGATTGCCGTGCGTAAATTTGAGGTTCCGCACCGCTTTTCACCCGAAACATTGGCGCAGGCCGGCAAGTTGCCCTCACGGCTGCGGGCGGTGGATCGCCAGCAACGTATCGATCTGACCGATGTGCCGCTGGTCACCATTGACGGTGAGGATGCCCGTGATTTTGATGACGCGGTCTATTGCGAGCCGTGTCGGGTCGATCGGGGCAAAGGTTGGCGTTTGTTGGTGGCGATTGCGGACGTGAGTCACTACGTCAAACCAGGACAGCCGCTGGATGACGATGCTTTCGAGCGTTCGACCTCGGTCTATTTCCCGCGCCGAGTCATCCCGATGTTGCCGGAGAAGCTCTCCAACGGGCTGTGCTCCCTCAACCCCGATGAGGATCGACTCAGCATGGTCTGTGACATGCTGGTCACAGCGCAGGGGGACGTGCAGGCCTATCAGTTTTACCCGGCGGTGATTTGCTCACATGCTCGGTTGACCTACACCACGGTGGCGGCTTTGTTGGCCAACACCCGGGGGCCGGAGGCGCAGATGCATGCCGATCTTGTGCCGCAATTGATCCATCTGCACGAGGTTTATCGGGCGCTGCTGAAGGCGCGCAGCGTGCGGGGCGCGGTCGATTTTGAGACCACTGAAACCCAGATCGTTTGCGATGACAACGGCCGGATCGAGAAGATCGTGCCCCGTGTTCGGACCGAAGCGCATCGTTTGATCGAAGAAGCCATGCTGGCGGCCAACGTCTGTGCGGCCGACTTCATTGAGCGGGCCAAACATCCGGCCCTGTTCCGTGTCCACGAAGGGCCGACCCCCGAGAAGCGCCAGACCTTGATCAATTACCTGCGCAGCATGGGGGTGACGGCTGAGTTGAGCGAAGACCCGAAGCCGGCTGAGTTGCAAGCCATTGCGCTGCAAACCCGCGATCGGCCCGATGCGGTGCAGATCCACACCATGCTGCTGCGCTCCATGCAGCAGGCGATCTACACGCCGCACAACAGCGGGCATTTTGGGCTGGCGTACACGGCCTATACCCATTTCACCAGCCCGATTCGGCGCTACCCAGATTTGCTGGTGCATCGGGTCATCAAGGCGCTGTTGCAAGCCAAACGCTACAAGTTAGAGATTCCCTTGCCGCAGCTTGGCGACACCGCGATGGCGACGGCAGCGGATGCCTGGGACGTGGCCGGGGCGCATTGCAGTGCCAACGAGCGTCGCGCCGATGAGGCGTCGCGCGATGTGGAAGCTTGGCTCAAATGCAAGTTCATGCGCGATCGCTTGGGCGAGGTCTATGCCGGCACGGTGAGCGCGGTCACGAGTTTCGGTTTATTCGTGCAACTCGATGCCTTGTTTGTCGAAGGCTTGATTCACATCACCGAATTGGGCGGCGAATACTTCCGCTTGGATGACGCACGACAAGAACTGCGGGGGGAGCGCACGGGGGTCCGTTACGGCATCGGGGCGCGTGTGCGGGTTCAGGTCAGTCGCGTGGATCTCGATGGTCGCCGGATTGATTTCCGCTTGATGACGGACAGCCCCAGTGCTGGATCGAACCCAGCGTCCGGCGCGGGTCTTGGTCGTGAGCGTTTGACGGCTTCAGAAGCCACTTTGGCGGCGGTCAAAGATGCAGATCGGGTGTTGCGTCAAGCGGCGAGGGACAAGAAAAAGCCTACAGCTCGACATGCCCGTACCGATGGCGCTGGACGGGAAAAGGCTCGTCCAGGTCGAAAGGGGGCACGATGAGCTGACGCGCCAGTGTTTCGGCGCGCAGCACTTCGCCTCGTGGGCTGAGCCGTTCGGCGCTCAGACCATGCCAGTGCACCGCCGTATGTGCAGCTTGCCGGGCTGAGTCAATGTGTGCGGCTTGGGGCTCAAGGTGGGCCAGTTGGCTCCAGAGCCCGCCGAGAAAACCGGCCAAGACATCGCCACTGCCCGGCGTGGCCAGTGAAACGTTACCCACGGGATGCAGCATGGCCAAGTGGCCTGGCGTGGTGACGATGCTGCCTGAGCCCTTGAGCACCACGACGCAGTTCAGGGCGTGGGCAAGGTGTGTGGCGGCATTGATGCGATCGGCTTGGACTTCATGGGTTTCCCAGCCGCCGAGCAAGCGTGCTGCTTCGAGCGGATGGGGTGTCAGGATGGTGGCCATATCGTGCTGATGGCGCTCCTTGAGCGCGTGACGCAGGCTCGCATCGCGTGCAACGGCGTTCAGAGCATCGGCATCCAAGACCAGTCTGGGCGCGGTTTCAAGCAGGACCGGGAGCACGTGCTCGATGTCGTCGCCGCCACCGCAGCCGGCGACCACGGTGGCATGGTGGAGCAGGCGCGGATTTTTGAGCAAGTGTTCAAGCGGCCGGGTCATGAGTTCCTTCACCGCAGTTTCGGCCAGCGATGTGAGATGAACCCGACCTGCGCCACCTTGCAGGGCCGCCAAGCCGGCGAGGTGTGCCGCCCCCGACATACCGGGGGCACCGCCTACCACCCAGACATCGCCAAAGCTGCCTTTGTGCTGGGCATGGCAGCGCACGGGCCAGCGCTGACGCAATTGGGCTGTGCTGGCCAGCCAAGCGGTGGGTGCAATCTGTTCGACATCCATGCCCAAGCTGTCCCACCATATCTCGCCGCACAAATCGCGTCCATGAGCCGTGAAGAGGCCTGGGGCCAATCCTAAAAGGGCCAGTGTCCAGCGGGCTTGAATACCCAGGCCCGATTCGGTGAGCGTGCCGGAGTCTGCTCTCAATCCAGAGGGCAAGTCCACGGCCAAGATCGGTGCGGGCGCCGCATTGAAGGCGGTGATGCCATGCGCGAGCATGCCGTCAGGTGTTCGATTCAGGCCGCGACCCAGCAAAGCGTCGATGCTGAGATCTCGTTGCGAAAAACCGTTGGGGGGCATGCATCGGTTGTCGATGGAGACGCCACTTGCTTGGGCGCGGTGCAAGGCTGCACGGGCATCGGGGGGGAGCGGATCTTCGGTGCCCAGCCAACTGACGTGCACGTTCAGCCCGGCGTGCAGTCGAAGCTGTCGCGCGGCTTCAAAGCCATCGCCGCCATTGTTGCCGGGTCCAGCAAGGACCCACACCTGCTGAGCATGCGGCGCCACGGCGCGGGCCAGTCGTGCCACGGCCATGCCAGCGCGTTGCATCAAGGAGGATTCTTCCGGCCAAGAGGCGCTCCCCAGTGATTCGAGGGCCCGATTGCCGGCTGTATCGTAGAGCGGCCAGTGGGTTGCGCGTTGACTGTTTGGGCCCAAGACCCGGCAAAGCCCAAGAGGATGGCGATTCATGATGCTGCGAGCGCGTCGGCGCATGTTTGGGGCCAAGCCGCAGGGGTCATGACTTGGGTGTGATGATCTCGGTGGGCTCGTCGGGCCAAGGCCAGCAAGGCCTTGTCGCGGGTGATGAGCGTGGCTTGACGCGTGATGGCCAGATCAATGAAGCACTGATCATCGGGATCGGTGCAGCGTAAGCGTGGATGGGGTGGGTTTTCTGGGGTGTGAGGCAGAAGGCGTACCCAGCGATCCCAAGCGGTAATCAGGGTTTCGGCGTTGTGCGTTGCATCAAAGTGCTGGCTCAGCGTGGGGTAGCCCAAAACGTGCATGAATTCCTCGCGCATGATGGGTGTCGCAGACCAATGCCAGCGCTGGGCTTGCAGCGCGTGATGAATCGGGCGCATTTCCGGATCATCGAACAGCAGCCAAGCCAAAGCGACGTTGGTATCGAGAATCAATTCACGGCTTATCTCAGCCATGGGCGCACGCTGAATGGTTGGGGATTGAGGCTGGGCTCGCGTCCGGCAATCTGGTCGGCCAGCAAGCGGGCACTGCCACAAGCCAGTGACCAACCGTGCGCACCGTGGCCGACGTTGAGCCACACCCCGCTGGATGGGGCCGGACCGACCACGGGTGGGCCGTGCGGCAGCATGGGGCGAGCGCCTTTCCAGATTTGGGGTTGAGACATGTCCGCCGCGAAGGGGTACCAGCGGTGCAGAGCTTTGTAGAGCGGCATGAGCGCGCCACTTTGTTGCAGCGGTTGGCGATCTTGGAAGATTTCAAATCCACCGGTGACGCGGACACGATCCCCCATGCGGGTGATGGCAATGCCTGTTCGCGCATCGACGATCGCCGAGCGTGGGGCATGACCATCGGTGCGCAGGCGCAAGGTGACGGAGTAGCCGTACACCGGGAGGATGGGCAGTTCTAGGCCGGCACTGCGCAGCACTGGTTTGGCACTGGCGCCACCGCAGATCACGACGGCGTCGTAGGGCTCAATACGCAACTCAGGCAAGCGGTCTTGAGTGCCGGGTGAGCGCAAGGCCCGTTGCTCAAAATGCACCAAGGGGCGACCTTGTGTGCAATCCAACGCCAGGACCTCCGTACCGAAGCGAAAGAGCACGCCGTATTTTTCAGTGGCGATGTCACGCAGCATTTGGGCGAATTGGCGGCAGTTGCCCACGCCGTCATCGGCCAAAAGAAGGCCCCCCGCCAACCGAACCTTCTCGCGCAAACTGGGTTCGATTTCGCGGCAGCGTTCAGGCGTGAGTTCTTGTGCATCAACGCCAAGCTCACCCAGCATCGTCATATGTCGATGGGTGGCTGCAAATTCACGCCCACTGCGCAGCAGCAGCAGCACGCCATCGCTGCGTTCGTAGTCAAGTCGATAGCGTTCGGTGATGCCTGCCAAGCGTTCGCGGCTGAGTCGGGCGAGCTCCACCATGGCGCGAACGTCTTCAGCTTGGGGGGCTTCGCATGCTTGCCACCACTGCCTCAGCCAGCTCCATTGGCTGCGATTGAGGTTGGGCCGCCAGCGCAAAGCTGACTCATGGGTAAACAGGCCGCGCAACAGCCAGCGTCGTAACCCGGGCGCAGCGGCCGGGGAGACGCATCCAGGGGAAACCAAGCCGGCGTTGGCGAAGCTGCCCTCGGAGGCCACCATGTCGTTGCGATCAAAGACGGTGACCCGGTGGCCGTCGATGGCCAGCTCGTAAGCGGTGGTGATGCCGGTGATGCCGGCACCCATGATGGCAATATGCATCCTGCTGAACCCATGTACAATCTGCGGGTTTATCCGGGCCCTGAACCCAAAGCCGTGTGAACCCGCCTTAAAAGCGGCAAAACGCCACCAAGTGCCGCCCATCCGTCCTTGCAAGCTCCGTGCTGCCAGTTCGGTGTGGGTCAAGGTGGAACGAGCAGATAAGGCAGGGAACAGATCAATAAGCCCGAACCCGGTCACCTAAAGGTGTCGCTTGACGCGATTCGTGCCGGATTCTAGACCCAACCTTTGGAGCAAATATGCCCTACTCTATGCGCGAAATGCTGGAAGCCGGCGTCCACTTCGGACACCAAACCCGCTTCTGGAACCCCAAGATGGCCCCGTATATCTTCGGCCATCGCAACAAGATCCACATCATCAACCTCGAAAAGACGGTTCCGCTTTTCGAAGAGGCGACCAAGTTTGCTCGTCAACTGGCAGCACGTCGCGGCACCATCTTGTTCGTCGGCACCAAGCGTCAAGCACGCGAAGTGGTGGCTGAAGAAGCTGCACGCGCTGGTATGCCTTACGTCGATCAGCGTTGGCTCGGCGGCATGCTGACCAACTTCAAGACCGTCAAGGGTTCGTTGAAGAAGCTCAAGGACATGCAAGCTCAGACTGAAGCGGGCTTGGAGTCGATGAGCAAGAAAGAAGGCTTGTTGTTCCAGCGCGAACTGGCCAAGCTGGAAAAAGACATCGGCGGTATCCAAGACATGGGTGGCTTGCCGGATGCGCTGTTCGTGATCGACGTGGGCTTCCACAAGATTGCGATTGCTGAAGCTCAAAAGCTGGGCATTCCCATCATCGGCGTGGTTGATACCAACCACAGCCCGGAAGGCATCAACTACGTGATTCCGGGTAACGACGACTCGGCCAAGGCTGTGGCGCTGTATGCCCGCGCTTTTGCTGACGCCGTGCTCGAAGGCCGTGCCAATGCGGTGGCTGACGTGGTGGAAGCTGTTTCGACGACCTCGTCGGACGAATTCGTGGAAGTCAACGAAGCGGCTTAAACCGTTTCCCAAGGTGCTCGCAAGGGCGCATGACTTCGGGGGCTGAAAAGCCCCTTTTTTCCAAGATTTTCCAAGTTCACTAGGAGAGAAAACATGGCTGCGATCACCGCAAGCATGGTGGCTGAACTGCGCGCTAAGACCGACGCGCCGATGATGGAGTGCAAGAAAGCACTGACCGAAGCTGAAGGCGACATGGTCCGTGCCGAAGAAATCCTGCGTGTCAAGCTCGGCAGCAAAGCCAGCAAGGCCGCGACCCGCGTGACCGCTGAAGGCGTGATCGCCGCAGCTGTCTCCGGTTCGATCGGCGCGCTGGTGGAAGTGAACTGCGAAACCGACTTCGTCTCGAAGAACGATCACTTTGTCGCCTTCGTGCAAGCCTGCGCCAAGTTGGCTGCTGAGCAAAATCCGGCCGACGTGGCTGCCTTGTCCGCTTTGCCGTTGACTCTGGCTGATTTCGGTCCGACCGTGGAAGACGTGCGCAAGGGCTTGATCGGCAAGATCGGCGAAAACATGACCATCCGCCGCTTCAAGCGTTACGCCGATGGCGGCTCCTTGGCGCATTACCTGCACGGTGTGCGTATTGGTGTGATGGTGGAATACACCGGCGACGCCACGGCAGCCAAGGATGCGGCGATGCACATCGCCGCCATGAAGCCGGTGTCGGTGTCGTCGGCCGATGTTCCCGCTGACCTGATCGAAAAAGAGCGCCGCGTGGCTGCCGAGAAGGCCGCTGAGTCCGGCAAGCCGGCTGAGATCGTCGCCAAGATGGTTGAAGGCTCGGTGCAGAAGTACCTGAAGGAAGTCTCCTTGCTGGACCAAGTCTTCGTGAAGGCGGCGGACGGCAAGCAAACCGTGGGCCAATATCTGAAGAGCGTGGGCACCACGGTCACGTCGTTCACGATGTTCATCGTTGGCGAAGGCATCGAGAAAAAGCAAGACGACTTCGCTGCTGAAGTGGCTGCCCAAGTGGCGGCTGCCAAGGGCCTTTGATCTGCGTTTAACCCCTTAAACTTGCTGCCCCCGTCTTTTTTCGAAGGACCTTTTCCATGTCGGCCTACAAACGCATTCTCTTGAAGCTCTCCGGTGAGGCACTCATGGGGGACGATGCTTATGGCATCAATCGCGCCACCATCGTGCGCATCGTGCGTGAGATTCAAGAGGTCACCCGCATGGGGTGCGAGGTTGCGGTGGTGATCGGCGGGGGCAACATTTTTCGAGGGGTGGCTGGCGGCGCGGTCGGTATGGATCGCGCCACCGCCGATTACATGGGCATGCTGGCCACGGTGATGAACGCGCTGGCCTTGGCCGACACGATGCGTCAAGAAGGCTTGGTGGCCCGGGTGATGTCTGCCATTGCGATTGAGCAAGTGGTGGAGTCGTATGTCCGGCCCAAGGCGTTGCAGTACCTCGAAGAGGGTAAGGTCGTGGTTTTTGCTGCGGGCACGGGCAACCCGTTCTTCACCACCGACACGGCTGCGGCTTTGCGGGGTGCGGAAATTGGCGCCCAGATTGTGTTGAAGGCCACCAAGGTCGATGGGGTCTACACCGCCGATCCGAAGACAGATCCTTCGGCGACCCGTTACCCTTCGTTGACTTTTGATGAAGCCATTCAGCGCAATTTGCGCGTGCTTGACGCGGCAGCTTTTGCGGTGTGTCGGGACCAGAATTTGCCGATCCGGGTGTTCTCGATCTTCAAGCCGGGAGCCCTGCGGCGCGTGGTTGAAGGTGCCGATGAAGGCACCTTGGTGCATGTTTGAGCTTGTTGTGAGCCGTTGCTGGAGTCTTTCATGAGCATTGCCGAAATCAAGAAAAACGCTGAAGCCAAGATGGCCAAGTCCATCGAAGCCTTCAAGAACGAATTGCAAAAAATCCGTACCGGCCGGGCTCACCCGGGCATCTTGGATCAGGTGCAGGTTGATTACTACGGCTCGATGTTGCCGATCAGCCAAGTGGCCAATGTGACGTTGGTGGATGCGCGCACCATCAGCGTGCAGCCGTGGGAAAAAACCATGGCCAAGCCGATCGAAAAGGCCATTCGTGAGTCTGATCTCGGGTTGAATCCGTCCGCCATGGGTGATTTGATCCGCGTACCGATGCCGGCTTTGACCGAAGAGCGTCGTCGCGATCTGACCAAGGTGGTGCGTCACGCCGGCGAAGACGCCAAAGTGGCGGTGCGCAATGTGCGCCGTGATGCCAACGATCACGCCAAAAAGCTGCTCAAGGACAAGCTCATCACGGAAGACGAAGAACGTCGTTCGATCGATGAAGTTCAAAAGCTGACCGATCGCACCATCACTGAATTGGACAAGCTGATCCAAGCCAAAGAAGCCGACATCATGGCCGTTTGAGGCCGCTGGGCCTCGACGCGTCTTTTTCGGGCTTTGGCTGTGGCAACCAAGACTTCTTCTTCACTGGCGGGTGCTGTGCCGGTTCCGTGTCACGTGGCCATCGTGATGGATGGCAATGGTCGCTGGGCCAAGCGGCGCTTGATGCCCCGGGTGGTGGGGCATAAGTTTGGTGTCGATACCTTGGTCAAAGTCATCGATGCCTGCGCTGAGCGGGGCATCGAATTTCTCACCGTTTTCGCGTTTTCGTCGGAGAACTGGAAACGTCCCGAGGACGAAGTTTCTGGTTTGATGAGTCTGATCGTCGTGGCGGTGTCGAAGTACCTGCTCAAGATGGTCAACGACGGCGTGCGCATCCGCATCATTGGGGACCGCAAGGGTGTGCCCGAGCGCATCTTGGCCGCTTGGGATGACGCCGAGGCGCGCACGGCGCACAACACCCGCATCACTGTTTCGGTGGCCTTCAACTACGGCGGGCGCTGGGATGTGGTTCAGGCGTGTCGCCAAGCTCTTGCGGCGGGTGTTCAGCCCGAGGCCTTGGATGAGGCGATGTTGTCGGGCTTCATGTCGCAGGCCTACGCACCGGATCCTGATCTTTTTATCCGCACCGGGGGTGAGGTGCGGATTTCCAATTTCCTGCTCTGGCAAATCGCTTACGCTGAGCTGGTTTTCTCCGATTGTCTCTGGCCGGATTTCGATGCCAAAGCGCTTGATGAGGCGCTGGCCGCCTATGCACGCCGCGACCGGCGTTTTGGTCAGGTCAAAGCCCCGTGATTTGCGGGCTGGTCTGTTTCTTCCCTCCTTTTAAAGCGTTTTGACGCTTTTTCAGCATGCTCAAACAGCGCATCCTCACCGCCATCGTCTTGCTTGCCGTGCTGATCCCCGCGCTCTGGGTCGATGCACCAGCCCCTTTCGCTTTGCTGAGTCTGCTGATGATCGGCGCGGCGGGTTGGGAGTGGGCGCGTCTGAATGGCCTGCCGGGTTTCGGTGCCCACCTGATGGGTGCTGCGGTGATGGCCCTGTGTGTGGCCGCCCTGCAAGCGGTGTTTTCTCAAGGCTCCCCGGCTGAGAACTTGTTGCGTCTGTGGTGGGTTGGCACCTTGTTGTGGGTGATCGGTGGCTCGGCGGCGCTTTATGGCGGCGTGGGCGCTTGGCCTTTGGTGCCGCGTGTGCTGCGCTGGTTGCTTGGCATGGTGTTGCTGGTCTTGGCGTGGCTGGCGATCATGGCGGCGCGGGCCAAGGGACTGAACTTCCTGTTTTCGATTTTTTGCCTCGTTTGGATGGCCGACAGTGCGGCCTATTTTGGCGGGCGCGCTTGGGGTCGGCGCAAGTTGGCCCCGACGATCAGTCCGGGCAAAAGCTGGGCGGGGGCTTATACCGGCGCCTTGGCGGTGTTGGTCATGGCCGGCGTCTGGCAGGCGGTGGAAGGGCCGCTCGGCGCTGCCCATCCGAGCCTCTTTGGCCTCCTGATGCAGCGTTATGGCTGGTTGGGACTGGTGGCGTGCAGTGTGTTTTTGACGGTGTTCAGCGTGGTGGGCGATTTGTTTGAATCGTTGGTCAAGCGCAGTGCTGGGGCCAAAGACAGCAGCCAGTTGTTGCCGGGTCACGGTGGGGTGCTCGACCGGGTCGATGCTTTGCTGCCGGTTTTTCCGATCGCCATGTGGGTGGTAAGCGTATGAAGTCTGCTCTTTGCATCCTCGGCTCGACCGGCTCCATCGGTACCAGCACGCTCGACGTGGTGGCGCGCCATCCCGAGCGGTTCGAGGTGTTTGCGCTCACGGGCCATCGCCGCATTGAGGAGCTGCTGCAACAGTGCTTGCGCTGGCAGCCGCGTTTTGCCGTGCTGCCCACGCCCGAGGCGGCCCAAGAGTTGCGCCGCAGTTTGGCGGTGCATCAGATCCCCACCGAGGTGCTGGTGGGGGCGGATGCGCTGGATTGGGTGGCCTCGCACCCCGAGGTGGACGCCGTGATGGCGGCCATCGTCGGCGCAGCGGGCCTGCGGCCCTGTTTGGCGGCGGCCCGGGCCGGCAAACGCCTCTTGCTGGCCAACAAAGAAGCCTTGGTGGTGGGGGGCGAGCTGTTCATGCGCACGGTCGAGGAGGGCGGGGCCACGTTGCTGCCGATCGACAGCGAGCATTCAGCGATCTTCCAGTGTCTGCCGACCGACCGCGCCCTGTGGCCCGGACTGATCGACCACATCATCCTGACCGCCTCGGGTGGGCCGTTTCGTCAGCGTGACCCGGCCACCTTGAGCTCGGTCACCCCCGATCAAGCCTGCGCGCACCCGAATTGGGTCATGGGCCGCAAGATCTCGGTCGATTCGGCCACCATGATGAACAAGGCGCTCGAAGTCATTGAGGCACGCTGGCTGTTCAACCTCACACCCTCACAGGTGCGGGTGGTGATCCATCCACAAAGCATCATCCATTCGATGGTGGTGTGCCGCGATGCCTCGGTGCTGGCGCAGTTGGGCACGCCCGACATGAAAGTACCCATCGCTTACGGGTTGTCGTGGCCTGGACGTATCGAATCGGGGGCTTCAAGGCTCGACTTCCTGTCGTTGTCGGCGCTGACCTTTGAAGAGGCCGATGCACGGCGATTCCCCGGGTTGCAGTTGGCATGGCAAGCCTTGGAAGGCCCAGCGGGTAGCACGGCGGTGCTCAATGCTGCCAACGAAGTCGCGGTGGCCGCATTCTTGGAGGGCCGCTTGCGCTTTGACCAAATCCACGCGGTCAATGCCGCTACGCTTGAGGGCTTGTCGGTGCCGACAGCCTCGACTGAATCGATGGCAGGTTTGTTGGCCTTGGATGAACTGGCGCGTCGCTATGCTGATCAGTACATCGCCGCGTTGCCGACCTGACCCAGGGTTCTTGCGGCCCTTGATGGAGTGCCTGCCATGACCGCTTTTTTGGCTTTTTTGTTGACGCTGAGCATTTTGGTGCTCGTGCATGAGTGGGGTCACTACCGGGTGGCCACGGCTTGCGGGGTCAAGGTGCTGCGCTTTTCGCTCGGCTTTGGCCGGGTGATTTGGTCCAAGCAGCGTGGCGAGACCGAGTGGGTGTTATCCGCGCTGCCTCTGGGTGGATATGTCCGCATGCTGGACGAGCGTGAAGGCGAGGTTGCTCCCGATGAGTTGCATCGCGCTTTCAACCGTAAAAGCTTGAAGCAGCGTGCCGCCATCGTTGCGGCAGGACCGCTGGCCAATCTGATCTTGGCGGTGGCGCTCTATATGCTGGCCGGATGGATTGGCACCGATGAGCCTGTGGCCCAAGTCGGCTCACCCATGGTCGGGAGTTTGGCTGAACGTGCCGGGTTGCGAGCCGGAGATCGTCTGTTGGCGGTATCGACCGATCAGCAGCGATGGGACGATGTCGAGTCGATGACCCAAGTGCGTTGGCAAATGATGCAAGCGGTGATGGATGGGCGAGATCTTTGGGTACAAACCACCGATCACCGAACCTTGCGTCTGGCCTTATCCGGCTTGACGCTCCACGATGCCGAAGCCAACGTCATGCGTCAGGTGGGTTTGGGCGCCCCGTACAGCGAGCCGCTGATTGGCCGGGTCACCCCGGATGGCCCGGCGGACCATGCGGGACTGCGGCAAGGGGATCGGGTGCTTCAAGTGCAAGGTCAAGCGGTGGCCGATGCCGGGGCCTTGCGGGCCTTGATTCGGGCCTCGGTGTCGAGCCAAGGGGATGTCCAGCCACAGATCTGGCAGGTTCAACGGACTTCGCAGCAGTTGATGCTCCGCGTCACCCCCAAAACGGTGGATGACCATGGTCAGCGCATCGGGCGCATTGAGGCTGTGGTGGGTGCGCCTCCCGAGTTGGTGCGGGTGCGTTATGGCTTGATCGATGGCGTGACGCAGGCTTTTGCGCACACGTGGGAAAACGCCTTCATGTCCTTGCGCATGCTCGGGCGCATGCTGATTGGGCAGGCATCGGTGCGTAACTTGAGTGGCCCGCTGACCATCGCTGACTACGCCGGCCAATCGGCCCAGCTCGGTTTGGCCTACTATCTCAACTTTTTGGCCATTGTCAGTATCAGCTTGGGCGTTCTCAACCTCTTGCCCTTGCCGGTGTTGGATGGTGGTCATCTGGTGTATTACGTCGTCGAAGCTGTCATGGGTCGGCCCATGTCACCCGATTGGGTGGAGCGCTTGCAGCGTGGCGGGGTGATGCTGATTCTGGCGATGATGTCGATCGCGCTCTACAACGATGTGGCCCGCCTGATGGGCTGATGATGATTGCATGCGTCTTTCCAATTTTCTGAGCCGATTCCATCCCGTCGCACTTGCTCTGGCTTTGGGCTGTGCCGCACCTCAGGTTGCGCAGGCGGTCACTCCCTTTCAAATTGCCGATATCCGCATTGAGGGGCTCGCACGTACGGATGCGGGTTCCGTCTTTTCGGCGTTGCCTTTTCGCACCGGTGACAACTACACCGATGAAAAGGCGGTGGTGGCCTTGAGAGCGCTGTTTGCCTCAGGGCACTTCAAGGATGTGCGCATCGACGTCGAAGGCCCCGTGGTGGTGGTGGTGGTGCAAGAGCGGCCGATCATTGCGCACGTCGATTTTGTCGGCGCCAAAGAGTTTGACCGCGACACCTTGATCCGGTCCTTGAAGGACGTTGGTGTTGCTGATGGGATGCCGTTTGATCGCGCTCAAGCGGACCGCGCTGAACAAGAAATCAAGCGCCAGTACCTGACCCGCAGTTTGTATGGGGCAGAGGTGGTCACGACCATCACACCGATCGAGAAAAATCAGGTCAATGTGTCTTTCTCGGTCACCGAAGGGGGTGTCGCGCGTATTCGCGATATCCACATCACGGGTAACCAAGCTTTCAGTGAAGTTGAGCTGATCGATCAGCTGGATCTGACGCCGGGCGGCTTGATGACTTGGTACACCAAGTCGGATCGCTACTCCCAGACCAAGCTCAACGCAGATCGTGAAACCCTGCGCTCGTTCTATTTGAACCGCGGCTATCTTGAGTTCGATATTGCCTCCAGTCAGGTGGCTATTTCGCCCGACAAGCAAGACATTGGCATCACGATCAATGTCAAGGAAGGCCAGCACTACACGGTCACCGGCGTCAAGCTCACAGGCGACTATCTGGGGCAAGACGAGGCGTTTGGCGCGCTGGTGTCGATTCGCCCAGGTCAAGCCTATCGATTGGATGATGTGGCGGCGACGATTCGGGCTTTCAATGAACGCTTTGGTTTGTTTGGCTATGCCTTTGCACGCATCGAGGCCTTACCTCAGGTGGATCGCAAGACAGGGCAGGTGGTGATGACTTTGCACGCCGATCCAGGGCGTCGGGCCTATGTGCGGCGTATTCAGATTTCGGGCAATACCCGAACGCGCGATGAAGTGATTCGGCGTGAAGTCCGGCAATTTGAATCGGCGTGGTACGACGGTCGCCGCATCCGGCTTTCGCGGGATCGTATTGACCGCTTGGGTTATTTCAGCCAAGTGGACGTGGAACAGCAAGAAGTTCCGGGCAGTCCGGATGAAGTCGATCTCACGTTCACCGTCAAAGAAAAGCCCAACGGCAGCATGATGATCGGGGCCACCTATTCGACGGCGGATCATTTGGGCTTCAATGCCTCGGTGCGGCAGGACAATATCTTCGGTTCGGGCAATTACTTCGGCATCGATTTCAACACCACCACGGCGACGCGGATGTTGAACTTCTCCTCGGTCGATCCTTACTTCACCGAAGACGGCGTCTCTCGTTCCTTCGACATGTACTACCGCACCAACAAGCCGATCAACAGTCAGGGGGAGCAATACAAGCTCGTCACGGTTGGGGGTTCCGTGCGTTTTGGGGTGCCGGTGACCGAGTTGGACAAGGTGTTTCTGGGTGGGGGCCTTGAGCGTACCGATATCTTGGCCTCGTCAGCCCTGCCGGAGTATTACTTCCGCTATCGGGCGGATTACGGTACCTCCAGCGTCACGGTGCCGTTGACCCTGGGTTGGCAGCGCGACGGGCGCGATAACGCGATGGCGCCGAATTCTGGAACCTATCAACGCGTCAATCTCGAACTTGGGGCTTTCGGAGACACGCGGTATTTCCGCTCCAATGCACAGATTCAACAGTTCTGGCCGTTCACCAAGACCGTCACCCTTGGGGTGAACGCAGAAATGGGCTACGGGGTGGGTTTGATGAACCGGCCTTACCCCGTCTTTAAAAACTTCTACGCCGGTGGGTTGGGAACGGTGCGCTCTTTCGATCAGAACTCCCTCGGGCCGGTGGATGTGACCGGGGCCTACATCGGGGGCAGCCGTCGTCTGAACCTGAACTCTGAGCTGTATGTGCCCTTCCCTGGGGTGGGGCATGACCGCTCGTTGCGCATCTTTGGTTATGCCGATGCGGGCAATGTCTGGAACGAAACTGAGAACCTTCAGTTGTCTTCGCTGCGGGCCTCGGTGGGCGTGGGCCTGTCTTGGATGTCTCCGGTGGGGCCTTTGAAGTTCAGTTACGGCAAACCCGTGCGGTATTTCCCGCAGGATAAAATCCAAAACTTCCAATTCCAGATGGGGACCGCATTTTGATGAAGTCCACGCTTACAAGTTTGTGCGCCGCTTTTGTGCTGATGGGCACCTCGGCCTCGGCCCAAGAACTCAAGTTGGGTTACGTCAACAGCGAGCGGGTTTTGCGCGAAGCCGTCCCCGCCAAGGCGGCCCAAACCAAGCTTGAAACCGAGTTTGGCAAGCGCGATCGTGATCTGCGTGATGCAGAGCAACGCCGCAAGACTGCTGAAGAAAAGCTCGACAAAGACGCGCCAACCCTGTCGGAGGCTGAGCGCACCAAGCGCCAGCGCGATTTGCTTGAGCAAGATCGCGACTTGCAACGCAAGCGCCGTGAATTCCAAGAAGATCTGAGCCAGCGGCGCAATGAAGAGTTGTCGGCGGTGGTCGAGCGCGCCAATCGCGTGATTCGCCAGATCTACGAGCAGGACAAATACGACCTGATCGTCCAAGAGGCGGTGTTTGCTTCTGCGCGGGTGGACATCACCGAGAAGGTGATCAAGGCGCTCAACGCGGCTTCTGTGACGGTCAAGTGATGGCGGGGGTGTTGTCAACCACGCTGGCTGAGCTGCACCAAGCCTTGGGCGGTGAGCTGATCGGTGATGGCCGCTTGGTGATTGCACGCATCGCTGGCCTTGCGGCGGCCGATGCTTGCGCCATCAGCTTTGTCTCGCACCCGCGCTACGTCGCACAACTGCGCACCACCTCGGCCGCCTGCCTGATCGTCAGCCCGGCGCTGCGCGATGAGGCCGTGGCTCGGGGGGCTGCGCTGATCACGCCGGACCCGTACCTGTACTTTGCCCGGCTCACCCAGTGGTGGGCAGCGCGCACGCGCCCGCAAGCTGAGCCTGGTGTGCACCCCAGCGCGGTGGTCGCGCCCGAGGCTCAGTTGGGTGCGGGCGTGGTGATTGGCCCGCAAGCGGTGGTTGAAGCCGGCGCGGTGTTGGCCGAGGGCGTACAGATCGGTGCGCACGCTTTTATTGGTGCGGGGGTGGTCATCGGTGCCCAAACGCGGCTGGCGCCGCGTGTCACCTTGATGCCGGGCACGGTGTTGGGTGCGCGCTGCTTGTTGCACAGCGGTGTGGTGATCGGGGCCGACGGTTTTGGCTTTGCGCCCACCCAAGGCCGCTGGGAAAAGATCGAGCAGCTCGGCGGCGTGCGCATCGGTGACGACGTGGAAATCGGTGCCAACACCTGCATCGACCGAGGTGCGCTGGAAGACACCGTGATCGGGCTCGGCGTCAAGCTCGATAACTTGATTCAGATCGGTCACAACGTGCAGATCGGCGACCACAGCGCCATGGCCGGTTGTGCCGGCGTGGCGGGCAGTGCGCGCATTGGCAAGGGGTGCACCGTGGGCGGTGGGGCGGTGGTCTTGGGCCACTTGGAGTTGGCTGACGGTGTGCACATTTCGGCCGCCAGCACCGTGATGCGCTCCATCAAGCAGCCGGGCCAGTACAGCGGGATCTTCCCCATCGACGACAACAGCGCGTGGGAAAAGAACGCCGCCACCCTGCGCCACTTGCATACCTTGCGCGAGCGTTTGCGCGCCCTGGAAAAAAACTTCGAACAAAACATCGATAAGAACTTCGACAAGAACTTGGACAAAAAGAGCGACCTATGACGACCATGAACATCCACCAGATCCTGAAGAAGCTGCCGCATCGTTACCCGATTCTGCTGGTGGACCGCGTGTTGGAGATCGAGCTGAACAAGAGCATCCGCGCGATCAAGAACGTCACGATCAACGAGCCGTTCTTCATGGGCCACTTTCCGCACCGTCCAGTGATGCCGGGGGTGTTGATCCTCGAAGCGCTGGCGCAGGCCTCGGCGCTGCTGAGCTTTGCTTCGATGGGCGAAGATCCGGGCGACGACACGGTGGTGTATTTCGCCGGCATCGACGGCGCGCGCTTCAAGCGTCCGGTCGAGCCGGGTGATCAGCTGGTGCTCGAATCAACCCTGTTGCGCGCCAAGGCAGGCATCTTCAAGTATCACGCTCGGGGCTTGGTGGATGGCGAGGTGGTGACCGAGGCCGAGCTGATGTGCACCATGCGCAAGATTGCCTAAAAGCGAAGGAGTCGGTCATGGCGCAGATCCATCCCACCGCCCTTGTGGACCCGGCGGCTGAGCTGCACGAGTCGGTCACGGTGGGCCCGTACAGCATCGTCGGGCCGCAGGTCAAGATCGGGGCGGGGACCACCATCGGACCGCACTGCGTCATCGAAGGCCGCACCACCATCGGCCGCGACAATCGCATCTTTCAGTTCAGCTCCATCGGCGCGTTGCCGCAGGACATGAGCCACGGCAGCGAGATCACCGAACTGGTGATCGGCGACCGCAACACGATCCGCGAGTTCTGCACCTTCAACACCGGCACCTTCAAAGAAGAAGGCGTCACCCGGGTTGGCTCAGACAACTGGATCATGGCGTACGTCCATCTGGCGCACGACGTGCGCCTCGGCGACCACTGCGTCTTGGCCAACAACGCCACGCTGGCGGGCCATGTGCATGTGGGCGACTGGGCGACCATCGGTGGGCTCTCCGGGGTGCATCAGTTTGTGCATATCGGTGCGCACGCCATGATCGGCTTCCAAGGCCATGTGGCCCAAGACGTTGCGCCCTACATGACGGTGGACGGCAACCCTTTGAGCGTGCGGGCGGTCAATCTCACCGGCTTGCGCCGGCGCGGCTTCAGCAACGAGCGGCTCCACCCGATCCGCGAGATGCACAAGCTGTTGTTCCGCTCCGGCATGCCGCTGGAGCAAGCGGTGGAAGCGATCAGCGCGCTGCGCGGGCCGGGCAGGGATGCTGCTGCGCAGCAAGCTGAGATCGACGCCCAAATCGACGCCGATATCACCTTGATGCTCGACTTCATCGCCCAAGCCAAGCGTGGCTTGGTGCGCTGAGTGGCTGAGTCACGGCTGCCGCCGCGCCCCCCCGCCACCATGACCATGACGCAAGATGCGCCACGTTTAGCCATGGTGGCGGGCGAAACCTCGGGCGACTTGCTCGCCGGGCTTCTTCTGGGCGGCTTGCGCCAGCGCTGGGCGGGCCTGGAAGCGGTCGGCATCGGCGGGCCGAAGATGGCGGCCCAAGGTTTCCAGGCTTGGTGGCCGCACGACAAGCTGGCGGTGCATGGCTACGCCGAAGCACTGCGCCATTACCGCGAGATCGCGGGCATCCGCCGACAACTGGCTGAGCGTTTGTTGGTGCACAAACCCGATCTGTTCATCGGTGTTGATGCGCCTGATTTCAACCTCGGTCTGGAAGAGCGCCTCAAGGCCGCTGGCATCCCGGCGATCCATTTCGTTGGCCCCTCGCTTTGGGCGTGGCGCGCCGGTCGCATTGACAAGATGCGCCGCTCGACCGATCACGTGCTGTGTCTGTTCCCGTTCGAGCCCGAGATCTACGCCAAGGCCGGCATCCCCGCGACCTACGTTGGCCATCCGCTGGCGGACGCGATTCCGCTTGAAACACCGCGCGTCGCGGCCCGGGCGCGGCTGGGCTACACCCCGTCCGAGCGGGTGATCGCGCTGCTGCCCGGCAGTCGCCGGGGCGAGATGCGGCACATAGCACCGCGCCTGTTGGCTGCGGCGGCCTTGTTGGTCAAGCAGCGCCCCGGCTTGCGCTTTGTGTTGCCGGTGGTGCCGGGCTTGCGTTCGATGTTCGACGCGCTGCTGACCGAGCATGCGCCCGGGGTGAGCATCGACGTGCTCGACGGCCGCTCGCACGAGGCCTTGGCCGCTTGCGACCTGACCTTGATCGCCAGCGGTACCGCCACGCTCGAAGCGGCCTTGTTCAAGCGGCCGATGGTGATCGCCTATCACATGCATTTTTTAAGCTGGCAGCTCATGAAGCGCATGCGTTTGCAGCCGTGGGTGGGGTTGCCCAACATCTTGCTGCGCGACTTTGCGGTGCCTGAACTGATCCAAGACGCCGCCACGCCCGAGGCGCTGGCCCGTGAGGCGCTGCGCTGGCTGGATGATCCGGCGGCCTGCGCCCGCGTTTCGGCCCGTTTCGACGACCTTCACCGTCTGTTGCGCCAAGATACGGCGCGCCGAGCCACCGATGCGATCGCGCAAATCCTCCAGCGCTGAAGCGCCCTCTCAACTCACGTTCAGCTTTGACACCATGGGTTTGGTGGCGGGTGTGGACGAAGCGGGGCGCGGTCCGCTGGCCGGCCCGGTGGTGGCCGCCGCAGTGATTCTTGACGAGCTGCAACCCATCCTTGGTTTGGCCGACTCCAAAGTGCTGACCGAGCGGCGGCGCGAGCTGCTCTTTGACGAGATTCGCGCCAAGGCCTTGGCCTTTTGCATCGCCGAAGCCAGCGCCGCTGAGATTGATCAGCTCAACATCCTCCAAGCCACCTTGCTGGCCATGAAGCGCGCCGTCGAAGGCTTGCGCCTCAAGCCCGCCAAGGTGCTGGTCGATGGCAACCGTCTGCCGCTGCTGAAAATGCCCGCCGAAGCCATCGTCAAGGGTGACGCCAAGGTGCAAGCCATTTCAGCGGCGTCGATCCTTGCCAAAGTGACACGTGACCGGCTTTGCCTAGAGATGGACGCGCGCTGGCCGCAGTACGGTTTCGCCATCCACAAGGGCTACCCCACGCCCGCTCACCAAGAAGCCTTGCGGCTGCACGGCCCTTGTCCGCAGCACCGCCAATCCTTTGCCCCGGTGCGCCGCGCCACGCTGGCCCTTGCCCTGTCTTCTTCGTCCGTCACGCTGACCTCTTCGTCATGACCTTGCTTGCCCCCCGTTTGATCGACTCCGCCGCCAACGCTTGGGTCAAGGAACTGCGCCGCTTGGTGCAAGACCCCACCGGCTATCGGCGTCAGGGGCGCATCTGGCTGGAGGGCGATCACTTGGCGCGCGCTTTTCTGGCCCGGGGTGGGGCGCCACGCACCGCCGTTTTCAGCCGCAGCGCTTGGGATGACCCGAACCTGCGCGCCTTGGCCCTGAATGTGCCCGACGTCGTGGTCTTGAGCGACGTGTTGATGGCCCAATGCAGCACCCTTGAATCGCCGCCGCCGCTGGGTTTCTTGATCGACGTGCCCGGCCAAGAGCCTGGGCATGCACCCCGCTCCATGATGACGTTCCAAACCGTCGCCACGGTGGTGCTTGATCGCCTGCAAGACGCCGGCAACGTTGGCACTATTTTGCGCAGCGCCGCCGCCTTGGGCGTGCGCCAGGTGTTGGCCCTCAAAGGCACCGCCGCACTTTGGTCGCCCAAAGTCTTGCGCGCCGGCATGGGGGCGCACTTTGCCCTGAGCCTGCACGAAGGCCTGAGCGCCGACGACCTCGCCACCTTGCCCGTGCCCCTCTTGGCCACCAGCTCGCACGCCACCAGCGATCCCCTCCACCGCCTGCGCCTGCCCCAACCCTGCGCCTGGGTCTTCGGCCACGAAGGCCAAGGCGTCAGCCCCGCCCTCATGGCCCGCTGCGCCCACACCGTCACCATCCCCCAACCCGGCGGCGAAGAATCCCTCAACGTCGCTGCGGCTGCCGCGATTTGTTTTTACGAAGCAGCTCGGCAAACTGTAAATTTCGACTAAGGGTTTTCTCTGGGGCGACAACTCCGCCACTCAGGCGTAGTCTGTGACAAAAGTCACAAACAAGAGTTTCATTCATCACTAAAGGGCAAGCCGTTTTTGGTTTGTGCTGGTTTCTTTCGCCTTTCTATTTCTGTGCGTGGCTTTGGGAATGTTGGTTATTACTATCTTTGATAGTTATTAATAGTCAATCGCAGTGGATCAGGAGGAACATGAAATGAATATCGACGTTGATCGATTTATTTCTGACAGTAACTCGTTTTCCATGGGGCAAGATGAGATGCCGTATCCATTGCACACAATAGGCATCCTCGGTCCGAATGCTGTCGTGTTTGAAACGAATCTCCTGATGCACCCGGTCAAGCAAACGCACGGGTTTTTAATCGCCACCTATCACGCTCACACCATCCCCAAAAAGTTGGCCCCCTCGGGGCTTTTCAGAGGTCTTTCAATGGCTTACGATGCCGCCTCAGGGAGCATCACCAGCGTGATAGGCCTCATCCCACAGGCCCGCCGGTGATGTCTAAATGTAGTTCAGCTGACATTAGCGCTACACAAACAGCCGGACATCTTAAGTTGCGGAGGATGGGTTTATGAAATGCCGAAAACCTGCTAGCTTGCGTAGCGCTGCTAGCGCGACTGCATAAGCTTG
>NZ_JBFPHB010000042.1:0-25422 GCF_041083635.1 Leptothrix ochracea
AGCCGCAGGTGCTGCGCTTTGGTGAGCGGGTGGCGTTGTCGGTGCAGGAGCACCGCCAGCGTTGGGAAGAAAAGCTGAGCTATCAGGAGCGTGAAACGGTCGATGCGTTTTTGCAGCTGCCGGCACCACAGCGCAAGCTCATTCACGAAGTGATCCTGACTTTTGCCAAGGTCCACAAAGACGTGGACGGTGGTGTTTGATCACCACCACGCTGTGACCGCCACGTCCTGGTGGTTCACACCAACAGAGTGACCTACACCCGGCTGCGGCATCAGCCGCGCGGCAGTGCCCGGTAGGCTTTCAAGCCGCCGGTGATGAACCGGGCTTGGCTGTAGCCCATCGCCTTCAGGCTGGCCGCCGACAGGGCGCCGCGATTGATGGCGTTGCAGTAGCACAGAATGGGAGTCTGTAGGTCGGGGATCAGGCCCTCGACGTTCATCTCCAGCTTGCCGCGACTGAGGTGCAGCGAGCCGGCGATGTGATCGATGTCGTGCTCTTCCTTGTCACGGATATCCAAAGCCACGGCCCCTGCGGCCATCAGGGCATCGACCTGATCGGGCTGGACTTCCTCGACTTGGGCGCGGGCGCGGTCGGCGAGCTGCTGAAACTTGGAGGTGTAGTTCATGGAAACGGTCCGTTCAAGGTTGAAAGAGTAGGTACCCTACACCGTATCCAGATCAGGTGCCTGTCGAGGGCGCGTAACCCTGGCGGGTTCCGTGGACGATGTCCGATCTGCTTTGGGCTCAGCGCCCCAGCACTGCCTTCAGCGCCACCCCTGTGGGGCTTTTCTTTTGGACCACGGCTTCGGGGGGGCCGGCCACGACCACGCGGCCGCCGCCGGAGCCGCCGTCGGGGCCGAGGTCGATGATCCAGTCGGCTTCGGCGATGACGTCGAGATCGTGTTCGATCACCACCACGCTGTGACCGCCATCGACCAAGCGGTGCAGCACGCGGATGAGCTTTTCAACGTCGGCCATGTGCAGGCCCACGGTGGGTTCATCGAGCACGTAGAGCGTGTGCGGTGCTTTCTGGCCCCGGCGCGTCACGTCGTCGCGCACTTTGCTCAGTTCGGTGACGAGCTTGATGCGTTGCGCTTCGCCGCCTGAGAGCGTCGGTGAGGGCTGACCGAGCGTCAGATAGCCCAGGCCCACGTCTTGCAAAAGCTTGAGCGGATGGGCGATGGCGGGCATGGCGGCGAAGAACTCGACCGCCTCATCGACGTCCATCTGCAAGACCTCGCCGATGCTTTTGCCGCGCCAGCGCACCGCCAAGGTTTCGGGGTTGAAGCGCGCGCCGTGGCAAAGCTCGCAGCCGACTTTGACGTCGGGCAGGAAGGACATCTCGATGGTGCGCATGCCTTGGCCTTCGCAGCCCGAGCAGCGGCCTTCGCCCGTGTTGAAGCTGAAGCGCCCAGCGGCATAACCGCGCGCCTTGGCTTCGAGCGTCTCGGCAAAGAGTTTGCGGATCGGGTCCCAGAAACCGATGTAGGTCGCCGGGCAAGAGCGCGGCGTCTTGCCGATGGGGGTTTGATCGACTTCGAGCACGCGGTCCAAGGCGCTCCAGCCTTCCAGCTTGGTGCAGCCGTGCAGGGCAAGCAGGGCGTGCGGCACGCCGCCTTGGCCGATGGCGCGCAGGATCTCGCTCTTGCGGCTGACATGGCTGGCGACGTTGCTCAAGAGCACATCGCGCGCCAAGGTGCTCTTGCCCGAGCCCGACACGCCGGTGACAGCCACCAGCCGACCCAGCGGTACTTCGGCGTCCACCTGCTGCAAGTTGTGCAGCGACGCACCACCGACCACCAGCTTGGGCGTGCTGGGCGTGACGGGGCGGCGTGGCTGCAAGGGGTGCTTGAGCGGTGCGTTCAGGAAGCGGCCGGTGATCGAATCCGGGTGGCGCATCAGCTCCAGCGCCGTGCCCTCGGCCATGATGCGGCCGCCGCGCCGACCGGCACCGGGGCCGATGTCGATGATGTGATCGGCACGGCGGATGGTGTCTTCGTCGTGCTCGACCACCACCAGGGTGTTGCCTGCTGCGCCTAATGTGTGCAGGGCGTCGAGCAAGATCTGGTTGTCACGCGGGTGCAGGCCGATGGTGGGCTCGTCAAGCACGTAGCAGACCCCTTGCAAGGCGCTGCCAAGCTGCGCGGCCAGACGGATGCGCTGTGCTTCGCCGCCTGAGAGCGTGGGTGCCGCACGGTCGAGCGTCAGGTACCCCAAGCCGACATCGCTCAAAAAGCTCAGGCGGCTTTTGATCTCGCTCACCACGTCGCGCGCAATCGCCGCTTCGCGGCCGTCAAGCTTTTGCCGACTCAACCAGCGCGCGGCCTCTTGAACCGACAACGCCGCCACCTCGGGGGCCGAGCTGGCGCGCCAACGCACGGCCCGAGCGATGGGGTTGAGGCGCGTGCCGGCGCAGCTTGGGCACGGCGCATCGCTCAAGGCCTCAACCTCCGGCTCGGCAAAACTCTTCTCCCGGCCCTTGTCGGCGTCGTCGCGCACGCTGTCGTCCAGCACCTTGCGCTGTTCGCGGCTCAGCGCCAAGCCGGTGCCCACGCAGTCCGGGCACCAGCCGTGTTTGCTGTTGTACGAGAACATGCGCGGGTCGAGCTCGGGGTAGCTGGTGCCACACGCGGGGCAAGCGCGTTTGATGGAGAACACCGTGGCTTTGCTGCGAAAGGCTTTCGACATGAAGCCCGCCGCCACCGACTCGGCCACCGCTTTGGCGCTCTGCGCCGACTTGAGCGGCGTGAGCAGATGCAGCACGCCTTGGCCGTGCTCCAGCGTCTCGGCCAGTGCGGCGCGCAGCGCGGCTTCGTGGGCCACGTCGATCAGCAGCTCCGCCACCGGCAGCTCGACGGTGTGTTCCTTGTAGCGATCCAGCTTGGGCCAAGCGTCGGTGGCCACAAAGTCGCCATCGACGCGCAGCTGGGCGTAGCCCTTGCCTTTGGCCCACTTGGCCAGATCGGTGTAGAGGCCTTTGCGGTTCACCACCAGCGGGGCCAGCAAGCCGATGTGCTGACCGCGATGCTCGCGCAGCAGCTGCGCGGCGATCGACTCGGGCGTCTGCGGTCGCACCGCCAGCCACGCTTCGGGCGGGGCGTGGAAGTCGCTGCACGCGGGGCAGTACTGCGTGCCCAGCTTGACGTAGAGCAGGCGCAGAAAATGCCAGACCTCGGTCGCGGTGGCCACCGTGCTTTTGCGTCCGCCGCGTGACAAGCGCTGCTCGATGGCGACGGTGGGCGGAATGCCCCAAACCGCATCCACCTCGGGCCGACCGGCCGGCTGCACGATGGAGCGTGCGTAGGCGTTCAAGCTCTCCAAATAGCGCCGCTGGCCCTCGTTGAACAAGATGTCAAAAGCCAAGGTCGATTTGCCCGAGCCCGACACCCCCGTGATCACCGTGAACTTGCCGCGCGGGATGTTGACGTCAATGCCTTGGAGGTTGTGCTCGCGGGCGTTGATGATTTGGATGGCGCCGAGGTTTTCACTCCCTCGCCCCTTGGGGGAGAGGGCCGGGGAGAGGGCTCGTTGCAGGGCATTCGGTGCTTCTTTCACCCCCAAACTCCCCTCGTACTCCCGCAGCGCCTGCCCGGTGTGGGAGGTGGGGTGCGCGCGCAGATCGTCGGGCGTGCCCTCCGTCACCAGCAGGCCGCCGGCGTCGCCGCCTTCGGGGCCGAGATCGACGATCCAGTCGGCGGCGCGGATGACGTCGAGGTTGTGTTCGATCACCAGCAGGCTGTGGCCCGCTTCGAGCAGCTTGGCAAAGCTGCGCATCAGCTTGGCGATGTCGTCAAAGTGCAGCCCGGTGGTCGGCTCGTCGAACAAAAAGAGCGTGCCTTTCTTGGGCAGCGCCGCCTTGGCCTTGCCGACCCGGGCTGGGGGTTTGACGGCGGCCTCCGTCAGAAAACTGGCCAGCTTGAGGCGCTGCGCCTCGCCGCCCGAGAGCGTGGGCACCGGCTGGCCGAGCTTGACGTAGTCCAAGCCGACATCGACCAGCGGCTGCAAGGTGCGCACCACCTCCCGGTCTTGACCAAAGAGCCGCACAGCGTCGGCCACGGTCAGCTCCAGCACGTCGGCGATGGAGAGCGCCTTGCCCAAGCGCGTCAGCGTGATGTCGCGGATTTCGGCGCGGTAGCGCGTGCCGTCGCAGTCGGGGCAGCGCAGGTAAACGTCGCTCAAGAACTGCATCTCGACATGCTCAAAGCCGGTGCCGCCGCAAGACGGGCAGCGGCCGTCGCCGGCGTTGAAGCTGAACATGCCGGCGCTGTAGCCGCGTTGCTGGGCGGTGGGCAGGTGGGCGAACAGCTCGCGGATGGCGTCAAAAGCGCCGACAAAACTGGCCGGATTGGAGCGCGCCGTCTTGCCAATCGGGCTTTGATCGACCATCACGGCGGCGCTCAGAGCTTCGGTGCCGAGCAAACGGTCGTGCAAGCCGGGCGACTCGGTGGCTTGGCCGAAGTGGCGCGCCAAGGCCGGGTAGAGCACGTCTTGGATCAGGGTCGATTTGCCCGAGCCGCTCACGCCGGTGATGCAGACCAGCCGTTGCAGCGGCAAGGTGACGTCGATGTTTTGCAAGTTGTGCTCGCGCACCCCTTCAAGCCGCAGGCGCGGGGTGTCGCTCTGGGTGCCGTTTTGTACCAAGCGGCTCAAGCCCAAGCCGATGGTGCGCCGCGCGCCCAAATAAGCGCCGGTCAGCGTTTCAGCCGCTTTGAGATCCTCGGGCGTGCCGTCAAACACGATGCGTCCGCCTTGGGTGCCGGGGCCGGGACCGAGGTCGATGATGCGGTCGGCCGCCAGCATCACGGCGGGGTCGTGTTCCACCACCACCAAGGTGTTGCCGGCGTCGCGCAGGCGCAGCATCGCGCCGTTGATGCGGTGCATATCGCGCGGATGCAGGCCGATGCTGGGCTCGTCCAGCACAAACAGCGTGTTCACCAGCGAGGTGCCCAAGGCGGTGGTCAGGTTGATGCGTTGCACCTCGCCGCCGCTCAAGGTGCGGCTTTGGCGGTCCAGCGTCAGGTAGCCCAAGCCGACATCGCCGAGGTATTTCAGGCGGGTGCGGATTTCCTCTTGAAGGCGGTGGAGTGGGTCGGCGGCGGCGGTGGATGCTGAGGCCGCGAAGAAGCGATGCAGGCGCTCGATGGGCAGCAGCATCAGGTCGTGCAGCCCAAGGCCCGGCAGGGCCTCGAGCTGGGCGCGGCTCCAGCCGGTGCCTTGGGGCAAAAAGCGTTGCGCGGCGGGCAGCACCGCGTCGGCTTGGGCCTTGCTGCCCAGACGCCAGAGCAGCGGTTCGAGCTTCAGCCGCGCGCCGGCGCAGACGGTGCAGGGCGTGTAGCTGCGGTACTTGGACAAGAGCACGCGGATGTGCATCTTGTAGGCCTTGCTCTCCAGATACTCAAAAAAGCGCCGGATGCCGTACCAGTGTTTTTTCCAGTCGCCCTGCCAGTCGGGCGCACCGTCGATCACCCACGCTTGTTGCGCCGGGGTGAGTTGTGCCCAAGCGTTGTCGCGCGGGATGCCCGCTTCGCCCGCATAGCGCAGCAGATCGTCTTGGCATTCGGCCCACGCGGGGGTTTGCAGCGGTTTGATCGCGCCGTTGCGCAGGCTTTTGCGCACATCCGGAATCACCAACCCGAAATCCACCCCCACCACCCGACCAAAGCCCCGGCACGTCTCGCAAGCGCCATAGGCCGAGTTGAAGGAGAACATCGCCGGTTGCGGCGCGCTGTAGCGGCGCTCGGAACCGGGGCAATGCAGGCCTTGGCTGTAGCGCCAAAGGGTGTCTTCGGCATACACATGGCACCGCCCGCCGCCGTGTTTCAGGGCGGCTTCCAGGGCTTCGATGACGCGGATTTTTTCGGCGTTGCCGAGCCGAAAACGGTCGGCCACCACGTCGAGCAGCTTGCGCGGCCCGGTGAGGGTGGCCACCGTGCGTTCAGCGTGGATGCGGGTGTAGCCGCTGGCGGCCAGCCATTGCTCAACTTGTTCGGGCGAGGTGTCGGCCGGCAGCTCAACCGGGAAGGTCAGCACCAAGCGCGGGTCACCGGCTTGGGCGCAGCGCGCTTGCAAGTCGGCGTAGATCGACTCCGGGTCATCCTCGCGCACCGCTTGGGCGGTGTCGGCATCAAAGAGCTGCGCCTTGCGCGCAAAGAGCAGCTTCAGATGGTCGTTGAGCTCGGTCATCGTCCCGACCGTCGAGCGGCTGGTGCGCACCGGGTTGCTCTGGTCGATGGCAATGGCGGGCGGCACGCCCTCGACCGCATCGACCGCCGGTCGATCCATCCGGTCCAAAAACTGGCGGGCGTAGGCCGAGAAGGTCTCGACGTAGCGCCGCTGGCCTTCGGCGTAGAGCGTGTCAAACACCAAACTCGACTTGCCCGAGCCACTCGGGCCGGTGACCACCGTCAGCTCGCCGGTGCGGAGGTCCAGGTCGAGGTTTTTGAGGTTGTGCTGGCGTGCGCCACGGATACGGATCAGGCCGGACATGGGATGACGAGGTTCAGCGTGGTTCAGCGTTGCTGTTTGGCGGCGATGATTTCCCCGGTTTCACCGTGGATCAGGCGACCTTCGCAGGCCACCACGTACGCCGGGAGCACCCACGCCAAGATCTTGTCGGCGTCTTTGAGGGCCACAACCCAGATGGAGCCGTCTTGCAACTCGGCCACCCGGCCTTCTGCGGAGACCGCATCGACAAACTGATCGACCTCGCAGGTGGCGAACTCATCTTCCGGACCTGCGGGTGCCGTGGGCACGCTCTCCGCGCCTGCCGAGGCCGGGACCGCCGCAGTTTTGGCCATTTTGGGTGGGCGCGGCGCGGTGGCTGTTGGCGCCGGCTTGAGCGGTTTGGGCGGCAACAGCAAAGCACCACATTCGCTGCCGCCCTTGCCATTGGCGCAGTGGGTGCGGGTTTGTTCGGCGGCTTCAACGCGCTTCAGATCGACCTCGGTCAGCCAGTCCTTGCGGCAAGCGCGTCGTTCGCGGCTGAAACCCATCAGGCAAGACTTCAGGTTCTCGCGGCGCTCGGCAATGATGGTTTGCTGGATTTCCTTCAGCGACAGCAGCGCCCGGTCGCAGCTCTCCGGCGTGCGGCCCGTCAAGCAGATGCGTTGGTTTTCGCGTCGCTCCACGTCTTCGACGCGCCAGACGTCATCGGGGTTGAGCCACTGCTTCTTGCATTTGCCGGGGCCTTTGCGCGCCAAGCAGTTGGCGAGGTTCTGGGCCTTTTCATCGGCGTCTTGGGCTCGGACCGGGGTCGGCAGGAGCAGGACCAAGCCGAGCAGGCCGAGCAGCGCCAGCACAACGGTGCGTTGCAGGTGCAATGCGGATGGATTCAAAAGAGCAAACATGGGGCCAAGCCTCAAAAGTCGTGGGTTTCAACGGCTGTGAAGGCCCGCACGATACCAGCCCCCGGACTCAGGGGGGTATCGATGGGCGCGCGATGGGGGCGCGACCCGGTGCAGCTTGTTGAGCGGGTGTTGATCTGATCGGGGTCGCGGGTGTGCTTGGTTGGACAAAATCAAGCCCTCTTTGACTCCATGGCCCAAGGCCTGTGCGGCGATCATGAAAACACCTTCTCTTGGCTTGGTTTGGGCCGCCGTGCTGTGCGGTGCAGCGGCTTGCAGCACGTCAGTCACGGCGGGGCCGGTCAAGGTCACGCCGGAGATGCAAGGCGCGGGCATCGTCTCCAGCGGTGTGACCTTGCCCAGCCCACCTTTGGTCACCGGCAACCGCAAAAAGCCGGTGGCCTCGTGGGGCAAGCCGTTGCCGTATCCGATCGTGATCGCCGACCGGCGCAACAACCGCTTGATCGAAGTCGCGCCCGACAAGCGCATCTTGTGGGAGTTCCCCTCGCCGAATCTCAAGATCTACCGGGGCAACGAGGACGTGAACTTCAGCATGGACGGCAAGACGCTGGCGGTGAGCGAGGAAGACAACTACGACGTGCACATGGTCGATTACGACAGCCGCACGCTGATCTGGACCTACGGCACGCCCGATGAATCCGGCAAGGACGACCACCACTTCAATTACCCGGACGACGCCCATTTGCTTGAAGACGGCAAATTCTTGACCGCTGACATCCGCAACTGCCGGGTGCGCATCATCGACCCCAAAACCGACTCGGTGGCCACCGAGTGGGGCAAGCCCGGCAAGTGCGAGCACAACCCGCCGCACACCTTGGCCTGGCCCAACGGTGCGACACCGCTGGCCAACGGCGACATTTTGGTGAGCGAGATTTCCGGCGCTTGGATCAGCCGCATCACCCGCGAAGGCAAGGTGCTCTGGAGCGTCCAAGCCCCCGGCGTGCATTACCCCTCGGACGCCTTCATGACCGAAGACGGCCAAGTGATCGTGGCTGACTTTGTGGCTCCCGGCCAAGTGGTGATCTTTGATCCGGCCACCAAGAAGGTCAGCTGGCAGTACCGCGTCGAAAAGGGCGACGCCATGCTGACCAAGCCCTCGCTGGCGCGTGAGCTGCCCGACACCCACGACATCATCGTCGCCGACGACCTGCGCGACCGCGTGGTCGTCATCGACCGCCAGACCAAGAAAATCATCTGGCAATACGGCGAGATCGAGAAAAAAGGCCACACCCCCGGCCTGCTGAACTACCCCGACGGCTTCGATCTGGACGTGTTCCGCGACTGGAAGAGCGTGTCAGCACCGGTGTCGAAGAAGATTCCTTGAGGGCTCGACGCCGAGTCACTCCAACCGATACCCCGTGTGGCAGGCCACGCATTGTTGGGTGAGGGTGGCCAAGGCGGCGAGGACGGGTTGGGGGTTGCCGCTGGCGCTGGCGTTGGCCGCTTCGGTGGCGAGGCGGCTGGCGGATCGGTGCATGGCGCTACCGATGGCTTGCATGCCTTCGGGCATGTGTTGGGCCACGTGGTGCGCGCCGTGGGCTTTCATCGAAGACATGCCCAGGCGGTTTTCAGCGATGTCGCGCACGCGCTCAAAGTCGCTGCGTGCCAAGGCGTCTTGCATCTGTTGCAGCGCCAGCAGGTGATCGCGCATGTTGCGCAGTGTCTCGGTGCGCAGTTCGGCCGGGAAATGCACCGCGATGCGGCCGTCGGTGGCGGGTTCTGCGGCGCAGAGGGTCAGGGTGACCAAGCTGAGGCTGGTCGCGAGGAGGATGTGGTGCCGTTTCATGGCGGGATGATGGGGCGGGATATACCCATCCCCCTATGATCCGAGTCATGTTTGCAAACTCTTTGGATGAGACCGCGTGGTCCGATCTTGTGCCTGCGCTCAAGGCTTTGCCGGAAGGCTTGCGGGCCTTGGCGCGCTTGGAGTGCGGCTCAGCGGGTGTTTTGGCGCATCAAGGGTCGGTGCCGCAGTCGATCTTTTGCGTCTTGCGGGGCGAGCTGCGACTGGTGCGTCACGACCGCGACGGCCATGAGCTGATCGTGCAGCGCGTGGTGCGCGGTTTTGTCGCCGAGGCCAGCCTAGACATGCCGGCCTACCACTGCCACGTGATGGTGGCGGCGCGCGCTAGCCGCTGGTTGCGTTGGCCGATGGCGGCGTTTCGGCAGGCGCTGGCCGAGGATCCGAACTTTCAGACGGCTTGGCGCGGCGTGCTGGCGCAGGAAGTGCGCCGCCTGCGTGCTCAGACCGAGCGTTTGATGTTGCACAGCGCGGCCGAGCGCGTGCTGCACTACGTGGCTTGCGAGGGTCGCTCGGGTGCGTTGCGCCTCAGCCAGCCGCGCAACGCGTGGGCCGCCGAGTTGGGCCTGAGCCCCGAAACGCTCTACCGCACCCTGCGCCGCCTGCGCGAAACCGGGCGGCTGCGCATCGAGTCGGAGACGTTTTATCTGGGGTGATTCGGCCGGTGCTCGGCCATAAAATTCCGACCGTAAAGGCTTAAATCATTAAAAAACATGGGCAAACATCAAAATTCCGTGCGAATGGTGGGCTATGCGTTTCTTCGGGAGCATCTGAGCTTGCCCATTCCGCCGGTTTTGCGTCCAGCGATGGTGCAGCCTGTGGCTCGTGTGGTGGCGGTGAGTGATAGCGTGCTGGGCGTGCCGTCTTCGGTGGCTCCGGACGGCGATGACGTGTTGATGCATGTGTTGTTTGCACTCAAGCACGAAGGTACCGATTTGCTGGTGCTGAATCACGCCCTGCGACACGTCCCTGCGCAAAGAGTGCTCGATGAGCTGCGGGCCAGACCGACGGGTCAGTTCATCCGCAAGGCGGGTTTTCTGTGGGAAGCATTCCGAGGCGATAGGTTAGAGGGGGCAGAACCCCAAGGTAATTACGTCGATTTGTTCGATCCTGCCCTGTATGTCACTGGCCCGTCTCGAAGAGACATGCGTTGGCGGGTTTCATTCAATGGCCTAGGCCATCTGCGTTATGCGCCAGTGGTTCGTCGCACGGCAGCTATAGAGGCGATGTTGGCCAAGGATCTGCTCGGGCAAGCTACGGCGTTTGCCAGCGAGATCGGCCCCGTTTTACTGGATAGGGCGCTGGCTTGGGCTTATTTGGGCGAAACCGAGAGCTCTTTTGCGATTGAGCGTGACACGCTGGATGCCGACAAGGCCACTGCTTTTGCGGCCTTGTTGCGTCAAGCGGGTGAGGCCCGATTACTGGATGAGGACTACCTTGTCGCTTTGCAGAACTCGGCGATCACCAATCCGCTGGAGCATGCCCAGCAATTTCGTACTGAACAGAACTGGCTGCGCGGCCCAGCGCGGGGCGTTGCTGGGGTGACGTATGTCCCACCACCGCCCGATTTTGCGTTCGATTTGATGCAGGAGGTGATGTCCTTGGCCAACGATTCTCAAACCGGCAAGGTGCTTGATCCCTTGGTGCTTGCCGCACTGGTTTCGTTTGGTTTTGTCTTCATTCATCCCTTCATGGATGGCAACGGTCGTCTTTCAAGGTTTTTGATTCACCACGTGTTGGGTCGATCCGGCTGCATGCCCAAAGGGTTTGTTTTGCCGATTTCAATGGCGATGAAGCGCAACGAGACGGCCTATTTGCAAGCGCTTCAGAGTTTCTCGACGCCGTTGAGGGCGCTTTGGAAAGTGCTCTGGATCGACGAAGGTCGCTACGACTTTGAGTGGCTCGGCGATGACGCGCTTTACCGCTATTGGGACGCCACACCCTGCGTTGAGTTTCTGCTGACCATGGCCGAACAAGCCCTGCAAAAGGACTTGCGTGACGAGACCCGTTTTCTAGCGATGTATGACGCAGCTCTGAGAGCGATGGAGCTGCGCTTTGATATCCGCTCCAATGCGCTGGCCACGTTGCTCTTGGGGGCGTTTCAAAACCAAGGCATCGTGTCGAAGAACCGGCGCAAACAGTTTGCTGACATCGTTCCCCAAGCTGCCTTCGACGCCATTGAAGAGACGGTACGTCGGCAACTGACGGGTGCCGACGTACCCGATTAGATCCCCGGGCTATACACCGGCGCAAAGCCGCCACCGGGGGTGCGGAAGTTGGTGGTTTGGCCTTGGTAGAGCCGGGCGGTGAGCCACTGCACGTGGTCGTCGTAGACGTAGTTGCGCAGGTCGAACTTGAGCGGGCGGGTGGCTTCTTCGGCGGTGGGCACGATGCGCTCGCCCGGGGTCACCAAGGCTTGGGCGACGTAGTCGCCGCTGGCTTGGATCTGGTCCCACACGCGGCGGGTGAGCTTGTCGCCTCGATACGCCGCGCGGCTGCCAAAACCGTGCGCCGGCTTGAAGAACAGTTGTCGCCGTTGTTGCCACAGCTCAGCGCTGTTACCGGGGGTCACAAAGGTGGTGGTGGGTATACCTTGGAGCAGCACGGCGCGGGTGCGTTCATCGACGCCCAGCATGTCGAGGCAATGGGGGTTGCTCAGACGGGTGAGGTTGCGCTTGTCGGCGTAAAGCGCGTGGTGGATGGGGTTGGGACTCAGCACCACCGTTTCGCTCAGCCAAGCCTCACGCAGCGCTGCGTGGGCCGGTTCGCTCAAGGGGAAATCGGTCAAGCGGTTGTAGACCAGATCGATCGGGGTGGGTTTGTGATGGATGTCGTACCAAAGCCGGCCGCCTTGCCAGCGCAGCTCGGCCGGGTCGGCGATCACGGCACGCAGACCGTGGCGCTCAAAGAGCTGCTGGAAAAGCAAGAACTCGGGGTAGAGGTACTGATCTTGGGGCGTGTCGTCCACGATGGCGATGTGGCGCAGGGGGCGCTGGGGTTGTGCTTGTCGGCCGTGCCGCGCCAAGGCCCATTCCCGCTGGAACATCGCCACCATCGCGTCTTCAAAGGCGTTGACCTGCTCCAAGGTGGGCACCAAGGCTTCCATGTCGGCGCAGCAAGCGCGCTGTGCCCGCGCCAGCACGGCGTTGAGCATCGCCCCGCCAGCGTTGGTGTTGATTTCAATCAGCCCCAAGGTGTCGCCGGCCAGATGGAAGTCGTAGCCCAGAAAGACCCCGCGTGGGGCTTGCAGGCTGGCCGGTGCGCACCGGAGGGCTTCAGGCAGCCGGGACAGCACGTCTTCTCGGTAGCTGGGCCGGCGGACCACCGTCCCCACGGCCTGCACCACCTCGGCCATGCGGGCGCGGTGCGCCGCCGAGACAAAGACCGGATGGGCCGAAAACAGATGCTGATGTTCAGCCCCAAGCGCCAAGGCCAAGGCTTTGCGCAGCGCCTTGGCGTCAAGGCTCAAGCAAACGCAGTCGCGGTTGTGTCGTTCGATCATGGTCCCGCATCATGCCCGGCCTCGTACCAGCCCTTGCTCTGATTCACGACCTTGACCACCAGCAGCATCACCGGCACTTCGATCAGCACCCCGACCACGGTGGCCAGCGCGGCACCGGATTCGAAGCCGAACAGGCTGATGGCGGCGGCCACGGCCAGCTCGAAGAAGTTGCTGGCTCCGATCAGTGCCGAGGGGCAAGCGACGTTGTGCGCTTCACCCACCTTGCGATTCAGCCCGTAGGCCAAGGCGGCGTTGAAGATCACTTGGATCAGGATCGGCACGGCCAGCAGGGCGATCACCAGTGGCTGCTTCAAGATCGCCTCGCCTTGGAAAGCGAACAGCAGCACCAAGGTCAGCAGCAGGGCGCTGATCGACCAAGGGCCGATGCGCTCCAGCGCAGCGTCCAGAGTCGCCTGCCCACGCGCCAGCAGTACCTTGCGCCAGACTTGAGCAATGGCGACCGGGATGACGATGTAGAGCACCACCGATATCAGCAGCGTGGCCCACGGCACGCTGATGGAAGACAGCCCGAGCAGCAGCGCCACGATCGGTGCAAAGGCAAACACCATGATGGTGTCGTTGAGGGCGACTTGGCTGAGCGTGAACAGCGGGTGCCCGCCGGTGAGCCGGCTCCAGACGAACACCATGGCGGTGCAGGGTGCGGCGGCCAGCAGGATCAGGCCGGCGATGTAGCTGCCCTGCTGCTCAGCGGGCAGCCAAGGTGCAAACAGATGGCGCACAAACAGCCAGCCCAGCAGCGCCATCGAAAAGGGTTTGACGGCCCAGTTGACGAACAGCGTCACCCCGATGCCGCGCCAGTGCTCTTTCACCTGATGCAACGCACCGAAATCGACTTTCAGCAGCATCGGGATGACCATCACCCAGATCAAGAGACCGACGGGCAGATTGACCTTGGCCACTTCCATCGCGCCGATGGCGTGTACCGGGCCGGGCAGGGTTTGACCGAGGGCGATGCCGGCGACAATGCACAGAAACACCCAGACCGTGAGGTAGCGCTCGAAGACGTTCATGGCGTGGCGTCCTTTAGCTGCGGCCGATGGCGAGGAGGGCGGCTTCAAGCTCGGCCCGGGCCATCGTCTCCAGCGGCAGCGCCAGCAGTTGCAGCAACTTGTACCCGATGGCTTGGCGGGTCAGCTCGAAGGCGCGCGGCTTGTCGGCTTCCGGGGCGTTGGACGGATCGGGGTAGCCCCAATGCACCTTGACGGGCTGCTGGTTCTCACCACCAAAGAAGACCGGACAGCTTTCGGCGGCGGCCGAGTCGCACACCGTGATGACGATGGTCAGCGGTGGCGCGTCGGGCGTGGTGAACTCGTCCCAGCTCTTGCTGCGATAGCTCGAAGTGTCGATGCCCGCAGCGTTGAGCGCCTGAATCGCGTAAGGGTTGATCCGCCCGCTTGGGGCGCTGCCGGCGCTGTGCGCTTTCACATCCCGCCCAAGCCGGGTGGCCAGGTGGTTGAGCATCCCTTCAGACAGCACGCTGCGCGCCGAGTTGTGGGTGCAGAGGATCAGGACGTGGGTGCTCATGTTCAGGACTGGCCAATGTTGTGAAGTTCGTGGGTCAGGGCCAAGGCATCGAGCTTGTGCAGCGGCAGGGCCAGCATCAACTCGATGCGGCGCTTGAGGGTCAGGGCGGTGTCGAGAAAGGCGCGATGGCGCAGGTGTTCATCCCCCGTGACAGCCGCTGGATCAGCCACACCCCAATGGGCGCTGATGGGTTGACCCGGCCAGATCGGGCAGGTTTCGCCCGCTGCGCTGTCGCAGACGGTGAAGATGAAGTCGATCACCGGAGCCTCGGCTTGGGTGAACTCATGCCAAGACTTGCTACGCAGGCCTTCAGTGGGCAGATGCAACTCTCTCAGGATGTTCAGCGCCATCGGGTGAACGGCCCCAACCGGCTGGCTGCCGGCCGAGTAAGCGATGAAGCGCTCACCGCCCAAATGCCGCAGCAGAGCTTCAGCAAGGATGGAGCGTGCCGAGTTGCCCGTGCAGATGAATAAAACGTTGCGAGGGGTTGAATGCATGGTCGTGAGGTTGTGAGGATCGGAGCGTGAGGAACGCTGGCAAACCGGACCTTCGCAGCAGTGCGCGGTCAGATAGGTGATGAGTGCGTTCATCTGGTCAAACGCAGCGCGGTAGATCAGGAAGCGGCCGTCGCGTTCTTGGCTGATCAGGTTGGCGTGCAGCAACTCTTTGAGATGGAAGGAGAGGGTGTTCGGAGCCACGCCCAAGGCCTCACTCAGCGCCCCGGGGGTCAGGCCTTGTGGGCCCGCCACCACAAGGGCGCGGAATACTTGCAGCCGTATCCCCTGAGCGAGGGCTCCGAGGGCCTGAATGACATCTTTTTCTTCCATAATTCTATTATTGTTGAAATATAAGAGTTGTGCAAAAGTTGGATAACCTAACCCTTAGATGGGTGATTCAGGGAGATGTCTCGGCCGTCACAATCGGCCCGTAACAAGCCACAGTGTTGTGGTCTGAGGAGATCGGTGATGAAGCGCCTGCTATGGATGAGCTTGGTGGTGGCAGCAACGGGGGCGCAGGCTCAGTCGATGTCGCCTTTGTATCAGTTAGGCCCTCGGCCGCAGACAGACCGTTTCTCGATGGGCTTCATTGCTGCTTCGACACCGATCTATCCGGGAACCACAGAGCGTTCGTTCGTCTGGGTACCGAGCTTTGATGCGCAGTGGGCCAACGGCTGGTTCGCCAGTGTCAGTTATGGCTTGGGCTACAACGTGGCCGAAGGGGATTCGGAGTACGGTGCCCGACTCATCATCGATCTGGGTCGATCCGCCAACCAAAACGAGGTTCTGGCGGGGTTAGGGTCGGTTCGGCCCAGTCTGAATCCGGCCCTGTTTGCCAATTGGGCCGCCACGCCTTGGTTGAAGTTCTTCTCAGGGGTGCGTTACGACGTGGGCGAAGGCGGTACCGGTTTTGCCGCTGATGCTGGGGCCCGGATGGGTCTTTACCTCTCACCACGCGGCGATGTGGGGCTGGCCCTGATGACCGAGGGCCAGTGGGCCAATGCGTCGTACAACCAGTCGTACTACGGCGTCACCGCCGATCAGGCGTCGCACAGTGTCTATTTCCCGTACGAACCGGGCGCGGGGCAGACGGAGACCCGGATGGGATTGGTGGGCTTTTGGGCACCCGATGCCCGTTTGAACGTCACTTGGCGCTTGATGGGCATCCATCCCGGTGCCACGGTGCAAAACAGTCCCCTCGTTGAGCACGCCACGGCCTTGTCGGGTACCGTGATGCTGAGTTATCGCTGGCGCTAGGCGCTCTTGACTCTCTTGACCCCTGTCAATTCGGCCGCATCGGACTGGTGCCACGATGGGCTGCAACGATTTGAGGAGTTCGTCGTGAGTAGCGTTTTGAAGGTGTCCTTGTCGGCGGCCTTGCGTGCTGAGTTGCGTGAGGTGTTGCTGGCCCGTCGCGGTGCTTTGGAGGCCGAGCTGGCTTTGCATGAACAGGGTGAGAGTCGGGTTCAGCATGCCACCACGGTGCTGGCCGAGGCCGCCCAAGAGGGGTGGGCCCATGACGCCGACCGTGAGGTCGATCTGGCCATGAGTGATCGGGAACATGTGTCGTTGGCCGAGATCAATGCGGCGTTGAGTCGTCTGGATGGGCCCGATTTTGGTGTCTGCGGTGAGTGCGGCGATGCGATCGCTCCTGCGCGTTTGTTGGCGCAGCCCCAAGCCCTGCGTTGCACGGCCTGCGAGACGATGCTGGAAGCACGCCAAGGGGTGGTGGTGCATCCACGGCTCTGAGTTCAGAGCCGGCTCAGGGACGCATCGCGCCGTGCCCTGACAATCGCGGCATGCGCACTTTTTTGACGGTGACTTTCGCCCTCGCTTGGCTCAGTTTGAGCCTCGGTTTGGGGGTGTCTGGCGTGCAGGCCCAAGGCGTGGTGGTGGCCGATGCGATGGCTCCGACGTTGGCCACGGTGGTGTATCCGTTTCAAGGCAGTGTGCGCAAGCGGCCTCGGGTCGGGCTGGCCCTGTCGGGCGGCGGGGCTCGTGGTTTGGCCCACATCGGGGTGCTCAAGGTGCTGGAGCGTGAGCACATTCCGATCGATGTGATTGCTGGGACCTCCATGGGGGCCGTGATCGGCGGCCTTTACGCCAGTGGCATGTCGGCCGAGGCGCTGGAGCGAGCGCTGCAAGGGATGGACTGGGGCGAGCTTTTTGCCAACCGTGTGCCGCGTGAGTTGCTCAGTATCCGGCGCAAGGAAGAAGATTTCGACATTTCGCCCGCCATTGAAGTGGGGCTCCATCCTGTGACGGGCGCCCCCATGTTGCCGCTGGGCTCCATCTCCAGTCGCGGGCTGGAGTGGCTGCTGCGGCGCTACACCCTGCCGGTGCGGCAATTGCTCAACTTTGATGTCTTGCCCATCCCCTTCCGGGCTGTGGCCACCGACATGGAAACCGGTCAGGCGGTGGTGTTTCGGGAAGGTGATCTGGCCACAGCGTTGCGCGCCAGCATGTCGGTGCCAGGGGTTTTTCCGCCCACGGAGGTCAAAGGCCGCATCCTGGGCGATGGTGGGTTGGTCGATAACGTCCCGGTGGATGTGGTGCGTGCCATGGGGGCGGAGGTGGTGATTGCCGTCAACATCGGCACACCGCTGGCCAAGCGTGATGCGCTGGGCTCCGCGCTCGGTCTGACGGCGCAGATGCTCAACATCCTGACGGAGCAGAACGTGCAGCGCTCGCTGAACGGATTGACCCTGCGGCGCGACATCTTGATCGAACCTTTGCGCGGCAGCAGTCGCTTCAGTTCGGGAGATTTCAGTCAAGTCAAGGAGCTGATCTTCGCTGGGGAAACCAGTACGGAGGAGCTCAAAACGCAGCTTCAGGCCTTGGCCCTGCCAACAAGTGTCTGGCGGACTCGGCAAAACGCCCTGTCAAGCGCCGCGCCGACACCGCCGCCGATCGCGAATATCCGGTTTCATGGCACCCATGCCACCCATCCAGAGCGTCACCTGTCCCAGATGGAAAGCCAACTTGGACAGCCCTTCGATGCCCGTTTGGCCGAGCGTGACAGTCAGCGCTTGGCGGCCACCGATGACTATCTGCATGCCGACTACCAACTGGAGGATCTTCCCAGTGGCACCGGGCTGGTTTTTAACTTGGAAGAAAAACCGTGGGGGCCGAATTACTTTCGGATGGGGTTGGCCTTGTCGAGCGATTTTGCCGGTCAAGGGGACTTCAACATCAAGCTCAGTCACAACCGGCATTGGGGCAATCAGTGGGGTGGTGAGTGGCGTAATCGTTTGCAGATCGGCTCGGTGCCGCGCTGGCTTTCGGAGTGGTATCAGCCCTTGGGGGGCATGGAACCAGAGAGTGGGACGTGGTTCATCGCGGCCCGCACCGAAGGGGAACGACGCCGGACGATGATTTATCCGCTGATCGCCCCCAAAGCGACCGCTCAGGACGTGACCATGCTGGAGCGCAACGCCAACGACATGGTCCGGCTGGGGTTGGATGTGGGCCAGACATGGGGGAGCTTGGGGGAGATGCGCTTGGGCGTGCAGCGCGATGTGTTGCAGATCACCCCTGAATCATTCACCGCCACAGCCTTGCTCGCCACGATGCAAGGCGGCTTGCGCATGACCGAATCGGCGTTGCGTTTCGGTTTGATCATGGATCAGTTGGATCACCCGAGCTTTCCGACCCGAGGCTACCGCGTCAAAGCCACGTGGCTTCAAGGTCAGCGGGAAGTGCCGACCTTGGTGTTGACGGAGGGGCAAGAGCACTTTCAGCGGTTTGAGCTCGATGCCACCACGGTGATGACGTCTGGGCGACACACCTTGGACACTTCGTTGTTGCTCAACGTGGCCAAGCAGCATTGGTTGGAAGGTTTGGCGCCTTACACGCTGGGCGGCTTTCAGCGTCTGTCGGGCTACAACACCGAGCAACTCAGCGGTCGCCAAGTGGCTTTGGCGCGGATGTCGTACTACGCGCGCCTCAATCAGGAACCGGTGCTGACGCGGGGCTTCTTTGCGGGGGGCAGCTTGGAGTTTGGCAATGCTTGGCGCGATCTCAGCATCGGTTTGCCCCCCTTCGACCAGTGGCGCATGGGCACCAGTTTCTTCCTCGGGGCCGACACAGGCGTCGGTCCGCTTTATTTCGGCCTGATGTGGGCCCCGAAGGGCAGCAGCGGTTTATTCCTGCAACTCGGCCGACCCTGAATCCGCCAGATCCGCCGGTTGAGCTTCTGGGCACCAGCTGCGCATGGTGGACGCCGCGTCATCAAGCCCTTGGCGCTTCAGCGCCGAGAACAGCGCCACGCTCACGTCCGCTTCGTCCGTGGCCCAGTCGCCCAGCACCTTTTGCGCTTGCATCAACGATTGGCTCGACTCTTTGCGATTGAGCTTGTCGGCTTTGGTCAGCAGCACCAACAGGCGCACTTGACCGGAGTTGACGCGCTCGTTCACAAAATCAAGCAGCTGCAAATCCAGCGGCGTGAAGCCATGGCGCGAATCGACCATCTGCACGATGCCGGTCAGACCGGGACGCTGACCGAGGTAGTCGGCCATCACTTGCTGCCAGCGCAACTTGGCGGTGCGCTCCACCGCTGCGTAGCCGTAGCCGGGTAAATCGGCCCAAACGGCGGGTGGCAGCCCCGGTGTGATCACGCCGGGTTCCAGCGGGCCCAGCGTGAAAAGGTTGATGTGCTGGGTGCGTCCAGGTTTTTTGGACGCGTAGGCCAGCTGGCGCTGTTGGGCCAGCGTATTGATGGCGGTCGATTTGCCAGCGTTGGAGCGGCCGACAAAAGCGATCTCTGGCAGTCCGTGGTCAGGGAGCTGATCAAGCCGGCTTGCGGTGGTCAGAAAGCGGGCGGTATGGGCCCATGCCAGCGCTTGCCGGTCAGGGGAGCGCTGTGCAGGTGAAGCCAAGGGTGTACTCATCGGGCGGCATTGTAAAATTACCGGGGTATAAGCATTTTCTTTTCTTCATCTCGCCTATCCGGCGTACGTGCATCATGAATCTGACCCTGAAGTCGCTCCTTGCTCTTGTCGTGGCTGTTGTGGCGGTGACGCCAGCCATCAGTGCGGAACCCGCTTCTGCCGCCGCACCGGCCGCTGCGTCGGCGCCGATGGCGAAGGGTCAGGAGACCGCGACCCAAGTGTGCGGGGCTTGCCATGCTTTTGACGGCACCCGAGGTGCACCGACCTTTCCGATCCTCCAAGGTCAGCATCCGGATTACCTCTACAAGCAGCTGACCGAATTCAAGTCGAACAAGCGCGACAACCCCATCATGGCGGGCATGGCGGCCATGCTGTCGGATGAGGACGCGCGCACCATGGCGAACTTCTACGCCAGCAAAAAGGCTGAGCCGGGTGCGGCGCGCAGCGCCGAGATGGTGGCCTTGGGCGAAAAGATTTATCGCGGCGGTATCAACGATCGCAAGATCCCTGCTTGTGCCGGCTGCCACAGCCCGAACGGTGCTGGCATTCCGGCCCAGTACCCGCGTTTGGCGGGGCAGCACGCTGAGTACACCGAAGCGCAGCTCAAGGCATTCCGCGACGGTTCACGCAAAAACAGCATCCCGATGACCGGGGTGGCTGCCAAGCTCAATGACCGCGAAATCCAAGCTTTGGCCGATTACGTGGCCGGATTGCAATAAGTCCCAAGCGCCTTCCTGACCCCTCACTCAAAGGCCGGCATTTGTCCGGCCTTTGTCGCATTCAGATAATCGCCCCCCATGTCATCTGATCCTGTCGTTGATTCTTCGGCCCTTGTTGCTCCCACTCGTCCTGCGCCCACCACGCGCTGGCATCACGGGGTCGAGTTGCTCTCGTCGATGCGCTTTGCCATCGCCCTGTTGACGCTGATCTGCATCACCTCGGTGATCGGTACGGTGGTGCAGCAGAACCAACCTGCGATCAACTACGTCAACGAATTCGGTCCGTTTTGGGCCTCGGTGTTTGAGCGTCTGGGGCTGTTCAGCGTCTACAGCAGCAGCTGGTTTTTGCTCATCTTGGCTTTTCTGGTCACGTCCACCAGCTTGTGCTTGTGGCGCAACGTGCCCAAGATCGTCAACGATCTGAAGAACTACAAAGAGCACTTGCGTGAGAGCTCGCTCAAAGCGTTCCATCACAAAGCCGAAGGTGAGTGGGCTTTGGGCAAGGATGCGGCGCTGGATCGTTTGGCGGCTGTGCTGGGTGCGCGCGGTTGGAAAGCGCGTGTGCAGGAGCGTGAGCACGGCGTGATGGTGGCCGCCAAGCAGGGCGTGGCCAATCGGCTTGGTTACATCGCCGCGCATTCGGCCATCGTGCTGGTGTGCATGGGTGGTTTGCTCGATGGCGACTTGATCGTGCATTTGCAGATGCTGGTGCAAGGCAAGTCCGCGTATGTGGGTGATGGCCAAGTCCATGACGTGCCGGCCAAACATCGCCTGAGCGACACCAACCCGACCTTCCGAGGCAATTTGTTTGTGCCTGAAGGTGGCACGGAAAACGTCGCCTTGATCACCCTGTCGGAGGGCGTGGTGTTGCAGCCGTTGCCCTTCCAGATCGAGTTGAAGAAGTTCATCGTCGATTACTACGAAACCGGCATGCCCAAGCTCTTTGCCAGCGACGTGGTGATCCACGATGCTGACGGCAAGACCACAGCGGCGCGCATCAAGGTCAACGAGCCGCTTGAACATGACGGCGTGACGATCTTCCAGTCAAGCTTTGAAGACGGTGGCTCGCACATCACTTTGCGGGCTCATCCCATGGGGCGGCCCGGTGCGCCGTTCAACGTCAAGGGTGATATCGGGGCCAGTGTGGCACTCAGTCCAGCGCAGGTTGGCGCGGAAGGGGGCATGCAGTTGGAGTTCACCGGCTTGCGGGTGATCAACGTCGAAAACATGGCGCCCAACCAAGGTGCAGGCACCGACGTGCGCAAGGTGGATCTGGGCGATAGCGTGTCGCAGCATTTGGGCTCAGGGGCCCGCACCACGGGCGTGAAGTCGATGCAAAACATCGGCCCGTCCATCAGCTACAAACTGCGTGACAAGGCGGGCCAGGCGCGGGAATTCAACAACTTCATGCAGCCCAGCGTGGTCGATGGTCAGCGCGTCTTCCTGCTGGGCGTGCGTGAGTCGCCCGATCAGCCCTTTCGCTATCTGCGTCCGCCCGTGGATGGCAAAGACAGCTTGGGGGACTGGTTGCGTCTGAAGGCTGGTTTGAGCGATGCCACCCAGCGCGAGCAAGCCGCTTTGCGTTATGCGCGTCGCGTTGCGCCCAAAGATCGTGGCGAGATGATCGAGCCGCTGCGCCAATCGGCTTTGCGGTCGATGAATCTCTTTGCCGGGGCCGAACTGCCGACCCCGGGTGCCGAGCCCACAGCGGGGATGCATGCGCTGCAAAGCTTCATCGAGGCCCATGTTCAGCCGGCCGATCGTGACCGTGCTGCTGAGGTGATGGTGCGTATTCTGAACAGCGCCTTCTTCGAGTTGCTCAATCAAGCGCGTGAAAAAGAGGGCGAGCCACCGCTGGAAATGAGCCAGAAGACGCAAGACTTCATGCTTCCGGCCGCGATGACCCTGTCCGATTCTTTTGCCTATCCGGCCCCGTTGCTCTTCACGCTCGAAGGCTTTGATCAAGTGCAGGCCAGCGTCTTCCAAGTCACCCGCACGCCGGGCAAAAAGCTGGTGTACTTGGGCGCGGTGTTGCTTGCACTGGGGGTGTTGGCGATGCTGTACATCCGTGAGCGGCGCCTCTGGGTCTGGATCGAGCCCCGGGAAGGCGGCAGTTACCTTCACTTGGCGTATTCGGTGAACCGTGCCTCCTTGGATACCGATCGTGACTTTGAAACCTTGAAGCAGGTTTTGCTGAACCCCACCCCGCAGGATTGATTCATGACCACCTCTACCCTTGCTTCGCGTCCCCTCGGGGGGGCTTCTTCCAGCAGTGTCTTCAGTCGGCGCTCGCCGTTCGACTGGGCCTATGCCCTGATCCTGCTGGCCGGTGCGGGCTATGCCTTCCAGAGCTATCACGGCTCGATGAACAGCTATGAAATCGGCATCTTGCTGGCGGCGGTGCCGGCGCTGATCGCTTTAGGCTGGTTCTGGGGGCCCTTGCGGCCGTTGGTGCTGGGCGTGGGGGCGGCGACGCTCACGGCCATCGCCATGTACCTCCAAACCACCGACAACTTTGGGGCGGACTTGTCGGCCGCCGAGAAGCGCTTTTTCTTGAAGTACCTGCTCTCCAGCCAAAGCGCCATCCTGTGGATGGGCATGCTGGTGTTCATGAGCACCTTGGCCTACTGGGCGGGCTTTTTTGCGGGCAAGGCCTCCAACGCCTTGCAGCGCTTTGGCTCGCAACTGGCGTGGGGCGCGGTTTTCATGGCGCTGCTGGGCACCATGGTGCGCTGGTTCGAGAGCCATCAAATTGGCCCTGACATCGGCCACATCCCGGTCAGCAACCTCTACGAAGTCTTCGTGCTCTTCATCTGGATCACCACGGTCTTCTTGCTCTATTACGAGCAGCGCTACGCCGGGCGCGAGGGCATCCGCTCGCTGGGTGCTTTCGTGATGTTGGTGGCCAGCAGCGCCGTGGGTTTCCTGATTTGGTACACCTTGGCGCGCGACGCCCATGAGATCCAGCCCTTGGTGCCCGCCCTGCAAAGCTGGTGGATGAAGATCCACGTGCCGGCCAATTTCGTCGGTTACGGCACCTTCTCGCTGGCGGCGATGGTCTCTTTTGCCTACTTGCTCAAGACCACCCCGGCGCGCACGCTCTGGATCAGTCTGGTGGCGGTGCCCGCTGGCGTCTTGGCGCTGATGGGCTTGTTCTGGGCCGTGGGCTTGAGCCCCGAGACGACGCAGTCGGTGCTCAAGGGCGCGCGCATGGTGGCCGGTTGCATGGTCTTTTTTGCCTTCGCCATCGCGGTGCGCGGCACCCTGAACGAGCGCACACCCAGCGTCGAAGTGCTGGACGACGTGATGTACAAGTCGATTGCCGTCGGTTTCGCCTTCTTCACCATCGCCACCATCCTTGGCGCCTTCTGGGCTGCCGAAGCCTGGGGCGGTTACTGGAGCTGGGACCCGAAGGAAACTTGGGCGCTGATCGTCTGGTTGAACTACGCCGCTTGGCTGCACATGCGTCTCATGAAGGGCCTGCGCGGCGCCATGGCCGCTTGGTGGGCGCTGGTCGGCCTGCTGGTCACGACCTTTGCCTTCCTCGGCGTCAACATGTTCCTCTCGGGCCTGCACTCTTACGGGCAGCTTTGAGGTTCACCATGCCAAGATCTGCCGTCCTGACTCGATGTTTGTGCGGTGTTTTATGTTGCAGTCTTGGCGCTTGCTCAACCGCCACCACCGTGACGGAGGTCTCTGGATGGCGCAATGAGGGTGCCTTGCGTCCCGGTAGCGTGGTGCTGCTGAGCACCACCACGCAGCCCGAACCAGCAAAAATCAAACTTCAGGTTCTGGCCGTCGAGTCCGATGCCTTGGTCGGGCGTTCGATGGCTTCAGCCGATGACGGTGAAATACGGGTGCCGCTTGATCAGATCACCCGTGTCGAGTGGCTGGAAAATCACACGGTCCGTAACATTTTCTTGTGGTGGTTCGGTAGTGCCATCTTCTTGGCCCTTTTGCTGAGCGGCATGGTGTTGATGCCACCGGGATAGTGCAGCGCTAAGGGTTGCTCAGACACCGCTTGGATCAGCCCCCAGCTCGCTTCACCACCCAGCCATGGGTTTTGAGGCGCTCGACCAGCAGTTCAGCGTGGTCGCCTTGGATCTCGATCACGCCGTCCTTGACGGTGCCACCGCTGCCGCAGGCCACCTTGAGCGTCTTGGCCAATTGCGCCAAGGCCAGCGCATCCAGCGGCACGCCTTTGATCACCGTCACCCCTTTGCCCGCCCGGCCTTTGGTCTCGCGCGAGACCCGCACCACGCCGTCGGAGGGCTTCGCCGCTGCGGCAGCCGCCTGCGCTTTGCAACTGCACTGCGCCACCGGCTGCCGACACACCGGGCACATGCGCCCGCTCTCGGTGGAATAGACCAGCCCACCGCCGCTGAATTTGGCATTTTTCATGGGACGTGATTGTGCGGTGCGGGGCGCGGGGAGTCATCCGCTACGATCACGCGCTTTCCATCGATCAATCCCTTTTTTCAAGGACATCCCATGTCATTCAAACGCATCTTGGCCCCGTGGGTCATCGCTGGTGCTGCTGTTGCAGCGCTTACGGCTTGCGGCAGCAACGCTTTGTCCACCGCCGCATCTGTGGTCAGCATGGTGGACCCAGCGCAGTTGGATCAGTTGAAGCCGGGTCTGAGCACCATTGCGGACGCGATCAAGCTCTTGGGCCCGGCTGCGTCGCAGACCACCCAGCCGGATGGCAACCAGTTGCTGCAGTGGAAGTTGCCCACCAGCGTGGCTGCGGCCAAGACCGCTGCGACCACGGCGGCCACTACCGCAGCAACCTCTGCTGCCACGACTGCTTTGACCAACGCCGCCGCTCAAAGCCCGGCGGTGAACAACGTGTCGGCGTTGTTTGACTCGGCTGGCAAGATGCTGAGCTTGGTCAAGGGTAAGTAAATCAGGCTACGGGCCGGTCGCGCTGCCCCTCCAGCAAACGCACCGCTGGTTTGAGCCAAATCAGCAGCGCCAACGCCGGTAAGGCGGCGGCGGTGGAGAGCAAAAAGAACGCTGGCCAGCCGATGGATTCGGCCAAAACGCCGGCCATCGGCCCCACCCACACGCGGCCCACCGAGGCAAACGCTGAGAGCAGCGCGTATT
>NZ_JBFPHB010000002.1:0-146861 GCF_041083635.1 Leptothrix ochracea
CTTGCATCCCCCAGATCCACCGTTCGCAATTCCTCTGCTGCCCACGTCATCACCACACTCCTGCTGCCCTCTGTTCAGCTTAGACACTTCGCCACAGAGTTCAATCAACTTGTGGGTAATGGATAGCAAGTCGGAAGGGGGCTATGTCAACGACCCCACCGATCGGGGCGGCGAGACCTATTGCGGCATTGCCCGCAAGATGAATCCCAAGTGGGAGGGTTGGATCACCGTCGATGAGCTGCGCAAGAAACCCAATTTCCCCAAAAATCTGGACAGCGACGCCAATTTGCTGCAACAGATTGCGCGCTTCTACAAGATCAATTACTGGGACCGAGTGCGCGGCGACGACATCCAAGACCAGCACATCGCTGAATCGGTGTTCGACTTCGGCGTCAACGCGGGTACCGGCACCAGCATCAAACTGGCCCAAATCGCAGCCAAGGTCAGCCCTGCCAGCGGCGTGATGAACGACGATTCGCTCAAGGCCCTCAATGCCATCGACCCCGAGCTCTTCATCAGCAAGTTCACGCTGAACAAGGTGGCTCGCTATGTGGACATCTGCAAAAAAAATGGCGACCAGAAGAAATTCATCTTCGGCTGGGTCCGTCGTGCGCTTGAAGGAGTTTGAACCATGGCCAATCTGATCAGCAACGGCATCGATCCCAAAGCCGGCACCAATCTGGCCGACACCGTCGGCGACGCGATTGACAAAGGGGGTCACACCGACGAGGACCACGCGGCCTTCGAGCACGAGATGCAACGCGCCCAAATGCAGTACCAGCTTGAGTACGCCAAACTGGATCTCGAAGACAAAAAAGCGGTCATGGAAGACGTTGCCGATGCGCGCAACAACCAGACCTTGGTGCAGCAATCGGACCATGCCAGCTGGTTGGCGAAGAACATTCAGCCCCTGCTGTCGATCTTCATCATCGGCATCACCTTCTACTTGTTCTGGTACATCCTGTTCGGCAGCGATCCCTCGCAGCTGGCCAAGGAAGGCACCAAAGACATCGTGATCTACATCTTGGGAGCCCTCACCACCATCTCGGCCCAAGTGGTGTCGTACTTCTTCGGCTCCAGCCATGGCAGCGCCGAAAAAACCAAGAGCTTGAACGCGGTGCTGAACAAGCAGCCGTAAACAGCTTTCGCCGCCCCCTCAGAGCGCCTGCGCCAGAACCCGTTGCAACGGGGTTCTGGGCAGGTCGGCCCCGAGCAACTCGGCCAGCCGACGCCCCTCCAAGCGATGTGGCCGCTCCCAGAGATACCGCATCGCCACCAGCGCCCGGATCAGGGGCGAGCCCAGCGCCAGCACCTTGAGCGGCCACCACGCAAAAGGCCGCGTGCGCAGATCTTGCCCAAGGTGGGCCTCCAAGCCTTGTTGCCACTGCTCAGCGCTCAGGCTCAAGCCCTCGTAGTGCCACACGCTGAAGGCGGGCAATGCGGCTCGCCGTTCAGCCACCCGGGCAAACACTTCGGCCAGATCGGGCAACCACGCCCAGGCATGCAAAATGTCCGGCGGCCCCATCGGTGAAAACACCCCGGCTTTGAGTCGCCGCCCCAAGCCCAGCGCCAGCCATGTTTCAGTGCCTTCACCGGCTGGAGCCAAGAAATCCCCGGCACGAATCACGATGCTGCGCACCGTGGGAGCGGCCGCCGCCAGCGCCGCTTCGAGCGCGATGCGTTGCTCGGCCTTGGGCGTATCGGGCACAAAGGGGGTGTCTTCCCGCAACACGCTCGGCAGGTGACGCCCAAAGTTATAAACATTGCCCGGCAGCATCACCGTAGCCCCCGTGGCGCGGGCCAGCGCCAGCACGGCCTCGGTGAGTGGCGGCAGCTCCGTGGCCCAGCGGGCGTAATGGGGATTGAGCGCATGCACGATCACGTCGATCTGCGCAAGTTCAGGCTGTTGCGACAGCAAGGCGGCCCCAGCCAAGGCATCGCCTTGAACCGTCACGATCCGATCCGCCAGCAGGGCCGGCCACGCTTGAAGCGGCCGCCGGCTCAAGGCCAGCACCCGCCAACCCCGGGCGGCAAACGCTTGCGCCGCCTGTCGTCCGAGCCGCCCACCGGCACCCAGCACAAGAACGGTCGATGTCGCGGAAATTTTCATGCTCAAAACCCAACAAAAGGCCAACGATGAAGCCATGTTCGCTGCCAACACAGCTCACCACAAGACGCATTCATGCAAGCCAATCATTCATTTTTGAATAGCTCTTGGTGAACCGATCCCAGCGATACTTGCCGCCACCATGGCTGATCTCGACCCGCGTCATCTTGATTGGAATCTGCTCCACGCCCTGTTGGCGGTGGTGGAAACCGGCTCGCTCACGCGGGCGGCAGACAACCTTGGCCTGAGCCAGCCCACCCTGTCACGCCGCATCGCAGCCCTGGAAAGGGCTGTCGGCCTAGCCTTGTTTGAGCGCACCGCGCGCGGCCTAGCGCCCACCGCTGCCGGGCAAGCGCTGGTGGAGCCTGCCTTGCACATGCGCTCGGCCGTGCTGGCGCTGGGCTTGGCGGCGCAGCAAAGCCAGAGCGTGGCCGGCACCGTGCGCCTCACGGCCAGCGAGATCGTCTCCGCGTGGGTGCTGCCGCCGCTACTGCGCGCATTGGCCGAAAGGCACCCCAGCATCGAGGTGGAACTGCTGGCCAGCAATCGCCTCGACAACCTGTTGGAGCGTGAAGCCGACATCGCCATCCGCATGGTGCGCCCCACCCAAAGCGCGGTGATCACCCGCCATCTGGCCGACTGGCGGCTGGGGTTTTATGCCCACCGCGATCACTTGGCCCGCCAAGGCGTGGCCGATGGCCGCCTAGAGCGGACCGAGCTTCACCGACTGCGCTGGATCGGCTTCGATAGCCAAACCGATCTGCTCGACGGCTTGCGTCAAACCGGCCTGGCCATCGACCGCCACTTTTTTGCCTTCCGCAGCGACAACCACATCGCCAACTGGATGATGGTGCGGGCGGGCTTGGGCGTGGGCATCGGTCTGCGTCACTTGGCGGCGGCCGAACCCGATCTGGTCGAAGTCCGCCCCGCCAACCCCGGCGAAACCTGGCCCATCCCCACCCTGCCCGTCTGGCTCACCGTTCACCGCGAACTGCGCGCCTCACCCCGCCTGCGCGTGGTCTGGGATTTTTTGGCCGAGCGGCTGGGGCAGATCGCCACGGGCTAGCGTCCCCCGCTCACATCCAACAGCGCCCCGGTGGTGTAGCTGGCGGCGTCAGACAGCAGCCAGAGGATGGCTTGGGCGATTTCTTCGGCGCGGGCGGGGCGTTGCAGGGGCAATTGCGGTGCCATCTGCCAAGCACGCCCGGGTTGCCCGCCGGAGGCATGGATCTCGGTGTCGGTGATGCCGGGGCGCACGGCGTTGACACGAATGCCTTCGCCGGCCACTTCCTTCGACAGCCCCAAGGTGAAGACATCGATCGCCCCCTTGGCGGCGGCGTAATCGACGTACTGCCCCGCGCCGCCTGAGCGCACGGCGCTGGACGAGAGGTTGACAATCGCGCCACCGCTGCCGCCATGGCGGGTGCTCATGCGCCGCACCGCTTCGCGAGCGCAGGTGAAACTGCCAAAAACGTTGACCGCAAACATGCGCTGCACGCGCTCAGCCGACATCGCCTCAACCCGCGCGGGCTGATCCACCACCCCAGCGTTATTGACCAAGCCGCCCAAAGATCCAAGCGACCCAAGCTCGGCATCGATGCGCTCAAACATGCGCACCACCTGCCCCTCGTCGGCCACGTCAGCCTGCACCGTGATCGCCCGCCGCCCCAGCGAGCGCACCTCGGCCGCCAACGCCTCAGCGGCAGCAGCGTCCCGCTGGTAATTGAGGGCCAGATCCCAGCCCCGCCCCGCCGCCACGCGCGCTGTTGCCGCCCCAATGCCCCGGCTCGCGCCCGTGATCAACAACATCGCCATGGTTTGCGTCCTTTCGAGGGTGAATCACCGATTCAGCGCGCCGCCTCCAGCACGTCGTCCAAGACTTCGATCCAGTGGCGCACGGGGAGCGCGGTGCCGGATTGGAGGTGTTTGATGCAGCCGATGTTGGCTGAGACGATCACCTGGGGCATCACGGCTTCGAGTTGGGTGAGTTTGCGTTCGCGCAGTTGCTGCGAGATCTCGGGTTGCAAGACCGAGTAAGTGCCAGCCGAGCCGCAGCAGAGGTGGCTGTCTTGGGCGGCGAGTTCAACCTCGAAGCCGAGTTCGCGCAGCGCGCCTTCGACACCACCGCGCAGTTTTTGGCCGTGTTGCAAGGTGCACGGCGGATGCCAAGCCAGACGCGGGCGCGGCAAGTCTCGGCCGCTGCCTTGGCTGAGGTACATCTTCAGGCGCGGCATCAAGTCGGGCAGCAACTCAGAGAGATCGCGCGTCATGCGGCTGATCTTGCGCGCCTTTTGGGCGTAGGCCGGGTCGTTCGCCAGGGCTTGGCCGTATTCCTTGACCATCAGGCCGCAGCCGGAAGCGTTGACCACCAAGGCCTCGACCCGATCTTCAGGCGAGCTGCCTTTGATGCGCGGCCACCAAGCATCGATGTTGCGGCGCGCTTCGTTGAGCGAGGCTTCTTGCTCGCCCAAATGGCCGCGCACCGCACCGCAGCAACCCGCTTCGTCCGACACCAAGGTTTGGATGCCGCAGGCGTCAAGCACCCGGGCGGTGGCGCTGTTGATGTTGGGCTGCAAGGCCGGCTGCACACAGCCCAGCAGCATCAAGACTTTGCGGTCATGGCTGCGCTGCGGCCAGCGCTTGGCGCGGCTGGCTTGGGTTTGATGCGGCGGCACATGCTCTTGCAAGGTCTTGGGCAGCAAGGGGCGCACGGTCTGACCGAGGCTCAAGGCGGGCTTGAACAACGGCGAGGTCATGCCCTCGCGCAGCAACCAGCGCACGGTTTTTTCCTTGCGCGGGCGCTCAACCTTGGCGTCCACGATGCGTCGGCCGATCTCGACCAAATGGCCGTATTCGACCCCCGAGGGGCAGGTGGTTTCGCAGTTGCGGCACGTCAGGCAACGGTCAAGGTGCAGCTGGGTCTTGCGCGTCGGCTCATGGCCTTCGAGCACTTGCTTGATGAGGTAGATCCGGCCTCGCGGGCCGTCCAGCTCATCGCCCAGCAGTTGGTAGGTCGGACAGGTGGCGGTGCAGAAACCGCAATGCACGCAGCGGCGCAGGATCGCCTCAGCGGCTTCACCGTCCGGTGTACCTTCAAATTCAGGAGCGAGATGGGTTTGCATGGGCAAAAGGACAACGGTCTGGAGGCACGTCAGAGCCCGGGGTAGAGCCGGCCGGGGTTGAACACGCCCTCCGGGTCAAAGGCCCGCTTGAGCTGCCGGTGCAGTTTCTCCAGGGGGGTTGAAAGAGGCGCAAAAACACTGCCACCGCTGAAGCTTGGGCGGCGATCGCGAGCACGGAACAAGGTCGCATGACCACCGACGGCGGTGGCAGCGCGGCGCACTGCCGCCGCCGACTCGGACGTCAGCCACCACCGCTGCCCACCACCCCATTCGATCAGCTGCTCGCCGCTCAAGGCCAGCGGCGGCGCGGTTTGCGGCAGGGACAAGCGCCACAGGCAAGCGCCTTCTTGGGCGATGGCCCGATCAGCGTGCAGGAAAAAATCATCGCAGTGATCACGCAAGCCGCCCCAGAAACGCTGGGCCAAGGCCGCTTCGATCACATCACCGCCCAAACGCTGGGCGGCTGCCTTGACGGCGGCTTCAGCGCCCGCCAGACGCAGCACCAAGGCCCCGTCCCACCACGCACTGGCCGAGAGCGGCAGGGCCTGACCCGCCCAGGCGTGCAGGGTTTCCAGCGCGACCGGCTGATCCATGTCGAAACGCAGGGTCAGGCTGGCGGTGGGCTGGGGCAAGACCTTGAGCGACACCTCGCAGATCACGCCCAGCATGCCCATCGAGCCCGCCAAAAGCCGTGAGACGTCGTAGCCGGCAACGTTCTTCATCACTTGGCCGCCAAAGCTGAGCAGCTCAGCGCGACCATTGAGCAAGGTCGCGCCGAGCACGAAATCACGCACGCAGCCCACCGTGGCCCGACTCGGGCCCGACAAGCCCGCCGCCACCATGCCGCCGACCGTCCCCCCCGGGGCAAAACGCGGTGGCTCAAAGGCCAGAAACTGGCCTTTCTCGGCCAAACACGCTTCCAAGTCCGACAGCAAGGTGCCGGCACGCACCGTCACCACCAACTCGCTGGGCTCGTAGCTCGACACGCCACGCAGCTCACGGGTGTCGAGCACTTCGGCAGGATCCACCTCCGGCGCCCGAGGTTCACCGTAGAACTCTTTGGTATCGCCGCCTTTGATCAACAGCGTCGTTCCCGCTGAACGGGCCGCTTGGACACGTTCGGTCCAACGCTGCAACACAACATCACCCATGACTCAAAACCTCGGCAGATCGGCAAAGGGCAACAGGCCCCGCCGCACATGCATCTTTCCGTACTCGGCGCAGCGGTGCAGGGTCGGGATGACCTTGCCCGGATTCAGCAACCCCTTGGCGTCAAAAGCGCGCTTCAGGGCTTCCATCTGCGCCCGCTCTTCGGGGCTGAACTGCACACACATCGAGGCGATCTTTTCCAGACCCACCCCGTGTTCACCCGTGATCGTGCCGCCAAGGCGCACGCTGGTTTCCAAAATATCGGCGCCAAACAACTCCGCGCGACGCAACTCGTCGGGGATGTTGGCGTTGAACAGGATCAACGGATGCAAATTGCCGTCCCCCGCGTGGAAGACGTTGCAGCAACGCAGGCCGTAGCGGCGCTCCATCAAGGCAATCTCGATCAGCATCTCGGCCAGCTTTTTGCGCGGGATGGTCGAGTCCATGCAGAGGTAATCGGGGCTGATTCGGCCGGAGGCCGGGAAGGCGTTCTTGCGGCCGCTCCAAAAACGCAGCCGCTGCGCCTCATCGGTGCTGATTTCGATGCGCGTGGCCCCACAACGCGACAACACCGCCTGCATGCGGCCGATTTCTTCCTCGACCTCTTCGGTCGTACCGTCGCTTTCACACAACAAAATCGCCGCCGCGTCTAGGTCGTAGCCGGCATGGACAAAGTCCTCGACGGCCGCCGTCATGGGCTTGTCCATCATCTCCAAGCCTGCCGGAATGATGCCGGCGGCGATCACCGAGGCGACCGCATCACCGGCGTGGCGGATGTCGGCAAAGCTGGCCATGATGCAGCGCGCCACCTGCGGCTTGGGCGTCAGGCGCACCGTCACTTCGGTCACCACCGCCAACATGCCTTCGCTGCCCACCACCACGCTGAGCAGATCCAAGCCTGGGGCATCCAGGGCTTGCGCGCCAAACTCAATCGCCTCGCCTTCGACGGTGTAGCCGCGCACCCGCAGCACGTTTTGCAAAGTCAAGCCGTACTTGAGGCAATGCACCCCGCCCGAGTTCTCGGCCACGTTGCCACCGATGGTGCAGGCGATCTGGCTCGACGGATCGGGCGCGTAGTACAGGCCGTAGGGCGCGGCTGCCTCACTGATCGCCAAGTTGCGCACCCCGGCCTGCACCACGGCGGTACGGGCTTGCTCGTCGATCGCCACGATGCGGTTGAAACGCGCCAACGACAGCGTCAGGCCCAAGGCATGCGGCGTTGCGCCGCCCGACAAGCCTGTGCCCGCCCCTCGGGCCACCACGGGCAGCGCCAAAGCATGGCAAGCCGCCAACACCGCCGCCACCTGTGCCTCGGTTTCTGGCAAAGCCACCGCCAAGGGCCGCTCGCGATAGGCCGTCAGGCCGTCACACTCATAGGGGGTGGTGTCTTCGCTTTGCCAAAGCAAAGCGTGTGGCGGCAACACCGGAGCCAAGGCCTTGATCAATTCGGCTTGGCGGCGGGCGCGCTCCTGCGACTCAAGGGAAGGAGCGCCCACGGAAGATATCTCACTGATCACAACAACGCTCTCAACCTGCGGCCTTGCGGCGGGGGGTGGTTTTCTTGGCCGCTGCGGCTGGCTCAGCAGCAGGGGATGGATCAGTCTGTGCCTCAGCGTTCGCCGAAGGGGTTGCCGGGGGCGTCATGTGAGCCTGCGTTTGCGCCACGATCTGACTGAACTGCTGCGTCAGCGCTTGCCACCATGGCATGGGATCGATGCCCGAAGCAGCGGCTTCCGATGGGGGGGTCGATGGCGTCGATGCGGCCTCCGGCATACGCACTTTCAAGGCTTCTTGCAAATCACCCACCGCCACGTTCATCCCTTTGAGGGTGGACAGCGTCATGCGCTGCACTTCAAGGGCCTGAATGGTACTGCCCAGCATGCGCACGTTTTGCTCCAACCAGAACTGCACCGTGCGCAATTCATGGATGCGGCGATCCAGTTCCTCGGGGTCGAGCGTCGGGGCGACCCACTGCGGCACACCCGGCACCTGGGTGCTGGCGTTTTTCATCAGACTTTGGAGGAAATCGAAGCCCGTCACCATCTTGGCGAAATCCGGCATGGGGGGCATGGAAGGAAAGGGAGAGGTCATGGCGCGGTCCTCGCATCAAAGATGAGCTAGCTCGGCCGCAGATTGTGCCCTTAGCCGCCCCATCCGTGGCCCTGATCGGCGAAACTCCCGCCTTGTGAAGTCCTCTTTTTCGATTCGCCACCCCCTCGGTCTGGGCCTACTGAGTCTGCTGACTCTCCCGGTCAGTCTTTTGCATGCGCTCTTGCTCAGCAGTGGGTACACCCAAGCCCATGCTGAACCCACAGCCACGACGCTCCCACCCGTGGCCGTGCTGACCTCGGTCATCCCCCCGCCCACACCCAGCGTCATGCCGGCACCATCAGCATCAGCATCAGCATCAGCATCAGCATCAGCGTCTTCGGCCAGCCCAAGGCTCAAGCCGGTTCGACCCAACGCGCACCGCTCCCCGCCCAAGCCCAGCACAGCAGCGTCCGCAACCCCAACCATCTCAGCGGCTGTGCCACTTTCTGCGGCATCGGTGGTGGTTGCGGCCACGCCCACCGTCGCCTTGGCGCACCCCAGCGAGCCCGTGGCGGTCAGCAGCACCGCTGCTGCGCCGCCGGAGCCCAGCCCCAGCGTGGTGATCTATCCCACCCACATCCCACCGCCACAGCGGGTGCGTTTCAAATGGCACCGAGGTTTTCTCTCGGGTGATGCGGCCTTGGATTGGCAGCACGACGGCCAGCACTATGAGATGAGCATCCAAGTGGACGCCGTGCTCATTGGCTCAGTGATGGTGCAAAGCAGTCGCGGTCGCTTTGACAGCGCAGGCCTTGCCCCTGAGCGCCACACCGACCGCCGCCGGGGCGTGAGTGAGCGCGCCTTGAGCGTGCAGCGCAACACCACCCCGGCGCAGTTGTCGTTCTCCAGTAAAACCGAGGTCCTGCCCTTCGCTCCTGGAAGCCAAGACAAGCTGAGTTGGATGGTGCAAACCGCAGCGATTCTTGAAGCACGCGCCGCTGGACACGGCGGACGCAGCGCTCAGTCCAACGCTGTCGATTTGGTCGTTGCCGGCGTGAGCGGCAGCGTCGAGTCTTGGCATATCCGCACCGAACCAGCCGAGGGTTTGGTGCGACTGGTTCGCCCACCCAGCACGCCGTTCGAGACCCGCACCGACATCTGGCTGGATCCCGCCCAACACCACATGCCCGTGCGCATCCGTCTCACCGATCCGGGCGGTGACCCCTTGGAGCTGAGGCAGATCACCGAAGATTGAAGGATGGGCTGTGGCGTTTGCACGCCTTGGTCACGCCCAAAGCGCCGCCATCAGGGAATCCTCAGCTTGAAAAGCCGTGCCATGCGCCAAGCTATGGGCACAGGAGGTTTCCCATGTCTTCGACCACTGCCAGCCCTGATACCACCGTGCCAAGCGTGCACATGCTCTACAACTCGGAGACGTTTACCGTTCTTCAATTCCAAGTGGCGGTGCCTTTACTGGATACGCGCTTGATGCGCGGCGGCTACGAGATCGTGGACAAATTTGCCCGCCGGGAAATTTTCCTCGAAGGGGCTTTGGCTGAGAAGTTCAAACGCGGGGTCGAAGATCTGATCGAGACGTCGCCCAGCCAAGACGATTTCGACGACTTTGTCGAAAGCTTTGCCGTCATGGCGCAGCAATCGGTGATGCTGCACTGAAGACCACGGCCAACGCTTAGGCAATATCCACAAATTCCCACATCTGCCCACCGCTGGGAGGCGGGGGCGAGGGGAGTGGCGGGGGTGGCGGTGAGGCCACGGGAGCGGGTGGCATCGGCGGCATGACCACGCCGACACCGGGTTCGACGCGTAGCGACTGTGCCACCGGCTTCACCGCTCGCTTCGAAGACCGCGCCCGATCCGGGCGCTCGGCAGCCATCATGGGCCACGGATCAGGCGGCAACTCATCGTCATGTTTCTTCAGGGCAGCAAACAGCGCGGCATACAGTAACTTGGTGTCATGAAGACTGATTTGCTGCGCTTTGGCAATCTTATCGACCACCCGAATGACATCCAGAACACGTTCAGAATTCAAACTCTCATCAATTTCCCACAAGGCATCGATCAACCCCCCGTGCGACAAATCGCTGAAAGTCAGAAATGCGGCTCTTCGGCGCTTGGCATACATATCGTCACTCATGGGGTCAGCCCTTTATGTCACCTGGGACAATGATCCGTTATCCAAAACGTCCATAGTTTTCTTCCATACGCCGCAATAACCATTGATCCAGCGCATACAACCACTGACGTGCCTTGTACAAAACACGGCCATGCCATGACGTATGCCACAAGATTTGGAACGTATGGATGGTCATGTGATGCCAGTACTGCTCCTTTTCACTGCGCGCAGGTTGACGCACCGGACGGACCCCGCGTTGCGCTTGCATTTCGACCCAAGGATCCTCGGGAAGCAGATCCGGATCAACGCGCCATGCCCGTGTCATGGCGTCGCCAAGGCGCTGCAAGGCGCGTTCGTTGAGCAGATAGTTGCGGCCCAAGTCCTTCAGCACCCGCTGCAACGCTGGATCTTGGGGATCGGGCGAAATGGATAAGCCTTGCGCCTCCACAGCTTGGAAATAGCGCTCTAGCTCCCAGAGGGCCTCGGCCACCACACTGTCCTCAAGCACCGTGCGCAAAGCTGCTGCGCAAGCAGAGCGCCGACAGGCCGCTTCTTGATGGTTCATCGCCGAGCCTTGTGGATCAGGAGCGACCGCCGGCCTGGGCCGACGAGATCAACTCTTCAAGCATCGCCAGCGAAGCGCGCCCTGAGATCGCATACGGATCGAGTTGTGGCTTGGCACCGTACTTCAACAACAATGCCGCGTGGGTCTGCGACAAACTCACCTGACCCATCGCCCAACCGGGAAAACGGCGCTCCATGATCGGCTCGTAATGCAACAGGCATAAATCCTTGTGGCGCGGATCTTTGGCGATTTTGTTATAGAGAAAATTCACCTGATCGCGATCACCTTCAAGCACTTGCAGAAAAACATTGTCGCTATGACACAACAAACCCGTCAAACCCAGCGGTGGATTGGTTTTACGGGCACTTTTCAAAACAGCTTCCACCAAATCAGGCGTGATGTTGCTGCTGCAACGGCTGGCATATAAAAGACGAACTAACATCGGTCAATCCTAGAATGAAATGGTTTGCAGAAATGTCTTAGACAACTATAAGCCGCATATCCATAACACAGCGTGACAGTGTTGGCATAACTCACAATTACAGCCTTTGGATCACAAATATGTATAGAAACTGAAGCGATGTGTCGGTTGCACGCCTCAAAAGTGGGGACCTCACACAACGTGCGGCTGCCTACAATCCCGCCCCATGAGCGATCCGACCCCCTACACCCGGGCCCAAGCCCTGCCCGCCTTGCTGCAAACGCGCATCGTCATCCTTGACGGCGCGATGGGCACCATGATTCAGCGCTACAAACTGGGCGAAGCCGACTTCCGCAACGCCGCGCTGCTTGCGCACCCCAAAGACCTCAAAGGCAACAACGATCTCTTGGTGCTGACCCGGCCGGATGTGATCAGCGAGATCCACGACCAGTACTTGGCTGCTGGCGCTGATCTGATCGAAACCAACACCTTCGGTGCCAATCGGGTCGCGCAAGACGACTACGGTCTGGGCGAGTTGTCTTACGCCATGAACGTGGCCGCCGCCAAGCTGGCACGCGCCAGCTGCGACAAGTTCTCCAGCGCCGACAAGCCGCGTTTCGTTGCCGGTGCCTTGGGCCCGACCCCACGCACGGCCAGCATCAGCCCAGATGTGAACGATCCCGGCGCGCGCAACACCAGTTTTGATGAACTGCGCGCGGCCTACTACGAGCAGGCCCAAGGCTTGCTCGACGGCGGAGCGGACCTGTTCTTGGTCGAGACCATCTTCGACACGCTCAACGCCAAAGCGGCGCTGTTTGCCTTGGATGAACTGATGGACAACACCGGTGAGCGCCTGCCGGTGATCATCTCGGGCACAGTCACGGACGCTTCAGGGCGCATCCTCTCGGGCCAGACCGTCACCGCCTTCTGGCACAGCGTGCGCCACGCCAAACCGCTGGCCATCGGTCTGAACTGCGCCTTGGGGGCCACCTTGATGCGGCCGTACATCGAAGAGCTGGCCAAGATCGCAGGCAGTACCGCCGTCTCGTGCTACCCGAACGCCGGTTTGCCCAACCCGATGAGCGACACCGGCTTCGATGAAACCCCGGCTGTCACCGGCAGCTTGATGGAAGAGTTCGCCCGCGCCGGCTTTCTGAACATCGCTGGCGGCTGCTGCGGCACCACGCCCGACCACATCCGCGCCATCGCCGAGCGCGTCAGCGCCTACCGGCCCCGCAGTCGCCATGACCGCCTTTTCAGTGAGGCCGTTTTAGCCGGGTAAACCCTTGTTGATGCGGGTCAATTTCTGCCAGCGGCGATCGCGCTACAACAGAGCATCACTTCTGCCTTCAAAGAAACCCGCATGATCATCGAACATCACCCCTTGAGCAAAGACTTCCCCGAACTGCGTGAGCGCATCAGCGCGCTGAAGAGCCATGCGCACTTCACCCACTTGGCCAACGAGTACGAAACCGTGGACAAGTCGGTGGTGCGTTTTGAGCAGCAACTGGAGCACTGCTCCGGCGAAGAGTTGGAGCAGTTGAAGCTGCGCCGCGTCCACCTGAAAGACGAGCTCTACGCCTTGCTGACGGCTGAGGCCTGAACATCGGCGAAAATCGCGGCCGCCTATCGAGCTGCCGCGACATGACCTCTTCTTCATCTTCTTCGTCTTCTTCTTTTTCCGTTCTTCCCCCGCCCCCGCTGCGTCTTTCCGGCCTTGAGCCGGTGGAGATCGGCGCGGGCACGCTGTTCGTCAACGTCGGCGAACGCACCAACGTCACCGGCTCACGCGTTTTTGCCAAGATGATCTTGGCCGGTGAGTACGAAAAGGCCTTGGCCGTTGCCCGCCAACAGGTCGAAAACGGCGCGCAGATCATCGACATCAACATGGATGAAGCCATGCTCGACAGCAAGGCGGCCATGGTGCGGTTCTTGAATCTGATCGCGGGCGAGCCGGAAATCGCCCGTGTGCCAGTGATGATCGATTCCTCCAAATGGGAGGTGATCGAAGCCGGCCTGAAGTGCATTCAAGGCAAAGGCATCGTCAATTCGATCTCGATGAAAGAAGGCGAGGCCGAATTCAAGCGCCAAGCCAAGTTGGTCAAACGCTACGGTGCGGCGGCCGTGGTGATGGCTTTTGACGAGGCCGGTCAGGCCGACACCTTTCAGCGCAAGACCGAGATCTGCGCCCGGGCCTACAAGCTTTTGGTCGAAGAGGTGGGGTTTCCGGCTGAAGACATCATCTTTGACCCGAACATCTTCGCCATCGCCACCGGCATCGAAGAACACGACAACTACGCGGTCGATTTCATCAACGCCACGCGCTGGATCAAGCAAAACCTGCCGGGGGCCAAAGTCTCGGGCGGGGTATCGAACGTCTCGTTCAGTTTCCGGGGCAACGAGCCGGTGCGCGAAGCCATCCACACCGTGTTCCTCTATCACGCGATTCAAGCGGGCATGGACATGGGCATCGTCAACGCCGGCATGGTCGGCGTGTATGACGATCTGGAGCCCGTCTTGCGCGAGCGGGTTGAAGACGTGGTGTTGAATCGCCGCGCTGACGCGGGTGAGCGTCTGATCGAGATCGCTGAAACGGCCAAAGGCGCCGCCAAGGATGATTCGGCCAAGTTGGCTTGGCGCGGCACGCCTGAACACCCCGTGAGCGTCGAAGACCGCCTGAGCCACGCCTTGGTGCATGGCATCACCGAGTTCATCGACTTGGACACCGAAGAAGCTTGGCAAGCCATCCACGCCCGAGGCGGGCGGCCGCTGCATGTGATTGAAGGCCCCTTGATGGCGGGCATGAACATCGTGGGCGACCGCTTTGGGGCCGGCAAGATGTTCTTGCCGCAGGTGGTGAAAAGCGCACGCGTCATGAAGCAAGCGGTGGCGCATCTGCTGCCCTACATCGAAGCCGAGAAAAAAGCGTTGGAAAACGCCGGCGCGGATGTCAAACCCAAAGGCAAGATCGTCATCGCCACCGTCAAAGGCGACGTACACGACATCGGCAAGAACATCGTCACCGTGGTTTTGCAGTGCAATAACTTTGAGGTGATCAACATGGGCGTCATGGTGCCGTGCCAAGACATCCTGAAAAAAGCCCAAGAAGAAGGGGCCGACATCATTGGCCTTTCCGGCTTGATCACGCCCAGCCTGGAAGAAATGCAGCACGTGGCGGCCGAGATGCAGCGCGATCCCTACTTTGCCGAGCGTGGCACGCCGCTGCTGATCGGTGGTGCCACCTGCTCACGCGTGCACACCGCCGTGAAGATCGCGCCGCATTACAGCGGCCCGGTGGTCTATGTGCCGGACGCCTCGCGCGCTGTGGGCGTGTGCTCGGACCTGCTGAGCGAAGAGCGCTCGGCGGCCTTCGTGGCCGAGCTGCACGCGGATTACCAACAGGTGCGCGCCTTGCACGCCAGCAAAAAGACCACGCCGCTGGTGACGCTGGCCCAAGCCCGCGCCAACAAAACGCCCATCGACTGGGCCAGCTACACGCCGCCCACACCGAAGTTCATCGGCCGACGGCTGTTTCGCCATCAAGATCTGGCTGAGTTGGCGGCTTGCATCGACTGGGCACCGTTCTTCCAGACTTGGGACTTGGCGGGCAAGTTCCCGCAGATCTTGCAAGACGCGGTGGTCGGCACCGAAGCCAGCCGCGTCTTCCAAGACGGCCAGCAAATGCTGCAACGCTTGATCGATGGTCGATGGTTGCAAGCCAACGGCGTGATCAGCCTGCTGCCGGCCAACACCGTGGACGACGACACCATCGAGATCTACGCCGACGAAAGCCGCAGCCAGGTGCTGATGCGCTGGCAGCCGCTGCGCATGCAAACCGCCCGACCGGTGATCGACGGTGAGAACGGCGCAAAAATACAGCGCCCGAATCGCAGCTTGGCCGACTTCATCGCCCCCAAGGGCGTCAAGGCGGATCACATCGGCCTGTTTGCCGTCACTGCCGGGCTGGCCATCGAGAAGAAGGAAGCGCAGTTCTTAGAGCAGCACGACGACTACAGCGCCATCATGCTCAAGGCCTTGGCCGACCGGCTGGCCGAAGCCTTTGCTGAGCGCATGCATCAGCGCGTGCGCACCGAGCTGTGGGGTTACGCCGCCGACGAAGCGCTCAGCAACGCTGAGCTGATCGCCGAAACATATCGGGGCATCCGCCCGGCCCCCGGCTACCCCGCGTGCCCGGACCACCTCGTCAAACGCGCCATGTTCGAGGTGCTGGGGGCCGCTGACATCGGCATGCACCTGACAGAAAGCATGGCGATGACGCCCGCCGCGTCGGTGAGCGGCTTTTACCTCGCCCACCCCGAGGCGCTGTACTTCAACGTCGGCCGGATCGGCGACGACCAGTTGCGCGACTTTGCCCAGCGCCAAGCCCTGAGCGAAGCCGAGGCCCGCCGCGCGCTGGCACCGGTGCTGGGGTGATGAGGGGGTCTACGCGGCCCCGTGCAGCACATCCAGAATTTGTGCGCCGTAAGCGGTGAGCTTTTTGGCGCCAACGCCGGGCACGCAGGCCAAGTCGTCGAGGTTGTGCGGCCAGCGCTGGGCCATTTCGGCCAGGGTGATGTTCTGGAAAACGAGGTAGGCCGGCAGGTTGTGATCGCGGGCCACCCCGGCACGCCATGTTTTGAGGGCGTCGAAACGGGCTTGGGCGGCGCTATCGAGGTCTTCCAGCACCTTGGCCGCGTCAGCCGCCGCCCCGGTGCGCCAACCCCGGCGATCTTGGGCCTTGCGACCGGCCACCTCTTTGGGCAAGGCCGGGGTTTTCATGCGCAGGCTGACTTCGCCGCGCAAGACCTCCCGCGCGCGCTCGTTCAGCGCCAAGGTGTTGAACTCGCCTTCGGTATCGAGATAGCCCATGGCCACGAGTTGCCGCATCACGGCGCGCCACTGGGCGTCGGACAGATCCGCCCCGATGCCAAAGGTGGACAAGCTTTCGTGGCCCATCTGACTCACCTTGTCGGTGAGCTTGCCGCGCAAGACATCGATCAAATGCGCCACGCCAAAACTGCGTGCGCTGTGGTGTGCCACGCCATGCTGGGTGAATCGGTAGATGCATGACAAGGCCTTGCGCGCCGCTTCGGTGCCGTCCCACGTCTGGGGCGGATGCAGGCAGTTGTCGCAGTTACCGCAGGGCTCGCTGGCTTCGTCGAAATAACTCAGCAAACGCACGCGCCGGCAGTCATGGGCCTCGACCAGCGCCAGCAAAGCGTCAAGCTTGCGCCGCTGGGCGCGCTTGAAGAGGTCGTCAGCGGGGCTGTCGTCGATCAAACGGCGCTGATGCACCACATCGGCCAAGCCGTAGCTCATCCACGCTTGGGCCGGTGCACCGTCGCGGCCCGCCCGGCCGGTTTCTTGGTAATAGCCTTCGATGTTTTTGGGCAGCTCCAAATGGGCCACGAAGCGCACATCGGGCTTGTCGATGCCCATGCCAAAGGCGATGGTGGCCACCATGATCAGGCCGTCTTCGCGCAAGAAGCGGTCTTGGTTGCGGCGGCGCTGCTCCGCGTCCATGCCCGCGTGGTACGGCAAGGCGTTCAGGCCCTGCTCGCACAGCCAAGCGGCCGTTTCTTCCACCTTGCGCCTGGAGCCGGCGTAGATGATGCCGGCCGCATCGGCGTGTTCACTGCGAATAAAACGCAGCAACTGCGTGCGGGCGCTGTCACGTTCAACGATGTTGTAGTGGATGTTGGGCCGATCGAAGCTGGCCACAAAACGGCGCGCCTCGTTCAATTGCAAGCGCGCCAAGATGTCGGCTTGGGTCTGGGCATCGGCGGTGGCGGTCAGGGCCAGACGCGGGACCTGCGGGAACTGCTCGTGCAGCACCGAGAGTTGCAGGTAGTCCGCGCGGAAGTCATGGCCCCACTGACTGACGCAATGCGCCTCGTCGATGGCAAACAGCGCCAACAAGCCGCGCTCAGCCAGCGAGGTCAAGATGCCCAAAAAACGCGGCGAGATGACGCGCTCGGGCGCGGCGTACAGCAAGGTCAAGCGCCCGGCGAGCAAATCGCGCTCCACCGCTTGGGTTTGGGCGGCATTCAAGGACGAGTTGAGAAAGGCCGAGGCCACGCCCGCTTCATCGAGCGCGCCCACTTGGTCGTGCATCAGGGCGATCAAAGGGCTCACCACCACCGTCACACCCATCCCCGCTTGATGGCGCAGGATGGCCGGCACCTGATAGCACAGGCTTTTGCCGCCGCCGGTGGGCATCAGCACCAGCGCATCCCCGCCTTGGGCCACATGCGCCACAACCGCTTCTTGCTGGCCCCGAAAGGCGGGATAGCCGAAGACCTCGTGCAAGACACGACGGGCAGCGGGAACGGGGTCTTCAAGCAAATCTTCAAACGAGGCAGGCATGGGCGGGGATGGTAATGGGATGCCGTGATGGGACACATCAAGGGGTGCGTTCGTTGAACCCAAGCTGGGGCACAATCGCCGGTCATTCAGCAGCGCATTCAGGAGCGGCTTCATGGCCTCCGTCAATAAAGTCATTCTCATCGGCAACCTCGGCCGAGACCCCGAAGTCCGTTATCAGCCCAGCGGTTCGGCCGTGTGCAACGTGTCAGTCGCCACCACCCGGAACTGGAAAGACAAAACTTCGGGCGAACGCGCCGAAGAAACCGAATGGCACCGCGTGGTGTTCTTCGACCGTTTGGCCGAGATCGCGGGCGAATACCTGCGCAAAGGCCGGCCGGTTTACATCGAAGGCCGTCTGAAAACCCGCAAGTGGCAAGACAAAGACGGCAAAGACAACTACACCACTGAAATCGTCGCCGAGCAAATGCAACTGCTCGGCGGGCGTGAAGGCATGCAAGGAGGTGACGATATGGGTGGCGGCAGTGCTGATTTCGCCCCGCGCTCGGCCGCACCGCGCCAAGCACCGCAACGTTCGGCCGCACCCGCACCGGCTCGCAGCGCCCCAAGCCCAGCGCCGTCTTCAGCGTCAAGCTTTGGGGGCATGGACGACGACATTCCGTTCTAAATTCGAAAATCGGTGTCGTTTTTGCGCCGTTTCACGCGCCAGAGCGTTTGAAACGGTGCCCGTCGCTCGGGTTCAGCGCTTCGTTTCAGCTACAGTCACAGCCAACACACCTTGGGCTTTTTCTTTATCACCATCCCGCCGAGATCGACAACGTGCCTTGGATCACAGTCTGCAACTTGAGAGATAAGCCTGCGGCGACTCACGCCTTGGGCCGTCTGAACGGGTAACGCCATGTCTGTCAGCGCTTGGCTCCTTGTCGTCGTCGCCTTGGCCTTGTTGGTCGTGGTGGTGTTCACGCTGCTGTGGCGCTCGGCGCGCAAACAAGCCGCTGATGACCTGCCCACCGAATGGCCTTTGGTGCAGCGGCCCTTGTTCTCGCCCGAAGAACGCACGCTCTACCGACAGCTGCGCGCTGCCCTGCCGCATCACATGATCTTGGCCAAAGTGCCCTTGGTGCGCTTTTGCCAGCCGGTCGATCGCAACGACGTGCGCTACTGGTTTGGCCTGCTGGGCCCGATCCACGTTAGTTTCATCATCTGCGCTGACAACGGCCGCGTGCTGGCCGCCTTGGACATCAAGCGGCCTGATTTCAAACCCTCGCGCCGCACCACCGTCATCAAGCAAGCGGTCTTGACAGCCTGCCGGATTCGTTACATCGAGTGCCGCAGCGATCAGTTGCCGTCCACCTCGGATCTGCAAGGCATCGTGCCGCAGCAAGGCGAAACGGCCGCGCGCACCTATGTCCCTGGGGCCGGTCAGGCCCATGCCAGCGCGCCGGATCGCGCCAACGCCAACGCACCGAGAAACAGCGCCAACCAGCAGCAGCCGTCGGCCACCACGCAAAGCGGTGGCAACGGTCGCTCCACCTTGGCCCATGCCGTGCGCACGCCACGCAGCGGCACACCGTGGTACGAATCCGGCTTCAGCCAAGACTCGTTCTTCGCCCCGGATCTACGCGATCAGTCCTTCCCAGAGACCGATCCCAGCGCTGGCCTCAGCTCCTCAAGCAGCCGTTTCCCCAGCTTTGCTGCGGGCAACAACGCTGATTTGCAAAGCCACCGGCAATGGCCACCTCACGCCAGCATGGGCGGCCCGTCCTCTTCGATGACGCCATCGGCGCCCCAAGATGGCTTCGGCGAACCGCAACCTGCGTTTATCCGACGCCGTTAAGGCTTAAAACACCCAAAGCAGGGTGCTGGTCATGACCACGTAGCGCCCAAACTTGCCCAGTGCCATGCAGGCCACACAGGGCCAAAACGGCAAACGCAGCCAACCGGCCACCGCACACAGCGGATCGCCCACCACGGGCAGCCAGCTCAGCAAACAAGCTCGGGCACCGAAGCGACGCAACCATCCCAGCACGCGGTGCTCTGGGCTGTGATGGGTGGTTTTTTCGTAGAGCTTCTCCGCGCCCCAGCCCATCCACCACGAGACCGCTCCGCCCAAGGTGTTGCCGACAGTTGCGACCAAAATGGCCGGCCAGAACAGCTCGGGATTGAGCTTGATCAGGCCAAACACCGCAGGCTCCGAGCCCAACGGCAGCAAGGTGGCGGAGACAAAAGCGATGAAGAACACCGCTGGCAGACCAATCTCTGGCAACGCCATCCACACCAAAAGCTGTTGAACAGCGTGGGCAATCCAAGCTTCCATGACAGAGGCGACAGCGCTCCAAGGCGCTGGAAAGCGTGATCACACGAAGCCGCGAGTGTGCCCCACTCCTCCTTGGGCCGCTATACTCCTGCCTCCTTTTTCAGCAACTTGCGTTGCGCGGCTTCCTCTCCATCCCATGCATATCGGCCCCTTCGAGCTGCCGAACGCGGTCTTTCTTGCCCCGATGGCAGGCGTGACGGACCGGCCTTTTCGCCAACTGTGCAAACGGCTGGGTACGGGCTACGCCGTGGGCGAGATGGTGACGGCCAAGCCGGAGCTGCGCCACAGTCGCAAAACCGCCACCCGCTTGAATCACGTCGGTGAAAGCGCGCCGATCGCGGTACAAATCGCCGGCACCGACCCGGCTCAAATGGCTGAAGCCGCGCGCTTCAACATCGATCACGGGGCGCAGATCATCGACATCAACATGGGCTGCCCAGCCAAAAAGGTCTGCAACGTTTGGGCGGGATCGGCCTTGATGCAAAACGAGCCACTGGCGCTCAGCATCATCGACGCCGTGGTCCGTGCCTGCGCGCCCCACAACGTGCCGGTCACCCTCAAAATGCGCACCGGCTGGTGCGCCAGTGAGCGCAACGCGGAACGCCTAGCGCGTGGTGCTGAAGCCGCGGGCATCGCGCTGGTGACCGTGCACGGTCGCACGCGTGAACAGGGCTACAAGGGCGAGGCCGAATACCGCACCATCGCCGCCGTCAAAGCCGCACTGCGTATTCCCGTGGTCGCCAACGGCGACATCGACTCGCCCGCCAAGGCCCAAGCCGTCTTGGCGGCCACCGGCGCGGACGCTGTGATGATCGGCCGCGCCGCGCTGGGTCGTCCTTGGCTGGGCGGCGATATCGCCCACTACCTTGAGCACGGCACGCTGCGTCCAGCACCGCTGACCACCGAGGTGGCGGCTTGGCTGATCGCCCAACTGCATGAGCATCACGCCCTGTACGGTGAGTTCATCGGCGTGCGCAGTGCCCGCAAACACATCGGCTGGAGCGTGGCCGAGCTGGCCGAAGGCCCGGTCTTTCGGGCCCAGATGAACACCTTGACAACTCCCGACGCCCAGATCGCGGCGGTGAGCGATTTTTTCAGTGCGCTGGCGCAGCACCATCCCCGCTGGCCAGCCCGTTTCCCCCCTGTTCCAGAAGAACTCGCCGCATGAACCCCGACAACAACGAGCCCCCCGCCGACGCCAGCCCCTTGGATGTGTGCATTCGCACCACCTTGAGTACCTACTTCGCCGACTTGAACGGTACCGAACCGCGCTCGCTCTACGAGATGGTGGTCAAGGCGGTTGAACGGCCCCTGCTGAATGTGGTGATGGAGCGTGCCGAAGGCAACCAAAGCCGCGCCGCTGAATGGCTCGGCATCAACCGCAACACCCTGCGCCGCAAGCTGGTCGAGCACGATCTGGCCTCCTGATTCAAGCCTCGGATCACCGATTTTCCTTTCCTCCTTACCTAGAAAAGCCGCTTCCACCATGGCCCTGACCGCCCTTCTCTCCGTCTCCGACAAGACCGGCATCCTCGAATTTGCCCAAAGCCTGCACGCGCATGGCATCAAGCTGCTGTCCACGGGCGGCACCGCCAAGTTGCTGGCTGGCGCCGGTTTGCCCGTCACCGAAGTCAGCGAGATCACCGGCTTCCCCGAGATGCTCGACGGCCGCGTCAAGACCCTGCACCCGCGCGTGCACGGTGGCCTGCTGGCCCGGCGGGACCTGCCTGAGCACATGGCCGCGCTGAAAGCGCACGGCATCGACACCATTGATCTCTTGATCATCAACCTGTACCCCTTCGCCCAAGCCACGGCCAAGGCCGACTGCACCTTCGAAGACGCAATCGAGAACATCGACATCGGCGGCCCGGCGATGCTGCGCGCCGCCGCCAAGAACTGGCAGGACGTGGGCGTGGTGATCGATCCGACCGACTATCCGCAGGTGTTGTCCGAGTTGCAGGCTTCCAGCGGCACGGCCCTGACCCGCGCCACCAAGTTCATGCTGGCCAAAAAGGTGTTCTCGCACACCGCCGCCTACGACGGCATGATCAGCAACTACCTCACCGCGCTCGAAGCCGGCTCGGAAGAGAAAACCGCCGAAGTGCCCAAGCGCGAGGCCTACCCGAGTGTCTTCAACCTGCAACTGCACAAGGTGCAGGGCATGCGCTACGGCGAGAACCCGCACCAGTCGGCCGCTTTCTACAAGGAAGCCGCTCCGGCTGCTGGCCTTCTCGCAGGTTGGACCCAGATCCAGGGCAAGGAACTCAGCTTCAACAACATCGCCGATGCCGACGCCGCCTGGGAATGCGTCAAGGCCTTCGACGTGCCGGCCTGCGTGATCGTCAAGCACGCCAACCCCTGTGGCGTAGCCATCGGCGCGAATCTGCTCGAAGCCTACGAGAAGGCTTTGAAAACCGACCCGACTTCGGCCTTCGGCGGCATCATCGCCTTCAACCGTCCGCTCGACGCCGACGTGGTGGAGAGAATCAACGCCAACAAGCACTTCGTCGAAGTGGCGATCGCGCCGGCCATCACGCCAGCGGCCCGTGCGGCTTACGCCAGCAAGGTCAATGTGCGTCTGCTCGAAGTGCCGATCTCGGCCACGTCGAACCCGCTGGACATGAAGCGCGTCGGCGGCGGCATGCTGCTGCAATCGGCGGACAACATCGACATCGTCGGCACCATCAAGGTGGTGACGAAGCTGGAGCCGACCACGCAACAGATGGAAGACCTGCTGTTCGCCTGGAAGGTCGGCCGCTTTGTGAAGAGCAACGCCATCGTCTTTTGCAAGGACGGCATGACCTACGGTGTCGGTGCCGGGCAGATGAGCCGCTTGGATTCGGCCCGCATCGCCTCGATCAAGGCTCAAGCAGCGGGCCTGAGCCTGCAAGGCACAGCGGTGGCGAGCGACGCCTTCTTCCCGTTCCGCGACGGCCTCGACGTGGTAGTCGATGCGGGGGCCACCTGCGTCATCCATCCAGGCGGCTCGATGCGCGACCAGGAAGTGATCGACGCGGCCAACGAGCGCGGCATCGCGATGGTCTTCACGGGCACGCGCCACTTCCGCCATTGATGCCACGGATGCCACGGATGCCACGGCATTGAGCGGTATGCGCATCCTCGGCATCGATCCCGGCTTGGCCACCACGGGCTTTGGCGTGATCGATGTCGAGAGCCACGATTTGAGCTATGTGGCCAGCGGCACCATCCGCACCACGGGCATCGCTTTGGGTGACTTGCCGGGGCGGTTGAAGATCTTGTTTGAAGGGGTGCGCGAGGTGGTGGCAACCTACCAGCCGCAGTGCGCCTCGGTCGAAATCGTCTTTGTCAACGTCAACCCCCAAAGCACCTTGCTGCTGGGCCAAGCCCGTGGAGCAGCCATCACGGGGCTGGTGTCGTGTGATTTGCCGGTGACCGAATACACCGCTTTGCAGATGAAAAAAGCCGTGGTCGGCCACGGGCACGCCAGCAAAGCGCAGATCCAAGCCATGGTGATGCGCTTGCTGCGATTACCCGGTCAACCCAGTCAAGACGCCGCTGACGCCTTGGGACTGGCCATCACCCACGCCCACGCCGCCAAATCATTTGCCGCCCTCGGCCAAGCCACCGAAGTCAACCGCCGCACCCACGCGCAGTATCGGGGTGGGCGGATTTACTGAGCCAGGCGAGCTCCTCAGGCTGCTTTGTTCGGTCCTTCAACCGAGATACCGCTGTCGGACTCTCGGCTGGGTCGGATGTTTTCAAGCGCTTTGGCCGCAAGCTTGGCAACGTACTCCTGCGAAGCGCGGTTCTTGACGGCCTCGTTGAGCGCAATCAGATCCCCGCTGATGGCCATGCGGCTCTCGGAAAGCTGGCGTTCCATCTTGGAGCGCATCGCGGCCTCTTTCTGAATCACAGCGGCTTCGCCGCCACCGCTCTTGAAAAGCGACTCCACGGTTTCCACCAAGCGTTGCAGCACGGTGTAAACCATCGCCGCAGAAAAGCCCCCCAGCAAAGCCAGCAACGGCTTCCCGAACGCCACGCCCCCAGCCGGCGGATGATCTTTGAGCTTTCCAGCCGATTGATCTTTGTCATGCTGCCCCCCCTGCTCAGCCAGCGCGACGGCAGAAGACGCGCCCTCTTGGGGCGCTGAAGCGGCCTGTGGAGCTGCGGCGGCCTCCACCGTCACGGTTTGGAAACTGGTCAAACTCTCCAACGAGATCACTTGCGACATCACCAAACCCGCCATCAAGCCCAAGATGATGCGGATCCAGTACGAGCTGTCGTAACGCGTGTCGTAAGTGGCGTTGCTGACGTAGCGGTAGGACGCAAACAACGCATTGAAGCAAGCCCCCAGCCCCGACGCACTCATCAAAAACATCAGCACCACGAACAGCTCCCAACCGCTCATGCTGTAAATGCCAGCTTCCAAATTCCTGTAGTTCACGTAGGATGACAAACTCGTCGCCACGAACATGGCCGTGAAAAACAACGCCGCCACGATCAGATAACGCACATTGGGCAACGGCCCAAAGATGCCCAACAAGGACCCTTTATGGGGATCGTTCATCAGCGTGTGAATAGTGTGCGGCATCGCTGGCGCCACCACGTCGGCCAAACGGTTATGCAGTTTGACGGTGTTGGCCAAGGTGAGCCTCGGCTGTTTCTTGTCCAGATGTTCCAGCACGTGGGTCAACTCATCTGGAATCTTGATGGCTTGGCCCACGGCGTAATGCAGCATCGACTCACACTCGGCGGTCAGGTTCTTCAGGAAGTCTGTGCTTTCTGCACGGATGGTTGACCCATTCTCTTTTTGAAGATCGACAGCGGAGGTTGGGTGTTCTGTCAAAGCAGCACTCATAGCGATGGTTCCCTGAAAATAGCGCCCCAAAAATGGCTGCGGCGCAGTGTAGGACGCCATCAGCCATACAGGTGTTTTCCAAGTGTTTCTGCGCCATGCCCTATGCGTAACTTAGGGCATTCGAGTGAAATTGTCACATTACTGAAGACCAGCTGATTCAGCGCCCCTCAGTCCGATGGATTCGGTGGTGCGATGGATAGACCGCCAGCCACGTCTCGATTCGGCCGAATGTTTTCGAGCGCTTGGCTCGCCAGTGCCATCACGTAGGCTTGCGGTGCCCCGTTCTTGACGGCCTCGTTGAGGGCGATCAGATCGCCGGTCACCGCCATGCGACTCTCGGCAAGCTGGCGTTCCATCTTGGAGCGCATCGCAGCCTCTTTCTGGATCACCGCTGATTCGCCGCCACCGCTCTTGAAAAGCGACTCCACGGTTTCCACCAAGCGTTGCAGCACGGTATAGACCATGGCGGCCGAAAAGCCCCCCAGCAAAGCCAGCAACGGCTTCCCGAACGCCACGCCCCCAGCCGGCGGGTGATCTTTGGTCTTGGAAGCAGATGTAGCGAGAGCCGCCGATGTCGCTGCTTCTTGGGGGCCAGAAGCGGCCTGAGGAGCGGTTGCAGACGCCATGGTGACGGTCTGGAAACTGGTCAAGCTCTCCAACGAGATCACTTGCGACATCACCAAACCCGCCATCAAGCCCAAGATGATGCGGATCCAGTACGAGCTGTCGTAACGCGTGTCGTAGGTGGCGTTGCTGACGTAGCGATAGGACGAGAAAAGAGCATTGAAACAAGCGCCCAAGCCCGAAGCACTCATCAAGAACATCAGCACAACGAACAAGTTCCAGCCCTGCATGCTGTAGATGCCGGCTTCCAAGTTCTTGTAGTTCACGTGGGACGATAGACTGGTCGCCACGAACATGGCCGTGAAAAACAACGCCGCCAAGATCAGATAACGCACGTTGGGCAGCGGGCCAAAAATACCCAGCAAAGTACCCTTGTAGGGGTCATTCATCAGCGTATGAATGGTGTGCGGCATCGCTGGTGCGACCACATCGGCCAAACGGTTATGCAACTTGACAGTGTTGGCCAAGGTCAGACGTGGTCGGCTCTTGTCCAGATGCTCAAGGGCTGTGGACAAGTCATCCGGAATCTTGATGGCTTGGCCCACGGCGTAGTGCAGCATCGACTCGCACTCGGCCGTGATCTTGTTCAGGAAACTCATGTTCTCTGCGTTGATAGCAGCGCTTTCCGTCAAAGCCACATTCATGACCGCCCCATGGATGGCAAGGCTCACCAAGCCGGGGCCAGATCGGCAAAACCTTCGGGCGCGAGACGCGCATCGTCAAAGGTGACGATTTCCCAAGCTGTGGCATCGGCGTACAAAGCGTGCAAAAGCTTGCTGTTGAGGGCGTGGCCGCTGCGGAACGCACTGTACGTGGCCAGCATCGGATGCCCAGCCACGTAGAGATCCCCCATCGCATCAAGAATCTTGTGCTTCACGAACTCATCGTCGTAGCGCAGGCCTTCGGCGTTGAGCACCCGGTAGTCATCGACCACGATGGCGTTGTCCATGCTGCCGCCCAAACTCAGGCCGCGCGAACGCATCATCTCGACGTCTTTGGTAAAGCCAAAGGTGCGCGCACGGGCAATATCGCGCCGATATTGCCCCGAACCCAGATCAAAACTGACCCGTTGCCCCGTGGCATCCACCGCCGGGTGCGCAAAGTCGATCTCGAAATGAAGTCGATAGCCGTGATAGGGCTCCAACCGGGCCCATTTCAACCCCCGGCCTTCACCCTCTCGGATTTCAACCGGCTTTTTGACCCGCAAAAAGCGCTTCGGCGCCGATTGGATCTCGATACCCGCTGATTGCAGAAGGAAGACAAAAGAAGCCGCCGAACCATCCAGAATCGGCACTTCGTCGGCGGTGATATCGACGTAGAGGTTATCCAAACCCAAGCCGCAACAGGCCGACATCAAATGCTCGATGGTTTGAACCTTGGGCGCACCCGGGTTGCCGCCCACCGAAATGGTCGTGGCCATGCGTGTGTCGCACACCGACGCCGTGACAGCTGGAATATCGACGGGACTGGGCAGGTCAATGCGCCGAAAAACAATCCCGGTATCTGGGGCAGCGGGCCTGAGGGTGAGTTCCACCTTCTGACCACTGTGTAAACCGACACCGACTGCGCGGGTCAACGCTTTGAGCGTACGTTGGCAAATCATGCGCAGATTTTAGATCCCGGATGTTTCGGTTCGATGTCGGTGAGATCCAGAGACCTCAGTCCGCCTGCTTGCGCAGAAAGGCGGGGATTTCGATTTCATCCATACCGTTGCTGGCCAGCGCATCGACGCGCGCCGCCGCTTGACTGCGGTTGTTGCGCCAAACGCTGGGCGGCACGAAATCGCTGCCCGAACCCACGGTATAGCCCCCGCTTTGCGGCACCGGCGTGTTGAGCACGGGAATGTTGTCTGTGCCACGTGGCCCTCCCGCAGCGGAGTGCTGTTGCGGGGCCATCGCCTGCGGTTGGACGGCCTGCTGAGGATGCTGCGCACTCAGCCCTTGATGACCTGGCTGCGGCGGCTGTGATACCGCAGCCACATGCGGCGGTACCTGCTGCTGCGGCTGGAAAGCTTGCGGGGCATAGCCCTGAGGCATGGCTGGATAGCCTGCCGGCTGGTGCTGGCCATACAAGCCGCCCTGAGCCGCACGCTTGCCCGACGCCAAACCGGTCGCGATCACCGTCACGCGCAACTGGTCACCGAGCGACTCATCGTAGGCCGTGCCAAAGATCACATGCGCTTCATCGGCCGCATAACGACGGATGGTGGTCATGGCATTACGGCTTTCAGCCAGCTTGAACGTGGCCTTGCTGGCCGCGATCAACACCAGCACGCCACGCGCCCCCGACAGATCAATGCCATCAAGCAGCGGGCAAGCCACGGCCGCTTCCGCTGCCTTGGTCGCGCGATCCGGGCCACTGGCTGTGGCCGTGCCCATCATGGCCTTGCCAGGCTCACTCATCACCGTCTTGACGTCTTCAAAGTCAACGTTGACCAAGCCGGGGATATGGATGATGTCGCTGATGCCGCCCACGGCGTTTTTCAGCACGTCATTGGCCTCAGCAAAGGCATCTTCTTGGGTGACGTCGTCACCCAAAACTTCGAGCAGTTTTTCGTTCAAGACGACGATCAGCGAATCGACATTGGCTTCAAGCTCCACCAAACCGGTATCCGCTTGTTGCGTCCGACGCTTACCTTCAAATTCGAACGGCTTGGTCACCACGCCCACGGTCAGAATGCCCATGTCCTTGGCGATGCGCGCAATCACCGGCGCAGCACCCGTACCGGTACCCCCGCCCATGCCCGCCGTGATGAACGCCATGTGGGCGCCTTCCAGCGTGGCGCGAATCCGATCCACCGCTTCCTCGGCCGCAGCCCGCCCCGCGTCCGGGCGAGATCCGGCCCCCAAACCAGTGTGGCCCAATTGCAACAGTTCATGCGCTGATGAGCGATTCAGGGCTTGCGCATCGGTATTCGCACAGATGAATGCGACCCCTTGAACGCCTTGCCGGATCATGTGCTCCACGGCATTGCCACCACCACCACCCACGCCGATCACCTTGATTTGCGTGCCTTGATTGAACTCTTCGATCATTTCGATTCCCATACCGATCTCCTAGCTTACCGCGCTGCGACCCGCCTCACCATCCTCATTGCCGTGAAAACCACCGTCTGCGGTCGGTATCCACCATCTTCGTGCTGGGAACATGGTCCCAACCAACAATCAGAAATTCCTCAAGAACCAGTCTCTGGCCCGGCCATAGGCCGACTGTACTTGGCTTGAGCTTCGTACCACTTTTGTGCCTCTGTAACGTGCCAGTCGCGCCTCTTCCAACAAACCCATGGCTGTGGCTGAACGAGGACTTGCCAGCATGTCATAAAGCGGGCCGCCGTAGGTGGGCAACCCCTTGCGAACAGGCTTGAGGAAAATATCCTCGCCCAGCTCCACCATGCCCGGCATCACGGCCGCCCCGCCGGTCAACACCATGCCCGAAGCCAACCGCTCACCATAGCCGGACTCCCGGATCACTTGGTTGACCATCGCGAAAATTTCTTCCACCCGGGGCTCAATCACCCCTGATAAAGCCTGTCGGCTGAGGGAACGCGGCCCACGATCACCCAGCCCAGGGACTTCAATCTGTTCCACCGGGTCGGCCAGCAACTGTTTGGCCACGCCGAAGTCAATTTTGATTTCTTCGGCATCCCGTGTCGGTGTGCGCAACGCCATGGCGATATCGCTGGTGATCAAATCCCCAGCCACCGGGATCACTGCGGTATGCCGCACAGCACCATCGGCATAAATCGCCACGTCGGTCGTGCCCGCACCGATATCGACCAGCACCACGCCCAGATCTTTTTCATCGGCGGTCAGTACCGCCAAGCTGGAGGCGCGGGGGTTAAGCACCAGTTGCTCGACCTCAAGGCCGCAACGACGCACGCACTTGATGATGTTTTCTGCCGCACTTTGGTTGCCGGTGACCAAGTGCACCTTGACCTCCAACCGCCCACCGGACATCCCGACCGGCTCCTTGACCGGTTGGCCGTCGATCACGAAGTTCTGCGGCTCCACCAAAAGCAGGCGCTGATCGGCCGGCATGTGGATCGCTTTGGCCGTTTCGATCACCCGCGACACATCCAGCGCAGTCACATCTTGGTCGCGCACGACGACCATGCCGGTCGAGTTCTGTCCACGGATATGGCTGCCGGTGATGCCCGTGTAGGCCCGCGTGATCTTGCAGTCAGCCATCATCTCGGCTTCTTTGAGCGCTTGCTGAATCGACTCCACCGTGGCGTCGATGTTCACCACCACACCACGCTTGAGCCCGCGTGACGGCGCAACCCCCATGCCCGCCAGTCGCAACTCACCATTGGGCAAGATCTCCGCGACCACCACCATGATCTTGTGGGTGCCGATATCGAGGCCAACCACCAGTTCCTTGTATTCCTTGGCCATTCCTCTGTTCCTCGCAAGCAGCGCGCGCTCAGCGCGTCTTGCGCTTGATGCTCTCAACCGTTGTCGTGCCCATACCCACCAGACGCACGGCAAAACCTTCGTTGTGACGCAAATCGGCGTACTCCACGGCGCGACGCTGGAAACGCTCCTGCAATTGTCCAATGGTTTGCGCGAAACGCTGCGTGCGTGCGAGGACTTCCTCACGTGATCCGCGACCCAATTCCAAAACGGGCCCACTGCGCAGCTCCACGCGCCAAGATCCACGGTCCGAAAGAGCCACGCGACCCAGTTCGGAGCCAAGGGGCTTGAGTACCGGCGCCATCGCGTGCCACATCGCTAAAACCTCTGGCGCCGACCCTTGCGGACCCCGCAAGCTCACCATGCCTTCATCATCGAGGTCGCCCATGTTGACTTCGAAGATCCGCCCCTGCGCATCGACCAGCAAATCGTCGCCCTCGTCACGCTCCCACAAGGCCACCGGTTCGTATTCTTCAAGCGTCACCGCCAACCGATTGGGCCACACCCGACTGACCGTCGCATGGCGAATCCAGGGCATGGACTCAAACACCGCCCGCGCCGCCTTCAGATCCATGCTGAAGTAGTTCCCCACCAGCCTGGGCACGGCGTCATCTTGCAAAGATGCCGCCGTGTGATGCGGGGCATGACCACGCACATCAAGGCTGCGCACCGTGAACAGGGCAGAACGCGTCCCCCACAGCCCGGCCGCCACCACCAGCGCCAAAGCCACCAGCCCGAGCAAGACCAGCGTGACCGAGCGCATCAAACGCAGATCAAAGGGCAAAGCCAAGGTGGGTTTCACCGTGGACGGCGGCACACTCGACGGAGCCACCGGCGGGACCCCCGATGGAGCGACAGCAGGCGTAGGCGTGTCCGACATCTCAGGCCTGCTTTGCCGGAGAAGCATCAAGCCGCGCGGCGGCCAGCAAGCGCAGGCAAAGCTGCTCGTAGCTGATGCCCGCAGCGCGCGCTGACATCGGCACCAAGGAGTGCCCGGTCATGCCCGGCGCGGTGTTCATCTCCAAGAGGAAGGGCTTGCGATCGCTGGCGCGAATCATCAGATCCGCCCGTCCCCAGCCCCGGCAACCCAGCGCCCGAAACGCCGCCACGGCCAAGCGCTGAATCGCCTGCTCTTCGGCTTCGGGCAAGCCGCTTGGGCAGAGGTAGCCGACCTCATCGCTGAAGTACTTGTTTTGATAGTCGTACTTGCCTTCGGGGGCGACGATGCGCACCACCGGCAAGGCGTGGGCTGAGGCGCCCTCTCCCAAGATCGGGCAGGTGATTTCCTCGCCAGCGATGAAGGCTTCGCACAGCACATCCGGGTCGTAACGCCCAGCCAGCTGCACCGCTGCGTGGATTTGATCTTCGTCGGTGACTTTGCTGATGCCAATCGAAGAGCCCTCGCGCGGCGGCTTGATCATCAGCGGCAGGCCCAAATCAGCAGTCAGGTCACGCACGCGCTCATCGCTGCGATCATCCGGCCCGATCCAGCGATAGGCCGGCGTGGGCAGACTTTCGGCGATCCAGACCCGCTTGGTCATGACCTTGTCCATGGCAATCGCTGAGGCCATCACGCCCGAGCCGGTGTAGGGAATGCCGAGCAACTCCAGCGCGCCTTGCATCGAACCGTCTTCGCCGTGGCGACCATGCAGCGCGATGAAGCAGCGGTCGAAACCCTCGCTGCGCAAATCCCCCAGCGGACGCTGCGCCGGATCAAAAGCGTGCGCATCCACCCCTTGGCTGCGCAGGGCTTGCAAGACACCGGTGCCGGACATCAACGACACATCCCGCTCTGCGGACGTGCCCCCCATCAAAACAGCCACCTTGCCCAAACGCGTGCTCATGCTTGTTCTTCCTTGAATAACGCCACCAACCGGGCAGGCAGCGACCCAATCGAGCCCGCCCCCATGGCGATCACCACATCCTGATCACGGACCTGAACGCCCAAGGCCTCGGGCAAGGCGTCCACCGCATCGACAAACACCGGGTCCACCTTGCCAGCCACACGCAAAGCGCGCGCCAAGGAGCGCCCATCGGCCGCCACCAAGGGCGCTTCGCCAGCGGCGTAGACCTCGGTGAGCAGCACCGCATCGGCCGAACCCATCACCTTGACGAAGTCTTCAAAGCAGTCGCGGGTGCGGGTGTAGCGGTGCGGCTGAAAGACCAGCACCAAGCGCCGCCCCGGGAATGCGCCACGCGCCGCCGCGATCACTGCCGCCATTTCGACCGGGTGATGGCCGTAATCGTCGATCAAGGTGAAGCGACCACCGCCGTACTGCGCCGCCACCGGCAACTCGCCCCAACGCTGAAAGCGCCGGCCCACACCGGCAAAAGCGGCCAGCGCCTTGACGATCGGCGCATCGGGCAACTCCAGCTCGGTGGCCACCGCAATGGCGGCCAAGGCGTTACGCACGTTGTGCTCGCCGGGCAAGTTCAAGGTGATGTGCAAATCGGGCATCGCCACACCGTTGCGCCGCTGACAGACAAAACGCATCTGCCCGCCGGGCAGGGCCTGCACATCGATGGCACGCACTTGCACGTCGTCCCCCAAACCGTAGGTGATGAGCGGCCGCGAAACCATCGGCAGGATCGAGCGCACGCCCGGATCGTCGCCGCAAACCACCGCCGAGCCGTAGAACGGCATCTTGTGCAAGAAATCGACGAAGGCTTGACGCAAGCGGCTGTAGTCGTGGCCGTAGGTTTCCATGTGATCGGCGTCGATGTTGGTCACCACCGAGAGCACCGGCATCAGGTTCAGGAACGAGGCATCCGACTCGTCGGCCTCGACCACGATGAACTCGCCCTTACCGAGCGCCGAGTTGGCCCCGGCCGAATTGAGCTTGCCGCCAATCACAAAGGTGGGGTCCACCCCAGCCTCGGCCAGCACGCTGGTCACCAGCGAGGTGGTCGTGGTCTTGCCGTGCGTGCCCGCGATGGCAATGCCGCGCTTCAAGCGCATCAACTCAGCCAGCATCACCGCCCGAGGCACCACCGGAATGTGTTTGGCGCGGGCCGCCAGCACTTCGGGGTTATCGGCCTTGACCGCTGTGGAGGTCACCACCGCTTGCGCGCCCTGCACCGCCTCGGCGCTGTGGCCTTGGCTGACGCGGATGCCCAACTCGGCCAAGCGCCGCGTCACCGCGTTGTCGGCTTGATCGGAGCCCGACACGGTGTAGCCCAAGTTATGCAGAATCTCGGCGATCCCGCTCATGCCGGCCCCACCGATGCCGACAAAATGAATATGTTTGACCGCGTGTTTCATGCGGCGTCCTTGCGTATCTGTCCAAAAATCAAGGCGTCAAGCTCATCGGCCACACGCTGCGCGGCATGCGGCTGGGCCAATTGACGGGCGCGGTTGGCCATGGTCAGCAACGACGCGCGCTCAAGCTGCTTGAGCACTTGTGCCAATCGTGCCGCCGACAACTCGGTCTGCGGCAGATGCATCGCGGCTTGCTGGCCGGCCAGCCAGGCGGCATTGTCGCGCTGATGGCTGGTGGTGCTGACCACCAACGGCACCAACACGCTGGCCACACCGGCCGCACACAGCTCGCTCACCGTGATGGCGCCAGCGCGGCACAGGATCACATCGCAAGCCGCCAACTGCGCAGCCATGTCGTCGATGAAGGGCACGATCTGCGCCTCAACGCCCGCCTTGGCATAGTCGGCCTGCACCGACGCCCAGTGGGCTTGGCCGGTTTGATGCGTCACGTGGGGTCGCTCAGCCGGAGCCAGCAGCGCCAAGGCCTGCGGCATGGTCTCGTTGAGCACCCGCGCGCCCAAACTCCCGCCCACCACCAACACCTTGAGCGGCCCGCTGCGGCCGGCAAAACGCTCAAGGGGCGGGGCGATGGCTTCCATCTCGGGGCGCACTGGGTTGCCGGTCACCAAGCCCCGAGGCGTGCGCCGGGCAGCTTCACCGTCAAAACCAAAGGCGATGCGATCGGCCCAGCGCAGGAGCGACCGGTTCGAGAGCAACAACGCGGCGTCAGCGTTCACCAGCATCAGCGGCAGCCCGAGCCAGCGGGCCGCCAAGCCGCCCGGAAAGCACACATAGCCGCCCATGCCCAGCACCGCTGTGGCCCCCCCGGCGCGCATCAAGGCCCACGCCTGCACCAAGCCGCGCAACAACTGCAAGCCGCCACGCAGCGCGCCCCAAGCGCCCTTGCCGCGCAGACCGGCAAAGCCGATCACGTCCATGCGCAGATCCAAGCCCGAAGCGGCCACCAGCCGATGTTCCATCCCGGTGGGCGTGCCCATCCAGCTGACGCTCCAGCCGCGCCGCAGCATCTCGCGCGCCACCGCCAAACCCGGCATGACATGGCCGCCGGTGCCGGCCGCCATGATGATCAGATGAGGCTTGGAAGAACCCACCATCACGGCAACCTCCCGCGCATCATGTCGCGGTTTTCCATGTCAATGCGCAGCACCATCGCCAGCGCCACGCAACTCACCGCAATGGCCGAGCCGCCGTAACTCATCAGCGGCAAGGTCAAGCCCTTGGTGGGCAGCACACCCAGATTCACGCCCATGTTGATGAAGGCCTGCCCGCCCATCCACAGGCCAATGCCTTGGGCCGTGAGGCCAGCAAACACCCGGTCCAGCGCGATGGCTTGGCGACCGATGACAAAGATGCGCCGCACCATCCAAAAAAACGCCAAGATCACCGCCAGCACACCCACCAAGCCCAGCTCTTCGCCGATCACCGCCAGCAGGAAGTCGGTGTGCGCTTCAGGCAGGTAATGCAATTTCTCGACCGACGCCCCCAGCCCTTGGCCAAAGACCTCGCCCCGACCAAAGGCGATCAGCGAATGGGTCAACTGATAGCCCTTGCCCTGCGCGTACTTTTCGTCCCACGGATTGAGGTAGGCAAAGATGCGCTCGCGGCGCACTTCGCTGAAAGTGATGATCAGCACAAAAGCACCCACCAGCACCGCCGTGGTCATCAAGAACATGCGCCCGTTCACCCCGCCCAAAAAGAGCACCCCCATGGCGATCATGGCGATGACGATGAAGGCCCCCATGTCGGGCTCGGCCAACAACAGCACCCCGGCGACACCGAGAGCCACGGCCATCGGAGCCACCGCACGCATGAAGTTTTCCTTCAAGTCCATCTTGCGCACCATGTAGTTGGCGGCGTAGAGCACGATGGCCAGCTTGACGAATTCGCTGGGCTGAAAGTTCATGATGCCCAAGGGGATCCAGCGCCGCGACTTGTTCACCACTTTGCCGATGAAGGGCAACAGCACCAGCACCAGCAGCACCAAGGAAGCGACGAATATCCACGGGGCCCAGCGTTCCCAGAACTTGATCGGTGTGGCCAACACCACCCCTGAGCCGATACAAGCCAAAGCGATCGACACCAAGTGGCGCGTGAAGAAGTGCGTCGGCGCATAGAGCGCAAAACGCGGGTTGTCCGGCAGCTGGATCGAGGCCGAATAGACCATCACCAAACCCAGCGCCAGCAAACCAACAATCACCCACGTCAGGGCCATGTCGAAACCGACCCAGCGCGAAGGGGTATCGAGCGGCGCGCCCGGCCAAGCCGCCTCGCCTTGGGAAGCCTCCGCCAGCCAAGTCGGCCGACGCGCCCACAGGGATGCAAACCAAGTTTTCATGCGGTCCACGCTCCGCGCTCGGCGGCCAAGGCTTGGGTGGTGGCCACAAACACCTCGGCGCGGTGCGCATAGTTGCGGAACATGTCCAAGCTGGCACAGGCCGGTGACAACAACAGCGCGTCGCCCGAGCGAGCCTGCTCAAAGCCCCAGCGGGTGGCGGCTTCAAGGCTCAGGTGGTGTTTGAGCGGGAGATTGGCAGTCATCAGCGCCGCTTCGATCAAGCCCGCATCACGCCCGATCAGGGCCACGGCGCGGGCATGGCGGCGAATCGGCTCCAAGAGCGGTGCAAAGTCTTGGCCCTTGCCATCACCGCCCAAAATCACCACCAACTGCCCCGGCGCCTTGTCGGCGCCCAAACCATTCAGCGCCGCCACGGTGGCGCCGACATTGGTGCCTTTGCTGTCGTCGTACAGCTCGACGCCGTCGAGCACGCCCACGCACTGCACGCGATGCGGCTCGCCGGTGTACTCCCGCAGACCGTGCAGCATCGGGGCCAGCGGCAAGCCGGCGGCGGTGGTCAGCGCCAGCGCCGCCAAGGCATTGGCCGCGTTGTGCCGCCCCCGAATGCGCAAGGCGTCGGCCGGCATCAAGCGTTGCAACACCAGCGCGGCGCTGGGCTCAGCAGCCCGACGTCGCCGCGAAGAAGCCTGCGGCTCATCCTCGGCCGCCCCCGCGCGCACCAGCCACGTCATGCCGTTGTCTTCGCTCAAGCCCCAATCGCCCACACGCTGCGGCACGCCCAAGCTAAAACCCACGGCGGTCGAGCGCGCCATGGCCCATGTCGGGGCCTCGTCGCGGTTCAAGATCTGCACCGTCCCCGGCCCAAAAATACCCGCCTTGGCCGCCGCATAAGCGGCCATCGAGCCATGCCAGTCCAAATGGTCTTGGGTGACATTGAGCACCGCCGCCGCCGTGGGCTCAAAACCCTCTACCCCATCGAGTTGAAAGCTCGACAACTCCAGCACCCAGACATCCGGCAGCCGGTCGTTGTCGAGCGCTTGCGACAAGGTATCGAGCAAAGTCGGGCCGATGTTGCCGGCCAAGCCCACGCTGTGACCGCAACGCTCCACCAAGAGCGCCGTCAGCGACGTGGTGGTGGTCTTGCCGTTGGTGCCGGTGATCGCCAGCACCTTGGGGGCATAAGCACGCTCGGCTTTCAGATCGGCCAAGGCTTGGGCGTAAAGACCCAACTCACCCGCCACCGGCAGACCCAGCACTTGGACCTGCGCGAGCAAAGGCGCCAACGCCGGATCAAGCGGCGAAAGGCCGGGGCTTTTGAAAACCCGCGTCATCCCATCGAGCAGGGCTGGATCGAACCCACAGACCGACTCGGCCAAGGGCACCTCGGCCTTGAGCTGCGCCGCGCGCGGCGGCTGCGCGCGGCTGTCCGCCACCACGATGCGCGCCGCCCCACAACGCGCAGCCCAGCGCGCCATCGCCAGGCCCGAATCGCCCAGCCCCAAAATCAACACCGACTGTCCTTGCATGCCCTGCATTTCTCTTGATCCGTGTCGAGGGTTAACGCAGCTTGAGCGTGGACAAGCCCACGAAACAAAGCAGCATGGTGATGATCCAAAAACGCACCACGACTTGGGTTTCTTCCCAGCCTTTTTTCTCGTAGTGGTGGTGCAGGGGCGCCATCAGGAAGATGCGCTTGCCTTGACCGTAACGCTTCTTGGTGTACTTGAAGTAGATCACCTGCACCATCACCGACAGCGCTTCGACCACAAAAATGCCGCCCATGATGCCCAGCACGATCTCTTGGCGCACGATCACCGCCACGGTGCCCAAGGCTCCGCCCAGCGCCAAAGCGCCGACATCGCCCATAAAGACCTGCGCGGGATAGGCGTTGAACCACAGAAAAGCCAAGCCCGCCCCGGCCATGGCGGTGCAGAAAATCAGCAACTCGCCCGCTCCCGGGATATGCGGTAGGAACAAGTATTTGGCGTAAACCGCGTGACCCGTGACGTAGGCAAAGAGCCCCAGCGCGGCCCCGACCAACACCACCGGCATGATCGCCAGACCATCCAAACCGTCAGTCAAGTTGACCGCGTTGCTGGCCCCAACGATGACGAAGTACGTCATGAAGATGAAGCCGAACACACCCAGCGGATAGCTCACCGTCTTGAAAAACGGCACGATCAAGTCGGCCTTGGGGGGCAGCTCATTTGAAAAGCCCGACATCACCCAGCGGAAGAACAAATCCATCACCCGCATGTTGGACGTTTCCGAAACGCTGAAAGCGAGGTAGAGCGCAGCCACCAGACCGATGAGCGACTGCCAGAAGAACTTCTCGCGCGAAGCCATGCCTTCAGGGTTTTTGTCCACCACCTTGCGCCAGTCATCGACCCAGCCGATGGCGCCAAAGCCGAAGGTCACCAGCATCACCACCCAGACAAAGCGATTCGACCAATCAAACCAAAGCAAAGTTGAGATGGCGATTGACAGCAAAATCAGCACGCCGCCCATGGTGGGCGTGCCCGTTTTGACCAGATGCGACTGCATGCCGTACTCGCGCACCGGCTGGCCGATTTTGAGGGCGGCCAAGCGCCGAATCACACTTGGGCCAAAGGCCAGACCCAACAACAAGGCCGTCATGGCCGACATCACCGCCCGGAAGGTGATGTACTGAAAAACACGCAAGAACCCCAATTGCTCGGGGTAATGCGCCTGCAACCACAGGGCCAGACTAACCAGCATGAACGCTTCCTTCTGCGCCGTGGTCGCGCAACGCCGCCACGGCTTGTTCCATCTTCATGAATCGGGAGCCCTTGACCAGCACCGCGCTAGCAAGGGGTAACGAATGTGTCGGGACAGCGCGCAAAGCGCCCACCAAAGCAACGGTGTCGGCATGGTGTCGTGCCGCCGCGCCAAAGGCCTCGGCGCTGGCCTGCGCCAAAGTTCCGGCGGTCCAGAGCTGCTCGATGCCGCAAGCGCGTGCATACGCGCCGATTTCGGCATGGAACGCCGGGCCTTGATCCCCCACCTCACCCATATCGCCCAGCAGCAACCAACGCGGCCCGGGCAGCGCGGCCAGCACGTCGATGGCCGCGCGCACCGAATCCGGATTGGCGTTGTAGGTGTCGTCGATCAGGGTGATCACCCGCTCTTGGGTCCGCTCTTGGGTCATCTCGGCGGAGGTTGGCAAGCGCAACTGCGACAACTGCGAGCGGCCTTTGACGGGCTCAAACGCATCGAGCCCGACCATCACCGCTGAGGCCGGCGCACCCGCCGCCAAGGCGCAAGTGGCTGCTGCCAAGGCGTTGCGCACGTTGTGCAGCCCCGCCACGTGCAGGCGCCAATCCAACAACCCCATTTGAACGCGCCAGTGCGTGCCCTGCCATTGCGCCGACGAGGCTGCGCTGGCCGCAGGATCCAAACCAAAACAAGCGATCCGCCGAGGCCCGGCCAACGCTTGCCAAAGCGGCGTGAAGGCATCCCCCGCCGGGAACACCGCCACGCCGTCAGCCGGCAAAGCCTGCAACACCGCGCCGTTTTCCTCGGCCACGGCCGCCACCGTCTTCATGAACTCTTGATGCTCGCGCTGAGCGTTGTTCACCAAGGCCACGGTCGGCTGCGCCATGGCGGCCAGCTCGGCGATTTCACCCGGATGGTTCATGCCCAACTCGACCACCGCCACGCGGTGGCTGGGCCGCAAGCGCAGCAAGGTCAGCGGCACGCCGATGTGATTGTTCAAGTTGCCGCTGGTCGCCAAGGCGGCCTCGCCGGCCCAAGCGCGCAGGATCGAAGCGATCATCTGCGTCACCGTGGTCTTGCCGTTGCTGCCGGTGACCGCGATCAGCGGGATGGCAAAACGCGCTCGCCACGCGGTGGCCAAGGTTTGCAAAGCCTTGAGGCTGTCGGGTACCAACAGGCCCGATAAGCCGGCCTCGGCCAGCCCGCGCTCGGCCAAAGCCGCTGCCGCCCCCGCTTCGCGCGCCGTGACCAAAAAGTCGTGCGCGTCCCAGCGCTCGCCGCGCAGCGCCACAAACAAATCACCCGCCTTCAAGCTGCGGGTGTCGGTGTGGACCCGCAAAACCACGCTCTGGGCCGCGCCCGGGTGGGCCGCCACCAGCACCGAGCCAGGGATCAAGGCTTGGGCTTCGGCCAAGGTGAACATGGGTTCACGCCAAGCCTGCAAAGCGCGAGCCGCTTCGTCGATGTCCGAGAACGGCTGGCGCTGCCCGGCCACCTCTTGGTAATCCTCGTGGCCTTTGCCGGCAATCAGCAAGACATCGGCGGGTGCCGCCTCGGCCAGCGCAAGTGCAATCGCCGCACGGCGGTCGCTGAGGCGGCGCACATGCGCGGGCCGCTGTGGGCCGCAACCAGCTTCGATCTGATCAAGGATCGCGTCGGGCGACTCGTGGCGCGGGTTGTCGCTGGTCAGCACCACCTGATCGGCCAGCCGGGTCGCCAAAGCACCCATCACCGGGCGCTTGGTGGTGTCACGGTTACCGCCGCAGCCAAACACGCACCAAAGCCGCCCGCCCCGAGCCTCAGCAAAAGGCCGCAACGCTTGCAACGCTTTATCGAGCGCGTCGGGCGTGTGGGCGTAATCGACCACCACCTGCGGCAGCACCGTGTTCATCGGGCCCGTGCCGGGCTGCACGCGCTGCATGCGGCCCGGCACAGGCGTGACATGCGCCACGTGGGCACAGGCCTGCGCCAAGGGCACGCCCAACGCCCGCAAGCCACCGATCACCGCCAACACGTTGGCCACGTTGAAGGCCCCAATCAAGCGGGTGTGCATCGGCACAAGGTCCGTGCCGCCGCTGGGCAGGGTTTCAAGCACGCCAAAACTCAGCCCGCCGTCGGTATACGTCACGTCGGTGGCGCGCAACCGGGCCGGTTGATCGACGGCATAGGTCCAGATCGCGCAGCCCAGCTGCTCTTGGGCGAGCAAGGCTCCGTGAGGGTCATCGATGTTGATCACCGCCGCTTGCAGCCCTGGCCAGCCAAAGAGCCGCCGCTTGGCGGCCCAATACGCCACCATGGTGGCGTGGTAGTCGAGGTGATCGGGGGTGAAGTTGGTGAACAGCGCCACCCGAACTTGCACCGCGTTCAAGCGCTCTTCCTCGATGCCGATGGAAGACGCCTCGATGGCGGTCGCCGCAAAGCCTTGCGCCGCAAAACGATGCAGCGCGGCGTGCAACACCACCGGGTCCGGCGTGGTCAAGCCCGTGGCGATCACCTCGCCCGGTGGCGGCTCGCCCACCCCCAAGGTGCCAATCAGCCCGCAGCGCTGGCCCAAGCCCCTCAAGGCCTGCGCCATCCACCAAGCGGTGGAGGTTTTGCCGTTGGTGCCGGTGGTGGCGACCACGCTCAGCCGCTGGCTGGGATGGTTGAAAAACTGATCCGCGATGGCCCCGGTCGCGCCCTTGAGCCCGACGACTTGGGCGATGCGCGGGTCGTCAAAGCCAAAAGCGGGCGCCCCCTCGGCTTCGATCAAACAGGCCGAGGCACCGCGTGCCAACACATCCGCGACAAAATCCCGACCATCGCGCACATGGCCCGGCCAAGCCACAAAGGCGTCACCCGGCTGCACGTGGCGGCTGTCGGTGCGCAAGGTGCCCGTGACGCGCTCGGTCAACCAAGCCGCTGCATCGGGTGCGGCCAAGGAGGTCAAAGAGATACCCATCAGAAGGACTCCAGAACAGCTTGAACAGGCTGGTGAACCACGAGCTGCGATTTCACTTCCAGATCGGGGGGCACGCTCATCATGCGCAAGGTCTGCTTGACCACGTCGCTGAACACCGGCGCAGCGACATCGCCGCCGAAGTGCTTGCCGGCCGTGGGTTCATCGACCATCACCGCCACGATCACACGCGGGTCCGACACCGGCGCCATACCCACGAACCAAGCACGGTACTTGCTCCCGGCGTAGCCGCCGCCTTCTTGCTTGTGCGCCGTACCCGTTTTGCCCCCGACCGAATAGCCCGGCACTTGCGCCTTGGGTGCCGTGCCACCATCACCCGCCGCCATGGCCAGCATCTTGCGCACGGCATGCGCCACTTCAGGCGAGATCACCGGAGCCCCCTGAGGAGGCTGATCGGTCTTGAGCAAGGTCACCGGCGGCAGATCGCCCTCACGGGCAAAGACCATGTAAGCCCGAGCAAGTTGGAACAGCGAGGCCGACAAACCATAGCCGTAGCTCATGGTCGCTTGCTCAATCGGCCGCCAGTTCTTGAAGGGCCGCAAGCGGCCCGAGACCACGCCGGGGAAATTCAACGGCGGCTTTTGCCCCAAACCCACGGCGGAGAACATCTCCCACATCTCGCGCGGTTGCATCTGCATGGCGATCTTGACCACACCGACGTTGCTCGACTTCTGAATCACCTGCTCGACGCTCAGCAGTCCATGCGGATGGGCATCGCTGATGGTGGAGCCCGTGACTTGAATCCGGCCCGGGGCGGTCTGGATCATGGAGTCAGGCCGCACCCGCCCGGTTTGCAGGGCCAAAGCCACCACAAAAGGCTTCATGGTGGAGCCGGGCTCAAAGGTGTCGGTGAGGGTGCGATTGCGCAGCTGCCCCCCGGTCAGACCGTGACGATCTTCCGGCGTGTAGCTCGGGAAATTGGTCAGCGCCAGCACTTCGCCCGTGCGCACATCCAGCACCACCACGCTGCCTGCTTTGGCATGGTTTTCAGCCACGGCGTCGCGGATGCGCTGATAGGCGAAGAACTGGATTTTGGAATCCAGCGAAAGAGCGATGTCTTTGCCGTCGTTGGGCTCCAGCTTGTCACCGACGTCTTCCACGATGCGCCCCAGCCGGTCGCGCACCACACTGCGCGAACCGTTGGTCCCTTGCAGGACCTTCTGGAACGACAGCTCCATGCCTTCTTGGCCTTTGTCCTCGACGTTGGTAAAGCCCACCACATGGGCGGCCGCCTCACCTTCGGGGTAGTGGCGTCGGTACTCGCGCTCCTGATGAACGCCCTTGATCCCCAACGCCTTGATCTGAAGGGCCACATCGGTATCGACTTGGCGGCGCAGCCAGACAAAGTTCTGGTTCTCGTCGAGCCGACCGCTGAGTTCACGCGGCGTCATGCCCAGCAAGGCCGACAGGGCTCGGATTTGATCGGGCGTGGCCTGGACATCGCGCGGAATGGCCCAGATCGACGGCGACGGCACGCTGGCGGCCAAGATCTGACCGTTGCGGTCGGTGATCCGACCCCGTCGCGCCGGCAGGGTGAAGGTGCGCACGTAGCGGCTTTCGCCTTGCTTGAGATAGAACTCGGTGCCGATGGCCTGGATGAAAATCGCCCGACCAATCAGCCCCATGAAGCCAAGACCAAACGCCAGCACCAGCAAGCGGGAACGCCACAGCGGCGTTTTGGTAGCCAACAACGGGCTGGTGGCATAACGCACCGCCGAGGCGGCTGACACCGAAGGGGTGCCGCCCCGTACCCCATGGCGACGCGCCCTCAACGGGCGCAGAAAATCCAAACCCTTCATCACCGACGAACCTCACCCACCGCCGATGCGGGCGCAGAGGACGAGCGCACCACAGGGATCGCCCGCAAAGTGCGGTCATCGACATATTGAGTCACGGCAGGGGTCGCTGTACGCATCTGCAACTGTTCACGGGCCAAACGATCGACCCGCAAATGCGTGGCCTGAGCGCGCTGCTCGACTTGCAGCCGCTCATCTTCGCTGGCCAGCAACCGCGCCTCGACATGCTCATGCTCCAAGGCCACAAAAACCCGGCGGGATTCGTAAGACGTGCGCACCAAGTACACCGCACTGATGATCAAGGCCAACAAGAGCAGCAAATTCAAACGGGTGGTCATGCCATCTCCTGAGGTCGCAGGGGCACAGCGGTCCGTTCAGCCACGCGCAGCACGGCAGAGCGCGACCGCGGATTGGCGCTGACCTCCGCGTCACCGGGTTTCAAGCGGGCCAAGGCTTGGAGTCGCGCTGGAGCCGGCTCGGCCATGGGCGCACGCCGATCCACCTCACCGCGCCCGTGGCGGGCAATGAAGGTTTTGACGATCCGGTCTTCGAGCGAATGGAAACTGATGACGGCCAAACGGCCGGTCGAGGTCCGCAAATGCGCCAAGGCCGCTCTCAAGCCTTGCTCAACCTCGTCAAGCTCACCGTTGACCAAGATACGCAAGGCTTGGAAGGTGCGTGTTGCGGGGTCTTGACCACGTTCACGCGTCTTGACCACCCGCGCCACGATCTGGGCCAGATCAAGGGTACGCAGCACCGGCACCCCCGTTTCGCGCCGAGCGATCAGCGCTTTGGCGATGGCCGAGGCAAACCGTTCCTCGCCAAAGTCGCGCACCACTTCGGCAATGCGTGCTTCAGGGGCTTTGGCGAGAAAGTCAGCCGCACTTTGGCCGCGCGTCGGGTCCATGCGCATGTCCAGCGGACCATCGCGGCGGAAACTAAAACCCCGTTCAGCAGTGTCGATCTGCGGTGAAGAAACGCCCAGATCCAGCAACACACCATCGACCGCGGCCACCCCGACATCGGCCAAGACTTCGCTCATCTGGGCGAAGCGAGCATGGGTGATCGAAAAACGCGGATCGTCGATGCGTTCAGCGCCGGTCAACGCATGCGCCACGGCCTCCGGATCACGGTCAATCGCGATCAGACGCCCTCGGGGGGAAAGCCGCGACAAAATCAGCCGCGAATGCCCACCGCGACCGAAGGTCCCGTCCACATAGACCCCATCGGGGTCATGCACCAAGGCATCCACTGCCTCATCAAGGAGCACTGTTTTGTGCTGCGCCGGAGACGCCATCGTGGGGAGAGTCATGCCGTTTCAACCCCGCCCGCCCAAGAAAGGGCAGGTCTTATTACCAAGCAAAACACGCGCACAGAACCCCACGATTTGAAACAGCCCGCCAATGTAGCCTAGAAAAATTGTATCGGCAAGAAACATATAGATGAAAATCTAATCAAATCAACGACTTAGGGCTTGAAAGGTCCTGGACCTGACTGTCTTGCCCCCCCCACAATGGGTGCCCACGGGCTCAGATCCCTGCAAAAATGATGCTCTCATCTCACACATCCAACATGCGTTGGGACCTGCCCCGCATAGCACCGAAGAAGGGTTCTGTCATGGTTTTGCCCCCGCTCTCGCCCGCCGCTCAGCCCACCAAGCGCTGGTTCGCGGTCGGCGCTTTGGTTCTTGGGCTCGGCCTAGGCATGGCCGCCGTTGCGGATCCGCAAGACGCCCCTTCGCGCGTCGGACGGGTGGCTCGTGTCCAAGGTGAGGCCACGCTTTATCTGCCGCCCGAGCCCGGTTACCCCGACGCCGAAGCGATCGCCCAACCCCTCAACTGGCCCATCACGCGGGGACAAAGTCTGGTCACCGAAGATGGATCGTCCGCTGAAATCAGTGTCGGCCCGGTGCGTTTACGCTTGGATGCCCGCACAGAGCTGCGTATCTTGGAGCTGGATCGCCACGATGTCCGCATCGACCTACGCCACGGCACCGTGGCTGTGCTGATGCCCGAAAGCGACGATGCCCGGGAGATGGAGATTCGCGTGGACAGCTCACGTATTCGCCCGAAAGGTCGGGGACTCTTCCGGGTGGATTGGGATCCGGGGCAAGACCCGATCATCAGCGTCGAGACGGGTTCAGTGACTTTGGAACAACCCGATAGCTCACTCACCCTTCGCGCCGGCCAAACCGTGCAATGGCAGTCCGATGGCGACTGGCGTCGCGTCAGTCCGCGCCAAGATGCCTTCGCCCGCTGGGCCATGCAAGACGATCTCCCCGGCCCACCTCGCTTTGTCTCCTCCGACACCACCGGTTTTGAAGACCTTGAGCGCTACGGCCGCTGGAAACCCACCCGTGAATGGGGCATGGCATGGTTCCCTGATCGCGTGAGCGCGGCTTGGGCGCCCTACAGCCAAGGACGCTGGGCTTGGGTCTCACCGTGGGGCTGGACGTGGATTGATGCCGCCCCATGGGGGTTTGCCACATCGCATTACGGTCGATGGATCGAAGACCACGGTCGCTGGGGCTGGCTGCCGGATGACGTCACACGCCCGGTGTTCTACGCTCCGGCCATGGTGACTTGGTCCCAAGAACCCCCTCCAAGCAGTTATCGTTACGCGCGGCAGGCGGAATTCGCCCCAGGTTATTTCTGGACCCCGTTGCGACCCAACGAACGCTATCAAACCGTCATCCTGCCGCAGCGAACCCAGCAGGGCGAACGCCGCTATCCGCATCAACCTCGGCAGGAAGAGCCTCGGATCCTCGCCCCGACGCGCATCGGGCCGACGGCACAGCCCATCATCACGGCCAACCCCCAACCGATCGACCCTCGGGAAGCCGGCCGTGAGCAGGGCCGTGACGATCGACGCCATGATCGCCCAAGCAACCATGACATCCGTGCTGACGGCATCCGACTCGCGCCGGGTCTGCAAGCCCCGGCCGCCATGGATCCCCCGGCCGTGGTGGCCCCGCAACGGCCGCCGATACCCCTTCGGCAAGAGCACCCCACGCGCGATGTGCCACAAATTCAGCCCGCTTTGCCGATCCAGCAGGCTCAACCGACTCAAGTCGTTCAACCGGCACGCCCAGTGATGGCACCTGCAGCACCTTTAGCCCCGGCATTACCCGCCATCCAAGGCCCTTCCCCCGCACGCCCGGTGATGCAAGCACCCGCAGCCACACCCGCCACCCCTGCGGCCCAACCCGCCGCCCAAGAAGCCCCCAAAGAAGAACGCAAGCATCGTCACGAGGAAAACCGCTGAAACCAGAGCGCGACTTGCTCGCGCTCTGGAGCGGACAAGTGCAGTCCCAGCTTGGTGCGCCGCCAGAGTACATCCTCGGCGCACCGAGCCCAAGTTTCTTGCATCAGGTAGTGCAATTCGCGCTCAAACAACCCGGGAGCGACTTCCACGCCCAAGTCTTCGAGACCACTCGCTGAGCCCAACAGCGTTGCCAAGCGGCTGCCGTAGGTGCTGGCGAGCCGCTGCCTCAGTGCTGGGGGCAACCACGGCGCGATGGCAGCATCCCTCTCGGTTTCGGCCCCTAGGAGCTTGGCGCGCGCGGTCCAAGCCGGACGAGGGTCGCCCAGCACAGGTCCGAGCTTGTCCACCGCCTCCTCGGCCAAACAGCGAAAGGTCGTGAGCTTGCCGCCCCAGACGGTGAGCAAGGGTGCACCGTCTGGGGCGCTCAGATCCAGCCGGTAATCGCGCGTCAACGCGCTGGCCCCACCCGCTTCGCCATCATCCAGCAGCGGCCGCACACCGGCGTAATGCCAAACCACCTCTTCAGGTCGCACCGGCTCACGCAGCCACACGGCCGTTTGGGCACAGAGATAAGCGATCTCTTCGGCGCTGGCCACTTCGTGACGAAGGGCCTCAGTCACCTCGACTTCGGTGGTGCCGATCAAGGTGAAATCGCCCTCGTAGGGGATCATGAACAGCACCCGACCCTCGGCAGCTTGCAGCAACAAAGCGCGAGCGTCGGGCATGCGCCGACGAATCACGATGTGGCTGCCACGCACGCGCCGGAGTCGCTGTGACGGTGGTTTGCTGAGCGGGCCCGCGAGAAAATCGGCCGCCCAAGGCCCCGCTGCATTGACCAAGACACGGGCCTGCTCGGTGTGGACATCCCCATCCGCATCACGCAACTCGACCGCCCAGCCGAGTGCCCCACTGGGCCGCCGCCTTGCTGCGGTGCAACGCACCCGCGTGCGGACCTCCGCGCCGCGCTCACGCGCATCCATGGCCACCGCCAAGACGAGGCGGGCGTCGTCAGTCCAGCCGTCCGAATACTCAAAGCCCCGGATCAGCTCGGGCCGCAGGATGCCGCCCAAAGCATCCAAGCGCAGATTCAGCCCACGGCAAGGGGGCAGCGCCCCACGCCGTGCCAGATGGTCGTAAAACCAAAGCCCCAGACGGATCATCCAAGCCGGGCGCATCGCCGGGTCGTGGGGAATCACCAAGCGCAGCGGCCGGATCAGATGCGGGGCACTGGCCAAGAGGCGCTCGCGCTCGGCCAGCGCCTTGCGCACCAAACCAAAGTCGCCATGCTCAAGGTAACGCAGGCCGCCATGGATCAGCTTGGTCGAGGCGGACGAGGTGTGTGCCGCCAAGTCGTCTTGCTCAACCAGCAAGACCCGCCAGCCCCGGCCAGCAGCATCACGGGCGATGCCCGCCCCATTGATGCCGCCCCCAACGACCAACAGGTCCCAGGGTTGCCAAGGTTCAGCGGGGGAGCGGACCTTGGACACCTTGGACCCAGTAGTCCATCTTGAGCAGATCAGCGTCTTTCATCGTCCCGCTGGCTTGGCGAACCTTGCCGTCTTGATCAAGGATGCGCCCGGCAAACGGTTGCAAACTGCCGGCAGCAATGAAGCGCTCACGCTCTTTCACCACGCGCTGCACTTCGGGTGGCACGGCGGGCGACAGCGGCAGCATGCGCACCGCGCCAGCACGGATACCGCCAAAAAACGCCTGCGACTTCCACCGACCCGCTTGCACCGCCTTGGCTTGCTCGGTGTAGTAGTTGCCCCAGTGGTGCATCACCCCCCCGAGTTGCATCGAAGGCGCGATATGACGCATGTCGCTGTGATAGCTGATGAAGCGCACGCCCTTGGCTTCGGCCAACTCGGCCATCGCGGTGGTCCCCGCATGGAGGGTCAAGATATCAACGCCTTGATCCAGCAAAGCTTGGGCGGCAGCGCGCTCCTTGGCCGCGTCCATGGTCACGTTGGTCCAGCGCACCAGCACCTGCCCTTGAGGCTGACTCAGCCGAAAACCCAGCGTGAACGCATTGATCCCCTGAATCACCTCCGGCTGCGGCAAGGACGCCACATACCCGATCCGCCCGCTCTTGCTCATTTGCCCGGCCAGCACCCCGGCCACAAAGCGGCCTTCGTACAGTCGAGCGTTGTAGCTGCTGACATTGGGGATCAACTTGAACGGCCCGCCGAATTGCTCGAAAGCGACGGCTGGGAACTCCCGCGCCACCTTGAGTGTGGCCTCCACATAGCCCGGACTGGTGGCAAAGATCAGCTGATGGCCTTGGCGGGCCAGATCACGCAAGGCGTTTTCGGCAGTCACCCCTTCAGCGATGTTGTCGAGGTGCGTGGTCTGCACCGCCGCATCACCCAGATTGCGCTCCATGATGAGCCGGCCCTGATCATGCTGATACGTCGCCCCCGCACTGTTGATCAAGGTCGGATAGACAAACCCGACCTTGAGTGGCGACATGGCCCGCCCCGGCTGCGCCCAGCCATCGGTCAACCCCAAGGCCCCAACGCCCACGGCTCCCAGGCCCCGCAACAGCGCTCTTCTGGACTGCATCTTCAGCATCAACTCGCTCCAAAAACCAAAAAGCCCGTGCAAGCAGCACAGGCTTTTGATCATACCGATCGAACTCAGCGTGAATACAGCGTTTAGTGACCGGGTTCCACCTGCTCGTTCAGTTCCGCTCCCGCGATGAAGTAACGCCCCTCGGTGTTGTAGTTGATGTGTTCCTCGTTGCGGAACATATCGGCCAAAGCTAAAAACTCCTGAGGCCCAGGGTAGAGCTGATGAACCTGCTTGTCATCGAAGAGTTTGTAGTACAGGTAAAACTGGTTCTTCTCGACGCTGTAGCCGAGCCAGTAATTCTCAACGCGCTTCCAAGCCATGTCTGTCTCCTTGCAAGATAAGCCGAGCCACGGGGGGCCTTGGACTGATCCTACCTTGGGGCCAGAAAGATTGCAGCTTGACCGAACGCCGGATAAGCCGACAACAACACTTGGGCATGCTTTGACGCAATTAACGCAAGGTATCGAAAGCACTGAATCCGCTTGGGCGCGTTGCATGGGCCTCAGGCACATGCGTCACCATGGCGTGAACATGCGCGGCCAAGGCCACCGCCCAGTGTGCATACAAGGCTTTGTTGGGGTGAAAACCATCCGCAGCCAACCACTGGGACAGGTTTTCTTTCTGTGGATCGAAAGGCAATACAAAACGGCTGCGACGCCGCGCGCCGCGCACATGATCTTGCAAGGCCTCATCAAGCAGACCCGCCGCCCCGCCCACCACCCAACGCATGGCCGAGGGCATGAAGGGCAGTAAATCGAGCCGAGGCGGTGCGCAATGCACCGTATGACGCACCCCAGCGCGCCCCCGGGCATGGTGATGAATCGCGTTCAAATAGCGCAACCACTGGCTCGGACTGACTTGCTCCAAAGCATCGTTGATCCCGAGGGCGGTGATCATCACATCTGCGGGCTGCAATTTGGACGCGGCCATCAAGGCCAGGGTGCCACGCGCCGACAAGCCCGTGCGAGCCACCAACTGCCACGCCACCGCTCCGCCCATGTAGGGCACCAACTCACGCGCCAAAAGCGCCGCCAAAGCATCACACTGCTGATCGACGCCCACGCCGGCAGCGGTCGAATCCCCCACCACCAACAAACGCAGCTGCACGGGGCCGGACCCAGCCACCCCAATGCGGTCGCCTTCGGCCTCGGGCAAACGCGGTGTTTGTCGGCGCACCTGAGCGGCTTGCCACATCAGCAACGGGGCCAGCACCGCTCGCGCGGTGGCGTGTACCACGGCGTTGGGGGGCTCCGCAGCCTCAGGAGGAAGCATCGGGATGGGGTCCATCTTGGGTCTCTGACCGCTTAACCGAGGTGCGAGAAGTTGGGGGCACGCTTCTCAAAAAAAGCTTGAAAAGCTTCCCGTGCTTCGGGACTGCGCAGACGCTCCGCAAAGACCCGCCCTTCTTCGGCCAACGCGGCTTGCACCGCTTGGCGCTGCGGCGCACGCATCAGGCGTTTGCTGGCTTGCACAGCCGCCAAAGGCAAAGCGTTGAAGCGCTCAGCCACACGGCGCGCGTGCAGCACCACCTCGTTGGGCGACAACACCGCATTCACCAAACCCAGCTCTTGGGCTTCGGGCGCCGAGAACGGGTCACCCAGCAGGAGCTTTTCAGCCGCTCGCCCAGCCCCGATGCGCTGCGCCAAGAGCAAGCTTGAAGCGAACTCGGGCACCAAACCGAGCGAGACAAACGGCAGGGCCAGCCGTGCTTCGTCGCTGGCGTAGACGAAATCGCAATGCAAAAGCAGGGTGGTACCGATGCCGATGGCCGCCCCCGTGACCGCAGCGATCACCGGCTTGTCGGTCTCGATCAGCGCTTGCATGAAGCGGTACACCGGCGACTCGGGCCCTTGGGGGGGGCGAGCCATGAAGTCTTCGAGATCGTTGCCCGAGGTGAAGATGCCGGGCTGCCCCGTGATCAGAATCGCACGCACGGCGTCGTTCGCTTGGGCGGCCGCCAACCCTTGAGCCAAGGCGTCGTACATCGCCAAGGTCAGGGCGTTTTTCTTCTCGGGCCGGGCGATTTCTAAGGTGGCCACACCGTTCAAATAAGCTGTCTTGATGGTCACGGGGGGCCTTTTTAATGTTGCGTTTCAGAGACGTTCGAAGATACCAGCTGCTCCCTGTCCTGTTCCGACACACATTGTAACAAGACCGTGACGCAACTGGTGACGCCGCAAGGCGTGAATCACCGTCGCAGCTCGAATGGCCCCCGTCGCCCCCAAGGGGTGTCCCAAGGCAATCGCCCCGCCCATCGGGTTGACTTTGGCGGGGTTCAATCCCACGGTATCGATCACCGCCAAGGACTGCGCCGCAAAGGCTTCGTTGAGCTCGATCCAATCGAGATCGTCCAGAGCGAGCCCCGCCTGCCGCAGCGCCACCGGAATCGCCTCGATGGGGCCGATGCCCATGATCTGTGGCGGCACGCCTCGGCTGGCAAAGCTGACAAAGCGCGCCAAGGGTTGCAGATTGAACTGCCGCAGCGCTTTTTCGCTCACCAGAATCAGGCAACCCGCGCCGTCACTGGTCTGGGAGCTGTTACCCGCTGTTACCGATCCCTTGGCCGCAAACACCGGCTTGAGCTTGGCCAAGCCCGCCAAGCTGGTGTCGGCGCGTGGGCCTTCGTCGAGGCTGACCGTGCGCCGGCGCAGGTTCAGCTCACCCGTCAGCAGATCGGGACTGCGCTCCAGCACGTCAAACGGCGTGATCTCATCCTTGAATTCGCCCGCTTGCTGCGCCTTGAGGGCTTTCTCATGCGACGCCAAGGCAAAAGCGTCTTGGCGTTCGCGGCTGACCTTCCACTGCTGGGCCACTTTTTCAGCGGTCAGGCCCATGCCGTAGGCGATGCCGATGTTCTCGTCGCGCTCGAAGATCGCCGGGCTGAACGACGGCTTGTTGCCGCTCATGGGCACCATGCTCATGCTCTCGACCCCGCCAGCGATCATCACGTCGGCCTCACCCACGCGGATGCGATCCGCGGCCATCTGGATGGATGTCAGGCCCGAGGCACAAAAACGGTTCACCGTCACCCCGCCCACGCTGTGCGGCAAGCCGGCCAGCAGCGCGCCGATGCGGGCGATGTTGAAGCCCTGCTCGCCCTCAGGCATGGCGCAGCCGACCACCGCGTCTTCGATGACGGCCGGATCAAGCCCCGGCACTTGGGCCAAGGCGCCGCGTATCGCCGCCATCAGCAACTCTTCGGGGCGGGTGTTGCGAAAAAAGCCCCGCACCGAGCGGCCGATGGGGGTGCGGGTGGCGGCCACGATGTAGGCCTCTTGGATTTGCTTGGTGCTCATGTTGCTGCCTTCAAGGGGGTCCGGATCCGTTTAGTTGCGCACCGGCTTGCCGGTGGAGAGCATGCCCATGATGCGTTCTTGGGTCTTCGGGTGATCCAACAGGGCACAGAAGTGCTTGCGCTCCAGCGCCATCAAATACGCCTCGGTCACCAGCGTGCCGGCATCGACTTCACCGCCACAAACCACGTCCGCAATGGCGCAACCGATGTGGAAGTCGTGCGCGCTGATGAAGCCGCCGTCGCGCATGCCCACCAGCATGGTCTTGATGGTGGCGATGCCTGAGCGCCCCACCACCGGGAAGCTGCCCCGGTAAGGCGCGCGGTAGCCGCTCTGCGCCATGGCCTGCACTTGGCCCAACGCGACAAAAAGCAATTCGTCCTTGTGCGGCACGATCACATCGCTTTCTTGCACGTAACCGAGCTTGCGGCTATCGAGCGCACTGGTGCCGACCTTGGCCATGGCCGCTGCGGCAAAGCCTTCTTTGAGGAAGGTAAAAGCCTCCAGCCCCGGCACACCCGCCGAAGCCTCGGCCGCCCGCCGCGCGATGTCGGTCAAGCCACCCCCGCCAGGAATCAACCCCACGCCGACCTCGACCAAGCCCATGTAGCTTTCCATCGCCACCACGCGCCGGGCGCAATGCACCGCCAGCTCGCAGCCTCCGCCCAGCGCCAGCCCACGCACCGCAGCCACCGTCGGCACACTGGCGTAACGCAGACGCAACATCAAGTCTTGCAACTTCTTTTGTTCAGGCGCGATGCCCTTGCCACCGCTTTTCATGAACACCGGCATCAGCGTTTCTAGATTGGCCCCGGCCGAGAACACATCGTCGGGCGACCAGATCACCAAGCCGGCGTACTCGGCCTCAGCCAGCGCGATGGCGTGCAACAAGCCCGCTGTCACGGTGGGGCTGATCAGATGCAGCTTGGCGGTGATGCTGGCGATCAGCACCTCGCCATCCAAGGTCCAGACCCGCACCTCCTCGTTGCGAAACAGCTCCGTGCCGCTGCGCAAGGCCTCGGCCGCGCCGCTGCCCAGCACCGACTCAGGAAAAAGCTGGCGCGCATACACCGGCAGCATGGAAGGTTGCACCTCGGTGCGGCGTGCCGCGCTCCATGAGCCCTGTGGGCTGTGCACCCCAGTGCGACCGTCAAACACCCAATCGGGCAACGGTGCAGCGCACAACGCCCGCCCGGCAGCGATGTCTTCGCTGATCCAGCCCGCCACTTGCTGCCAGCCGGCTTCCTGCCAAAGCTCAAACGGCCCTTGTTTGGACCCAAAGCCCCAACGCATGGCGAAGTCGATCTCGCGGGCGTTGTCGGCGATCTCGGCCAGATGAACCGCGGCGTAATGGAAGCCGTCGCGCAAGATGGCCCACAAAAACTGCGCTTGTGGGTGGCTCGATTCACGCAGCAGCAGCAGCCGCTCCGGCGCGGGTTTTTTCAAGATGCGCTCGATGATCGGCTCGGCCTGCGCGCCCGAGGCCACGTAGCTGGCGCTGCTGGCAGCCTTGACGTCATTCACATCGAGCTGCTGGATCTCGCGCCCGACCTTGCGATAGAACCCCGCACCGCTCTTTTGACCCAAAGCCCCGGCAGCGATCAACTGCGTCACCACCGCTGGCACGGCGTAGATGGCGTGGAACGGATCGGTCTCGGGCGAGAGGTTGTCTTGCAGCGTGCGGATCACGTGCGCCATCGTGTCCAGCCCAACCACGTCAGCGGTGCGGAAAGTGCCGGAGCTGGCCCGACCAAGCTTTTTGCCGGTCAGATCATCGACCACATCGAAGGACAAACCGAACTTCTGTGCCTCGATCATCGTGGCCAGCATGCCCGCCACGCCCACGCGGTTGGCGATGAAGTTGGGCGTGTCCTTGGCCCGCACCACACCTTTGCCGAGCGTGCGGGTGACAAAGCTTTCCAGGGCATCCAAGATGCTCGGCACGGTGCTCGCCGTCGGAATCAACTCCACCAAGCTCATGTAGCGTGGCGGGTTGAAGAAGTGGATGCCGCAAAAACGCCCCCGCAGCGCCTCGGGCAAGCCCGCACCCAGCTGAGTGATCGACAGCCCCGAGGTATTGGAGGCCACGATGGCGTGCGGCGCGATGTGGTCGGCCACCTTGGCGTAGAGCGCCAACTTCCAGTCCATGCGCTCGGCAATCGCTTCGATCACCAGATCACACTCAGCCAAGCGGTCCAGATCGTCGTCGTAGTTGGCTGGCTCGATGCGCCCCGCCTCCTCCGCCAACCCCAGCGGCGCAGGTTTGAGCTTGCGCAGGTTGTCGATGGCGCGCAGGGCAATGCCGTTTTTCGGCCCCTCCTTGGCGGGCAGATCAAACAGCACCACCGGCACCCGCACGTTGACCAGATGGGCCGCAATCTGCGCCCCCATCACGCCGGCACCCAGCACAGCGACTTTGCGAACATTGAAAGCCATGGGAATCACTCCACTCGAATCCAGGTTTGAGTCCGGCCCAGCATCGGCATGCCGATGTAGCCCCGCACGTCCAGTTTGCGCCCGCCGTCCACCGGCCTGAGGCGCACCTTGTAGGTTTTGCCGTTTTTGGGATCCAGGATGTCGCCACCCTCCCAAAGCGTGGGGTCATCCGCGTTGCGACGGATATCGCGCAAGATGGTCAAGCCCATCAAGGGCATGTTTTTGCGCTCGTCATTGCACAAGTCGCAGGTTGCTTCGCGATTCGCCCCCGGCGCCAGCAAACGCTCGATATGCCCCGTCAGCACCCCGGCGCGTTCGGTGATGCGCACCATCGACTTCTCGGTCTTGCCGTCGTCGTCGATGGTTTTCCACGCCCCCACCGGGGTCAGCGGTGTTATGGCCGGTGTCGTGGCAACCATCCCGGTTTGGGCTTGGGCCAGTGTGGCTGCTCCCAGCAGGGCAGCGATCAGAAAGGCTTTCATCGTCTCTCTCCTTGGCTCGGATCTTGGACCGGATTCAGAACAAGGCTTCATCCAGCGCCATCAGCGGCTTGGCACCACTGCGGGCGGTGCGGATCAAGCTGGCCGTTTCGGGCAACAGTTTGGCAAAGTAAAAGCGCGCTGTGGCCAGTTTGGCGGTATAGAACGGATCGGCTTGCGCACCGCTTTGCTTGCTTAATGCCTGCGCCGACAAAGCCACCTGCGCCATGCGGGCCCAGAAGTAGGCAAAGACCAAGTGCCCGCAAACCCGCAGGTAATCGACCGCCGCGGCCCCCACTTCATCGGGGTTTTGGAAGGCCCGAAAACCCAATTCGGTGGTGAGCTTGTTGACCTTGTCGCCCAAATCAGCCAGCGGGTTGATGAACTCCTGCATCGACTCGTCCACCCCGTAGGCCTCGATGAACGCGGCCACTTTGCGACCGAATTTCTTGAGTTTGGCACCGTTGTCCGCCAGCACCTTGCGCCCGAGCAGATCGAGCGACTGAATGGTGTTGGTGCCCTCGTAGATCATGTTGATGCGCGCATCGCGCACGAACTGCTCCATGCCCCACTCGCGGATGTAGCCGTGCCCGCCATACACCTGCATGCACGCCGAGGTGGCCGACCAAGCGTTGTCGGTCAAAAACGCCTTGACGATGGGCGTGAGCAGCGCGACTTCATCGGCGGCTTCGCGGCGCACCGCCTCGTCAGGGTGATGCAGCTCGCGGTCCAGCATCAGCGTCGTGTGGATCGCCAGCGCCCGCCCGCCTTCGGCCCAAGCGCGGGCCGTCAGCAGCATCTTGCGCACATCGGGGTGGACGATGATCGGGTCGGCGGGCTTGTCCGGTGCTTTCGGGCCGGTGAGCGCGCGCATCTGGAGCCGGTCGCGGGCGTAGGCCACCGCGTTTTGATAGGCCACTTCGGTCAGGCCAAGCGATTGGCAACCGACACCAAGGCGCGCGGCATTCATCATCACGAACATCGCCTGCAAACCCTTGTGCGGCTCCCCCACCAAAGTACCCAGCGCGTCTTCCAGCACCATGCGGGCGGTGGCGTTGCCATGGATGCCCATCTTGTGCTCCAGGCCACCGCAGAAGATGCCGTTCTTGGCACCGATCCCGCCCGCAGCCGCGGCGGTGTCATCGGTCAAAAACTTCGGCACCACAAAGAGTGAAATACCTTTGGACCCCGCCGGCGCATCCGGCAAGCGCGCCAACACCAAATGCACGATGTTGGCCGCCAGATCGTGGTCACCGGCCGAGATAAAGATCTTTTCGCCCGTGATGCGATAGCTGCCGGCGGGCGCACCTTCGTCGGCGCACGGCACGGCTTTGGTCCGCAGCAAGCCCAGATCGGTGCCGCAATGCGGCTCGGTCAAGCACATGGTGCCGGTCCACTCGCCGCTGGTGAGCTTGGGCAGATAGAGCGCTTTTTGCGCGGGCGTGCCGTGGGCGTGTAGACATTCATACGCACCGTGTGACAGCCCGGGATACATCGTCCAAGCTTGATTGGCGCTGTTGAGCATCTCGTAGATGCACTGGTTGACGGTGTGCGGCAGGCCTTGTCCGCCGTATTCAGGATGCGCCGCTAAGGCCGGCCAACCGCCTTCAACGTACTGGGCGTAGGCGGCTTTGAAGCCTGCTGGGGCCGTCACGGCATGCGTCTCTCGGTCCCAATGACAACCCGCCTCGTCACCGCTTTGGTTGAGCGGGAAAACCACCTCAGCGGCGAACTTGCCCCCTTCTTCCAACACCGCATTGATGGTTTCAACATCCAAATCGGCGTGTGCGGGGAGCGCTTGCAAAGCGGGGGTCACGTCTAGCAACTCGTGCAAAACGAATTGCAGATCACGCAAAGGGGGCACGTAACGGGGCATGACAGTCTCCTGGTTTTGGTCGTGGAACGCGTGGAACAGCTGGGGAAGCTTCAAGCCCAAACAAGGGTTTGGGTGGCATAACGTTGCAACACATGTTTAAAACCGCTGCGGGCACGCTCCACCGCATGGCTGCTGCGCAGGAAACGTGCGTCGTGGTGCAACGCAAGGATGAGTCCGTGCAGCTCAAAAAGCACTTGATCAACATCGGTGTCGGGGCGTAGATCGCCCGCCTCGCAAGCCAGCTCAAGGGCCTTGCGCATGGCCGCGTGCCAAGCACGCACCATATCCACCAGCGCCTCGCGCACGGCACCGGGCCGGTCATCGAACTCGACGGCACCACTGATATAGAGGCAACCGGCATCGACTTCGACCGAAACCCGCGCCACCCAATGGTCCAAAAGCGCCATCAAGCGTGGCAGACCCCGAGGGTGTTGCATGGCCGGACGAAAGACTTCGGCTTCGAAGCGTTGGTGATACGTCTGAATCACCGCGATCTGGAGCGCTTCGCGCGAGCCAAAGTGGGCAAAGACGCCTGACTTGCTCATGCCGAGGATCTCGGCCAACACCCCAATGGATAGCCCTTCTAAACCGACATGCGCCGCCAAACCCAACGCAGCATCCAAGATCGATGCACGGGTCTGACGGCCTTTGGGTCGATGAAGGGGATCCACGGGTCTTCCGATATAAAACGAACGATCGTTCTATTTTGCATCAAATTCGATCCGTGTGGCGCGGTTGTGACCCCGTTGCAAGCTTCGAATCACCTCAGCCCTTGAAAAGGCGAGATGCGTTCCTATAATTGGGTCTGTTAGCACTCGATGGTGTCGAGTGCTAGTCGAGTTAGTCGATACCCGACTCAACCGGGTTCATACCCATCCCGAATTTGGAGGTTCCATGAAACTTCGTCCCCTGCATGATCGCGTGATCGTCAAGCGCCTCGAACAAGAAACCAAGACCGCCTTGGGCATCATCATCCCCGACAACGCCGCCGAAAAGCCTGATCAAGGCGAAGTGCTGGCGGTCGGTCCGGGCAAGCGCAATGACAAGGGCGAATTCGTCGCCCTGAACGTGGCTGTGGGTAATCGCGTGCTGTTTGGCAAGTACAGCGGCCAAGCAGTCAAGGTCGATGGTGAAGAGCTGTTGGTGATGCGCGAAGAAGACCTCTTCGCTGTGGTCGCCAAGTAATTCAACCCCTCAATTTCAAGATTTCGGAGCATTCACATGGCAGCTAAAGACGTCATTTTCGGCGCAGACGCCCGTCACCGCATGGTCGAAGGCGTGAACATCTTGGCCAATGCGGTCAAGGTCACCCTGGGCCCCAAGGGTCGTAACGTGGTTCTGGAGCGGTCGTTCGGCGCCCCCACCGTGACCAAGGACGGCGTGTCGGTCGCCAAGGAAATCGAACTGAAGGACAAGCTTCAGAACATGGGCGCGCAGATGGTCAAGGAAGTCGCTTCCAAGACCAGCGACAACGCTGGCGACGGCACCACCACCGCCACCGTGCTGGCTCAAGCCATCGTGCGCGAAGGCATGAAGTACGTGGCCGCCGGCATGAACCCGATGGACCTGAAGCGCGGTATCGACAAGGCTGTCGCCGCTTTGGTCATCGAACTGAAGAAGGCCTCCAAGGCCACCACCACGTCGAAGGAAATTGCCCAAGTCGGCACCATTTCCGCCAACAGCGATGCCGACGTCGGCCAAATCATCGCCAATGCGATGGACAAGGTTGGCAAAGAAGGCGTCATCACCGTTGAAGACGGCAAGAGCCTGAACAACGAACTCGACGTCGTCGAAGGCATGCAGTTCGACCGGGGTTACCTGTCGCCCTACTTCATCAACAACCCGGAAAAGCAAGCCGCTTTGCTGGACAACCCCTTCGTGCTGCTGTACGACAAGAAGGTGTCCAACATCCGTGACCTGCTGCCCACGCTGGAGCAAGTGGCCAAGGCTGGCCGCCCGCTGCTGATCATTGCTGAAGACGTGGACGGCGAAGCGCTGGCCACCTTGGTGGTCAACACCATCCGTGGCATCTTGAAGGTCGTGGCCGTCAAGGCTCCGGGCTTCGGCGATCGCCGCAAGGCCATGCTGGAAGACATCGCCATCCTGACCGGCGGCAAGGTCATCGCCGAAGAAGTCGGCATGGCCCTCGACAAGGTCACGCTGGCTGACTTGGGTCAAGCCAAGCGCGTCGAAGTGGGCAAGGAAAACACCACCATCATCGACGGCCACGGCACAGCCGACATCATCGAAGCGCGCGTCAAGCAAATCCGCATTCAGATCGAAGAAGCGTCGAGCGACTACGACCGTGAAAAGCTGCAAGAACGCGTGGCCAAGCTGGCCGGCGGTGTGGCCGTGATCAAGGTGGGCGCGACCACCGAGATCGAAATGAAGGAAAAGAAGGCCCGTGTCGAAGACGCCCTGCACGCGACCCGCGCTGCGGTGGAAGAAGGCATCGTGGCCGGTGGTGGCGTGGCGCTGCTGCGTGCCCGTCAAGCTGCTGGTGCCATCGCTGGCGACAACGCTGACCAAGACGCCGGCATCAAGCTGGTCCTGAAGGCCATCGAAGCGCCGCTGCGCGAAATCGTCGCCAACGCCGGTGGCGAACCGAGCGTGGTCGTGAACGCCATCTTGGCCGGTTCGGGCAACTACGGCTTCAACGCCGCCAACGACACCTATGGCGACATGATCGACATGGGCATCTTGGACCCGACCAAGGTGACGCGCACCGCGCTGCAAAACGCCGCTTCGGTCGCTTCGCTGATGCTGACCACCGAGTGCATGGTCGCTGAAGCCCCCAAGGATGACGCTCCGGCCATGCCGGGCGGCGGCATGGGTGGCATGGGCGGCATGGACATGGGCATGTAAATTTGTCCGTGCTGTCTTGGGCGCTCTAAGCGCTCAAACACGCTGTAAAAAGGCTCCCGCAAGGGGGCCTTTTTTATTCGCCGCGGACTGTCAGCCGCCCAAGGTGTGTCCTTTTGTCGCCACACACGCCTTTTCTGAGCCAACGATGTCACACATCCTTCTTGATATTTATTAAGACAAGCCACCCAACATTTACTTTTTAGAAACAATGCAGCTTCGATAAAAACCACAGTCGGAGACTTGCATGCGCCGCACTCCCCACGGATTCACACTGATTGAGCTGATGATCGTCGTCGCCATCATCGGCATCTTGGCGGCCGTGGCCCTGCCGGCTTATCAGGACTACACCGTGCGTGCCAAGGTCACCGAGGGACTCGGGTTGGCCGCTGGCGTCAAAGTCACGGTGGCGGAAAACATCTTCACCCTCGGCGGTGGCACCCCGCTCGCGAGCGGCAACTGCACCGGCGCCACCTTAGGCGTAGGCGGTAACGTCGCTGATCTGAAGTGCAACGATGCCAACGGTGTGATTACCGTGGTCATGAACACGGCCGCCAAGGGCATCACCCTTGCTCTCACACCCACCATCGGTGCTCTTGTGGGTGGTAGCGGCGAAAATCTCAGCAACAGCACAACAGGTGGAGGGATCGCTTGGACATGCCAAGTCAGTACCGCCCAACACAACGCCTACGTACCCAGCACTTGCCGCCTATAAATCGAGTCATGTGACGCTTTTTGTCACTACAACCCCCTTGTGATCGCCCAAAAAGTGCACAAATGGTCACTTTGGGGACGATGACAGCCCCCGAGAACGCATGAATAAGCTGGCACGACTTGTGCTTTAAGTTGGGCACCCCCATCACTCAAGGAGTCCTTCATGAAACGCGTTCAACAAGGTTTTACCCTCATCGAATTGATGATCGTCGTGGCCATCATCGGTATTTTGGCTGCCGTGGCTCTGCCCGCTTATCAGGACTACACCGTCCGCGCCAAGGTTTCTGAAGGCCTGAGCTTGGCCTCCGGTGCCAAGACCGCCGTGGCTGAAAACGCCATGAATGGCGCAGGTACGTTGGATCTGGGTTGGACCCCGCCGGGCGCCACCAACAACGTGGCTTCCGTGGCAATCAATGCGACCAACGGTGAAATTACGATCACCTACCAGACAGCTGCGGGTGCGACGGCCGGAAAGAACACTGTGGTCTTCGTGCCGACAGCTGGTTTGAATGGGGCTGCTCTTGCCGGTGGTGCGGTGCCGGCCGCTGCAATCGTCTGGGATTGCAAAGCGAAGAGCACCATGCTGCCCAAGTATCTTCCTTCGGTCTGCCGCTGATCGGATAATGCCGTCAACCCCAAGCCTGTAGCTTTTTCACAGGCTCTGCGGCGCGGGCTGGTGCAAACCAGTCCGCGTTTGTCTTTTCAGCATGAGATGGTTGTGTCGATGGTGAAGCTTCCAAGTGCCCTGAGCTGGACGGCCCTCGTGGCCGTTGCCCTTCCCTTTTTGCTGGCGCCCAACGCACCACCGACCTCGACTTTTCTCAGTCAGGCTCTTTGTTTTGCGGGCTTTGGTCTCTGGCTCTGGCTCATGGCACACCGATATCCCGAGGCCATCGACACCGGCCCATCGGGTTCAAGCACCCGCTTAGCCTTGCTGATGTGGGGCGTCCTTATCTTGGCCCAACTCTCCCTGACCACACCCACACCATGGGGCCAACGGATCGTGCCCACAGCCACGTTGCTTTTGGCCGGACTGTTGACATGGGGCACGGCCCGTACCGTGCGGCTCGGTTTTGAGGAGCTGTTGGCCGCTCCCTTGATGCGCGCGCTGATGATCGCAGCGCTGGGCAGTGTGATCGTCGGCTTGGTTCAAGTTTTCATGCCCTCTTGGGCTGACGGCAATATCGTCGCCTATCCCACCACACCAGGCCGTGCCATCGGCAACGTGCGCCAACCCAATCAGCTCTCAACGCTGCTGCTGTGGGGCAGCGTGGCCTTGCTGTGGTGGGGCGTGGTGCAACGCTGGGCCAGCGGCTGGATCGCGGCCTTGCTGGTGCTGACCCTTTTCTCGGTCGTCCTCACCGCCTCACGCACCGGCACGGTGGGGGTGGTGATGCTGAGCCTTTGGGGCTTGATCGACCGCCGCTGGCCGCGCACAGTGCGCTGGCTGCTGATCGCGGCCCTGCCCATCTATTTGCTCGGCTGGTGGGGCATGGAACATTGGGCAGCGATCTCAGGCGATGCGTTCTATGGCAACGATCAGGTCAACAAGACCCTGCACGGTGACCCGAGCAGCTCGCGCGGCAAGATCTGGTCGAACACTTTGGCGATGATCGCCGCCCACCCATGGGCGGGCACCGGTGCAGGGGCCTTCAATTTCGTCTGGACAATGACGCCTTTTCCGGATCGCCCCGTTGCCTTCTTCGATCACAGCCACAACCTGCCCTTGCAGTTGGCGGCGGAGTTCGGCATCCCGATGGCCCTGTTGATCCTTGGTCTTTTGGGGGGCGCGCTTTGGCAAGCTCGCTCAGCCTTGTTCCACAGCGATGACACCATCGCCCGCTCAGCCCGCACCGCCTTGTTCATGCTGGCCTTGGTGGGTGTGCACAGCATGCTGGAGTACCCCCTTTGGTACATCTACTTCCTGCTGCCCATGGCCGTGATGCTGGGCTGGCTCACGGGCTTGGCCGACCTCAAAACCCTGAACGTGTCGCGTTCGACACCCAAGGCAACAGTGACCACATCCCGCAAAACTTGGATACTGCAAGGGGCGGGGGCACTGGCCTTGGTCGGCACGCTCTGGGCCACTTACGCCTACCACGCTGTGGTCATCATCTTTGAACCCTCGCTCGCCATCGGTCGGGTGGCCCCGCTGCAAGAACGCATCGAGCAAGGCCAACACAGCTGGCTCTTTGGTCAACACGCCGACTACGCTGACGTCACCATGGCCGATCAGCCCGAGGAAGTTTTTGCATCCTTTGAGCGTCCGCTGTTCCACCTCATCGATACCCGGCTGATGATGGCTTACGCCCAAGCATGGGCCGGACGGGGCGAACGGGATAAAGCACGTCACATCGCGGCGCGCCTGAAAGAATTTCATAACCCGGCCTCGACCGAGTTTTTCGCCCCGTGCCTACAAGCCCCCGAACCAGCCAGCGGGCCAAGACCCTTCCAGTGCGACCCCGATCCGGGGTTACGCGCCCAAGATCTCTTGGTGCAAGCCGCCTCGCGACCAGTCCCCTGACTTGCCACCGCGCTTGGCCTGCACCTGCACATCGGTGATCACCATGCCGCGATCCACGGCCTTGCACATGTCGTAGACCGTGAGCAAAGCCACCTGCACAGCGGTCAGGGCTTCCATCTCCACCCCGGTGGGGCCTCGGGTCTCGACGGTGGCTTGGCAATGCACCGTGCTGGCAGCAGCGTCGATGCGCCAATCCAAAGCCACACGCGTCAGCGCCAAGGGGTGACACAGTGGCACCAAGTCAGCTGTGCGTTTGGCGCCTTGGATGCCGGCGATGCGGGCAATACCCAGCACATCGCCCTTTTTGACCGAACCGGCCTCGATCAACGCCAGCGTGGCTGGCAGCATGCGGATAGAGCCCGTGGCCACCGCCACACGATGGGTATGGGCCTTCTCACCCACATCGACCATGTGCGCTTGGCCTTGAGCATCAAAATGGGTCAACACGTCGGGGGTCCTCATCCAAGTTGCGAAAGCGGGCATCATAGGACGCATGTTTGCCGCCCATCCACCCTACCGCCGTCGATCAACCCTTCGCCATGCATCACGCCAAGCGCTGGTGGCACTGCTGTGCAGTGCGCAGCTGATGGCTTGGACGCCCACCGCTTGGGCCCAGCACAACGACCTACCCGCCTTGGGAGATCCGGCCTCAGAAGACCTGAGCGTTGCCGGCGAAGCGCGACTGGGCCAACAGATCATGCAAGCGTTGCACCGCGACGCCGATGTCATCGAAGATCCCCAATTGCTGGACTACATCGATAGCCTCTGGCAGCCCTTGCTGATGGCGGCACGAACGCGCGGCGAGATCACCCCTGAGCTGGATGCCCACTACGCTTGGACCCCTTTTTTGGTGCGCGACCGCAGCGTCAACGCCTTCGCCCTACCGGGCGGTCATATCGGCGTCCATTTGGGTCTGATCGCCATGACCGCTTCACGCGACGAGTTGGCCTCGGTCTTGGCCCACGAGCTTTCGCACGTCACCCAGCGCCACATCGCGCGCCGGATGGGGGCGGGTAAGACCAGCTCCATGGTCGGCGCCTTGAGCATCGTTCTCGGACTGCTGGCCGTGACGCGCTCACCCAACGCTGCCAACGCCATGATCATGGGCGGGCAAGCTGCGGCGGCACAGGGACAGCTCAACTTTTCACGCGATATGGAACGCGAGGCCGATCGCATTGGCTTTGGTGTCCTGACCCAAGCTGGCTTTGCCCCCGAAGGCATGACCGCCATGTTCGATCAGTTGCAGCATGCCTCGCGGTTGGTGGATAGCCAGCAGTATCCCTATCTGCGCTCCCATCCCTTGACGACCGAGCGCATCGGCGAAGCTCGAGCCCGGTTGGGCCCCACCGAACACCTCGGGGCCACCTCCGGTGGCGCCTCAGCGATGTGGTTGCATGCCTTGATGCGTGGCCGCGCCAAGGCGCTGATGGACCCCCGCATCGATGAACAAAACCGCCTGATCGAGCAACAACCCGTGGCGCAGGAAACAGGCCCTGCCGCCCTCACCCGGGCCTACAGCGCCGCTATGGCGGCCATGAAACAGCACCAATTTGCGGCCGCTGAAACCGCACTCGCCCAAGCGCGCCAACTCGTCCAAAGCGATCCCGTGGCACAAGCCGCTGTGGGTCATGCCTTGGACTATCTGCACGTTGAACTCCTGATTGAAAACCAACGCGGTGCCCAAGCTCAGGCCGCGATGGCCCTTTGGCGTCCGGATCAGAGCCGTCCAGCCCTGCTCCTGAAAGCCCAAGCCTTGTTGGTGTCCCCAGGGCCCGTGGCACAGCTCAATCCCTTGAGCGAAGAGTTGCGTCTTTGGTTGGCCGAACACACCACCGATGCAGCCGCTTGGCAGGCCTTGGCCCAAGTGGAAGAACGCCGGGGTTTCATGCTGTCAAGCCTGCGAGCCCAAGCTGAGGCCCGCTGGCACGAAGGAGATCACCGGGGCGCGACGGAAAAGATGCGCGCGGCCCAACAATGGGCCCGTGCTTTGCCCCACATGAGCGCCACGGATTTCATCGAGTTGAGCATCATCGACAGCCGCCTGAAGCAAATGAGCCACGAACTGCAAGCCGAACGCGCCGATCAAAACGCCGGGACCTGATCAGACCTCGTCGTCCACAGCATCTGACACGCCAAGGGTCTCGGTGCTGCGCAACAGACGAAACACCACCTCAGCACTGAACCCTCGCCCCATCAAAAAGCGTGCTTGTCGGCCCATTTCACGGGCATCGGTGGGCAAAGCGCCAAACTTGCGTTGCCACACTGCCTGCGCCCGGACGGCTTCAGTCTGACGTAAATCAGCCAAGGCCTCGGCGCAGTCTTCGGCATCAATGCCTTGGGTCTGCAAATCGCGCCGGATGCGCGCCACCCCAAAACGCGGTGCTTGGCGGTGCACCACCGAAGCGACGAAACGGACCTCACTGAGTAGGCCCGCAGCCGTCAACGCGTCAAGCACTTGTTCCAGCGCGTCTTCGCTGGGCGCGTGCGGCAAGAGTTTGCGTTGCAAGGCTTGGCGCGAGTACTCCCGCCCGGCCAGCAAACGCAAGGCACGCCCCTTGAGAGAAAGCTCTGGGCTGGCCATCACCGCCGCGCCAAGTTCAGCCGCGCAAGGCCACGCATCACTCGGCCTCAGCACCACCTGCTGCTGGCAAAGCGGAAACACCCAGCGAGGCACGGATCTTGTTTTCGATCTCGTGCGCCAAAGCCGGGTTCTCGCGCAGGAACTCACGCGAGTTGTCCTTGCCTTGGCCGATCTTTTCGCCGTTGTAGGCGTACCAAGCCCCCGACTTATCCACCACCTTGGCGATCACGCCCAAGTCGATGATTTCGCCCTCGCGGCTGATGCCTTCGCCATAAAGAATGTCGAAATCGGCGGTCTTGAAGGGCGGGGCCACCTTGTTCTTGACCACCTTGACGCGAGTTTCGTTACCGATGACGTCATCGCCTTTTTTGATGCTGCCCACGCGGCGAATATCAAGACGCACCGAGGCGTAAAACTTGAGCGCATTGCCGCCGGTGGTGGTCTCGGGGCTACCAAACATCACGCCGATCTTCATGCGGATCTGATTGATGAAAACCACCATGCAGTTGGTCTTCTTGATGGTCGCGGTGAGCTTACGCAGCGCCTGGCTCATGAGACGCGCTTGCAAACCCGGCAGCGAATCGCCCATCTCGCCTTCAAGTTCGGCCTTAGGGGTCAAAGCCGCCACAGAGTCGATGATCACCAAATCGACCGAGCCCGAGCGGACCAAGGCATCGACGATTTCCAGCGCTTGCTCGCCGGTATCAGGCTGCGAGATCAGCAGATCTTGCAGATTGACACCCAGTTTTTGGGCGTACTGCGCGTCGAGCGCGTGTTCAGCGTCGATGAAGGCGCAGACGCCACCGAGCTTTTGCATCTCAGCGGCCACCTGCAAGGTCAGCGTGGTTTTGCCCGAGGACTCAGGACCGTAGATTTCGACCACCCGCCCCCGTGGCAAGCCACCCACACCGAGGGCAATATCAAGCCCCAAGGACCCGGTTGATACCACTTGAATGTCGGCAACCACTTCGCCTTCACCCAAACGCATGATGGAGCCTTTGCCAAACTGCTTTTCAATCTGGCTGAGAGCCGCTTGCAAGGCCTTGGCTTTTTCGGTGCTGAGGGTGGATCGGTTGGTGGCTTCCATCATGGATCTCCTGGAAATGATCGTTGCATTATGGCAAAGACTGGATGCTTGTACAGTGTTTGCCGCGTCGATACACACCTTAAATTTTCTAAAGACAACGGAAAGCATCCGCACTTCCTACAATCCACAGCTTACGCTTTGACCGTGCATGCAACATAAGGAGACAACGCGATGCGCATTTTGATCGCCGAAGATGACCAAGTTCTGGCCGATGGTCTGTTGCGAAGCCTGCGCAGCGCTGGCTACGCTGTGGACCGGGTCGGCAACGGCTCGGAAGCCGACGCTGCTTTGGCGGCTCACGAGTTCGATCTGCTGATCCTTGACTTGGGTTTGCCCAAACTGCACGGCCTTGAGGTGCTGCGTAAATTGCGGGCGCGCGGCTCAGCCGTCCCCGTCTTGATCCTGACAGCCGCCGACAGCATCGAACAACGCGTCAAGGGGCTCGACCTCGGCGCCGACGACTACATGGCCAAACCGTTCTCGCTGCAAGAACTCGAAGCCCGCGTGCGCGCCCTGACCCGTCGGGGTCTCGGGTCCGCCAGCAGCTTGATCAAGCATGGCCCACTCACTTTTGACGCCACGGGTCGGGTGGCCTACATCAACGATCAAATGATCGATTTGTCCGCTCGTGAACTGAGTCTCTTGGAAGTCCTGCTGCAACGCGCTGGGCGCTTGGTGAGCAAAGATCAGCTGGTTGAACGTCTGTGTGAATGGGGTGAAGAGGTCAGCAACAACGCCATTGAGGTCTACATCCACCGCTTGCGTAAAAAGATCGAGGAAGGCCCCATCCGCATCGCCACCGTGCGCGGCTTGGGCTATTGCCTCGAAAAAATCCCCGGCTAATCAGCCGCTCAAGCCGCTCTAGCCCGACCCATCTTGGCCCACCACGTCCAACGCTCCTTGTTTGGCGAGATCCTTGACTGGATGCTCGCGCCGCTGCTTTTGCTGTGGCCGATGAGCCTAGCGTTGACGTGGCTGGTGGCGCAGGGCATCGCCAACCGGCCCTATGACCGAGCTTTGACCGAATCGGTCCGAGTCTTGGCACAGCGGTTGGAACTGCACGACGATCATGTGCGCTTTGACGTCACCCAAGAAACAGCCCCACTGCTGCGTGCCGACGATATCGACTCGATCTATTACCAAGTCATGGATGCCCAAGGCCAATGGATCGGCGGGGATCGGGAACTCCCCCGACCACCGCAGAGCGACGAGCAGGCGCTGGGTGAGGCCCGTTTGCGCGATGACGAGGTGCACAACGAAAGTGTGCGCATCGCCTCGCAGTGGGTGCTGATCGCCGAAGCGCAGCACCCGGTGCTGGTGCAAGTGGCCGAAACCCTCAACAAGCGCTCAAGGCTGGCCACCGAAATCATCAAGGGCGTGATCCTGCCGCAGTTTGTCATCTTGCCGATCGCCGTGCTGCTGGTTTGGATGGCCTTGGTGCGCGGCTTGGTACCGCTCAACACCCTGCACCGCCGCATCCGCGAACGCGATAGCGACGATCTGTCGCCCATCGACGACCGCGAAGTGCCCGAAGAAGTCTCACCCCTGGTCAAAGCGATCAACGAGCTGCTGGCCCGTCAACATGGTTTCCTACAAACTCAAAAGCGCTTTCTGGCCGATGCCGCCCATCAACTGAAAACCCCGCTGGCCGGGCTGCGCATGCAAGCTGAACTGGCGGTGCGCGACATCGATGCGGGCCAGCGTGACCCCTTGCAACTCAAAGCGTCCCTGGACCAGATGGCCGATGCCTCCCAGCGTGCGGCCCACATGGTCAACCAACTGCTTTCCATGGCCCGGGCCGACGCCAAAGCCCAAGACCCGGTGCGCCAACGCGTCGATCTCGAACAGGTGGCCTTGGACGTGGTGCGTGATTTCGTCCCCAAGGCCTTGGATAAGGGCATCGACTTGGGCTACGAAGGCCCCACTGAAGACACGCCAACGTTCCCTTGCGGTCAAGCTTGCGTTTATGGGCATCCCCTGTTGCTGCGCGAAATGATCGCCAATTTGGTCGATAACGCCCTGCAATACACCCCGGCCCGAGGCGCGGTCACCGTCCGCATCCACCCCGATGCGGCCGGTGACGCGGTCATTCTTCAAGTGGAAGATTCCGGGCCAGGCATCCCGGCGGCGGAGCGCGATTTGGTCTTTCAGCCCTTCTATCGCGCCTTGGGAACCGCCGTTGAAGGCTCTGGTTTGGGGCTGGCGATCGTGGCAGAAATTGCCCGCCAGCACGAAGGCACCATCACGTTGGACGACGCTCGCACCGCCGATCAGATCCCTGCCGGAGAAGGTCCGGGCGTGCGCATCACTGTTTGCATCAAGGCTTTACCCCCCGAAAATATCGGGGCCACGCCCGCACCGAACACGCCTTAGCTCTGCACCAAGCGCCGGGATTTGGCAATCGACATCAACATGCCCAGCGACAGTCCCAGCGAGACCATCGCCGTGCCGCCATAGCTGATGAAGGGCAAGGGCACACCCACCACCGGCAAGATCCCACTCACCATGCCCATGTTGACGATGGCGTAGGTGAAAAAGCTCAAGGTCACGGCCCCCGCCAAGAGCCGTGTGAACACCGTGGGGGCATCGGCAGCAATCGCCAACCCGCGCAGGATCAGGGCGACAAACCCCACCACCAGCAGCAAGCAGCCGACCAGTCCGAACTCTTCCGAATAGGCGGCAAAGATGAAGTCGGTGGTGCGCTCAGGAATGAACTCCAAGTGCGTCTGGGTGCCTTGCATGAAGCCTTTGCCAGTGACCCCCCCAGAGCCGATGGCGATCATGCCTTGGATGATGTGAAAGCCCTTGCCCAGCGGATCTTGCGTCGGATCGAGCAAGGTGCAAATGCGGTGCTTTTGGTAGGCCCGCAGCAACGGCCAAACCACATCCGGCTGACAGATCGTGGGCTCAGCAATCACCAAAGCCACCACACCCACCACACCCACCACCACCACCGGCAGGATGAACTTCCACGGGAAACCGGCAAAAAACATGACGTAAAAGCCGGCCGAAAACACCAAAATCGCCGTGCCCAAATCAGGCTGCTTGGCGATCAAGGCCACCGGCACCATCAAGATCAAGCCCGCCCACCAAAAGTCGGGCATGCGCAGATGGCCTTCGCGGCGCTGGAACCACCAAGCCAGCATCAAGGGTGCGGCGATTTTCAGGATCTCGCTGGGTTGGATCACCACCCCGATATTCAGCCAGCGTGTCGCCCCTTTTTTGGTCAAACCAAACAGCGCCGTGGCCAACAGCAGCACCACCCCCACGGTGTAAAGCGGCACCGCCAGCGCCATCAAACGCTGCGGCGGCACCTGCGCCACAAGAAAGAGAACCATCGCTGCCAGCAACATATTGCGGGCGTGGTCCAAGAAACGGCTCCCGAAGGCATAGCCGGCTGAGTACATGATCACCAAGCCGGCCATACACAGCACCAGCAAAGCCGCCAAGACCCCAAGATCAAAACCTGCAAAGGCCGATTTAAGTTTCTGGCGCACATAAGGCCAGTCCACGTTCAAAGCGGTGATCATCGCGAAGCTCCAGCGGCAGCGGAGGCGGCCGCAGCGACCACCGAGGCATCGGAGGCCGAAGACAGCGGTGGCGGTAAACCCGTGCCACCACGCGGGGTCGGCAAAGGCACATCCACCGCCTTGCGGCCCGCGCCGATGGGCGATGCGCCGTGCCCTTGCTGCACCAAGGCGATGTCCTCATCGCTGGGGTAGCGCCCCATCAGGACGTAATCCAGCACTCGGCGGGCAATGGGCGCAGCCGCTTCGGCGCCAAAGCCCGCGTTTTCCACGATCACCGCCAAAGCCACCCGGGGGTTGTCCACCGGTGCAAAAGCGGTGTAAAGCGAATGATCGCGCTGGTACTCGGACAAATGCGAAGCGTTGTACTTTTCGTTTTGGCGGATCGTCACGGCTTGAGCCGTGCCCGTCTTGCCTCCGCTTTGATACGGAGCACCGATAAAGACTCGGGTGGAGGTGCCTTCTTGCGTCACGCCGTACATCGCCCGCCGCACCACCTCGACGTCCTCGGGCTTGAGCGGCAACGGCTCCAGCGCCTCACGCTCGACCGGCCGCGTCTGACGCGTGATCACATCTTCGATCTCATGCACCAAACGCGGCTCAAAGCGCTTCCCCCCCGACACCAGCGTCGCCAAGGCGCTGGAGAGTTGCAGCATGGTGAAATTGTTATAGCCCTGCCCGATGCCCAACGAAATGGTCTCACCGGCGTACCAACGCTGCTGATCAGCCCGCCGGTACTTGCGTTGTTTCCACTCGGTGGAAGGCAAATCGCCCGTCACTTCACCTTCCAGGTCGATGCCCGTTTTGCGCCCAAAACCGAAGGGCTCCAACTGATCGTGGATCAGATCGACACCCATGTCGTTGGCCAAAGCGTAGTAGTAGACGTTGCTCGAATGCACGATGGAGCGGTACATATCCACCGCCCCGAGCGCCGTATCGCCGTGGCTGCGGAAGCGGTGATTGCCGAACATGAAAGCACCGTTGTCATAGGTGATCTGGTGTGCAGTGCGCTTGCCGGTGGTCAGCGCCGCAATCGCCATGAAGGGCTTGTAGGTCGAACCTGGCGGGTAGGTGCCACGCAAGGCGCGATTCAGCAAAGGCTTGTCGAGCGACTCGTTGAGATCTTTCCAGCTTTCTTGATCGATGCCATCGACAAACAAGTTCGGATCGAAGGCGGGTTTACTGACAAAAGCCAGCACCTCGCCGTTGCGTGGATCGATCGCCACCAAGGCCCCGCGCCGCTCGCCAAAGAGCGTCTCCACCAACGATTGCAAGCGGATGTCGAGCGTCAACCGCACCGTGTTGCCGGGGGTGGCTGAATCAGAGCGCAGACGCCGCACGGGCCGCCCGCCCGCACTGGTTTCGACCTCTTCCACCCCAGCAATGCCGTGCAACTCGTGCTCGTACTGCTGCTCGATGCCAAGCTTGCCGATGTATTCAGTGCCCCGGTAATTGGCCTGATCCTCGTCTTCCCATTCTTCCATCAGCTCCTTGTCACGCTGATTGATGCGGCCGATGTAGCCCAACACATGGCTGGCCAGATCACCATAAGGGTAGTTGCGGAACAAACGCGCCTTGATCTCAACCCCCGGAAAGCGAAAACGCTGCGCCGTAAAACGGGCCACCTCTTCGTCGGTGAGCTTGGTGCGAATCGGCACCGACTCAAAACTCTTGCTTTCGCCCGACAGGCGCTTGAAACGCCGCCGGTCGCGGGGCTCAATCGGCAAGACGGCGGCCAACTGATCGATCAGTTCTTCCAACTCCTGCTGGGTTTGCGCCCGGGTGATTTCCAAGGTGTAGGCCGAGTAGTTGTTGGCCAGCACCACGCCGTTGCGGTCCACGATCAAGCCCCGGTTGGGCACGATCGGCACCACAGCGATACGGTTGTTTTCCGCTTGGGTCGCCAGTTCCTCGTGGGCAATGATTTGCAGATAAACCAGCCGAGCGATCAACAGCGCAAAGCAAAACAGCACGAAACCCGCAGCCACCAACAAGCGACTGCGGAACCGATCCAGTTCCAGCTCAAGATTACGGAGTTCGGTGCTCACAGCGGCCGATTTTCATCAGGATCAGGGGCTCGACGCTGCGGTGCCAGCAACAACAAACTGGCCACCGGCCACAGCGCCGCTTCACCCATCGGCGCCAGCAAAACGGTCCAGCCCGGGAACACATCCCCGGTGATCAGGCGCGTCACCAAGACCACCACATGGGCCACGACAAACAAGGGCGCCACGTGCAAGGCTTGCTCCATCACCCCAAACCAAGGCAAGCGACGGTGCATGGAAATCGCGAAATAGGCCAACAAGGTGTAGGCCAGTGCGTGCTGCCCCAGCAAGGCTCCTTGATGCACGTCCATCATCACCCCGAAAACAAAAGCCACTCCGACGCCAACCCGACGCGACTGATGCACGTTCCAAAACACCAGCGCCAAGGCGACCATATCGGGCATTGCCGGCAGGCGGCCCAAGGGCAACAAATTGATCAACAGCGCCATCACCAGCGAGAACCACATGAACAGTGGATTCACCGGCAACAGGAGTTGATCGTGGCTGCGACGCATCATGTCCCCGGCTCAATGCCGGCCACTGGCTTTGCGCCCAAGCGCTGGGGCGCTGGCCACAGGTTCATCAGGGCGAGGGGGTAATTGCTTGCCCAGCGGCACCAGCACCAGCAAATGGCGCACCCCATCGGGGCGGGTCATCAATTCAAGCTGGATCTTAGCGAAGTTGGTGTTGTCGGCACGCCGATCCACATGGGTGACCTTGGCCACCGGGTAGCCGACGGGATAGACCCCATCGACGCCCGACGTGGAGAGCACATCGCCCACTTGCACGTCACCGTTGGCCGCCAAAAAGCGCAGCTCCATGCCGCCAGCCACCGGATCACCCACCGCAATGCTGCGCTGCTGAGTGCGGGAATTGAGGACAGGAATGCTGGCATTGCGATCGGTGAGCAAGGTCACTTCAGAGGTCGCAGGATAGACCCGCGTCACCTGCCCCAAGACACCCGCTTCGTTCACCACCGGGGAGCTCAGCTCAATGCCTTGCAGAGCCCCTTGGTCAATGACCATCTTGCGCGTGAAGGGATCGGCAGCGTCATAAAGCACCTCGGCCGCACGAGCGGGGGTGCTTAGGCGCGCACGCAAATCGAGCAAGGCCCGTAAACGAGCGTTTTCATCCGAGAGGGGCTTGGTCAGCAGGGCCTGCTGGGCTTGCAGCGTCAGGGCGGCGCGCGCCTGAGCTTCGGCATCTTGGGCCGCATGAATCCCGCCCAAGTAGGTCTGGACTTGCTGCCAGGCCAACAAAGGTGTGAGCAACAGCTGCTCCACCGGGTACAGCACCACAGCCACAGCGGCACGCACCGGCCGGATCAAGGCCAAACGACGATCCGCAGCCATCAGGCAAACGGCCATCGAAGCGAACACCACCAATCGGCTGAAAGCCGAAGGGCCTTGGCGGAAAAACGGGGGTGGTGTCCGGTCGAGGGCGCCCTGAGGCATGGCGAATCAGTGCAAGGTCATTTATTCGGACGTGAAGATGGAGCCCAGACGCTCCATGCGTTCCAGCGCCATGCCGCAACCACGCACCACACAGGTCAACGGGTCTTCGGCCACCAGCACCGGCAAACCGGTTTCTTCAGCCAGCAGGCGGTCCAAGTCGCGCAGCAAGGCGCCGCCGCCGGTGAGCATCATGCCGCGATCGGCGATGTCAGCCCCCAACTCCGGCGGGGTTTGTTCGAGGGCGCGCTTGACGCTGGAGACGATCTGATTGAGCGGCTCGGTCAGGGCTTCGAGGATTTCGTTGCTCGACACCGTGAAGCTGCGCGGCACGCCTTCCGACAGATTGCGGCCCTTGACTTCCATCTCCTTGACTTCGGAGCCTGGGAACGCCGAACCGATTTCTTTCTTGATGGTTTCAGCCGTGGGCTCACCGATCAACATGCCGTAGTTGCGCCGGATGTAGTTGACGATGGCTTCGTCGAACTTGTCGCCACCGACGCGCACCGAGCCCTTATAGACCATGCCGCCGAGCGAAATCACCGCCACTTCGGTGGTCCCGCCGCCGATGTCCACCACCATCGAGCCCGAGGCTTCGCTGACCGGCAGACCGGCACCGATGGCTGCGGCCATCGGCTCTTCGATCAGGTACACATCCGACGCACCGGCGCCGAGCGCCGATTCACGGATGGCACGACGTTCCACTTGGGTGGAGCCGCAGGGCACACAAATGATGATGCGCGGGCTCGGCCGGAACAGCGAGCGCGGGTGCACCATCTTGATGAACTGCTTGAGCATCTGCTCGGTCACGGTGAAGTCGGCGATCACGCCATCCTTCATCGGCCGAATGGCGTCGATGTTGCCGGGCACCTTGCCCAACATGGCCTTGGCTTCAGTCCCGACCGCTTGGATGGTCTTTTTGCCGTGAGGACCGCCCTCATGACGGATCGAAACCACCGAAGGCTCGTTCAGCACAATGCCCACCCCACGCACATAAATCAGCGTGTTGGCGGTCCCAAGATCGATCGCGAGATCGGTAGAAAAATAGCGGCGCAGCGATCCGTACAGCATCTGTTTGGACTGGTCGGAGTTAGATCGAGGCTGCGGAGGGTGCTCCACAGCACGGGGAAGGGTTCAGCTTGGGATTCCGGCTTTGCGCTCGGACTCTTGAGTCAGCCGGTGATAATACCTTATGGACCTTATGAACCCGGTCAAATTCGCCCTTGGCGGACCCTCATCCGGGTGAGGCCCCTGTACAAAACACCTTGAATTGCCCCCTGCTACTTCTTTGAAGGTCCACCCATGTCACTCCGCCCTGAGGATGTGCGCCGCATCGCCCACTTGGCACGCTTGGAACTGAAGCCCCAAGAACAGGTTGAGTTACTCGGCCAGCTCAACGACTTCTTCACCATCGTCGAGCAAATGCGCAGCGTCGATACCAGCGGTGTTGCGCCGCTGTACACCCCGCTGTCGGCAGTGCAAGACGTGGCCTTGCGCCTGCGCCCAGACGACGTCACCGAAATCGACCAGCGCGCTGACAACCAGCGCAGCGCCCCGGCGGTCGAAGCCGGCTTGTTCCTCGTCCCCCGCGTGATCGAATAACCTCTTGCCGTCTGCTGCCCACCGCCCCATGAGCTCGACCTCGACTTCTCTGCATCTCTCTTTGCATCAGCTTGATGTCACCACCCTGGCCCGCATGCTCGACGAGCGCAAGGTCTCCAGCGTGGAGCTGACACGTCACCTGCTTGACCGGATCAGCCAGCACAGCGCCCTCGGCGCTTTTCTATGTGTCAACGAAGACATCGCCTTGGCCCAAGCGGCCGCTGCTGACGCATGGCGGGCCAAGGGCGTGCACGGCCCGGCGCATACCCTGCTGGGCATCCCCATCGCCCACAAAGACATCTTTGTGACGCGCGACTTTCCCAGCACCGCCGCCTCCAAGATGCTCGACGGCTACCGCAGCCCCTTTGACGCCACCGTGGTGAGCCGTCTGGCTGAAGCCGGGACCGTGACGCTGGGCAAGCTGAACTGCGACGAGTTCGCCATGGGCGGGGCCAACGAAAACTCGGCCTACGCCGTGGCGCGCAACCCGTGGAACCCCAGCCGCATCACCGGCGGCTCCTCAGGCGGCAGCGCCGCCGCCGTGGCCGCTCGCCTGTTGCCGGCCGCCACCGGCACCGACACCGGCGGCTCGGTGCGCCAACCGGCTGCGCTCACCGGCATCACCGGCATCAAACCGACCTACGGCCGCTGCTCGCGCTACGGCATGATCGCTTTCGCCTCCAGCTTGGACCAAGCCGGCCCGATGGCGCGCACCGCCTTGGACTGCGCCCACGTGCTGCAAGCCATGAGCGGCTTTGACCCCCGCGACGCCACCAGCGCGGAGCAAGCCGTGCCCGACTTTGTCGGCGCCACCACCGCCCTGCGCGCCGGGGCCAGCGCCGCCCAGCCCTTGAAGGGCCTGCGCATCGGTCTGCCGAAAGAATTCTTCGGTGAAGGCGTCTCAGCCGATGTGCTCAGCGCCACCCGCGCCGCGCTGGCTGAGCTTGAAAAACTCGGGGCCACGCTGGTCGATGTCAGCTTGCCGCGCACCGAGCTGTCGATCCCCGTCTACTACATCATCGCCCCGGCCGAAGCCAGCTCGAACCTGAGCCGCTTCGACGGCGTGCGCTACGGCCACCGTGCCGAGGCGTACAAAGACCTGAACGAGATGTACTGCAAAAGCCGCAGCGAAGGCTTCGGCGCCGAAGTGAAGCGCCGCATCATGATCGGCACCTACGTGCTGAGCCACGGCTACTACGACGCCTATTACCTGCAAGCGCAAAAACTGCGCCGCATGATCGCCGACGACTTCCAAGCCGCCTTCACGCAGTGCGACCTGATCGCCGGCCCCGTCGCCCCGACCGTGGCTCGCGCCATCGGCAGCCAAAAAGACCCGGTGGCCGAGTACCTCGCCGACATCTTCACCCTGCCAGCCTCGCTGGCCGGCCTGCCCGGCATGAGCGTCCCCGCCGGTTTCGGCGCGGATGGCTTGCCCGTGGGCCTGCAACTGATCAGCAACTACTGGCAAGAAAGCACCCTGCTGCACACCGGCCACGCGCTGCAACAGGTCACCGACTGGCATCTGAAAGCACCAGCCGGCGTGTGACGTGTCGTGTGACCCTTACACCCGCTTGTTCGACTGACGCCAGACGCCCAAGGCTTGAGCGTCTTGGATCAGCTGCTCACGGAAGTCGGGGTGAGCGATGTTGATCAGGGCTTCGGCGCGTTGCCAGGTGGATTTGGCCTTCATCTGCGCGCAGCCGTATTCGGTCACCACGTAATGCACCACCGAGCGCGGGCAGGTGACGATGGTGCCGGCCGACAGCGTGGGCACGATGCGTGAGCCGATGCTGCCGTCCTTTTTGCGGTAGGTCGAGTTGATGCAGATGAGGCCCTTGCCGCCTTCCGACTTGTAGGCGCCCATGATGAAGTCGAGCTGCCCGCCCGTGCCCGAGATCTGGCGCGGCCCAGCCGACTCGCTGGCCACTTGGGTGAACAGATCGATCTCGATGGCGTTGTTGATCGCCACCACCTTGGGGTTGCGCCCGATCACGGCCGGATCGTTGGTGTACGAGGCCGGGAAGATGGCGGTCACCGGATTGTTGTCGAGAAAGTCGTAGAGCTTTTGTGACCCCAAGGCGAAGGTGTAGACCATCTTGCCGCGATCGATCGCCTTGCGCCGGCCAGTGATGCGGCCGGCTTCGTACATGTCCACATACGAGTCGGCCAGCATCTCGGTGTGCACGCCCAAGTCCTTGAGGTCGCTTTGCGCAATCATCGCGCCCACGATATTGGGCAGCGCCCCAATGCCGAGCTGGATGGTGGAGCCATCTTCCAGCAGCGCCATGACGTGCTCGGCAATGCGGCGATCGGCGTCATTGCCCTGCGCGGCGGGCAGTTGCAGCAGCGGGCTGTTGGGGCCCTCCACCACCCGGTCCACCTTCGAAATATGGATCGACTCGTCGAGCCCGCCCAAGCAGCGCGGTGCTTGGGTGTTGACCTCGACGATGATTCGGCGCGCCTTGCGGCAGTAGCTCGGGGTCATCGAGCAACTGGTGGAGAAGTTGAAAAAGCCCTTGGCGTCCATGGGTGTGACCTGCACCACCACCACGTCAGGCTCCTCGTAGAGCTCCACGCTCTGCGGCCCCTGGTGGTAGCACAGGGGGATGTAGCTGGCCAGCCCCTTTTCGCCGTACTTGCGGCCCAAGCCGGAGAAGTGCCAGTCGTTCCAGATGAAGGCCGAGCGGGTGGGGTCGGCCTCAACGCACTTGAGCGGCTTGGCGCGTGTGGTGGTGATCAACACCACCTCACGCAACTGACCAGCACGCAACGCCAGCGCGGCGTCAAACGCTTCCACGCCCTGGGCAAACTCGCCCATGAAAACGACGTCGCCCGACTGGATGACCGCAGCCGCCTGTTCGGCGGTGCAGCGCTTTTCGATGTATTGCTCGTTGAGGGTTCGGCCCATGATGCTTCTACTTCCGTGAAATGCCACAGCGGCTTATTTTCTCTTCCCCAGCGCCGTCACCATCGACTTGATGGCCAGCATCTGCATGCTGGACTTGGTGGCGTAGTTGGTGCCGGTGTAGCCGAACCAGTCCCAGCAGCCTTGGGGGTTGAAGGGCATGGTGGATTTGTTGACCTGCGGGTAGAGCACCAAGAGGTGGTTGGTGTCGGCCCAAGCGTTGTAGCCGGTGTCGGTCACAAACTCGTTGCCCACCGATTCGGCCGATTGCATGCAGCCGTGCAGCGCGACGTGGACTTTGCAGGTTTCGCCGGCCGCACAGGCTTGGGGCACGTAAAGGTACGCCTCCTCAGCCATGCTGGTCATGGGGGCGGCAAAAGCACGTTGGTTGAAAGCGACCAAACGGCCGGTTGGGCTGGAGGCCTTGGGTTGCAGCGGGCCGTAGAGATGCGACAGCAGATCCCCTGCTTGGTCGTAGCCTTGGCCGTTCACGTCGCAATGGCTGATGTAGGGCGCGGCGTTGGCTTCACAGTTGCCGCCGAAGCTGGGCGTGATCACCGCGTGACCGGCGGGCACGTGGTTGACGTATTTGAGGTTGGCCTCCGGCACCCCCGCTTGCTTGAAGAACGCCACGGTGGCGTCCACCGCAGGTTGGAGCACCACCGTGTCTTTGGTGCCGCTAAACACGTAGACATGGCGCTTTTTCAGGTGGCTCAAGGTATCGATCTGCCCGGCAGCGGCAAAACGCTTGGCAGCATTCACCATCAAGGCCGGGTTGGGCGGCATGAACATCACTTGCCCCATGCAGATGCCGGCATAAAGCATGTTGCCCGCCGCGCAGTAATACGGCCCACCCGCCACCACCCCGGCACCCTTGATGCTGGCCGAATAGGCCACTTGCAACTGCACCGCCATGAAGGCCCCCGAGGACAAGCCCGAGACCGTGGTCTGCGTGGCATCGACCTTGAAAGCAGGCAGCTTCTCGGCCGCTTGAGCCTGGACTTGGACTTGAAGGACGAGTCCCCAGACCAGCACCAGACCCGCCACCCGTGACAATCCCGACAACGTTCGTTTTTGCATCGCAAACCACCCTCTGATTGATTCCATGAAGAGGCCCATTGTTGCGCCGCAACATAACCCGAAACTTGCGCATGAAACCTCTCAAATCCGGCAAGGCCTACATCGTCTGGTTCCTGCTGCTGTGCGGCATGGTCTACGCCTACCCCATGCTCTGGGAAGTGGGTCTCATCGGCGCCATGGCGGCGGCGATCTGGGTGTTTGTTTGGCCAAGTGAGGACTAAATCGCCGCCAAATCCCTTCCTTTTTATACCCCATACCGTATGTGTTAGCATACCCATAGTGGTATTTTTTGGGGTTCATGGATGCACACGCTCGACGTTGATTTGACGCGCTTGGCTCGCCGCCGCAACCGCAGCATCAGGCTGGCGACGATGGTTTTGACGGCTGCCAGCTGGGGCAGCGGTTTGGCGATGGCCGCTGAGAACACCCTCTCGGTCCCGACCTTGACGGTTCAAGCCGGCATCAGCGCCAGCAGCTTTGAAACCGACGGCGTGATCCAGGCGGTGCGCCAAGCCACGGTGGCCGCGCAAGTGGGCGGCAGTGTGGTGGAGCTGGCGGTGCGCGCTGGCGACCGGGTGCATGCCGGACAAAAACTGGCTCGCATCGATGAACGCGACACCCAAACCGGCGTGAGCCGCAGCGAAGCCGGCGTGGCCCAAGCCCAAGCCGAGCTGAACAACATCCAGCTCCAAACCCAGCGCACCCGCGATCTGCACCGCCAGGGCTACATCAGCCAAGGCGCGCTTGATCAAGCCGAAGCCCAGCTCAAAGCAGCTGAGGCCAGTCTCAAGGGCGCACAGGCCTCGCAAAGCCAAGCGCATTTGGCACGGGGCTTTGCCCAAGTCAACGCGCCCTTTGACGGCGTGGTGCTCGCCACCCATCTGGACCAAGGTGACTTGGCCGCCCCCGGCCGGCCGATCCTGACCTTGTACGTGCCCGGCGCGCTGCGCGCCGTGGTGCAAGTGGGCGCTTCCCGCCAAGAAGCCGCCAAGCACGCCACGCAGATCCAGCTCCGTTTGCCCGACGGTCGCTGGGTGGCACCGAAGTCGGTGCAAAGCCTGCCGGGCACCGACCCGATCGCACAGACCATGGAATGGCGTTTGCCGCTCACCGACGCTGGCACGATGCAGCCCGGCCAAACGGTGCGTGTGCGCTTTGCCGGTGCGCCCACCCCCGCAGCAGATCGCAACGCTGCGCGGCTGTTGATCCCGGCGGACGCCTTGCTGCGACGCGGCGAGCTGAGCGCGGTCTACGTGGTGCGTGAAGGCCACTTTGCCCTCACCGCCGTGCGCACCGGGGCCGATCAAGGTCAGGCGGGCATCGAGGTGCTGGCTGGCCTCAAAGCCGGGGAACGCATTGCCCGCGATCCCATCCGTGCTGGTTTGACCCACGCTGTGCCTGCGCCCTGAGATCATGACAACGACCCCTTCCTCCAACCACGGGCAACGCACCAAGATGGCTTTGGGCTTTTCGGGCCGCATGGCCCGGATGTTCCAGTCCAACGCCACCACGCCACTGCTGGCGCTGCTGGCGCTGCTGCTGGGCCTGTTCGCCGTGCTGGTCACGCCGCGCGAAGAAGAACCGCAGATCAACGTGACCATGGCCAACGTGCTGATCCCCTTCCCCGGGGCCAGCAGCGGTGATGTCCAAGCGATGGTGGCCCGCCCGGCTGAACAGGTGCTGGCGCAGATCGCCGGCATCGAGCACACCTACTCGGTGGCCCGTCCGGGTCTGGCGGTGCTGACCGTGCAGTTCCAAGTCGGCGTGCCGCGCACCGAAGCGCTGGTGCGGCTCTACGACGTGCTCAACGCCCATCAAGACTGGCTGCCGCGTGATTTGGGCACCCTCACCCCGATCGTCAAGCCCAAAGGGATCGACGACGTGCCGGTGCTGAGCGTGACCCTCTGGCACCGCGACAACGCCTCGGACACCGCCTCGGCGCTCGACTTGGAGCGCGTGGCGCGCACGGTCGAGGCCGAACTCAAGCGCATTCCCGGCAGCCGCGAAGTGCAAACCATCGGCGGCCCCGGCCAAGCCGTGCAAGTCAGCCTTGACCCCTCACGCCTGCGTGAACGCGGCGTCGATGTGCTGCGCCTGACTCAAACCCTGCGCTCAGCCAACTTCGGCATGCCGGCGGGCGCGGTGCTCCAGCCCGAAGGCGGCAACGCCCGCATGCTCACGGTCGAGACCGGCGAGTTCCTGCGCAGCGCGGAAGACGTGGGCGATTTGGTGGTCGGCGTGAACAACGGTCACCCGGTCTACCTGCGCGAAGTGGCTCAGATCGACAAGGGCGCGGCCCAGCTGCAACAACAAGTCTGGTTCACCCCCGGCGCGGCCTATGCAGCAGGCGAGGCGGCCAGCGGCGCAGCAAGCAGCGTGGCAGGGGGCGGCGTGCATCCGGCCGTGACCCTGAGCCTGAGCAAGAAGCCGGGCCAGAACGCGGTCGATGTCTCGCGGGCAGCCCGCGCACGCCTTGATGAACTGCGCAACACCGTCATCCCGGCCGACATCGAAGTCAGCGTCACGCGGGACTACGGCGAAACCGCCGCTGAAAAAGCCAACAAGCTCATCAGCAAGCTGGCCTTTGCCACCGGCTCGGTGATCCTCTTGGTCGGCTTGGCCTTGGGCCGGCGCGAAGCGGTGATCGTCGGGGCCGCCGTGATCCTGACCTTGATGGCCACACTCTTTGCCAGCTGGGCCTGGGGTTTCACGCTCAACCGCGTCTCGCTGTTTGCGCTGATCTTTTCCATCGGCATCTTGGTCGATGACGCCATCGTGGTGGTGGAAAACATCCACCGCCATCAGCAGCTTCACCCGGGTCGCTCCTTGAAGGAGCTGATCCCCGGGGCGGTCGATGAAGTGGGCGGCCCCACCATCTTGGCCACGCTGACCGTGATCGCGGCCTTGCTGCCGATGGCTTTTGTCTCGGGGCTGATGGGCCCTTACATGAGCCCGATCCCGATCAACGCCAGCCTCGGCATGGCGATCTCGCTGGCGATTGCCTTCTCGATCACTCCGTGGCTGGCTGGCCGGTTGATGAAGGATCACGCGGGGGCGCATGGCGATCACGGCGACGGTCACAGCGGCAGTCACGGCGTTCATACCGCCAAGCCAGGACGCTTGGCGCGGATCTTCACCCGCTTGCTCACACCGTTTCTGGACAGCCAGCGCAAGCGCCGCTTGCTCGGCGTAGGCATTGCCGGCGCGATGCTGCTGTCGGTCAGCCTGACGCTGATGCCCGGCTCTATCTTCGGCGTGGTGCTGAAGATGCTGCCCTTTGACAACAAGAGCGAATTCCAAGTCATCGTCGATATGCCGGCCGGCACACCGCTGGAAGCCACGGCGGCCACCTTGCAAGATTTGGGCGCGTTGCTGGCCAAGCAGCCCGAAGTGCGCGATCTGCAAGCCTACGCTGGCACGGCCAGCCCGATCACCTTCAACGGTTTGGTGCGCCAGTACTACCTGCGCAGCGAAGCCGAGCAAGGCGATTTGCAGGTCAATTTGGTGGACAAACACCATCGCCACGACAAGAGCCACGCCATCGCTCAGCGCTTGCGCCCCGAGCTGGAAAAGATCGGTGTGGCCCACGGCGCGCGCGTCAAGGTGGTGGAAGTGCCACCAGGCCCGCCGGTGATGAGCCCGCTGGTGGCTGAAATCTACGGCCCTGACGAGGCCGGTCGCCAACAACTTGCCGACCGCGTGGCCAAGGCCTTCAGCGCCACGCCCGACATCATCGGCACTGACACCAGCAACAAGGAAGATGCCCCGCGCGCTTTCCTGCGCATCCAGCGCCAGCGGGCTGAATCGCTGGGCATCTCGGTGGCCGCCATCGCCCAGACGGTGCAAGGGGCGCTCTCGGGCATGGACGCCGCTTACCTGCACGACGATCAGTCCAAGGTGCCGGTGCCCGTGCGCCTGCAACTGCCGCGTGAATCCCAAGTGGGACTCGACACTTTGCTGGCCCTGCCGATGCGCGCTACGTTGGCCGACGGCTCCAGCCGCTTGGTGCCCCTGTCTGAGCTGGTGCGCGTCGAAACCAGCGTGATCGACAAGCCGCGTTTCACCAAGGACTTGCAAGGCGTGAGCTACGTCATGGGCGATATGGGCGGACGCCTTGATTCACCGCTTTACGGCCTGTTCGCCATCCGCGCGCATCTGGCTGAAGCGGCCTTGCCCGACAGCGGCAGCTTGGGCGAATACTGGATCCACCAGCCCAGCGACCCGTACCGCCAGTACGCCCTCAAGTGGGACGGCGAATGGCAGATCACCTTCGACACTTTCCGCGACATGGGTGCAGCCTACGCCGTCGGTTTGGTGCTGATCTATCTCTTGGTGGTGGCGCAGTTCAAGAGCTACCTGACGCCGCTGATCATCATGGCGCCGATTCCGCTGACCATCATCGGCGTGATGCCGGGCCACGCCTTGCTGGGCAGCCAGTTCACTGCCACGTCGATGATCGGCATGATCGCGCTGGCCGGGATCATCGTGCGCAACTCCATCTTGTTGGTGGACTTCATCGAGCTGCAAGTGCGCGAAGGCATGGCCTTCAAAGACGCGGTGGTGCAGTCCGCAGCGGTGCGGGCGCAGCCGATTGCCTTGACCGGCTTGGCCGCCATGACCGGCGCCTTCTTCATCTTGGACGACCCGATCTTCAACGGCTTGGCGATTTCGCTGATCTTCGGCATCTTGGTCTCGACCTTGCTCACGCTGATCGTGATTCCGGTGTTGTATTACGCCCTGTATCGCAAGGACGCCAGCGAACGTTCCACACCGAGCTGAAGCGAGGACAATGCGGGCACTATTTCGTCACACGCGTATGAGAACGCTCCAGGATTGCCCCATGGTGAACATCGAAGACACGGCCAGCCGTCAGGACTTGCTCAATCGGCTCAAGCGCGCCGAAGGCCAGCTGCGCGGCATTCAACGCATGATCGAAGAAGGCCAAGCCTGCTTGGATGTCGCCAGCCAGATGGCGGCCGTGCGCAAGGCCTTGGATAGCGCCTATGTGCGCATGACCGTTTGCTACATGCAACAAGAGCTGACCAGCCAGTTGGGTCAGTCCAGCCCACAACTCAGCCAATTGGCACCCATGCTGGAAGACGTGCAAACGCTCCTTGGCAAGGTCCGCTGAGCCTCTGAAACCCTTCCTCGAAGAAAGCCATCCACCGTGAGTGATCCCATCGTCACCATCACGCTCGCGCAGCAGCATGACTATCAGTTCGACGTTCAGTTTGGCGGCGATGTGGCCCCCTTGCGCGTCGATGAACCTGCACCGCTAGGCCAAGGTTTGGGCCCGTCACCGGTTCAACTGCTGGCCACGGCTGTGGGCAACTGCCTCTCAGCTTCGCTGCTGTTTGCCTTGCGTAAATACAAACAAAACCCCGATCCCCTGCGCACCGAAGTGACCGCAGAAGTCGGTCGCAATGCCGACAAGCGTCTACGTGTTTTGGGGATTCACGCCAAGCTGCACTTGGGTGTTGAGGCCGCCAGCCTCCAACACCTTGATCGGGTGCTGGCGCAATTTGAAGCGTTCTGCACCGTGACAGAAAGCATCCGTCAAGGCATCCCGGTCACCGTGGCGGTGTATGACCTCAGCGGTGCCCACCTGCACGGCAGTCTCCCCCCCGCCTAAGCATGGGAGTCCCCCGGTGGTGGTGGGTGGTGTCAGCGCGCCACCATGGGCGCTAGACGCTCACCGACTTTGACCGGTGAGCCCGGCTCAAACTCAATGGCGACTTGGGTACACACCGCACGACACAGAGACGCGACACGCTCGTTTTGCAGCTTGTAGTAGATCTGCGTGCTATCGCGCCGCCGACCCAGCACCCCGGCGCGATACAGCGTGGCCAAGTGCTGCGACATGTTCGGCTGGGTGGTGTCGATCTCACACAACAGTTGTGAAACATTCTTCTCACCGTTGCACAAGGCACTGATGATCTTGAGGCGAATCGGGGTGGAGAGGATGGAGAACAACTCGGCGACCGAGTCGAACACCACGTCCTCGGCAGTCTTGGGTGTCATGGCCAAACCTTTGATGGATCATCGAAATTGTTTGGTGTCGATTTTATGCGCACTAACTGATAAAGATCTTAGGAAAGCACGGTCACGCAGAAAGGCGGTTGACGATATTGCGCGACCCCCTGATCCGCATCAATCCTTGAATCGATAGTGATCGCGTTGCAACACCGCAGCGATATCGAGCACGTCTTCCGGGAACAACGGGTGGTTGAGTTGGGTCGCGCAGTACTGCACCATGCCGCGCAGCGCCGCCGGGCTGTTGATCCGGCCCTTGGGTCGATAGATGGCGTGACCATCGCCCCCCACACGACGGGCGTGGCATTCATCGCAGGCCAGCTCATCGATCAGATGCTCACCGTGTTTGAGATCGGCGGTCTTGAACATCGACACACCTTGAGCTGGTTCGGTCTGCGCCATGGCCGAGCCGCCGCTGCCAACGGCGACCATCATGGTCACGACGGTCGAAACAAAGCCCGTAAAAAGTCGCATCGAAAACTCCTTGAAATCATCAGCACCGGCTGATTATTCGACATACCAACGCGTCTGACGCCGCCGGCCCGGTTTGACCTTCTGAATCACGACACCGGCAATGGCTTCAAATGAGGCCAAAGGCCAGCTCGGGTAGGCTGGATTGAGGACCGTCAACGACCAATCAGTGTCACCGGCGCGTGCCAATTGACCCAAGGTCCAGCCCTCTGCGGTTTCAGCCAACACAAAGGCCCCTTCGCGCACCACTCCCTCGGGCTCGATGATCACAATGTCGCCTTCGGCAAACTCCGGCAACATGGAGTCTCCCAGCACCCGCAGGGCAAAGGACTCCCCGCTGCTGCAAGCACCTTCGTCAGGTGCAGGCTCGCTGAGCGGTTGAATCGGAATGATGCGACGCGCTGATGCACTCATACACGGGCTCCTTTGTCATCGACATAAACGGCAATCTCATCCCAAAAACGCACCCGCGCCTGCAAGGCATCGGTCGCAGCAACCTCAGCCTCGGCCCAACGCTGGGGGTCGGACCCGCAGAGATGCTCGACCATGCGCAGCGCCATCGGGGCGTGAAAATCTTCATCCAAGGCGATATGCCGGCGAAGATAAAAATGCAGAGTCGGCGCCACCTCTTCCCCGACGCCGATCTCGGCCAGCACGGCGCGAAACATCGGTGGAATGACTTGCTCACGCCCATGGGCCAATGCAGCAGCCATCACGTGAGGCTTGGCCGTGGCAATCACATCAAAGGTGCTACGCACAAAACGCCGCCCCGCCGCCGGCATCTCGCCATTCAGCAAAGCCGCATCAATCCCCACCCGCCGCACCTCCACCAAAAAACGATCCATGGGTGCCGGATCAGCCCCGATTTCCTGCATGGCGCGGCGATAGAGTTCGAAATGACTGCCGTGCGTCAGACCTTGCGGATCGGCCCAATCTGATTCTTCTTCAAGCACCAAGGCGTTGATGAACCGCCGCAACTCCGGGTCACCACCCACCGGAGGCATCCACGGTACAGCGGTTGGCGCCAAGACCGCCTGCAAGGATTTGACCAGCGACATGAAATCCCAGACCGCCATCACATGGCAGGCCATGAAACGCCGCACATCGGTCACGGTTCTCAAACGGCCATAAAGCGGGTGAGATGCAAGCGCTAAATCGGTCATGGGTGCAGACATCCTTCGAAAAGTCCGCAGTGATTGTGGCGGGATGCGACGCAGCCAAGATCCCCCGGATGGGCTAGCACGCCATCCCCCATGGCGGTAATAGACGTCCATGGACCACTCCGCGCCCAATCATGGCCGGACGATGGAGCCATCACGGCTTCAATCGCACCCCCGAATTTTCTGCAACGGAGAGCTCTCGATGAACCACGACAAGGAACTGAATGCCAGCGGACTGTCTTGCCCGCTGCCCATCGTCAAGACCCGCAAGGCGCTCAACGACATGACCCCAGGCCAGATCCTGAAGGTCATCGCCACCGACGCTGGCGCCATCAAGGACATGGAGTCCTTTGCCAACCAAACCGGCAATCCGCTGGTTGCCAGTGAAACTGCTGGCAGCGCCTTTGTTTTCTATCTGCGCAAAGGCGGCTGAGGCCCCTGAACACGCCGATTTGCTCTGATTCGCCCTGGACCACACAACAACCCGGAGACCGCCCGTGGAACCGAAACGCATGGCTATCATCGCCACCAAAGGCACGCTCGACATGGCGTACCCGCCCTTCATCCTTGCGTCCACGGCCGCCGCACTGGGCTATGAAGTGCAGGTGTTCTTCACTTTCTACGGGCTACAACTCCTGCGCAAAGATCTCTCGGACGTCAAAATCAGCCCGCTGGCCAATCCGGCCATGCCCATGCCGATCCCGATGCCGGTGATGGTGCAGATGCTGCCGGGTATGGAAACCATGGCCACGGCGATGATGAAAAAGAAGATCAAGGACAAGGGCGTGGCCTCGCTCGAAGAGTTGCGTGATCTGTGCCTTGAGGCCGATGTCAAGTTCATCGCCTGCCAGATGACCGTGGATCTGTTCGAGTTCGACAAGGCTGAATTCATTCCCAACGTCGAATACGGCGGCGCGTCCATGTTCATGGAATTCGCCGGCAAGACCGATATCTGTCTGTTCGTCTGATCCCCATGGCCGCTGCTGAAGCTCAACTCGTTGCCGCCTCCACCATCGCTTGGTGGGGTGCTGGCCTTGGCGCCGTGTTCGGCTACGTCGCCAACCGCACTAATTTCTGCACCATGGGTGCGGTGGCCGACATCGTCAACATGCAAATGTGGACTCGCATGCGTATGTGGCTGCTGGCCCTCGGTGTGGCGGTGCTCGTCACAGGGAGCCTGCAACTGGCGGGTCTGTTTGATGCCAGCAAAACCATTTATACCGCGCCGAAACTGGTTTGGCTGTCACACATCGTCGGCGGCTTGCTGTTTGGCATCGGCATGACGTTGGCGGGGGGTTGCGGCAGCAAAACCCTGATCCGCATCGGTGGCGGCAACCTGAAGTCGATCGTGGTGTTCGTCTTTGTGGCCATGGCCGCCTACATGACGCTCAAGGGCCTGTTTGGCGTCTGGCGGGTGCAGTGGCTCGACAGTGTGGCCATCACCCTCAGCACGCCGCAAGATTTGGCCTCGGTCCTCAGTGGAGCCATGAGCATGAGTCGCAACAGCATGCTCATGGCCTTGATGGCCGTGATCGGCGGCGGCACGGTGCTTTTCGCTTTGGCCCACCCGCAAGCACGCCGGGCCGAGCCGCTCTTGGGTGGTCTGATGATTGGCCTGATCGCCGCTGCAGGCTGGTACGTGACCGGGCACATGGGCTTCGTGGCCGAACACCCCGAAACCCTCCAAGAAGCCTTCATCGGCACCACCAGCGGCAAAGCCGAATCGATGAGCTTCATCGCGCCTTACGCCTACACGGTGGAGCTACTGATGTTCTGGAGCGACACCACCAAGATCGTGACTTTCGGCATCGCCACCGCCTTGGGTGTGATTGCCGGTTCAGCTGCCCACGCGCTGAGCACGGGCAACTTCCGCATCGAAAGCTTTGCCAATGCCAGCGATCTGGGCCGCCATCTGATCGGCGCGATCTTGATGGGCTTTGGCGGCGTCACCGCCATGGGTTGTTCGGTCGGCCAAGGCATCAGCGGCGTCTCAACGCTCTCCATCGGCTCCATGATCACTTTCTTGGCCATCGTCGGTGGCGCCGCCTTGACGGTAAAGTGGGAGTATTGGCAAGCCATGAAGGACGACTGAGGCGAAGGCTGCGCAGCCAGATCACCGTCCCGCATGGTCCACCCGCCGCGCGCTCATGGAGCACCGGCGGGTTTCTCGTCTGGGAAGGAGGTTCGCCTTGATTTCAATCGCAATCGGTCCCTTGGCCCTGCCGGTGGCTCCACTGATCGCGCTGGTCGCACTGATCACCACGTTGTGGGTGGGTGAGCAGCGCTGGTGGCGATCTCCCGCCCAAGCGCGGCCCGATTTGGGCCGGGTCCTTTGGCCCGCACTGGGGGTGGGTCTGCTGGCCGCTCGCCTCGCTTTCATCGCCACAACACCCGAGCGCTACCTGCAAGCGCCGATCGACATCCTCAATCTGCGCGATGGGGGCTTGCTGATCCTGCCCGGCTTGGGCGTCAGCATGCTGGTGGTGCTGGGCTTTGCTTGGCGCCATGCCTCACTACGTCGCCCTTTGCTGGGCGGCTTGAGCAGCGGCACCTTTGTCTGGGGTGCGCTGACAGCCTTGAGCGCCTTGGGCACGCCCGAACAACTCGACGCCCTGCCTTGGGCCAAGCTGCGCCAACTCGACCAGCGCCCTGCTGAGCTTGCGGCCTTACGCAGCGCCGATCCGCGCCCGGTGGTGCTGAACCTCTGGGCCAGTTGGTGCCCGCCGTGCCGGCGTGAGATGCCAGCCTTTGCCGACGCGCAACTGCGGCACCCGGAGTGGCGTTTCATCTTGGTCAACCAAGGCGAAGATGCCGCCACCGTACAACGCTTTTTGGGCGAGCATGGTCTGAACTTCGACACCGTGCTGCTGGATCCGATATCCAGCTTCGGGCCCGCTTTGGGTTCAGCAGGCCTGCCCACCACGGTCTATTTCGACGCCCATGGCAAGCTGATCGATCGCCACATGGGCGACTTATCGGGTGTTGCCTTGGAGCATCAACTGCGCACAATGCACGCTCACCCCTGAAACTCTTCGCCGGTTTTCGGTTCAGTCGTCAACTTGTGCAACAACTACCGGGGACGCGACACGCAGCGCCGCTTTGACTCGGGATAATGAAATATCTCGAATCCAGGGAATGACCCGTGTCATGTTGATCGTTGTTGTCACCGCCGTCAGTCTTTTTGTCCTTGCGGCTGTCTTCCTCGGTCTTTTCTTTTTGCCAGGTGTGTTGCATTGGTTACGCCTGTGGCAAATCTGGCAACAACTGAAAAAAATCGAAGGCAGAACCCATCCGGGTGAGTTGCGCAAGATCTTTTCGGCAGATGCTGAAATGGCCCATATCTGGAAAGAGTATGCGGACTCCTTGCATAAAGTACGCGAAGACTGGGATGGTCAACCCAAGATCGTTGGCTATCGCGCCACGGTGCCCGCTGAGGTTTACTTCAACACCCAAGCCGTCATCGACAGCCGCCTCAGCACCGAATTCTTCAAGCATCTCCCAGGGATTTTCACCGGCATCGGCATCATCGGCACATTCTTCGGCCTGATCGATGGGCTGGAGAAATTCAACCCCGGTGACCCCGAAAAAATGCAGGAAGGCCTCAAAGCCCTGACCAAATCGGTGGGGGATGCCTTCAATGTTTCGGCGGCGGCCATCAGTATAGCGATGGTGGTGACATTCCTTGAGAAACTGCTTTTATCGTCCATGTATCGCATCACCGATGAAATTGCCAACTTCATCGATGCTCAGTTTGAATCGGGTGCTGGCGAAGAATATTTAGCACGCTTGGTCAAAGCTTCTGAAGATTCAGCGCACCAATCCAAAATACTTAAAGATGCGTTGATCCATGACCTTAAAAATATCTTGCGTGAATTAACCATCACCCAAATCAAGGTCACGCGTGAATACAACGTACAACTGCTGGATCACCAGAAAGAATTCATCCGCCAGCAAATCGAAGCCACCGAGAAAAGTGGCTCTGGCATCAGCCACTCGATTGATCGCAGCTTGCAGGTGAACCTCAAAAGCTCTCTCGATGCGCTGACCGTGGCCGTCAGCAGCCAGCAGTCCCAAGGCGTGAGCACGGAGATGCTGAGTGATGTGATGTCGGGCTTTGGCCAGCGTATTTCTGAGACGCTGGAAAAAATGAACGCTCGCCAAGAAATCATCAACGCCCAGCATCAGGCCTTTATCGAAAACCTGCGTCACCGAGTCGCCGTTCAAACCGAGGCCCATCAGCGCCTGCAAACTTCGCTGGGTGATCTGGGTCCAGCCGCTGTCGATAAAAACCGCGTCTGAGATCATGTTCAACACCCACGTTGCGGTTCGACGCCGAGGTCGGGAAGAAGCCGAAAAGCCCTTCTGGATCTCGTTTTCCGACCTGATGACCGCCTTGATGGTGCTCTTCATGGTGGCCATGATGGCCGCTTTGCTGGTCATCACCAAACCCATCAACGACCAAGAGAAGAAAGAGAAAAAACACGCCCAAGCCTTGAGCCAATTCATGGATGAGCTGAGCCGATCCCTCGACGAGCACGAAGGCGTGCAGGTGGACAAAGGTCGGCATATCGTCAATTTCGGTGAACGGGCCCGATTCCCTTTTGCGCAATCCACGCTGAGCCCCAGTCAAGAAGGGGTGCTGCGCCAGTTCGCCGCCGAAATACTCAACCTGGCCGATGCGCCACAGAGTCGGGGTTTGCTGAAAAAAATCGTGATTGAGGGCTATACCGACACCACCGGCACCTATCTGAGCAACATCAACCTCAGCTTACAACGCAGCCAGCGGGTGCTGTGCGCCTTGTTTGCCGAGAAAGGCGAGGCCCTTTTGAGCGACTCGCAAAAACTCCAGGTGCGCGATCTGTTTGTCGTCGGGGGATATTCCTTCAACGACGGCAAGAAAACAGCGGAAGAAAGCCGCCGGGTTGAGATTCGCTTGGAGTTTTTTGGCGTCGGCGAACAACATCCCGTACTCACCACACCGACGAACGTGGATTTTGGTCAATGTGCGATCCATACCGCACCAACAGCACCGCTCCCTCCGTTAGCCCCGTGACCCGCTCGGCAGTACGTCCCAGCAGCTCACGCTCCAAGGCTGTTTCACCCCGTCGGCCCATGACGATCAGATCAGCGCCGCTCGCCCGAGCTTGGGCCAAGATCACTTCATGGGCACGACCCATCAGCCATTCAGCGTTCACCTCAAGCCCGGGATGATCCCGCACCATCCACGCCCGGACCTGATCCAAGGTGGCTTGCAAACGAGCACGTTCATCATCGCGTTCATCGCTCAGCACCGCCAACAAACTCACCGGCACCCCACAAGCAGCGGCGATACCCGCCGCTGCGCGGCCCACACTGGCCGACACCGCTGAGCCATCCACCGCCGCCAAGACGCGCTTTGACCAAAGGCGGGCGGTGCGCGGCACCATCAACACCGAGCACGGCGCATGCGCCGCCACCTTGCTCACCATCTCGCCCACCAACAGGTTGGCCAACACACCCCGTCGGCCACGCCGGCGAGTAATCAACAGATCGGCGCCGCACAACTGAGCTTCGGCGACGATCTCACGCCACGGCTCCTCGCCGCGTCTGGCGACGGTTTCAAGGGTGAGGCCCGCTTCTTCACCGCGCGCGCGGATGGCACGGAGCTTGATCGCTGCTTCGTGCTCAATTTGTGCGGCCAGCAAGGGTGCGATGGTTTCGTATTCTGGATTGCTGACCACCGGGATGACCACGCGCAAATCCAACCCGCAGCGTCCAGCCAAGGCGATGGCTAAACGCTCAGCACCCTCGTCGTACTCGGTATGTTCCGTTGCCAGCAAAGGACGCATGAAGGGGTGACTCATCGCTCCGGACTCCTGAAGATCGGCAAGGATAATCCCCCTCAATGTGGGCCACCGAAGATACCGGATGCGGCCAAGGCCAGCACCCCCATCTCCAGCGCAACCATGAGCGCAAAAGCACGATCACCCCGCCGCACAGACATGATCAAGATCGCCAGCAAGGCCGGGAAGGAAACGCTCGCCAGCCAAGCGATGCCCAGCAAATTGATCACATCGCCTCGGTGAATCAAGTGCAGCCAGTCCCATCCCGGGGCCTGTCCGGTGGCAGCCAGATAACGACGTACCGGCAAGTTCCAAAGCTGTGGCAGCTGCTCTAGAGGCACATGTGGTGTGATCCAGCCCATCGTGTACAGGCCAAAAAGCACCACCAAACCCAACAGTCCGATCAACGTCCCTCGCCCCAAGATGTCGGCATAGCGTAATTGCTCGGGGGAGGCATATACGTTTTTCTTCATCTCTGGACCCTTCCTGACCTATCGGTTGCTTAAACCCAAACACCCAAACCCTTGAACAGCGCGCGTAGCCCGGCAAAGAGCAGCAAGCCCATCACCATTTGTCGAATCCGGGAGGCGCCCAAAACGGTCAGCAATCGAACACCGATCCGGGCACCCAGCATCATGCCAACCACAGCAGGAACCGCAATGATCGGCATGATTGCACCAGCGCTGAGATACGACCATGTGGCACTCGAACTCGATAAGGCCAAGATCAAACCACTGGTGGCAGCAGCAACCTTGATGGGGATCCCCATCACCAGATTCAGGGCCGGCACATTGGCCCAGCCGGCCCCAACCCCAAAAAAGCCGCCGAGAAAACCAATCCCTGCAAATAAAACGATGCCCAACCCTATATTTGAAGCTCGCCATGCCACATCCTTCCCACGCGCAAAATCATGGTAAAGGCCCGCAATATTCAGAGGACGCCAGAAGGCGTCTTGATCGTGTCGATGGGGCACATCATCCTTCTTGCCCATCCACATCAAGAGCACGATCCCAAGCACGGTCGCGCCGAGAAGGATGTTGACCGTAGCAGCTGGCACGGACAACCCACATAAAGCCCCCACCACGGAACTGACCGAAGCCAGCAGGGCCAGCGGCAAGGCCAATCGCAAGCTCGCCAAGCCGCCGCGCAACAGATCAGGCCCCGCAGCCAACGCGCTGGCCAACGCCACCAGCAAACCTGCGCCGCGCACAAAATCAAGGTGAAACGGGAAGAAGCCACCAACGATCGGCACGAACAGCACGCCGCCACCCACCCCCGCAGGCACCGCCACGATCCCCAGCAAAAAGCACACCACAAACAAGCCCAGCGGCCAAAGCCACCAAGATCCATCAGCAGTCGATAGCACGCTCACAGCCGCCACGGCCGCCACGGCCGCCGAGCTGGTAAACGCTAGAACGGCCATGACACCAAGCAGACCCCAACCCAGAGGACGTGACGGCATCGTCATCAGGCCACCGATTGGTAGTAGAGGTTTTGCGGGTGATTGGCTTGAGCGAAAAAGAACCAGCGCTCGGCCAGCAAACCCACGTACTGCACCCCGAAGATCATCACCAAGCCAGCGGCGGAGGTGATGCCGCTGCCCAAGAGCAGCGCTGGCAGCACGAACGCCGCCAAAACCGCTGACCAAAACACCCCTTGGACAAAAGCCCTCGGTCGCCCGTGGAAAAACTCGCGTGTGTTGAACGAGCCGCCCATCGAGCCTTGGCTCTTTTGCACAATCCGAGGGTGCCGCACGCCGATAGCGCTTTGAAGCGTGCTCTTGGGCTTCAGATGCGCATTGCGCCACAGGGAGGCCGCCCGTGTACAGGCCCCGAGCAACAAACTGGCCAAGGCCGCAGCACTGAGTCCGGGCACCAGCACGGGCGCTGTGAAAGCGGCCAAGGCCGCAGCAAGCGACAACCCTGACGTCATCCCAAGCACGGTGTAGTTGATCACCGTCCAAACGCTGGCCCACTCACGGATGACTTTCACGGCGGCATAAATCATGCCGGTGCACACAAAGAGCAGCAGCGCCAGCAGGGCCACCACCGCACCCAAACCCAAGGTGGGCCCCAGACCCACGTGATGGGCAAAACCGTAAAGCGCCGTCATGCCCATGAAGGCCGGCAGCACGATCACCTCACGCGATAACCACGAGGTACGCCAGCCAGCGATGGCCCGCCAAGCGCGTTCCGGGTGGCCCAAATGGAAAAAAGAGGCCAGCAAACCCAAGCCCGCCAGCACCAACGCAAGGCCACTGCCCCCGATCAAGAAAGCGTGGGGCAAGACATCGGCACGCAATCGGGCCAAAGATTCGATCCCCACCAAACCCAACATCAGGCCTTGGGCGGCACCGATCAAGGTGGTGAGCAACACCACAGAAAACGCAGGATGCATCGCAGAGTTCTCGCTTCAATGTTCCCAATCGGCGTCCAGAGGCGCCCCGGTGCCCGTAAGAGCGGGAGCGTGACCGTCGAGATGCAGGGGGTTGTCGGCACGCAAAAGTTGATCCGCCTTGATCGGAATCACCGTCTTGCGACGGGGCAGATAGTGGTTGGACGGCTGGGTGCCCGCCTCAGGCATCAAGGGATAGCCGCCGCGCTCACGGATGGCGGTCGAAACCTCTGAGGCTGGATCGTGCACATCGCCAAACAGCCGCGCACCCGCCGGGCAAGCCAGCACGCACGAAGGCTTGCGTTCAGCCTCCGGCAAGGCCTCGTTGTAGATTCGGTCGACGCACAGCGTGCACTTGGTCATCACTTGGCGCTGCTCATCAAGTTCACGCACGCCGTAGGGGCAGGCCCACGAGCAGTATTTGCAGCCAATGCACTTGTCGTAATCGACCAAGACGATGCCGTCTTCCTTGCGCTTGTAGCTCGCACCGGTCGGGCAGACCGGCACGCAGGGCGGATCCTCGCAGTGCAGGCAGGACTTGGGAAAGTGCACCGTCTGGGTGTTCGGGAACTCGCCGACTTCGAAGGTCTGCACCCGGTTGAAGAAAGTGCCTGTTGGGTCCTTGCCGTAGGGGTTCTGATCGACCAGCGGGCCAGCGGCGCCGGAGGTATTCCACTGCTTGCAGTTGGTCACGCAGGCATGGCAGCCGACGCAGACGTTCAGGTCGATCACGAGCGCCAGTTGGGTCATTGCGCGCCTCCTTCGCGGTTTTTGCTGCTGCCGGCAAACCAAGCGCGCCACGTCGGCACGACCTGCGTCATGCCGGGATAGCTCGGCTGGGCGTCAAACTGCGGCCACGTTTGCAGCGGGTTTTCAGCATCCGCCTTGCAGATGCGGACCTTCACGTCGTACCAAGCCGCTTGGCCGGTCACCGGATCAGAGTTGGAAAAACGTCGTCCTTGATCATCAGCGCGCAACTCTTCGCTGATCAAGTGATTGAGCAAGAAGCCTTTTTGCGACTCGTTGGCGTCCTGGCTGAGCGACCACGCGCCCTTGGCTTTGCCGATGGCGTTCCAAGTCCAGACCGTCCCCGGCTCAACCGCCTCGGAGTGCTTGCACAAGCAACGCACCTTGCCCCACGGCGACTCGACCCAGATCCAATCCCCATCTTGGATGCCCTGATCCAAGGCCGTGCGGGTGTTGACGAACAAGGCGTTGTGGGCGTGGATCTGGCGCAGCCAAGCGTTTTGCGAATCCCACGAGTGGTACATCGCCATCGGTCGCTGGGTCACCGCGTTGAGCGGGTATTCGGTGGCATCGGTCTGCCGCATTTCCAGCGGCTCATACCAAAAAGGCAGTGGATCGAAATAGGTTGCCACCCGCTCACGCAAGTGATCTGGCGGCTGCCTGCCTTGGGTTTTGCCTTCGGCGGCGAGACGGAAGCGCTGCAAAAACTCGGAATACAGATGGATGGTGATCGGATCGTTGTCGCGCCGGATGCCCACGCTCTGGGCCCACTGCATGTAGTCGCGGTTCCAGTTGCGCATGTACTGCAACGCCGGCGGGAGATGGTGGTGATGGACGCAATTGTTCTCGGCGTAGCGTTCCCACTGCTGCGGGTTGGGCTCACCCCGCATCGCCTTCTCGCCGTCCTTGCCGCGCCATCCGGTCAGAAAACCGATGCCCGAGCCCGGAGCCGTTTCGTAGTTGACGATGAAGTCGGGATAGTCCTTGTACTTGCGCCCACCCTCTGGGGTGGTGAAGGCGGGCAACTTGAGCCGCCCAGCCAATTCAATCAAGACCTCTTGAAAAGGCTTGCATTCCCCCTTGGGGGGCACCACCGGGATGCGCACCGAATCGACCGGACCTTCGAATTCCGAGATCGGCCGATCCAGCATCGACATCACGTCATGGCGCTCCAAATAAGTGGTGTCAGGCAGCACCAGATCCGCAAAGGCGGTGGTTTCGGAATGGAAGGCGTCGCACACCACCAAAAACGGGATCTTGTAACTGCCATCAGCCCGCTTATCGACCAACATACGCCGCACCGCCGAGGTGTTCATGCTGGAGTTCCACGCCATGTTGGCCATGAACAGCAGCAAGGTATCGATCGGGTACGGATCACCACGCCAAGCGTTGGTGATGACGTTGTGCATCAAGCCGTGGACCGACAGCGGGTGCTCCCACGAAAACCCCTTGTCCAGCCGGACAGGCTCACCCGCCGCATCGACAAACAGATCTTCTGGGGACTCGAGCCAGCCGAGGGGTGGCGCGTCCAAGGGCGTGTTGGGCTTGACCGAAGCGGGCCCCTTGGGCGGCCGGGCGTTGGGCGGCACCGCACGTGGGTACGGCGCCCGGTGGCGAAAGCCGCCCGGGCGATCGATGGTACCGAGCAGCGACATCAGGATCGCCAGCGAACGGATGGTCTGAAAGCCGTTGGAATGCGCTGCCAGCCCGCGCATGGCATGGAAGGCCACCGGATTGCCCGTGACCGTGGCGTGGCTCTTGCCCCAGCAGTCCGTCCAAGCGATGGGCAACTCGATCTTCTGATCGCGCGCCGTGATGCCCATCTCATGCGCAAGGCGCCGAATGGTGTCAGCGGCAATCCCGGTGATGCTCTCAGCCCACTCAGGCGTGCAGCTCTTGACCCGATCGGCCAGCAATTGAAAAGCCGGCTTGACCTCGGTGCCATCGGGCATGATGAAATGGCCCAGCAAGTTGGGATCGGCCCCTTCGGTGTGATCGGCCACCGGCTTGTCGCCATGCCGGTCCCACCAATAGAAGTTGTGTGGCCGCAGCGGATTGATGATGTCGCCTGCGGGGTTGCGCATCATCAAGCCGAATTCATCGCTGTCCTTGTCCAGATTCACCAGCTGACCAGCGTTGGTGTAGCGCACCAAGAACTCGCGGTCATACAGGCCCAGCGCAATCAACTCGTGGATGATGGCCAGCATCAAGGCCCCGTCGGTGCCAGTCTTGATCGGCACCCATTCATCCGCAATCGCGGCGTAGCCGGTGCGCACCGGGTTGATGGCGATGAACTTGCCACCGTTGCGCTTGAACTGCCCAAGGGCGCTTTTGAGCGGATTGGAGTGATGGTCCTCGGCAGTGCCGATCATCACGAACAGCTTGGCGCGCTCCAAGTCGGGCCCGCCGAATTCCCAGAACGAGCCGCCGATGGTGTAGATCATCCCGGCAGCCATGTTGACCGAGCAAAAACCGCCGTGCGCTGCGTAGTTGGGCGTGCCGAACTGGCGAGCAAACAAGCCGGTGAGCGCCTGCATCTGATCGCGGCCGGTAAAGAGCGCAAATTTCTTCGGATCGGTGGCGCGCAAATGGGTCAGTTTCTTGTCGAGGATGTCAAAAGCTTCATCCCAAGAAATGGCCTCAAACTCGCCCGCGCCGCGCTCGCTACTTGCTTTGCGCCGCAGTGGCTGGGTCAGCCGCGCCGGGGAGTACTGCTTCATGATCCCCGACGAGCCCTTGGCGCAAAGGATGCCTTTGTTGAGCGGGTGATCGGGGTTGCCCTCGATGTAGCGCACCTCACCGTTGCGTAAATGCACCCGAATGCCACAGCGGCAAGCGCACATGTAACAAGTGGTGGTTTTCACCTCGGTTTGCGCGTCAGGCAAGGGCGGTGTGATCGGATCGTGCAGGGGCATAGCGTGACGCTCGAAAAAACTTCGGCAGGAAGAAACAAACCCGGGAAATGGCACTCATTAGGCGCAAGAGGCTGTCACAGCGTCTATGCCCGTCACGGGCAGCCTGACAACCTACCCATTTGGGTAGGCTGGGTTAGCCACATTGCGGAACCATCGTGTTCATGCGGAGAATCCGGCGGCTGGTGTCGTTGGCGGCTCAAACCATCACAAGGTAGTGATTTATGGATACTCCGGATCTCCGTGTCCCGGTTGAACGCTTGTTGCGCGCGGTGGTCAGTCTCTCTGGAGCCCGGGCAGCCGCTTTGCGCATGCTCGAACCCGAAGATGGCACCCTGCATCTCATCGCCGCCGTGGGCGTCCCGGCAGGCCTTCAATTGCAAAACCACATGCGAGGCGGTGATGACTGCCGGGTCTGCCAAGACGTCCTTACCCACGACACCGCCCGCAGCGCCCCCAGTGCCTGTGCCTGTGCCCGGGATCTGCACCATGCCGCCGAAGAACGCATCTTTGTGCTGCCCCTGCACCATGGCGATATCCCTTGCGGGGTTTTGAATCTCTTTTTCGACCACGACGGCGTGGTCCCCGAAGCCTTGTCGCTGCTGCTACCCGCCTTGGGCGACATGATGGGACTGGCCATCGACAACGCCATCCTGTCCGAGAAAGTGCTCCATCACAGCCTGACCCGCGAACGTCAAATGCTGGCCGGCGAAGTTCACGACGGCTTGGCCCAATCCTTGACTTGGTTGCGCATGCGCACCCGTATGCTGCGCGGTGCCCTGAACAAGCAAGACACCCGCCAGACCGAACGCTATATCGATGACATCGACAGCTCCTTGGCCGAGGCCCATACCCGTGTTCGGGAGCTGATCACCGATTTCCGCACCAGCATGGATCCGCGCGGTTTGGATGTCGCGCTGCGCCAAGTGATCGAAGAACTCGACGAACTCTCCGATCTGAAACTGCATCTCGACAACCAAAGTCCGCACTTGCGCCTGCATCCAGAACAGGAACGACAGGTCTTCCATATCGTGCGCGAAGCGCTGAGCAACATCGTCAAGCACGCTCAAGCGCGCAGCGGTTGGATCACGATCACCGAGGAGCCCGAAGGGGTGTGCTGCATCCACGTGGAAGACGACGGCGTGGGTCTGCCAGAGGACAAAGCCGCCTCGGTCAGTTACGGCATGCACTTGATGCTGGAGCGAGCCCACCACATCGGCGCCAAACTCGAAATGGGCCGCCGTGTACAAACGGGAGGGGGCACGTGGCTGCGCCTGCTCATCCCGGCCAACGCTCATCGCTTGGCTTTGGTGGACCACACCTCATGATGATTCCCCCCCAAGCCCCGTTGAGTCTGATTCTCATCGACGACCATAGTCTGTGCCGCCGTGGCTTGACCGAACTGTTGCAAGCCCAAGCCGGCATGAACGTTCTGGGCGCCACCGGGGATCCGCACGAGGCCTTGGCTCTGCTAACACAACGCCAACCTGACTTGATCGTCATGGACCTGCGCATGCCGATGCTTGACGGCTTGTCGCTGCTGCGCCGCATCCGCAGCGAGGGTTTTGAAACCCCCGTGCTGATCCTGACCATGAGCGACTCCCAAGAAGACATGGGCGAAGCGCTACGCGCTGGCGCTCGGGGCTATCTGCTCAAAGACATGGATCCGGACGATGTGATCTCGGCCATCCAACGCTGCGCCCGAGGTGAGATGGTCGTGGCCCCAGCCATGTCGGCCAAGCTTTCGAACCTGCTGCGTCACGGCCAGCATGACACCAGCAAAAACAAGGCGGTGCGCCTGACTGAGCGCGAAAGCGAGATCCTGCAATACCTCGCCAGCGGGCGCAGCAACAAGGCGATCGCCAAGTCTCTCGACATCAGCCACGACACCGTCAAGCTGCACGTGCGCCACATTCTGGCCAAGCTGAATCTGTCGTCGCGCGTGGAAGCGGCGGTCTACGCCGTGGAGCACGGGGTCACGCCCTTGCATGACGCGCCGCGTCCCCCACCCAGCCATCACCATCCGCTCTGATCAAAGGCGCTGATCGAGGGCTTGATCCGGGCGAAACCACTTGAGCTTGTCGTGCAGGCTCACTACCTCGCCAACGATGATCAAAGTCGGAGGCTCCAACCCCTCGTTTTTGACCCGATCGGGCAAGGTGCCCAAAGTCGCGGTCACGACCCGCTGACTCGGCTGCGTGCCTTGCTGAATCACCGCAGCGGGCGTCTCGGCCGGCCGGCCATGGGCAATGAGCTGCTCACAAAGCACCGGCAAGCCCAGCAGCCCCATGTAGATCACCACCGTCTGACGTGGGCGTGCCAAGGCGATCCAGTCCAGATCCATCGAACCGTCCTTCAAATGGCCGGTGACGAAGGTTACCGATTGCGCGTGGTCGCGGTGCGTGAGCGGAATGCCGCAATACGACGCCACGCCCAACGCGGCGGTGATGCCCGGCACCACCTGAAAAGGCACGCCGTTCTCGGCCAAGGTTTCGATTTCCTCGCCCCCACGCCCGAACACAAAGGGGTCGCCGCCCTTGAGCCGCAGGACCCGCCGACCCTTCTTGGCCAGCTCCACCATCAGCTCGTTGATCGACTGCTGCCGCATGGTGTGGTTGGCGCGCTCTTTGCCCACATAGATGCGCTCAATGCCTTCGGGCAAAAGGGCCCGAATCGGCTCGGACACCAAGTTGTCGTAGAGCACCACGTCGGCCGCTTGCATGCAGCGCAGCGCCCGCAAGGTCAACAAATCCGGGTCACCCGGGCCGGTGCCGACCAAGAAAACTTCGCCCATCGTGCTGTTCGTCGTGCTGTTCGTCATCAAGCACCTCCGCAGCGTTGGCAGCCACCACTGCCACAAGCGCCTCCCGAGGACGGTGTCGCAGCGCTGGCATCACAAGCGCCCGCCTCGAAGACAAAACGGAAATCACCGGGCTCGACTTCGACAAAGTCGAGCACCGTGCCCGAAAGCAAAACTTGACTGGGCTTGCCGACCAGCAAGTTCACCCCCTTGTCGGTAAAGGCATGGTCACCGTCGCGCTGTTCGTCAAAACCCATGCCGAACTCGATTGAGCCGTCATGCGCCATGTGGGCCGCCACCCGCAGGGCCAGTCCCTCGTCCATGGTGTTTTGTTCCGAGGCCGCGTGGATCTGTCGGGCTGCAGCGGGTGTCAAAGTGATCATGAAAGGGCTCCTTCCAGCGAAACCAAAGAGGCAAGAGATGCCGAATGAGAGAACAACGAAGGGCCAAGGAGCTCAGCCCGAGCGCGCTCGTCCCGAACTTGCTGCACCTTGGCGATGAAATGAAGCGGCCAGTCGCAACCACCCACCCGACGCAAATGGCTGTACGAAGCCAGCAGATTGTGGATGACCAAGCCATCTTGTTGACCGTCGATGCCGTGACCGCGACGCATCCGCCAAGCAAAGCGCACCGGGTGTTCGAGCGTCGGCCCCGGCCCGGCCAAGTGCAAGCTGGAGTAATGAAACTCATGGGCTCGAACCGCCGTCCCCTGCGGCACGCCCCAAGGGTGATCGGCGCTGGCTTCAAGGGCCACATAACCACGTCCCACGGGACGAGCATGCATCTCGACCTCGCCCGGAATCACCCCCACCATCGGATGACGCTGACCATCGACGCTCAAACCGCGCGCCAGATACATCAGGCCGCCGCATTCAGCGTAAGTCGGCAGACCCGCTTCGATGGCTTGGCGGATCTGACTGCGCAAGCCGGCATTGGCCGCCAACGCATGGGCCGAGGTTTCCGGAAACCCCCCACCGATGAACAGGCCGTCGAGCCGTGGCGGCAAGTTGGTGTCGTTCACGGTGTCAAAAGGCACCAGTTCGGCCCCAAGCGCTTGTAAAGCCTCGGCATCGTCCGGGTAATAAAAACCAAAGGCACGGTCCATGGCCACACCAATACGCAGATCACGACGCAGCTTGGTCGCCGGGGCCGTTTCAGCCGCTTGGATCAAGCCGGACCACGACCATGCGGGGGCATTCGGGGCGACATCCACAGCTTTTCGGGCCAACGCCAGCAACGCCGCCAGATCCACGCTGGCAGCCACGCCGTGGGCAATGCGGGCGATGACGGCGTCGGCCTCCTCGGCCTCGTTGCCCGGTACCAAGCCCAAATGACGCTCGGTCATCGCCAGACGCGGATCTTCGGGCACCGCGCCCAACACCTGCATGTCGGTGTAATGCTCGATCACCGCGCGCAGCTTGGACTCATGACGAGAACCACCCACCCGGTTCAGGATCACCCCCCGCAGCGCCAGCGCCGGATCAAAGGCTTGGTAGCCCAACAACAAGGGCGCGATACCGCGTGTCATGCCCCGCGCATCGATCACCAACACCACCGGCGCCGCCAACTGATGGGCGAGCGCCGCGTTGCTGTTGCTACCGTCGAGCGCCAAACCGTCGAACAAGCCTTTGTTGCCCTCGATCAGGGCCAAATCGCCCCCCCCCGCCACACAGCGGCTGAGCACCAAGGCGCGGATCTCGTCCGCGCTCATCAAGTGCGGATCGAGGTTGTAGCAAGGCCGACCAGCGGCCCGCCCGAGCCACATCGGATCGATGTAATCCGGGCCTTTCTTGAAGGGCTGCACCACCGTCCCTTGGGCCCGCAAAGCCGCGCACAAGCCAAGGCTGAGGGTGGTCTTGCCCGAAGACTTGTGGGCGGCCGAGATCAGGACGCGGGGTAAAGCATGAAGATCGCTCATGGCTTCAGCCCCTGCGCTCACTCAGCCTCGGGTGGCCGCATGGGCCAACCAATCCATCGGCCGATGCTGCCAGAGCGCCGTCGCACGGGCCTGCGCCGCCTCGATGCTGTCGGCCTCGCCCATGGCCTTGAGCGCGATCGCCGCCGTGCCCAGCACCGCCGCCAAACCGTACTCTTCCTCGGACTCACCGCGCCACAGGGCGGCCAAGCGCTGAACGCTCATGTCTTCGTCCTTGGGGTGCCGGGTGGAGAACAGCGCCGGCCATTCCTCGTCGAACTGCTCTTGGCCCACGGTCCACTTGACGCGACACGGGTTATCGGGATTGCGCTCCGCTTCACCGCCATCACCCTTGACCACACAGGCCAGCGGCTGACCGAGCAAGCGCGTGGCTTCTTGGTGAACGTCGTGATACCCGGGATGGAACACGCCTTGGAGCATCGCCGGCGCTTGCAAGGGGTTCAGCAGCCGCACGACGGTGTGGATCGGCGAGCGCAGCCCGATGATGGGCTTCAAGCCCATGAACTCATGCAGCATCGGCTGCAAATGGCGCAGCGAGATGAAGGCAAAACCGCAGCGCCCGAGCTCGGCGCTGGCCTCTTCCAGCGACGTCACCGGCTGCAAACCCAAGGCTTCGAGCGCTTGCGGCACAAACACCCGGTCGGCCTGATAGCCGTCGGTGCCGTGCATCAACACCGGCAAACCGTGCGACGCCAGCAGCAAGGCGGAGAGCACAAACCACGGCAACTGCCGACGCTTGCCCGCGTAGGCCGACCAATCAAGACGCACAGCGGCCGGATGTGGGCCGAGGTGAGCCGGCAGCCCGATCGCGTCCCGCGCCCCTTGGGCCAAACCGGCGATTTCAGCCGGCGTCTCGATCTTGACCCGCATGAGCGTGAGGAATGCGCCGAGCTGAATCGGCAGCACCTCGCCCGCCAAAATCATCTGCATGGCGCGGCGCGCTTCGTCGAAACTCAGCGCCCTTTTGCCGTGCGGCCCTTTACCCAGGGCGCGGATATAGCCCGCGAAGGGATGTTCTTCCATGAAACCTCGATATATCTCGGGACGTGGCTACGTCAAATCACACGCTGGTTACACACTGGCGTGGCGGTCATCCGGCAACACCGCAAACAACCGCGAACCCAGCACCACCAGCACAAAGGCCATCCCCAAGCCACCCACACCGAGCAGCGCCTCGCGCAGAGTGGGTGTGTAGACGTCGATCTGACCGTCCATGAACGTGCTCTGCAGCGTGAAGCCCGGGAAGATATCCAGCGGGTAGACCTGAGCGCCGATGATAAAGACGTACAGCAAAGCCAAGGCCCCCAGCACCACGCCCAGACAAGCCACGATCACCGCCATGGTGCATCGGCTGCGCAGCCAGAGCAGGGCCAACGGCAGCACACTGCCAACCATGACAAAACCGAGCCAAAAGAGCAGCGTCAACCCACCGCCCTCGAGCAAGATGAAGCGCTCAAAGGCGGCTTGCCGGGCCCAGTACAGGTTGGTGCCGTGATAAATCGCGACCAGATACAAGCTGGCCGAGATAAACACCGTCAGCAGACGCACCAAACGGCGTTGCACCTCTTCGGGCAAATCACGCCCGTTCCAGCGATACACCACCCACTGCGCCAGCAGGAACAAGGCCAAGCCCCAAGCGAGCGACAAGACGATGAACATCGGCGCCAACACCGCCGATTGATAGGCTTGGCGTGCAACCAGAAAACCGAAGATTGAGCCCGTGCCGGTCGTCAAGATGAAGCGCCAGATGAAAGCGGCGATCCCAGCGGGTTTGGACCAACGATGCATGCGTCGCTCCAACATGGTCCACATGTAGATCGCCACCAAGGTGAACAAACCCGAATAAAGCACCACGTTCCAAGCAAACATCGAACGTAAGTTGTAGTTCGTGGCCGCCACGATCACCCGCTCGGGCCGACCCAGATCCAGCAGCAGCACCATCAAGCCGCCCGCCAGCAACGCCACCGACATCAGGCCGGACAGCGGGGCCCGCGCCTTGTACATCGGCTGACCAAAGACCGAGCCGACGGAAGCCACGTTGAGTACACCTGAGGCCGCCACGATCATGAAAATCGCGAACACATGCGGCAGGCCCCAGACGATCTGATTGTTCATGCCGGTGATGACATGCCCGTGCTCTTCCATGCCATGGGCGGCCCACAGACCCGCTAGCACCACCAAGCCACCGAGGGCGAGCAGCCCGAAAAAGGCGCGCAGCTCCAGCCGAGGAGAGGTTTGCAAACGTTGAAACATCGTGGGTCTCCCTCAAAGGCCTTGGTAACGCACACCCGGATCGAGCCGCAAATCGGCCCGAACTTGGGTGCTGGCCACACTGCGCACACGCTGGGCGATGTCGCTTTGGGGATCGTTGAGATCACCAAACAAGATGGCGGCATGCCCAGCCTTGGCACAAGCTTCGACGCAAGCCGGCGTGCCGCCTTGGTCGATGCGGTGCACACACATCGTGCAGCTCTCGACGCAGCCTTTGCCGCGCGGCACGGCTGGATTCTGATCGGCCAAGGGCTCATGCACAAAAGAGCGCGCCTTGTAGGGGCAGGCCATCATGCAGTAGCGGCAACCGATGCAACGATGCCGATCCACCAACACCAGCCCATCAGCACGCTTGAACGAAGCCCCAGTCGGGCAGACATCGACGCATGGTGGCTCAGCGCAGTGCTGGCACATCATCGGCAAGTTGACTTGGCGTTCGGTTTTGACCTCATGCAAGGTGATCTTGCGAATCCATTGCGGGCGCTGCTTGATCGGCACGGCCGACTGCAAGGCGTTTTCCTTGTCACAGGCCTGCACACAGGCGTCGCAACCGGCATCGCAGCGCGAGGCATCGATCAACATGCCCCAGCGCACGCTGCGGCTGCCCTCGGTCGGAGCTCCACTGCTGGCCTGAGCCACATCAATCAAGCGGATCCCCGGGGCAATCACCACCCCAGCCAAAGCGGTGGCGCCGGCCGCCACCACGCTGCGACGCGACGGATTGGATGAGCTCATGGTTTCACTCCTGTCCCAGCAGCCAAGGCACCCTTGGCCGAAGCCCTGGGGTTATGGCACTCGAAACAATCCAAAGTCACGGCGGCGTAGCTGTGGCAGCCTTGGCAGAAATTCTGCTCAGAGCCCAGCACCGACGCGTTGCTGCGACTGGCGTGGCAATCGATGCAGGCGTTCAGACTGAGCTTCGGCTCCCGATGTCCTTCACGCACGCTGCGGTCGCGTTGGTGCTTGAGCAGCTCCATGTGCGTGCGCCGCATCACCGCCGGCGGCTGGATACAAGTTCCGCCTTGAGCCGCGTCCACATGCGGAGACGGCACCCGGCTTGACGCCAAGCTCGGGCTCGGATCTTGGCCAAAGGCGGCGGCCGCCGACAGGAGCAGACCAAGACTCCACACCCCCGTCATGATTCGGCGACTCGCCCGAAGGCCGCCGGCTCTGATGCTGCTGCTCACGCTTTCCACACCACCCCCTCGGCTTACTCGCCCAGACCCATCTGGATGTAGCCCGTCGGACAGACGTCGCTACAGATATGGCAACCGATGCACTTGCTGTAATCGGTCGCCACGTAGCGGCCCAAGGTGGCCTGCTTTTTGGGGACGCGGAACACCGCCGTCTGCGGGCAATACACCACGCAGTTGTCGCACTCGAAGCACATGCCGCAGCTCATGCAGCGTTTGGCCTCTTCAACGGCTTGCTTTTCACTCAGCGGATCAAGGCGTTCCTCGAAATTGCCGAGCGCGCTTTCCTTATCGAGCGTAGTGATGCTGCGCTGCAGACGCGGCGTGTTGTTGAAGTGGCCCAGATACAGCTCGTCATGCGGGATGACGTAGCGCTCCGAGCGGTTGTCAAAGTTGTGGATCCCGATGTCGGCTTTGTCGGTCCCGAGGATCGGACCGTGGGCTTCGTTGAACGGCAAACCCTTCTCGACCATCTTGCGTTGCAAATCGAAGACGTGGACGTCGATCTTGGGCCGTTTGCCCTGCTCTTCACCGGCCAAAAAGCGCTCAATGCCATCCGCAGCAATCGCACCATGACCGATGGCGGTGGTCAGCAAGTGGGGGCGCAGTGCATCTCCACCGGCAAACACACCCTTATGGCCCTGAACTTGGTAGTTGCGATCGGTCGCCACACCGCCCTTGCCGGCGTCAAACATTTCCAAGCCCGTGAAATCCACCGCTTGACCGATGGCTGAGACGATCAGATCGGCGGGAATGTCTTCCTCCGTTCCCTCAAGGGTTTTGATGTCCAGACGAGCACCGATCATCTTGGCTTCACAGCGCGCCACCCGCAAAGCGGTCGCCCGCCCTGTGGTGTCCCGCACCAAGCCGACCGGCACCAAACCGCCCCGAATCTCGATGCCTTCGGCCTTGGCCTGCTCAATTTCATGCTTATTGGCCTGCATCTTGTCCACGCTGAACAAGGACGTCAGCACCACGTCGCAGCCTTGCTTGGCCGAAACTTCGGCCACGTCGTGCGCCATGCGCCCGCCGATGACGTCGTCGAAATCGGTCGGCTTGGCGTGCTCGATATGACCCAGACGGCGCGCCACGGTGGCCACGTCGATCGAGGTATCGCCACCACCCACCACCACCACGCGCTTGCCCACGTGTTGCAAGCGTCCGTCGTTGAAGGCACGCAAGAACGCCGTGGCCGGCACCACGTTGGCCGCTGTCCCGTCAGGGATCGGCAGCGAACGCCCCGCTTGGGCACCCATGCCAAGGAACACGGCGTCGAACTCAGCACGGATCTGTTCCATCGTCACGTCGGTGCCGATGCGGCAGTTCAAACGCGTCTCGACCCCGAGATCAAGGATGCGATGGATTTCAGCGTCCAAGACGTCACGTGGGGTACGAAAGCCCGGAATGCCGTAGCGCATCATGCCGCCGAGGTAGGCGTGATCGTCGAAGATCGTGACCGCATGACCCTTGAGCGCCAGCTGATAGGCACACGACAGCCCCGCCGGCCCACCGCCGATCACCGCAACCTTACGATCCGTGCGGGTCTCGGGCTTCACAAACCCCAACTTGTTGGCGATGGCGTATTCACCCAGGAAATGCTCGACCGAGTTGATGCCGACGTGGTCCTCGACTTCATTGCGGTTGCAGCCGCTCTCGCACGGCGCCGGGCACACCCGGCCCATCACCGAGGGGAATGGGTTGGCGCTGGTGAGGCGCCGCCAAGCGTATTCCTGCCACGTCAGCCCAGTCGGCGGCTTCTCGGTACCGCGCACGATGGCCAGATAACCCCGGATATCTTCCCCGGCCGGGCAACTGCCTTGGCACGGCGGTGTGGACTGGATGTAGGTCGGGCACTTGTGCGAATGGCTCGCTTGAAAGATTTGGTCCCGCCAAGACTTGATCTTGGTATCGCCATCCTTGTAGCGGCGGAAATTCAACGGTGCGGTGTTTTCAGGTTTGTCTGACATGGCTTTGTCTCCGTCCGGGTCTGCCCGGTTCAATGCTCGCCGAGGCGGATCGCGGTGCTCACGAGTTGATGCACCCCGCCCACCAGATTCATCTTGTGACCGTAGTACGGCAGCACCTTGGTGAACTGCGCCTTGCAGATCGCGCAGATGGTGGCCATGAAATTGACGCCGTGCTCATCGACCACGTGCTTGAGCGCTTCCATGCGCGGCAAGGCCCCTTTGACACGCAAATCCATCAGCTCGTCGGTCAGCAGACCGCCACCACCGCCGCAACAGAAGGTGCGCTCGTGGGTGGTGTCCGCAGGCATGTCCACGTAGTGGTTGGCCACGGTGCGGATGATGTTGCGCGGGATCTCAAACTGTCCGCCGGCCATATCCCCCATGCGTGAAGCGCGGGCGACGTTGCAGGAATCGTGGAAGGTGATGATGCGGTGGTCGTTCTTTTCCTTGTCGAACTTGAGCCGGCCCTGCTGGATCAGGTCCCAGGTCAGCTCACAGATGTGCATCGGCTGCTTGTAGCGGTGATCAAGCTGGTTTTGCAGTTCGATGGCAAACGGATCCTTGCCGCCTGCGCCGATGCCCACCAGCGTGTTCCAGAAGCTGTAGGCGACGCGCCATGCGTGACCGCACTCGCCCACGACGATGCGCTTCACGCCCAGATCAAGGGCCGCTTCGCGCACCCGCAGCGCGATGTTGCGCAGCTGATCGTAATTGCCGATGAACATGCCAAAGTTGCCGGCCTCGCTGGCCTTGCTGGAGAGCGTCCAGCTGATGCCAGCGGCGTGAAACACCTTGCCGTAGCCGATCAGGCTGTCCACATGAGGCTCGGCAAAGAAGTCGGCCGAGGGCGTCACCAGCAGCACCTCAGCACCCTTGGCATCCAAGGGATAGCGGACATCGACACCGGTTTCTTCCTTCACGTCCTCTTCCAAGCCAAGCAAGGTGTCTTCGAGCGCCGGGCCGGGCAGACCCAAGTTGTTGCCGATGCGGTGCACCTTGCCGATGATCTCGTTCGAATACTTCTGGCCGTAGCCGATCGAATCAAGAATCTCGCGCGCCGCCATGGTGATTTCGGCGGTGTCGATGCCATAGGGGCAGAACACCGAACAGCGCCGACACTCCGAACACTGGTGGTAGTACTTGAACCAATCGTCCAGCACTTCTTTGGTGAAATCCTGGGCGCCCACCAGCTTGGGGAAATACTTGCCAGCGGGGGTGAAGTAGCGCCGATAGACGTTGCGCATCAAATCCTGACGCGCCACCGGCATGTTTTTCGGGTCCTGGGTGCCGATGAAGTAGTGGCATTTGTCCGAACAAGCCCCGCAATGCACGCACGCGTCCAAGTAGACCTTGAGCGAGCGGTACTTCTGCAGCAACTCGCCCATCTTGGCCACCGCCCGTTGCTCCCAGCCTTCTTCCAAGTGGCCGGGAAAACCGATGGCTTCTTGGATCTTGTCGTTAGCCACATAGGGCACGACACCGCTCATCGAGCCCGGCAAGAGTGCCGGCACGCTGGGATAGGGGCGCAGATCGGGCGCTTTGACGGGGTTGGTGGCCATGGCAGCAGAAATCTCTTTCGTCTTCAGCGCTTGTTGTCGAGCAAGGCAGCCCAAGGCGCCTGATGCCGAACTTCGCGGGGGTTATCGACCTGATTGCGGCTGGGCGAGAAGAAGATGCCCGGCACATGCAGCAACTTGCTGAAGGGGAAGATCAACATCAAGACGCCCACCAGACCCAAATGCAGGTACAGCACCCCATCGGCCGGCAAGGGCTGCAAGCTCAGGCGCATCAGGCCTAGGAAGAATTGTTTGACGGCCACGATGTCGGTGTGCGCCACAAACTTCATCGCCAAACCGGACAAACCGATGCCCAGCAACAGCGCCAGCATCAGGTGATCCGAGGGCGTCGAGATGTAGCGAATGCGCTCCACCGCCACGCGGCGCAGCCACAAGCCCATCAAGCCAGCCACCATGGCCAGACCGGCCAAGATGCCCGGGCCTTGCATCAAGGCCACCCAGCTCCACACCGGCTCGGTGACGTAGCGCAGATGTCGCACCAACACCAAAGCCAGACCCGCATGGAACAACCAACCCGCCGCCCAAGTCCAGAGATTTGACTTGAACAGGCTCTCAAACAGCAGCACTTCGCGCGCCATGCGCCACACCACCCCGCTGGCTGTGGTCGGCGCAGGTGTGGTCGGAATCTTCAGCGGCGCGGGAGTACGCACGTAATCGGCAACCCGGTACGCCAAGGCGGCCACGAGCACCAAGGTGGCCAGCAGGAAAAGACCGGCGAAGGCATAACTGGCGAAGGTCATCACTGAGCGCCGCAAAAGCAGAGGAAAGGATGGGCATGCCGAGCTGGGATCCCAGCCGGCACGATGAGGGCGTCTTTTTTAGACGCAGCCGGTCGGCTTGGGCAGACCGGCGATCTTGCAGGCTTGCTTGCCTGGGCCGTAAGGGAACAGTTCGTACAGGTACTGACTGTTGCCTTTTTCCGGGCCCAGTTGCTTGCCGATGGCCTTGGTCAGCACGCGCACGGCTGGGGCGATCTGGTATTCATCAAAATAGCCGCGCAGGAAGTTGATGACTTCCCAGTGCTGGTCGCTCATGGCGATGCTCTCCGTGCCGGCGATGTAGTTCGCAACATCGGCATTCCACTCGGCCAAATTGACGAGGTAACCCTCTTCGTCGGTTTCGTAGCTTTTGCCGTTGACTTCGATCGTGGCCATGGATGGTCTCCGTAAATGGGGAAATGTTGGAATGGGGGGAGGTGCAGGGTTGCAACGAACAAGATTGCGAGGCGCCGACTCAGGCCGCCTTACAACCAAGATTGACAGTTGGGATGCTCGGCCACCAGATCGACAAAGCCGCCGTAATCAACGCCTTCGACGCCCTCCAGCAGACGATCACCCACACCGCGAGCCTCCAAATCGGGCCGCAGCACGTAGACCTTCATGCATCCGAGCGCCGCCACGATCTGGGCCGAAGCCGCATGACCTTGGGTGGCGGCGTAGACCGCATCCTCAATGAGCAAAATGGCCCCTTCGCTGACGGTGCGCAGGCACGATGCCAGCGCCGTGCGCTCCAGCGGGGACTTGTTGATGATGTGCAGCATGGTTGTCTTTCCTCGGCCTCAGAAGCTCAGCACCACGTCTTGGCTTTGCATCAGCGCAGCCATCTCGGCACTCGACAGCACGGTCACATCGACCAGCAAATCGGCCTCAGTCAGACCCCGGGCGCTGAGCGAATCAGCGTCCACATAGAGCTTTTCGACGTCATAGCCTTCGAGCGCTCGATAGGTGGGCGAGAAGTTCTTGATCTCGATGCCCTTGGTCTGCTGACCCTTCTTGAGCTGATAGACCCCGTCGTCCATGAAGACGAGCGACACGTCTTGATCAAAGGCCGCAGTGATCAACACCACTTCGAGCGATTCGAGTGCATAGATCGTCCCGTAGGGCGCCTTGCGGTTGACGAACATGAATTTCTTGGTAGCCACGTGAATCTCTCCTGCCCGGCCTCAGTCGCCAAAAACAACCAGACGGTCGTTTTGAACCCCAGCCTCGACCAGCTGGCCCAGACCGGAGATGCGGAAATGCGGCGCCAAGTTCTCGTCCTTGATGCCCCGGCGCAGGGCAGCGGCCACGCAGACCACCAGATCAACGCCGTGCTCTTCGCCCAGCTTGGACCAGCGCGCCACGACGTTGCGGTCGTCCTGCGGCGGCTCCGTCAGACGGGTCGTGTTGTTGACGCCGTCGTGATAGAAGAACACGCGGGTCACCGTGTGGCCCTTGGCGATGGCCGCCTTACAAAACATGTAGGCGCTATCGCTGGACTGATGCTGATACGGTCCTTCATTGACCAGGATGCCGAACTTCATGCCGTGCTGTCCTTCAAGGCTTAGAAACGAATGTGGGTGGAAGCGTTCAGGTTCACCCGCGCACCACGCCAGTCATCGATGAGGTACTTGGTGAAGGGCAAGCCGGTCTTTTCGAAGAAACGCGGCCAGCCAATACGCTCAATCCAGTCGGACAGCCGCTCCCAAGAACGGGCGTCTTCCTTGTAGGTGTAGAGGATTTTTTTCACCGTCTCGGCCACTTCAGGCCAACGCGGGGCGTTGTTGGGCAGACCGGAGGCGACCATCTTCATGAACGTCGGCTTGCCACGGGCGTTGGAATTCTTGCCGCCCACCCAGATCGCCAGCTTGGAATGCTCGGGATCGTTGATCTGCATCGGCGGGCACGGCGGATAGCAAGCCCCGCAGCAAATGCACTTGGCTTCGTCCACTTCGAGCGACGGCTTGCCGTTGACCAGCGCCGGTCGAATGGCAGCCACCGGGCAGCGCGCCACCACAGCAGGGCGTTCGCACACGTTGGCCACCAGATCGTGGTTGATCTTCGGCGGTTTGGTGTGCTGCACGATGATGGCAATGTCGGCTTGACCGCCACAATTGATCTCGCAGCAGGAAGTCGAGAGGTGCACGCGGTTGGGCATTTCCTCGCGCTTGAACTCGTCATAGAGCTCGTCCATCAGCGCCTTGACCGCACCAGAAGCGTCGGTGCCAGGGATGTCGCAGTGCAGCCAGCCTTGGGTGTGGGCGATCATCGACACCGAGTTGCCGGTACCGCCAACCGGGAAGCCCTCACCTTCGAGCTTCTCAATCAGCGTCGCCACCTTGGCTTCGTCCGACACCATGAACTCGATGTTCGAGCGGATGGTGAAACGCACCCGGCCTTCGGCGTACTGATCAGCGATGTCGCACAGCTTGCGAATGGTGTAGACGTCCATCTGACGCTGCGTGCCAGCACGCACCGACCAGACCTCATCGCCACTGTGGGCCACATGGTGCAACACACCCGGACGCGGCCGGTCGTGGTACTTCCAGTTGCCATAGTTCTTGGCCAACAAGGGGTGTAGAAACTTCTTGTTGTCGGGAACGCCGCTCTCGATTGCGCGGCGCATTTGCGCGGTTGCCATATCTGTAGGTCTCCTGGGATCCAGCCCCGCCTCAGGCGGCTTGCTTTTGCTTCTTGGCCTCAATGCGGGCGACTTCCTCATCCCAGCCGTCGGTACGGACGTAGGGGTTGGTGCGCGGTGCCGAGACCATGTTCGGATCGATGTCGAGCTCGATGCCTTCCAAGAAATTGACCAAGCCGATACGCTCGATCATTTCGCCGGTGCGCTCGTGCTCCAAGGCGTTTTCAGCGAAGAAGTCGATGATCTTCTGCGCCAACTCGACCAGCTGTTCACGGTCTTCGTCGGTCGCCAACTTGATGAACGGCACCACCACCGTGCCCATCAAGTCGCCGATCTTCAAGGTACGCTTGCCGCCCACCAAGATCGTGGCGCCCTTGTCTTGGCCCGGCGCCAAGGCGCCGGTCATGACGTTGATGCAGTGCATGCAGCGCACGCAGTCGCGGTTGTCGATTTCCAGCGCTTGGGTATCGTTAAGGGACACCGAGCTGATCGAAGCTGCGGTCGAAACCGCCCCGACGTCCTTGATTTGAATCGCTTTGGTCGGACAACGCGCCACCACATCGTTGACCAGCTCGTTCATGCCGTGCTTGACGAACCACTTGCGGGCCAGTGCTTCGTCGGTACGGATGTTGTCGCGCCACGTGCCGATCACGGCCATGTCAGCGCGCTGGATCGAGTTCATGCAGTCGTTCGGGCAGCCCGAGAACTTGAACTTGAATTTGTAGGGCAGCGACGGGCGGTGGATGTCGTCGAGGAAGTTGTTCAACACCGCACGGTGGGCCGAAGCCTCGTCGTAGCAGCTTTGTTCGCAGCGCGCCGCACCGACGCAGCTCATCGAGGTCCGCACCGCAGGACCAGCGCCACCCAAATCGAAGCCAAGGTCGTTCAAGGCATCAAAAGCCGGTTGCACGTTCTCGGTTTTGGCCCCTTGGAACATGATGTCGCCCGACTGGCCGTGGAAAGCGATCAGACCAGAGCCATGCGTTTCCCAGATATCGCACATCTTGCGCAGCACATCGGTGTCGTAATGCATGCCCGGGGGCGGCATGATGCGCAGGGTGTGAAACTCGGCAGCATCCTTGAAGATCGGCTTGCCTTCAGCATCCTTGAGTTCGGTAAAACGCGGAATCACCCCGCCGCCATAACCGATCACCCCGACGGTGCCGCCCTTCCAGTAGCCTTTGCGGGTCTTGTAGGACGTTTCCAACTGGCCGAGCAAATCGACCATGTAGTCCTTGTCGTTGGCCAAACGCTTCAGGCCGGTCACGAAGCTGGGCCAAGGGCCGCTCTCCAGCTCATCGAGCATCGGGGTCGGGTACAGGGGTTTTGCCATGGATGTGTCTCCTCGAATTGCCATGGATCGTAGGGACGCCAAGCCCCGGCGACCATTCCCCCGTGCGGTGGTTGTGCGCTAGCCCCTCGGGGGGGGCCGTGGATTACCCGTCGGAGTACTACCCAGATGAACTATGTGCAGCCCCTCACCGTGGCTATAGACGCCATCGGCCTGAACCGTTGAACTTCAGCCCCGAAAGAGCGATGCATCAGCGCTGGATGCAGCCTTTCCTGGTTCTTGATCGACACGACAACAGGAGACAAAGCGCATGGCACATATCGTCATCATTGGGGCCGGCATTGGCGGCTTACCCATGGCGTTTGAAATGCGGGCGCTGGCGCGTCCTCAGGACAAAGTCACCGTGGTCAGCAACACCCCGACCTTCCACTTCGTTCCGAGCAACCCGTGGGTCGCTGTCAACTGGCGCGACCGAGATGCCATCGAAATGGACATCGGCCCGGCCTTGGCCAAGCGCAAGATCGAGTTCACCGCCTTGGGGGCCAAACGCGTCCACCCGGATGAGAACCGTGTTGAACTGGGCGATGGCAGCAGCCTGCGTTACGACTTTTTGGTGATTGCGACCGGCCCGAAACTGGCCTTCGACGAAATCCCAGGCCTAGGCCCAGCCGCCATGGGTGGTCACACCCAATCAATCTGCCATGTGGACCATGCCGTGGTGGCCGAGAAGAACTGGCAAAGCTTTGTGAAGAACCCCGGCCCGATCGTGGTCGGTGCGGTGCAAGGTGCCTCGTGCTACGGCCCGGCGTACGAGTTCGCCATGATCATGGACACCGACTTGAAGCGTCGCAAGATCCGCGACAAGGTCCCCATGACTTTTGTGACCGCCGAACCCTACATCGGTCACCTTGGTTTGGGCGGTGTGGGCGATTCCAAGGGCATCTTGGAGTCCGCCATGCGCGACCGCCACATCAAGTGGATTTGCAACGCCAAGACCACCAAGATCGAAGCCGGCAAGATGTATGTCACCGAGCACAACGACGACGGCACGCCCAAGAAGGACCATGTGCTCGACTTCAAGTACTCCATGATGCTGCCGGCTTTCAAGGGCGTGGATGCGGTGTTTGGCATCGAAGGTCTGACCAACCCGCGCGGCTTCATCCTGATCGACGAGTTCCAGCGCAACCCGAAGTTCAAGAACATCTACTCGGTGGGCGTGTGCGTGGCCATTCCGCCAGTTGAAGCCACACCGATCCCGGTCGGTGCACCCAAGACTGGCTACATGATCGAATCGATGGTCACGGCCACGGCGCACAACATCCGCTCTGCGCTTGACGGTCAAGCCCCCGTGAAAAAAGCCACGTGGAATGCAGTCTGCTTGGCCGATTTCGGTGACTCGGGCGTGGCTTTTGTGGCGTTGCCACAGATTCCGCCGCGCAACGTCAACTGGTTCAGCGAAGGCAAGTGGGTGCACTTGGCCAAAATTGCCTTCGAGAAGTACTTCATGCGCAAGATGAAAGCCGGCACCTCGGAGCCGATCTACGAACAGTTGGTGCTCAAGACCTTGGGCATCAAGAAACTCAAAGGCTAAGCCGATGACCCAGCACACGCAGCCGATCACCCAGTTCACCGTTCCCTGGGGACAGCAAGAGATCAGCCTCGAAGAATTGCGCTTCGAAGCTGGGGGCCTGCCCCTGCTGCGTGTGCGCATCCGTGAAGGCAAACGCTTCACCATCTTTGACATCGACCCGGCCACCGCCGCGACGTGGGCCCAAGCGATGCAACGGTGGAGTGAACAAACGCAGGATGCGCCCCATGACCAGGCGTGACCGAGAGCCCCCAGTCATGCCGACCATGACCGATCTGGTGTTCGATCTGGACGGTCAACGGCTGCCACCCACATGGCGCGACGAGCTTGCGCAAGCCCTGCAAGCCGCCCTGCCCGAACTCAGCAGCGTGCAAGTTCATCCGCTGCGCCTGGTGCCCAGCGGCGAAGAGCTGTTGCTGCCCCGCCGGGCCCGCCTGCGCCTGCGCCTGCCGCAGCACCACATTGATGAGCTGCAAAACAGCTTGATGGCGCGTGAACTCAACGTCGGATCCGAGAGGCTACGACTCACCCATCCTCGCCGACGGCCCATCGACACCGCCCCCACGCTGCACACCGACATTCTTGTGCTCGATATCGCCACCGATGGTCCCGACACCGATGCGAGTTATGTGGAGGCGATGTTCGAAGCCATGTTGCGCGCTGAACTCGTTGCCATCGACCCCATGCTCGACGACGTGCCCTTGATCCTCGGCAAAGCGCGAGTGATTCAGACCCGCGCCAGCCCTTGCGGGTTTTGGCACGGTTTCCCGGTGGTGATCCACGACCTCACGCCCAACCAGTCCCTGCGGCTTCAGGAACGCGGCCTCGGCGCTTGGCCTTGGCTGGGCCTCGGGGTGCTGGTACCGCACAAAACCATCACCGGCCTTTGAATTTTTTGACCCCCTCCCAAGGAGATTTTCATGACCCCCTACGAGATCGACGGCCAGAGCTTTGACACCGATGAAGACGGCTATCTGCTCGAAGCGAATTACAGCGACGACGCCGTGCGCGTCATCGCCGCAGCCGATGGCATCGAGCTGACCGAAGCCCATTGGCAAATCGTCAACTACCTGCGCGAGACCTACCGCGAAGAAGGCCAGACGCCCAACTTCCGCCACATGCTCAAGGCAGTGCAGGATCTGGGCTTGGTGGCCGACAGCAAGGCGCTCTACGACCTCTTCCCGATGGGCCCCGCCAAACAAGGCGTCAAGATCGCCGGTTTGCCCAAGCCCTTTGGCAAGGGCGGCTACTGAGCCGATGCCATGAGCCGCCCCCTGCGCCTGAAAAATCAGTGGTTTCGGGAAGAGCGACCGCACAGCCCGCAAGAGCTGGCGGGTGCGGCCGCCTTCATCGGCTGGCGCATCGCCCACCAAGTGCTGCACAACATGCGCCGGGCCGATTTTGAAATCGATCCCGGCCTGCCCTATTTCGACTTTCTGGCCGAATGGCTGGTCTTTGTGGTGCAGATCGCCGATCGGATGGCCTATGTGCGCATGTCGGGCGAGGACCGCGTGGCCTTCACCACCGCCTTGGCCAACCGTCTGGGCGAGCACTTGAGCGACAACTGGCAAGAACTGCTCGGCACCACCGTGGTTGAAACGGTCTTGGGCAGCACGCTGGGGGTGGATACAAGCCCAAGCACCGACGTCGTGGACGTGAAGAGCCGCTTCATCGATCGCCTGAATCTGCGCTCCCAAGACTACGCCGACTTCGACTACAACGAAGAAGTCCCCCTCGACATGGGCATGCGGCGCTTCTTGGCCGAATGCGTGGTGCATGTGCTGGGCGAGCGTGATCGCATCTGGGTGCATGACCAAGTCATGGAGATCGAGTCGCTCGACACCGCCGAGATGGTGCGCCGAGGGCTGCGCGGTTTGCTGGGTGAGTTGCCTCGGCGTCAGCGCCATGCCGGGGCCGGAGAATGACACCATCGCGCCACCCGTTTGATCTCGACGACACCGAAACCTTTGCTCGCTGGAGCGCAGCCCGTCTGCGGGCAGCCCCGCGTCGGGCCGAGGATCTGCTGGTGGAAGTACACGACCCGCGTGCGCTGAGCCCAACTGAACACGCCGCGATTCAGCAGCGCTTGGCACGCGCCAACATGGCTTTTTACGCCAGCCCACACCACCAAGACGATCCGGATCTGCCGCGTCACTTGGCGCACCAGTTTGGCTTGGTGCGTCTTGACGCCAACTGGCTGGCCGATGACGACGGCATCAGCCATCTCCAAGTCACCTCCGGCGTCGCAGCGGGTGCGGATTACATCCCCTACACCCACCACGCGCTGGGCTGGCACACCGATGGCTACTACAACCCGCCCGAGCGCAGCATCCACGCCATGGTGCTGCACTGCGTACGCGACGCGATTGAAGGCGGTGAAAACCAGCTCTTGGACCACGAATTGGCGTACCTGCTGCTGCGTCACCAAGCCCCGGAGCTGGTCCGGGCCCTGATGCATCCCCAAGCGATGATGATTCCGCAGCGCACGGCTGACGACGGCAGCACCCGCGCCGCCCAAGCCGGCCCGGTATTCAGCGTTCACCGCGACGCTCGCGGCCAAGCCCGTCTGCACATGCGCTACACCGCCCGGACACGCAGCATTGTCTGGCGCGATGATCCGATCACCCTAGCAGCTGCCCAAGCGCTGCGCCAGATCATGGCCGCGCCCAACAGCCCCGTGATCCGCACCCGCTTGCATCCTGGCTGGGGCCTGATCTGCGCCAACGTCCTACACGATCGCAGCGCCTTCCACGACGATCCAGCCCACCCACGCTTGCTCTTCAGGGCGCGGTATCTGGATCAGATCACCCTTGGCTGATCCGCCTCGGATCACGTCCCCCGCACGTACGGGTTGCCGAGGCGTTCTTCGCCGAAGCTACTTTCCGGGCCGTGACCGGGGATGAAGATGGTGTCGTTGCCCATCGGCCAGAGGCGTTGGGTGATGCTGTTGATCAAGGTCGCGTGATCGCCACCGGGGAAGTCGGTGCGACCGATGCTGCCGGCAAAGAGCACATCGCCCACAAAGCAGCGCTTGGCGCTGGCGCTGTGGAAGACGACGTGGCCGGGGGTGTGGCCGGGGCAGTGGCGCACCGCCACTTGCTCTTGGCCCAAGTCCAGCACATCGCCATCGTGCAACCAGCGCGTCGGCATGAAGGCTTCGGCGGCGGGGAAGCCAAACATGCGGCTTTGTTGCGGCAAACCGTCGATCCAGTACAGATCACCTTCGTGCGGGCCGATGATCGGCAGGCCCAGTTCACGCGCCAACGTGCCCGTGCCACCCGCATGGTCGATGTGCGCGTGGGTGAGCCAGATCTGCTCCAGACGCACATCGAGTCGCTTGACAGCGGACTTGATCCGGTCCAGATCGCCGCCCGGATCAATCACAGCCGCAGCACGGCTGACCGGGCACCAGACCAAGGAACAGTTCTGGGCAAAAGCGGTGACGGGGATGGTTTCGTACTGAAGCATGCGCAATGACCGAGTGAAGATCTGGCAAAAACAGAAACGCCCGGCTTGAACCGGGCGTTGAAGGGAACCACCGCAGTGGCTCCATCACGGCACCTTTGAAGGTGCGCGTGATCAGTGAGCCTTCTTGGCTTCGACCTTGGCTTCAACCTTGGCAGAGGCAGCAGAAGCGGCTGGCTTAGCGGCTTCAGCCTTCTTTTCAGCCTTAGGAGCGTCAGAAGCGAAAGCGCCGAAAGAGAAAGAAGCAGCGATCAGGGCAGCCAGGAGCTTGTTCATGTGAATACCTTTCAGTTTGAAGAAACCCCCCACTTCCCGGGAGGCCCTTACTCAACGAGTGATGTCAAGACTTGGATGACATCGCAGCGAAAAAAATTCAAGGCAGGGCCCGGACCACGCGAAACCCAAGGCTGGTGCTCCGGATCGGCATGGAAACGGCATAGTTGCCCCGCACCGCCGAACGCACGATCGACTCGTAGACCGGCCATCCACCACCACGCGCCATGTGCCGGGAGCAATCACCCACGAGCCAAGCCGACCCGTCATTCGGCGCACCGAGATAGCCCATATTCAGACAGTCGTCAACCCACTCCCAAACATTGCCGCTCATGTCAAAAAGCCCCCAAGCGTTGGCTTTTTTCTGCGCCACGGGATGAATGCGCTGTTCGCTATTGCCCCCAGACGATGACGCCCCACCGTTGCCGTACCAAGCCACTTCATCGACGTTGTCACTGCCGCAATAGGTGTGGTGTTCTCCGGCTTGGCAGGCGTATTCCCACTCTGCCTCCGAAGGCAGGCGATACCGATGTCCGGTCTTGAGTGATAGTTTTTGCAGAAACATCTGCACATCGCTCCATGTCACGCTCTCGACGGGGCATGTGGGGCCGCATTCCGTGAAGTACCCCGGGGGCTCACTGAGCATCACGGCTTGCCACTGAGCCCGTGTCACCTCGGTTCGGCCCATGGCCATCGACCGGACACTGACCCCGTGGGCGGGCATCTCGTCCTCTGCCTCGGAGAGATTCGAACCCATGGTGAACGATCCCGCCGGAAGAACGACCCACTCGGGACAGTCGGCACAATCCTTGCCGACCGTGCCCACCGCAAGGGCCGTCTTCTTGGCCCCTTGTTGGACCAACACATCGAGCTCATGCAACCGCGTTGCACCCAACAAACGGGTCATCCCCCCCCGAAACGAGGCCCGTTTGAGGTGCTCACCCATCCGTGGCAGACCCGCCAAGACCGTAGGCGTGGCCGCCCCGCGCCGCGATAACGCTTGGATCGCATGCTGCAACCCATCAAGATCGTTACCTTCGGCCAGCACCTGGGCCCGGCGGATGCCGATGCTCAGATTTTCTGGATCCGCATCCTCGGCGTCTTGGAGGCTTTGCAACGCCTCTGCGCCATGCTGCGTAGCGGCGATGCGCACATGTTGGACGGCCACCTCACGCAAGGTGGGAGCGAGTTTGTCCAAGGCCAATTGGGCTTGTTCGGCCACGGCCGTTGACGTGGACCCCCGCCTCATCTGGCGCAAGAGTCGCGCTGCCGTCACGGGCTGACCCAAGTTTTGGGCATAAAGGTCCGCTGCTTTGAAAGCGGCTTCGGGGTGGTTGCGTCCAGACAGCCAAGCCTGTTCGTACGCGGCGGCGGCTTGACTCATCAGGCCTTCAGCGCGTGCGACCTCCGCCTGAAACAACCAACGCGCCTCGTCTTGACGCAGATGAAGGGCACCCGCCCATTTCTCCACCGCCGCTTTGTCTTCGTCCCGAGCCAGCGGCTGGCTTTTGGCCTGCTCCATGGCCGGCACGGCCGTGGCCAAGAACAAACAACTCGTTAAAACACCCCCCACCGATCCACCGACACGTTGCCCAGCCATCTTGTCTCCCCAAACCCTGCCGGCTGCGTTGATGGGTGCTTGACGGGTCAACCCGCACCATGGCTCAGGCGAGGTTTGACACCTCATCGGCAACCGCAGGGAAACCTGCGCGCAGGGCATCCAAGTAGCGCGCCAGATCGATATCCGCTTGGGACGGCTTCCAGCCATCCGACCATGTACTGAGCCAAACCGCCACCTCGCACCAGCGGTTTTCCCAACGCGGGTGGTGATCCAACGCCGCGATCTTGGGCACGGCGCCCTGCATGAAGGCCATCGCGTCGGCGAACGAGGCAAAGGTGAAGACGCGGTGCAATTCGGTCTTGCGACGCGGCTCCTCGTCTTGGGCATCAGCGTCCGGCGGCAGCTCCGTGCTGAGCAACTGCCAACGGGACAAATCGTTGACCACCAACAGCTCAAGCACTTGGCGCAAGGTCTGAAGATCGCTGTAAAGCCGCTCCGCGTCTTGCTCAAGTTCGTCGTCTTGTTGCCCTTCTTGGCGGAACAAGGTGAACATGACTTCGCTGCCATCACCTTGCGGTAGCACCCGCATCGGGTTGCAGACTTCTTGGCCGCCCGGCAAACGCACGGTGTGATCGAGCACGCCGTAGGGGTTATCGGGCACGAAAGCGAGCGTCACCGCCCCAGCGGGCGACTGCACCACCCACTCACCCCGGACGAACGACACCGAGCGGCAGAAAGCCGGTGCCCAGATCGGCAAGTTGAGCGGATCGCGCACAAAGCCGGCCACCACAGCAGGTGGTACGGCCACAGAAACGGAAAGGGTGAGTGATTTCACAGGCGCTCTCGCATCCAGTCGGGTCAGGCTTCGCGGCGCAGCGCCGGGAAGAGAATCACATCGCGGATGCTGGGCGAATCGGTGATCAGCATCATCAGCCGGTCAATCCCGATGCCACAGCCACCCGCTGGGGGCATGCCGTATTCCAAGGCGCGGATGAAGTCGGCGTCAAAGTACATCGCCTCGTCGTCACCGGCTTCCTTGTTCGCCACTTGCGACTGGAAGCGTGCAGCCTGGTCTTCAGCGTCGTTCAGCTCCGAGAAGCCGTTGCCAAACTCACGCCCGGTGATGAACAGCTCGAAGCGCTCGGTGATGGCCGGATTGGTGTCCGACGCCCGGGCCAGCGGGCTGACCTCGACGGGATAGTCGATGATGAAGGTCGGCTGCCAGAGCTTTTCCTCCACCGCCGCTTCAAACAAGCCAAATTGCAACTGCGCCAAGCCCCAATGCTTGGGCGGCTCTTCACCCAGCTCCTTGAGCTTGGCGTGAACGGCGTCAGCCGAGTCGGCTTGCGCTTCACTCAAGCCCGCGTGCACCACCAGTGAATCGCGCACCGACAAGCGCGCGAAAGGCTCGTCCAGATGCACCTCCTTGCCGGCGTAGCTCACGCGGGCCGAGCCGGTGGCCGAGCGGGCCGCGTGGCGCAGCAACGCCTCGGTGAAATCCATCAGATCGTGGTGATTCCAGTACGACGCATAGAACTCCATCATCGTGAATTCGGGGTTGTGCCGAACACTGATGCCTTCGTTGCGGAAGTTGCGGTTGATCTCGAACACGCGCTCGAAGCCGCCCACCAGCAAGCGCTTCAAGTACAGCTCGGGCGCGATGCGCAGGAACATTTCTTGGTCGAGCGCGTTGTGATGCGTCACAAAAGGCTTGGCGTTCGCGCCGCCCGGAATCGGATGCAGCATCGGCGTTTCCACTTCGAGAAAGTGGTGCTCGATCATGAACTGGCGGATGCTGGCCACGGCCTTGGAGCGCGCACGGAAGCGCTCGCGGGCCTGCTCGTCGGTGATCAGATCGACGTAGCGCTGACGGTACTTTTGTTCCTGATCGGTCATGCCGTGGAACTTGTCCGGCAGCGGACGCAGCGCCTTGGTCAGCAGACGCAGATTCGTGACCTTGATCGACAGCTCGCCGGTCTTGGTGCGGAACAGCACGCCTTCGGCGCCGAGGATGTCGCCCAAGTCCCAGTGCTTGAAGGCGGCCAATTTCTCAGCGCCAACGTTGTCTTGGGTGATGTAGAGCTGGATGCGGTTCAAGCCTTGGCTGGTGCCGTCTTGCAGCGTGGCAAAGCAAGCCTTGCCCATCACCCGCTTGAGCATCATCCGACCGGCCACGCTGGCCTGAATCGGCTCAGCGTCGAGGGTGGCAGCGTCCTTGCCTTCGTGCAGGCGATGCAGGTCTCCGGCGTGGTCCGTGGGCTTGAAATCGTTCGGGAAAGCGACGCCTTGGCTGCGCAGGGCGCTCAGCTTCTCACGCCGCTCGGCGATGAGTTGGTTGTCGTCAAGGGAAACAGTCGGAACAGTCTGGGATGGGGCGGGTGCAGCGGTCATCATCAACTCATTGAATTTGCTGCAATTTTAGGCTGCCGATCCAAGGTGGCCCGATAAAATCAGCGGTTTGCCGCTAGCGAGGCCCTTATGAGCGCACCGTACCCGATCACCGACCGCAAGATCCGCTTCGCCCTGGTGGGTTGCGGGCGCATCGCCAAGAACCATTTTGGCGCCCTGGACCGCCACGCCGAGCGTGCCGAGCTGGTCGCCGTGTGCGACACGGTGCCCGAACGGGCCCAAGCCGCCGCCGCCCAAACTGGCGCACGCCCCTTCACCCACCTCGACACCCTGTTGGCTCAAAGCGACGCTGACATCGTGGTGCTGACCACCCCGAGCGGTTTGCACCCGCAGCAAGCCATCCGCGTGGCCGCCGCTGGCCGCCATGTGCTCTCGGAAAAACCCATGGCGACCAAGTGGGACGAAGGCATGGCGATGGTGCGCGCCTGCCGCGACGCCGACGTCAAGCTGTTCGTCGTCAAGCAAAACCGCTTGAACGCCACCATGCAGCTGCTCAAAAAAGCCATCGACCAAAAGCGCTTTGGCCGCATCCACATGGTGACAGTCAACGTGTTCTGGACCCGCCCGCAAAGCTATTACGACGAAGCCCCGTGGCGCGGTCGCTGGGACATGGACGGCGGTGCTTTCATGAACCAAGCCAGCCATTACGTGGACATGGTCGATTGGCTGGTCGGCCCGGTGGACAACGTGCACGCCTACACCGCCACCCAAGCGCGGGACATCGAAGCCGAAGACAGCGGCATCATGAGCCTGCGCCTGCGCGCTGGCGGCTTGGCCAGCATCAACGTCACGATGCTGACGTATCCGAAGAATTTGGAAGGTTCGATCACCGTCTTGGGCGAACGGGGCACCGTGCGCATCGGCGGCGTGGCCGTCAACGAGATCCAGCACTGGGAGTTCGATGCACCGCGTCCCGAAGACGAAGAGATCAAGGCGGCCAGCTACGCCACCACCTCGGTCTACGGTTTCGGCCACCCGCTCTATTACGACAACGTGGTGCAGACCCTGCGCGGCGAAGCCCACGCCGAGGTCGATGGCTACAGCGGTCTGCGCTCGCTTGAAGTGCTGATCGCCGGCTACCGCTCGGCACGCGACGGCGTGCGCGTCGGCCTGCCGCTGGTGTTCTGACATGGGCTACTGGAAACACGACAGCGCGATCGTCGATGACGGCGCGCAACTCGGCGACGGCACCAAGGTTTGGCACTTCAGCCACGTCTGCGGCGGCGCGCGCATCGGCGCGAACGGCTCGCTGGGCCAAAACGTCTTCGTCGGCAACGATGTGCTGATCGGCTCGGGCGTCAAGATCCAGAACAACGTCTCGGTCTATGACGCTGTCACCATCGAGGACGACGTCTTCTGCGGCCCGAGCATGGTCTTCACCAACGTCTACAACCCACGCGCTGCCGTAGCCCGCAAGGCCGAATACCGCCGCACGCTCATCCAACGCGGCGCGACGCTCGGGGCCAACTGCACGGTGGTTTGCGGCGTCACGGTGGGCGCTTTTGCCTTCATCGGCGCAGGGGCCGTGGTGCAACGCGACGTGCCCGATCACGCCTTGATGGTCGGCGTGCCCGCCCGCCGCATCGGCTGGATGAGCCGCCACGGCGAGCGCCTCAGCCTGCCCCCCCGCAGCCTCGGTGGCGAACCCATGGAAGCCTCCTGCCCGGCCACTGGGGAGCGCTACCGGCTGGTGGGAGACGTGCTGACGCGCTTGGATGGATCCGTTTGACTCTTTTGAAAAACACCATGCAATTCATCGACCTCAAGTCTCAATACGCCGCGCTCAAGAGCGAGATCGACGCGGGTATCCAGCGGGTGCTGGATCACGGCCAATACATCATGGGGCCGGAGGTGAAGGCGCTTGAGACGGCGCTGGCCAGCTTTGTGGGTGTGCGCCACTGCATCACGGTGGCCAGCGGCACCGAAGCACTGCTGATTGCGCTGATGGCCTTGGACTTGAAGCCGGGCGATGAGGTCATCACCACGCCGTTCACCTTTGCGGCCACCGCCGAAGTGATCGTGTTGCTGGGGGCCAAGCCGGTGTTTGTCGATATCGAGCCCGACACCTGCAACATCGACCCGACCTTGGTTGAGGCAGCGATCACGCCCAAAACCCGGGCGATCATGCCGGTGAGTCTCTATGGTCAAGTGGCCGACATCGAAGCGATCAACGCCATCGCCGCGCGTCACCGCCTGCCGGTGATCGAAGATGCGGCGCAAAGCTTCGGGGCCAGCTACCAAGGCCGGCGCAGCTGCGGTGTTTCGACCGTGGGCTGCACCAGCTTCTTCCCCAGCAAACCGCTGGGCTGCTACGGCGACGGCGGAGCGATCTTTACCGATGACGATGCGTTGGCCCAAGCCGCACGCGAGATCCGCGTCCACGGCCAGAGCGCGCGCTACACCCACACCCGCGTCGGCGTGGGCGGGCGCATGGACACGCTGCAATGCGCCGTGGTGCTGGCCAAGCTGCCGCGCTTTGCGTGGGAGCTGGAACGTCGCCGCCAGCTTGGCGCGCGCTATCAGCAGCTGCTCGCCCCCTTGGTGACGGAGGGCCGCCTGCGCTTGCTCGGCGTGCGCCCAGACCGCGACTGCGTTTGGGGCCAGTACACCGTGTTCGTCAACGACCGCGCCCGTGTCCAAGCGGCCTTGCAAGCCGAAGGTGTCCCGACCGCCGTGCATTACCCCAAGCCCATGCACCATCAAGCGGCTTATGCGGCCTACGCCACAGCGGACGCCTGCCCGCACAGCGTGGCCACCGGCCAGCAGGTGATGAGCCTGCCCATGAGCCCGGATCTGTCCGAAGCCGATCAAGACCGCGTCATTCACGTGTTGTCGAACGTGCTGCGCGCATGACCCCTCCTGCTCCCGCATCCCCAGCCACCGCTGGTTTGCTGCGTGCCAGCCTGACCCTGCTGGCTGGGGGCGCGGCCGCGCAAGCGATGCCTTTGATGCTGGGCCCGCTGCTCACCCGGCTCTACAGCCCGAGCGAGTTCGGCACCTTTCACGTCTTTGCCGCTGTGGCGGCCAATCTGGCGGTGGTGGGCTGCGGGCGCTATGAATTCGCCCTGCCTTTGGCGCGCAGCGACGGCGAAGCACACGCGCTGCGCCGCTTGGCGCTGGGCATCTTGCTGATCGTGACCGTGCTGTGCCTGCCCATCGGCCTGATCTGGGCGGTGCAGCTCGACGCCTCGTGGCCGCTGGCGCTGCCTTTGGCGGTGGCCTCAGCCGGACTGCTCTCGCTGGCCACGCTCTGGGCCACCCGGCAGCAACGCTTCAAAGCTTTGGCCGCCGGACGCATGGCGCAGCACACCGGCACCACGCTGGCACAGTTGCTGGGCGGCTGGCTGCACTGGGGCGTGCATGGGCTGATCGCGGGGGGCGTGGCCGCTGCGCTGACCGCCGTCGCCTTGCTGCGTCTACCGCTGGGCCAAGCGAGAAGCGCTGAGCTGACGGCCGCACCGTCTTGGCGCGATGTGGCGCGCCAACATCGGCACTTTCCGCTGCTCAACACCCCGCACGCTTTTGCCAGCGCCTTGCAAGACACCCTCGCCTTTGCCCTGATTGCCACCACCTTGGGGCCGGCCGCCGCAGGCTTTTGGGGCTTGGCGATGCGCTATCTCAAAGCGCCGGCCACCTTGATTGGCGGGGCGGTCTCGCAAGCGCTCTACCCCAAGCTGGCGGCTGCGGGTGAGGTGCCCCTTGGCGGCGCGGTCAGCCTCGAAGCACGCCAAGCCGTGCGCCGCGTGATGCTGATCCTCAGCGCCTTGGCCCTGCCCTTGGTCGCCCTGCTCTGGGCGCTGGGCGCATGGCTGTTTGAGTGGTTTTTTGGCAACGCTTGGCACGAGGCCGGTCTGCTGGCCCAAGCCTTGGCGCTCTACATCGGGGTGCATTTCGTCGCCGCGCCGCTGGCGGTGGTCACCATGGCGTGGAACGCCCAAGCGTGGGCGCTGCGCTTGGCGCTGGTTGGACAAGTGGTGTTTGTCGGCGCCTTGGCGCTGGGTGCGCACTGGGGTGGGCTGATCGGTGCGGGCTGGGCGGTGTCGCTGGCGATGCTGGCCTACTTCGGCTATTACTTCTGGGCTTTGGCCACTTGGCCGATCACCCCAACAAGCACCGCAACGAAAGCAGCGTCATGAAAGCATCGTGGTCCCGACGACTTTGGCAGCCTTGCAAGATGCTGCTCTCACGCCTCTGGGGCACCCGCATGGTTTGGGGCTTTGTGCGCGGCGACGGTGAGTTCCTGCCCCACACCCGCATCAGCAACACCAGCTGTGTGTTTGCCAAAGAACGCCTTCAGGTGGCCGACCATGTCTTCATCGGTCACTTCAGCGTGCTCGACGCCACCTACGGCTTGAAGATCGGTGAAGGCTGTCAGATCGGTTTTTTCACCGGCATCTTCAGCCACTCCAGCCACGCGGCGATCCGTCTTTATGGCCGCGCCTACGTGAGCACCGCTGAGAAAAAGGCCTACTTCACCGACAGCGTCGAGATCGGCGACTACTGCTTCATCGGCGCGCACGCCACCTTGTCCCCCGGCACTCGCCTCGGCAAGGGCTGTTTGGTGTCGGCCTACAGCTTGGTCAAGGGCAGCTACCCGGACTTCTCGATCTTGGCGGGACAACCGGCCAAAGTGGTGGGCGATACCCGCCGTCTTGATGCCAAACTGCTGCGCCAGTATCCCGAGCTTGAAACCCATTACATCGGCTGGGCCGGGGCCGCCCCGACCGACCTCCCCGCGACCCCGCAGCCATGAAGCATCCCGCGCCCGTCCACCTGCGCCACGTCCTGATCGGCGATGGTGAGAGCCCCCATCTGCTCAAGTGGGCCCGCGCCTTGGCACCACACGTCGAGCTGTGGGTGGCCTCCAGCCGGGGCTTTCTGCCAGGCTTTGACGGCGTGGTGCCGTCTTGGCGACGCTTGGCTTTGGGGGCTGACGTGGCGCACAAGGGCGGCAACTTCGGCGTGCTGCGCGGTCTGCCGCGTCTGGGCGCTTGGCTGCGCACGATCGACGCTGACTGGATCCACGCCCACTACCTGACCTCGCACGGCACCTTGGCGTGGTTGGCCAAACGGGTGTGGGGGCTGCGCGGCCACCTGATTGGTTCCGCATGGGGCAGCGACATCCTTGTCACCCCGCAGCGCAGCGCGCTGTACCGCTGGCTGACCCGCCGCGTGCTGCGCGCCTGCCACATCACCACCAGCGATTCGCACCACATGGCGGACGTCATGAAAGGCCTGGGCGCGGGCGAAGTGTCGGTCTTCCCCTTCGGTTTGGAGCGCCTGCCGCCGCCGGCCCGCGCCAAGGAGCCGTGGCTCTTTTTCACCAATCGCGGGATGGAGCCGATTTATCGCCCAGAGCGGGTGATCAGCACTTTTGCCGCCATCTCCGCCGCCAACCCCCAAGCCCGACTGGTGGTGGCCAACCATGGCTCGCTGCGCGGCGCCATGGACGAGCAAGTCTTTGGCTTGGGCCTGCAACACCGCGTGCTGTTTGTCGGCCGGCTCGACGCCACCACCCAAGATCGCTGGTACGCCCGCGCCACGTGGTACTTGAGCCTGCCGGAAAGCGATTCGGTCGCGGTCTCGGTGCTGGAGGCCATGGGCCACAGCTGCATCCCGATCCTCTCCGACTTACCAGCCAACCATGAGCTGGTCGAACACGGTGAAAACGGCCTGATCTTGACCGACGGCAGCCCGCCCGACATGGCGCAGCTGGCTGAACTCGGCGCCAGAGCCCACCCGATCGGCCATCACAATCGCACTTGGGTGCAGCAACACGGTTTGTTTGCCCCGGCGGTACGGACCTTGATGGTGCGCTTGCGCGCCTTGGCTCCGCCTCCCCGTCGTCCCACCCAGCCTTGAAGGCCTTGCAGCGTGCAAATCCTCTACATCAACCACTACGCTGGCTCGCCCGAGCTGGGCATGGAATACCGCCCGTATTACTTGGCCCGCGAATGGGTCCGCATGGGTCACGCCGTGCACATGGTGGCAGGCGGCTATTCCCACGTTCGGGCGCGTCAACCCGAAGATCCGTTGGCCCCGGGGCCGTTGATCCGAGCCCCGCTGCGCCAACGCATGGACGGCATCGACTACCACTGGTTCCCCACCCCGGCCTACCAAGGCAACGGTTGGGGCCGCATCAAAAACATCTGGGCTTTCCTGCGCCAAGTCTGGGCGGCCACGGATCGTCTGATCACGGAAGTCCGCCCGCAGGTGGTGATCGCCTCCAGCACCTATCCCATGGACATCTGGGTGGCACGACGCATCGCCCGCAAGGCCGGGGCCAAACTGGTTTTTGAGGTGCATGACCTCTGGCCGCTCTCGCCGATCGAACTCTCCGGCATGTCGCCGCGCCATCCCTTCATCCGCATGGTGCAAAAAGCCGAAGACGACGCCTACCGCGACGCCGATGTGGTGATCTCGATGCTGCCCAAGGTGCACGGCTACATGGCCAGCCGGGGGCTTGATCTGAGAAAGCTGCACATCGTGCCCAATGGCATCACGCTGGATGAATGGCAAAACGAGCCGCCCTTGTTGCGTCCGGATGTGATCGCCGCCTTGGACCGCGCCCGCCACACCGGGGCCACCATCGTCGGCTATGCCGGCTCCATGGGTCGGCCCAACGCCTTGGACACCTTGCTCGACGCCGCCAAGAAGCTGCTCCATCAAGCCGCACCGCTGCACATCGTCATGGTCGGTGATGGTCATGAACGCGCCCGACTGGCCGAGCGCATCGCCCAAGAAGGCCTGCACAACGTCAGCTTGCTGCCCCCCATCCCCAAAGCGCAGATCCCGAGTTTTTTGGCCGCCATCGACATCGCCTACATCGGCTGGCAGCGTGTGCCGATCTACCGCTTCGGCATCGCGCCCAACAAGCTGATGGACTACATGATGGCGGGCTGCGTGGTGTTGCACTCGGTCGAAGCGGGCAACGACCCCGTCAGCGAAGCCGGTTGCGGCTTGACGGTGCCACCCACCGACGCCAAGGCGGTGGTCGAAGGGCTGCGCCAACTCACCTTGCTCAGTCCGGCGGAGCGGCAAAAAATGAGCGCACGCGGCCGCGCCTTTGTGCTGGCCAACCACACTTACCCCGTTTTGGCGCAGCGCTTCTTGGACGCCCTGGCGGGGCCGCCCAGCACGTCTCGATGAGCGCACCGACCCGCCCCCCCCTGCCCGATCGCACCGCTCACCGCACAGCGCGGGACACCGATCCGCGACTGCACCGGATGCTTGGCCCGGCGGTTTCACACACCTTGCGCGAACGCCATCAAGCCATCTTGCACCTGCTCAAGCAAGTGGTGCGACACGACTTGAAGCACCTGCGTTTGTTGGAAGTGGGCTGCGGCAGTGGCATCCATTTGCTCGAATTCCTGCGCATGGGCTTTGCCCCGCAGCACCTTGCCGGGGTGGAAATGCGCCCCGAGCGGCTGGCTTTGGCTCAGCGGGTCTTGCCGCCCACCATCAAGCTGCACGGCGGAGATGCTTGTTTCATGGACATCGCTCCCCACAGCATGGACATCGTCTTCCAAGCCACGGTGTTTTCTTCGCTGCCCGATACCGAGGCACGCATCCGTCTGGCAGAGACGATCTGGCCTTGGGTCAAACCGGGCGGGGGCGTGCTTTGGTACGACCGCGTGGTCAACGACACGCGCCAGCCGGAGGTCCGTGGCCTGCCGATGCGCCATATTCGCCGACTGTTTCCGCAGGCGCAGCTAGAGAGTCGTCGCGTCACCTTGGCGCCCCCCTTGGCCCAGACGGTCTGCCGCATTTCACCCCATCTTTATCCCCTGCTCAACGCCATCCCACAACTGCGCACCCATGCGCTGGTGTGGATCGGCAAAGCTTGCTAAGTTCCCACGCCCGCCAGCCGTCTCCGACAATACCGCCCCATGAGTACCCCCCCGATCCCCGCTTTGCCCTTCATGCCCTTTGCCTTGCCCGAGCTTGGCGAGGAAGAAATCGCTGAAGTCGTCGATACCTTGCGCTCCGGCTGGGTCACCACCGGCCCGAAGGCGCGCCGTTTTGAACAAGACTTCGCCGCCTTTCTGGGTGACGAAAGCCTGCACTGCATCGCCGTCAACTCGGCCACGGCAGGCTTGCATCTGGCGCTCGAAGCCTTGGGCATCGGCCCGGGCGATGAAGTCATCACCACCACCCACACCTTCACCGCCACCGCCGAAGTGGTGCGTTATCTGGGCGCCGACGTCAAATTGGTCGATATCGACCCGGCCACGCTCAACATCGACCCCGCCGCCATCGAAGCCGCCATCACGCCGCGCACCAAAGCCTTGATGCCGGTGCATTACGCCGGGTTGGCAGCCGACATGCCGGCTATTCGCGCCATCGCCCGCAAGCACGGCCTGAAGATCGTCGAAGACGCTGCCCACGCGCTGCCCACCACCAGCGGGGGTCAACTCATCGGCACGCTCGACAGTGACGCCACAGTCTTCAGCTTCTACGCCAACAAAACCATCACCACCGGCGAAGGCGGCATGCTCGTCACCCGCGACGCCGCCTTGGCGGCCCGGGCCAAGGTGATGCGCTTGCACGGCATCAACCGCGACGCTTTTGATCGTTTCACCGCCAAGGTGCCGAGCTGGTACTACGAAATCGTCGCCCCCGGCTTCAAGTACAACCTGACCGACATCGCTGCGGCCTTGGGCCTGCATCAGTTGAAGCGCGCCCATGCTTTCCAGCAAAAGCGCGCCCAGCTGGCGCAGATCTACCACCAAGCGCTCCAAGACTTGCCGCTGATCCTGCCGCCGCAACCTGCCCCCGGCGAGCTGCACGCTTGGCATCTGTACGTGGTGCGCGTGCGCCCGGATGCGCCCATCGGTCGGGATCGGCTGATCGAGGCCTTGTTCAACGCCGGCATCGGTTGCAGCGTGCACTACATGCCGCTGCACTTGCACCCCTACTGGCGCGAACGCTACGACCTGCAAGCCAGCGACTTCCCGCACAGCCAGCAGGCGTACGAGCAGATGCTGAGCTTGCCGCTCTACACCCGCATGACCGAGGCCGACGCCCAGCGGGTGGTGGATGCGGTGCGCGCCGCCTTGGTGGCCCATGTCTAAACGGCTCTTCGATCTGACGCTGGCCGGGCTGGGGCTGTTGCTGCTCGCCCCGCTGTTGCTGCTGATCGCGCTGGCGGTCAAGCTCGACTCGCACGGGCCGGTCTTTTACCGCCAAGTGCGGGTGGGGCGCTTCGGCCAGACCTTTCGCATCCACAAGTTCCGCACCATGACGCACAACCCGGCCGACCGGGGACCGCTGATCACGGTCGGGGCTGACACGCGCATCACCCGCGTCGGCGCGGTGCTGCGCCGCACCAAGCTTGACGAGTTGGCGCAGCTTTTCGATGTGCTCGAAGGCACCATGAGCTTGGTCGGGCCGCGACCCGAAGTGCCGCGTTACGTGGCGCTGTACCCCACCGAGGTGCGCAACAAGGTGCTCTCAGTGCGCCCCGGCATCACCGACATCGCCTCCATCGAGTACCGCGATGAAAGCACCCTGCTGGCCCAAGCCCGCGACCCTGAGCGGGCCTACACCGAGGTGATCCTGCCCGCCAAACTGCGCTTTGCGCTGAGCTACGTCGAGACACAATCGCTCGGCCTCGATATCCGCCTGATCCTGCGCACCTTGGGCGCACTGCTCCACAGGTGATCCTCCACAGGTGAGCACTCCGTTGATCACCGTTGACCGCTGAACCCCATGCTCTGGCACCGACTTGATCCCCTCCTGACCCGCATCCGCCCCCACCGCGAGTGGCTGGCTTTGGCCATCGACGCGGGCATCGTCGCGCTGTGCTGGGACATCACCTACATCTTCCGCATGGGCTTTGAGCGCTGGAGCAGCGCCAAGCCCAGCTACGACCACTGGGTGATGCTGGGGCTGGTGCTGCTCTACACCCAAGTCTTCCTGATCCTGCGCATCCCCAAAGGGGTGTGGCGTTTCTCGGGCTTTGGCGAGATCCAACGCCTCACCTTTGCCTGCGCCATCGCCGGCCTGACCGGCGCGGTGGTGGTGTTGATGGCGCAGTTGGTGCAGGTGCCGCGCGCCGTGCTGGGCTTGCATCCCGTGATCAGCTTGATGGGCTTGGCGATGGTGCGCATCGGCTACCGCATGCTCTACGAGCACATGCGCGCCAGCCTCTCGGGCAGCGCCCAAGAAACCCGCCGCGCGCTGGTGATGGGCGCGGGCGACGCCGGACGGCTGCTGATCGCCGGCATCCAGCACCACGGCTGGGTGGTGGTGGGGCTTTTGGACGACAACCCCAACAAGGTTGGCATGCGTGTCGGCAACGTGCCGGTGCTGGGGCCGCTCGATAGCTGTGCGCATTGGGCGCGGCTGCACGGCATCACCCATTTGATCGTGGCCATGCCGCAGGCCAAGCCGATGGAACGCCGCCGCGCTCTGGATCTGGCCGCCGCCACCCATCTGCCGATCGTCACCGTGCCGAGTGCCTCTGAGCTGCGCGAAGGCGAGCCGGTGGCCCATGTGCGCGACATCGAACCCGACGATTTGCTCGGTCGCGAGCCGGTGCAGCTCGACGAAGGCGGCATCAGCGAAACCCTCTCGGGCAAGGTGGTGTTGATCACCGGCGCGGGTGGCTCGATTGGCTCCGAGCTGTGTCGCCAAGTGGCGCGCTTCGGGCCGCTGCGGCTGGTGCTCTATGAGCTGAGCGAATTCGCCCTCTACCGCGTCGAGCAAGAACTGAGTGAAGCCTTTCCCCACATCCCCTTGGTGCGGCTGGTGGGCGATGTGCGCGATCCCGAACACTTGCGCGCCACCTTCGAGCGCTGGCGCCCGCAGGTGGTCTTCCACGCCGCCGCCTACAAACACGTGCCGCTGATGGAGGACGACAACACCTTCTCCGCGCTGCGCAACAACACCTTGGGCACATGGCACACCGGCCGCGCGGCGGCCAACGCCGGGGTCGAGCGCTTCGTGCTGATCTCGACCGACAAGGCCGTCAATCCGACCAACGTCATGGGCGCCACCAAACGCGCCGCCGAGATGGTCATCGCCCAACTCGCCGCCGAAGCCACCGATCAAGGCCAGCGCACGCGCTTCATGGCGGTGCGCTTTGGCAACGTGCTGGGCAGCTCCGGCAGCGTGATCCCCAAGTTCAAAGAGCAGATTGCCAAGGGCGGCCCGGTGACGGTGACCCACCCCGAGATCACGCGCTTTTTCATGACCATCCCCGAAGCCGCCCGGTTGGTGGTGCAAGCCGCCGCGATTGGCGAAGGCGGTCAGGTCTTTGTGCTCGACATGGGCGAGCCGGTGAAGATCGTGGACTTGGCGCGCGACCTGATCCGCATGAGCGGCCACAGCCTTGAAGACATCCCGATCACCTTCAGCGGCCTGCGCCCCGGCGAAAAGCTCTACGAAGAGCTGCTGGCGGATGCCGACGCCACCTTGCCGACGCGTTTTTCACGCCTGCGCATCGCCCGACTCGATCAGCGCAGCGACGACGTGAGTCAGCTGCTGGCTTGGGCGGGCGAGCGCTCCAGCGCCAGCGACGCCGAAGTCCGCACCCAACTGGCCCGGGTTGTGCCGGAATACCGCCCTGCCGCGCGCCTATAAGAGTCCGTTGGGAACCTCGTTTGACAGGCGTGCCGGCGCAAATAGGCCAAACCGGCAATCCCAGATTTGCTTAAATTTCAGCAAATCTGGGTGAGTCGATCCCTTCAAAAAATCAGTTGATGCAACTTTGACGAACCTTAAGGAAGGTCTGCATAAATTTCCCCACGCGGTGCTTGGCATGAACGTGAAGCACTGAGACGATACGGAGCATGAAGCAACACAGCCTGGGACAGACGGCCAAGCGAACAAGACGGCGGGAGTTCCTAGACGAGATGGATCAGGTCGTGCCGTGGGCGGATCTGGTGGCGTTGATATCGCCGTACCTGCCTGAGGGCAAACGGGGCCGCCCGCCGTATTCTGCCGAGACGATGCTTCGCATCCACTTCATGCAGCAGTGGTTCGCCCTGAGTGATCCGGCGATGGAAGAAGCGCTGCACGACATGCCGGTGTTCCGGGAGTTTGCAGAACTGAGGCCAATCAGAAGCCGGCAGCATCACATTCCCATGGTTTTAGCTCGTCAGCACGCTGGTGCGTGAGGTTTCAGAGCACGCGTATCAATGCACGGTGAATCTGGCACAGCAAGAGTTGCACTTCAGTTTTGAATCTGCTTTGTCTAACGCCTAGCCTTTGTTGTCTGCGGCGGACTGACAACGACGAAGTCAGGAAACAACGGCCGCCACCCTGCCCACTCATCGCGAAGGTGGAAGTGCGCCATTGGATCATTCACTTCGCTGTCGCCAAGCCGATCAGCGCATGACTCAAGAAATCTTGCCAGTTCTCGAAGCAACTCAGGGGACGCTTGTAAAGAAACAATGGCGCATTCCAGCGGAGGACTCATCGAATCCTCCTGCCCACGCCACATTCCATATGCCTTGAAGAATTTCATGTGCTTGCCTGTCAATCCATGCCGTCATCAAACGGATTTTGGAAGAATGGGTTGTATGGGTCGATCGTGTTCCCCACGTTGTTCACCAACTGCTGCAGGAACAACACATCCCCCACGATCCCAAGAGCAAAACTCTTTGCTCGCAAGAAATCCAGCAGCTTCTTGTTTTTCGGCATTTCTTTGCTAGGACAGCTGCCATGGCTCGAAGAGCCGTCCTGACTTACAGCTGTGATTGGATTTCCTTGCTTGTCGTAAACATGAGCGTGAGTCTGTTGCCCTGGTACGTGCGGCGGATCGATCCGAACGCGGTACTGGGTTCCTGGCACCTGTGGCCCAACCCCACTTCCGCGACCCATCAACCCATCAGGATCACTCCACATCACCGGATTCCCCCCCACATACCCATACCGATTGATCCCGCCCTCAAGCCCAATCGGGTCGGGTTGGATGTAGCGGCCGGTGGCCGGGTTGTAGTCGCGGTGGCCGTTGTGGAACAGGCCCGCTTCGTCATAGGCGTAGAAGAACGTGCCCAGCGGGCCGGACTTGGCCACGCGCTGCTCCAAGCCGTTGTAGAGGAAGTTGGTCACACCCGCCGTGTTGCGCACCGAGGCTAGGCGGCCGCGATCGGGGTTTGCAGCGGCCAGCGCTTCGGCCCAGTGTGCGGGAAGTGCGCCCAGAACGTCCTGGGCGACTTCTAGGCGCAGTCCTCGGGTGAATTCGCTTGGTCTCAACAGTCGCCGCTCACTGGTCCCGTTCCGGCTCCAATTGTCCGGTGGCAACCGAGACCGACTGAAGCCGATGGTTGAATCGAACAAACCAAACGCGCGCCTCGTTTTCCCCTGTGAGCGTGTATCGCTGCGTGTAACCCAGCACGGCCCCCGCCCATCCATTGCCAACGTCCTTCGGTGGATAGGCTCCATGCTCGACCTTGTACGCAGCCGCCTTTGCAGCCAACCGGCGTGCCGCATGCTCATTCGCCTGATCGACGGCGAAGCCGAACACAAACGACGAAAGGGAGGTACAAATTCCCACAGAAAGCCATCGCACCATCGTCATCGCCCAACCAGGGCGGCGTCTGACCAAAGCAGCCAAGGCGATGATCGTGCAGGCAGCAGCGAAGGCTAGACTGCCGATAGCTGCGCGCCACACCAGCAGGTCTGTCGTCGCAACGATCAAACCTACCACCACTCCTCCCTGGAGACGACCGAAATTACTCCGGCCTTTACTTCCCGCAGCCACAGGCGGACCCCCCGATTCCTGCGCCTTGTTGCCGATGGAAATTCCCCATCATTCCCCACTTGGCAACAAATGCGCTGGTTGAGGCCGGAGAGCCATTGCGCCCCAGGATCGAAGTTGCCCCAGGCAATGTTCTGGCTTGCTTCAGCAGATGCTGGCCAAGCATCAGCGTGTCGCTGAACTCCCCCGTATACCCACCCATGTAGCGCTCAGCAGCGACCAGATTGGGATCGTGGCGATCCAGTCCATATGCATTTCGGGCATCGAAAAGATAGCCATATGGATCCTGACCACTTGCCTGCGCGCGAGACAACCAAGCACATGTCTCACCATCAGATGTTCCGATGTCCTTGAGGGACGGGTCGTTGCCCCAAGGATCGAGTCCCATCGGGTCCGTCATGCTCACCGGATTCCCCCCCACATACCCATACCGATTGATCCCCCCTTCAAGCCCAATCGGGTCGGGCTGGATGTAGCGGCCGGTGGCCGGGTTGTAGTCGCGGTGGCCGTTGTGGAACAGGCCCGTTTCCTTATCAAAAATCTGGCCCGGCATGCGCAGGTTGAAGGCATAGGTTTGATACGCGGTGGGGAGCGCGATCTGGGCGTAGGGGTCTTCGGTGGTGTACCAAGTCCACATGACGATGGAGCCGGCGGCGTTGACGATGGTGCGCGGGGTGTTGAGATGATCGACGAAGACCGTGTCAGTGACGGTGTACGCCGACGTGGTTGAGATGAAGGCGGTTCGGATCACACCGACGGGGGTGTCACCGAGCCAGATCACTTCGTAAAGCGGTGCGCCGGTCGAGTCGTATTCACCCAAGACATGGCCCGCTTCGTCATAGGCGTAGAAGAACGTGCCCAGTGGGCCGGACTTGGCGACACGCTGCTCCAAGCCGTTGTAGAGGAAGTTGGTCACACCAGCGGTGTTGCACAGAATGGTGAACCATGACTCATCAAGGTGTTGCACTTCACTTTTGAATCCGCCAAAGCTAGGCACGAATGGGATTACTCATCGTTGAAATAGTTGTCAATGCTGAGAGGAATTTCGTAGCTACCAAGCTCAGTTAGCAACTTTGGCGACAGCGTGGGACCACCATCAAAGCTGGCTTGAAAGTGACCACACCACCAAATACCATCAAATTGACGTGCAAGAGCAATGACCTTCGCTTTTCTAGAGTTCAGACATTTGATAAGAAACTCCAAGCCATCCTCCAGTAACGCCCACTCAGACTGAAACCCAACCTCCCCATGCCCGTTATATGCCCAATAGGGACGTCGCTTTCTTATAAGAAACTTGTTTTGCGATTGGCTGAATGCATTACTTGGCTGAAGATTCAATTGATTTGAAATTTCGGATGGTTCCAAATGCTCGCCTGAGAATCGTAGCTCTACCGTATAGGCATGCAATGCCGCTTTCTTTTTCTGGGTCATGGCAATACTGCATTGGCTGGAATGGTGGACCAAAATGGTGGTAACAAAAATGGCAACATTCTCAAACACCGATAAACGACATAGGCTGTTCCTCCAACGACCACAACATTTGCCGTCTTCTGGCATGCGTCTCCACAAGTATCCACTGGTTCCGATGGTGGGGTCGGCCCGCCACAACCATTTTTCCCATCTGGTTTGCCGTACTCCATCCACTGTGCGTAAGCATCAGACAAATCTTCTTTGGTAGCGTCTGGATCTCCGGGTTGCTTTATGCACTGATGAAACCAACGCTGGAAATTTCTGGTGGTCTGCACCCGGCCGCCGTGAGTTTGAAGGTCGGTCATCAGTGAACGGTGAATCGTGATGCATCAAGGTGCTGTACTTCACTTTTTAATCTGCCGAGAAAAAGAACGCTGCGATTGCCACTGCTCAACCGCAAACGAGGCAACGTCTTCTGGTTTTTCAAAAACAAAAAGGTTGACTTTTTTATCACCTACTCGTGTCTTGAAGATCAATGTGTATCCACTGCGACCAATGTTTTCAACATCACTCCACTGATACCCGTGCTGGATATTCGAGATAAATGGAAAATGCCTTGTCAGGCCCCATTCGGTAACAAAAAAGCCAGATTCAGATAGTTCGGATTTTCGCTGTCGCATCACCTCTGCAACCAACAAAAGACTCACGATAGCGGCGATCAAAACCACCCCCAAAAGGTCGAGTAAGGCATCTGCTGGCCACGACCGTTTGTACGCCTTAAATGAAGCAGCCAGAAGCGCTGCTAGTGGTACGGCCACAGCAAACAAGCCGATGAACCATGGAATTTTGTTTGGTGGACTGAAGCGCGTCATATGCTTATTTCTTACAGCTGCAACCCTGAAGAGCAGGGAGATCAAGGGGCAGGCTACCGGAGACTCCTGCAATTCCATTTCGAGCACCATTTGCAAAACCTGAATTTGCACCAAGTGTTGCGGCAATCTGATCTTGTCGCGCAAGCGCAGGCATAGCAGTTTGGCTGGCCCCGTACCAAGTTACACGAGTGAATGCACCGCCTAAAGCGCCGCTGAATGCTCCCATGCCGGCACTCCAAGCCGCGTCTTGCCAGCTCGGTCCACCGTCACTCCAGGCCATTGATGTACCGTATTGACCTAAATTTGCACCAGCACCGACTGCACCGGCACCAACCAAACCACCGCCAACAAAAGGCAAGGCTGCTCCAGCCGCTCCACCCCAAACGGTAGCATTCAGCACATCCCTCCAATCGACATCGCACTTGTTTTGGTAGTACTTCTGAACCAAGTAGTTACCTACACCACCGGCAATGGCTCCAACGGCACCAGTAAAAACTGGAATTAGAAATTCGCCAGTGGGATCGACATAGCTCACCGGATTCCCCCCCACATACCCATACCGATTGATCCCGCCTTCAAGCCCAATCGGGTCGGGCTGGATGTAGCGGCCGGTGGCGGGGTTGTAGTCGCGGTGGCCGTTGTGGTGGAGGCCGGTTTCCTTATCAAAAATCTGACCCGGCATGCGCAGGTTGAAGGCATAGGTTTGATACGCGGTGGGGAGCGCGATCTGGGCGTAGGGGTCTTCGGTGGTGTACCAAGTCCACATGACGAGGGAGCCGGCGGCGTTGACGATGGTGCGCGGGGTGTTGAGATGATCGACGAAGACCGTGTCAGTGACGGTGTACGCCGACGTGGTTGAGATGAAGGCGGTTCGGATCACACCGACGGGGGTGTCACCGAGCCAGATCACTTCGTAAAGCGGTGCGCCGGTTGAGTCGTATTCACCCAAAACATGGCCCGCTTCGTCGTAGGCGTAGAAGAACGTGCCCAGTGGGCCGGACTTGGCCACGCGCTGCTCCAAGCCGTTGTAGAGGAAGTTGGTCACACCCGCCGTGTTGCGCACCGAGGCCAGACGGCCGCGATCACTGTAGGCGTAGCGGTTCAGCCCGTCATCCATCAGCCGCCCCGCATTGTCGTGAACTTGGGGGTACACGGTGGGCAGCGGAACCCCTGCGGCCGTGAGGACGGAGCCCCACTGCTCGACGCTAGCAAGCCGGTTGGTGCCGTCAACAAGCTTTGTGCTCAGCGCCAGATTGTTGACTTGGCTGAGCGTGCGGTTGTTGGACGTGTCGTAGGCGTAGCCCAGATAGCGGTTGGCATCGGTCATGCCGGTCAAACGATCCAAGGCGTCGTAGGCAAAGATGCGATCCACAAGCGTGGGCGTGGTCTGCACCGTCACCCGCCCCTGAAGGTCGTATTTCAAGCTCCGATTCGAACTGGTTGTGATCGGATAGCTGAGCAGACGACCGTGGGTGTCATAGGTGCGCACAGCGTTCATGCCGAACTGGGTGGTCCAGCTCTTGAGCGCACCCCAAGCCGTCCATTGCATGTTGCTCATGAACGTGCTGGCTGCGCTGGTGGACACATTCGGGCCAGCGCCTTGGCTGAGCACGGGGTGAAACAGAATCTGGCTCACACGGCCATCGGGGGCGTAGACGTACTCGATTTGTGAGCCGCTGGGATACGTCAGCGTCTTGAGATGGCCACTGTCCCCCGCACCGCTCCCCCAGCCGTACTGGACTGAATGCGTCTTGGTGATCCCTGCGCTCACCGCCATCTGGGTCTTGCGGGTCACTTCGCCAAAAGCGGAGTAGCTGTAGTCCGTGGTGCCGGACTCATCCACCATGTGGGTCATCTGGCCCTGGGCTTCGGGGTTGAGACCGTTGCCGTCGTAGGCGAACTGGGTCGCGATGCCGCCGGTGTAGTCGATGCGCACCAAACGGCTGATCTCGTCGAAGCTATTGACGCTGGGCAAGGCCGGGGCGGTCGGCTGCATCAGCAAGGGCCGGCCCAGATCATCAAACACCCGGTCGATGCGGGTGATGTCAGGGCTGGTTTCTACCTTGGCATGGCCCAAACCATCCACGTCATAGGTGGTTTGTACTCGGCCGTCGTGAATGCCGGTGGTATCGCCGCGCAAGTTCTGGCTGACCGTGATGGTCGGGCCGACCGTGGCCCCGCCAAGGATCGGATCCGGCTTGACGATGGAGGTCAAACGCATCAGGCCGTCGTAATTGCGGGTCGTGATATCGCCGTCTGGGTCGGTGATTTGGGTCAGATTATGCTCAGCGTCGTAGCTGTAGTTCCATGTCTCCAGACCGGGTGGAGGGGAGCCGGAGGCCAATACTTCTTGGATATAGGAAGACGTTGCGCCACTGTTACGCAGATCCCCCGGATAGCTCGCCGTCCAAGTGTGGAGTCCTGTTCCAGCAGCACCCGCAGCTACACGAACTTGATACCCCTTCTGGGCTGTGAAAGACAAGGGGCCGGTGTAAACCGTGCTGGTGCCATCCTTGATGGTGATTGATGCAGGCCCAACGATCCCAGAAATAAAGCCCTGAAAGCTGGCAACAATCGTGACACCTTGACCTTCGATGACTGGATTGGGAAAGATGGCCAAACTCAACTTCGGTATGTGTTTGGCGGCGACTGTGATGGGGATGGGGTCTGCTGCTGAGGCAGTGCTGTTGTAGGTATCGCCCTGATAGACGGCATTGACTGAATGAGCACCCGCAGTGCTGAAAGATAGTCTGCCGACACAGGCCCCGTTGACTAGGGTGCAAGTTGCCAGCGTGGTCTGGGTACCGTTGACGGTGTCATTGAATTGGACGGTGCCAGAAGCGTTGGCACCGTAAACCGAAGCCGTGATATTCACCGGCTCGGCCACACCCAGCGCGGAGCTTTCAGCATAAGCCATGATGCTGGGAGTGGCCTTTGTAGCAACGTTCTGGAGATACCCACCATAGATAGGCGTATATCGACCATCGCCTGAATACGCTGCGTAGAACGTCACTTCACCAGCAGCGGTTGGGGTGTAGGAGAACGAGGCCGAACCGTTGACCAGCGTGAGTGTGGTCAGAGGTGCGAAAGCACTCAACGACGAGCACTGGGCATTGATCGGATATTTGCAAATCGAGAGGGTCAGAGTGCCAGTCGGTGGTGTGGCATCAAAGCCAACCATGGTGATGGTGATCGGCAAGGCCACCCCGACGGCGGGGTAAAGCTGCGAGACAACCCAGTTGGGCATGCCCAGAGCCTTGTTGATGGTCACCGTGAATGGGGGTGATGTGCTGGGCAGATTGTTGGCATCCCCCGCATAAGAGGCGACGATGTTGTAAGTGCCAACATCAAGCCGCCTCACCAAATGCGCCGTATTGTTTTCATCCAGATTGGCCGTGCCGAGAACGGTGGAGCCTGATTTGAACGTGACGAGCCCACCGCCAACTGTGGAACTAGCTCCGTTGAAGATGGCAACCGAAGCATGCAACGATGTGACGTTGCCATAGGTGGTCGTGACATTTTCCCCTGCGATCATCACTGCGGTGGGGATCTTGGTGGCGGCCCAGCCGATCCATGGGCTACACAGCCCGAGGACGAGAAGCCAGAGACCACATCGGACTCGAAAGGTTTTGAACAACATGGCGCTCCCTGTGCAATGTCATGCGGTGTTGTGCGATCTCGGTCTGTCGCCGAGACGTTATCTGAAGCCGGTTTCGGACTGAACGCGGCCGAGCGCGTCGTAAACCCGGGACTGGGTACGAACCACGACCCCCGTGGGATCGGTGATGGTCAACCCTTTGAGCCGACCGGCATCGTCATAGGTGTGGTGCCACGTGTTGCCGCTGGCATCGACTTTATCGATGAGGCGGTGGGCCGCGTCGTACTTCGGGTAGCTGACCACCGAATAATCAGGCAAGGTCACGCTGGTGATCTGCCCGACCTTGTCGTAGGTGTAAGCGGTGACGCGAGATGGACCGCCGGCCGTGGCGCTGACCGTGACTTGCTCGATCCAACCCCTGGGGGTATAGCGAAGGTCGGTGGTCAGACCGCTGGACGTCACGATGCTCAGGGGCTGCCCACGACGGTTGTAGGTCGGGTATGTCGTGGTGCGCCCGGCCGGATCGGTCACTCGGTACAAATCGCCTGCGGTCACCGTGGCGGTGGTTGTCGGGTGATATTCGTAGCGAGTCACGTTATCGACCGGATCGGTTTCGGTGAGCAGCTGACCGAACTCGTTGTAGGTGTAACTCCAGCGCCGGAATCCGCTGATCGGTGCTGACATCGGTGGCTGAACACCCTGAAGATCGGTGGTTGGCTGTTCGCTTTTGCGGCATAGAACAGCCAAGGGCTTGCCGTTGGGCAGCAGCACAGAGCTGGCTGGGGTAACACCATCGGAATGCTGAACGCACCAAGCAACGCGGTAGCCATCCGTCGGATCAGGCTGACCGTTGTAGGCCCAAGTCGTGACAAGTTGGGGTTCGGATCGGCGAACTGGCAGGTTCCAGTCAGGGTGCCAATCGGTCCAAGTCTTGCGTTGAACCGGAGGCAGGTTAGACGCCATGAACAGATAGGGGCATGTCTCTGTAGCGTTGAGGCCATCCAGTCGAACTATCTCAAGACCGCGTTGCCCCCAATCGAACATGCGACAAAGCCGGTTACCGTTGAAGTCCGTCTCGCTGACGATGTTACCCGTAGCGTCGTAGTCCAGACTCTTCGTACTCGCACTGCAACCTGTGCCTGCTGGTTGCGATCTTGAGGCTGGGCGCGAAGACCCATTGACCTCTGCGAAGGTGGTCGAGACGACCACACCATCGGGGGTGGTCATGTCGGTTTTGCCGGGGGTGTAGGAAAACGAATGATTGAACGTTCCGGCATGATCTTCATGCGTCACGCGGCCTTGATCGTCGTAGACATAGGTGGCAAAGCGGTCCCCGTTTTCATCCACGATGCCGGTGTAATGGGACTTATCACGCTCGAATGGAAGCTGCACACTCACCCAAGGCGGAATATTAGAGGGGGAGGTTGATGGCGATGTGGCAGGCGATCCCCAAGTGACAGTATTAGGGTCGATACCTTCAGAGTAGGTCAGAGTGTCAGACAGTGTGGAGAGGAAATAAGGATTGTTGACGGACTCTCTGACGAAGAGTCTCCGTTCGCCAGCAGGTCTAACGACTGCGGATAGCCAACGATAGGAACCATCGAATTCGTACTTGACGGCCGTCGAGCCATCGCCAAGCGTTGCACCGCCGAGGCGTCCCAGGCCGGTTGCGTCTTGCTGGAAAGACCAGAGCACATCCTGATTGGGCGTGGTGACACCAGAGATGATCTGGCTGGTTTGCGGGCAGATGTCCAGATTTCCTCGGGTGGAGTAGTTCAACGTCAGGGCCAGTCCGTCGCGCTGCCAGATCTGGGCGGGCAGGCCGGCGCCGGTGTAGATCTCCACCGTGCCGGAATTGGCATCGGTCAACATCCACGTTGAATTAGCACTTTGCGTAAGGGTCAGGCTGCCCACAGCATCGGACGTCCAGACTGGGCTGACGGGCTGCCCATTCCAGGTCAGTGGGATATCTTGACCATCTGCCCGATGGGCCAGCACGACGAAGGTCGAGAGACTTGTCGGGGTACCGGAGAACCGGAGCGAAACCCCGAACTGATCCAACGTCCAGCCCGTACCGAGCGCCACATCACAGCGGTGTGCGGTATCCGCTGAGTAGTTCCGTCTCAATGCAATACGTCTGGATCGCGAAATGATGAAATCGTCCTCTTCGGACTGGAGCTTGCCGCCGCTGCCTAGAGCGACTGGGTTGGCTGCACAAGCATCACGTTTGACCGGAGGCGCGATGTGTTTCTTGCAGACACCGTTTGAGAGGCTAAAGCCTGCTCGACAGGCATAGCCCCGAGTAACCCAGTTCTGCGATGGAGAGTCGACATATTGGTACGAGACTGCAACTCCGGGGGCGCTCTGCGTTATGGTGTAGTAACAGGTGCCGTTTCCCGCAGGTTCTGTGAAGGTTGGGGATTTGCCTGGGACGATTGTGAATATCCAGCCGTACCACCCAGTAAAGGCTATCCATTACCCACAAATTCCAACTGATCTGACGTTGATGGGTGGGGTTGAAGAAGTTGCCAAGTGTTGGAGATGTCGAGCAAGCGCTGCAAGCCTCGCCAGAGCACTTTAACGCCAGGCTCGCC
>NZ_JBFPHB010000039.1:0-23310 GCF_041083635.1 Leptothrix ochracea
GATGATAGTGTGCATTCGCATGTGAAAGTAGGTCATCGTCAGGCACCCCTCTTCTAAGAAGAAACACCCAAAGCCCTCCTCGTGAGGGCTTTAGGCTTTGTGCTTTTGGAAGAACGGGTTTGTTGAAAAATCATTCTTGCCATCGAATCAAAAAAGGAGCCTTGGCTCCTTTTTTACTGTGGATCGTTTGAGGGATGGGGGGAGGGTGATGGCAATGTAGCTTCTTTCCATCGAATTTCATCGACGGTATAACCTTCCTTTGTCAGTGCGAGTCGCAGCCATTCAGGCTGTTTCCCTCGGCCGTCCCACTCCTCACCAGATAGAGGGTGCTTGTAAAGAATAATGGGTGATTTCCCCATCATTTTGGGCATGGGGCCACGAAGCTCGCTGGGAGATATGCGCCAGAAATCCATCAGTTTTCGGATGGTTCTTATGACAGCAATTTTCTCTGCTTCACGATCATCTGAATGAGCGCTGGTCATGGTCTATGTATTTTCTGTTAACTAGGCCTTGCGCAGGTGCCGTTGCATCATTTTTAGATGGTTCGCAATGCCATAAAGCTGGCTCGATTATTGATGCTCGATTGCAGATTGGATAGATTTGTAAATCTATTTTTCCATCCTAAATCTTGGAATCTAAAATCAAGATAATCTAAAGCACAGACAAGTGATATGTCTGCCAAGCTATATGCTCCAGCAACACAAAAAAGACGATCAGCTAGTTTGCTAGAAGCAAATTGTAGCGCTGACTCTATCTTGCTCATCTGTCGGTCAATCCACGCTTGGCATCGTTCTTCTTGTGTTCGCCCAGGCCATGTTGCTTCTAGTCGGGCGGAGACAGCTGCATCGAGAATACCTTCTGCCAAAGACTCCCAGACACGAACCTCGGCACGCCCTTGGCCGGGCATCGGAATCAGCGGGTTCTCTGCGGAGAGGGAGTCCACGTATTCAATAATGGCTCGAGAGTCGAAAATAGAAAAATGACTCTCTAAAATGAGGCATGGTACTTTGCCCAAGGGATTCAGTGAATGAATGGGCGCCTGTTGATTCCAGACATCATCCAGCTCAAACTGGTAATCTATTTTCTTTTCTGCCAGAACGATACGCACTTTGCGCACGTAAGGACTGGTGAGTGAACCGAGTAGGCGCATGAACAACTGCCGATAAGAGTGAGATAAAAAGAGGGCAAAGCAAGCCAGCCAATTCTATCTCCAAGGGCCTTCTACGGCGCTTGTCCTCGGCAATGTTTAACGTTCTTTGGGTTCGGGGGGCATCGAACTCAGCAAGGCATCCCACGCTTCGAAGGTCGCCTCGGTGTTGCCGTCAACCTCAGGATGTTGGGGCTCAAAAAGGACCAAAACTCGCACCGTTGCACCTTCGGGAAGGTTTTCCGGCGCAGGAACTTGAATGAATCGGTTTTGTACCGTGGTCGTGAACTCGGTTGCTTGCATGATGACCACCCTACGGTGAAGCAGCGGCCAGTCTACGCTTAGTTTTCTTTCACTTGAAGATCATTGTCACGAGCAAAGTTCATGACGAAGTCCCATGCCATGGGTTCTAAGTCCCTCAGGCCTTCATGAACGACAACGCATTTGATGCCGTCAATGACGGTAGGGATGCAGTAGGGTGAGTAACTGATGCCTCGTTGAACCCCGCCCGAAGTTGGACCTTCGGGGCGAAAACAGGACATGGCTCCTGCTAGTCGCTCCGCCCAGTCGCTGGGGCGGAAGGTTCGGCCATGGTGTGTCAGGCCCTGAATAAAAAATTCGCGGTGTTTCTTGACCTTGATCACGATCTACGGGCCCTTTCTTGTCGATTCTCACGGAGGGTACGCGTTAGCCCGGGTTGTGCACTTCGTGATAGATGATGTAGCCGATCTCTCGAGACACATGCCGCGCGAGTATCAATAGCTTGGCTGTCTTCAGCCTGTCAGGTGGTACGCGCTTAGAATTCGTCGCGCACTGCGGTTCGTGCCGGGTGTCTTTTTTTATGACGATTGAGGAGTAGCCTGAGATGAGCGTGCCAGTTGAACCGCATGTGATGAAAACCTACGGCCGGTTGCCGATAGCGTTGTCCCATGGACAGGGCTGCCGGGTCTGGGACACGGACGGTCGGGTCTATCTGGACGGTCTGGGCGGCATCGCTGTCAATACGTTGGGTCATGCACATCCCAAGCTGGTGCCGGCACTGCAAGAACAGATGGCCAAGTTGATCCATTGCTGCAACTACTACCACGTGCCCTTGCAAGAGCAACTGGCCGCGAAGTTGGTGGAGTTGTCGGGCCTGAGCAACGTTTTCTTTTGCAATAGCGGGCTTGAGGCCAACGAGGCTGCATTGAAGCTTGCCCGCAAGTTTGGGCATGACAAAGGCATTGATCGTCCCGAGGTGATCGTCTATGAGAAGGCTTTCCATGGACGCTCTATTGCGACGCTGTCGGCCACGGGCAATCCAAAAGTTCAGGCCGGTTTCGGCCCCTTGGTCGAAGGCTTTGTGCGTGTGCCCCTGAACGATATGGCTGCTATCGAACGCGTGGCCGCCGAGCGGCCCAATGTGGTGGCGGTTTTCTTGGAAACCATCCAAGGTGAAGGCGGCATCAACGCAGCACGTTGGGAGTATTTGCGCCAAGTGCGTGAATGGTGCGACGCCAAGGGTTGGCTCTTGATGCTCGACGAAGTGCAATGCGGGATCGGTCGTACCGGCAAATGGTTTGCCCACCAGTGGGCCGATATCCAACCCGACGTGATGCCTTTGGCCAAAGGTTTGGGTTCAGGGGTGCCGATCGGTGCGGTGGTGTGCGGCCCGAAAGCTGCCACGATTTTCCAGCCGGGCAATCACGGCACGACTTTTGGCGGCAATCCGCTGTCCATGCGGGCGGGGTTTGAAACCTTGCGCATCATGGAAGAAGACGGGTTGCTTTACAACGCTGCAACCGTTGGCACGCAGCTCATGGCCGCGTTGTCAGAGGGTTTGGCCGACGTTGAGGGTGTTCTCGAAGTGCGCGGTTATGGCTTGATGATTGGCATTGAGCTGGATCGTCCATGCGGTGAGTTGCTGGCGCAGGCGGCTCATGCGGGTTTGTTGTTGAGCGTGACGGCTGACCGGGTGATTCGTTTGGTGCCCCCCTTGATTCTCAGCAGCGAAGAAGCGGCAGAAATTGTGGCGATTCTGGTGCCCTTGATCAAAAAATTCTTGTCTGGAAGCGCAGCATGAAACCTGGTCGCAGTTTGATGAAGCATTACCTACAGTTTAAGGACTTGCGCGCTGAGGAATATGCCTACTTGTTTGAACGGGCTCGCGTCATCAAACAGCGGTTCAAGAACTACGAAAAATACCAGCCCCTTTCTGATCGCACTTTGGCGATGATTTTCGAAAAAGCCTCGACCCGTACCCGGGTGAGTTTTGAGGCGGGTATGTATCAGATGGGTGGCTCGGTGGTGCATCTGACCACGGGCGATAGCCAACTGGGTCGTTCCGAGCCGATCGAAGACAGCGCCCGCGTGATCAGCCGTATGGTCGATCTGGTGATGATTCGTACCTACGAGCAGACCAAGATCGAACGTTTTGCAGCGCATTCCCGCGTGCCCGTGATCAATGGGTTGACCAACGAATTTCACCCCTGCCAGATCTTGGCCGATTTGTTCACTTACTTGGAACATCGGGCTTCACTGGGCGCCAAGGGCTATGACTTGGCTTCGCTGAAGAATCGGGTGGTGGCTTGGGTCGGTGATGGCAACAACATGGCCAACACTTGGTTGCAAGCGGCCGAGATTCTGGGGTTTACCGTGCACGTCAGTACGCCCAGCGGCTATGAAGTCGATCCAGTCGTGGCAGGTATTCGCAACAAAGACTGCTATCGCGTGTTTGATGACCCGATGCAAGCTTGCGCAGGCGCCGATCTGGTCACCACCGACGTTTGGACCAGCATGGGGTTTGAGGCTGAGAACGCTGCGCGCCAAGACGCTTTCGCCAACTGGCGTGTGAATGCTGAGATGATGGCCGTGGCCAAGCCGGACGCACTTTTTATGCACTGCCTGCCAGCGCATCGGGGTGAGGAGGTTAGCGCCGATGTGATCGACGGGCCACAGTCGGTGGTCTGGGATGAGGCGGAAAACCGGTTGCATGTTCAGAAGGCCCTGATGGAATTTCTTTTGGTCGGGCGGATTGGCTAAAGCCTGAGTTGTCTCTAAGCGCCAAGCGCATGCCAAGGAGCGTATTCCTGTGAAACTGGCTTTGTTCAGTGATCTTCATGCCAACCGGGAAGCCTTCGAGGCTTGCTTGGAACAGGCCCATCTGCACGGCGCTGATCGCATCGCTTTGTTGGGCGATTTCGTCGGTTATGCCGCTGATCCATCTTGGATGGTGACCAAAGTTCAAGATCTGGTCAGTCAAGGCGCGATCGCGATTCGGGGCAATCATGACGACGCCGTGGTGCGTGGTCCGAGCGCCAACCTGATCGAAGAAGCGCGTCGCGTGATCGCTTGGACGCGTTCTCAGCTCACGCCCGCGCAGATCGAGTTTCTGGCCGATTTGCCCTACACCTCGGAAGAAAGCGGCTGCTTCTTTGCGCATGCCAACGCCTACGCGCCAACCGAGTGGGACTACATCCTGACGCGCTCTGAGGCGATTCGCAGCATGCATGCGACCCGGGCACGACACAGCTTTTCGGGGCATGTGCATACCCCCAAGCTCTATCACCTCTCCAGCACCGGCAAGATCGCCGATTTCACGCCAACGCCTGGCGTCGCAGTGCCGGTGCCGTCTCATCGGCAGTGGTTGGCTTTGCCGGGGGCCGTGGGTCAACCTCGGGATGGCAATCCTGCGGCTTGCTGGGCGTTGTTTGATACCGACCGGTATACGTTGACGTTCCATCGCGTGCCCTACGATTTTGAGACCACAGCGGCCAAGATCATTGCAGCAGGGTTGCCACGGGTGCTTGGGGAGCGGTTGGCTCATGGCAACTAACGGGCCGCGCCCAGAGCTTGGCTATCCGACGCCCCCTGAAAAGGGCGAGGTCATTGATGGCTTTTTGCTGGAAGACATCCTGCATCAAGGCGGCATGGCCAACCTTTGGCTCGTCAGCCATCCGGACCATGCTCAGCCGATGCTGATGAAAGTGCCGCGTATCAAGGGGGGCGAGGATCCGGCCACCATCGTGGGCTTTGAAGTCGAGCAGATGATTCTGCCGATGTTGAGCGGGCCGCATGTGCCCAAGTGCATCGCCCGGGGTGATTTTTCCAAGCGTCCTTACATCGTCATGGAGCAGATTCCTGGGGTGTCATTGCGGGCGCAGCTCTTGGAGAAAAAACCGCTGCCCTTCGAAGACATCGCTGCGATCGGCGCCAAGGTGGCCTTGGCCTTGCATGATTTGCACCGGCAGCATGTGATTCATCTCGATATCAAACCGAGCAATATCCTGTTTCGGCCGGAGCAAGCCGATGGGCACGGCGGAGAGGCGGTTTTGGTCGATTACGGCTTGTCGCGGCATGATTTCTTGCCCGATTTGCTGGACGAAGAGTTTGATCTCCCCATGGGCACCGGGCCTTATATGTCGCCGGAGCAAGTGCAGTTCTTGCGCTCTGAGCCCCGAAGTGATCTGTTTGCGTTGGGGGTGATTCTTTATCACTTGACCACCGGTGAGCGGCCCTTTGGGGCCCCCGTCAGTGTGCGTGGCCTGCGTGAGCGGCTCTACAAAGAGCCCGTCGCTCCGCGCGTTTTGCGGCCGGATTGTCCGCCTTGGTTGCAAGAGGTGATCTTGCGCTGCCTTGAGGTTCAAGCGGATCAGCGTCATCCCAGTGCCGCCCATTTGGCCCAAGACCTGCTGCATCCCGAACAAATCCACCTCACTGATCGGGCGGAACGGGTGGGGTCCGTCGGGCGATGGACCCATATCAAACGGTGGTTCAAAGCCATCGGTGCAGAACCTTCGGCTCGGGGCGGGGCCGTGGAGCAGTTGAAGCGGGCGCCGATCATCATGGCGGCGGTGGATGTCCAAGGGGCCACCCCGGACTTGCTCGACTTGCTGCACGAGACGGTTTATCGCATCGTCGTGACAGAAAAAGGCGCGCGCCTCGCCTGTGTCAGTGTCATGAAAACTGCGCGCATTGGCATCGACGAACTCACCGATGCCCAGGGACAGAGTTTGCACGTGAAGCAATTGGTGGGACTCAAGCATTGGGCTCGGCCGTTGGAGCGTGCGTTGGACCTGTCCGAAGAACGATTGACCTTTCATGTGCTCGAAGCGCCCGATGCCGCCACGGCCTTGGTTGATTTTGCGCAGCGCAATCAAATCGATCACATCGTCATGGGTGCGCGTGGTAACTCGGCCTTGCGGCGTTATCTGGGCAGCGTGTCTTCCCAAGTGGTGGCCAAGGCCGATTGCACCGTCACGGTGGTGCGTGTGCCCAGCGAGGCTCGTCAAGCCGGTTAGTTCCTCCCTGACGCACCTACAATCCGCTCCGATTTCCTTTTCTTTCTTTCCTAGAAAACGACCATGTCACAAGCCATCAAGCGCGTCGTCCTCGCCTATTCGGGCGGTTTGGACACCTCCATCATCCTGAAGTGGCTTCAGGATCAGTATCAGTGCGAGGTGGTGACCTTCACCGCCGATATCGGCCAAGGCGAGGAAATCGAGCCGGCTCGCGCCAAGGCCATCAAGATGGGCATCAAGCCCGAAAACATCTTTATCGAAGACCTGCGCGAAGAGTTTGTGCGCGATTTCGTCTTCCCGATGTTCCGTGCTAACGCCCTCTATGAAGGCGAATACCTGCTCGGCACGTCGATTGCTCGGCCCTTGATTGCCAAGCGCCTGATCGAAATCGCCCAAAAGACCAACGCTGACGCCATCAGCCACGGTGCGACGGGCAAGGGCAACGACCAAGTGCGTTTCGAGCTCGGTGCTTACGCGCTGATGCCCGGCGTGAAGGTGATTGCTCCGTGGCGCGAATGGACGCTTTCCAGCCGTGAAAGCATGCTGGCCTACGCCGATGAACACGGCATTCCGGTCGATTTCAAGAAGCGCAAGGGCGGCGGTGCGCCGTACTCGATGGATGCCAATTTGCTGCACATCAGCTATGAAGGCGGCATCCTCGAAGATCCGAATTTCGCGCCCGAAGACAGCATGTGGCGTCTGACCAAGAGCCCGGAGAAGGCCCCGAACAAGCCGCAAATCATCGAACTGAGCTATGAAAAGGGCGATGTGGTGGCGATCGACGGCGAGCGGCTCTCTCCGGCCCAAGTGCTGACCAAGCTCAACGAGATCGGCGGCCTGCACGGCGTGGGTCGTCTGGACAAGGTTGAGAACCGCTATGTCGGCATGAAGAGCCGGGGCTGCTACGAAACCCCGGGCGGCACGATTTTGCTGGCGGGGCACCGTGCCATCGAGTCGATCACGCTCGACCGTGAAGTGCTGGCCCTCAAGGAAGATCTGATGCCGCGTTACGCGCGCATGGTCTACAACGGTTACTGGTTTGCGCCCGAGCGCGTCTTGCTGCAAGGTTTGATCGACGCCAGCCAAGCCACCGTGAACGGCACGGTCAAGTTGAAGCTCTACAAGGGCACCATCATGTGCGTGGGCCGCGAGTCGCTCACCGACAGCCTGTTCGATCCGAAAATCTCGACGTTCGATGACGACGGTGGCGCGTACAACCAAGCTGACGCTGGCGGCTTCATCAAGCTCAACGCACTGCGCCTGCGCATCGCTGCCAACGCCCGTGCGGCGCGCGCGCCAAAGCCGGTGGTGGCTGCTGAAGCGGTCGCCGCCGCTGCGCCAGCCAAGAAAAAGGCTGCGGTGGTTCGCTTCAAGCCGGGTAAGGCTCTGAAGGATGCCGTGGCTGTGGCTGCGCCCGTCAAAACAGTGAAAACGGCTGCTCCTAAGAAGGCAGCGTCGAAGAAAGTTAAAGCATGAGCCATTCTCAACTCGCGGTGACCGCAGTCGGCACCCAAGCCAATGTGTACTTCGACGGCAAGTGCGTTTCGCATGGCGTGACGCTGGCTGATGGCAGCAAAAAGAGCGTCGGCGTGATCCTGCCCTCGCAGCTCACCTTCAACACCGGTGCGCCAGAAGTGATGGAAACCGTGGCGGGCGCTTGCAGCGTGCTGTTGCCGGGTTCGACTGACTGGCAAACCTTTGGTCCCGGCCAGAAGTTTGACGTGCCCGGCAACGCCAGCTTCCAGATCAAGGTGGAAGGCGCGCCGTATCACTACATCTGCCATTTCGGGCAGTAAAAAAACAGCCAGCGCAATGCATCTTGCGCTGGCTGTTCTGGATTGATTCAGCCGAGTAGCTGATATTGGCCGCTCAATTCATAGGGTATGCAACCCGAGGATTGATAAGGATTGCATGTCGTCGATTGTAGGATCGATTTAATTTGATGCTTTGTATCGATGAATCGCCTTGTGACGATTTCACCGTGGCTTGTCGTTTTTGCACGACGGTGATTATTTTGGATTCAGGTTCTGTTTATATATTCGAGTATTGATTCATGTTTGTCTAAGACAAATGAGTATGATTTTCGAAGGTGACGTCAACTCAGGGATCTGACCATATCGATGGCTTCTTCGATGCGGTCCACGGCATGGATGGTGATGCCGTCAATGGGTTTTTTCGGTGCATTGGCGCGCGGCACCACGGCCGTTGAAAAACCGAGCTTGGCCGCTTCACGCAAGCGCTCCTGACCCCGGGGTGCCGGGCGGACTTCACCCGCAAGGCCAACTTCACCAAAAGCCACAAAGCCTTGAGGGAGCGGCTTGCCGCGCAAGCTGCTTTGAATGGCCAGCAGCACGGCCAAATCGGCCGCGGGTTCGTTGATGCGTACCCCGCCGACCGCGTTCACAAAGACGTCTTGGTCGGCGCAGGACACCCCAGCATGGCGATGCAGCACGGCCAGCAGCATGGCAAGTCGGTCGCGGTCTAGGCCGACCGATAGCCGCCGTGGGCTCGGGCCGCCGCCATCCACCAAAGCTTGGATCTCCACCAGCAAGGGGCGCGTCCCTTCAAGGGTGACCAGCACGCAAGCTCCGGGCACCGGGGTTGAATGGGTGGAAAGGAAGATGGCGCTTGGGTTCGATACGCCTTTCAGCCCCATTTCAGTCATGGCGAAAACCCCAATTTCATTGACCGCGCCAAATCGATTTTTAAAAGCGCGGACCAATCGGAAACTGGAATGGGTATCCCCTTCAAAATAAAGCACGGTATCGACAATATGTTCCAGCACCCGTGGCCCCGCCAGCGTACCTTCTTTGGTGACGTGCCCGACCAGCACCATGGTGCAGCCGCTGGCTTTGGCGGTACGGGTCAGTTGCGCGGCGCATTCACGCACTTGCGCGACTGAACCGGGGGCTGAGCTGAGTTGTTCCGAATAAAGGGTCTGAATCGAATCGATGACGCAAAAGGCTGGCTGCTCCACCTCGATGGTGGCCAGAATTCGCTCCAAACCGATTTCGGCCACCACCCGCACGTGGGTGCCTGCGAGGCCGAGTCGGTGAGCGCGTAGAGCGACTTGGGCGCCGGATTCTTCGCCGGTGACGTAGAGCACTTTCATGCGGTTGGAGAGGGCATCCACCGCTTGCAAAAGCAAGGTGCTCTTGCCGATACCGGGGTCACCGCCAATCAGAATCACCCCGCCTTCGACAATACCGCCGCCCAGCACCCGGTCCAGTTCTGGCAAGCCTGTGGGGGTGCGTGACACATCTCCTGCCGCCAACTCGCTCAAGGTGGCGACCGGTTGGCTGCGGGTCAGGGCTTGAAAGCGATTTTTGGCGGAACCCGCTGGGGGTTCCGCCAAGCCTTCTTCCAAGGTGTTCCAGGCTCGGCAATGGGGACACTGCCCCAGCCACTTCGGATTCGTGCCACCGCACTCGCGGCAGGTGTAGAGGGTTTTTTCACGGGCCATGGGGGCACGTTACCTCAATCCACCGCCGTCGTTTAATCGCTGACCCGTCCGCGCAGCGCCTTGATCTCACCGCGTTGGGTTTTGCCCGTCAGGCGGCGGACTTTTGAGCCCTGGGTCGGGCGAGTGGCCTTGCGGGGGCGATCGACGTGAACGGCTTGATCGATCAGGGCTTGCAATCGGGTGAGGGCCTCGGCCCGGTTCATCTCTAGGCTGCGGTGTTCCTGCGCCTTGATGACGATCACCCCCTCTTGGGTGATGCGGTGGTCGGACCATGCCAAGAGGCGCGCCTTAAGCTCTTGCGGCAGGCTGGAGGCGTGGATGTCGAAGCGCAGATGAACGGCGTTCGACACCTTGTTGACGTTTTGGCCACCCGCACCTTGGGCGCGGATGGCCGTGATGTGGACCTCGTGCGGCAAGATCTTGGCGTGGGTCATGCCGCGACATCAACAACCGTGGTGGCGGCTTATCCGCGCACCGGGCCAGACATGCGGCGCAGCGAACCCAAGCCGTGACGCAGGGCGCCCGCGATGTGCAGCACCAACAGGCCAAACAGCAGGTTGGCCATCAGTTCGTGACCTTCTTCCAAGGCTGTGTGCAGGCCTTTGTTCTCGGTCAGTGGGCTGGCCAGTTGAAGCAGACCAAAGATGTTGATGGGCTTGCCGCCTGTCCAGACAATCAAGGGACCGCTGCAAAGCAGGGCTGTCAGCGCCAACAGCAGGCCGATATGCACACCGCGCTCAAGCAGCAACTGCCAGCCGACGGTGGACAAGGGTCGTGGGGACAGGCCTGCGCGGTTTTGTTTGACGCGCCACAGGATGCGCCCCACCAGCAGGAGCCACACGCTGGCACCTAGGCTGATGTGCAGAGCCTTCATCGAGGCGCGGAATTCGCTACCGCGTGGGGCTTCGTCGAACGTGATACCAACGGCCAGCATGGTGATCACGAGCAGGGCCCCACCCCAATGGGCAAGGCGTGACAGTCGGCCATACAGGTTCGGTGTGTCTTGTAAGGGAAGAGACGACATGGTGTGGTGGATGTTGAACGTCGAGAAATGGAGCCAATCGTGGCGCGATTATCCGTCGATACGCACCGGCACACGGCGTGACAGGGCGCACATCAACTCATAGCCAATCGTGCCTGCTGCGTGCGCGACTTCGTCGATGGGTAAGTGGCTTTGGTGCGGCCCTTGGCCCCAGAGGGTCACGGGGCTGCCGATTTCAGCGTTGTGGCCTGCGGCTCGGATGGGCTCCAGATCGACAGCGAGCATATCCATGGAGACGCGGCCCACGAGCCGGGTCCGTACACCATCGACAAGGATCGGTGTGCCGTGTTGGTTGTCCACCGCCGCGTGACGTGGGTAACCATCGGCATAGCCACAGGCAACGATGCCGATGCGCATGGCCTGGGGCGCGGTGTACAGGCTGCCGTAGCCGACCGTGTCACCGGCTTGGAGCTGTTGGGTGGCGACCAAACGGCTATGCAGCGACATGGCGGGTCGCAAGGACCAGTGCGCGGCGCTGTGGTCGGGATAGTCAGGCGTTGCACCATAAAGGGCCACCCCGGCCCGCACCCAATCGGCAGCCACGCTCAACGGTTCGCTACCTGCGGCAGGGTGCGTTTCCAAGGGACGATGGGCATGACGCAAGAGCGCGGCGCTGTTGGCCAAACTGCGATGACCGGGGAGGTCAGCGGTGGTTTGGGCAAAAACCGCCAATTGATGGGCAATGCCGTCTCGGCCCAAGCGCAGCGCGTCAGCATCCGAGAAGTGGGTCATGAGCCCGATGTCGTCCACTTGGGCCAAAGCGTTCAGGCGACTCCAAGCGGTACGAAAAGCCGGTGCTGAAAATCCCAGCCGGTTCATGCCGCTGTTCATCTTCAAGAAAACCTGATGAGGCAGGGTGGTTTTGTGGGTGGCAAGCCAGTCGATTTGCTCTTCACAGTGAACAGCGTGCCAAAGATTCAGGCGGGAACAGAGTTCCAGATCGCGGGGCTCGAAACAGCCTTCGAGCAACAGCACTGGGCCGCGCCAACCCAGCGCTCGCACGCGTTCGGCTTCTTCGAGATCAAGTAGGGCCAGTCCGTCGGCTCCTTGAAGGCCGGCATACACATGTTCGATACCGTGCCCGTAGGCATCGGCTTTCACCACCGCCCAAAGACGGGCATCGCCGGCATGGCGGCGAATGATGCGCAGGTTATGTTCGAGGGCCGAGGGGTGAATAAGGGCTTCAATGGGGCGTGGCATGCGTCAATTTTGCCAGTCACGGAGACCTTCTTTGGTGCAGCAGCAAGGGGCCGTGCTATAAACCGGCCGCGTTGCGCCATCTCTACCGCCGAATGAAAAAAGGTTTCTACACCATCATGTCAGCGCAGTTCTTCAGCTCGCTGGCCGACAACGCCTTGTTTGTCGCGGCGGTTGAACTGCTTAAGACTTCGGGCGCCGAAGAGTGGCAGCGCGCTGCCTTGGTGCCGATGTTCGCCTTGTTCTACGTGATCTTGGCACCGTTTGTGGGCGCTTTCGCCGATGCGGTGCCCAAAGGTCGGGTGATGCTGTATTCGAACGGCATCAAGGTGGTGGGCTGTTTGACGATGCTCTTTGGCACGCATCCGCTGGCGGCTTATGCCATCGTCGGCCTTGGGGCTGCGGCCTATTCGCCGGCCAAATACGGCATCTTGACGGAATTGCTGCCGCCGTCACAGTTGGTCAAGGCCAATGGTTGGATTGAGGGGTTGACCATCACATCCATCATCTTGGGGGTCTTGCTGGGTGGGCAGTTGATCGGGCCACACATGGCCCCGTACCTGTTGGCGCTGGACGTGCCGGGGCTCGATACCGGTGTGGATACACCGCCCGAAGCGGCGATCGCGTCCATCGTGTTGCTTTATGTGCTCGCGGCACTCTTCAACCTCTACATCCCACGTACGGATGTGCCTTTGGAGCCATTGCCGCATCGTCTTTTGGCCCTGTTGCCGGATTTCATGTCTTGCAACCGTCGGTTGTGGCGTGATCGGCTGGGGCAAATTTCTTTGGCCACGACCACCCTGTTCTGGGGCGTCAGTGGCAATCTGCGTTACATCGTTTTGGCATGGGCTTCGGTCGCTCTGGGCTACACCACCACGCAAGCCTCGTCGTTGGTGGGTGTGGTGGCGGTCGGCACAGCGATCGGCGCTGTGATGGCCTCGATGATGATGCGGCTGGACCACGCGCCCAAGGTGATCCCGCTTGGGGTCACAATGGGGTTGCTGGTGGTGTTCATGAATGGCATCAGCAACGTTTGGGTGGCGGTGCCGTTTTTGATCGTTTTGGGCGGTTTGGGGGGCTTTTTGGTGGTCCCCATGAATGCTTTGCTGCAACACCGGGGTCACAACCTCATGGGAGCGGGGCGCTCCATCGCTGTTCAGAACTTCAATGAGCAAACCTGCATCCTTGCTCTGGGCGCGCTCTACGCCGGCTTCACCCGCTGGGGCATGACAGCCTTCGCGGCCATCACGATTTTTGGGGTGTTGGTGGCTGGCATGATGTTGCTGATCGGGCTCTGGCATCGACGCAATGTGCATCGCTATCCGACCGAGGTGGAGCATTTGCTGACCATCGCTCGCTCAGACCGACACTGATCATTGCAAGCGACGTCCCGGTCGGTGCCGAGGGAGTTCGATCAAGTCGGGGTGCACTTGGGCGTGGGTGTCACTGTGGCGATCGATCAATTGATCCAGCACCCGTTTGACGCGCAAGGCATCGATGGGTCGGGGCAGATACGCCAAGGCGTTGCCAAAACCACGCGCACGACCAATGCAGATGCAATCGCTGGCTCGGCCCGCTGCTTGAACTGCGTTCAGCGCTTTGGGCAAATCGGTATCGACAAGGATCAATTCACTCGATCGCATGGAGCGCACCAAACGGTAGCTGGTGTGGCCGGGTTGGCTCGATGTGGTGAGCCGGAAATAGGTCACCAAGGTCTCCAGCTCAAAGCGGCTGAATCCAATGATGGCGACTTGATGGGTGCGGGGCATGATGTGCAAAAGTGGTTCGTGACCATTCTTGGCGCCCCGGGAATTTGACGTCAATCAAGCGCAGACCCCTGAAGGGGGGGGCTTGGTGGGCCTGGGTTTAAAGCGTGCATTCCTTACGGTGCACCTTCGTGCCTTTCGGGTTTTGAGCCACAGCGATGAGGATGCACATGGGCTTTCATGATTTCGTCGTCACGACCTTGGAGGGGACTGACTTGGCCTTGGCCACGCTGCACAACAAGGTGGTGTTGGTGGTCAATACCGCCAGTGCCTGTGGGTTCACGCCGCAATTGGCGGGTTTGCAGGCGCTTTGGCACCATCGGCGAGACCAAGGGTTGGTGGTGTTGGGTTTTCCATGCAACCAGTTCGGTGGGCAGGAGCCCGGTTCAGCGGTTGAGATCGCCGCTTTCTGTATGAGCCGCTACAGCGTTGACTTTCCCTTGATGGCCAAGGTCGATGTCAATGGTTCGCACGCCGAGCCTTTGTTTGTTTGGCTCAAGGAGCAAGCCCCTGGCGTTCTTGGCACGCAGGCGATCAAGTGGAACTTCACCAAGTTCTTGGTTGGTCGAGATGGTCGGGTCCTGGGTCGCTATGCACCGCAGACTCGGCCTGAGCAATTGCACGCAGCGGTGGATCAAGCCTTGTTGCAAGGGCAATAATCCCCGCCTCTTTGGTGCGAGGACTTTCCCATGTTTGAACATGTCGATCCCTATGCGGGTGACCCGATCCTGACTCTGAATGAGAATTTTCAGAAGGATCCACGGGCGGACAAAATCAACCTTTCGATTGGCATCTACTTTGATGATCAGGGCCACGTACCGGTGATGTCGGCCGTGCGTCAGGCGGAGTCCAGCTTGTTGGCGCAGATCGGTCCTAAATCCTATTTGCCCATGGTCGGTCTTGCGGCGTATCGCACAGCGGTCCAGACCTTGGTGTTTGGGGTCGATCATCCGGCGGTGCTTGACGGTCGTATTGTGACGATCCAGACCTTGGGTGGTTCGGGCGCCCTACGGGTTGGAGCTGATTTTCTGAAGGCGTATTTCCCCGATTCAACCGTGTGGCTCAGCGATCCAAGCTGGGATAACCACCGGGCGATGTTCGAAGGCGCAGGCTTTCCGGTCCAAACCTACCCGTATTACGACCCAGTCAGGGGCGGCGTGGCCTTTGAGGCGATGCTCGCGACCTTGGCGCAGTTACCGGCTCGTGCCATCGTGTTGTTGCACGCGTGTTGCCACAACCCCACTGGTGTGGATTTGAGCCGTGCACAGTGGGATGCCGTGATCGCCGTGTTGGCTGAGCGTGGCTTGATTCCCTTCGTCGATATGGCCTATCAAGGTTTTGGGGATGGGGTGGAAGAAGACGCTTACGCCGTGCGTGCTTTGGCGGATGCCGGTGTTCCGGCATTCATCGCCAATTCGTTCTCGAAGAATTTTTCGCTGTACGGTGAACGCTGCGGTGGCTTGTCGGTGATCACGCCAACGCGTCCTGAGGCCGACCGAGTTCTGGGGCAATTGCAAGTGGCGGTGCGGAAGAACTATTCCAGTCCGCCCATGCACGGAGCACGGCTGGTCGCCCAAGTGTTGAATACGCCGACGTTGCGTCGGGCTTGGAACGATGAACTCAACGGCATGCGCGAGCGCATCAAGATCATGCGGGAGCGGTTGGTCAGCATCTTGCAGGCTGGCCTGCCGGATCGTGATCTTGATTATTTTGTGGCGCAGCGCGGCATGTTCAGCTACACCGGTTTGAACACGCGACAGGCCGATCGTTTGCGCGAAGAGCACGGTGTGTACATCTTGCGTTCAGGACGGCTTTGTGTGGCGGGCCTTAATTCGCACAACATTGAATCCTCAGCCCGGGCCTTGCTGGCCGTGATGTCCTGATCAAAGGGGGGTACCCCCCTTGATGGGTTTGAATATCACTCAATCATGATATTGTCTTCACGGTTGATCTGTGCGATCAACCCAAAGTTTTCTTAATCGACCATTCACTTTTCTTGCGCCGTGCTATCGGGTATTTATGGATATACATCCTGTACCCCGTGTAAGAAAATTGAAGAGTGTCAGCTTGAATCTTAATAAATTTAATAAAGTTGTTGCGTTGAAATAAGGTGCAGCAAGTTAGATTTTTCAGTTGATGGCTGACGGTTGGTGGTTCTGCGCTCGGTGAGTGCGGCGTTTATTCGAAAACTTTTTGGGTCACAGGTAATGATGGATTGTCTACGCCTGCTATGTCTCGTGACGGGTATCCTGTTTGGTGGGCAGGTACTGGCGGAGCCATTTGTTTCTGGTGGTGCTATCGGCTCCCAAACCAGTGATGGTTTTGGAAATTTGGGCCCGGTTGTCGAGCAGCCGATTGAATTTCCGCATGATACGCATGCGGGTACGATGGGTATCAATTGCCTGTATTGCCATAGTTATGGCAGGCGCAGTGCTGTTGCGGGTATCCCTCGGCTTAATAAATGTATTGGCTGTCACCAGGGTATACCGTCTGTCGCTGAGAAGCCGAGAATTAAAAAGCTCATGGAGTATTGGGAGAAGAAAGAGGCCATTCCATGGAAGAAAGTCCATGATTTGCCTGACTTTGTTCGTTTCAATCATGAGCGACATGTGCAGCGTTTCTACGTGAAGCAGGACCGGCCCATCAAGGAAGCTTGTGGGTACTGCCATGGGGATGTTTCTTCCATGACGGTGGCTCGCCGAGTCAAGTCGCTGACCATGGGGTGGTGCGTCAGTTGCCATGAAAAAGAGCACAAGGACGATGCGATCGGCCAAAAGGCTGGATCCAATGGGCCGGGTGATTGCTGGGCTTGTCATAAGTGATTGCGAGCCACTTTTGGTGTATGGAGAAGTGAATGACCAGCGACGCAAAGTTTGTGAATCGTAGAGACCTATTGAAGGTTCTTGGCTTGGGTGGTACCGCCTTGGCTGTGACGGGATGTGGCAACACGTCCATCGAGTCAGGCGCTGAATTGGTGCAGTCCAGTGTTCAGCCTGAGGATTTCGTGGTTCCCGGTGTTGGTGTTTATTACGCCTCGACCTGCACGCAGTGCAGTTCCGGTTGCGGCGTGATGGGCCGAGTGCGGGAAGGTCGGGTTCTGAAGCTCGAAGGTAGCCGCAGTTCCGTGATCAATGCGGGCAAGATCTGCGGTCTCGGTCAGGCTGCGGTTCAGGCGCATTACCACCCAGATCGGCTGACGGTGCCGATGGTCCGTGAGGGCAATGCCCTCAAAGAAACGACATGGGAAAAAGCCATGGCGTTGCTGACCGAGAAATTGGGGCCTGCCAGCAAGTTGAGTGGTGAGCAGGTGGCCTTCATGACGGGGGATGTCAGCGGTCATCAAAAGGCGTTGCTGCGCAACTTCATGGATTCGTTCGAGTCCGGCGGTCGCCACGTGGTCTACGAGGCGTTGTCGTCAACCGTGGCTGCCGCTGTGCACAAGAAAATGTTCGGCGTCGAGCAGCCGCTGGTGCATCTCGACAAGGCCAAGATGGTGTTGTCGTTTGGCAATGACTTCATGGGCACGGGTGTTTCGCCGGTGCACTTTGCGGGTCAATACGCCAAGTTCAGAAAACCGGATCGGGGCACGCTGGTTCAAATTGAGCCCAAGATGACCTTGACGGGGGCGAACGCGGATCGTTGGGTGCCGATCATTCCGGGCACCGAAGGCGTGATGGCGCTGGGGATCGCCCGCGAGTTGATGCACCACAAGGAGTACGAGCACACCGTTCCGGCTGAAATCCATGAATTGATCAAGCCGTACACCCCGGAATTCGTCAGTCGCACCACGGGCGTGCCGGCCCACATGGTGCCTCATGTGGCCTCGCTGCTCTGGGAGAAAGCGCCAAGCTTGGTGCTGGCCGGTGCTTCGGCCGAAGGGCATGCCCACGGCTCGGAGAATGTCGCGGCCATCATGTTGCTCAACGTCATTCTTGACAACATGGGCAAGACCTTGGAGCGACCCGGTGCCAGCCCATTCCCGCAGTTGGCGCCGGTTTCGGGTAGCACGGCGGCCCTGATGGACTTCAACAAAGTCATGGCCGCAGGCAAGTGCCAGGCGCTGCTGATTCACGATACGAACCCGGTTTATAGCGCCCCGGATTTCATGCGCTTTGCTGAAAACCTGAAAAAAGTGCCTTTCAAGGTCGCCTTGGCGCAGCAAATCGATGAAACTGCGGCCGAATGCGATCTGGTGCTGCCGCTGCTTTCTTCCATGGAAGACTTTGGCACGCACGTGGCCAGCTACCAACCGCATGGTGTTCAGATCGGTATGCAGCAACCTTTGATGGAAAAGCTGCACAAGGACACGCGTTCGTTGGGTGATGTCTTGCTTGATTTGCTCAAGCTGAGAAAAGCGGATGCTTACAAGAGCTATCCCGATTACTTCGCCTATCTCAAGAGCTCGGTGGTGCAAGCCAAGTCAGCGTTCAAGGACGCTGCGGCCGATACCGAAAGCTTCTGGGACGCAGCGCTCAGTGCCGGTGTGTTGCATGTTGAGGCCCCTGCCTCGCCGCTGAGCGTGCAAGTCAAGGCGGCGATGGTGAAGCAGCCCGATGTTTTCTTGGAAGAGGCCTCGTTCCCATTCCATTTGGTGCCTAGCGTCCGGGGTAATTTCCGCGACGGCGCGCATGCCAATCTGCCTTGGATGCAAGAGTCTCCCGACTCACTCACCACCGTGGTTTGGGATTCATGGGTTGAGCTGCATCCGAAGACTGCGGAAGCCTTGCACATCGATGAAGGCGATATTCTGGAGGTTCAGTCCGCCAATGGATTGATTCGCGCCAAAGCCTATTTGTTCCCTGGGATCCATCCGAAAGTCATTTCTATTCCGATCGGACAGGGTCATGAAAATATGGGGCGTTATGCAAGCCATGTGGGTGTCAATCCTTTGAAGATCATCAATCCTATTTTTGATCAACAAACCGGTGAGCTGGCTCTGAATGCAACCCGTGTGATGATTCGCAAGACCCGTACGCACGAAAAGTTTGCCAAGGATGAGGGTGCAGCGAATACACAGCATGGCCGCAAGTTGGTGGCCACGATCGCTGCGGATAAGGTTGATCTTGCGCACGAGGTGAATAATGTCAATCACTAATCTGCTTAAAAACTGGAGTTCCTACCGGACGGCCCGTCCGGTTCAGGATCAGTATAAAGACAGTGACTATAAGTGGGGCATGGTTATTGACTTGGATACATGCATTGGTTGCAGCGCCTGCACTACTGCTTGCTACGCTGAGAATAACTTGCCGGTGGTTGGGAAAGAGAATTTCAGTCGTGGTCAGGCCATGCACTGGATTCGCATTGAGCGCTACTGGGGTGAAGGCAAGCAAATGGACAAGGAGTTCCCAGAGCAGGGTGCTCAATTCTTGCCCATGATGTGCCAGCAGTGCGAAGCTGCGCCCTGCGAAACCGTTTGTCCTGTGGGGGCCACCCACCATACGCTGGATGGGTTGAACTCTCAGGTTTACAACCGCTGCATCGGCTCGCGTTACTGCTCAGCCAACTGCCCGTACAAGGTGCGGTATTTCAACTGGTTTGACTATCCGAAGTCGGGGGCATGGCCGCAGCCCATGGAGCAGCAGTTGAATCCAGACGTGACGGTGCGCAGCAAGGGCGTCATGGAAAAGTGCACCTTCTGTGTTCAGCGTTTGACCGAAGCAAAGAGTCAAGCGAAATCGGAAGGGCGGAAGGTTTATGACGGTGAAGTGATGACTGCGTGCGCGCAAGCCTGTCCGACATCGGCCATTCACTTTGGCAATATGGCCGATCCTGAATCGGATGTGGCCAAGATCTGGCGCAAGCAGCAGGTCAATATCGCCAGTGATAAGCAGGAGAAAGAAGAAGGCGTACGCGGTTATCGTATTTTCGAAGAGCTCCGGACGTATCCTTCTGTGGTCTATCTGGAACGGATTCGTGATTCTGCAGCTTGAGACGCCGGTCACAATGGCAATCAGCGAATGGCTTATCAGCACTGGGGCAAAACATAATGGCTGACAAGATGAATATGTCGCACGATGACGAAGTTCTTGTTGAACGACGTTTCGTACGCAAGGACAAGGATATCAATGAAGATATCGCTTGGGCCAAGATCAATAAAGATGTGCTCAAAAGCATGGATCGTCCTCGGGCGGCCTATTGGGTGATCTTTGCTGTGTCATTCTTGGTCTTCATGGTGGGCGTGGCTTGTGCCTACTACCAATATGAAGAAGGACTTGGCGTTGCAGGCCTGAGAAATCCTCAGGTTTGGGGGTTGTATATTTCAACCTTCATTTTCTGGATTGGCATGAGCCACTCTGGAACATTGTTGTCGGCCATTCTTCACTTGATGCATGCTGACTGGCGCAAGCCCATCTATCGCTTTGCAGAAGCCATGACAACGTTCTCGCTGATGACAGCGGGTTTGTTCGTCATGATTCACTTGGGGCGCTTGTGGGAGTTTTATTACGTCATTCCGTATCCAAATGAACGTTGGACTTGGCCGAACTTTGCCTCGCCGCTGGTTTGGGATGGGATCGCCATCAGTACCTACCTGACTTCGTCGATCGTGTTCCTGTACTTCGGGATGATTCCTGACTTGGCCATTTGTCGAGATCGTGCCACGGGTTTCCGCAAGACTTTTTATCGCCTTCTCTCCTTGGGGTGGATGGGAACGGATCGTCAGTGGGCCAATTTTCGTGTGACCTACTTGACCATCGCGTGCTTCTTGATTCCGTTGGCGGTGTCGGTGCATTCCATCGTGGCCACTGACTTTGCTGTTTCCATCCAGCCTGGCTGGCATGTGACATCGTTCCCGCCCTATTTTGTGGCGGGTGCCTTGTACTCAGGATGTGCGGCCATCATCACGCTGTTCATCATTCTGCGTTACGTGTTCCGCTTCGAGGAATACATGACGAAGCCGATCTTGGACAAGATTTGCAAACTGACTTTTGCGATCGCCATGGTCTGGACCTACCTGAACTTGATCGAATACGCTTCGGTCTGGTACGGTGATAATGAATATGCCAAGGAAACCCTGATTTATCGTGCGACGGGGCCCTATGCACCTTATTGGTGGGCGATGAATTTCTTGGGTTCGGTGGTGCCGCTGACCTTGGCTTTCAAGTCGCTGCGCGGTCATATGACCACCATGATGATGGTTTCGATTCTTCTGAATCTGGGGATGTGGTTAGAGCGTTTCATGATCGTGACGCCGACGTTCTCCCACGGGCATCATCCTTGGACATGGTCGGATGACTGGATGCCAAACTGGATTCAGTTCGCGATCGTGATCGGTAGCTTTGGCTGGTTCAACATGCTGTTCATGTTGTTCTGCAAGATATTCCCGACGATTTCCATGTACGAAGTCAAAGAGATGGTCTATCACCGCTCTGAGGCAACGCGCCAAACAAACAAGCAGGCTGATCAGACGGCTGCCTGATCGTCATGAAGGTTATCCAAGTACGTTGGATGGAGGAATAACGAATGGCCAAAGCACATACGCTCGGACTTTTCGATAATTTTGATGAAGCAGCTCAGGTCATTGAAACGTTGAAGTCGTCCAGTATTGACGGATTCAGCATCGATGATGTTGTGCTCAAGTCTCCGATTGAGCATCAAGAGCTGGCGGAGTCTCTGGGGCCTCGGCCTGTGTATGTTCAGCTATACACATTGATCGGTGCCGTTCTGGGAGCGGCGCTGGGCTTCTTGTTCATCGCTTCGTCACAAGCGAGCTTTCTCTTGCAGTACCGAGGGGGGAAGCCGGTGATTCCACTGCCGCCCAACTTTGTGTTGACTTATGAGTTCTTCATTCTGTGTGGTGTGCTCATGACGGTGGTGGGCTGTTTCATTGCTTGGAAGCTTCCGGGCAACCGCAGCCCGCTGTACAACGCCAGCGTGTCCGAAGACAAGATTGGCATTTTGGTGAAGGCAGAACCGGCGGCCATCCAAGAAGTGAATGCGATCTTCCATCGCTTCCACGCCGCCGAAGTCATTGGGGAGCAGGCAGCATGATGTGCTTGAAAAACTGTGTGGCCGCGATGGCCCTGGTGATCGCGCCAGCTGTGAGTTTTGCGTGGCCGTGGAATAACGACATGGCCAATCAAATCAGCGTGAAGCCCCAGAAGGGCCCGGAAGCCGTGCGTCAGTATCCGCAGCATTCTGTCCCTGCGGCTGGCACACGAACCGTTCGTGTGGCTGATATGGATGCCGCCAATAAAATGGTCAATCCCAATCGAGCGACACCGGCGTCGATAGCCAATGGGAAACGCATGTACCAGATTTACTGCGAAACCTGTCATGGCGCTTCGGGCCAAGGCGATGGCCCTGTCGGTGCAAAGCTGGTTCTCAAACCGTACGATCTGACCACAGATAAGGTACAAAAGGAACTCCCAGAGGGTTATATCTTTGGTTATATGACGTTGGGTGGTGCCATCATGCCTTCTTATGCCAATGATTTGTATCCTAGTGAACGTTGGGATTTGATCAATTACATTCGGCATGCCTTGAAGGGTGAAAAGCCTGTCGCCGTTGGGGTCAAGTAAGACGATTACCAAACCGTATCGTACGAAACCTCTCCCATTACATAGAACGCAAGTAGCGCACAGCGTCGTGTTACTTGTAAAGGAGCAACTGAGTGATTCCGTTTGCTAGCTGGTCAGTTTTGACGGTCGACTTCTTGATCGTCCTCCATCTTGCGCTGGCAGGTGTGTCTCTAGCTGCCTTGTTGCACCTAGTGAATGCCAAATGGCGTTTTGAAGTCCGATTTTTGAGCGTAGCTTTCTTCTCGCTCTATCCCCTCGCGTTTGTTCTTTTGCTGGTCCTGCTGTTCGGTGGCCACATGACCTTCCCTTGGACAAATATCCATGAGGATTTGCCCAAATGGAATAATTTGGGCTTTTTGGCTACTCGTGAAATTCTCGGGTTTTTGTTGGTTGGCGTCGTTTATGGACTCTTTATCAAACTACAGGCCAAATCAGCGCGATCACCGGATGACATGGCTAATTTCAGAAATGTCGCCATTTTTGTGCCTTTTGTGCATGTTTTGTTCTGCACCATGGTGGCGTGGGACTTTGAGATGACGCTGAAGCCATTTTGGGAAAGTCCGATCTATGCCATGTACCACTTCGTGAGTATGTTTGGCATGTTCTTGGCTATCTTTGTGGTGGTGGTGGCTACGCTTCGTCGGTCGCATGCATTGGCAAAGCCGATGGGAGATCATATTCCCAACTATTTCGCACAGATGTTGTTGGCCTTCACAATTCTGTGGGTGTATTTCTTCTTCTCTCAATACCTTGTGATTTGGTATGGGAACCTTGCCGAAGAAACGGATCGCTTTTTCCAGATGCAGAATGGTCCTTACAGCGTTCTCTTTTGGTCCTTCTTTGTCTTGAAGTTTGTCATACCGTTCCCCGTCTTGGTGTTTCCGGCATGCCGTCACA
>NZ_JBFPHB010000020.1:0-23186 GCF_041083635.1 Leptothrix ochracea
GTCACATCGGCCTTGAGGGTGGCAGTTCGCCGATAATCCGCACCATGCAATCGACATCACAACCCTCCTCCCTGCCCTCGACTGTTGCCGCCTCTGTTGCCGCAGACACCAGCACGCTCAGCTATGAGCAAGCCGGGGTCAATTACGACCTGATCGACCCGCTCAAGATCGCTGCCCAACGTGCAGCGGCTGCCACGGCGGTGTCCATGACTGGGCGTGGCTTTGCTGAAGTAACCGCCTCGCGGGGCGAATCAGCGTATGTGCTCGACGTGGGTCCGTTTTATTTGGCCTCCATCGTCGAATGCCTCGGCACCAAGACCTTGGTCGCTGACGAGATGGCGCAGCTCACGGGTCGCTCTTGGTACGACGGTATCGCGCAAGACACCATCGCCATGGCCATCAACGATCTGATCACCGTCGGGGCCACGCCCTTGGTGGTGCAGGCGTACTGGGCGGCTGGTGGCTCGGCGTGGTTTGAAGACAAGCTCCGCGCCAACGCGCTGGTGGACGGCTGGAAGAAGGCGTGCGATGTCTGCAAGGTGGCTTGGGGCGGCGGCGAAACCCCGGCGCTGGCAGGCATCGTGGAAGCCGGTCGCATCGACTTGGCTGCTTCGTGTACCGGCATCGTCAGCCCGAAGGATCGTCTCTCGCTGGGTGACCAGCTTGGCGCGGGCGACGCCATCGTGCTGCTGGCTTCGAGCGGTATCCACGCCAACGGTTTGAGCCTGGCGCGCAAGTTGGTGGAGCGTCTGCCCCAAGGCTATTTGACCGAGATCGACCCGGTGAATCACCCCGGCCTGAGCTATGGCGCGGCGCTGCTTGCACCCACCGTGCTCTATTCGCCCGTCACTGAAGCACTGGCTGCTGCGGGGATCCGGCCGCATTACTGCGCCAACATCACCGGCCACGGCTGGCGCAAGCTGCTGCGTCATCCGATTGAAATGACGTACCGCATCCATACCGTGCCGCCTGTCACCCCGGTGCTGAAGTTCATCCAAGAACAAGCTCGCCAGGACGATCACGAGGCCTACAGCACGCTCAACATGGGCGCGGGTTTTGCGCTGTACGTGGCGGCTGAAGACGCTGAGCGCTGCGTCGAGATCGCCAAAGCCCAAGGCATCGACGCTTGGGTGGCGGGCCGCTTGGAAGCGGGTCCGAAGCGTTTGCTGATCGAGCCTTTGGGCATCGAGTACGGCAGCGACGACCTGCAATTGCGCTGAGCACCACTGCGGTGGTTCCACGCCTCCATCCTGAGCAGCTCGACTTCCCGCCCACCACCGAGGTGTTGGGCGAGGACAGCGGCGCGGCAGGTTTGCTGGCCATCGGCGGCGACTTGAGCGTAGAGCGGCTGCGGGCGGCCTATCAGCGCGGTATCTTTCCGTGGTTTTCGCCCGGGCAGCCGATCCTGTGGTGGAGCTTGGCGCCACGCATGGTGCTGCCAACCCGCGACTTCAAGCTGCACCGCTCGCTGCGCAAAACCTTGGCGCGTTTTATCCAAGAAGCCACGCAGTTGCATCCGCGCTGCGAAGTGGTTTTTGACCGCGACACGCCCGCCGTGATCGCGGCTTGCGCCGATCGGCCACGTGAGGGCCAACCCGGCACGTGGATCGTGCCCGAGATGGTCGCCGCTTACAGCGCTTGGCACCACGCAGGCGACGTGCATTCGGTCGAAACATGGATCAACGGCGAGCTGGTTGGCGGCCTGTACTGCGTGCATTTGGGCGGCATGGTCTACGGCGAATCCATGTTTGCCCGGCGCAGCGACGCCTCCAAGATCGCGCTGGCGGCGCTGGTGGCGTTTTGCCGCTTGAAGGGCATCGACTGGATCGACTGCCAACAGCAAACCGGCCACTTGGCCTCGCTGGGTGCGGCGCCTGTAGCGCGTGCTGACTTTGAAGCCCATCTGCGCCGGGTCACGGCACCTGAAGCCATGAAGGCTGCGGCGCGCTGGCAGTTCGAGCCCGCCATGTGGCAAGCGCTCTAAAGGGGTTCTTCTAAAAGCGCCATGAATTCCGAGCTGCTGCACGCTTATCTCACCGCGCCCTACCCGTGCAGCTACTTGCCGGAACAACAAGCGCGCTCTGAAGTGGCGATTCCGATCCAGCCGGTGAGCGATGCGGTCTATCAGCAGCTCTACGTCGGTTTGATGCGCGAGGGCTTTCGGCGCAGCGGACCCTATGTTTACCGTCCGCACTGCGATGCTTGCCAAGCTTGCACCTCGCTGCGTGTGCGCACCCACGATTTCAAGCCGGACCGCAGCCAGCGGCGCAGCGCGGCACGCCACGCTGACTTGGTGGTGCGCGTGCGGCCGGTGGGGTTCGATGCTGAACACTTTGCGCTTTATCAGCGCTACCAATCGCATCGCCATGTGGGCGGTGGCATGGATCAAGACAGCGCCAAACAGTATGCCGAATCCATGCTGCCCAGCCGGGTCCACACCCGCATCATCGAATTCCGCGAACCCGACTTGAGGGCGAACGAAGAACTCGGCCAGCTGCGCATCGTCAGCTTGGTCGATGTGCTCGACGACGGTTTGTCGGCGGTTTACACCTTCTTTGATCCGGATGTCGTCGGCGCGAGCTACGGCACTTACGCGGTGCTGTGGCAGATTGAGCGCGCCCGGCGTCTGGGCTTGCCCTACGTGTATCTGGGCTACTGGATCGAGGGCTGCCGCAAAATGAACTACAAGACGCGCTTTACGCCGCACGAAGTTTTGATCGACGGGCGCTGGCAGCCCCTTAAGCGCGCCGCAGCAGCGTCCAAACTTCCAGCAAACCCAGCAACACCGGCTGATGCAGCATGTAAAAGCTCAGCGGCCAACGACCCAAGCGCGCCAGAGGCTGTAAGCAGCTCAGCCAACCGCTAAGGCTGCCGCCCACAACACCCATCGACGGGCGCTTGAGCAGCCAACGACCCAGCAACCAGCCGCCAAACATCACCCCAAACCATGGCAGCAAGGGGACGTAGTCTTCGGTGATGGGTTTGTGGGTGGCCAAACCCACCCAGCCGGTGAGGCGGCTGTCAAAAAAGGGATGCGCAACCCAAAGCGGCAGCAGCAACATGGCCCCCGCCAAACCCCAGCCCCAGCGCTCGACCCCCGTGCGCCAACCCGGCTGCGGCCGTAAAAGTTGCACCAAGAGCAACATCGCCGCCATGGCGTGCAAGACGCCAAACCAGATAAAACTGTGCGGAAACATCCACCACGAGCCCGCTGACACCAAGAGCGCGCAGCCCGCGATCTGCGCCCAGCGCCGCCAAGCCATGCGCGTTGAGTGCTCAAATGCCAACGCTTGCCCAAGGCCCGCGCAGAGCAAAAAGAGCGTGACGATCAGCGTGCGCTGCGTGGTCCAAAACGGATCGGCATAGAAGTTCTGCCGCCCGATCAGGCCGTATTGGTTCAGATCAAAACTGAAGTGAAACCCCGCCATCCACACCATCGCCAGCCCACGCAGGGCGTCGAGACGGGGAAGACGGCGAGAACTCACGCTCCATCCTCGTCCTGCACCACATCCTTGAGTTTGTGGCTGGCGCGGAAGGTGACAACGTTGCGGGCGCGGATCGGGATGATCTCGCCGGTGCGGGGGTTGCGCCCCGGACGCGGGGCTTTGCGGCGCACTTGGAAGTTGCCAAAGCCGGTGAGCTTGACCTCTTCACCGCGCAGCAAAGCGGCGTGAATGTGCACGAAAAAGGCGTCCACCATGTCCTTGGCCTCGCGCTTGTTCAGGCCGAGGCGCTCAAAAAGCAACTCGGCCAGTTCAGCCTTGGTCAAGGTGGGCGTCGAAGCCAGCATCGCCTCCAACACGTCGTCCGGGATCACTGCCATGGTTTCAGGCTCCGCGCAGATGGGCACCCACCGCTTGTTGCGCTGCGTCGATGGCGGCCTTGACCACCTCGTCGCTGCGGGCATCGGTCAACGGGGCTTCGTCGTCAAGCAACTCCAAGCGAATCGCCAGACTGCGTTCCCCCGGGGCAAAGCCAGCGGCACCGGCTTGGGGGCGGTAGACGTCGAACAGCTTGGCGCTGCGCAGCACACCGCCCGTGGGGGCAGTCAGCAGGCTTTGGATCAGCGCGTCGTGGCTCACGGCCTCACCCACGACCAAGGCGATGTCGCGCGTCACGGCTTGCTGGCGGGCCACCGGGGCAAAGACCGGCACGTCGCGCGCCAAAAGCGCAGCCACGTCCAGCTCAAACAGCACCGGCGCGCCTTGACCGGCGGGCAGCTCGTAGCCTTGACGCCAGCGCGGATGCAACTCCCCCACCACGCCGATCACTTGGCCGTCCAACAGCACCTGAGCGCAACGGCCCGGATGCATCGCCGGATGTTCGGCAGCCACAAAGCTGGCTTGGCGCGGCGCGAGCAGCACTTCTACATCGGCCTTGACGTCGAAGAAATCGACCGCGCGTTCTTTGTCACCCCACTGCAAGGGCGACACCGGCCCCCAAGCCAGACCGGCGAGCCGCAACGGCTGGTCGATACCGGCCACGGTTTGTTCGCTGGCCGCGACCGAGGCGTCGCGCTTGAAGACCCGGCCTAATTCGAAGACGCGCACACGCGGCGCACGGCGCGCCAAGTTGTGTCGCAACACCTGCACCAAGCTGCCGACCAAGCTCGATCGCATCACCGCCAACGGTGCGGCGATGGGGTTGAGCAAGCGGATCGGCGCGGCGTTGCCGGCCAGCTCAAGCTCCCAACGCTCTTCGACAAAGCTGAAGTTGATGGTTTCTTGGTAGTCGAGTGCGGCCACCGCACGGCGCAAGGCGTGGCTGGAGCGTTGCGCTTCCGGGCGGACCCGCGCCGTCACGGGTGCGACCGGCGGGGTCAGTGGCAGTTGATCGAAGCCGATGACGCGGATCACTTCTTCGATCAAATCTTCTTCGATGGCGATGTCAAAACGCCAGCTCGGCGGCGTCACGCTCAGGACGCCCTCGCCTTCGGTGAACTCAAGACCCAAACGAGCCAACACGGTGGCGCATTGCGCTTGGGTCACCGGCATGCCGATGACCTTGGCGGCGCGCTCGACCCGCAACGCCACGGCCCGACGCTCGGGCAGCTGGAGGCTTTGATCGGTGATGGGGCCGCAAGTGGTTTGGGCATCACCGCAGATCGACTGGATCAAGTCGGTGATGTGCTCAATGCGTGCCACGGTTTGAGCCGGATCGACACCGCGCTCAAAACGATGGCTGGCGTCGGTGCTGAAGTTGAAGCGGCGCGCCCGGCCAGCCATCGCTTCTGGCCACCAGAATGCGGCCTCGACGTAGACGTTACGCGTCTCGTCGCCCACGGCGGTGGCGTCACCACCCATGATGCCGGCGAGCGATTCGACCGATTGCTCATCAGCGATCACACCGACCTTGGCGTCGAGTGCGATGGTGTTGCCGTTCAGCAGCTTGAGGCTTTCGCCTTCACGCCCCCAGCGCACCGTCAGGCCGCCGTGGATCTTGTCGAGATCAAAAATGTGCGTCGGCTGGCCGTACTCGAACATGACGTAGTTCGAGATATCGACCAAGGCGCTGACGGAGCGTTGGCCGCAGCGCGCCAGCCGATCCACCATCCAGGCGGGTGTCTTGGCTTGCGGGTGAATGCCGCGCACCACTCGGCCGGAGAAACGACCACACAGATCGGCCGCTTCGACCTTCACCGGCAGCAGGTGATCGGCGCTGGAGACCACCGCCGGGGCAGCGGGTACAGCAGGCGTGCGCAGCGGCGCGCCGGTCAAGGCCGAGACTTCGCGAGCGATGCCATAGACGCTCAAACCATGGCCCAGATTGGGCGTGAGCTTGAGGGTAAAGAGCGTGTCATCAAGCTTCAAATGCTCACGGATGTCTTGGCCGAGCGGAGCGTCAAGCGCCAGTTCGAGCAAGCCGCCGTTGTCCTCCGCGAGCTGGAGTTCGCGCGCCGAGCACAGCATGCCGAAGCTCTCAACGCCGCGCAGCTTGCCCGTGCCGATCTTGAAGGGCTTGCCATCTTCGCCAGGGGGCAGTTCGGCACCGACGGTGGCCAGTGGAATGCGGATACCGGCGCGGGCGTTGGGAGCGCCGCAGACGATTTGCAGCGGGCCGTCTGGGCTGTGCGGGCCAGCATCGACCTTGCACACACGCAGGCGGTCGGCGTTGGGGTGTTGCACAGCTTCGAGGATCTCCGCCACGACGATGCCGTGAAACGGCGGTGCCACGGGCTTGAGCTCTTCGACTTCCATGCCGGCCATGGTCAGCAGGTGAGCCAGCTCGGCGGTGTTCAGTTCAGGGTTGCAGAACTCGCGCAACCACGATTCAGGAAATTGCATTTCTTCGGTCCTTGCGGCGGGGCAGCGGGAATTACTTGAACTGGCTCAGAAAGCGCAAATCGCCTTCAAAGAACAGCCGCAGATCGTTGACGCCGTAGCGCAGCATGGTCAGGCGATCCGGGCCCATGCCGAAGGCGAAACCGATGTACTTCTCAGGGTCGAGGCCGTAGTTGCGCACCACGTTCGGATGCACTTGGCCAGAGCCGGCGACTTCGAGCCAGCGACCTTTGAGCGGCCCGCTGGCAAAGGCGATGTCCACCTCGGCTGAGGGTTCGGTGAAGGGGAAGAACGAGGGGCGAAAGCGCAGCTCCAGCTCATCGGTCTCGAAGAAGGTGCGGAAGAAATCGGTAAAGACTGCTTTCAAGTCTTTGAACGACACGTTCTCGCCAATCCACAGGCCTTCGCACTGGTGAAACATGGGCGAGTGGGTGGCGTCCGAATCGACGCGGTAGGTGCGACCCGGCGCGATGACGCGAATTTCGGGCATCCCGTCGAGGTTGGCAGCGTGGCGCGCCGCATGCTGGCGGGCATAACGCACTTGCATCGGTGAGGTGTGCGGCCGCAAGCACAAGGGGCGACCCGCCTCGTCCTGCATATCGACGTAGAAGGTGTCTTGCATGGAACGCGCCGGATGGTTTTCCGGGTTGTTCAAAGCGGTGAAGCTGTGCCAATCGGTTTCGATCTCGGGGCCGTCGGCCACATCAAAACCCATCGAACCAAAGATCTGCTCAATGCGCTCCAGGGTGCGCGATACCGGATGCAAACCACCCAGCGAGCGGCCACGGCCCGGCAGGGTCACGTCGAGCGCTTCCGCCTTGAGCTGCGCTTGCAACTCGGCCTCTGCCAACGCACGACGACGCTCACCCAGCAGCGCTTCGATGCGCTGTTTGGTCTCGTTGATCGCAGCGCCCCGGGTCTTTTTTTCCTCGGGGCTGAGCTTGGCCATGCCCTTGAGCAGTTCAGTGACCAAGCCGGTCTTGCCGGTGAAGCGCGCCTTGGCGTCTTCAAGCTGAGCGGGTGTCAGCGCTGCAGCGAAGTCAGCCGCAGCGCCCGCCACGATTTGTTCGAGATCGTTCATCGACGCATCGAATCCATGCAGTAGGAAAGAAAAAAGGCCGAACGGATTCGGCCTTTCATGCAGCGCAACGGGGTCGATCGCGACCGGCCCCGGGCAACGCTATCAAGCGAGCTGGGCCTTGGCCTTCTCGACGATGGCGCCGAACGCAGCCAAGTCATGCACAGCCATGTCGGCCAGCACCTTGCGATCGACTTCGATCGCGGCCTTCTTCAGGCCAGCCATGAACTTGCTGTAGGTCACGCCGAATGAACGGGCTGCCGCATTGATACGGACAATCCACAAACGACGGAACACGCGCTTCTTGGCGCGGCGGTCACGGTAGGCGTATTGCCCCGCCTTCATCACCGCCTGTTTGGCGATGCGATAGACGTTTTTACGACGACCACGGTAGCCCTTGGCAAGGGCCAGAATCTTTTTATGACGAGCACGGGCGGTAACACCACGTTTGACGCGAGGCATGGTTCTCTTCCTTTAGTCTTGGTGGATTACAGACCAGCAAACGGCAGCATCTGTGCCATGTGACCCATATTGGTCTCATGGACAGTCACGGTACCGCGCAGTTGGCGCTTGTTCTTGGTGGTCTTCTTGGTCAGGATGTGGCGCTTGAACGCTTGACCGCGCTTGACGGTACCACCCGGACGAACGCGAAAACGCTTCTTCGCGCTGCTCTTGGTCTTCATTTTGGGCATGACTGCTCCTTCACGTTGTTCCCATCAGGCGCCGCGAACATCTCGCGGTCTTGGGGGCCTACGGGCACTGGAGCGCAGCAGCGACCAAACCGCTGCACTCCGAGATGGATGATTTTTACTTCTTCTTCTTGGGGGCCAACACCATGATCATCTGGCGACCCTCAAGACGTGGCATGTGTTCGACCAGCGAAACATCCGTCAACTCATCACGCACACGCTCCAGCAGGCGCATACCGATGTCTTGGTGGGTGATTTCCCGACCCCGGAACCGCAAGGTGACCTTGCCCTTGTCGCCATCTTCCAGAAAGCGCCGCAGGTTACGCAGCTTGATCTGGTAGTCGCCTTCATCGGTACCGGGTCGGAACTTGACTTCCTTGACCTCGATGACGTGTTGACGGGCCTTGGCTTCCGCGACCTTCTTCTGCTCTTGGTACTTGAACTTGCCGTAGTCCATCAAGCGACATACGGGTGGATTCGCGGTTGCCGCGATTTCCACCAGATCGACGTCCTGCTCAGCAGAAAGACGCAGCGCTTCTTGAATGCTGACGATACCCAAGGGCTCGTTCTCAGGTCCATTCAAACGGACTTCAAGAGCAGTGATTTCGCGATTAAGGCGATGTTTGCGTTCGGCGTTGGGTGTCCGACGGTCAAGAAAAGTAGCGATGGTCAGATTCCTTCAGGGCTTAAGCCCTTGAGTCAAAACAACACACACCGTTAACACAAGACAAGAAAGCCAAGCCCACTCTTCTTAGAGAGCGAGTTCGGCAGCTATTTTCCCGGAGAAGGCGTCTAAAGCCATCACACCGAGGTCTTGATTGCCTCTGGCGCGTACCGCAACGGCCCCCGCAGCCTTTTCTTTGTCGCCGACAACGAGAAGATAGGGAACCTTTTGCAATGAATGCTCTCTTATTTTATACGTGATTTTTTCGTTGCGCAAATCAATCGAGACCCTAAGTCCTTGTTTTTGCAGCTGTTTGGCCACTTCTTGGACGTAATCGGTCTGGGCATCGGTGATGTTGAGGACCACCACTTGCGTTGGCGCAAGCCAAGTGGGCAAAGCGCCGGCGTGTTCTTCGATCAAAATGCCGATGAAACGCTCCAAGCTGCCGAGGATCGCGCGGTGCAGCATGACGGGCCGATGGCGCGTGCCATCTTCACCCACGAACTCGGCATCCAAACGTTCCGGTAAGTTCGGATCCACTTGGATGGTGCCGCACTGCCACTGACGCCCCAGCGCATCTTTCAGGGTGTATTCGATTTTCGGACCGTAGAAAGCGCCCTCGCCCGGCAAGTACTCGAATTCACAGCCAGCAGCACGCAGACCTTCGGCCAAGGCCGCTTCGGCCCGATCCCAGCTTTCCTCGGTGCCGATGCGTTTTTCGGGTCGTGTGGAGAGCTTGTAGATGATGTCGGTGAAGCCGAAGTCCTTGTAGACCTTCTTGAGCAGCGCCGTGAATGCCGCCACCTCTGCTTGGATCATGTCTTCCGTGCAGAAGATGTGGCCGTCGTCTTGGGTGAAACCACGCACACGCATGATGCCGTGCAGACCGCCGGTGGGCTCATTGCGATGGCAAGCACCGAATTCACCGTAACGCAGCGGCAAATCACGATAGCTCTTGAGGCCCTGTTTGTAGATCAGGATGTGGCCTGGGCAGTTCATCGGCTTCAAAGCGTATTCGCGCTTTTCAGACTCGGTGGTGAACATGTTTTCGCGGTACTTGTCCCAGTGGCCAGTTTTTTCCCACAGGCCTTTGTCAAGGATCTGCGGCCCTTTGACCTCTTGGTAGCCATTTTCGCGGTACACGCGGCGCATGTACTGTTCAACTTCCTGCCAAATCGCCCAGCCCTTCGGGTGCCAAAACACCGTGCCGGGCGAGTATTCGTCCATGTGGAACAGATCGAGCTCGCGACCGAGCTTGCGGTGATCGCGCTTCTCGGCTTCTTCCAGCATCAAGAGGTATTTCTGCAAATCGTCTTTGGTCGCCCAAGCGGTGCCGTAGACACGTTGCAGCATCTCATTGCGATGGTCCCCGCGCCAATAGGCCCCGGCCACCTTCATCAGCTTGAAGAATTTCAGCTTGCCGGTACTCGGCACGTGCGGGCCACGACACAGGTCGGTGAACTTGCCTTCGGCGTAGAGCGAGACATCCTGATCAGCTGGAATGCTCTCGATGATTTCAGCCTTGTACGCTTCGCCGATCGACTTGAAATAGCTCACGGCCTCATCGCGGGCCACGACGCGTCGTTCGATCTTCTCATCCTTGTTGGCCAGCTCCGTCATCTTCTTTTCGATGGCCGCCAAGTCATCTGGCGTGAACGGGCGCTTGTACGAGAAGTCGTAATAGAAGCCGTGCTCAATGGTTGGCCCAATCGTGACTTGAGCATCGGGGAAAAGTTCTTTCACCGCGTAGGCCAGCAAGTGCGCCGTCGAGTGGCGGATCACGTCCAGCCCGTCAGCGTCCTTGGCGGTAATGATCGCCAGCTGCTCATCAGCTTCGATCAGATGACTGGTATCGACCAAACGGGTGCTCTCACCTGCGCCAACACGACCCGCCAATGCGGCCTTAGCCAGACCCGTGCCGATGGAAGCGGCCACGTCGGCCACCGTCACCGGGCCGGGGAATTCGCGCTTGGAACCGTCGGGAAGCTGTATCGAAACCATGAAATCCTCAAAACAATGCGGCGTGTACGGCACGGCCGACCACCAAAGGGTGACGATTTTAAGGGCACGTGATGCCGGGGTGCCCATAAAAAAACCGCGCCTTGTGAGCGCGGTTTTTTCAATGACAGATCCGAGGGGTCAGTGGAACTGTTCTTCTTCGGTCGAGCCGGTCAGGGCCTTCACGGAGGACGAACCACCTTGGATCACGGTGGTCACGTCGTCGAAGTAGCCTGCGCCCACTTCTTGTTGGTGCGACACGAAGGTGTAACCCTTTTCGCGAGCAGCAAATTCCGGCTCTTGCACCATTTCGGTGTAGTGCTTCATGCCTTCGCCGTTGGCGTAAGCATTGGCAAACTGGAAGGTGTTGTACCAGTTGATGTGAATACCCGCCAAGGTGATGAACTGGTACTTGTAGCCCAGTGCTGACAGGTCTTCTTGGAACGAAGCGATTTGCTTGTCGTTGAGGTTCTTCTTCCAGTTGAAGGAAGGCGAGCAGTTGTACGACAGCAGCTTGCCGGGGCAGGCAGCATGCACGGCTTGGGCGAATTCACGCGCAAAGCCGATGTCGGGCACGCCGGTTTCGCACCACACCAAGTCAGCGTACGGAGCATAAGCCACGCCACGGCTGATGGCTTGCTCCAGACCGTTCTTGACGCGGTAGAAGCCTTCTTGCGTGCGCTCGCCGGTGACGAACGGTTGGTCGTTGGCGTCGCAGTCGCTGGTCAGCAGGTTGGCCGCTTCAGCGTCGGTACGGGCCAGAACGATGGTGGGCACGCCCATCACGTCAGCGGCGAAACGAGCAGCGATCAGCTTTTCAACGGCTTCGCGGGTCGGCACCAAAACCTTGCCGCCCATGTGACCGCACTTCTTGACAGCGGCGAGCTGGTCTTCGAAGTGAACGCCAGCGGCGCCCGATGCGATCATGTTCTTCATCAGTTCGAAAGCGTTCAACACGCCACCGAAACCGGCTTCAGCGTCAGCAACGATCGGCAGGAAGTAGTCCACAAAGCCTTCGTCACCGGGGTTGATGCCACGGCCCCACTGAATTTCATCAGCGCGCTTGAAGGTGTTGTTGATGCGGCGAACCATGGTCGGCACCGAGTCGTACGCGTACAGCGATTGGTCGGGGTACATGGTTTCAGAGGTGTTGCCGTCAGCGGCGACTTGCCAGCCCGACAGGTACACGGCCTCCAAGCCAGCCTTGGCTTGTTGCATGGCTTGACCGGCGGTGATGGCGCCGAAAGCGTTCACATAGCCCTTCTTGGCGCCACCGTTGACCTTGGCCCACAGCTTTTCAGCGCCGTTCTTGGCCAAGGTGTATTCGGGCTGCATGCTGCCGCGCAGACGCACGACGTCAGCGGCGCTGTAGCCACGCTTCACCAGCGCCCAGCGGGGATTTTCAGCCCAGTCTTTTTCGAGGGCAGCGATCTGTTGTTCACGGGTCAATTGGGTCATCACAAGCTCCAATGCGTAGCGGATCGATTAACGGTAGGAATGGGATGAATCTTAGCGGAAAAGAAGACTTATGTCTTATATAAGACAGAAGATACAAGATCATAAAAATCAAGGACTTGCGCTTTTTATTTTGCAATGCGGAAAGAAAAAGAGGTCGCCCCTCTTCCACGCAAGACTTGCGACAAGAGCCATTTTTTATGCCGCAAAAAGAATTTCACAATACAAAATATTGCATGCGTAATTTCACGCATAAAAACGGGATCAGGCATGAAAAAAGCGGCCGAAGCCGCTTTTGAGGGTGAAATCCACCGCAGGCAATCAGCTGCCCACTTAGCTGCCCACTTTCTCAGTGGTGAAGGTGTAATCGGTGCGAGCCTTGGTCTTCAACTCGTCGCGGAACTTAGCCAACTTTTGCTGTTGCAAGCGCTGTTGCAATTGGGCTTTGACTTCGTCCAACGGCGGAAATTGCACGTCACGCACATCATCAAGACGAATCACGTGCCAGCCAAACTGAGTCTTGATCGGCTTATCGGTGGACTTGCCCTTTTCAAGTTGGGTGATGGCTTGACCAAATTCAGGCACGTAGTTGCCTGAAGGTGCCCAGTCCAGATCACCGCCATTGGGTGCAGAGCCCGGATCCTTAGACAGTTTCTTGGCCAGTTCAGCAAAATCGGCGCCGCCCTTGAGCTGCGTGATGATGGACTGAGCCTCTTCTTCCTTCTCGACCAAGATGTGACGAGCGCGATATTCCTTGCCGCCGGCTTGAGCCTTGAGCTTGTCGTATTCCGCCTTGACTTCAGCATCGGTCACCGGATGGTCCTTGCTGAATTGGCTAAACATCTCATTGATCAAGATGTTTTGGTTCTGGATTTCCGTTTTGATCTTGTAGTCGTTGGTCGCGTCAAGATGCTGACGCTTGGCTTCTTGCTGGAAAATTTCGCGCAACACCAGCTCATCCTTGACTTGGCGCTCCAAGTCTGGCGTGCGGGGTTGACCTTGTTTAACGATTTGACCGATCAAGGCTTCAAAACGTGCCTTGGGCACCGTTTTGCCGTTCACCACAGCAATGTTCTGAGCTTGTACGAGAGCGGGTAAGACGGTTGCAAACGCAACGGCAGCCAATGAAAGCTTCTTCATGATAGGGATGCAAACCTTTCAGGAGGGGACTTTAGGAAGGGAAACAACAAAGACGCAAACCCAAGCGCCCGGGGGTGAATCATAGCGACCCCGGACCGCGTCAGGACACAAGCTCCAAGCTGAGAGCATGAATGCGATCACGCATCAGATCCCCCAAAGCGGCATAGACCGCCCGATGGCGGGCGACCAAAGACAGGCCGATAAAGCACGGGCTTTGGAGTCGGACATGGAAATGCCCACCACCGCCGGCAGCACCCGCATGACCGGCATGCAAAGCACTGTCATCACGAATGGTCAGCGCCAAGACCGGATCTAAGCGTGCGCGCAAACGCCGCTCGATTTCCACCAAAATGGGTGTTTCAAAGGGAGCTGTACTCACGCTGTGGGCTCTTTCATGTGACGTGACAGGTAGACGCCCTGCCCCAAGGTGAACAAAATCAGCAAGCCCGTACCGCCGAAGAGCTTGAAATTGACCCACGTATGGGTTTCAAAGTTGAACGCCACCCAGAGGTTGAGGGCGCCCATCCCGCCAAAAAACAGCACCCAAGCGGCGTTAAGACGTCGCCAAACAGGGTCCGGCAATTCAATCTTGTCACCCAAAAGCACGCGCAGCAGATTCTTGCCGCCCAGTATCGGCGCCAGAAGCAAGGCCGAAGCCATGGCCCAGTAAAGCAAGGTCGGCTTCCACTTGATGAACATCTCGTTGTGAAACCAGATCGTGGCCCCGCCCAGCACTGTGACCAGACCCAAGCTGATCCAAAGCATCGCATCGACCTTGCGACCGCGTAGTTTCAGAACCAACACCTGCACCAAGGTCGCCACGATCACCACCACCGTGGCCAGCAACACGGGGGCTTCTTTGGCGCCCACAACGCCGCCTTGAACCATGAAGCCAAAAGCATCCGTGGCCCAACTTGCGGCCTGATCAGCATGACGCTCGGCGTAGTTGAAGGTCAGAAAGAAAAGCAGAATCGGCAGGAAATCAAGCAACAGTTTCATGAAAAATGGGCATCAAGGAGAAACGAACTTAGGACGGGTCCGGATGGAAATCAAGGGCGGCTGAATTGATGCAGTAACGCTCACCGGTCGGCAAGGGTCCATCGTCAAACACGTGGCCCAGATGCGCTAAACACTGATGACATCGAACTTCCACGCGAACCATGCCGTGCGAGGTATCGGTGCGGCGTTCAACGCAAAAAGCATCCACAGGCTCCCAGTAACTCGGCCAACCACAGCCCGCATCAAACTTGGCGCTTGAGTCAAACAAAGTGACACCGCAACACACGCAACGGTATTGCCCAGGCTCCACATGATTCCAGTAGCGCCCCGAAAACGGCGGCTCAGTCGCAGCCTCTTGGGTCACGGCGTACTGGATGGGGTCAAGGCGGCGTTTCAGATCATCGCTAGACATCTTGGGATCTCCTCCAATGTCATCAAGACGAGCACGATAACGCGATTTCGGCCGCCCAAAGCGGCGGTAAGGCGGCGTAGGCCTCATGCTCAGGCTGCTCGTCGAAGGGCCGTGCAAGCATATGCAAGAACTTACGCACCGGCTCAAAGTCGGCCAATTGGGCCGCAGCAATCACTTGCTCAAGCTGATGGGTGCGAGGGATGTATTTGGGATTGACGCTCAGCATCCGCATACGCCTTGTCGACGCAGCCTCTGGCTCAGCTCGGACACGGTCAACGTAACGCTCGGCCCAAGCACTAAATCGCACTTTTTGAGCATGCATCAGTGCGTCCAACCCACCAGCTTCGATGTCGGCCAATTTGCGCCACGCCAAGGTGTGATCTAAGCGACCGTCGGACAGGAGGTCGAGCCATGCTTGAACCAGCATCTCGTCCTCGTCATGGGAGCCCACAAGGCCCAGCTTGGCGCGCATACGGGCCATCCACGCCTGTTCAAACAGGGGGGGGTAAAGCGCCAAAGCGGCCTCCAACTCATCCTGATCAGCGTTTTGCAGTACCGCCAGAGCTTGGGCTAAACGCTGCAAGTTCCACCAAGCCACGGAGGGTTGGCGGGCAAAGGCATAGCGACCCCAACTGTCGGAGTGGTTGCAAATGTGGTTGGGCTCAAAAGCATCAAGAAACTTGAAGGGGCCGTAGTCCAAGGTCAGCCCAAGGATCGACATGTTGTCGGTATTCATCACCCCGTGGCAAAACCCCACAGCCTGCCAGTCAGCCATCAGGGCCGCAGTACGTGCCACCACCGCCCGCAGCAAGCGCACAGCGGGCGCATCTGTCTCGGGCAACAGCTCATTGGGCGAGAACAAGGTCAGCGCATCGAGCACCAACTGTCGAAGCGCTGTGTGGTTGCCAGTGGCGGCAAAGTGTTCGAAGTGACCAAAACGCAGGAAGCTTGGGGCAACCCGGCACACCACGGCAGCCGTTTCGAGCGTCTCCCGCTGGACTTGCAGCGGTGATCCCATCAACGACAAAGCACGGGTGGTCGGAATGCCCAACCCGGCCATGGCTTCAGAGCAGACAAATTCTCGGATGGAGGAACGCAACACCGCACGACCGTCGCCTCGGCGCGAAAACGGCGTAGGCCCACTGCCCTTGAGCTGCAACTCCAACCCATCCCAACCATGCGGTAACCCTGTTTGGACCGTGCCCAGCGACAGCGCCCGACCGTCCCCCAGTTGACCCGCCCAGACGCCAAATTGGTGCCCACTGTACACAGTAGCGACTGGATGCATGCCCGGCCATTGGTCGGAGCCGCTGAACACCGCCAACGCCGACGGGTGCTGCCACCAATCGATGGGCCAACCGAGCTGTTCAGCCACCGCATCGCTGGTAGCAACCCATGTCGGCTGAGGAAGACCTTGAGCTGAGCAGGGTACAGCCAAGGCGTCACCCAAAGCCGCATGACGTTCTAGCCAGCGCACATGAGTGGGATCGAATCGCGTCATCTGAGGCTCTTCAACGCATCGGCAGGATGCGGGTCGGATCGATCGGCTTGCCGCGCTTGCGTACTTCGAAGTGCAGTTGGATGCGATCGGTATCACTGGCACCCATTTCAGCGATTTTTTGGCCGCGTTTGACGGGTTGATCCTCTTTGACCAGCAACGTCTGGTTGTGGGCGTACGCCGTCAAATACACCTCGTTGTGCTTGACGATGATGAGATTGCCGTACCCCCTCAAGCCAGAGCCTGCGTACACCACACGGCCATCGGCGGCGGCAAAAACGGGGTCACCCGCTTTGCCAGCGATGGCCACCCCTTTGTTGCGATTTTCGTCAAAACTGGAAACCAGCGGTCCCGTGGCGGGCCACAGCCAGATCAGATCAGTTTCGCCAGCGTCACGACTGGATGCGGGGACGGTGGTCGCGGCAGCGACAGGAACCACCACGGGCTCCGCGACCGGGGCGGCGATGGGCGGTAAGGGGGTTGTGGCGATGACGCTCGGCACACTCTGTGTTGGAGGTACCGAAGTTGGCATGGGGCTACGCAACGCACTTGACGGTACCCGACTCGTCACAGCGGTGGTTTCCGGCATGGACGGCGTCAACCGCAAAACTTGGCCAACCTCAATCAGATTGGGTCGTTCAAGATTGTTCCAGCGTTGCAGATCACGCCAGTTTTGCCCGGTCTCCAAGCCAATCCGGATCAAGGTGTCACCGGGTTTGACGGTGTAGTAGCCCGGTCGATTGTTATCAGCCACGCTGCGCGAAGCCTCGACGGGCGGCGCCTGAAACGCCGGCGGCTGGCGCACGATCAACGGTGGCCTAGCCGCTGAGCTGGTTTTTTGAAGATTGGTGGCACAACCCACCATGGTGATCAACATCAAACCAGACAGCCATGCCCGAACCATCAACACAAAAAAGCGCGGAGTTTTCATGCAACCTCTGGTATTTGTTTCTTATTTCCCCTGACAGCGACTCAGCTTAGCCCTGAGTCACAGATGCCCGATTCTAAGGGGACGAAGCGCACGTCTTCCAAGCCGTATTCCTGAAGGGTGTGATCCGCAAGGCGATCGACCACCCACAAAATCTGCCGGTCTTGATTTGGGATATAGACCGGGGCCACCAGTCGCCCCCCAGATGCCAGCTGATCAATCCATGCAGAAGGCACACTGCCATGGCAAGCGGCGGCGGCAACAATGCCGTCATAGGGCGCATTCGGGGGATGGCCCCAGCAACCATCCGCGTAGATAAGCCGCAAATTCGCAGCGCGAATCGGCGCCATGGTGTTTCTGGCCCGGTCAAAAAGCAGCTTCAACCGCTCGACCGAGTAGACCTCGCGGGACAGTTCGGTCAAAAGTGTTGCTTGATAGCCGCACCCTGTCCCAATTTCAAGCATTCGTCCCAAGGGCCGAGCACCCGTCACCCCTGAGGAGTTCACTCCCGGTCGTTGGCACAACAGGCTGAGCATGCGCGCGATGATGGACGGCTTAGAGATGGTTTGACCCAGTCCAATGGGCAAACTCGTATCCACGTAGGCCTGTGATGCCAAGGCCGTATCGATGAATCGATGGCGCTCGACGCGCGCCATGACCGCTAAAACACGCGCATCGAACCCCTGAGTAGCGCGGAGCTGATCGACCATGCGCATGCGCATCGATTCTTCGAAATGGGCTTCTGGGTGATGCCATTGCGGGGATGGCGTGACGATGGGCTCGCCAAGGTCCGGGCTGCTGGAGGTCGGGCGTCCTGTGACCTGTTCCAAGCTCAAAGGGAAACCGACCCGCCGCAACGGCCGCCCCGGAGGGCCATCATTGACCATGCCGGCCCGTGCCCAGCATGTCCGCCCATCCAGCAAGGCGGGCGTGATCGGTCAAATCAACTTGCAGCGGTGTGATGGAAATGCGGCCTTGGGCCAGAGCGTAGAAGTCGGTGCCCTCTCCCGCCTCACGGGCGTCACCCGCAGGCCCGATCCAGTAAATCGGCTCACCGCGTGGGTTGGTTTGACGAATCACCGGCTCACTCATGTGGCGCCGCCCCAATCGGGTGACTTGTCGCGGCAGAGAAGCCGCATCGGCCCGGCCCGGAATATTGACATTCAACAGCCACGGCTGAGCGGTTGAACGCGGCTTGGTCAGTACATCGGCCAAAACCAAGCGGGCAGCATCAGCCACGGCGTCTAGATGCGGCCAACCGCGTCCCACCAATGAAAAAGCGATCGAGGGGATGCCAAACAGCAGCCCTTCCATGGCCGCTGCAACTGTGCCGGAGTAGATCGTGTCATCGCCCATGTTGGCACCGTTGTTGATGCCAGACACCACCAAGTCGGGCCGCTCCGGCATCAACCCAGTGAGCGCCACGTGGACACAGTCAGAAGGCGTACCGTTGACGTAATGAAAACCGTTGGGCGCCGTCAAGACCGAGAGTGGCCGATTGAGCGTCAAAGCGTTGGAAGTGCCGCTGGCGTTTTGCTCCGGCGCCACCACCACCACGTCTCCAAATTCGCGACACACCCGCACCAAGGCTTCCAGCCCCGGTGCCAAGTACCCATCATCGTTAGCAACCAAAATTTTCATGCGGACGATTTTAGGGCTGCTATGAAAATTAGGGGGAATTTACCGCTAGAATAGCGTTCTCTTGTCGGGGTGTAGCGCAGCCTGGTAGCGCAACTGGTTTGGGACCAGTAGGTCGGACGTTCGAATCGTCTCACCCCGACCATCAGATCAAGCAAAGGCCCTTTCGGGCCTTTTTTGCGTTTTAGATCAGCTCAACGCCGGTCTTGGCCGCGATGTCTTCGCGAGTCACTCCGGGGGCGATTTCGATCAGCTTCAAGCCTTCGGGGGTCACATCCAGCACTCCGAGATCGGTGATGATGCGATTGACCACGCCGACACCGGTCAGCGGCAAGGTGCAGTTCGGCAGAATCTTCAAATCGGTTGAGCCGTCTTTCTTGGTGGCGATGTGTTCCATCAGCACCACGACGCGACCCACACCGGCGACCAGATCCATGGCGCCGCCCATGCCTTTGACCATCTTGCCCGGAATCATCCAGTTGGCCAGATCGCCTTGGCCGCTCACTTGCATCGCGCCCAAAATGGCCAGATTGATCTTGCCGCCCCGGATCATGCCGAAGCTGTCAGCACTGCTGAAAAAAGCCGAGCCAGGCAGCGTGGTGACGGTTTGCTTGCCAGCGTTGATCAAATCGGCATCCACGGCGTCTTCAGCCGGGAACGGGCCGATACCGAGCAAGCCGTTTTCGCTTTGCAGCCAGACTTCCATGCCAGTGGGCACGTGGTTGGCGACCAAGGTCGGCAAGCCGATACCGAGGTTAACGTAGAAGCCGTCTTGCAGCTCTTGGGCTGCGCGGGCAGCCATTTCATCGCGGGTCCATGCCATGTTGTGACTCCTCGGCTCAGATGGTTTTGCGGATGGTGCGCTGTTCGATGCGCTTTTCCGGGGTGGTGTTGAGCACGATGCGGTGCACAAAAATACCGGGCAGGTGGATCTGATCCGGATCGAGTTCGCCGATCTCCACGATCTTTTCGACTTCGACCACCGTCAGCTTGCCGGCTTGGGCCACGTTCGGGTTGAAGTTGCGCGCCGTCTTGTTGAAGATCAGGTTGCCGGACTTGTCGGCAATGTGCGCCTTGACCAGCGAGACTTCCGGCGTCAAGGCACGCTCCATGACGTACTTGTGGCCGTCGAACTCACGGATTTCCTTGCCCTCAGCCACGATGGTGCCCACGCCGGTCTTGGTGAAGAAGGCCGGGATGCCCGCGCCACCGGCGCGCAGCTTTTCAGCCAGCGTGCCTTGGGGAGTGAATTCCAGCTCCAGCTCACCGCTCAGGTACTGACGCTCGAACTCTTTGTTCTCGCCCACGTAGCTGGAGATCATCTTTTTGATCTGCCGGGTGCTGAGCAACTTGCCCAAGCCGAAACCATCGACCCCGGCGTTGTTCGAGATCACCGTCAAATCCTTGACACCGGTGGCTTGCAGCGCGTCGATCAGCGCCTCAGGAATCCCACACAGGCCGAAACCGCCGACCGCTAACAGCTGGCCGTCTCTGACGATACCGTCGAGTGCCGCTGCGGCGCTCGGATAAATCTTGTTCATGGCATTGCGCTCCGAATAACACCTGCCCGAAGACATGGACAGACGAGACGAAGCGTACTACGTAATCACATACGTATTGTGTACGTAGAATTGACTACGCCGCCCCCATCGTCAATGCAGGCAAGGCAGCAAAATCCTCAGCCGGCATCGGCCGACCGAAGTAATAACCTTGGGCATAACCACAGCGCAGGCTGCGTAGAAGTTCGCGCTGCTCGATGGTTTCCACCCCTTCAGCCACAACTCGCAGGTTCAAGCTCGATGCCATCGCCAAAATGGCTTCGACGAGGGTTGCCGCGCTGTGGTCTTGGACGCAATAGCGGATAAACGACTGATCGATCTTGATCGTTTCGACCGGAAAGCGGCGGATGTAGCTCAGGCTCGAATAGCCGGTGCCGAAATCGTCCACCGTGAAATGCACCCCCAAGTGACGCAGATCCTGCATGGTGGTGCCGACGCTGAGATCATCTTGCACCAGCAAGCTTTCGGTGATTTCCAGCTCCAACATCGGTGCCGGCAGGCCGGTCTCCCGCAGAATCTCTTGCACCAAGCGGCTGAGATCTTGATGGCGGAACTGATAAGCCGAGAGGTTGACCGCCAAGGAAACCGGTGTTGCGCTGAGACGCTGCCAACGAGCCGCCTCGGCGCACGCTTGACGCAGCACCCATTCACCGATAGGGGTGATCAGCCCAGTTTCTTCGGCCACGGGGATGAATTCGCTGGGCGGACACATCGAACCATCCTCCCGCACCCAACGAATCAAGGCTTCCGCACCGACGATACGGTGGGTGCGCAAGTCAACTTGGGGTTGGAAATAAACCCGAAACTCGTTCTGATCCAAGGCCCGGCGCAACTGGACCTCAAGGCGTGTACGCATCTGGACGGCCTGATCCATATCGGCGGTGAAGAAGCGGACGCTGTTTTTGCCACTTTCCTTGGCCTGATACATCGCGGTATCGGCTTTGCGGATCAAGCCAGCTGCGCTGTCGCTATCTGCCGGATAACACGCCACACCGATGCTGACGCTGAGGAAGAACTGATCGTTCAGGATATCGAACGGGGGTTTGAACGAGGCCAAGACGTTTTGCGCCCATCGTGCTGTGGCCTCGTGGTCTCGACCGGTACACAACATGGCAAATTCATCGCCACCCAAACGGGACAGAAGATCGTCTTCGTTCAAGACACTCCGCAAACGCTCGGCCACTTTGTTCAGCAGCTGATCGCCCTGTTCATGGCCTCGGGCATCGTTGATGCGTTTGAAGTTATCCAGATCCAGCATCAGCACACTGAGTGCGGTGCCTTGGCGTTGTGCAAGGGCCAAGGCATGGTCCAAGCGCTGCATCAGCAAAGCCCGATTCGGCAGGCCGGTCAAAGCATCGAAATGGGCGATCAAATCCAAGCGATGACGTGCCAGTTGAACTTCTTCCAGCCGACGGGCGTTATCCAACACCAAAGAGAGTGAACTGGCAAAACTGCGCGTCAGCAACTCATCTTCGGCTGAAAACGGTTCGCTATCGGTTTTGTCGCTGAGGTAGATCCGGCCGTAAACACGGCCCAAATGCGAGATCGGCACCGCCAGCAACGAGGTCATGTGGGGATGGTGAGCGGGAAACCCTGCGCTGCGTGGGTCTGCGTGGATGTCATCAATGCGCAAGGCCACGTCTTGATGCGTGACCACACCCAACAACCCGCGCCCCTGCGGCATGTCATGAATGTGATGCGCTGCTTTGGCGCTGATCCCGGTATGAACGAACTGGGACAGATGCCCATCGGCATCCAAAATGCCAATGGCGCCGTAGCGGGCGTGAATCACCTTCACCAAAGCTTCGATACCGCCTTGAAGCAAATCCCGCTCGATGGTGCTGTGCGCCAACAAGGCCAACAACGTGCGTCCTGCCTCATGCAAATCTTGCAAGCGTGAGGCCCAGTTCAGCTTTTGCTGACGATCTAATTCGATTTGTTCGTTGAGCTTGCGGGTTTCTTCCAGCAACCACTTTTGACGCGCCAACAAGGCTGCCAACCAACTGGCCCGGGTCACCACCCCTAAAAATGTTTTTTCGGCATCCACCACGGGCAGCGTCCGCCACCCTTGCGACTCCATCAAGGCGCCCAAAGCGGCCAAGGACACATCGTGCAGAACAGGACTGATCGGGTTCAAGCGCAGCAGATCAGCAAAGATCCGTTGGGGATACGTAGCGACGTCTTGTTCGGTCACCAGCCCAAGAAAGACCGCAGGATCTTCCTCATCGAACACGGCATACACACCGCTCTGAGCCCATTGACCCGGTTTATGCCGCTGATCGGCCGTGACGCGCACGATCAACACATCCGCCAGCGCATCCATGGCCACCAGATCTTTTCCCGTCCCGGCGATCACCACGGTCACTCCCCCGACTCTTCGATGAACATCTCGACGCTGATTTCCAGCTGCATGATTTCTTCTGCGCCCATGGCTGGCTTGATGTTTCGCAGCACAAACGCCAGCAAGCGATCCTTGGGAATACGGCGCAACAAGGCTTGACGGACCAACACATCTTGGATGATGTCGTCTTCGATTTCGAGGTGTTCAAAGGGAAACGCCGTCAGCAAATCCAAAGCCTTGCGCAGCGCCACACAGCCAATCGGCGCATCGCGACCGATCACCAAGCCGTCACGGATGAGCGGCAAGACGAATTCATGGGCCTTAGCCTTGATGATTTGCTGTTTTTTGGGGGCATTCATGGACGTGTAGACCCCCTCTTTTGCTATCCATTACCCACAAATTCCAACTGATCTGACGTTGATGGGTGGGGTTGAAGAAGTTGCCAAGTGTTGGAGATGTCGAGCAAGCGCTGCAAGCCTCGCCAGAGCACTTTAACGCCAGGCTCG
>NZ_JBFPHB010000025.1:0-138148 GCF_041083635.1 Leptothrix ochracea
TGGTGGCCACCGACGGGCACCGCTTGGCCTTGGCCCAAGCCACCTTGGCCATCGAAATGCCACGCCAAGAAGTGATCCTGCCGCGCAAGACCGTGCTGGAGCTGCAACGCTTGCTCAAGGACGACAAGTCGGATAAAAGCGCCGCCAAGGACGCCGGTGATGGTGAATTCCAAGGCGCGCCGATTGAGATGCGCTTTGCCGGCAACCAAGCCAAGTTCAACTTCGGCGGCATGGAATTCATCACCAAGCTGGTTGAAGGCAAGTTCCCGGACTTCAACCGTGTGATTCCCAAGAATCACAAAAACCACGTCACCCTTGGCCGGGTGCCGCTGCTGTCGGGCCTGCAACGCGCCGCCATCCTGACCAGCGACAAATTCAAGGGCGTGAAACTCAGCTTTGAGCCCGGCACGCTGCGCATTGCCGCGAGCAACGCCGAGCAAGAAGAGGCCAAGGAAGAGCTGGAAATCGACTACGCCGGTGACAGCATCGAGATCGGCTTCAACATCACTTACTTGATGGACGTGCTGGGCAACATCAGCCAAGACCGGGTGACGATTTCGCTGCAAGACACCAACAGCTCCGCCTTGCTGACCGTGCCTGAACAAACCGGCTTCAAATACGTGGTGATGCCGATGCGGATCTGAGTAGCAGCACACGATGCACGACGCCGAGGCGCGCCACAGCGCGCCGATCCATGACCGACCCGATGAGCGACCCGACGACATGAGCGACGACCAACAACCCTCTTCCGCAGCCGAAATTTCGGCCGCCTACGGTGAAAGCAGCATCCAGATCCTCGAAGGCCTGGAAGCGGTGCGCAAGCGCCCGGGCATGTACATCGGCGACACCTCGGACGGCACCGGCCTGCACCACTTGGTGTTTGAGGTGGTGGACAACTCGATCGACGAATCGTTGGCGGGCCATTGCGACGACATCACCGTCACGATCCACACCGACAACTCCATCTCTGTCACCGACAACGGCCGGGGCATCCCGACCGGCGTCAAGATGGACGACAAGCACGAGCCGAAACGCTCGGCCGCTGAAATCGCCCTGACCGAATTGCACGCTGGCGGCAAGTTCAACCAAAACAGCTACAAGGTGTCAGGTGGTCTGCACGGCGTGGGCGTGAGCTGCGTCAACGGCTTGTCGAAATGGCTGCGCCTGACGGTGCGTCGCGATGGCAAGGTGCACACGCTGGAATTCAAGCAGGGCATCCCGCAAAACCGCCTCATCGAAGTGCGTGACGGCGTCGAAACCAGCCCGATGCGCATCAGCGGTGACACCGACCGGCGCGGCACCGAAGTGCACTTCCTGCCCGACGAAACCATCTTCAGCAACATCGACTTTCACTACGAGATCCTGGCCAAGCGCCTGCGCGAACTCTCGTTCCTGAACAACGGCGTCAAGATCCGCTTGGTCGATGAACGCACCAACAAGGAAGACAACTTCGCCTACGCTGGCGGCGTGAAGGGCTTCGTCGAATTCATCAACACTGGCAAGAAGGTGCTGCACAGCAACATCTTCCACGCCCGGGGCGACAAGCTGAGCGACAACAACACCAACGTCGGGGTTGAAGTCTCGATGCAGTGGAACGAGAGCTACAACGAAAACGTGCTCTGCTTCACCAACAACATCCCGCAGCGTGACGGCGGCACCCACCTCACCGGCTTGCGCGCCGCGATGACGCGGGTGATCAACAAGTACATCGACGACAACGAGATCGCCAAGAAGGCCAAGGTCGATATCGCGGGTGACGACATGCGCGAAGGCTTGGCCTGCGTGGTCAGCGTCAAGGTGCCTGAGCCCAAGTTTTCCAGCCAAACCAAGGACAAGCTGGTGTCCTCGGAAGTGCGCGCGCCGGTGGAAGACATCGTTGGCCGCCTGCTGACCGACTGGCTGCTGGAAAACCCGACCGACGCCAAGATCATCTGCGGCAAGATCGTGGACGCCGCCCGCGCCCGTGACGCTGCGCGCAAAGCGCGCGAAATGACACGCCGCAAAGGTGTGCTCGACGGCATGGGGCTGCCGGGCAAGCTGGCCGACTGCCAAGAAAAAGACCCCGCGCTGTGCGAGATCTACCTCGTCGAAGGGGACTCCGCCGGGGGCTCAGCCAAGCAAGGCCGGGACCGCAAGTTCCAAGCGATCCTGCCGCTGCGCGGCAAGATCTTGAACGTGGAAAAAGCGCGCTACGAAAAGCTGCTGACCAGCAATGAAATCCTGACGCTGATCACCGCCCTCGGTACCGGCATCGGCAAGGGCATGGGCGGGGACGACTTCAACCCCGACAAGCTGCGCTACCACCGCATCATCATCATGACCGACGCCGACGTGGACGGCGCGCACATCCGCACCCTGCTGCTGACCTTCTTCTACCGTCAGATGCTCGATCTGGTCGAGCGCGGCCACATCTACATCGCCCAGCCACCGCTCTACAAGGTCAAGCACGGTAAGCACGAGCAGTACCTCAAGGACGCTGGCGAGCTCGACATCTACTTGCTCAAAGTCGCCCTGGACGGTGCCAGCGTGGAGCCTGGCGAAGGCCGCGCCGCAATCCATGGCCCAGCCCTCGAAGAGCTGGCTCGCCAGTACGTCCAAGCCACCCATGTGATCGATCGCTTGGGCAACTGGATAGACATGGAAGCACTGCGTGCGATCTCTGACGGCTTGATCCTCTCGCTTGACGACGCTGAACAAGCCCACGCCAGCGCCGCCGCGCTGAAAGCCGCCCTGCACGACGCCGAAGTCAGCGCCGAGCACGACGCGCACACCGACAAACGCATCCTGCGCATCAGCCGCCGGCACCACGGCAACGTCAAGAGCAGCGTCATCACCCAAGACTTCCTGCACGGCGCCGACTACCAAGCCCTGAGCTTGGCCGGTCTGACCTTCAACGACTTGCTCACCGCCGAAGCGGTGGTCAAGCGCGGCGAAGGCGAGCGGCAAAAATCCACCAAGGTCAGCGACTTCCGCGCCGCCATGGCTTGGCTGATGGCCCAAGCCGAAAGCAGCGTCAGCCGCCAGCGCTACAAGGGTTTGGGTGAAATGAACCCCGGCCAGCTCTGGGAAACCACCATGGACCCCACGGTGCGCCGCTTGCTGCGCGTACAGATCGAAGACGCCATCGAAGCCGACCGCGTTTTCACCATGCTCATGGGCGACGAGGTGGAGCCCCGCCGCGACTTCATCGAAACCAACGCGCTCAGGGCGGCCAATATCGACGCGTGATCCGCGCACGTTCCCTGTCACAGCGCCGTCACACCGGGCTGCGATGGTTCGGTCCTCAAACGAACCTGTGACGGAGAACGCGCCATGTCCAAAGACTTCTCGACGATGGAAGACAGCAATCCATCGGCCAACACCAGCATCCATGAGGTCTCCGACCCCACGCGGCGGGTTGTCTTGCGGGGTGGCTTGGGGGCCTTGATGGGCGCGGCAGGATGGGGTCTGGGAGGCTGCGCCAGCCTGGCAGACATGGGGAGCAGCAGCGGGGCGCTGTTGGGCTTCAAAAGCGTGCCTGTGGCCACGGTGGACGCGGTGAGCGTGCCACCAGGCTATGTGACGCAAGCCCTGGCCGCTTGGGGCGAGCCGGTGGGCCTTTCGGGCGAGATGCCGGCGTTTCGCTTCGATGCCAGCAACAGCGCTGCCGAGCAGCAAGCGCAGATGGGCATGCATCACGACGGCATCCACTACTTTCCCATCGACGGCTCCTCGACCCACGGGCTCTTGGTGATGAACCACGAGTACACCGATGACGGTCTGCTGCACACCGATGGTATGAAGACGTGGACGGCGGCCAAGGTCAAGAAGTCGCAAGCCGCGCACGGCATCTCGGTGATCGAGATCGAGTGGCTGGATCAGCGTTGGCAACATGTGCAGCCCTCACCGTGGGCGCGGCGCATCACCGCCGAATCGCCCATCACGCTCAGCGGCCCCGCCGCCGGCCATGCGCTGATGAAGACCGCCGCCGACCCGAGCGGCACGCGGGTGCGCGGCACCCTCAACAACTGCGCCAGCGGTCTCACGCCGTGGGGCACGTACCTCAGTTGCGAAGAAAACTTCAGCCATTACTTCAACTGCCCCACCCCGCCCGATGCCCACGGCAAGCGCTGGGGCCTGAAAAAGGTCGATGCCGCCCTGTACCGATGGCACGAATTTGACGAACGTTTTGACGCCAGCCGTCACCCCAACGAACCCAATCGTTTCGGCTGGGTGGTCGAAATCGACCCCTTTAACCCCAGCAGCACGCCCATCAAACGCACCGCCTTGGGCCGTGCCGCCCACGAAGGGGCCACGGTGGCCGTGACCCGGGACAACCACGCTGTGATCTACATGGGCGAGGATGCCCGCTTCGAGTACATCTACAAATTCGTCAGCCGCGACCCGATTCAACCGGGCGGCGCACGCGCCAACGCCACCTTGCTCGACCACGGCACGCTGTTCGTCGCCCGCTTCGACACGGACGGCCAAGGCGCATGGCTGCCGCTGGTTCACGGTCAAGGCCCCTTGACGCCCGCCAACGGCTTTGCCGATCAAGGCGAAGTGCTGATCAAAACCCGCCAAGCCAGCGACTTGCTGGGTGGCACCAAGATGGATCGCCCCGAATGGACGGCGGTCGATCCCAAAACCCGCAAGGTGTATTGCACGCTCACCAACAACAGCCAACGCGGTGCGGATAAGTTCCCCGGTGTGGACGCCGCCAACCCCCGGGTGAACAACACCATGGGCCACATCATCGAATGGCTCGACGACGGTGATTTCGACGGCATCCGCCTGACTTGGCAGCACTTTGTCTTGGCCGGCAACGCTGCTAGCAGCCGGCCCAACGCACGCGGCAACGTCAAGGGCAACGCTTTCGGCTGCCCGGACGGCCTGTGGATCGACGGTCGGGGCGTGTTGTGGATCGAGACCGATATGTCCACCAAGGACATGGGTCAAGGTGATTTGGCCGAGCTGGGCCACAACGCCCTGCTGGCTGCGGACCCCAGCACCGGTGAGATTCGCCGCTTTTTGGTCGGCCCTGCCGGCTGCGAAATCACCGGCGCCACCGGCACCCCCGACGGCTGCACGATGTTCATCAACATCCAACACCCCGGCGAAAGTCCCAGCGAACGCAGTGATCCTGACGCGCCCCGGAAAATCTCCAACTGGCCCGACCAGCGACCCGACGGCCGACCTCGCTCGGCCACGTTGGTCATTCGCAAGGCGGATGGCGGGATGATCGGCACCTAACACACCGTGGGTGTGACCTGGAAAACACAGCCCGCCAAACTTTGTGGCCTAAAGAACACATTCGAAAAATGACTTATCAATCAACGTGTTAGGTCAAACGTTGAAGTTTGATCCGCCTTGGACCACCTCATTTTCATGGGGGGAAGCATGCTTGATGGCTGTCACAATGCGCGCTCGCTCATGGACAAGGATAGCGATGGACTTCAAGCAGTTACCCCGACTCACGTCAGTGGCTTGGCAGGCGTTGGCGGGCGCGTTGGGCGGGCTGGTGCTCGGTGTGGCGCAGGCCACAACAACCGCTCAACCACCTCAACCGGCTCAAAACGAGCCTTGGGACTTCAAGGCGACCTCGTCTTGGTACAACAGCGCATCCACACCGGAAGCGGTGGATTTGAATCTGCGCGCCCATCGGGGCGCCCATACGCTGTGGGTGGGTGCATATCACGACCCTAACTTTGATCAGGGTCGAGCGGGGTGGGAATACACCGTGGAAGGCGATGACTGGCAGGTGGTGCCATCCCTCCAAGGCGCCACCCATGGCTACGCCAGCGGCTCGTTCAGTGCCCAACTGGGTCAAAAGGTTTACACCATCCTGGGCTGGGGTCGGAGCAATCTTCAACCCTACATGAACCTCAATTTCGACCCGAACGACGCCTACACCTTGGGCGCAGGCATGCGCGGCAAGCGATCCACACTCTCGCTGTTCATGGTCAAAGATGACCGGCTGCATACCGATCAAGTCGTGCACCACGCCGTCTGGCGCTACAGCCCCCAAGAAGGTCAGCGCTGGACGGTGGATCTCTCCAGCAAACGAGGTCGTCCCGCTGAAAACGACGCCAACGTGAGCGGCCTTGGACTGACCGTGAGTTACGACTATCACGACTACTTTGTGCGCGTGACTCAAGAGCAGAAGGTCAATTTCACACCCGATGATCAGACCCGCTTGGCGCTGGGCATGCGCTTCTGACACAGGGTCGTTTCCGGCGGGAATGTGGACATCCACAATCGACGCTTGTGAACAGAGTCGTTACGGTGGCGTCCGTACGTGTCAATCGACCACTGGATACCCTGCACCATGAAACGTCTCACCGGTCATCTCTATTTCTGGGTCCTCCTTGCCATCCTTGCGGGCGGCACCTTGGGCTATCTCGACCCCAAAACCGGGGCCAGCCTGAAGCCGCTGGGGGAGGGCTTCATCGCGCTGGTGAAGATGCTGATCAGCCCGGTGATCTTCTGCACGGTGGTGCTGGGCATTGCCGGCTCGGGTGACATGAAGAAAGTCGGCCGCGTCGGCGGCAAGGCCCTGATCTACTTCGAAGTCGTCTCGACCTTCGCCTTGATCATCGGCCTGATCGTCATGCACGTGCTGCGCCCGGGTGACGGCTTCAACATCGACCCCAAAACGCTTGACGGCAAGATGGTGGCCAATTACGCCAAAGCCGCCTCAGAGCAAAGCACGGTCGATTTCGTGCTGCACATCATCCCCAAAACCTTCACCGACGCGTTCACCGGCTCCGGTGATTTGCTTCAAGTGCTGCTGCTGGCCGTGCTGTTTGGCTACGCCATGGTGCACATGGGCAAGGTGGGTCAGCCGGTGCATACGTTCATCGAAGACGCTTCGCATATCTTCTTCGCCATGATGGCCACCGTGATGAAGCTGGCCCCGTTGGGTGCGGGGGGTGCCATGGCCTTCACCATCGGTAAGTACGGCATCGCAGCCCTCAAACCGCTGGCCGCGCTGATGGGCAGCTTCTACCTGACGTGCGTGCTGTTCGTGCTCATCGTGCTGGGCAGCATCGCCGCGTTAACGGGCTTCAACATCCTGCGCTTCATCGCCTACATCAAGGATGAACTGCTCACGGTGCTGGGCACATCGTCGTCGGAATCGGCTTTGGTGCCGTTGATGAGCAAATTGGAACGCATGGGGTGCTCCAAGTCGGTGGTCGGGTTGGTCGTGCCTTCGGGCTATTCCTTCAACCTTGACGGCACCAACATCTACTTGACCATGGCCGCGCTGTTCGTCGCCCAAGCGCTCAACATCGACCTCAGCCTCACGCAAGAGCTGACGATCTTGGGCGTGGCCATGCTGACGTCCAAGGGCGCCTCGGGCGTGACCGGGGCCGGCTTCATCACCTTGGCCGCCACGCTGGCGGTGGTGCCCGACATTCCCGTGGCGGGCTTGGCACTGATTCTGGGCATCGATCGCTTCATGTCCGAAGCACGCGCACTGACCAATTTCATCGGCAACGGCGTCGCCACCGTGGTGGTGTCCAAGTGGGAAAAAGAACTCGACCACGCCAAGATGACCGAAGCCCTGACAGGCCGCTGATGCGCCAAGGGGCCCACGTCGCCAGATCGGTGCTGATCGGTCTGATCGGTTGGCTCAGCCTGATCTCACTGCCGCTGCTGCTGTCTTGCGGCGGTGGCGGAGGTAACCCCGCCGCCGTGACACCAGCCCCCGTCACGGTCACCCATCCCAGCCCGGTGAGCTACGGCAGCGACACGGTGATCACGCAGGACTACGGCGGCTTCAAGCTGCTCTATGACTGCACCGAGCACACGGCGCTGCGCTACGAATATCCTCTGGGCTTCGACACCGGCTACTTGCCTCGCCCGGCCAATTTCACCTTCGACCCGAGCTTGCCGGCCGGTTGCGGTCAACAGACCAGCACCGCCACCTATGCCAGCGTGGTCAACGGTTGGGACCGGGGCCACTTGGTGATGTCGAACCACATGGACGACAACGCCACGTTTTTGCTGCGCGCCAACTACATGACCAATGTGGTGCCGCAGGTGGGGACGTTCAACCGGGGCATCTGGCTGGACGCCGAGAACGTGGCCGAGTGCTACCGCGATATCGCGCCGCTCACGGTCTATGGCGGGGTGGTCTACACCGATCCGAGCAACGATGTCTTCCTCGCCAGCCACGGCATCCGCACGCCGGATTGGTTCTGGAAAGCCATCGTCAGCACCGATCCGCTCACCCAACAACCGATCGCCATCGCTTGGGTCATCCCCAACCAAAGCAACCTGGGACCCTTGGACAGCTATCTGGTCAGCCTAGATGAACTCGATCAGCAGATCGGTGCCTCGATGGTGGCCATCGCGGGCGTGCCTGCGGACGTGCGCGCCAGCAAACCCGTCACCACTTGGCCTCTGCCCGCCAACTGCTCTTTCGCCCGCGCCGCAGGCTCAGCGATGTGATGAAATGGGGTGGATCCAGCCACACCCATCCCCTGAGGAGCACATACATGGTCAAGATTTTGGTTGCTGTCGATGGCTCAGCCGCTTCCCTAGCGGCGGTTGAACACACCCTGCACCTCAGCCGCGAAGGCTTGCCGGTGCAATTGGTCTTGGCGAACATCCAAGAACCCGCTTCGCTTTATGAATTGGTGGTCGCCCACGATGCCACCGTGCTTGAAGAAGTCAGCACGGCGGCGGGCTTCCATCTCCTAGCGCCCGCCGAAGCGCTGGTGCGCGCCACCGACGTGGCCTTCGAGAGCGTGGTGGTCTCGGGTGATCCGGCCCACGCGCTGGTCGATTTGATCGAACTGCACGCCTGCGACATGGTGGTCATGGGCGGACGCGGCTTGGGCAGCGTGCGCAGCGCCCTGCTCGGCTCGGTCTCACAAACCGTGCTGCATCACACCTCGGTGCCGGTCACGATCATTCGACATCTGGCCGTCGAACCGCCTGAGGCCGAGGACACCGACGACGTGGAGGCGACCCCAGAAGCCGCCGCCAACGTCAGCTGATCAAGGCAAATCAGGGCCCTCAGGGGGCGTATCTGCGGGCCGGGGGCCGATCAAAGGGCCCAAGCGGGTCTTGAGGCTCACGTCCCGCTGGGCGTTGAGTAAAGCACTGTAGTAGCTGGTGTTGGCCAACACCTTCTTGACGTAATCACGCGTCTCGTTGAAGGGGATGGTTTCAACCCACGCAGCGGCCTCCATGGTTTGACCTTCACGCCAACGCCGCGAGCGACTCGGCCCGGCGTTGTAGGCCGCCGCCGCCAAGGGCTGCGAGCCATGGAAGCTATCAAGCACCATCTTCAAATAGCCCGTGCCCAGACGCAGGTTCATATCCCGCTGGCTGATGTTGTCGGGGTGATAGGCCAAACCCATTTTTTGGGCGGTCCACTTGGCCGTGGCAGGCATCACTTGCATCAAGCCTGCGGCCCCAACATTGGAGCGCGCCACCGTGACAAAACGCGACTCTTGGCGGATCAAGCCGTACACATAGGCTGGGTCCACACCGACGTCCTTGGTGATGCGCAAAACGTCCTCCCGAAACGGCATGGGAAAGCGCTGGCTCATGTCGATCTCTTGGCGACTGCGGTCGCTGGCGTTGATGCAACGGTCCCAGATCTCCAGCGCACAAGCGCGCTGCGCTGCGGCCAGAAGCTGGCGATCATCAAAATCACGCATCGTGAAGTTCCACTCCTTCACCCCTTCAGTGCGCAGTCCCAAAGCCAGCAAGGCCAAGGCGCGGTTGATGCCCGGATGCTGCTCGGCGGCCGACCGCTCTTCGGGCAAAAGCGCGGCCGGCGCTTCCGGCAAGCTTTGGGGCTGATTCAAGTCCTCGGCCGCCAACTGCCCATAAAAACTGAAGTGGTTCTTGATCCGGTCCAACTGCTGCCGGCCCTGATACCGCTCGGCATCGCCTTCCGGTCCGGTGCGCAAAGAAGCGCGCAAAGCCCGGCCACGCCAATACATCCAAGCGGGATCACGTTGTTCTTGAGGACTCATGACCTCAATCGCTTCGCGGATACGCAGCCAGCGACCCGCATCCACGCTGCGCAACGCGGCACGCACCCGCCAAGCCAGCATCTCGTCACTCCACTCGGGATCGCGCGCATGCGGCACCTCGGTGGAGCGTTGGAACCACACATCGGCTTGCGGCATCAGGCGCAGCGCGGCTTGACGCGCCACGGCGGCCCACGTCCAAGCGGCGGTGTCGGGAGCCATGCGAGACTGCCAGCCCGCCAGCGCCTTGGCGGCTTGTTCCGGGTCTTGATTGGCCCAGCGTGCTATGGCCACCGACGCCAACTCTGAATCTGGACGCCCGGAAGCCGAGCCCAAACGGGTCAACACATGCTGCGGGCCCTCCATCAATTCGTTGCGTATGGCGGACGGCATGTCCTCCATCAAGGCCAAGGCTTGCTGCATCACGCGGGGACGATCCATGTCGAGCGCGCTGCGGGCCTTTTGCCAGACATCAGCATCACTGAACAGACGGGCGTCATAGAACGTTTTGGCCAGCAAGGCACAGCCCTCGTCGGGCTCACGCTGCGCCATCCAAGCACGCCGCGCGGCAGCACGCACATCCTCCCCCGTTTGGGAACGCGCCAAGAGGGCATAGCAAACCACCTCACGGTCATCGTTCATGCGGAAACGTGGGTAATCCGCTGCCACCCGTGCCCAATCACGCCGATGACCCAATTCAAGGAGCCAATCGTTGCGCAGCCGGTCTTCGAGATAACTGTCTGGCCAGCGGGCGTAAAACGCCTCAATGTCATCGGCCGACACTTCGGTGAGCCGATTGTTCAGCTCCCAGTACTCGGCCCAAATCAGCAGCGGGTGCTGCCGCGTGGCCAAAGCTTGACGCGCAGCGAGCAGGCGTTTGCGGTCATGGCGTGCAAAAGCGTCACGCGCTTCAAGCACCAACGCATCAGGCCCCTGCACGGCAGAAGCCGCCTGGGCCGTCACAACACGGCTGTGAGGAGCATGGTGGTGCACTTGGCGCTTGGTGGCATGCCCAACGTGATGCCGATGGGACGCCGCTGTGGCCCAAGCAGCACTGCCCAAGGCCAACAGCAAAACAACGATACGGAACATGCGAGAGAAAGCGGTTTCGAGCATGCAGCCACCGGGCGCGAAGTGCGCACAGACGCCGTGGCTGCGGCGAGCCGCCCTTTGTAGCGCATCTCGCCCTCAAAACGCGCTGAAGGCGATGAAAAGAGCCTTAAAAGTCGCCAGCAACCACCGGAAAGCCCAAAGCCGCCCAGTCGAGCATCCCGCCTCGGTAGTAATAAATCTTGGTGGCCGGGAAACCATCGCGTGTCATCGCCGCAATCGCGGTCGGACTCTGCGGGCACACCGGGCCGTTGCAGAAGGCATAGACCTTCTTGGCCGCACCGCAATCCCACGGCTTGGCACCCGCAACCGGCTTGTCGATCTTCTTGCAGCCGAGCTCGTTCATGCGACCGGCCACTTCGGTGTAGGGGATGTGATACGAGCCCGGAATGGTGCCCTTGACCCGATCTTCCGACTCACGCATATCCACCAAGATCGCATCTTTGTCGTTCATGGCGTGCAAAATTTCGATCTCAGTCACCGGCACCACCCCCGGCACCGGTACCAGTGGCTGCAACCAACCCTTGTTCTTGGCGCATGTCGTCATCACCCGGGTGATTTCCACAGGCCCCTTGTCGGTCTGAACGGTGAATTTCTTCTCTTCACCAAGAATGCGCAGCTTCTCGGGCTCCGCCGCTTGCAAAGCAGGGCTCAGCAAACCGATCCACAGGGCCGAAGCAGCGGTCACAACAAAACGCAGAGCAGTCATGGGTTGATCTCAAGAGTTGAATCCAATCATCATATAAGCAAACAACGATGTTTGTGCTTCAACGTGGAAAAGGCAGGTTGCACCCTCACCATCCCCCCGCCACAATCACCCCATGGACATCCCTTTCAAACTGCCTGAGCCACCCCGCGATAAAGCCACGCTGCGCAAGCAGTTGCAGGCGGAGCGTCAGTCCCTGCACGACCGACATCAACGCTCGGTGCATTTGCAAGAGGTGCTGCGTGTCTGGCTGGTGAGTCGCTTCGAGAACAGCATCGGCGCCTATTGGCCCATCAAAGGTGAGTTCGATGCTCTGCCCGCCTTGTTTCGCTGGACGGAAGCCGAGCCGGAGCGCCGCATCGGCCTGCCGGTGGTGGACCGCGAAACCAAGCAGTTGCGCTTTCACGTCTGGTATCCAGGATGCCCGATGGAAGAAGATGCTTTCGGCATCCTCAAACCCAAGGACACCGAGGAGTTCCATCCCGAGCTGCTCTTGGTGCCCTGCGTGGGCTACGGTCCCGGCGGCTTGCGGCTTGGCTACGGTGGCGGCTTTTACGACCGCACCTTGGCCAGTCTCAAACCCATGCCGTTCACCGCTGGCCTGGGCTTCAGCCACGGCTTCATCCCTTGGCTCCAAGGCGAACCCCACGACGTACCGCTCGACGCCATGCTCACCGAAGATGGGCTGGCGTGGTCGCGGGAAGACGCCGGATTCAACCCAACTTCAACCTAAACGCCGCATGATCTCCCACACCGCTGCGCTGCTGTTCATGGTGTAGAAGTGCAGTCCGGGCACCCCAGCGGTGCGCAGCTGATCGCACAGTGAGGTCACGACGTCCAAGCCAAAGGCACGGATCGAAGCCGTATCGTCACCGAAGCTTTGCAAGCGCAAGCGCACCCAGCGTGGGACTTCAGCCCCGCAAGCATCGGCAAAGCGGGTGATACCGCTGGCATTGGTGATCGGCATGATGCCCGGCACGATGGGGATATCCACACCCAAGGCGTGAGCTTCATCCACAAAGCGGAAGTAGGCGTCGGCATTGAAGAAAAACTGCGTGATGGCCGAATTGGCCCCGGCGCGGGCTTTGGCGGCAAAAGCTTGCAGATCGGCGTGTGGGTTCTTGGCCTGCGGATGCATCTCGGGATAAGCCGCCACTTCGATGTGGAAGTGATCACCGGTTTCAGCACGGATGAAGGCCACCAAGTCCGAGGCGTAGCGGAACTCGCCAAAGCTGCCGCCATAGCCGCTGGGCAAATCACCGCGCAACGCAACGATGCGCCGCATGCCCATCGCCTTGAACTGGTTCAAACGCTCGCGCACCGAATCGCGGGTCGCGCCGATGCAGGTGAAATGCGAAGCGCCCTGCTGACCTTCGTCGAGGATGGCTTGCACGGTCGCGAGCGTGCCGTCTTGCGTGCTGCCACCGGCGCCGTAAGTGACCGAGCAAAACTGCGGCTTAAGCGCGTACAGCTCGCCTCGCGCTGTGGCGAGCTTGGCCATGCCTTCGGGGGACTTGGGCGGGAAGAATTCCAGACTGATCGGCAGGCTGACTGCGTTGTGAGTCGAGCCGTTGCGGACGGTGGAAGGGGACGTCATGTCGAGGCTCCTTGTGCTGGCGTCATCGGACGGGCGTGCAGGAAGAATTCGCGGTTGCCATCGCCGCCAGTGATCGGGCTGTCCAGCCAGCTCAGCACTTGCAGACCCAGTTCAGCACAGGCCTTGCGCAGGCGCTTTTCAACACGGCCATAGGAGGCCTCGTCCTTCACCAGCCCACCCTTGCCAATGTCAGCCGGTTGCAGCTCGAACTGCGGCTTGACCAGCAGCAGCAGCTGGCCGTTCGGTGCCAACAGCGGCACCAAAGCAGGCAGCACCAAGGTCAACGAGATGAAGGACACGTCGCCGGCGATGAGACCAAACGCCGGGTCAACCACTGCATCGGCAAACGCTGCCTTGCGGCGGCGCTGCCGGGGCAGCGTGCCGGCCGCTTGGGCCTTGTTGCGCTCGCTGCGCTGAGTCTTGAAGACCTCAATCTCGTGGTCCTTGGCGTCGTCGCTGTCGTCATACGCGTCGTCCACCAAACCGCCGTTGCGCATCCAAGCGTAGGGCGCCACCGGTTGGGTGTCGTTGTCCTCTTGCTCTTCGACCAGCTCGCTCAGCGTCTCCTCCCAAGCATCAGCCAGCGAAGCGGGCGTGAGGGCGCGGGCGTTCAACCCTTCGAGGCAGACGACGCGATCATCGGCGCGCAGCTGCGGGTGCAGCTGATCGTGACCGACGTCCACCCCCACCACACACCGGGCACCCGAAGTGAGTAGGCAATGGGTGAAGCCGCCGGTCGATTGGCCGACATCTAGGCATTGCAGCCCCTGTGCGGTCAAACCGAGCCGCTGCATCACCCCTTCGAGCTTGAGTCCGCCACGCGAGACAAAGCGCGCCTCGGCCGCGTCGAGCAGACGCAGTTCAGCGCAAGCTGGGATGTCATCACCGTTCTTGGCCACCTTTTTCCAAGGAGCCACGGAGCCCAAGCGCCATTCGACGCCCGAGGCAATCAGGCGCTGGGCCTGTGAGCGGGTGGAAGCCCGTCCGGACTCCACCAAAAAAATGTCAGCGCGCATCGCAGCTCAGTAGCGGTAGGTATCGGGCTTGTACGGGCCTTGTTTGGGCACGCCGATGTAGGCAGCTTGCTCGTCGCTCAGCTCGGTCAGCATGGCGCCGACCTTCTTCAGGTGCAGGCGCGCCACCTTCTCGTCAAGATGCTTGGGCAACACGTAGACCTTGCCCACGTCGTAGCCATCAGGATGGCAGAACAACTCCATCTGGGCGATGGTCTGGTTGGCAAAGCTCGACGACATCACAAAACTCGGGTGGCCGGTACCGCAACCCAAATTCACCAGCCGACCTTTGGCCAACAAGATGATGCGCTTGCCATCGTCGAAGATCACGTGATCAACCTGCGGCTTGATCTCTTCCCATTGGCAATGGGTTTCAAGCTTGGCGACTTGGATTTCGTTGTCGAAGTGACCGATGTTGCAAACGATGGCCTGATCCTTCATCGCCTGCATGTGCTCAAAGGTGATGACATCACGGTTGCCGGTGGTGGTGACGAAGATATCCGCCTTGTCCGCCGCCCACGCCATCGTCACGACCTTGTAGCCTTCCATGGCAGCTTGCAGGGCGTTGATCGGGTCGATTTCTGTCACCCAAACTTGGGCGGAAAGAGCCCGCAAAGCTTGGGCCGAGCCCTTGCCCACGTCACCGTAGCCGCAGACCACCGCGACCTTGCCGGCGATCATCACGTCGGTGGCACGCTTGATGCCGTCCACCAACGATTCGCGGCAGCCGTAGAGGTTGTCGAATTTGCTCTTGGTGACCGAGTCGTTGACGTTGATGGCACGGAACAGCAGGGTCCCTTTGGCGCTCATTTCCTTCAGACGATGGACCCCTGTGGTGGTTTCCTCGGTCACGCCGATGATTTGGGCGCTCTTGCGGGTGTACCAAGTCGCGTCCTCCAGCAGTTTGGCCTTGATCGACGCATAGAGGCAGGTTTCTTCTTCACTTTGCGGGTGATCGAGCACCGATCGATCTTTTTCAGCGCGCTGCCCCAAATGCATCAACAGCGTCGCGTCACCACCGTCATCCAAGATCATGTTCGGGCCTTCGCCTGCCGCCCCTTTGGGGCCGAAGTCAAAGATACGGTGGGTGTAGTCCCAGTAATCGGCCAGCGTCTCGCCCTTGTAGGCAAAGACCGGTGTACCGCGCTCGACCAAAGCCGCCGCCGCGTGGTCTTGGGTCGAGAAAATATTGCACGAGGCCCAACGCACCTCAGCACCCAAAGCTTGCAGAGTCTCGACCAGCACAGCGGTCTGGATCGTCATGTGCAAGCTACCCGTGATGCGGGCACCCTTCAACGGCAACTTGGCCGCGAATTCTTCGCGGATGGCCATCAAACCGGGCATTTCAGTCTCGGCGATGCGGATTTCCTTGCGCCCCCAAGCGGCGAGGGTCATATCAGCGACCACAAAGTCGTGATGAGCTGGCTGAAGATGGGTTGAAGTGGAAGCTGCGGTCACGTCGTTCTCCAAAAAGGCGAGAGGACCTGCAAGCACAACGCCGAGACAGCTCCTCCATCCAGAGGGCCCCGAGTGATCACTCACCGCACGGCGGGTACATGCAGGTGAGCGTGGTTGCAACAAGGATTTTTCGAGCCTGGGGCCTCATCAGACCTTGCAACGCTCCTCGAAAGGATTGGCATTATAGGCTCAACCTATCTCGCCATCTTGGCATCCCACAGCAAAAAGTTATCCTCCAAGCATCTCTTTTTGATTTAAATATTTAAATGGTAGTAGTAATAGAAGGCGAGCCATTTCTGTGGATAACTCATTTTTATCCTTTTAAAACAATGACTTATCTAATGCATAAGTCTGTGGGCTAGTCATGGGATAAGTGGATGACAGGTTGATAACAACTTGGGATGCGTCGTGATGGGGTGTGGATAACTTAGGGGTTGTTCAAAAGTTATCCCCAGGGTTATCCAGCGGTGGGCCTGTGGATAACTTGGGTGGTCTTCCTTGTACGATGAGCGCCCTGGTTCTGAGGTGCATCGGAGTTCTCATGTCGGAAGGTTTGCCCATTTTTGCTGTGCTCGATTTCGAGACCACTGGCTCCTCGATGTCGCAGGGGGCGAGGGCGACTGAGATTGGCATCGTGCGGGTGTTGCGGGGACAGATCCTCGACCGCTATCAAAGTCTGATGCAGACCGACGCTTGGGTGTCACCCTTCATTGAGCAACTCACGGGGATCAGCAACACCATGGTGCGGCAGGCGCCTCCCGCAGCTCAAGTGATGCAAGAGGCCTCGGTGTTTGCCGCTGATTGCGTCATGGTGGCGCACAACGCCTCTTTTGACCGCGTTTTCTGGCGTGTTGAGCGCAAGTTAGCGGCATGTCATCCCGCGCTCTTTGATGAGCCGACAGGCTTCATTTGTACGTTGATGCTGTCACGACGGCTTTATCCCGAGCTCAGCAGTCACCGGTTGGGGGCGTTGGCTGAATCCTTTGGGTTGCCCGACACGGGGCGAGCGCACCGAGCGTTGGCCGATGCAGAAGTGACGGCGCACCTGTTTCTGCGCATCGTGCGTGACGTGGAGCAGCGTTTTGCGACGGAGTTGGCGGGAAGGCCGGTTTGTCCTGACTTGCTTCGGGCGATCCAGCAGTCGGGCAAGAAAAACCTATCTTCTTGTGTCGCGCAGTTTTGCCAGAAGCAAAACGCGCAGAAAACCGTTCAGGCCTCGAAATCAGCCCAGCAGGTGGGTGTTTCGTAAAGGCGTAGACGCCGCAGTTGCAGGCCTGAACCGTAGTGGTCTCGATACAGCGGCTGCAAGATCTCGAAGGCGATCGCGACCAAGTTCTCTGCTGTGGGAATGCGTGGCAAAACGATGGTCTTGTGGCCGGGGATCTGGGTCAGCAGCGGCATGATCACGCTGTCACCCTCGTAGACCAGAAAACCGTGGTCCCAGCGATCCACCAAGTGCGTTTTGGCGATGGTCTTGACTTCACTGAAGTCCATCAACATGCCGTGATCGCTGTGACCTGGCCGGTTGACGGGTTCACCTTGGAGGGTGATTTCAAGCACATAGCGGTGACCGTGCAGATTGCGGCATTGGCTCTTGTGGTCGGGAATGCGATGGCCGGCGTCGAATTCCAGTCGTTTGGTGATGGTCAGCACGCGCGTGAGCCTTTTCTGTCAGAGATCTATCGGATAGACAAGATTTTGTGGGTTTGCAGGCTCAAACGCCAGCGTGGATGCTTCATGCAGTAAGCCACGGCTGCTTCGATGTTGTTGGCCTGGTCGATGCCGTCCATGGCTTGCAAGTAGCAATGCTCGAAGTGCAACTCACCTGCCAGCATGCGAGCTTCAAGATCGGAAGGGTTCAGTCCAGCCTGTGGATAAACCAGTTTCAGTTCATGGCCCTGCTTTTGGCGCCATGGCGCACCCGCTTTGGGGCTGACGCAGATCCAATCCAATCCGCAGGGGGCCTCAAGACTGCCATTGGTTTCGACGGCAATCTGGAAACCTCTGGTGTGCAGAGCGTCGATCAGCGCTGCGTCCACTTGCAGCAAGGGTTCGCCCCCTGTCAGCACCACCAAGCGCATGGCTGTGCTGACAGGGTCTTGTCCGGCGGTTCGGGTCCAGTGCAGGGTGATGGTGTCTGCCAGCTCATGGGCCGCATCGAACTTGCCCCCACCGTCACCGTTTGTGCCGACGAAATCGGTATCGCAGAATGCGCAGATGGCTGTGGGACGATCGTCCTCTCGACCTGTCCACAGGTTGCAACCTGTGAATCGACAAAACACGGCCGGTCGGCCGGTATTGGCGCCTTCACCTTGCAACGTGTAGAAGATTTCCTTGACGCTGTAAGTCATGGTGAAGAGGTATGGCAAAGCCGGGTCACGGGGCGGCGATTCTATGACAGGCGTGGCAAAAGTGTTCTGGTCACAGAGCTCCGGGGCCGGGTGAATTTGTTGCCTTTGGCGGGGGATGTTGTTGGACAATTGCTTGCAATTTGTGCTTTTATTCACGATCTATGGGGCTGTGATGGGGGGATGCTCACCATCTTTGAGGGGGGTAGAACAGCTTCCTCTACATTTCTTTCCTCAGCTTGGCGTCGCGAACCCTCGGCAGACCTCGACTTCTACGGCCTGACCTTCTTCCAGCCCATGGCGATCTTTCCTCAGGGACTTACCCATATCGACCGCCGTTGTACTCCGGCCGAGCGGCGGGTGTTGCATCAATTGCGGCGTTGTCTCGAAGACGACTATTTGGTGTGGCACAACTTGCCCATGGGTCCCCGTGGCTATGCCCCCAATTTCTTGGTGCTCAGTCCTCGTTGGGGGTTGCTGCTCTTAGAGATCCGGGACTGGACGCGGGTGCAAATCCAGGCGATGGATCGAGATCGGCTTCAACTGGTGGTGCCACAAGGTCTATCGACCACCGTCTCACCACTGCGTCGGGTTCGCGAAGAAACCCTTGCCATGGTGGCCTTGATGCAAGTTGATCCCAGCTTGGTGCGTGGTGGCGGCTCTTTCAGTGGCAAGTTGATGTTTCCCTATGGCTGGGGTTTGGCCTTGCCGAACTGGCGTGCTGCTGATTTGAACGATGCGACAAATTCGCAAATGAAAGCCATTTTTCCGGCAAGAAGAACGCTGATTGATGAAGACGTTGCGGATGATGTCGATGCGGTGACCTTCGTGCAGCGTTTGTGGGGCATGTGTACGGTGCACTATCCAAGTACCTTGACTTTGCCGCAACGTGACCGTATCCGCTGGCATCTTTATCCAGAAATGCGGGTTCAGCCGTTTTTGACGGCATCGTCCATGGACCATGTCGCCACCTCGGCCTTGGCCTATCCCTCGGGTTTTGGCATGGCAGCCATGGTTGCCGAGACGGAGGGTGATGCGTTATGCACGGTGATCGATGAGGTGCTTGACGTGGATCTGGGGGGGCCGCCGGTCGCTGTCAATCGTTTGTTGGGTCACCAAGTCGCCGATCACTTTGATACCGTGCCTCCCCCGTCGAGCGTGCCTGAACTGATGCAAGTGCTTGACCTGAAGCAAGAGCAACTGGTTCGGACGTTGGGAGATGGGCATCGCGTCATCCATGGTGCGGTGGGGTCGGGCAAGACGATGATCCTGATCTATCGCGCCCAGCAGTTGATGACCCAAGCTTGGCCCGATCGGCCTGTGCTGATCCTTTGTTACAGCCGGATGTTGGCCGGGCGCCTTGAGGCGGTTTTGCGCGCTCGGGGGATCGATGAACGTGTGCAAGTTCGGACCTTCCATGCTTGGTGCGAAGACTTGGTGCGCTCTTGTGCCTTGACCGTGCCGACGGATCGTCGGGCGGTGGATTACTTGGACCTTTTGCCACGCACGGTGGACCGCGCGATGACGGAAGGTGTGGTGCCTTCAGATCTCTACACCGCACTGTTGGTCGATGAAGCGCATAACTTCGACGATCTTTGGCTCCGGATGGTGGTTCGGATGGTCGATCCTGTGACCCAGCACTTGTTGGTGGTGTACGACGACGCTCAATCGCGGCATCAAAAGGCGCGGCGGTTGTTTAGCTTTGCCAGTGTGGGCATTGAGGCGCGGGGTCGAACCTACTGGTTGCGCACCAACTATCGCAATACCGCCGAAGTGTTGGCCACATCGATGCGTTTGGCCCAGTCCTTGCTGCCGCCCTCAGAAGTGGCCCCAGGAGGGATGGACGGGGTGACAGACGACAGCATGCAACGCGTTGCCCCAGCCAGCGGCGGTCGGCGAGGGGCCATGCCCCAGCTGATTGAGGCTCGGGATGCGGAGACCGAGGCCATGCTGATTGCCGATCGCTTGGCCCGGGCCCACGCCGAGGGGCGGCCCCTGCAAGATTTGGCGGTGTTGTGCCGGGCCAAATTTTTGATGCCGCCCATTGAGGCTGCGTTGGTGCGCCATGGATTGCCAGTTCAGTCGATGGGGCAGCGGGGTTTTCAGCACATCGATTGGGGCGAGTCGAGCATCAAGGTGTTGACCTTGAATGCGGCCAAGGGCTTGGAGTTCCCCGTGGTGGTGGTGGCTGGCTTGCAAGTCATGCCGATGCGCAGCGAGGCGCTGGATGAAGAAATACGGCTGCTGTATGTGGCGATGACGCGGGCCACCGAGGAGTTGCTGCTTGCGACCCATGGTGACTCGGTGATGGTGCAGCGTGTGCGTGATGCCTTGGCGGTGGTCAAGGACGAACTGCGTGCCCAAGAAGCCTTGACCAAATCGACCCGGTATCACACCGACATCCGCATTTAGGAGGGCTGAAACCATGACGTTCTTTGACCGCAGCAGCCAAGACGTTGGCAACATCGTTGAGTTTGGACATCTGAACGTGTGTGTGCCCGATCAGCAGCAGGCGCTCATCTTCTATGTCATGGGCTTGGGTCTGACGCGTGATCCGTACCTGAATACGGGTGTGGATAACTTGTGGATAAATGTCGGCGCAACGCAGTTTCACTTGCCCACAGGCACCGCTCAAGTGCTGCGTGGCCGAGTGGGGCTGGTGATGCCCGATCTGGGCGCTTTGCTCGCGCGGTTGGAGCGCATCCAGCCGCGTTTGGTTGGGACTTGCTTCCGTTTCAGTGCGGTGGACCCCGCGACGGTGGATGTGGTGTGCCCTTGGGGCAATCCAATGCGCATCCATGCACCTGACGCGGCGCGTTTTGGTCGCATCTTGCTCGGTATGCCCTATGTTGAGATCGATATTCCGCCAGGATCGGCTGTCTCACTGGCCCGCTTTTACCGCGAAATATTGGGCAATCAGGCCAAATTGGCGACGGATAACGACGGCAATACGCCGGTGGTCCACATTCCTATGGGGATCAGCGAAGGCCTTGTGCTGCGTGAAACCACACAGCCCTTGCCCGCCTATGACGGTCACCACATCCAGATCACCGTGGCCGATTTTTCGGGTGTGCATCAGCGCTTGGTGGCGCGCGGCTTGATCAGCGAGGAAAGCAACCTCAGCCAGTACCGTTTTCAGGATCTGATCGATCTCGACAGCGGGGGCGTGCTGCTCACCTTAGAACATGAAGTTCGCAGCATGCGCCACCCGCTCTACGCCCGTGCGCTGATCAATCGCAACCCCGAACTCACCCACCACCACTACGCCAGCGGTCACGAAGAGGCAGTGTGGCGGATCAGGACAACGTGACCCGATCACCGCCGCTATCTTTGGATTGATACATGGCTTGGTCAGCCTGCGCGCGCAGGCTCTCGGCATCAAGGAGTCCGTCCAAGTCCAAGGCGACGCCGATGCTGGCGGAGATCTGGACCACCAAGCCGGCGCCCAAGTCAAAAGGTTCTTGAAGCCTGAAACGGATCTTTTGCGCCACGGCCTCGGCATCCTCCGGTTCTTTGACGCCGTGCAGTAGCGCGATGAATTCATCCCCGCCGACTCGGGCCGCTGTGTCGGACTGTCGCAGGCAAGCCTGTAGCCGACTGGCGACTTGCACCAGCAACCGATCGCCAGCCTGATGGCCGTGGGTGTCGTTGATGGGTTTGAATCGATCCAGATCGATGAAGATCAGCGCCATCCGATCACCGACACGGCGTGACAGGTTCAGCCCCTGCTCCAGCCGATCCATGAACAAGGCACGGTTGGGCAGGCCGGTCAAGGCATCGTGATAAGCCAGATGGTGGATGTGTTGCTCTTTTTCGCGTTGCGCGGAAATGTCGTGGAAGACCACCACCACCGCATGCGGTCCAGTCGTACTGGGATGGGCGGATACCCGCAAGGCCACCGGGAAGCCCTGCCCTGTGCGACGAAAAAACCAGTCTTCAACATTGCGAGATAGGCCATCGAACCGGGTTTTCAGGACGGGACAGGCCTGTGCCGAATATTCCGTTCCATCCTCGTGATGGTGATGGATCCGCTGGTGGATATCCTGCCCGATCAGTTCGCTGCGCTCGTACCCCAGCATCTGTAGGGCCGCCGTATTGATCACGGCACATCGGCCCGTCGAATCCAGCTCGTAAACCCCTTCATTCATGGTTTCCAGCAGATTCTGGCGTTGCTCGATTTCTTTCTGGATGCGCGCCCGCTTGAGCGTGAGGGTTTGATTGGTGTGGATCAACCAGATCGACAACAGCATCACTGTGAGCACCAAGCCCGAAGTCACCGCGATTTGCCATGGATAACGCGACCAAATATCGACCACCGTGAAGGCTGGCATGTGATCGAACGGCGGCAGCCGCAGCGTTCGCAGCACGTTCTCGGTCGGGTCATAACGACTTGGAACCGTGAAATAGGGCATCTGACCCGACGAGGCTGGTGTGGCCAGTCCAAGGACAACGGCGGTCAGGCGTCGCGCGAGATCCTCCTCAATCCGGTTGCGCGCCACCAGCGGCCATTCCGGGTAGAGCCGTGTTGAGACGTGCAGGGGAAAGCGTTGGAAACGGGTGTTTCGCAAGGGTGTTCCGGAAGGGGGCTGGGGCTCTATCGTGGGTGCCGGCAGGATGCGCAGATCCGTGGCCTGCAACTGGCCATCACGGATCATGCTTTCGACCACGCCGGTACGGACAAAGCCGGCATCTGCCCGGCCAGCCATCACTTCGCGGATCACCGCATCATGGGGTGTGCCGACAAACTCGACGGTGAAGTCGTGGTCATAGCTCAGGCCCACCTGTTCAGCCTCAAAGGCTTGGGCCATGAACCCACCAAAGGACGATCGCGTCACGGCCGCGACCCGGTGCTCTTTCAAATCCCTGATGGTCTGGAGATCGTGTCGATCAGCTCGGACCACGATGACGCCGCCAAAAACCGACAACGGCTCCGGGCCAGGATGGACCCAAGTGGCCAAGGGCGCGCTGAGCGCGAAGCGCTCCGACACCACGAAATAATGACCCGGGTTGGTGAGGATGAAATCCGCTTTGTCTTGGCGGAGATCGTCTTCCAGTTCGGGATAGGTGCAAAACCGCAGCTGGAAATGATGTTCAGGAAAGGCTTGGTTCAGCTGGCGGATCAGGCTGTCAAATCGATCCGGCATCTCCGAGTCATGGCGATACGCCAGAACATCCATCTGTACCGGTCGGGCCAAGGTGGCCGAGGCCATGCTGATGGCCATCAACAAGACCCAACAGCCCCTAAAAATCAGTAGCAATCGATTGCTTTTCACGGAAATACCCACCCATCGATTTCAAACCATCCGCAATATGACCTTTCTTGATGAGGCCTACCTTGATTTTTGCCAAGTCTGCCAGAGTCGGTGGGTGGATTTCTGCGGTGGCTGGCTGGGGTGGTTTTAGCGCTTCAGCCGTTGTCGGAGGCCCCGCTTGGCCAAACGCATGGGTGTGCGGTGGGCGGTCCAGCCGGCTTGGTGGGTGGGGGTGAAGGCGCGCAGGCGTCGGCCCAAGCCCATGGTGGTGCGGTACAGCCAAGGGTGGGTGTTGAGCCATGCCCAAAGCCGCCACGCCAAGGCTTCCTTCCAGTCCTTGGCACTGGCTTGACCGGCCAGCGGGGCATGGCCGGGGTCGGCGTCGTGCTTGGCAGCCCGACGCAGCTGGCGCAACAGATCAGGAATCGGGATGCCCACGGGGCAGACCTCGGCGCAAGCACCGCACAAGCTGCTGGCGGTGGGCAGGTCTTGGGTGGGATCCAAGCCCAGCAGATGCGGCGAGATGATCGAGCCGATCGGCCCCGGATAGGTCGTGCCGTAGGCCAGCCCGCCGATGCGGGCGTAGACCGGGCAGTGGTTCATGCAAGCACCGCAGCGGATGCATTGCAGCGTCGGGCGGAAATCGGCATCGCGATAGGCTTGGCTGCGACCGTTGTCGAGCAGCACCAGATGCATTTCCCGAGGCCCGTCGAGTTCGGGCGATTCGGTACCTTCGCGGCGCGGTCCGGTGATGACGTTGAGATAGGTTGTCACCGCCTGCCCGGTGGCCGAGCGGGTCAGCAGGCTGTAGAGCGGCAGCACGTGCTCGAAGCGTTCCACCACTTTCTCGATGCCGGTGATGGCGATGTGCACCTCTGGCACGGTGGTGCACATGCGGCCATTGCCTTCGTTTTCGACCAGCACCAAGGAGCCGGTTTCGGCCACGAGGAAGTTCACCCCTGACACGCCGATCTTGGCGTCACGAAATGCGCCGCGCAGCACCCGCCGGCCGGTGGCGATGAGCGTGTCCACATCTTCGGTGTAGGGCGTGTCGGGGATTTTCTCTTCAAAGAGCTGCGCGATCTGCTGCTTGGTCTTGTGGATCGCCGGCATGATGATGTGGCTGGGCCGCTCATCAGCAAGCTGCACGATGTACTCGCCCATGTCCGATTCCAGACAGTCGATGCCATGCGCTTGCATGCGGTGATTCAGCTCGATTTCCTCGCTGACCATCGACTTGCCCTTGATCATGCCGCTGGCCTGATGCTGCTGGGCGATGGCCAAAAAGATCGCGTTGGCCTGCTCCGGCGTCTCGGCCCAATGCACCTGCACACCGTGCTGGATGAGGTTGGCTTCGAGCTGTTCGAGTAGATCCGGCAGCTTCGAGAGGCTGTACTGGCGGATTGCCTCGCCCACGCCGCGCAACGACTCGAAGGTCGCCACATCGCCAAAGTGTCCGGCGCGCTTGGTTTGCAGGAAATCCATCGCGCTGCGGAAACTGCGCCGCAAATGCGCGTCATCGACTGCGACGCGGGTGTTGGCCTTGAACTGGCGCGGATCGACGAAATGGAGCGGTGCGGTGGACGTCATGGCCGGACCTCCTTGGGATCATGAATCAGCACGATCACCAGCTGCTTGGGGCCGTGGGCGCCGTAGGCCAGCACCTGCTGGATGTCGGCGGTTTTGCTCGGGCCGCTGACCAAGAGCAGGTTGGTGGGCATGTCGGCTTCGGGGTGGAGCGTCGCCATCGCGGCGGCCAGACTGGCGAAGATCGTCGAGGACCGTAGCACGGCGATGTGCAGCGGCGGTACGAGCGAGAGTGTGCGCGGCTCAGCCGGGCCTGGTTGCAGGATCAGGCTGCCGGTATCGGCCACGCCAGCCAAGGCGCTGGTGATGCCGGCGTCGATGGTGTCGAACAACTCGGCTTTCCACTGCTCCAGCGGTTGATCGAAGCGGCGCAGCGCCAGTCCAGACAGCGCCGGAACAAGCTCGGCGTGCTGCGGGCCTCCCGCGCCGATGGCCACGCGGCGGCAGCCGTGGCGGTCCAAGGCCTCGCGCACGGTGGTGGCCCACGTTGTGGGGTCAGCGTGCAGCACCTCGGCGCGCCAGCCTTGGGCGGCCGTTTCGAAGGCCGTCAGCAGATCGCCCGAGGCACCTTGGCCGAAAGGCCCTTGGTGATAGGCCGTCAAATCCGGTGTGGGCAGCGGCTGCTCGGGAGCGGCGGCACGCAGACGGCCGAGGATGGCGCTGCGGGCGGGGATGGACGTCGATGCAGTCATGGCGGCTCTCAATCGGTGACCTGTTGCGCGGCCTCGGTGCTGCCGAGCACGCGTTCGCGCAGGAAGCTGGCCAGATGCACACAGCGCGGCAGGGTCTCACCCGATTTGCTGGCCTCGCGGCGCTTTTCAGCGGCGTGGTGCAAGTTGAGCAGGCAGCCGCAATCGGCGCTGACCACCACGTCGGCACGGCTGTCGCGCAAGGCTTCGAGCTTGTCGGACACCATCGCGCCCGAGATCGCCGGATGCCGTGCCGAGAAGGTGCCGCCGAAGCCGCAGCATTCGGTCACGCGCGCTTGCTGCACCAGCTCCACGCCGGGCAGGGCGCGCAGCAGCGCTTCACTGGGTACGTGGCTGCCCATCTCGCGCCGCGCCGAGCAGCTGGTGTGTAGCGCCACCTTGACCGGCTCGCGGCGTTGAGCGCTTGCGGGGCTGAGCCCGTCGTGAGCCAAGTCGTGGATAAAAGCACTCCACTCGACCACCCGTGCGCCGATGTCTTGCGCGCGTTTCAACAGCTCGGGGTCGTCGGCGAGGAGCCGGGGCCAGTGGTGCACCATCATCCCGGCGCAGGAGCCGGAGGGCACCACGATCGGCCAAGGTTCGGGGAACAGATCCAGCTGCGAGCGCGCCACGCGGCGGGCCTCTTCGGTGTAGCCGCTGGTCCACGCGGGTTGACCGCAGCAGCTTTGGGCTTGGGGGAATTCGATCTCGATGCCGGCGCTGCGAATCAGCTCGATGGCGTCCATGCCGGCTTGCGGCGCCATCAGATCGACCACGCAGGTGGCAAAAACGTACACCCGAGTTGGACGGGGTCTCGGGTTTTGGAGTGGGAGCGCATTCATGGGGTGCATCCTAGAATCCCGGGCCCAGCACTTGCTGACAGAGCAAAGCACCATGGCCCGATTGCGTCGACTTCCACCCATCCATGCGCTGCTGGCGTTTGAGAGCGCGGCTCGCTTGGGTGGTTTTGCCCCGGCAGCGGCCGAGCTTTGCATCACGCCCAGCGCCATCAGCCATCGCATTCGACAGCTCGAAGCCCAGTTGGGTGAACAGTTGTTTGAACGGACCGCCAGCGGCGTTCGGCTGACCGACGCTGGTCAGCACTGCTTGGTGGGGGTGCGGGAAGCCTTCGACCGGCTTGCCAGCCTGTCGCGCAGCAATCCGCACGATGACGTGGTGCGCTTGGTCGTGGGCACGCCGCCGACTTTCGCGCGCAATTTGCTGATCCCGCGTCTGCCCGAGTTCCAGCGACTGTGGCCGGACATCGAGATTGAGCTGGCGATTGGTGCGCCGATGCAAGACCGACCCGAACGCCACGATGTGGATATTCGCTTCGGCAGCGGCCTGTTCGACGAGCGGTTGACGGTCAAGCTGTACGACGACCGGCTCGATGTGCTGGTTTCGCCGGCCTTTGTGCAACGCCACCCTGCGGTGACGCGGCCCGCCGAGCTGGCCGGGCTGGAGCTGCTGCGCAGTCCCTTGGTGCCTTGGTTGCCGTGGTTTCGGGCCGCAGGCTTGCCTTGGCCCGAGCCACAGCGTGGCACGATCTTTACCGACTTGGGTGCCTTGCTTGAAGCCGCCGCCAGCGGTTTGGGCTTGGCGGTGTGTTCGCGGCGCATCGCCGAGCGCTGGATCCGGGACGGGCAGTTGATCCTCTTGTTCCCCGATCTGGAGGTGCCCTCCACCAACACCTATCACGTGTTGGTGGAGCGCGACCTCGCCCCTCGGCCCGAGGTGGCCGCCTTCACCGATTGGTTGCGCTCCACCTTTGCTTGACGTCATCTCAACGAATCACCATCAGCGAGAAGGGCCAGACATAGGCTTGCAGGGTGACGTACACGCCCACCAAGCAGGCCAAGGCGATCGAGTGGAAGAACACGTAGCGCAGGATGTCGCCTTCATGGTCGAACCAGCGCGTGGCGGTCGAAGCCACCACGATCGACTGGGCGTCGATCATCTTGCCCATCACCCCGCCGGAACTGTTGGCCGCACCCATCAAGTTGGGTGACAGCCCCAGCTGTTCAGCCGCCACCTTTTGCATGCCACCAAAGAGCACGTTCGAGGCGGTGTCCGAGCCCGTCAGCGCCACGCCGATCCAGCCCATCAAGGTGCCGAAGAAGGGGTAGAGCACGCCGGTGTTGGCGAAGGCCAAGCCCAAGGTGGTGTCGGTGCCGGAGTAGCGCGTCAGCGTGCCCAAGGCCAGCATCAGCACGATGGTGATCAGCGAGTAGCGCACCAGCCAGAAGGTCCGACCAAAGGTGGCCAGCAGTTGCAGCGGGTTGTACTTCATCACCAGTCCACCGACCAAGGCGGCCAAGAAGATGCCGGTGCCGGTGGCTGAGAGCAAGTTGAGGGTGTAGACCGCTGCTTCCTTGCGCGGGGAGGGCACCACGGGCGGCATCTTTTCGATCAGGTTGTGCAAGCCGTCGATCGGGAAGGCCGGTGCCCAGATGCCGTTCCAGAACTTCTTGACGTCGGGCAGGCCCCAGATGAAGACAAACACGGTCAGGATGATCCACGGCAGCCAAGCCCGGATCACGTCGCTGCGCGGGTGACGGCGCGGTGCTTGGGCCACGTGGCCTTCGCCGCCGTCTTGTTCATGGCCTTTGAGCGAGACCGAGCGCCAGATGGTCTTGGGCTGCCACATGCGCAGGAAACTCACCAAACAGATCATCGACACCATGGCGGCGATCACGTCCACCAGTTCCGGCCCGATGTAGTTCGACACCAAGAACTGGGTGATGGCGAAGCTCAGCCCGGTGACCAAAATGGCCGGCCAGATCTCCCACATCGCCTTGCGCCCCGCAAAGGCCCAGATCAGCCAGAACGGCACCAAGAGCGAGAACAGCGGCAGCTGACGACCCACCATCGCTGACAGGGCCATCACGTCGTAGCCGTGCACCTTGGCCAGCGTGATCACCGGCGTGCCCAGCGCACCGTAGGCCACCGGGGCGGTATTGGCGATCAAGCTCAGGCCCGAGGCGGCCAGCGGCGAGAAACCCAGCCCGATCAGGATCGCGGCGGTCACGGCCACGGGGGTGCCGAAGCCGGCAGCACCTTCAAAGAACGCCCCGAAGGCAAAGGCAATCAGCAGCAGTTGCAACCGGCGGTCTTCGGTGATGCCGGCAATCGAGTCTTGCAGGATCTGGAAGCTGCCGTTTTGTTCCGTGAGCTGGTGCAAAAAGATGATGTTGAGCACGATCCAGCCGATCGGCAGCAGGCCGGTCAAGCCCCCGAGCAGCGCAGCGTTGCCCGCCATGCCCATGGGCATGCCGTAGACGAAGACGGCGATGGCCAGCGCAGCCACCAAACCGGCACCCGCAGCGATGTGGGCTTTGAGGTGCAGGAAGCCAAGTCCCACCAGCATCACCACCACCGGCACAGCAGCCAGCAAGGTGGAAAGGGCCATGTTGCCCAGGGGGTCGTAGATCTGTTGCCACGTCATCGGTTGCCTCCTAAGGGCCTGAAGAGAGAGTGAATGCGCGCGATGGTCCGGGTCTCGTACCGGGATGACAAACGAAAGATTTTCAGCGCGGGTGACGAACAACTTTCATTGCGGATAAACCCGCAGGCCACCGTTCTGCCGTCATCGGCTCAAGCCGATAGACTCCCGGCCCATGAAAACATCGACACTGATCGTCATGAGGTGGCTTGGGTGGGCGCTGGTTGGGGGGGGGCTTTTGCCCGCCCAAGCTGCTGAGGTCCAAGTCGCGGTGGCCAGCAACTTCACCGCCCCGATGCAGGCGATGGCGGTGGCGTTCGAGCGCGAGACGGGCCACACGGTGCGGATGTCCTTCGGCGCTTCGGGCAAGTTCTATGCGCAGATCAAGCACGGCGCGCCGTTTGAGGTGCTGCTTTCGGCCGATGACGAAAAACCAGTGCAGCTGGAAAAAGACGGTCTGACGGTGCCGGGGAGTCGGTTCACCTACGCCTTGGGCACCTTGGTGTTGTGGTCGGCCCAAGCCGGGCTGGTGGATGCCAAGGGCGAGGTGTTGGCCAAGGGGGCCTTTCAAAAGTTGGCCATCGCTGCGCCGAAGTTGGCCCCCTATGGCGCTGCGGCCATGGAGGTTTTGAGCGGCATGGGTGTGCTGGCGGCGGTCCAGCCCAAGCTGGTGCAGGGCGAGAACATCGCCCAGACCTATCAATTCGTCAGCACCGGCAACGCTGAGCTGGGCTTTGTTGCGTTGTCGCAAGTGATGAAGGACGGTGTTTTGAATGCCGGTGGTTCGGCTTGGATCGTGCCGGCCAAGCTGCACCGCCCCATCCGCCAAGATGCGGTGTTGCTCGCCAAAGGCCGGGGTAACGTCGCGGCTGAGGCGCTGCTGGCGTACTTGAAAACCGACAAAACCCAAACGCTGTTGCGCGCCTATGGCTATGGCCGATGAGTCGATCTGAGCGGATACAAGCCGATGCTGCATGACGGTGATCTTCAAGCCCTTGGGCTGACGCTGCGGCTGGCGGCGGTGGTGACGCTGCTGCTCTTGGTCGTGGGCACACCCATCGCTTGGGGCTTGGCGCGCAGCCGTGCGTGGTGGAAGGGGCCGGTGAGTGCGCTGGTGGCGCTGCCGCTGGTCCTGCCGCCTTCGGTGCTGGGCTTTTATCTCCTGATCGCCATGGGGCCCGAGGGCTGGGTCGGGCGCTTGAGCCAAACCTTGGGCTGGGGTTTGCTGCCGTTCACGTTCTGGGGGCTGGTGCTGGGCTCGATGGTCTACGCGCTGCCCTTCATGGTGCAGCCGCTGCAAAACGCTTTCGAAGCGCTGGGCGAGCGCCCGCTGGAAGTCGCGGCCACCTTGGGTGCTGCACCGCTGGATGCTTTTTTCAGTGTGGTGGCGCCCTTGGCGCTGCCGGGGTTTGTCAGCGCCTGCGTGCTCACCTTTGCCCACACGGTGGGGGAGTTTGGTGTGGTGCTGATGATCGGCGGCAATGTGCCCGGCCTCACGAGGGTGGTGTCGGTGCAGATTTACGACCACGTGGAGGCGCTCGAATATGCCGATGCGCACCGGCTGGCGGCGGTGATGTTGGTGTTTGCGTTTGCGGTGCTGCTCAGCCTCTACGCTTGGCAAGCGCGGGCTCGCACCCGCGCGGGCATAGGGATGGGTATGGGCCGATGAGCATCGAGGCCCGTTTCAAGATCGACTGGCCGGGTTTCGGCCTCGACGTGGATCTGACCCTGCCGAGTCGGGGCGTGACGGCGCTCTTCGGGCCTTCGGGTTCGGGCAAAACCAGCGTGTTGCGTTGTTTGGCTGGGCTGGAGCGCGTGCCTCAAGGTCGGCTGCGTTTTGAGGGTGAGCTTTGGCAAGACACCACGACGTGGGTGCCGACCCATCGGCGGGCGCTGGGTTATGTGTTCCAAGAGGCGAGTCTTTTCCCGCATCTCTCGGTGTTGGGCAATCTGCGCTACGGCCTGCGGCGGCGTCACAGTGCGTCCGACCTGAGTCTGGATCATGCCATTGAGTTGCTCGGCATCGAGCCGCTGCTGGCGCGTCATCCTGCGCGCCTCTCAGGCGGTGAGCGCCAACGGGTGGCGATCGCGCGCGCTTTGGCGGTCAGTCCGCGCCTGCTGTTGATGGATGAGCCTTTGGCCGCGCTGGACGTGGCCCGCAAGCAAGACATCCTGCCCTACCTAGAGCGGCTGCGCGATGAGTTGCAGATCCCGCTGATCTACGTCAGCCACGCGCCTGACGAGGTGGCGCGGTTGGCGGATCACTTGGTGGTGATGGCCGAGGGTCGCGTGCAGGCTGCCGGGCCTTTGGCGGCCACGCTGGCTCGGCTCGATCTGCCGATCCGGCTGGGCGAGGACGCGGGGGTGGTGTTGTCGGGGGTGGTGGCTGAGCGCGATGCGGCTTGGCATTTGCTGCGCATCGACTTTGCCGGTGGGGTGGTGTGGACCCGCGATAGCGGGCTGGCGTTGGGCCGCGCGGTGCGTGTGCGTGTGCTGGCGCGCGATGTCAGTCTGGCGCTCGATGCCTCGCCGGGCAGCAGCATCTTGAACATGCTGCCCGCTTGCGTGGACGCGTTGGCCGACGATGAGCATCCCGGCTTGCTGCGGGTGCGACTCATGGTGGGTGCGAAGGGCGCATCCAGTCAGGGCCAAAGCCCGATCTTGGCGAGCTTGACACGGCGCTCGGCGGCGGCACTGAGCCTTACGCTCGGGCAGTCGTTGTGGGTGCAGGTGAAATCGGTGGCGCTGCTGGAGGGGCCGTCGCAGCGGGGCGACCGCTGAGGCTGTCAGCTCAGCGGGTTTTGCAGGCTTGAAAAGCGCGCGCACCCAAGGCCATACGCAGCGCGGTGATGCGGGTCTGGATGGCGGCATCCGCAGCGGTGATGCGTAGGGTGTGGGCGAGGCCGGGCGGCAGAATCTGCACGATGCGTGCGCTGCGAACGCGGTTGGTGTTGAAGTGCATCAACGCATCCTCAGCCGCTTCTAAACGCTGGAAATCACCCAGCGATAAGCCAAAGATCAGTTCGGGGATGTCGCGAACTTCGTCGACTTGCGTGACGTCGAGTCGCCGGAGTTCTTCGGCTTTGCGCAGCATCACCTCTCGACTGGGATAGCGCCCCATGTAGAGGATCCATCGGCCCGGGATGTCGCGCGTTTGCACGGTCCACTGGTGTGAATCGATGCTGGTTTTGAGAATCGTCACCGCTTGTTCAAGTTCAGCGGTGCTGAACGGACCGGCTTCCAAGCAAGCCAGCGGTCCGCCTTGGTCCGATGAAGGACTTTGGGGCTGAATTTGCACGGCTTCGGGGTGGACCTGTTGTTGCACGCGACCGGGTTCACGGTCGCCCAACGGATCAATGCCCAAGACGCGGGTCAGATGCCCTTGCGTCCAGGTGAAGAACGCCAAATTGGCGATCAATAAAAAAAGAACCAGCCCTCTCAGCATGGTCGAACGCTCACTTCTCCGCTGTGGATGGTTTCAATGCCGCTGGCAGTATGCACGAGCAAGGCGCCTTCGTGGTCGGTTCCAGCGGCTCGACCTTGAATCGAGGGGCCGGCTTGAACGATGCATCCGGCCAGCACATCCCGGGCGGCGAAGCGTGCCTGAAAGGCCGCCCAGCCCTGATGTTCGAAGCTCTGGAGTGCTTGGAGCAAGGGTGCGGCCAAGCGGTGCAAGGCTGTGGGGGCATCCAGAGCGGTATCTAGGCTTTGCAGGCCGGCGTAGCCAGTGTTGAAGGGGGTGTCTGGGAGGTGTGTGGGTTGGGCGGCGATGTTCAGACCCACGCCGATGACCAGCCAGCGCTGAGCGTGGGGCAGCATCAGGGTCTCGATCAAGATGCCGCCCAATTTATGGGCGCTGAGGTCGCTTGGATCGTTGTTTCGTAGCCACAGATCGTTCGGCCATTTCAGCCCCAAGCGTGGCGAGGTGCCCGGTTGGGGCTCTAAAGCGTCGGCCAGTGCCACGCCGACGGCCAGCGACAGACCGGACCAGTCTTGTGGGGCGTAGGGCAAGCCCAAGGAAAAGGTCAGTGAGTCACCGGGCTCTGACCACCAAGAGCGGCCCATGCGGCCCCGTCCGGCGGTTTGACGCTCCGCCACCATCAGGCAGGGCGCTGGGTCGCCCAAGCGCGCGCGTTCAAGCAGTGCGGCGTTGGTGGACGCCGTTTCAGGCAGCACCTCGATGCTGAGTCCGGGGCAAAGGGGCTCTAAGGCTAGCCAGAGATCTTCGGCCCGCCAGTTCACACCATTCACGTCATTCACAGTCGGGGCTTTCGCTTGGCTTTGGGTGCGAGCAGGGTGCCGCGACAGGTTGGGGCGCCGCAGCGGCAGGCGTAACGCTGTTTGAGTGCGGCGGTGTAGCGCTCGTCGATGCTCAGGCGGTAGTCGAAGGTGAGTTCCTCGCCGGCCGCGATGTCACGCAGCGCCCGGATGTGGATGCGCCCGCCATCGTCCTCGGTGTCGCAGTTGGGCGCGCAGGCGTGGTTGATCCAGCGTGAGGAGTTGCCCCGCACCCCGCCGTCGATCACCCGGCTGTCGTCAATGTGGAAGTAGAAGGTGTGGTCTGGCTGCGCAGGATCGTGCGGATGACGACGCAGCGCCTCGGGCCAGTCGATCACTTCACCGATGTACTCGATGATCCACGCACCCGCAGGGATGTTGATCAAGGCAAAAACCCCCCGGCCATGGACCTTGGAGCGGCGTACCTGAATGCGACGTGCGCGATATGTGGAGGGCATGCTCGGCCAGGGGCTGGAACTTTGAGTAGATTGGTGGGTGTGGGCATGCGCGCAAGCGCGCGCGAGGCTCGAATTCTAAAGAACAGAAAACTATGAGCAAGTCTCTCGTCATCGCCGAAAAACCATCGGTCGCACAAGACATCGTGCGCGCCCTCACGCCGGTGGTGGGCAAGTTTGAAAAATTGGCCGACCACTTCGAGAACGATCAGTGGATCGTGACCTCGGCGGTCGGCCATTTGGTCGAGATCAAGGCCCCGGAGGAATTTGATGTCAAGCGTGGCAAGTGGAGCTTCAACCACCTGCCGGTCATCCCGCCGCACTTTGACTTGGAGCCGATCGACAAGGGCAAGGCGCGCTTGGCGGCGGTGGTCAAACTCATCAAGCGCAAGGACGTGACCCACCTGATCAACGCCTGCGACGCAGGCCGTGAAGGTGAATTGATTTTTCGCTTGATCGTCCAATACGCCGACGGCGGCAAGGGCAAGCTGAACAAACCGGTGCAGCGTCTGTGGATGCAAAGCATGACGCCGCAAGCCATCCGTGATGGCTTCCAGAAGCTGCGCTCCGATGCCGAGATGCAAGGCTTGTCAGACGCCGCCCGCAGCCGCTCGGAGGCCGACTGGTTGGTCGGCATCAACGGCACGCGTGCCATGACGGCGTTCAACTCGCGTGACGGCGGCTTTTTCCTCACCACCGTGGGCCGGGTGCAGACGCCGACGCTCTCGATCGTGGTCGAGCGCGAAGAGAAGATTCGCAAGCATGTGCCGCGTGATTACGCCGAGATCAAAGCCAGCTTTGCTGCGGTCGCGGGTCTTTACGACGCCAAGTGGGTGGATCCGACCTTCAAGAAGGACGAAGACAGCGACCGGCGGGCCGATCGGCTTTGGGATCTCACGCAGGCCCAAGCGATTGCCGAAGCCGTGCGTGGCCAAAACGGGATGGTCAGCGAAGAGGCCAAGCCCAGCACGCAGGCCAGCCCGCTGCTCTACGACCTGACCACCTTGCAGCGCGAGGCCAACTCACGCTTTGGCTTTTCGGCCAAAAACACCCTGGGGTTGGCGCAGGCCCTGTATGAAAAGCACAAGGTGCTGACGTACCCCCGGACCGATGCCCGCGCGCTGCCCGAGGACTACGTCGATGTGGTCAAGCAGACCTTCGAGATGATTGCTTCTGAAGGCTCTGCTGGGCTGCTTAAAGAGTTGGCACCGCATGCCCGCAAAGCCTTGAGTGCGGGCTATGTCAAGCCGACCAAGCGCGTGTTTGATAACAGCAAGATCTCGGACCACTTCGCCATCATCCCGACCTTGCAAGCACCCGGCAGCCTGAGCGAGCCCGAGGCCAAGCTTTATGACTTGGTGGTCAAGCGCTTTTTGGCCGTCTTTTACCCGTCGGCCGAATTCATGGTCACGACCCGTATCACCAAGGTGCCGGTGGCGGTGGCCGGTTTTGGCAAAGAGCAGCATTTCCAGACCAACGGCAAGGTGCTGGTCACGCCCGGCTGGCTGGCGGTCTACGGTAAGGAAGCCCAAGGCGATGACGCCAACTTGGTCGCAGTGCGCCCTGGTGAAACGGTGATCAACGACGACATCCAAGCCTTGGCGCTGCGCACCAAGCCCCCAGCACGGTACAACGAAGCCACGCTGCTTTCTGCCATGGAAGGCGCGGGCAAGCTCATCGACGACGAAGAACTCAAAGCGGCGATGCACGAAAAGGGCTTGGGCACCCCGGCCACGCGCGCGTCGATCATCGAAGGCTTGATCGCTGAGAAGTACCTGCTGCGTGAAGGTCGCGACCTGATGGCCACCGCCAAGGCTTTCCAGCTCATGACGCTGCTGCGCGGTTTGGATGTGCAGGATCTGACCAAGCCGGAGTTGACCGGCCAGTGGGAAAACCAGCTCGCACAGATGGAGCGCGGCCAGCTTAGTCGTGTTGAGTTCATGCGTGGCATTGCCGAGATGGCCGAGCGCGTGGTGCGCAAGGCCAAGGAGTACGACCGCGACACGATTCCTGGGGACTACGCCACTTTGGCCACACCGTGCCCGAATTGCGGGGGTGTGGTCAAGGAGAACTACCGCCGCTTTGCCTGTTCGGGCGTTGATGGCGCTGAGGGGGCGGCTGAGGGCTGTGGCTTCTCGATCACCAAGATCCCGGCTGGGCGCAGCTTTGAGCTGAGCGAGGCCGACGCCTTTTTGCGCGATCACCGCATCGGGCCGCTGGAAGGCTTTCGCTCCAAAGCCGGCTGGCCGTTCACGGCCGAGTTGAAGCTGGTGCGTGACGACGAGATCGCCAACTGGAAGCTTGAATTCGACTTCGGAGAAGATGAGAAGAAGGCCGAAGAAGAGGGCGAAGCGATTGATTTCTCCGGCCAGCAAAGTCTTGGGGCCTGCCCGAAGTGCAAGGGCCACGTCTACGCCCACGGCACCAACTATGTCTGCGAGCACGCCGTGGGCGCGCACGTCACCTGCGACTTCAAGAGCGGTGCGGTGATCCTGCAACAACCCATCACGGCTGAGCAGATCCACAAGTTGCTGACGAGTGGCAAGACCGATTTGCTGGAAGGTTTTGTCTCCAACAAGACCCGCCGGGCCTTCAAGGCTTTCTTGGTTTACGACAAGAAAGAGGGCAAGGTGGTGTTCGAGTTCGAGCCGCGTGCGGCCAAGGTCCCGGGCAAGACTGCTGCCAAAAAAGGGGTCAAGAAGGCCGCCGAGGCATGAGCATGGCTTCAGCCCCCGCCGCCAAGGCCCGCATCACCAGTCCCTGTGTCAACGTTTGCCGCATGGACGGTGTCACGGGCTGGTGTGAGGGTTGTCTGCGCACCTTGGATGAAATCGCTGCTTGGTCAAGTTTGGATGAACCTGCCCGGCGGCAGATCTGCCGCACCTTGCCGGCGCGCCGAGTGATCTGGCGCCAACATCATTCGCCCACCACCCCATGACACCGCTGCGCTTTTGCTTCGATCCGCTCTCACCCTACGCATGGCTGGCTTTCGAAGCCTTGCCGGAAGCCTTGGCCGGGTTGAGTCACAGCGTGGAGTACCGGCCGATCCTGTTGGCGCCGCTGCTGGCCCACTGGGGCCAGCTTGGACCGGCCGAGATTGAGCCGAAGCGCCTTTGGTTGTGGCGCCAAGTGCGCTGGTTGGCGCAAGGCCAAGGGTTGGCTTTTCGGCCCCCGGCCAGGCATCCGTTCAACCCGCTCGGTGCGGCCCGTTTGTTGTGGGCCTGTGCCGACGAGGCTGAAACACCCAGCCGCTGGGCCTGTGAAACGGTCCTGCGTCAGATCTGGACCAGCGGCGAAGCGGCGGACGATCCGGCCGTCTTGCAGCGCTGGCGTGAGCAAGTGCAGGCGCAGCTGCGCCGCGATCCGGCGGGTGATCCGGTGCGGCAACAACTGCGTCGTGAAACCGAAGCTGCGATCGAACGCGGTCTGTTTGGTGTGCCGATGATCGAGGTGCTGGGTCATGGGCCGCTGGCCGGGCGGCAGTTTTGGGGCCAAGACAGCTTGCCGCTGCTTGCGGCGTGTCTGCGTGGCGACGCTGCTGCGTTGGCGTTGCCTTGGGATGATCCGGCGCCCTCAGTGGGTTTACAGCGACGTCGCGACTAAGAATTCTGAGGGGAAGTTCAGTCAGATTTCATCTGAAGAGATATGCGCTGAGGCCTTTCCCTTGCTTTGTGGTTCTGTCAGGATTTGGTCAGACCCCCATTCAAAAGTGCGTGGGGTCCCCGCTCTTCATACCGTTCAGGAGAACAACACATGGTCCGTGCCGCTGGCCGCGTTCGCAATAGCGCCCACAAATCGATGTCGGCAGAAGAGAGAAAGGTGATTCTCGCCTCATCCCTCGGCACCGTGTTCGAGTGGTACGACTTCTACCTCTATGGTTCTTTGGCGACCATCATCGCCAAGCAGTTCTTTACGGGGTTGGACAGCACCTCGGCTTTTATCTTTGCCTTGCTCGCGTTTGCCGCAGGCTTCATCGTCCGGCCCTTCGGTGCCTTGGTCTTTGGCCGGCTGGGCGACATGATTGGTCGCAAGTACACGTTTTTGGTGACAGTCCTGATCATGGGTTTGTCCACCTTCATTGTCGGGGTGCTGCCCGGCTATGAATCGATTGGTGTGGCGGCGCCCGTGATCCTGATCGGGCTGCGGCTCATGCAAGGGCTGGCGCTGGGCGGTGAGTACGGCGGAGCGGCCACCTATGTGGCTGAGCATGCGCCGCACGGTAAGCGTGGTCTGTACACCTCGTGGATCCAAACCACGGCCACGATGGGCCTGTTTCTGTCGCTCTCGATCATCTTGGGGGTGCGCACTTTGGTCGGTGAAGCGGCCTTTGCCGATTGGGGTTGGCGCATCCCGTTCCTGCTGTCGATCATCTTGTTGGCGGTCTCGGTCTACATTCGGCTGTCGATGAACGAGTCCCCCGCGTTCAAGCGCATGAAGGAGCACGGACGCACGTCGCGCGCGCCGCTGTCTGAATCCTTCGGGCGCTGGAAGAACCTCAAGGTGGTCATCTTGGCGTTGCTGGGCCTGACGGCGGGTCAAGCGGTGGTTTGGTACACCGGGCAGTTCTATGCCCTGTTCTTCCTCACCCAAGCGTTGAAGGTGGACATCACCACGGCCAATATTTTGCTGGCGGTGGCTCTGCTGATTGGCACGCCCTTTTTCGTGGTGTTCGGCACATGGTCCGACCGCATCGGGCGCAAGCCGATCATCATGATCGGCTGTTTGCTGGCGGCGTTGACTTACTTCCCGCTGTTCAAGATGCTGACCCAAGCGGCCAACCCTGATCTGGCCCAAGCCCAAGCCACGAACAAGGTGGTGGTGAACGCAAATCCGGCCGAATGTTCGTTCCAGTTCAATCCGACAGGCACAGTGAAGTTCACCAGCTCCTGCGATATCGCCAAGCAAGTGTTGGCAGCGCAGTCCGTGAGTTATGACAACGTTGCCGCCCCGGCGGGGCAAATGGCCTGGATTGCGATTGGCGATGTGGTGATCCAGAGCTACGCCACCCAAGGGCTGACCTTGGATCAGGTTCGCGCCACCGATCAAGCCTTCAAAAAATCGGTGAATGATGCGTTGCGTGCGGCGGGCTATCCGGCCAAAGCAGATCCCACCAAAATGAACAAGCCGCTGATGATCGGCATCCTGACGCTTTTGGTGCTCTACGTCACCATGGTCTACGGTCCGATTGCGGCCATGCTGGTCGAGCTGTTTCCAACCCGTATCCGCTACTCATCCCTGAGCTTGCCGTACCACATCGGCAACGGCTGGTTCGGCGGTTTGCTGCCCACCACCTCCTTTGCCATCGTGGCCCAGACCGGCAACATGTACAACGGTCTGTGGTACCCCGTGGTGATTGCGGGTGTCACCTTTGTGATCGGCACCTTGTTCTTGCGTGAAACCAAGGACATCGACATCTACGCGCGGGATTAAGACAGCACTTTGACGCCGCACCACGCGTTATGCTGCCCCCCGAATCAGTTTTCGGGTGAAGTGATGAAGATCTTGACGTGCTTGCGGATGATGGGGGTGATGTTGGGGCTGGTGGGGGGTGTCATGGAGGCACAGGCCACGCCTGCGGACATGGAGTTGCAGTTGCAGGTGGCTCCGGCATCGATGACATCGGACCGGCTCACGGCGTGGGATTGCGTCTTGCAGCGATCGATTGGCAACGAACTCATCTTGGGTGTGAGCTTTGGTTTGCACGAACTGGGGCTGCGTAATGGCAGCCGCCAGGGCGCCGTGTCAGCGGCCCTGCGGTTGGCGCGACGACTCGACTTTGGCTCGCGCGATCTTCATCCCTACATCGGGGTGGAAGGTGGCGGGGCGACGGCCTTGTTCGATACCGCCGGTCAAGCTGGGGTGATGGCCGGGATGAACTGGTATCCGGGTCAATCGATGTTTGGTGTGACCTTGGAGTGGTCGCTGGTCAGCAAGACCACCTCCGAGGGTGGGGTGTGGGTGCCCAGTGTGTCCACGACCCAAACGGTCAACGGCTGGCGTCTGGGTGTGACGCAGCGTTATTGAGGGATGGGGAGGACGACGACGTGAACCACCGTGTAGGGTTGATCACCGGCGCGGGCAGCGGCATTGGCCGCGCTTGTGCGTTGGCTTTGGCGGCGGCTGGCTGGCAGGTGGTGTGTGCCGGTCGCCGGATGGAACGCTTGCAGGCTACCTTGGATCTGGCTGCGCCAGAAGTCGCCAAGCGCATGCTGGCCTGCGAAGTCGATGTGACGGATGAAACCTCGGTCGAAGCGTTGTTTGCGTTTGTTCAGGCGCGCTGTGGCCGGCTGGATCTGCTGTTCAACAACGCCGGCGTTTTTACCCAAGGCGTGTCGCTGGAGGATCTGTCTTTGGCAGCGTGGCAGGCGGCGGTGGATACCAATCTCACCGGGGCTTTCCTTTGCACCCGGGCGGCCTTTCGCCAGATGAAGACTCAGCAGCCGCAAGGGGGCCGCATCATCAACAACGGTTCGATTTCAGCCCAGACGCCGCGCCCCGGCTCCGTGGCTTACACCGCCACCAAGCACGCCATGACGGGTCTGACCAAGACCGCTGCGCTCGATGGTCGAGCTTGGAACATCGCTGTGGGGCAAATCGATATCGGCAACGCGGCTTCTGAAATCACCACGGCGATGAGTGCGGGTATCCGTCAAGCGGACGGAACCCTCCAATCTGAGCCCGTGATGGACGTGCAGCACGCCGCCAACGCGGTGCTGCACATGGCGAACCTTCCCCCGGAAGCGAACGTGCTGTTCATGACCGTGATGGCCACAAAAATGCCGTTTGTTGGGCGGGGTTGAGGCGCCCTGCATCGACAAGAGTCTTTTATTTGGCTTGTTGGGCGACTTTGGTTTCAAAGTCTTGCACCGCCAAGATCCAGTCGTTGAAGGTGGTGATGAGATTGGCTTGGGTCACGCCATAGGCCAGATTGACGGGCATCTGCAACACCAGATCACCGTCTTTGTTCACCAAGAAGGCCCGTCCGTGGTGGCTGTCTTTGTGCCACTGATTGAGCGAGGCTGCGGTGGCTTGGGTGTGGGTCCAAGCTGCGTTGAACTGGATATCGGTGCAGTTTTTGTTGTTTTTGCAGCCGTAGAAATACAGGCTGTATGCCTTGGATCCGATCTGCCCGGTGATTTCTGGATCGCCGGTCGTGCTGTTGGTGCCGAGTGCGGCACGGCCCAAGCTTGCAGCGACGGCCAAGATTTGGGCTGGATGGGCGGCACTGATGACGTCTGACGGGCTGCCTTGAGCGGCGGCGGCACTTTGGGTCAACACAAGGGCGATCAGGGGCACACCGAAGGTGCCAAAACGAGAGAGCGTAGCCATCGGAGTGGTTTCCTTGGATTGAAAAAGCATTACTCGACCACGTTGCGGCGGAACTCGGGAATGATGTGTCCCCACCAGTCAAAGGTGTCTTCGAGGTTTTTGCGCGTCACACCGCGATCGAGATTGACCGACATTTGCAGCACGGGCGTGTCGCCGTTGAGAAAGGCCTTGCCATAGCGGCTGATGCGGTGCCATGCGTTGATGCGATCCAGCGTGGCTCTGCGGCTACCGCTCCATGCCGCATTGAACTCGATGGAGGTGCAGTTCTGTCCTCCCCGGCAACCATAAAAGTACAGGCCATATTTGGTCTCGTTCATGCGCCCAATGATCATGGGATTGCCGAAATCATCTTTGTCGAGCGAGGCGTTGCCGAAGGTCTTGGCGATCTCAAAGATCTTTTCGGGGTCGGCTGCACTGATGAGCGCGGTGTCGCTTTGAGCGGCCACTCCTTGGCTCAAGGCAAGGCAAGCCAAGAAGGGCACGCTCACGGTGCCAAGACGGGAGAGCAGAGCCATCAAAATCTCCTAAGAGTCGCGGATTGGGACGATTTTTGATCGCAAGTGTGCCTGATACGCCACGATGCGCTCCGGCAAGGGCGGCGCATCGTTGGGATCATCCAGAGGGTTACTCGAGGACCTTGTGGCGGAATTCCGGCACGATCTTGGCCCACCAGTCAAAGGTGTCTTCGAGGTTTTTGCGACTCACGCCGTGATCGAGGTTGACCGACATTTGCAACACCGGGTCGCCGTCTCGATCGAGAAAAGCCTTGCCGTAGCGACGGGTGCTGTTCCAACCATTGAGTTGATCGAGAGACACCTTCACCTCACTCCACGCCGCATTGAACTGGATATCGGTGCATTGCTTGCCACCCTTGCAGCCGTAGAAATACAGACCGTATTTGGTCCCTTCGACCCGGCCGACGATTTTGGGATCGCCTTGGGCGTCGGTTTCCAGCGTGGCGGAGCCAAAGCCTTTGGCGACTTCGAGGATCTTTTCAGGATCCGCTGCGGTGATGAGTTCGGTGCTGTTTTGGGCCGCAGCCCCTTGCACCAGCGCCAACGAGGCCAAAAGGGGAAGACCCAAGGTGCGAAGACGAGAGAGCAGAGTCATCGAAATCTCCTGAAGTTTGCGCAACGTAAGGCGTTTTTTCGCGCTGCCAGTGTGCCCGATTCAAGCCCCCCAAAACGGGCTGAACCGTGCTGAAGTGATCAAGCAATGATCAAGGGTTGACTTGGAACGTATGCACCAACGTCAGCTCACCCGGCTTGCGCATCGGTACACGCCGCACCTGTTGCTTCTCGCGCAGGGTGCCTTCGTTGTCGATGATGGCGATTTGCGCCACGGTCAGATCGTCGCGGCCGTCGCCTGCGCCGTAGTAGTTGACGTAGACCTGCCACAGCCCGGGGGGCGGGGCGGGGTGGGCAAAGATCTCCGGCCCGAAGCCGGTGGTGACATCGACATCCAAAGCCCCGCCGTTGGGCGCCACCCGGTTGCCGTAGAACACATGTTGGCCGTCGGGTGAGACCACGTGCAAGTCCAGATCCGTCATGTCGCTGTCCCAGCTCAGCACCACGCGCAAGCGGATGCGCGCGCGCGCGCCATTGGCTTCAAAAAACTGCACCTGCCGCTGTTCTTGCCGACCTTCGCCTGTGGCCGTGCTCACGCTCACCCCTTGCGAGCCGGCACCGAAGGACCACGGCCTGGCGAACTGGCCGTCGGCATGCACCTCCAGCGGCAAGGCGACGCCGTTGACCACCAAACGGGCTGGATCGCGGCGGGTGGGTGACTTGACCGAGGGCGCTTTGGCCATGCTGGCCATGTGGGTGATGCGCCCGGCGATCAACGCACTGGGGTTGGCACCCACCCGGTTAGCGTTGACGCTGGCGGCGGGGTAGGTCACCTCCTGGAGGAATTCGCCGGGCGTCGCTTGGGTGTCACGCCAGCCGCCGACGGGGGCGGTGATCTCCACGACAGGTTCAGTGGTTTTAGTGGTTTGGGGCGCGGCTTGAGCCGTGGCTTGAAGGCATAGGCCCAAGAGCATCAAAACGGCAAACATCATCGAGACCTCATGAATCAACCAGTTGTTGGGCCAAGCGCTCGATCAGCGCTTCGTCTTGGCCGTTGGGGTGGTGCCTGAACGCCAGATGCAGGTATTCGTGGATCAGGGTGACCCGCCCTTCGCGGCTCCACCATTCACGCAGGTGGATGCGCAGCCGATCCGGCTCGGCAAAGGGCACACCGCGCTCCAGTTGGCAGACCTTGATCGGCGCTTGCAGCGCTTCAAAACCGCTGACTTGGCGCAAACGGCTGCGCCAGCGGGCTTGACGCTCCAGCAGCCACTGCATCGCTTCCGGGAGTTCTTGACACGATGCTGCTTGGTGCCAGCCCCTGAGGACAAGCTGTGGATAACTTGTGTGCAGGATCTCCGCCATGCCCTCACCCGAGCGGTGCGCGGCCACCGCCTCCGACCAGCTCAGCACACCCGGTGCGCCTTGATCACGGTGATAGCGCACAGGGGCGTGGCCTTCAAGGACCAGCTCTGCGGTGAAGGCCGCCACTTGGCGCGCGGCGGCGCTGGGGGGGCGGGGACTGACGCGCTGCGCTTGGCTGCTGTCTTCCACCCGCAGGCAACCGCTGAGGTCTTGCTCGGCGTTTTGCCGCAGCCATGTGCGGGCGACCACCGCCAAGGCGTGGGCCGCAGCGGTTTCGCGCGCATCGCCTTCGCGGTCGATCACCCGGGCGATGTAGTCCTCCAACGGCCATTGCGCCGAGAGTTCTGGACGGCCTTGGCGGTGACTGAGCCGCAGCGGGTTATCCGCCCCGCCGGGCACGCTCAACTGCTGGCCGTTGACGAAGTGCAGGGTGTAAGGTGCGGCACTGGTGGGCAGCAGACCGTCGGGCGGCGTGGGCTGGATCGCTTGCAGCGGGTAGCGGGCAAAGAGCTGCACCTGCACGCAGGGCTGAACGTGTTGGCTGGCTTCATCGGCTGCGGCATAGAGGCGTCCCGAAGGGCGCCACGCTTGTGCCAGCCAGCCGGCGTGTTGCTGCAAAGCGTGCTGGCTGGTGCCGGGCGCGCCAAACCAGAAGGCGCTGCCGTCGGCCAACCACCCGGCCGCGCCGCCGATGCGCTCGCCCTTGGCATCGAACCATGACCAGGTTTTGAAGCGCGGCGAGCTGCCCAAGGCGGCCAGCAGGCCGGGGTCGCGCAGGGTGTTGGGCAGCAAGGCTTGGCGCGCGGCTTGGCGGGCGCTGTCGGGCACATGCTGCAAGGCGTCAAGCAAGCTGGCGACGGGCACAAGGGTTTCGGGGCGCAAGGCGTCGAGCTGACTCAGCCAAGACGGCACGCTTTGACCCGCGCCGTTGTCCGGCCAAAACGAGGCCCCAAAGCGCGCCCAGTCTTGGGCGGTCAAGCCCAAGCGCTGTGGGTCGAAGTACGGTCCGCAAGAACGCTGGAGCGCTTGATCACGCTCGACGCTCTCGCCGGGTTCGCAGCAGTATTCGTCGTCCGCTTGCCTAGCACCGGGTTCGCAGCGGTAGGGCGGCTCATGCACAGGTTCATGCCCAGCGGCTGCGTCGCGGGTCTGAAGCCAGCTGTAGACAAAAAGTTTCCACAGGCTGCCCAAGGGTGTGGATAACTTGGCATCGTCTTCTTCGGGCAGACTTTGCCCGAGCAGCCGTGGACCTTGGCTGGCGCTGAAGGGTGTGGTCAAGGCCGTGGGCACAGGTTCCGCCCCGGCGGCGAGCGAGAGGCTCAGCAGCAGGCTCATCAGCGGGGCCAGGAAGAACCCGGTACGGATGCGTTTCACCGCACTTCAACCCGTGTCCAGCGCGTGCCGTTGCCATAGCTGCCCTCCACCGCCCGCGCTTCGGGTTCGTACATGCGGTAGAGCTGCGCCGGGGGCAGGACGTAGCTGCCGCGTTGGGCAAAGCGCAGCAAGTGCCTGAAGACCAAGGGCTTGCCGACTTGGAGGCGCTCGATCGGCACGGCGTAGCCTTGGGCGGTGTTTTGATGCACGGCGCGCTCCAAAGCGCTGGTTTTGCCATCGCTGCCGAGCAGATCCAGGCCCCACGTGCTGGCTTCGACCGCTGCGCCCGGCGGCAGAGCCGCTTCCAACAAGGCCCAGCGCATGCGTCGTTCAGGCCGCACGCGCAACTCATCCAAATAAAGCGTGTTGGTGTCGAGCGCTGCGCCGTTGGGCACGGCCTCAAGGCGCACGCTCATCCGTCCTTGGCCTTGGCTTTCAGGCTGGGCTTGGGGATCTTTCTGGGCCGAGGGCAGGCTGATCACTTTGTAGAGCCGGCGCTCGATCTGCACCGGCAGCGTGGCCGCACTCGGGCTTTCGGCGCTTTCGTAGCTGATGTAGGCCACCTTGGCGCCGCTGTTTGGGCTGGGTTGCAAGGTGAGCGGCAAGGGGGTGCCGGCTGGCAAGGTCCACTGCGTCTGGCCCACGCTGCCTTGGGTGGGCACCCACGGGGCACTCAAGGCGCTGGGTGCTACACGCAGCTCGGGGGCTGCGCCGCCGCCCAAGGCTTGGTGCAGCCACATCAGGGCTTGGGCGCGGTCAAAGCTGGGTTGATCGCCGCGCACTTTGGCCAGCAGGGCGTTGGCTTGGGCGCTGCCGCCTTGGCGGGCCAACACCAGCAGGCTTTGGACCAGCGGTGAGGGCACGTCGTTGAGGCGTGCCATGGCCGCGTTGGTTTGGGCACGCAGGGCCGCGTCCGGTGTTTGGCCGGGGCGCTGGCTCGTATCCATCACCGCCAGCACCCACGCCATGTCAAGGGCTTGGGTCGAGGACGGGCTCTCGTCGCTGAACACCAAGCTGTGGATGCCAAGCGGCGCCGGCGTGGCTCCGCCTTTGGCGTGGGCTGTTTGGGCCGCTTGTCCTGTTTGTCGCTTGGCCAAGTCCTCAAGCAGCGCGGCCGAGAGCGAGCTCACCGGCAAGCCCATGGCCCGCATCCAGTGCAGCATCAACGCGCGTTGCAGCGGCGGCGCGCTCGCTCCGCCCTTGGCGTAGACCGTCAACAGGCGTTGCCAGTGCTCAGCGGGCAGGTGCAAGTGCAGGGCTTGGCTGGCGCGCCAGTCGGCGTAGTAGGCGTAGGTGGTGAGGAAAGCGTCCTCCGGCATGCCCCGGCCCCACCAGCCAAAACGCGCCTCAGGCCCGGCCATCTGCGCCAAGGCGAGCCGGGCGGTGGTGAGCCGCTGGGTGAGCATCGGTGCCAAGTTCATCTGCGCCGGACTGAGTGAGCTGAGCGCCAGCGCGAGCGGCAGCATGCGGCTGGCGGTTTGTTCGACGCAGCCATACGGAAATTCCACCAGCTCATCGACCCAGCGGTTGAAGGCGGCGGCGGCCGGATCGCTGGCCAGCGTGACGCGGATGCGTTGCGGATCGGCGGCCAGCGAGAGCGTGCCGGGGCCGCCGTTGCTGAGGTCAAGGACGCGTTCACGCGCGGCCATGCGCGCCACGGGCAGGCGGCGCAGCTTGCTTTGCAGGCTGTCCACCAGCACGCCGTTGCGCTTCAGGCTGAGCGTGAGGAGCTGGGTGCCGACTTGGTCGGCGCTCAAGGGCAGGGTGACGAAGTTTGGGCCGGGCTGGAGCTTGAGCGTTGCGCTGCGGCTCAAGCCTTCGACACCACTGATGCCACTGGTACCACTGACGCTCCACGTCACCTCCGCCTCTTGGGGCAACTGGTTGAACAGGGCCACGCTCGCTTGGGTCGTGTCCCCCACGCGCTGCCAGTCGGGGCTGGTCCATGTGACGAAGAAGTCCTTGTGGCTTTGGACCCACGCGGTTTGCTGGCCGACGTCGCCCCCGGGCGCCATCGCCCGGCCGGTGATGCGCCAGCGGGTCAGGGCGTCGGGCATGCGAAAGCTCAGGCGGGCGCGGCCGTTGGCGTCGGTGTGCAGGCGTGGCACCCAAGCGGCGGTGTCCACCTCGTCGCGGCGCGGGCGCTCCAGCACTTTCAAGGCGCGTTCTTGCACGGCGCGGCGTTTGGGCACTTGGCCCAGCGCCCGGGTGGCCAAGTCGTAGCCGATGAAGGACAGCGAGGCTTGGGTGCGCACGTTGTTGCGCCGCAGGTGATTGAAAAAGTCCTCGATGTTCGGGGCGATCTCGGGCTGGAGGACGTAGATCATTTCATCGACCACGCTCACCGCCACATCGGCCGAGACCGGCTGGCCGCCCAGCGTGGTGCTGACGTCGATGTTGACCAGCTCGCCCGGGGCGTAGCGCGGGCGTTCGGGCTTGAAGTCGATGGCGATGTGCGGTTGCTGCACCCGCAGGCCTTGGTTCTCGAACACCATCTCGCCGTGGTGCACATAGGCCACCGAGAAAGTGATGTTGGGCTGCATCGCCTCACTGACCTTGATGCGCACCTTCCATTGCGCCGGGCCCAGCTGCTCAGCGCGCAAGCCTTCGCCGCCTTGGGCCAGCAGCGCAGCGGCTTCGACCTTGTCGCGCTCCAGGCTCAGCAAGGCGTGCTCGACGGGCTCTGGAAAGCTCACCAGCGCCTCAGCGGTGTCTCCGGCGCGGTAGCTCGGGCGATCAAAGACGATCGAGATCCCACCTGCGGGCGCTTTGAGCCCGTCACCGCTGACCCAATGCGAAGCCGCCGCCACGATGCGGCCGCGCTCATCGCGCAGCGTCACGCTGTACGAGCCGGGTTGTTCGAAACGCAAACCGAGCTGCTGCGCCTGTTGGGCGGGGTCATCGAGGCTGCCTTCGGCATGGTTGCGGTCTTCTAGGCGCACCCATGACCAGCGCGCGGGTGGGTTGGCGGGGGCGACGCCTTGACGACTCGGCTGCCACGTGAACGTCACGCGCTCACGCGGATTCGAGAACTGCCGCTCGGCCCCGAGGTGCCAAGCGTTGGCCCCGCGCTCGATCAAGATCTCGCGCGTGCCGCGTACCCGGTAGGCCGCGCCGTCGGTGGCCAGCACCGAGAGGATGTAGCGGCTGGGCTGCTCGGCGGCGGGCAGGCTGTAGGGTGCAAAGCCTTGCTTGTCGGTGAGCAGCTCGTCTTGGGCCACCTTGAGCGGGAACGCGCCGCTGTCGCCCAACTCGCCTTCGATCATGCTCAAGCCTTGAGCGCGGGCACTCAAGCTGAGGCGCGCGCCGCTCACTGGCTTGCCGTCGGGATAGGTGAGCCGCAGGCGGCCGGTGACCGCTTGGCCGGTGGCGAGGTCGGCTTGGTCGGGCAACCAACTGATCTCGAAATGCGGTTTTTGATACTCGGCCACGCGAAAGGCAGCGGCGTAGACCGCGTCGCGCAAGGTCAGGCGCAGCTCGTAGCCGCCCGCCACGGCGTTGTCGGGCAGCCGGAACGCCCCGTCAGCCCCTGAGCCGTTGGGACCGCCAAAAAACGCCAGCTTGCGTGTCGCCACCACTTGGCCCGCCGGGTCGAGCGCTTGCAGGGCGATCTCGCCGTCGGCCAGCGCCACCGAGTCGCGCGCGTTTTTGAATTCGCGCCCACTCACCTTGATCTTTACCTCGTCGCCGGGCCGATAGAGCGGCCGGTCGGTGACGGTGTAGAGCTTGGTGGCGTGGATCTCGCTGTCTTCGTAGAAGTTCTCCGAGATGAACACCCCGCCCTTGGGGTCGAGGCCGAAGACGTAGCTTTGCTCGGGCGCGCGGTGATCCAAGCGCAGCAGGCCCCGGGCGTCGGTGCGTCCGCTGGCCAAGGTGCCCACGCCGTCGCTCCACACCACCTGCGTGCCGGCCACGGCTGCGCCGCCTTGGCGCTGCACGCTCCAGACCAGCATTTGCGCGCTGGAGATCTTGTTCACCGCCACCGTGTCGCTGATGAACAGCAAGGTGGTGGCGCGATGCCGTCCGGTGCTGGCTTCGACCAGATAAAGGCCGGGGTCGAGGCGCTTGAGCGGGATGTGGACGTTGCCTTCGTTCGGGCGGATGAAGTCGCTGCTGCTGCCTTCGAGCTTCACGCCCTTGGGTGGCGCGATCGGTTGGGCGTATTGCACGGGGTAGCGAAAGCGCTCCACCAGCGGCAGGCCCGGGATCGGCCGAAAGGCAATGGGCTCTTCAAAGGTGGAGGGGTGATCGAGTGCCGGGGGTGTTTTGAGCTGCGGCACTTCCTGCGTCACCGTGTGGCGGGCGTTGCTGGAGAAAAGGCCGCGCCAAGCCATGCGCGACTTCACCACCCAGCTGTCCCACAGATGCGTCAGGGTGTTGGGCAGGCCTTCGACGCTGGGGCGGGCCGGCACCTGCACGCGGTGCAAATTGCGTTGCTTGCCCAAGAAGTCGAGCGGCTCTTGGATGCGGTAGACCCGCATATCGACCCCGCCCACGTTGTCGAGCATCCACGGCGCGTTCAGCTCCAAGCGCACACGCGGGCTTTCGTCGCTGCCGTAGGTGGCGTCCGAAAGCAAAAAGAACGGCTCGCCCACCAGCACCTGGTGGTCGTTTTGCGCCAGCGGCGGCGCTTCTTTGGCGTGAACGGTGGGGATGAGGGCCAGCACGCTGAGCAGCATGAGCCGCACAAGAGCCAGTCGCAGAAAGGCCAGCAGTCGTCGGACCATGCGTCGGTGCATCACGTGGGCGTGGAGGCCGTGGGGTGTCGAGGAGGAAGTCATCGTCGTGATCACGCCATGAAGGCCAGCCTGAAAAGGCCGACAAAATTCGGGTTACTGTCTTCGGGCCGCCAGCGGGTGTCGCTCCATTGGCGCAGTTGCGCCACGCGTACCGCCCTCAAACCGTTATCGCCGTGATCACCGTGACCGCTGTGGTCCGAGCTGCCGTTGTGATACGCCACATAGGGCCCCAGCCAGAGCATCAGGTGTTGCTCGTCGCCCAGATCAAAAAACAGCAAATCGGCCACCTGCGCTTGATGGAAGGTGCGGCTCACAAAGCGCGTGTTGGCCTGCACCAGCTCCAGCGCGCTGACAAAAGCGCCGCGCGTGCCGTCCGCTCGCTGCCAGCGTTGACGCAGGGCCTTGGCTTGGGCCGCATCGGGCTCCGGCGGCAGGGGTCGGCTGAGCAGCCCCATCGACTTGCGCCACGCCACGTCGTGCTCGCGCAGGCTCTCGGCCACCGCAAAACGCACCAAGCCAGCGCAATCGCGGTGCGTCCAGCGCGGGCTCGGGCCTTGCTCCAGCTGGGCATGCACCAGCACGCTGATCCAGTCGCGCACGATCCGGCTTTGGGTGCTGTCTAGGCGTGGGTTGGGGGCGGTGCTTGGCGCCGTGTTTTGGGCGGAGGCTGTTCGCAGCGCGGCCAGCCATCCCAGCACGATGCGGCGCTTCATCGCCCCACCTCGGCCGGGGGCAAGGCCTGCCAGTCGAGCGCGGTCCAGCCTTGGGCGTCAGGGGCACCGTGCAGCACGGCTTGGACGGGCGGCAAGCGGCCAAAGGCGTTCAAGCGCGGGAAGAGCTGGGTCTCGGCCGCTTGCTGGAAACCGCTTTGGCGCGGCGTCATCACCTTCAGCGCCTCAAGGTGCAGCAGCTCCGCCACGTTGACCGGCGTGACCACCGCCAGCGTGGCGCGCTGGCTGGCCGGGTCGCGGTTGAGGGTGTCGGCCACGCTGGGGTAGCGCCGAGCTAAGGTGTCGGCCGCGCGGGCCACCAAGCTGGCGTCGGGCGAAAAGAGCCACCAGTCGCCCACGCGGCGCAGGCTGACGCGGTAATGCGCAGGGTCGGCGCTGACGCGCAGCGGCCCATAGGGGGCGTGGATGCGGCCGCTGCCTTCTTGCTCATCCCAATCGGCCCCTTTGGGCAACCACCACTGCATCAGGCTTTGGAGCGTGGCGGCGTCGGGCGCAGGTCCTTCGGCGTGGGCGATCAGCAAGGGCGTGTGCAGGTGTGAAAGCGCGTACCAGCAGATCGCGGCCGTGCCGTCCAAGCTGCCGACCACCCGTGCCAAGCTGGGCGCGGCGTTGCCGGTGCGGCGCGGGTCGGTCAGCACGCTGCGGGTGCGCGCCCAGTCCACCGGCAACGCCGCGCAGGCGGCCGGGTCGGCGGGCAGGGCGGACCACGGCACGCTGGCAGCAGTGATGGCCGCGTTGGCCGGGTTAGCCGTGTTGGCGGGTGCAGCGGTGGGGCTTTGCTTGATCCAACTGTTCAGCGCCGCCCCGCCCGCCGTCACCTCGACCTTGAGCGCTTGCAGCGCCGGGAAGAAGGCTTGGTAGTTGAAGCTCAGCATCGGCCCGCGCAGCACCCCTTGGTGCGCCGTGTTGGATGGCATGAGCCCAAGCGGCTCGCGCCACACGCCTTGGCGGCGTTCATCGCCAGAGAGCAAGGCGCTCAGCACCCCGGCGGCGTTGCCATCGACCGTGCGGTCGCTTTTGAACAGCAAACCGGGGTCGGAGAACACCACCACGCGCTCGCCCACGCTGGCGATGGCCAAGGTGCGCCGGGCCGAGAGTTGCAGGGCCAGCACCGGCACGGTGCGCGCCGTGCGCACCGTGTCTGAGGTGCCGCCATCCTCCAGCGGCACCTCAGCCATCAAACTCAGTTGCCGATCATGGGCGGCCAAGGGGGCCAAGCTTTGCAGCGCAGTCGCCACGCTGCTGCGGCTCATGGCCATCGCCCAGTGACGCGCCGCGCCCCGGTCGTCGGGCCAAAACGCCACCTCGGCGCGGCCGCCAAGGGCCAGCTCGACCAAGTTATCGGCCAGGCGCAACTCATGTTCAAAGGCCAAGCGCTTGAGGGCCCCCACCAAGCTGATGCGGTCGTCGTGCTCTTCGTAATAGAAAACGAACTCTTCGTTCAGCAGCTCACGCAGCACCGGCGCTTTGACCAGATCGCGCGACAGCCCGACCAGCGACGGCGTGACGATCAAGCCCTGCGGCTCGCGCACATTCACCCCCAGCGTGTTGATCGACCCTTCAAACCGTGCCCATCCCAAGCGCGACCACCCGAACAGCCCCAAAAGCCCCACCAGCAACAGGACGATCATCCCGATCACCCCCACCGTCTTCCCGCGTGCCATCTGCGCATCCCCTTCACCGCTGCGATGCGGCAGGCGGATCATATCGGGGTGATGAGCGGTCTTACCCCAACAAACTGTCCAGCAGTTTGATCAGCTGGTCCCGCAGATCGTGCAGCTGGGCTTGTACGGGTTGGCGCTCGGTGTCGGAGGCGCCGTGGGTTTTCATCTCGACCAAGAGGCGGCCTGTTTCGTGGACGGCGGTGTGCAGGGCTTGGAGCTGTGGGAAGTGCATGTGTTGGCCGTAGCGGGTCGGGCCCAAGGTGTCGAGCCAGAGGCCGAAGCGGCAGTCGTGGGGATCGAGCGAGGGGGTGGCGCTGCCGGTTTGGAGGTGCGCTTCGAGGTCGGCGATCCAAGCGCGCAGTTCGACCATGGCGTACAGCAAGGGCAAGTCTTCGCGTATCACGCTCAGGCGCTCGCGCCAACGCACAGGGGGGCGCCAGCTGGCCACCCAAGCAGGCATGTCGTGGGCTGGCATGGGTTTGGCGATGCCAAAACCTTGGCCCCACTCGCAACCCAGCGCCAAGAGCATGTCGCCCAAGTCGTCGTTCTCGACCCCTTCCGCGATGGCCCGGCGCCGAAAGGCGGTGGCCATGCCGAGCACGCCTTCGAGGATGGCCAAGTCGTCGGGATCGACCAACATGTCGCGCACAAAACTGCGGTCAATCTTGAGCACGCTGGCGGGCAGGCGCTTCAGATAGGTCAGCGAAGAATAGCCGGTGCCGAAATCGTCCAGCGCAAAGTGCACGCCCAAGGCGGCGCAGTCGGCGATCACGGTCGAGACGTGATCGATGTCTTCCAGGGCGCTGGTTTCCAGCACTTCCAGCTTGAGCATGGCGCTCGGGGTGCTGGGGTAACGCGCCAGCAGCACCTTGAGCCGTTCGACAAAGTCCTCTTGTTGGAGGTGGTTGGCGGCCACGTTGACGCTGACCGACAGGTTGAGCCCGGCTGCGTGCCACTGCGCTTGCTGACGCAGGGCCGAGTCGATCACCCATTCACCCAGCGTGATGCTGATGGCGTCGTGTTCGATCTCGGGCAGAAACTGGCCCGGCAGCAGCAGACCGCGCTGTGGATGCTGCCAGCGGATCAGCGCTTCCACCCCCAAGACCTTGCCGCTGCGCATATGCACTTGCGGCTGATAGTGCAGCACCAACTCCTCGTTGCTCAGGGCCTGACGGATGCGCTCGATGCTTTCGTGATGGCTGCGCACCGCCCGGTCTTGATCGGCGTCGAAGACGTGATAGCGATTGCGCCCGGCCTGTTTGGCTTGGTACATCGCATGGTCTGCTTCGCGCAGGAGCTGATCGGCGTCGCGGGCGTCGGCGGGGGCATGAAAAGCGATGCCGATGCTGCAAGACACTTGCAGGGTGGTGTCGTGAAAAGCCACCGGCTGCGCGGCGGCGTCGAGCAGGCGCTGCACCCACGGCACACAGGCCTGCGGATCGGGCAGATCGCCCAAGACGGCGACGAACTCGTCCCCGCCCAAGCGCGACAGGGTGTCGCTTTCACGCAGACAGTGCTGCATCCGTTCGGCCAAGAGGGTCAGCAAGTGGTCGCCGGCCTCGTGTCCATGGCGATCGTTGATGGTTTTGAAGTCGTCCAGATCGATGAACGCCAACGCCAGCAGTTGTTGGCGGCGGCGACTGCTGGCCATGGCTTGGCGCAGTCGGTCATCGAGCAAAACCCGGTTGGGCAGGCCGGTCAGCGGGTCGTAGTGCGCCAAGAATTCGAGCTGCTTTTGATGCGTCTTGCGCTCGGTGATGTCGGTGAAGGTGCCGACATAGTTCGTGACTTGGCCTTGGCGGTCATGCACCGCCGTGATGACCATGAATTCCGGGTAGAGGGTGCCGTCCTTGCGGCGGTTCCAGATCTCACCCTCCCAAGCGTTTTTTTCTTGAATGCTGCGCCACATGGCCTCAAAGAAAGCCCGATCATGGCGACCCGATGAGACCAAACTGGGCCGCCGACCGACCACTTCCTCTTGGGTGTAGCCGGTGATGCGGGTGTAGGCGCTGTTGACCCGAACAATGCGTTGTTGCGCATCGGTGATGACGATGCCTTCTTGCGCTTCAAAGGCTGTGGCGGCGATGCGCAGATCGGCTTCAGCCTTGTCGCGTTCGGTCAGCAGATGAACTTTTTCGAGGGCGACACTGACTTCATGACTGATGGATTCGAGAAATTCAATGTCTTGGGCGGACCAGTCGCGGCGGTGCTGGAGTTGATTAAGCGCCAACAGGTAAAAGCCGTTGTCGCTGAACGAGAACGGGTGCCACAACAGGCTGCGAATCATGAGGCGCTGGTGCAGCAGCGCACCAGCGACGTCGGCCTGAAGGAGGGGATGGACGGCATCCATGTGGCTCATGAACCCCTGATGGGTTTGCCGGATGTGATCTGCGGCTTGCTGGAACGCTGCAATCGGGTAGTTCGTCGTGGCGGGATTGATCGAGCAATCGGGGCTCAGCCATTCGCACAGGACTTCGGCCGTTTGGCGGTCGAAGCAGACGTCGTAGATCAGGGTGCGGTCGGCGCCAAGCGTTTCACCGATGACATGGGCGGTGTCCTCCAGAATTCGGGCGGGGTCATCTTGCTCGACCAGCGTGTCGGCGATGCGGTTGAGGGCCCGGGCGAATTGCAGTTGCTGGTGCAGTGCCGCTTCCGTTTCTTTGCGGCTGGTGATATCGCGGGCAAAGCCCACCGTTCCGATCACTTGGCCGTCGAGTTTGATCGGTGATTTGTAGGTTTCGGACCAGCGGCGTTTGCCGTCGATTTCGATCCATTCCTCCACCGATCTGGGCTGGCCGGTGCGCAGGATTTCAAGATCGTCGGCGCGGTAATGTTCGGCCAGATCGGCGGGCCAGATGTCCAGATCGTTCAGGCCGTTCAGCGCATCCGGATCGCTGTGTCCGCAGGCTTCGGCAAAGGGTCGATTGACGGCCAAGATGCGGCTGTTTTCATCCTTGAGCCAGACCAAGAATGGGAAGTTGTCGAGCAAGGCGCGCTGGTAGCGATCTCGCTGTTGCAGGGCCTTGCGGGTGTGGTTCAGCTCCAAGGTGGCTTGTCGGTGCTCCGACAATTCACGCATGAGTCGCAGGGTGTTGGTCGAGAGCGTGCCGTAAATCGACAGGATCAGATCGATCAGCGCGCGGGTCGTGCCGCCCATTTCTTCGCGCGCGCGCGATCGAGCGGCTGGCAGCGACAACCCTTGCTGGACGCCGCGCACCATGCAAGCCATGCTGCGATCAGCTTCCAAGATGTGTGCCGCGAGCCAGTGCGCCAAAAAGCCCAAGGTTTCTTCGGCCACTTGATGCGAGGAGGTTTGACTCAGCGCCGCCCTGAGTCGCGCCACATCCCGGCGGAAGGCCTCGTGGGTGGCGCGATGCGCCAGTTCGGCTGGGTCGCCGGCCAGATGGGCATGCCAGAGCGCTTCTTCGGTATCGAAGTGGTACACCGTGTAGGCCGCCAGTTCGTCAAAGACGGACTCAAGCGTCTCAGCGTGGGCCCCGTTGGCGATTTGACTCGCCAGCTGATTGAGCAGATCCACCAGCTTGCGGTGCTGCTGGTCGATATCGGAAAAACCAGTGTTGAAGTGGTCGTCCCAAGGGAAGATGTCGATCTGGTTCACGGCGTCGATTGTCTCGCACCTCGGCTGCTGGGCAAGCACTTTGGATCAAGGGCAAGGGTTCATGCCGAGGCCAATGATCGGGCGCGTTCTGCCAAGCCGTAGGCCCCGATGCTTTGAAAAAGGGTGAGAGCTTGGAGGGTGTGGTGGTGGTGCTCGGGGTCGCTGGGGGGGAGATGGCGCGCGAGTTCGAAATGCGCTTTGGCGGTTTCGAAAGGGATGCGCATGCGTTCACCTTCGGTGATGGCGTGCTTCCACGCCTTGATGGCCTTGGCGTGGCGGCCGTGCAGCCAGTGCTGCATGGCTTGGCGTTGGACGGCCATGGGTGAGCCGATGGTGAAGACTTTGGCAAAGCCGCTCATGCGTGTGGTGGCCATGGCGGCGTGGCGAGCCCAGCGGCGCCACGAGGGACTACCGCGTGATGGTGCATCAAGTTCCCAAAAGCGCAGGATCAGTTCGGAAAAGGTATCGAGCCCATTCATGACGTGGTGGGCCGTGGGGGTGTGCGGCAGTGCGGCCAGCAGCGAGATGCCCTCATCGACCAAGGCGCGAGCGGCGGGTACTTGGCCGGCTTCAAAAAGACTCATGGCCAGCAGGCCGGTATCGGCGAGATAGGACACCGCCTCACCGCTGGCTTGGGCCAGCGTCACGCCTCGACGGGCCCATTCGATGCCTTCCTCATAGCGGCCTTGGCGGATGGCCAGCATGGCCAAGCCACCCGCACTCCAGCACTGGCCGAGCTGATCACCCACTTCCTCGGCCAAGCGTCGTACCAGGGTATAGAGCTGCGCCGAGCATTCGAAATCGCCCTGCAACTCGGCGGCGTTGGCCAAGATCGAGATCATCACCATGCGGGATTGGCGCTCACCGAGTTGCTGGAACGTCTGCGCGGCTTCGTTGCCGGTGCGTTCGCACAGTTCCCAGCGTGCTTGCACGAGGTAGGCCAAAGACAGGGGGACCATCGCCTCGGCATGCGCTAAGGGATGTTGCCGGCGAATATCGTCAGCACTTAGACAGCGGTTGGCATAGCGCTCCGCCAAGCTGTGGTGACCAATCACGGTGCTGAGGTACATCATCCCGCCCAAAGCCTCCAACCGTTCGGAGGTGTCGTTGGCATAGGACTCAAGCACGTTGAGGCGACGCACGATGGTGTACATCGTGTAGAACGGCTCTTGTATGAGGTGGTAGATGCGTCCGAGGGTCCCCAAGACCGCCGAAGCGTGGAGTGCTTGTTGGAGTTCTTCGCTAGGAGCCTGTCGCCGACGGTGGGGATACCACGAGCGCAACAAGGTTCGCGCCATTTCAAGACCGAGCACGATGCCGATGCGCCGCGAGCTGGGCAAGGTGTAGCCCAAGAGGTGAGCGGTGGTTTCCAGCTCATCGCGGGCTGTTTGGAGCTCACCCAAGTTGTAGCTGGACATCCCCACATGCATGTGCCAACGACTCAGGCTCTGCGGTTCAGCAGCGATGGGGTGATCAGAACCTTCCCCGAACCCTTGCCGGGTCAACATGATCAGGCGATGAAAGAGTTCTTGGGCTTCGCGGTAGGCACCGCAGCGCAGCGCATGGTTGCCGGCTTGCTCCAAGGCATGCAGCGCGCGCACGGGATCATGGGCTTGGGCCCAGTGATTGGCGATCCGCGCCAGCATCACGGCGTCATTGTTGGCATGCTGCTCGTACCACGCCCCAAGGGCTGCATGCAGCGTGCGACGGTGTTTGAACGGCAACAGGCTGTAGACCGCTTCGCGGACCAAGGCGTGACTGAACTGAAATTGAGTGGGCTCGCGGGTGCGTTCGATCAGCCCGCTTTGCACCAAAACGTTGAGGTCGTTTTGCTCGATGGGGCTGGCGTCGTGGGTGTCATGCGCGGTTTTCTGGGCCGTGACGATGACCCACAAAGCCGCCAGACTGAAGCTGTTGCCGACCACGCTGGCTGCTTTGAGCAAGCTCTGCTGGTGGGGATTCAGGCAGTCGATCCGTGAGACCACCGTCCCTTGAATGGTGTTGGGGATGGTGAAGTCGGCCAAGGCTTGGCGATCAAAACTCAGCACACCTGCCGAGCTTTTGACAATGCCCCGATCGACCAAGGTCGCGACGACTTCATGCACAAACAGGGGCAGACCTTGGGTCTTGTCGGCCACGGCGCGCAGCACCACTTCGGGGACGACCGCGATGTTCAGTTCGGCGGCGATGATGCTGCGCACGGCGATCTCGCCCAAGGGGGCCAAGCTGATCCGCAGGGTTTGTTCTGGGTGGGCTCCACTGAACAGCGCGGCATGCGGGTCGTCGGCGAGAAGATGACGGGCGCTGAAGATCAGCAGCAGGCCTGAGCAACGATGCACTGCGGCTTCAAGCACGCCCCAAGAAGCGGAGTCCAGCCAATTCAGGTCTTCGACGATCACCACCCGAATCACCCCGGTGTCGGTGGCGTTCAACAGCTGAATCAGCAGCTCCGTCATGGCCTCAATGCGTCCCCGGCCACTCATCTGTTCTTCGAGGTTCGACGGCAGAAGATCCAAATCGAGGAAGGTGCTGAGGAGGCTGATTCGCGCTTGATGTTCGGGCTCCTCCAACAAGGCTCGGACCCGCTCGTAGCGTTGGGCCGGCCCGGTGTCGCTGCTGAACCCCAAAAGGGTGTTGAAGATGCTGCGCAAGGGGCGATAGGCGGAGGCGTGATCCAAGGGATCGCTGGCTCCCATCGCCAGCATGCCCCCTCGGGCATGGACGGCTTGCGCAAAGGCGTGGCACAGATGTGATTTGCCAATGCCTGCGACACCTTCGATCAGCACGGCTCGGCTGAGTTCAGGCTCGTCCGTGATGGCTTGCAGGACATGCAGCAACTGCGCCAATTCTTCCTCGCGCCCGAGCATCACACGGGTATGGGCTCCGGTATGCAAGCCGACGCTGACCCGCTGGCCCAAGGACTCGAAGACCGTGACCTTGCCCAAGCCCTTCAGGGCTGTGTCGGTGTGCATGGCAAAGCCGATGGATGGGACAGCTCGGGCCGTGGCCTCGTCACAAAACACCCCCGAGTTCAGCATGCCATGGCTCGTCTGAGCCGTATGGTGGGCGAGCCGTGCCGCCATGTTGATCACCGAGCCGATCAAGGCGAATTCGGCCCGCGATGGGCTGCCACGCAGGCCAGCAAACACGCGTCCACTGGCCACACCGATTGCCGCCTCATCCCCTTGGTGGCTGAGAACGCTGGACAGGCCATGCGCGGAGCGCAGTGCGCGTTCGGCATCATCGGCATAGCTGCTGCCTGGAATCCCCCACGCCGCGATCATGACAAACGCGGCCTTGTCGTCCACCAAGCATTGCAAGATGCTGCCGCCGCTGGCGTAGACACTCCGCTGGACCGCTTCGGTGCAGCGCTGCAGGGCCTTCAGATGGCTGGGTGGCGACATGATGGCAAAGAGCACGGTGACCGAGCGCATTTCCGCCAGACTTTCCAAGGACTCGGTGTGTAGGCGCTGAACCACATGGCGGGGGATGAAGGGGGTTAACGCCTGCGTGGCGGGCTCGGGAGCCGGGGCTAGGGTGTGTTTGAGCGCCTGCGAAAGCGGTCCGAGTGGGTGGGTGAAGTGATGCAGCAGCACGCTGCCATCGGTGCGTATATCGCCGTGACTATCGGTGTGGATCAGTCGCCAGGCTTGCGGTGAAAGCACCACTTGGCCGGGGGGCAGGTGGTGAATCGTTGCGACTTGCTGCAAAGCTTCGCCCCCCAACACGGCTTCCCAGCGATCGCCGACCCCCCCGACGATGGCGGTGAACACCGGTCCTGCGCCAATGCCGATGCGTAGGCTCAGTGGGACGTGCAAGATCGCCGCCAAATCGGGGACCAAATCCTGCAAGCGTTGGGCGGTGGTGGTGGCGGCCAGCATGAGGTCACGCAGGCTTTGTGGGTCATGGCCCTTGCGCGCGGGCCACCAAGCGATCGTGGCATCACCGGCAAATTTGTAGACCTCACCCCCGCCTGCCTGAATGATCGAGACGAGGTGTTCGAAGCAGCCATTCAAAATGGTTTGCATCGCTTCGATGCCAGCTTGGCCTCGGCGCGCTTTTTCTTCCGTCAACGCGGTGAAGCCCGCCAAATCAGCAATCAGCACCACCCCAGATTGGGTGCCATCCCACGACGGTGCGAGCGCAGGCACCCGCTGAACATGGCTGCGGGCAAAGGCTGGAACGAAGCGATGCAAGGTCAAAGGCCTCGGGTGAGCGGGCGCATGTAAAAGGCTCACGGGTTTCCTCTCTTTCTCGGCTTATAACCTGCGCTTCCTGCTTTGCGCATCACTAAGATGGTGGTCTTCGCAAAGCTTGATGGATCGGAGTGGCGGGTGGACAACGTGTCGTCTTCTGGGTGGGTGCTGGGTTACGGCGGTCTCACTTGGGCGCTCATCCTGAGTTCTTTGGGGATGTTCGCCGCTTGTGCCTCCAGTGCCGTGCATGTGCTGGGCCGCAGTGCGGCGCTCAAATTTATCGCCATCGCCTTGGGCTTGGGTTGGTTTGCTGAACAGATGGGCTCGTCCTACGGCTGGTTTTTTGGCAGTTACGACTACACCGCCGTTCTCGGTCCTTGCCTCGGTGATGTGCCCATCGTGATCCCCCTGATGTGGTTCGCTCTGACCTACATCGCCTACCTGATGGCCAACCTGATCCTCTGGCATGCGCCGGTGGAGGCATCCACCGACCGGGTGAATGGGGCGCTGTCGTCGCTGCTGGCCGCCATGATCGTGACGGCCTACGATTTGGGCGCGGACCCTTATATGGTCTTCAAGCTCAAGGCGTGGATCATGACCAAGACCGATGGCGCGTGGTTTGGCGAAACGGTGCAAGGCTTTGTAGGCTGGATGCTGGTGAGCTTGGCCATCGTTGTTGTTTTTCGCGTGGCGGTGCCGACGGTGTCGATCCAGCCGGCTGGGGCTTGGCGGCCGCGCGATGTCTTGATCCCGGTGTGGATCTACGCCGGGCTGATGGCCTTCCAAGTGGTGGCGGGTTTCCCGGTGGAGACGCGCTCCATCGCGGTCTTTGCCATGGGCATGCCGCTGTTGTGTGCGCTGGCGGGTTGGCGTCAATGGTCGCTCAATCATCCGAGCCACCCATCCCTGTCCCACTAAAGCAGCGCTCGCGCTTGCGCCAACATTCCCAGCGCACCAAGGCGCTCGAAGATCAAGGAGGCTTGTTCGGCATGTTGGCGCTGCTCAGCACTCCCGCTGGGAAGATGCTGTGCCAAGGCCAAGTTCGCTTTGCCCGTTTCATAAGGGATCTGCGCTTGCTTGCCTGCTGTGATGGCTCGATGCCACGACACCCAAGCCTTGGCGTGGCGACCGTGCAGCCAGTGCTGCATGGCCCGGCGCTGCGCCGCCATGGGTTTGCCGATGGCGAAGGTGCGGGCGTAACCCCGCAGGCGGGAGGTCACCAGCTCAGCATCCCGCGCCCATTGCCGCCATGCCGGGCTGCCGGGTGGGGGCGATTCACGCTCCCAAAAGCGCAGCACCAGTTCGGAGAAGGTGTCCAAGCCGTTCAGAACATGGTGGGCGGTGGCAAAGACCGACAGTTTGGCGATCAGCTCCAGACCTTCATCGACCAGCAAGCGGGCGGCCGCCAGATCACCGGCTTCGAAAAGACTCAGGGCCAGCAGACCGATATCAGACAGGTATGAAGCGGCCTCACCGCTCGCCCGAGCCAAGGTGACGGCCAAACGCGCTTGCGCGATACCTTCGTCATAGCAGCCCTGTCGAATCGCCAGCATCGCCAAGCCCCCAGCAGCCCAGCATTGGCCGAGCTGATCGCCCACGGCGTCGGCCAACTCTTGCACCAGTCGGTACAGCCGCATGGAGCGCTCGAAGTCGCCGCGCAATTCGGCCGCATTGGCCAGCACCGAAACCATCACCATGCGCGGTTGGCGTTCGCCCAAGCGGTGGAAGATCTGTTCAGATTCACCCGCAAGGCGCTCACAGGGTTCCCAGCGGGCTTGGCCGAGGTAGGCCAAGGAAATGCTCATGGTGGCGTCGGCATAGGCCAGAGGGTTGTGCAAGCGCCGATTCACCTCCATGACGCGGGCCGCGTAGGCATCGGCCCAGCGATGTTGGCCGATCATGGTGGTGAGGTACATCATGCCGCTGAAGGCCACCATCTGTTCGGGGCTGGGTGGGCGGCGATCAAGCAGGTTGAAACGCCGCAACATCGAGTACATGGTGTAGCTCGGTCGTTGGGTCAGGTGATAGATCCGGCCCAACGTACTGAGCACCTCGGCCGTGCGGCGTGCATGGGTGTTTTGATCCAGGTCATCGGCATGCAAGGGGCTGCGCTTGCGCCAACCGCTGATCAACTGTCGGGCGCCAGCGCGCGCCACCTCCAAGGCCAGAGAGGGGTTGATCATGGGAGGACTGGGCAAGGCATGGCCCAGCAAGCGGGCCGTGGTTTCGAGCACGCTGCGGCCATGTTCCAGCTCCCCCATGTGGTAATTGGCCAAACCGAGGTTCAGATGCCAGCGGGCGAGAGCCTCGGTGCTGGTGGGCACCGGCTGGTGAGCGCCTTCCCCAAAGCCGTGCGCCGTGAGATGGATCAGTCGGTTGAACAGAGCTTGCGCTTCGCGGTTGGCCCCGGTGCGCAGCGCATGGGTGCCGGCTTGCTCCAAGGCATGCAGCGCACGCACCGAGTCGTGGGCTTGGGTCCAGTGGTTGGCGATGCGCGACAGCATCAACGGGTTGTCGCCCGCATGGCGCTCGTACCAAGCGCCCAGGGCGGCGTGCAGTCGGCGGCGGTAGCTGAAAGGCAGCAAGCTGTAGACCGCGTCGCGGACCAGCGCGTGGCTGAACTGGAAGTGATCTTTGTCGCCTGATTGTTCGATCAGGCCGCTTTCAATCAGCATGCCCAGATCCGCTTGGGTGTGGCCCGCATCCACGCTGCCTAGGGCGTCGAGGCTGAAATTGCGCCCGATCACGCTGGCGGCCTTGAGGGTGCTTTGTTGGTGAGGTGAGAGGTGGTCGATGCGCGAGATCACCACCCCTTGGATGGTGTCAGGGATGGTGAAGTGGGCCAGGGCGTGCGCATCAAAGCTCAGTGCCCCAGCGGTGTTCCGCACGATCCCACGGTCCACCAGCGCGGCCACCACCTGCCGCACAAACAGGGGTAGACCTTGGGTGGTGTCGGCCACGGCTCGCAGCACCGCCTCGGGAACATCGTTGACATTCAGTTCGGAGGCGATGATGTCCCGCACGGCCGACTCCCCCAACGGGCGCAGACGCAAGCGCATGGCGTCCGAGGTGTCGAACAGCGCGCCGTAGGGGGTGTCGTCCGCCAAAGGGCGTGAACTCAGCAACATGACCAACCCAGGGCAGCGGCGTACGGCGTGTTCCAGCACATCCCAAGAGGCTGAATCCAGCCAGTGCAGGTCTTCGAGCAACAGGACCCGTGCGACGCCGGCGTGCGTGGCTTGCAGCAGTTGCACCAGCAAATCGGTGGTGGCCTCAATGCGGCCCCGACCGCTCATCTGTTGTTCGATGGGCGAGGGCGGCAAGTCCAGATCCAAGACGGCAGCCAACAAGCTGGCCCGTTCGCGGCAGGCGGGGTCTTCGCCCAGAAGCATCAGCACGCGTTCTTGGCGTCGGCTGTGGAGGGGCTCATCTTCCAGTCCGAGTAAGGTGTCAAACACCCGGCGCAGCGGTTGGTAGGCCGCCGAGTCATCAAGCGGATCGCTGGCCCCACTGGCCAGCATCAGGCCTTGTTCGCGCACCGCTTTGGCAAAGGCGCTGCACAGATGGGATTTGCCGATGCCGGCCTCGCCCTCCACCAGCAGCGCCACACTGGTGTTGGGGTTGTTCACCACCCGTTCCAAGGCGTTCATCAGCAGGGTGCGTTCGGTCTCCCGTCCGATCAAGGCCCCGGCGTTGGAGAGATCCACCCGGCGCTGACCCAGCGAGGCGTAGATCGTGACCCAACCGATGCCCTTGAGCTGTGTGGGCGGCAAGGCCTTGAAGTCGATGGCCTGAACGGTGCGGGCGGTGGCTTCATCACAGCACACCCGTCCTTGCGCGGCTTGGGCCAAACGGGCCGACAGATTGACGACCGCGCCGATCAGGGCGAATTCCGCCCGCGAGCTGCCGCCGCCGCGTACTCCAGCAAAGATCCGGCCGCTGGCGACACCCACCGAGATGGTGTGTCCTTCGGCGGTTCGGCTGGCGAGCAGGGTGTGGGCTGCGCGCATTGCCCGTTCGGCATCATCGGGATAACTGCTGCCGGGGATGCCCCAAGCGGCCACGAGCACGAGGTGCACCTTGTCGTCCACAAGGCACTGCACCACGCTGCCCCCGGTGCTGTAGACGCTGCGTTGCATGGTTTGGACACACTGTTGCAAGTCGGCCAGATCGGTCGGCACTGGCGCGATGGCGAACAGCACACTGGCCGAGCGCAACTCGGCCAGCGGGTCATGCGGGTTGGCCAGCAGGCGCTGAAGCAGATGACGCGGCACGAAGGGCGCGAGTTGCGTGGTGCTGGGTTCCGGCGTGGCCGGATCCGGATAGATTGGGCGGGGCGGCGGCGGTGTCAGGCTGTGGATCACAAAGCCGTTGTGTTCACCCTGAGTGATCGGCTCGCCACCGCAATCTTGGCGCAGCAGCGCCCAAGCCTCTCGGGAGAGCGTGACTTGGCCCGAGGCCACGGTGGGGGTGTTGGCCACTTGGCGCAGCGCCTCGCCGCCCAGCAAGACTTCCCAACGGCCGGTTTCTCCGCCGACCGTCGCCGTGAACAAGCGGCCGGCACCGATGCCAATGCGCAGGCTCAGCGGCACACCCAGCGTGGTGGCGAGCTCAGGCACCAGCGCCTGGATGCGCAGGGCGGCGGCGGCGGAAGCCAAGGTCACATCATGCAAATCCGGTCCCGTGGCCGGCCACCATGCCAAAGTGGCGTCGCCGGCAAATTTGAAGACCTCGCCCCCGCTTTCTTCAATGATCGAGACGACGCGCTCGAAGCAGCTGGTCAAGATGAGTTGCATCTCTTCGATGCCTGCTTGCCCGGCGCGCGCCTTCAGTTCGGTCAAGGCCGTGAAGCCCGCAATGTCAGCAACAAACAAGGCCCCGCTGACGTTGCCATCCATTTCCGGTTGCAACATCGGCCCGAGCTGCGCCCGCCTGCGCGTGGATTGGGGGACAAATCGATGCAGTGTGTTTGGCTTCATGATGAAGCCGTCGCTTATACATGAGTCATAAGACGATGCACCATCCCCAGCTCAGGTCGCGCCCCAATAGCCCGGGGCGCTGTAGCTGTGTTTGAGAAAGTCGATCCACAGGCGCACGCGCAAGGCGAGGTGGCGGGCGTGGGGAAAGAGCGCGTGGATGCCGTTGGGCGGCGCGGCAAAGGGCTCCAGCACGCTGCGCAGGCGACCGGCGCTGATGTCGCCGGCCACTTCCCACGTGCTGCGCCAAGCGATGCCCAAACCTTCAAGGCACCACGCGTGCAGCACTTGGCCGTCGCTGCAATCGATGCGGCCGCTGGGGCGCAGGTATTGCACTTGGCCGTCGATGACGAAAGCCCAGCCGCGTGTTTGGCTGGCGTCGGAGGACAGGGTCAGGCAGTCATGGCGTGCCAAGTCGGACGGCTGCTGCGGCGTGCCCGCGCGGGCCAGATAGGCCGGGGTGGCGACGCACAGCCGGCGGTTGTCGGCCAGCCGCAGGCTCACCAAGCTGGAGTCTTGCAACTCGCCCACCCGCACGGCGCAGTCGAAGCCCTCGTTGACGATATCGACCACGCGGTCCGAGAGGTTCAGCGAGATCGACACCTCGGGGTGCAAGGCGAGGAACTTGGGCACCAAAGGGGCCACATGACGTCGCCCAAAACCCGCCGGGGCGGTGATGCGTAGATGGCCGCTGGCCTTGACACCGCCGGCGCTGACGCTGGCCTCGGCGTTGGCCAGATCGGCCAAGATGCGCTGCGCGTCTTCCAGAAAAGCCGCGCCTTCGTGCGTCAGGCTGATGCGCCGCGTGGTGCGCACCAGCAGTTTCACGCCCAAGCGCTCTTCAAGCGCGTCGATGCGCCGCCCGATCACCGCCGGGGCGATGCCTTCGGCTTGGGCGGCGGCGGTCAGGCTACCTTTGGTGGCAATGGCGACCAAGGTTTGAAGTTGCTTGAGGCGGTCCATGAGGCATCCACGCAGCCGGTCAACGGATTAACGGGTCCACACACCACACACCACGCGCCAAGGCCACGCCCAGCAGCGGAATGATCAGCATCAGATGCGCGCCGACCATGACGCGGCGGCGGACCTGTTGGATCTCGGCAGCGCCAGGCAGGCGTTGATCGTGCTGCCATTGCTTCAGCCAGAGATTCAGGCGTTGGTGGGTGGGGATGGCGCTGGCACCGAGCAACACCAACAGGCTCAGCTTGGCATGCAGCAGCGGTTGGCTCCAGTACCAATGTGCGCCCTTGAAACCCCAAAAGGCCCGGGCCAAACCGCTGAGCAACACCGCTGCCCAGCAGATCCAGAGGATGCGATCCACCCGCGCTAGGCGCTCGATCACGGCCCCGTTGAGCCACTCGGCCCGCAGCAGCGCGGCCTCGCTGGTGACAAACACCACCCAGCCAAGGATGCAAGCCACATGGAGATAAGCGAGCCAGACTTCGAGGTTCATCATGAGATTGCCAAGTCAGATTATGTTCAATAGAGTCATGAATGATTCGCTATTTTGAGTATCAATGTTTGATCAAGGTTGAAATACAGTCGTGGCCATGGAAAAAATCGCTGCTCGCTCTCTGTCTGTCTCCGGCCCTGCCGTGGGTGCTGCGCCCAAGGCGGTGCTGTTTGACGCCTACGGCACGCTGTTTGATGTCTACAGCGTGGCCTTGTTGGCTGAGCAGCTCTGCCCGGGGCGCGGCGAGGCGCTGGCGGTGTTGTGGCGTGACAAGCAGATCGAATACACCCGCCTTGTCACCATGAGCGCGCCCGGCGGTGAGCGCTACCGGCCGTTCTGGGAGCTGACCCGCGCGGCCCTGCGTTTTGCGGCCCTGCGTCTCCAGCTTGATCTGGGCCGCGACGGCGAAGACCGGCTGATGAATCAGTACCGGGCGCTCTCAGCCTTCCCCGAGGTGCGTGAGGTGCTCGAAGCCTTGAAGGCGCGCGGCATTCCAGCCGGTATCTTGAGCAACGGCGACCCGGCCATGCTGGGCGTGGCGGTTCGGAGCGCGGGCCTAGAAAACGTGCTTGAGCATGTCATCAGCGTCGAAGCGGTGCGCGCCTTCAAGACCGATCCGCGCGCCTACGCCCTGGGGCCGCAAACGCTGGGCTTGGCCGCCAAACAGATTCTTTTTGTCTCCAGCAACGGCTGGGACGCGCTCGGTGCGACGTGGTACGGCTACACCACCTTGTGGGTGAACCGTGCTGGCCTGCCGCCCGAGCAACTCGACACCCCCACCGGCACCCCCACCCGCACCGCCGCCAGTTTGCGCGAGGTGCTGGGTTTTTTCCCCACCACATCCTGACCCTTGAGGCGACCTGTATGAAAACCAAAGCTGTGCTTGGCCTTGACGACATCGACCGTATCTTGGCGGCTGCGCGCGCTGAAGCCCAAGCCAACCAGTGGGCCGTGAGCATCGCCGTGGTCGATGACGGCGGCCATCTGCTCGGCCAGATCCGCCTTGATGGCGCCGCACCGCTCAGCAGCTACATCGCCCCCGAAAAGGCCCGCACCTCGGCCTTGGGTCGGCGCGAGTCCAAGGTCTATGAAGACATGATCAACGGCGGGCGCACCTCGTTTTTGTCGGCACCGTTGCTGCAAGGCATGCTCGAAGGCGGCGTGCCGATCCTTATCGATGGCCAAGTCATCGGTGCGGTGGGGGTCTCGGGCGTCACGTCCGCGCAAGACGCCCAGATCGCCAAAGCCGGTATCGCCGCTTTGGGCTGATGTTTGTTTCGCTTCTTTTTTGATCCTTAACCTCTGAGTCTCTGAGTTGTTCAACATGACTGCACGCACTTCCATCCATGGCCTGCAAGTGGCCACCGAGCTGTTCCGTTTTATCGAAGACAAGGTGCTGCCCGGCACGGGCGTGACCAGCGCTGCTTTCTGGGCCGGCTTTGATCAGCTCGTGGCTGACTTGGCGCCGAAGAACGCCGCCTTGTTGGCCAAGCGGGATCAGATCCAGCTGCAAATGGATGCTTGGCACACCGCCCACCCCGGCCCGATCACCGACATGGCCGCTTACCAAGCGTTCCTGACCGAGATCGGCTACCTCGTGCCGGTGCCGAAGAGCGTGCAATCGACCACTTCGAACGTGGACGCCGAGCTGGCGCTGCAAGCCGGTCCGCAGCTGGTGGTGCCGATCCTGAACGCGCGCTACGCCCTGAACGCCGCCAACGCCCGTTGGGGTTCGCTCTACGACGCGCTCTACGGCACCGATGTGCTGCCTGAAACCGACGGCGCCGACAAGGGCCGGGGCTACAACCCGGTGCGCGGCGCCAAGGTCATCGCCTACGCCCGCCAAGTGCTCGACCAAGCGGCACCGCTGGCCACCGGCAGCCACGCTGAAGCCAGCGGCTACGCGGTGGTCGATGCCCAACTCGCGGTCACGTTGAAGGACGGCACGGTCACTGGCTTGCGCGACCACGGCGTTTTCGCCGGCTACCAAGGCGCGGCCAGCGCCCCGACCTCCGTGCTGCTGGTCCACAACGGCCTGCACCTCGACATCCAGATCGACCGCTCAACCACCATCGGCAAGAGTGACGCTGCTGGCGTGTCAGACGTGATCGTCGAAGCTGCGCTCTCGACCATCCTCGACCTGGAAGACTCGGTTGCGGCGGTGGACGCTGAAGACAAGGTGCTGGCCTACAGCAACTGGCTCGGCATTCAGCTCGGCACGTTGACCGAAGAAGTCGCCAAGGGCGGCAAGACCTTCACCCGTCGCCTGAACGCCGACCGCGTCTACCTCACGCCCGAAGGCAGCGGCGACGTGGTGCTGCATGGCCGCTCGCTGATGTTCGTGCGCAACGTCGGCCACCTGATGACCAACCCTGCGATCCTCTGGGGCGCTGAAGGGCGTGAGATTCCCGAAGGCATCCTCGATGCAGTGGTTACCACCACCATCGCGCTGCATGACCTGCAACGCCACGGTGCCGAGATCGGCGGCCGCCCAGTCTGCAACTCGCGCAAAGGTTCGGTCTACATCGTCAAGCCCAAGATGCACGGCCCGGAAGAAGTGGCTTTTGCGGGTGAGTTGTTCGGCCGCGTTGAGCAACTGCTCGGTCTGCCGGATTCGACCGTCAAGCTCGGCATCATGGACGAAGAGCGCCGCACCTCGGTCAACCTGAAAGCCTGTATCGCTGCGGCCGCCAGCCGCGTGGCCTTCATCAACACCGGCTTCTTGGATCGCACCGGCGACGAGATGCACACCGCCATGCACGCGGGCCCGATGATGCGCAAGGGCGATATCAAGAGCAGTGCCTGGATTGCCGCTTATGAGCGTCGCAACGTGCTGATCGGCTTGAGCTGCGGCCTGCGCGGTCGCGCCCAAATCGGCAAGGGCATGTGGGCCATGCCGGATCTGATGGCTGAAATGATCAAGCAAAAGATCGGTCACCCCAAAGCCGGTGCCAACACCGCCTGGGTGCCGAGCCCGACCGCTGCCACGCTGCACGCACTGCACTATCACCAAGTCAGCGTGGCTGAAGTGCAGCAGCAGATCGAAGCCAGCGGCGACGCCGACAACGCCGAGCTGACCGCGCAGTTGATGGCCAACCTGCTCACCATCCCGGTGGTGGCTGAAGCGACGTGGTCGGCTGAAGAGCGCCAGCAAGAAATCGACAACAACGCCCAAGGCATCTTGGGCTACGTGGTGCGCTGGGTCGATCAAGGCGTGGGCTGCTCGAAGGTGCCCGACATCAATGACATCGGCCTGATGGAAGACCGCGCCACGCTGCGCATCTCCAGCCAGCACATCTGCAACTGGCTGCTGCACGGCGTGGTCACTGAGGCCCAAGTGCGCGAAACCTTCGCCCGCATGGCCGCCAAGGTGGACGGCCAAAACGCCGGTGACGCGGCCTACAAGAGCCTGGTCGCCAACCCGAACGGTGCTGCGTATCAAGCTGCGCTGGATCTGGTCTTCAAGGGCAAGGAACAACCCAGCGGCTATACCGAACCGCTGCTGCACGCGTGGCGGCTGAAGGTGAAGGCTGGCGCGGCTTGATTGGCCGGGTTTTAGCGGTTTGATGAGCGGCACCTGCGGGTGCCGTTTTCAATTCTGAACGCACAAGACGAACGCCAGAAAGTGCCTATTTTTTAGGCAAAAGATAATGAAATGCGCACAGACTTCAGCAACTCAACTTGTCTTCAAACCGGGCAAATGACTTTGATTGCCGCAGACGCTGCGGATTCACCGTCCCGGTTTTCACCACCTTGACGGCATGAACATAGTCTTCATAGCGCAAGCCACGCGCCTCTTTGAAGTACTTCATCACCCTTGACTTGGGATTGACCACATCATCGGGGCGGCGCGTTCTCGGGGCGCTATAGGCGCGGGAGTCAGTCGAAAGGTAGGCCGACAGTTTGGTCTCATCGGCCAGCAGCCAGCTCTCCAGTTCCTGCTCCACGCACACCAGGTACACAGGCTGGCCCTGCAAGCCCGCTTTTGTCAGCGCATCCAGCAAGGTCTGCCGTTCTGCGGCGCGGCAGGGCTTTTCTTTCTTGTCGGGCCAGGCCGGGCGCAAGTCCCACACGATTAGCACCCGCTCACAACCCTCATCCAGCAGGCTCTTGGCCACGCTGGCAGCGCCTGCGAGCAACTTGAGCTTGTTGTCCATCGTGCGCGAGATCAGCTTCACGCCGGGCCGGAGCTGGCTGGCCAAGTATTCGCACACATGCTTGTCGGCCCCTTGCGGCCCGCACTCGAAAATAAAACCGATCATGCGTCCAACCCGGTCAAGTTGCCCATCGTGTACAGCCTGCCCGGTGCAAACTCTTGCGCCCAGCGCTGCAAATTGGCCTGATCTGCGGGTCTGGAAAAACGCGGATGCCCCTGCGCGTCGCGCTCCACCACCACCAAATGCTCCAGCTTGAGCAAATCGAGCAAATACGGCGAGTGTGTCGTGACGATGACCTGCGTCACGCCAGAGAGCACGGCATTGCGAATTTCTTCCACGATCAAATGCACGCTGCGCGGGTCCAGGCCATTCTCAATCTCCTCCACGACGATGAGCGGCGGCGGCTTGGGGTGGCGCAGCAAGGCCAGCAGCGCCAGCAGCCGCAGCGTGCCGGTGGACAGCAGCCAGCCGGGCACCTTGAAATTGGCCTCGGTCAATTGCAACCATGCCTTGCGCTCGATCTCAGACGAAGTGAGCGACGGTTGAATGTCTTTGGCATAGGGCAACACAAAACTCATGGTTTCCACAATGCCATCGAACGCGCGGGTGTCCTGCCGACGTAAGTCGAGCAAAAAATCCGCGACGTTGGACCCGTCATGCGCCAGGCGAACGCCACCGTCTGTGCGTTGCTGAGGCACGGGCAAGCCCATGCGTTCCGGAATCATGGTCAGAAACTGCCAGGACAGTACATGGCGGACTTGTTCGACGTATTCACCAAGAGCACCCGCCAGAATAGAGCGCCCCGCGCCATAAGTCTGAATCGCGCCGATCTGGTCCCGCTCCAACCATGTGCCATCGCCGCGCGAAAGCCGCTCTGCGGAAATCATCATTCGGTTGCCTGCGGGGTCGTTGTTCACGGCGAGTTCGATGCGGCGAGCCTTTCGCGGACTGTCTCCAATCGACAACTGGAACTGGATCGGGTTGACAGGCTCACCAAGGCGCTGCCGAACCTCCTGCCCTTTGTGGCGCGCATGCTCTATGCCCAGCCAGCGCTGCATGGCAATGTCCAGCCCATCACGCACGATGCTTTGGTAGGTCTCAAGCGCCTCGATCAGGCTCGACTTGCCCGCGCCATTGTTGCCAATGAAGGCTGTCAAAGGCCCCAGCTTCACTGTCTTGCTATCGACAATGGCTTTGAAGTTGCGCACACGCACGCTTTGCAGTCTCATGAAATCAATCCTTTCTGCACATCGCGCCATGCGTTAAGGGCGGCAATCTTGACCGGCTCGGCCACCAGCGGAAAGGTGCCCAGAATGTGGGCGAATTCGGCTTCGCTCAGGCCGTAGAGGTGGGCGACGAGGCCATCGAGTTCGGCGCGCAGGCGGGCGCGCTCAGTGGAGTCGGTGGCACCGTCCTGGTGGCTTTTCAGGCCTACGGCTTGGGCGAGGTCATCGAATTCGGGCGTGGTGCAGATGAGGCGGGCGGCGCGGTGGACGATGAGCCAAAAACGCGGATCACTGGCCGAAAGACGCGGAACGGGAAGGTTATAGACAAAGAAAAACGACACATGGGCCGTCACGCTCTGGCGAATGAACCAGTCCACGACATAGCTGTTGAAGACGCTGGTGACGTACAGGCGTTCGGCGGGTTCAAGGTAGGGCTTGCTCGAATGCCCTTGTTTGGTCACCACGTCCTCATACACCTGCTCCAGGCTCACCGTGTGCGGGCAAAAGCGCTTGGGCGGCAACACTGTGGCAATGACCGTCCGTTCATTCGTGCTGGCCGTAACATCCCTGAACGCCATGCGATAGCTGTCGTAGTTCAGTCGGATGCAGCCGGGGTCAGGCTCATCCCCCAGCTTTTCCAGTTCGCGCCGCACCGCCTTGATGCGCGACGACATCAACTCGGCGCGCGCCGCCTTCTCGTCCAACCAGTAGCGCGGCTTGGCAAAGTTGGCATCAAACTGGTGAAACTGCTTGCCTTCCCACAGCGGCAGCCGCCCCGGCCCCGGTTCGGTTTTGAACAAATGGCTGTCATTAGTCATATCAAATTCGCGCGTCAGCGACAAATTCCACGTCCCCTCAATCCGTTCGCCCAGCAACGGAAAGTGCAGCATCTTTTCGGCGATTAAAACGTCGGCTTCGGCTTTGAACTCCATCACCGAATGACTATCTGGCGACAGGCGCTTGATCAGTTCCACCGAGATGGCCACATAGTTAGCTTCAGTTTGGATGAAATTTGCCAAATCATCGGGCTTTACTGCTTCACGGGGATTGATTCGGAAAGTGGCCTGAAATTGCTTGGTGCTGCCACCTTTGCCAAACGTCAGAAAACAGAATTTTTGGGCGTGATGAACGCCTTCAAAAATGTATTTTTCATTTGACAAGGAAATCAATGATTCAACTGTGGCCTGATCAAAAAGCATTTTCCGCAAACCCGTTGCACCAAGGTCTGTATAAATACTGCTGGGAATCACAATCCCGCAATGCCCGCCCGGCCTGAGCAGGTGAAAACTGCGCTCGACAAACAGCTTGTACAAATTCACATCGCTGCCGGTTTTCTTGCCTCCCACCACTGCACTCTGGTGTTTGAACTCGGGCGCGGCGCGAAACCAGCCGCTCATGTGCGGAAACCGGCTTTCATACGCCAGCCACGCCGCCTGAACTTCGGGGTTTTGCAGCAGTTTAGCGCTTTCTTTTTCAAACTCCTTGATGGTCATTTTGTTTTTGCTGACCACGTCGGAGTATTCGGCAAAAAACTCTTTGGCCTGCGGTTTAAAAACTTCCCACGGCGGATTGGCAAGAATGATGTCAAAACCGCCCCGCCGCTGCATAATTTCGTCAAACACATAACCCCAGTGAAACGGCATCTGGGCGTCAATGTCCTTGCATTCAATCCGGCGTTTTTTGGGCTTGCCCAGGTCTTTTTTCTTGGCGTCCCACTGGGCTTCTTCGTACTTCACGCCCAGCGCTTCAAACTGGTCGCGCAGCAGTTCGTTCATCACGCCGCTAGCTTGTTTCATCTCCGCGTCTATCTTGTCGCGCAAGTCCCGCAGGTTCATGTCTTGGCCCACCACATCGGCAGCATGACGGTAGTCGTTTAGGTGGCGGTTTTTTTCAGCCAGCAATTCGCGGAACTGGGGCTTAAACAGGTCGTCCTGCTTACTATTGAACTCGTGCTCATCCACCCGCATCAAGCCCACCAGCGAATTGCCGGGCAGGATGTTGAAGTCGATGTTGGGCAAAGGCTCCAGATCCTCAACCCTGCGGACGCTAGACACCATCGACAAAAACAGGCGCAGCTTGGCGATTTCGCAAGCCTCTTCCATGATGTCCACGCCGTGCAAGTTGTCAGTGACGATGCGGCGCTTGATGTAGTAGCCCACGCTGGCATGGTTGTGCTGAATGCCGGTCAGCCAGTCTTTCAACTCTCTGCTCGCGCCCATTTCAGCGCGGCCCACCACCGCGTAATAGATGTTGATGAGGCACTTGAGCGCCGCCACCAGAAACGCACCCGATCCCACCGCCGGGTCCAGGATGGTGATGCTGGGCAGCACCTCGTTGACCAGCCGCAGCGCGGTGCGGGCGTCCATGCGGGCCAGCAGGTCGGGCACGGTGTCGAACTTGATTTCCTTGAGTCCCAGCTCGGGAATGGCGGGCTGATGCACCCGCTCCAGAATCATCTGGTGGATGCTGCGCTCGGCCAGATAGCCGGTGATTTCGGGCCGGGTGTAGTACGCACCAAAGGCTTTTTGGTTGATGTACTTCTCAAAGATGTAGCCCAGCACGTCGGGGTTGATCTCGTCCGCATCGCCGCCGGGCGTGTCGTCCAGATGCCAAGTGAAGCTGGCGAACAGGTCAAAAATGCCTTGGAACGCAGCGTCGGCCACGGTCAGCGTGGTGCCGACACGCGGCTGGCCCGTGGCATCCAGCTCCAGCTTGTGGTGCAGAAACAGGCCGCCGTTCAGGTAGGGGATCTGGCCCGTGAGCGCTTGGGCGGCAGGGCTGCGGTCGTCTTCGGGCTTGGCGAAGGCTTCAAAAAACAGCGCGTTAAGAAACTCGCCAAAGAACCGATTCGGCCCGCGCTGCTGGCTTTGCGCCAGCTTGGTGTGCAGGTAGTCGGCGTTGCCGCCGTCCAGAAAGAATTTCTTTTGCAAGAACCAGACGAACATCAGCCGGTTGAGCAGCACGCTGGCGTACCAGCGTTTATCGCGCTCGTTGTTTATGCCCTGGATGTGAGCCAGCAGCTCCAAGTGCTGCTGCTGGTAGGCGGTGAAGAATTTTTTGGTGGTCTTGTCCACGTCCAGCGCGGCCTGGATGCGGCGGGCCGCCTCCAGCACGGGCAGGCGGCCTGTGGCGTCCAACTCGGACAGCTCCACCACCATCGCTTGCAGCTTGGAGGCGAACAAGTCCACCGGCTGGCCGTGAAAGTATTCGTGGCGGCGGGCGGTTAGGCGAGGTTTGCCGGTCTCGGGGTGCTTATCGCGCTTGACCCAGTACCACTGACTCTGGCTGGCCTTGTCCTGCCGGTCGGTGAAGATCAGCAGGTTTTCCGCATGGCGGTGGGCGATGTGCTTCCAGACGCGCAGGCGCTGGGCCTCGTCAGGCCAGCCGCCATCGACCACGATCTGAAGAGCAACCACGCCGCCCAGTTCGGCCACCGTGCGGCGACTGAAGGCGGTTTCGCCAGCAGCGTCTGGCTGCCATTGGCCCTCGGCAGGCGCGCGATTCCAGCCGAGCACATCCACGAACAGGTGGACAAAATCGAAGGCGCGCAGGTGCTTTTCAAAGCTGGGGAAGTCAAGTTTGGCCATGAGTGTTGTATTTGGAATCGGTCATCAATTGCTTACTTCTAAGGCTGGCGTTCTCTACGCCACCAGTCCTAACGAGCACACCACACGCGGCTCGCGCAGCGTGGCGTCGTCTTCGGCATACGTCAGGCGGCCTTCTTCACGCAGCGACTTGACGGCTCCGGACAATTCTTCTTCATTGACCCCGCTACGCATCAGGCGGTTGAGCAGGTCGGCGGCGGTTTCCAGCAGCGGGCGCTGGTACATGTCGTCCAAAGCGCGCTCCAGCTCCTCATCGCGAAACAGCGTCTTCATTTGCTCGGCAGCATAAGGTTTGAGCCGCTCGTAGGCACGGCGGCGTGGGCTGCTGGGGCGGCCCAGGCCTCCGCCCACGGCTTTGTCTTGCACCACAGCGAGTTGCAGGCCGCCAGCGACCAGCTCGTGATGGTTGGGCAGCCGTGCCACGGCGGGTGTACCGGGCGCGCATTCGGCGGCGCGCAGCACGGCAAACTGCGATTCGGTGACGATTTTTCCGCTCGCGCCTATCCAAGCCAAATGGTCGTTGCCCTCGGGCGACTTGACATAGACCAGCGCCCCGCCTTGGGCTGCATCTGCACCCATCAGCGGAAAGCGCGCTTCATCCAATGCAAAGGCTTTGGCCGAATACACCACGGGCGGCAGTGACTCGACGGCGCGAGCCAGATCCGGGTTGTCCTGCGTGGCTTCTTTCCAGATTTGCCAGGCGTAGGAGGCCAAATCCACCTCGTCATCGTTGTCGTCCAGAATGCCCTGCTGCTCGGTGTAAAGGTTGCGGATGGTGTTCGCTTCTTCGTCGTCAAAGAATTCTTCGTCGGTGCCGACGACTTCGGCGTTTTCTTTCAGGCGCTGGCGGATGCGGGCGCGCAGTTGAATCAGGTTTTCCACACCGTCGGCGGGCAGGAATGAATAGCAAAAAATTTCTTCCGCCCGCTGGCCGATACGATCCACCCGGCCCGCCCGCTGGATCAGCCGGATGATGGCCCAAGGCAAATCGAAGTTCACCACCACGTTGCTGTCTTGCAGGTTCTGGCCTTCAGAGAGCACGTCGGTACAAATTAGCACGCGCACCTCGTCGGCTTTGGCGACGGTTTTGCTGTTGGACTTGGGTGAAAAGCGGCAGGCCAGCGCGTAGGGGTCTGCGCTCACGCCCGTGGCGACTTCGACGTGGGTCACGCCCGCCCGGCGCACTTCACGCGCCAGGTAGCGGGCGGTGTCGGCAAACTGGGTGAAGATCAGCACCTTGTCTTTGGCGTGGGTTTTGGTGATGAGTTGGCGCAGGGCCAGCAGTTTTTGGTCCTGCGCCGGTTCCCAGTGGCCTTGCGCGGCTAACAGCTCGCTCAGGGTTTGCGTGTCTTTTGCCAAGTTCGCCGCCAGTGAGGGCTTGAACAGGCCGGGACGTATCCACTTGAAGCGCTTTTTGTACTGGCCGGCGTATTGGGCATAAACCGCTTTGGCACGGGCCATATCGTCAGGGATAGCTTCGGTTTCCGGCGCAGCGTCCGACGCTGCTTCGACCATGCCATCAAGCAAGTCTTCGGGTTCGCCTTCCAGGCCATCGGCGTCTTCATCGACGCGCTCCAGATCAAGCAACCCGGCGTCCAGCACACCGATGGGCAAATCAAGGCCGTTTTCAATCGCGTAGAGGTAAATCTGGTTGCGCAGAATATGCCGGTCTATCGACTGCAAAAACGAGAAGCCGTTGGACTCCAGCCGCTTAAACAAGTTGGTGCGGCAAAAACCCATCAGCCGCTTGCCAGCGCGACCCAGGTTGCCAACGATTTTGCGTTCGGCAGGCGTGGCGGATTTTTCTGCCTGGGGTTCAACATACAAGCCCAGACCGTAACGCGGTACATGCAGCGCATTGATCTGATCCACCACCGCAGGCGAATACAGCCGGGCGTAGCGGTCAGCCGGGTCGGTATCGTTGACGGTGAACTGAAGCGAGACGGGTTTGCGCACCGGGAAATAACGCTTTTCATCGCCTTGGCCTGCGATGTAGCGCCGGCCCTGTTTGTCGGCCTGCGTGTAGTGCTGAATGATGAAGCTGCGGGTGCGGCGCACCATGTAGAGGCGAATCAGCTCGCGCCAGTCGTCGAACTCGTCGCTTTTTTCGATGGCGAGGATGGAGTTCACCCGGCACTGGTGCTTGCGTTCGAACTCGGCTTCGCTGATGCCCAGCTTACGCATGTGGTGCTCGGGGCGGATACCGATATTGGCTTTTTCGTCAATGAACAGGCGCAACTGGGACGACAAATCGGCCTTGCTTTTGTTGTACGGCGTGGCGGTGAGCAGGATGACTTTGGCGTCGCAGCTTTTGATGTAGTCGGCAATGGCTTTGTAGCGCCGCCCTTCGCGGTTGCGCAGGTTGTGGCTTTCGTCAATCAAGACTAGCCGGTAGCGTTTGAGGTCGGGCAGCTTTTTGATGACTTGCGACACCGGCAGCACCATGCCGCGCAAGCCGTATTCGGTTCGGTAACGCTCCCACATGGGTTCGAGATTTTTCGGGCAGATGATGAGGGTTTCATAACCCTGATCGTCCTCGAACATGCGCGCTAGCGCGGTGGCCATCATGGTTTTGCCCAGCCCCACCACGTCGCCAATCATCACGCCGCCCCGGCGGTGCAAATGCCGGGCAGCGATCTTTACGGCGCTTTTCTGGAACTCGAACAGTTCGCGCTCAAACCGTGCTGGCAGACGGAACTGGCTCAGACCGGCACGCGCTTCGGTGCTGAGGTGGTAGGCGATGTTGAGGTAGATGTTGTACGGCGGGATGGTCTCTTCCCGTGCCCAGCTGGTTTCGATGATCGTGACCAGATCCGCCGACACGTCCAGCGACCAACGGTCTCCCCAGCGGGCGTCAAACCACTCCGACAGTTTTTGTGTGCCTAAATGATCCAGTACATCCACGTTCAGCTCGCCGTGTTTGGAGAGCCCTGCAAGAGTGAGATTGCTGCTGCCCACGAATCCTGTGATGGGGTTGTTCACGTCGTCGCGGAACAGAAGATAAAGCTTGGCGTGCAGCGGGTACGGCAGAAACAACTTGACGACAACCTGTCCGGCACGTAACTGCTTTGCAAGACGACGTAGCCCGGCCTCATCCTTGCCTGACGGGATACCGAGCGTGATCTGTTCGCGCAGGTGTGCTGCAAACTGCGTCTTGAGGCGACTGGCGGTTGCGTTGTCGATCAAACCCTCTTCGTGGGCCTGTCGGTACAGTTCCCGGATTTCGTCCTGCGGCGGGCGTTGCATCCCAACTAGCACACGGCACACTTGGCCTGCAGCAGGATCCCATGAGGTCATCAGGTCATCGATGGCCTGCCACCCTCGCAGGTTCAGATACCCGACGCAGAAGTCGGCACGCTTGGAGACTTCAAGCGTCCCTCGCAATGCCTTGAGCAGTTCTTGCTGGATGTTGTCGAAGATGCGGGACATGGGCTAAGGTGCAGGCGGATTTGCACACCATTTTGCAGGTACCTGATCGTTCAAGACAGAACAGGCAAAAAATCTGGTGAAGATTCTTGGGACCAACTTATGCCCGACCTGATGGTCGAGATGCAGCAGCAGATCGAAGCCAGCGGCGACGCCGACAACGCCCAAGGCATCTTGGGCTACGTGGTGCGCTGGGTCGATCAAGGCGTGGGCTGCTCGAAGGTGCCCGACATCAACGACGTCGGCCTGATGGAAGACCGCGCCACGCTGCGCATCTCCAGCCAGCACATCTGCAACTGGTTGCTGCACGGCGTGGTGACTGAGGCCCAAGTGCGCGAAACCTTCGCCCGCATGGCCGCCAAGGTGGACGGCCAAAACGCAGGTGACGCCGCCTACAAGAGCTTGGTTGCCAACCCGAACGGCGCTGCGTATCAAGCTGCGCTGGATCTGGTCTTCAAGGGCCAGGTGCAGCCGAGCGGCTACACCGAGCCGCTGCTGCATGCTTGGCGGTTGAAGGTCAAGGCCGCTTGATCCATCAACGGCTCACCGCCACATGAAAAACGGCACCTGAGGGTGCCGTTTTTTTGAGCAGATGGGGCTCACACCCTTTCCGCCAGCAACTCTTTCAGCAGCGCATCGAGTTGGGCGTAGTCGGGTTCGCCGACGAAGCGTTTGATGATGTCGCCCTTCTTGTTTAGGACGAAGGTGGTGGGGGTGATCTGGACTTTGCCGAAGCCTTGGGCCAGCTCGCCACTGCGGTCGAAGGTGACGGGGTAGGGCAGTTGGCGGGCGCGGGTGAATTCGGTGATGTAGTCGAGTTTGTCGTAGCTCATGGCGACCGACAGGGCTTCAAGGCCTTGGGGGTGCAGGCGTTGGTAGGCCTCGACGAGGTGCGGGATTTCTTTGACGCAGGTGGTGCAGGTGGTGGCCCAGAAGTTGATCAGGACCACGTGGCCTTTCAAGGCGGCGGTGCTGTGCTGGCTGCCATCGAGCAAGGTGTAGTTGAGCGTCGGGGCGTGTTCGCGGTCACTGCACCCGGTCAGGGCGGCACTGACGAGGGCCAGAACGAAGGCGGTGATCAAGCCGGAACGGCGGAGCGGGTGGGCGAGCTTCATGGGCTGCACTTTACGTCAGGCATGGGTCCTACATGCCTAGCGGCGTGCGGATGCCTTAGCATGCGCGGCTTGGCCCAGCCCATCCTAGATTCCCGAGATTCCTATGAGTTCCAAGCCTTCATCTCTTCTTGTGCGCGGTTATGAAGTCGTGATCGGCTTCGAGACCCACGCCCAACTCTCGACCCGGTCGAAGATTTTTTCCGGTGCATCCACTGCGTTTGGTGCCGAACCCAACACCCAGGCCTGCGCGGTCGATCTGGCCTTGCCGGGATCGCTGCCGGTGATGAACCGGGGTGCGGTCGAGCGCGCCATCCAGTTTGGTGTGGCGGTGAACGCCACGATTGCGCCGATGTCGATCTTTGCGCGCAAGAACTACTTCTATCCCGATCTGCCCAAGGGCTATCAGATCAGCCAGTACGAGATTCCGGTGGTTCAAGGCGGGGTGATCGAGTTCTATGTGGAGGGCGTCAAGCACCGCATCAACCTGACGCGCGCGCACCTTGAAGAAGACGCTGGCAAGTCGTTGCACGAAGACTTCCACGGCATGAGCGGCATCGACTTGAACCGTGCGGGCACGCCGCTGCTGGAGATCGTCTCCGAGCCGGAAATGCGCTCCAGCAAGGAGGCGGTCGAGTACGCCCGGGCGCTGCACACCTTGGTGGTCTGGCTCGGCCTGTGCGACGGCAACATGCAAGAAGGCTCGTTCCGCTGCGACGCCAACGTCTCGGTGCGCCGCCCCGGCCAGCCCTTCGGCACGCGGCGCGAAATCAAGAACCTCAACAGCTTCCGCTTCTTGCAGCAAGCCATCGACTTTGAAGTCAACTGGCAGATCGATCAAATCGAGGACGGCTACGCGATCCAGCAAGCCACGGTGCTGTTTGACCCGGACACCGGCGAGACCCGCATGATGCGCACCAAGGAAGACGCGCACGACTATCGCTACTTCCCCGACCCCGATCTGCCGCCGCTGGTGATTGGTGCCGATTGGGTCGAGCGCGTCAAGGCGGCGCTGCCCGAGCTGCCGCGCGCGATGGCGGAACGCTTCCAAGCGGATGACGGCCTGCCGGCCTATGACGCCACCATGATGACCGCTAGCCGTGCGGTGGCGGCCTATTACGAAGCGGCCCGCAGCGCCTGCCAGCAACCCAAGCTGGTGGCCAACTGGGTCATGGGCGAGATCAGCAAGCGCCTGAACGCCGAAGGCGGCGAGATCGACACCGCGCCGGTGCGTCCCGAAACCTTGGCCGCGCTGATTCGGCGCATCCAAGACGGCACGATCTCCAACAACGCCGCCAAGCAAGTCTTTGAGGCGCTGTGGACCGCTGAGGGCACAGACGTGGACGCGATCATCGAGGCCAAGGGTCTCAAGCAGATGAATGACAGCGGCGCGTTGGAAAAGATCATCGACGAGGTGATGGCGGCCAACACCAAGTCGGTCGAGGATTACCGCGCGGGCAAGGAAAAAGCCTTTGGCGCGCTGGTCGGGCAGATCATGAAAGCCAGCAAGGGCAAGGCCAACCCGGCGCAGGTCAACGAGCTGCTCAAGCAAAAGCTGGGTTGACGTGCGTTTCGGGTCGTTTTGATGTTCTTCTTTGTTTGAAAGTTCCCTATGTCCGCGCTGATTTGTGGCTCGCTTGCCTTTGACACCATCGCCACCTTCCCGGGGCGTTTTGCCCAGCAGATCCTGCCGGATCAGCTGCATATCCTGAACGTCTCGTTCTTGGTGCCGACCTTGCGCCGCGAGTTCGGCGGTTGTGCCGGCAACATCGCCTACACCTTGAAGGGTTTGGGCGGCGAGCCGCGCATCCTAGCCACGCTGGGGGCGGACGGCGGGCCGTACTTGGCGCACATGCAGCGTCTGGGGCTGGAGACGCGTCACGTCGAGACGCTGGCCGAGAGCTACACCGCGCAGGCCAACATCATCACCGATCAAGACAACAACCAGATCACCGCGTTTCACCCCGGTGCGATGCAGTTTGCCGATCGCCTTGCGGTGCCCGCTGGCGCTGGGGTGCGTGACGGTGGCGATGTGCGCCTCGCCATCCTGTCGCCCGACGGCAAGGCCGCCACCCAAGTGCACGCGGCGCAGTTGGTGCAAGCCGGCATCCCCTTCGTGTTTGATCCGGGCCAAGGTTTGCCGATGTTTGACGGCGCTGAGCTGGCCGCGCTGGTGGCCCAAGCCACGTGGGTGACGGTGAACGACTACGAAGCGCGCCTGCTGTGCGACCGCATGGCCACCGATCTGGCCACCTTGTCGCGCCAGCCGCAGCTCAAGGCGCTGATCGTGACCTTGGGCGCGCAGGGCTGTGATCTGTGGGTCCATGGCGCGGTGCAGCGCATCGAGGGCTTCCAAGCCGAAGCGGTGCTGGACCCCACGGGTTGCGGCGATGCCTTCCGGGGCGGGCTGCTTTATGGCCTAGAAGCGGGTTGGGATTTGCCGCGCTGTTTGGACTTGGGCAACCGCATGGGCGCGCTCAAGATCGCCTGCCACGGGCCGCAAAACCATCGCATCGAGCCCATCGTGGTGCGCTAAATGTAAAATCACCCCCCTTAATAAGGGGGTGTGTCATGGTCAGCATGGATGCTTTGATTTTCACGGTTGCCGGTCTCGCTGTTTCCGGGCTGGCTTGGGGGGTGGATCGCTGGCGCACGAAACGCCAAGTGCGTCAATTGGAGGCCAACCTTGAAACGGCCCGAGCGGCAGCGGCGCAGTTTGCCGTGCAGGCCCGTCAAGACCTGATGCGGTTGGAGCGCGAGATGCGTCACCTGCGGCCCCTGCAAGTGGAGCTGGAGCACGCCCAAGATGAACTGAATCGGCTGCGTTCTTTGCACGCTGTCTTGGATGCGGGCCATTCACCGGGACATCACTACTCCCTGCCTTCGCCGGATGCCGTGGCGCAATCGATGCATCGTCCCCACGGTTTTGCCGACACCCTACCCCTGCGCTGAGTCGTCGAGTTTGAGGCTGATGAGCCACTGACGCAGCCGCTCTGGGGCGACGTCGAGCGACAGTTGTTTGCGCCGGCTGCTGGTGCCGTGCAGCAAAGCCACCCGCGCACGGGGCACATCCAGCACCTCGGCCAACCAGCGAATCAAGGTCTCATTGGCGACCCCGTCGATGGGCAGGGCCGCCAGTTTGATGCGCAAAGCTTCGCCGTGCAGGCCCACCGCTTCGGTGCGGCGGGCGTTGGGCACGACCACCACATCGATCACACAGAGCTCGGTGCTTCGCCAGCGGACAAAGGGCGGCCAAGCCGCAGTCCCAGAGGCTGCGGTGGAGGGCTCCGAGGGACGGCGCTGGCGACTCAGGGTTTGTCGCCCGTGGGGAAGGGCCACGGCGATTGCGGGCTCAGCGTGGTTTTGGCCACCGGCCCGGTGGGGGCGGTTTTCTTGGCCGCCGCCTTTTTGGCCGCCGTCTTCTTGATCGGTGTTGCTGGCGGCAAAGCCTTCAGCACGTTATCGGATGACGGCGCCGCTGCCCGGCTCTTGCGCGGGGCTTTGGTCTTCACCGGGACCGTTGCGGGGGTTGCCACGTCGGCGGGAGCGGCAGCCGCTGGCGCCGTTGTCTTCTTGGCGGCGGCTGTCGCTTTCTTGGCCGGTGCAGCAGTCTTCACGGCACTTGTTTTCTTGGCAGTTGCCATATCTCGGTTCTCCTGACTCAACCCAAATAACCTAGTCGCGCATCATGCTTAATCCCACGACAAAGCGCCACCGGACTGGTACTCAATCACGCGAGTTTCGAAGAAATTGCGTTCTTTTTTCAAGTCAATCATCTCGCTCATCCACGGGAACGGGTTCTCTTCGTTGGGGAAAAGCTCTTCCAGCCCGATTTGAACCGCGCGGCGGTTGGCAATGAAGCGCAAGTAGCCCTTGAACATCGAGGCGTTCAAGCCCAGCACGCCGCGCGGCATGGTGTCTTCGGCGTAGCGGTATTCGAGTTCGACGGCTTGGTGGAACAACGCCCGGATCTCGTCCTTGAAGGCGGCGGTCCAAAGCTGCGGGTTTTCTTGCTTGATGGCGTTGATCAAGTCGATGCCGAAATTGCAGTGCATCGACTCGTCGCGCAGGATGTACTGGTACTGCTCGGCGGCACCCGTCATCTTGTTTTGGCGGCCCAGCGCCAGGATTTGCGTGAAGCCGACGTAGAAGAACAGCCCCTCCATCAAGCAGGCAAAGACGATCAGCGACTTGAGCAGCGTCTGGTCGTTTTGCAGGGTGCCGGTCTTGAAGTGCGGGTCCATGATCGCGTCGATGAACGGGATCAGGAACTCGTCCTTGTCACGGATGGCCTTGACCTCGTGATAGGCGTTGAAGATCTCGCCTTCGTCCAGACCGAGCGACTCGACGATGTATTGGTAGGCGTGGGTGTGGATCGCTTCTTCAAAGGCTTGGCGCAGCAGGAACTGACGGCACTCCGGCGCCGTGATGTGGCGATAGGTGCCCAAGGTGATGTTGTTGGCCGCCAGCGAATCAGCGGTCACAAAAAAGCCCAAGTTGCGCTTGACGATGCGGCGTTCGTCTTCTGACAACCCGCCCGGTGTTTTCCAGAGCGCGATGTCGCGGCTCATGTTCACTTCCTGCGGCATCCAGTGATTGGCGCACGTGGCGAGGTACTTTTCCCAAGCCCACTTGTACTTGAAGGGCACGAGCTGATTCACATCGGTGTGGCCGTTGATGATGCGCTTGTCCGCGACGTTGACGCGGCGCTCGCTGGTGCTGGTAGGCGAACCGATCGGGTTAGGCACGTTCATCGGCCCAGCAGGGGCACGCGGCAGGGTGTCGTCTTCAAAGCTCAGCATCTCACTCTCTCCAGTTGTCTTTCTACATCGCCGAGCAATTCTTGGGTCTTCATGGCGCGCCATCAGACGGGGCGGGAGGAGAGCGGTAAACCGCTCTCCTCACCGAACTACCCGTGTTTAACGGTCAGGGTATGAGCGCCAGTGATGGCGTACACACTCCACGCGTCCGAACCGGCGGCGCTTGTAGGCGCAAACCGGCACAAGACGATCGCGTTCAATGAACGTGGTCATGATGTACCTTTCTCCCGTATATGGGCGAAGGGTTACAGGATGCTTGGCGAACAAAGGGTATAAAATCTTCGGTTGTCCTTTGCAAGACACCGAAAGGTTTGTGCCCCTTGGGCACAAGGCGCATCCCGATCGCCTTGTACCTTTCGCAAACCCCGCCCTGTTCCACCAGCGCGGGGTTTGTTTTTTTGTGCCATCACGCATGCTTGGCGTGAACGTGCTCAATTCGTTGCGGTCTTCTTTCTCTATCTAAGGGCGGGCCTTCGGGAAAAACCTGATCCCTCGGGCCGCCACGGGACTAAACTGGAGTCGCTCTTCAACGCAAGAGTCTGAAAGACGATCCAACGGTTTTGCGGTTCTTCCGCTTCTCTCGCCGTCTTTCGCAAACCCCGCCCGGTGCAACGCGGCGGGGTTTGTTTTTTGGCCCTTTATTGGCAGGCTTCGCAGTCCGGGTTGTCGATCGAGCAGAACTTGACGTCGGTGGCGGGCTCCGCTTGGGCGGATGGGGCCACCACGGCGGGGCCGGAGCTGACGGCGTTGAGCTGACCGGCGCGGCCGGTGGACTTCTCGGCGTGCGTGGCGCCCATGGTGCGCAGGTAGTAGGTGGTCTTCAGACCACGCAGCCACGCCAGCTTGTAGGTCTCGTCAAGCTTTTTGCCCGAAGCGCCCGCCATGTAGATGTTCAGGCTTTGGGCCTGATCGATCCACTTCTGGCGCCGTGCAGCGGCTTCCACCAACCAGCCGGCATCGACTTCAAAAGCGGTGGCGTAGAGGCGCTTGAGCTCTTCCGGGATGCGGTCGATGCGGCGCAGCGAGCCGTCAAAGTGCTTCAGGTCCATCACCATGATGTCGTCCCACAGGCCGAGCTTTTTCAGGTCGCGCACCAAGTATTCGTTCACCACAGTGAACTCGCCCGAGAGGTTCGACTTGACCGAGAGGTTGCCAAAGCAAGGCTCGATCGAGGCGTCCACGCCGATGATGTTCGAGATGGTCGCGGTCGGTGCGATGGCCACGCAGTTGGAGTTGCGCATGCCGTGGGTTTGGATGCGCTGACGCAGCGCGTCCCAGTCGAGGGTCGAGGAGGTGTCGGCCTCGACATAGCCGCCTCGGTGCTCGGCCAACTGCTTGAGCGAGTCGAGCGGCAAGATGCCCTTGTCCCACAGCGAGCCGGCGTAGCTTTGATAGCGACCGCGCTCTTCGGCCAGGGCCGACGACGCTTCGTAGGCGTGGTAGCAAATCGCTTCCATCGACCGATCCGCAAAGGTCACCGCTTCTTGCGAGGCGTAGGGCAAGCGCATTTGGTAGAGCGCGTCTTGGAAGCCCATCAGCCCCATGCCCACCGGACGATGGCGCACGTTCGAGTCGTGGGCCTTCTTGACGGCGTAGTAGTTGATGTCGATCACGTTGTCGAGCATGCGCATCGCCACGCGGATGGTGCGCTTCAACTTGGCCACATCCAGCCCCTTGCCATTGGGCCCGTTCGTGTCGGCGCAAAGATGCTGGGCCAAGTTCACCGATCCGAGATTGCAGACCGCAATTTCTTCGGGGTTGGTGTTCAAGGTGATCTCTGTGCACAAGTTGCTCGAATGCACCACGCCGACGTGTTGCTGGGGCGAGCGCACGTTGCAGGCGTCCTTGAAGGTGATCCAAGGGTGGCCGGTTTCGAACAGCATCGTCAGCATCTTGCGCCACAGATCCACCGCGCGCAGACGCTTGAAGTGCGTGATCTCGCCGCGATCGGCTTGGGCTTCGTAGGCGGTGTAGGCCGTCTCGAAGGCCGCGCCGAACTTGTCGTGCAGATCCGGGCAGGTCGAAGGCGAGAACAGCGTCCACGGGCCACCTTCGATCACACGCTTCATGAACAAGTCCGGAATCCAGTTCGCGGTGTTCATGTCGTGCGTGCGGCGGCGGTCATCGCCCGTGTTCTTGCGCAGCTCCAAGAATTCTTCGATGTCGAGGTGCCAGGTTTCGAGGTACGCGCAGACCGCACCCTTGCGCTTGCCGCCGTTGTGCGCCAAACCTGCGACGGTTTGGTAGGACTCATCGACATCGACCTTCAGATCGACCACCAGCGGCTTGGGCGTGATGGGCGTGACTGAGCGGATGCGCGAATAGATCACACCGTCCACCGTCAGCCAGTTGCGCTTGGTCAGCGGCTGGCAGCCTAAGCGCTCAGCGACTTCGGGCACAGCGGGAATGCGCAAGTCGATGGACGTGCTGTCACCGTTGAAGACGGCTTGTGAGCCGTCCGAGCGTTGACCCACGTGGGCTTGGTGCCGGGTGCGCTTTTGACCGGCGACGGGCACGCCCAGACGCAGCATTTGATAGCGCAAGCCGTGGGCCAGCGGTTCAGACGCCGAGGTGAAGCTCAGCTCCTTGCCGCGCGAGACGCAACCGTCGGTTTCCAGCAGGCCTTGAACCATCGCCAGGGTTTGCTGGCGCGGCAGGTGGGCCAGACGCGGCGCAATGCGCTTGGCGTGCTGGGCGTCGTACAGGTCGTCGTGGCTGAACGGCAGGGTCGGTGCGCCCGCGCCGACGATGCGGCCCGTGGTGCCATTGCGCACCACGCCACAGCCTGCGGCCCAGTGGATTTGCACATAGGTGTCGCCCCGGCCCGTTTCCCAGCTGTGGACGCCGCGTGCTGCCAGATAGCTGCGCACGAAGTCCAAGTGACCATCGACTTGCGGGTTGCCCGACACGCCCCATTGCATGCCGTCCTTGGACAAATGACCGTCGCCCAGCAAGATGCCGTAGAGGTGTGCGTCGTCTTCGGTGAGGCCTTCGACCGGCACCACTTCGGTGGGGATGGTCAGGCCGATGTAGTCGCCTTGGCGGAGCTGGCCGGCGTCGATCCAAGCCGGGGCCACTTTGCCCTTGGCCAACCAAGCTTCGGTGCGCGCATTGGCTTGACCCAGCGGCACGCCTTGAATCGCCCAGAACGGGTGCGCGTCGGTGACTTGCAAGGGCTCGATGGCGTGCTTGACGTCCACCGCCACCATCGGGTCATGTTGGTTGTAGACCATGCGCTCGGTGACTTCGCGGTACTGGCCGCTGTGGCCCAGTACCAAGTCGCCAGCGCGGATATCGCGGATTGGCCGTGTGCCTTGCGCGGTGTACACCAGCGTATCGGGGGCGAAGCATTGATTCACCGCGACGGCCGTGTCGTTGACCACTTTCAGGAACGGCACCACGCCTTGGGATTCACCGTTGGTGCCCTTGATGTGGCTGCCGAGCGCGCGCACCGCAGTCCAGTCGTTGCCCAGGCCGCCAGCGAACTTGGACAACATGGCGTTATCTTTGATGGCCTCGTAGATGCCGTCGAGGTCGTCGGGCACGGTGGTCAGGTAGCAGCTCGACAGCTGCGAGCGGCGGGTGCCGGCATTGAACAGCGTGGGCGTGCTCGACATGAAGTCAAAGCTCGACAGCACTTCGTAGAACTCGATGGCGCGGGCTTCGCGGTCAGTTTCGTTCAGCGCCAAGCCCATGGCCACGCGCATGAAGAAGGCTTGCGGCATTTCGATGCGCTGCTTCTTGATGTGCAAGAAGTAGCGGTCGTAAAGCGTTTGCAGACCAAGGTAATCAAAGTTCAGATCGCGCTCGGCCTTGAGCGCGGCACCCAAGCGTTGGAGGTCATAGATCTGGCCCATGCGCTCGTCAAGCAGCTCGGTCGCCACCCCTTTTTGGATGAAGCTGGGGAAGTACTCAGCGTAGCGCGTGCTCATCTCGGCCTGCGTCACTTCACCGCCGAGGATTTCGCGGCGGATGGTGTGCAGCAGCAGCCGAGCGGTCACGCGGGTGTAGCTCGGATCTTTTTCGATCAGGGTGCGGGCGGCCAAGATCGACGCCTTGTAGACCTCGTCGATCGGAACGCCGTCGTACAGATTGCGCCGTGTTTCCGCCAGCACCGGCTCAGCCACCACATCGGTGCCCAGATCGGCGCAAGCCGATTCGATCAGGCCTTGCAGTTTGAGCAGATCCAAAGGCACACGCTCGCCTTGGTCGATGACCATCAACGGCGGCGGTACTTGAGCGGCGGCTTGGGCCGCCGCTTGCGCGGCTTGCTCAGCCAGACGGGCGCGTTCTTGGGCGTGGCGTTCACGGTACAGCACGTAAGCGCGAGCCACTTCATGGTGTTCGGCGCGCATCAGACCCAGTTCAACTTGGTCTTGCACGTCTTCGATGTGGAAGGTGCCGCCGCTCGGACGGGAACGCATCAAGGCTCGCACGACGTTGCTGGTCAGGTGTTCCACCGTCTCGCGCACGCTGGCTGAAGCCGCGCCTTGAGCGCCGCGCACGGCCAAAAAAGCCTTCATCAGCGCCACAGCAATCTTGTTGGGCTCGAAGGCGACCACCGCGCCGTTGCGGCGGATGATGTGGTAATCGGCGTAGTTGATGGCAGGGGTGGCAACCCCCTCGGCATCAGCCACATAAGCGGTGGACAACACGGATGACGAGCTCGACATGACGGTAGATGGCATGAAATTCCTCAGCACTTGGGCGGGCGCGAGAATACCATGCAAGCTCGTCAGTGAGCACTACATATAGTGTGACTTTGATGCATCAACACTACCCATAGCGTTAGGCTTTGGGTTGGGCCTAGCGCCAAGGCGGGCTTCTGTCAAGAGCGCGGCACGATCTTTACAGGGGATTCCAGCAACAGATTGCTTAATCGAGTCCAGTCAAAACCGGGGCCAGGGTCGGGCTTGCGACCGGGGGCAATGTGTTCGTGGCCGACGGCGGCGGTGATGGGGTACTGGGTGCTCAGGTCACGGATCAGGGTGGCCAGTTGGGTGTATTGGGCCGGCTCGAAGGTGTCGCCGTCCAAGCCTTCGAGTTCAATGCCGATGGAGTAATCGTTGCAGTTGGGACGGTCTTGCCAGCAGGATCGCCCAGCGTGCCAAGCCCGGCGCTCCGTGCTGACAAACTGTGTGCAGCGGCCATCGCGCTGGATGAGGAAATGCGCCGAAACTTCCAGCCCCCGGAGGGTGTCGAAGTACGGGTGGGCGTCCCCGTCGAGTTGATTGGTGAAGAGCTTCTCGATCGCATCGCCGCCGTAGATGCCGGGCGGCAAGCTGATGGCGTGGATCACCACCAGATCAACGCTCACGCCTTCGGGGCGTGGACCGTGATTGGGGGAGGCGATGTGACGGGCGGCCGCATACCAACCCTCCGTCCAGCTCCGGTCGTGCTCACTCACGCCATGTCCTCCGGCAGCGGGGCTTCACCATCGAGGTGGATGCCCAAGCGTGCCATGCGGTAACGCATCTGACGCAAGGTCAACCCCAAGCGCTGACCTGCGGCGGTGCGGTTGTGGTTGTGGTTGTCCAGCGCCCGTACCAAGATCTCGCGCTCCATGTCGTCCAAGTAGCGTGCTAAATCGGTGGGCAGGGCGGTGGAGGGTGATGTGTTCAGCGATGACGCTGGGGCGCTGACGTTGTGGGTGTTGTGGGTTGGCAGCGTGAGCTCGACGGGTTCGATCTCGGCCAAACCGAGGTCAGCGGCATCGATCGTGGTGCCGCTGCTCAACGCCATGGCGCGGTGCAGCATGTTTTCCAGTTCACGCACATTGCCGACGAAGGGGTGGTGTTGCAAAGCGGCGTGGGCGGTGGCGCTGAGTTCGCGGTTCAGGCCGTCGCCCATGTCCTGCGAGAGCCGGTTCAAGATGGCGCTGGAGAGTTCGGCCACATCTTCGCGCCGCTCGCGCAGCGGTGGCACCCGAATCTCGATCACGTTGAGGCGGTAGAACAGATCCTGACGAAAGCGTCCTGCTTGGACTTCTTGACTCAAATCGCGGTGCGTGGCGCTGAGGATGCGCACATCGATGGGCATTTCGGTGCTCATGCCGATGGGACGCACGGCGCGCTCTTGGATGACCCGCAGCAATTTGGTCTGCATCAGGAGCGGCAGGTCACCAATTTCGTCCAAGAACAGCGTGCCCCCTTGGGCGGCTTGGAAAAAACCGCCCCGGTCTTCGGTCGCACCGGTGAAGGCCCCTTTGCGGTAGCCGAAGAATTCCGCCTCCAGCAGATGTTCAGGAATGGCGCCGCAGTTCACGGCGACGAAGGCTTGCGAAGCCCGCACCCCGCTTTCATGGATGGCGCGGGCCACCAATTCTTTGCCGGTACCCGATTCACCTTGAATGAGCACCGGGGCCATGCTGCGCCCTACTTTATCGATCAGGGCGCGTATTTGGCACATCGGTGCCGAGCTGCCCACCATGCGGGTCAAGGTGTTGTCGCGCCCCTGTCGCCCAGCGATGGCCGGGAGGAAATTTTTATCGCCCCAACGGCGACCCCCTGTGGGACGACCGACGGCCGAGGCCACCACCAGCCGGAACTGCTTTAAGTCCACCGGTTTGGTGAGGTAATCGAAAGCACCCGCTTTCAGCGCTTTGACGGCGTTTTCTGGCGAGCCATACGCTGTGATGACGATGACTTTTTCCGCACGACCTGCTTTTTCGAGGCGGTCCAACAACGCCAGCCCGGTGCCGTCTGGCAGACGCATGTCGGAGATGACCGCTGCAAAAACGTCGTCTTGCAGCAGCTCCCACGCTTCTTCGACACAGCCTGCGGTTTCAACCCCATAACCTTCGCGGATCAGGGTCAGCTCATAGAGCACACGCAAATCAGGCTCGTCATCGACGACCAAAATGCGGCCAGGCGTTGCGGAACTTGTCATAGGCGGGGAGAAGGGGGCTCGGCAGATTCGTTGGCACTGAGCAATGCGGGTTCACAGGGCCACGTGATGAGGAACTGATTGTGCCGTCGGGCTCCAGGTTCAGCGGCACGATATTCGATCGTGGCGCCGTAGCGTTCACACAGTTCACGACAGATGTACAGACCCAGGCCCATGCCTCGGCTGCGGGTCGAGAAAAAGGGTTCGAAAAGATAGGGCTCGACCTCGGGCTCCACCGGCAGCCCGTCGTTGGCCACACACAGTTCAGCCTTGCCGGGCAACCAGTCCAAGGTGACGGCGATGGCACCGCGTCGCCGTGTGCTGTGACGCAGCGCGTTGTCCAGCAGATTGACCAAAACACGGTGCAGATGATCGGGATCGAAGCGCACCGCCCATTCATGGACCGATCGATCCATGCCGATCTCGACGCTCAAGGGGTTGAGATCGATGTCATCGGGCAGGGCGTGGATGCGCGACCATTCGAGACAGGCCGACTGCACTTGGGTGCGCAGATCGATGGGCATGACGGCTTGCATCCGCCCCGGCGCCACTTCCATGATGTCATCGACCGTGCGGCGCAAGCGTTCGACGTTGTCACTCACGATCTGTGTCAGGCGTTGCTGCGGGCCGGGCGGGACATCTTCGTGCAGCAACGCGTTGGCTTGGGCGATGGCGGCGAGCGGATTGCGGATCTCGTGGGCGATGCCCGTCGAGACCCGACCCATCGCCGCCAACCGTTCTTGGCGGACGCGGGCTTGGATGGCGCGTAGATCTTCGAGAAAGACCACCCCCAGCACCTGACCGGCCTCCATGCCGTGATCACGGGTCATGCGCATGCGCACCCGCACCGTGCGACCCTCCGCAGAGCCGATGGCGGCTTGTCCGAGGGCCACATCCCGACCCGAGCTGGGCCAAACGCCGGAGCGAAAACCATCTTCGACCGCTTGCCAAAGCCCACGCGCTTCGGCGATGCGAGGCAGCAAAAACGGTGGGCTGGGTAAGGGGTTGTCCTTGTCTGCCAGCAAGCCGAGGGCGGCCGGGTTGCCCGCGCGCACCAACCCCTGTTGGTCGATGACCATCACCCCTTCGGGAATCTCATCGATCATCAGTCGGTTCAGGGCCACTTGTTGGCGGGCCAGACCGATGGAGCTGCGCGTGGCTTGTTCTTGGCGCGCAAGTCGGCTGGCCAAATCACCCGTGAGCATGGCGACCAGAAAAAGACCGGATCCGGTCACCCCAGCTTGCGTGAACAGCACGGCAGCGACGCCGCCGCTGTGCATCCATTCAATCCAAGCTGAGCCAAGCAAGATCAGGGTCACGGCAGCGGCCACGGCCATGGCCGTTCGACGACGAGCCAGCATGGCGGCCATCAACACGGGCATGGCGAACATCGCTGCGATGTTTTGGCCTGTACCGACCACCTGAAGCAAGAAGGTGAAGGCCAAAAGATCCACGCCCACCGTCCATAGCCACCAATGTTTGGGCGGTATGGGGGCGGTGTGGGGGTAGGTGGTGCTGGTGCGGCGTTGCCAGCGCAGCAGCCCGACGGCGGCAGCCACATACGCGGAGCACAAGCCCCAAGCGAGGATCGAAATACCGGTATGGGCGTAGAGCTCCAGCAGGACTTCGACCAGCAACAACAACAGGCCCAGCAGGACGCGGGCCAAGGCAAAGATGCCAAAAAGATGCATCAGGTCTTGAGCGACGCGCGCCGAGCGGCGTCGCGGTGTTCGGCGCAGCAGTAGGGCCGCCCTGCTGCATCAAACAGCGCTTCACTGCGTGGCTGCTGTACACCGCAATGCGCGCAAGCCACCAACGTTTGCGGGCCAGCGGCAGAAGACTTTGCACGGGTTCGCAGGGTCAGCGCAGAAGACGAGCGTCCGGCCAAGCGGCCGAGCCACCAGACCAAGGCGCCGATCAAGAGCAGGAGCAGGGTTCTCATCCCAGCACCCAAGGGGGGATCCATCCGAACGCCATGCCTTGGCCTGGGGATTTATGCAGCATCACTTCGACCACGAAGCGTGAACCCACATAGGCCAAGAGCAGAAAGCCAGCACCGGCGTAAAGCCAACGTGTGGCCCGACGGCCGCGCCAGCCCAAACGGTGCCGTCCCCCCAGCAGACCGGCAACGATGAGCCAGCCGAGCAGGGAAAAGACCATCTTGTGGTCCCAACGCCACGCTGGACTGGATAGCCAGCCCACAGCAATCGCAAGGGAAAGAGCCACGAAACCTGCTTTGACAAAGCGGAAGGTGAGCTTTTCCAGCGTCAGGAGCGGCAGGCTGGGGGTTGCTCCGGCGGCCTCAGCCTCCATGACCCTCGGCTTGGCGTGGGAGCGCAGGCCGCGTTCGGCACGGTCCAGCAGCAAGGCGTGGAGCACCGCGACGCCAAAGAGCCCATAGGACACCAGACCAAGCACCCAGTGCAGTGGGGCCCAAGGAGACGTCGGATGACCGAGGGGGTCACCCGGGTAAAAAAGGAGCAGGAGAAGGGAAGAGCTTCCTGCAATCGACAGCGCCCGGCGGACATCGGCCAAGGGGCGTAAATGACGCTCAATGGCATAGACGAGCATCACGAGCCAGAGCGTCATGGTGAGCGCCAAGGCGAAACCAAAGCGGGCACCGACACCCGGCTCACCGACGCCGAATTGATGCGCTAAAAGGGCGGTACCGTGGGCCAACCAAGCGAGTGCAAAGGCGCGCTTGGGCCATCGCGCGGTCGAGCCCAGAGCCCATAGATAGGCCACCATGGCCAGCATGGCGGGGACGACGACCCACAAGGTCGGGGTAAGGACGGAGCTGGTCGATAGAATCACCCGCACAGTGTACTTTCGTAGCATCGCATCGCATGGCCTCAGCTCTTTCCGAACGTTTATCCCGCCTTGTCAAATCGATGCGCGGCCAAGCTCGCATCACCGAATCCAACGTGCAGGACATGCTGCGCGAGATTCGCATGGCGCTCTTAGAGGCCGACGTGGCTTTGCCGGTGGTGCGCGACTTCATCGCCCGGGTCAAAGACAAAGCTTTGGGTCAAGAGGTGGTGGGCTCGCTCTCACCCGGTCAAGCGCTGGTGGGCATCGTGCACCGGGAATTGACGGCCACCATGGGGGCGGGGGTGGCCGATCTGAATTTGGCCACCCAGCCGCCGGCGGTCATCTTGATGGCCGGTTTGCAGGGGGCGGGTAAAACTACCACCACGGCCAAACTGGCCAAGCATCTGATCGAGCGGCGCAAGAAGAAGGTTCTTACGGTTTCTGCCGACGTTTACCGACCTGCGGCGATTGAGCAGCTCAAGACAGTGACGCGTCAGGCTGGGGCCGAGTGGTTCCCGAGTCAGCCGGATCAGAAGCCGCATGACATCGCCTTGGCGGCGATCGACTACGCCCGCAAGCATTATTTCGATGTCCTTTTGGTGGACACGGCAGGCCGGTTGGCGATTGATGAAGCCTTGATGGCGGAAATCAAAGATCTGCACGCCACGCTCAACCCGATTGAGACGTTGTTCGTGGTCGATGCCATGCAAGGTCAAGACGCGATCAATACGGCCAAGGCGTTCAAGGAAGCTCTGCCGCTGAGCGGGATTGTCCTGACCAAGCTCGACGGTGATTCACGCGGTGGTGCCGCACTTTCGGTGCGCGCAATCACCGGCGCGCCGATCAAGTTCGCTGGGGTGTCGGAGAAAATCGACGGACTGGAAGTTTTCGATGCTGATCGTCATGCTGGCCGTGTGCTGGGCATGGGTGACATCGTTGCCTTGGTGGAAGAGGTCCAGAAGGGCGTGGATCTGGAGTCGGCCCAGAAATTGGCTGAAAAGGTCAAATCTGGTGCTGACTTCGATTTGAACGATTTCCTGCTCCAGCTCAGTCAGATGAAGAAGATGGGCGGACTTTCCAGCTTGGTGGACAAGCTCCCTGCGGCGATGGCGGCCAAGGCCGGTCAAGCGGACATGAATAAAGCGGAGCGCGATATGCGCCGCATGGAAGGCATCATCCACTCAATGACGCCTTTGGAGCGTTCGAAGCCAGATCTCATCAAGGCCAGTCGCAAGCGGCGCATTGCTGCTGGGGCAGGAGTGCAGGTCCAAGAGGTGAATCGCATGCTCAATCAGTACGAGCAGATGCGTGACATGATGAAGAAGATGCGCGGTGGTGGTTTGATGAAGATGATCAAGCGCATGGGCGGCGGTGGGCGACGCGGCGGGTTGCCGGGATTTGGTGCTTAAACCGGGTCCCAACGCTGGCTGAGTCTTTCAAGATCGACGAAAAGATCGGTAGGGGTTGCCATGGCGACGACTTTGATCAACACACCTTGGTTTCAGGTGCTGTTGTTTGGCTTTGTGATTGTGCTGGTCTTTTGGGGATGGCAGCGCAGTCAGCTTGGGAAGGGACGTAAGCGTCCTTCGGGGGGGCACGGTGGTAGCAATCGCATCTTGGATGGGATCGATACCGTCGCCGGGTGGGTTCCTCAGCGAACCCGTTTGTTGACGCCGCGCCACCGTGATGCTTTGGAAATTCTCAGGCGCGCCTTGCCGGATCACTTTGTTTTGGCGCAGGTGCCCATTGCACGCTTTGTGCGCGTGCCTACGCGGCTGTCCTACAGCGAATGGATGCGACGCATTGGTCATGTGTGCGTCGATCTCATGGTCTGCGATCTGTCTTCGGGTGTGATTGCTGTGATTGATGTGCGTGATCCGGGCCGTAGTGAGACCGAACGAACTCGCAAGCGGCGCAGTCGTGTCGAACGCGTGATGCACGCTGCGGGTATCCCCGTGCACATCTGGGGGGATGCGATGCTCCCCGACCCTGCTGCGGTGCGCAAAGCTTTGGTGAAGGACAATCCAGAGATTCCTCCTTGGAATCCTGTCCCGCCGCTGGCCGAACCTTTTGTGCATGCGGAAGCGAGTAGCAATCCGATCACCATCCCCATGGGCGATGAATTCGAGGATCCGATGGCTCCGCCGATGTCATCGTGGTTTGATGAGTTGCATTCGACCCGCCCGGTGCAGTTTGATGATCGTCCGGGGCATGTGAAGCCAGCGGGCTCAAGCCATTCACGCAAGCATTGACGTGAGGCTGGAAAAAAAAGAGCCCCAACCGTAGGCTGGGGCTTCGAAGCCTTAACGCTGTCAACACGGTAAGGCACCTGCTCAGGGAGGAAAAGCAGGGAGTGGCTGCCTTGCGGCGCACCACTCAGGAATAACTATATCACTTCTGAATCTAATGACAATACGGACTCTCCCCTAAATCGGGGAGCCAGAAATGGCTGCACATTTCGCAGGCTTTCAAACGGACCTTGCCATGCATTTCCCCCACAGCTTCCCTTTTCACCGCCCGCGTCGTCTGCGTCGGGACGACTTCACCCGTGCCTTGGTGCGTGAAAACCACCTGCGTGCGCAGGACTTGATTTACCCGGTTTTCTTGCTTGAGGGTGAGGGCAAGCGCCAAGACGTGGGTTCCATGCCGGGGGTTCAGCGCCACAGCTTGGACCGTCTCTTTGAGGTCGCCGAGCAATGCGTCACCTTGGGTGTGCCGGTGATGGCGTTGTTCCCAGTGCTGGAGGGGGGCAACAAGACCGCCGATGGACGTGAGGCTTTCAACCCAGAGGGCCTGATCCCGCAAGCTGTGGCTGAGCTCAAGCGCCGGTTTCCCGAGCTGGGGTTGATGACCGACATTGCGCTTGATCCGTACACCACCCACGGCCAAGACGGCTTGATCGACGACACCGGCTATGTGTTGAACGACGAAACCACCGAGGTGTTGGTCAAACAGGCCTTGGCGCATGCCCAAGCTGGCGTGGACATCGTGGCACCCAGCGACATGATGGACGGCCGTATCGGTGCGATCCGCCAAGCGCTCGAAGCGCAGCGCTTCATCCACACGCGCATCATGGCCTACAGCGCCAAGTATGCCAGCAGCTTCTACGGCCCGTTCCGCGACGCGGTGGGCTCGGCGGGCAACTTGGGAAAGAGCAACAAAAAGGTCTACCAGATGGACCCGGGTAACAGCGATGAGGCGCTGCGCGAAGTGGCGCTCGACATCGCTGAAGGGGCTGACATGGTGATGGTCAAACCCGGGATGCCGTACCTCGACATCGTGCGCCGGGTTAAGGACGAGTTCCGCGTGCCGACCTTTGCCTACCAAGTCAGCGGTGAGTACGCCATGCTTAAAGCTGCTGCGCAAAACGGCTGGCTGGACCACGACGCCGTGATGATGGAGTCGCTGCTGGCCTTCAAGCGTGCGGGCGCGGATGGCATCTTGACGTACTTCGCGCTCGACGCTGCCCGCCTGTTGCGTCAGGGGTGATGGCTGGGCTGATGCCCGAGGATCACGTTGCGGGCCAAGCAAAGGTCTTCCCAAGCCTTGGCTTTGTCGATGGGGTTGCGCAGTAAATAAGCCGGGTGATAGGTCACCACCAGCGGGACGCCTTGGTAGCGATGCACCCGGCCGCGCAACCGACCGATAGGTTCTTGGGTTTGCAAGAGCGACTGCACTGCAAAGCGGCCCATGGCCAAGATCAAACGGGGCCGGACCAGCTCGACTTGACGCTTCAGGTATGGTTCGCAGCGCAGCACCTCTTCCGGCAAGGGATTGCGGTTTTGCGGCGGTCGGCACTTGAGGACGTTGGCGATGTAAACCTGCCGGGCCGGGTCGTCCTGTCCTTGTGGACTTGGACCCCGCCCAAGCCCGACGGCAAACAGCATGTTGTCGAGCAACTGCCCCGCTTTGCCGACGAAGGGCTCACCTTGGCGGTCTTCCTGTTCACCCGGTGCTTCACCCACCAGCATCCAGTGCGCCTGTTCATGGCCAGTGCCGAACACGGTTTGGGTGCGGCTTTCGCACAGTGAGCAGGCTTGGCAGCCGGCAACCGCTGCCCGCAGGGCCGGCCAGTCCAAGGTGGCGGTGGGCCCGGCTGCGACGACGGGCGGGATGATCGGTACGGGCTGCGCCGGTTCGGATCTCGGGACAGTGATCGGGATCGGTTTCTCTTTGGGGTGGGGTGCCGCCGGCGGAGGTGGGGGAGCAAGCATGGCCCTCGGCGCTTGGGGCGGTGTGGGCCACCAGCCCTTGATGCCGATTTCACCCAGCAAGGCGCATTGCCGTTCAGTCCAGCGCATGTCCAGCCTCGGTGTGTGGGGCCATAACCCGGTGGGCCATCACTTGGCGACGCATCACGAGCGCATCTTCGCGTTGCCCCTGTGGGGCGGGGTAATAGCCTCGGCGTCGGCCCACGGTCTCAAAGCCTTCGTGCTCGTAGAGCGCGCAGGCTCGGGTGTTGCTGGGCCGCACTTCGAGCCAGATGAATTCGGCGCGTTGCTGCTTGGCTTGCTCAAGCAGCTCGGCCAGCAGTGTTCTGGCCAAACCGCGCCCTTGTTGCTCGGGGGCGACCGTGATGTTGAGCAGATGCAGCTCGTCCACGCCGCTCAAGCTGATCTGGTAACCGCAGAGCTGCTCCGCGTCGTTCACGAGACAGAGAGCGGTGTAGCCGGGGGTGGTGAGGCTGCTGGTGACGTGATCGCGCGTCCACGGGAAGGCATAAGCCCGGATTTCAAGGGCCATCACGGCGTCCACGTCCTGCATCAGCATGGGGCGCAGTTTCATGATGCGATCCCTTTGGGGGCGACCTTCTGTGCGGTGCGCTCAGCGGTGGTTTGCGCCACTTTGTCGCGCACATAGAGCGGCAAGGCCAAGGCGCTGTCCAGCCCTTCACCTCGCGCCCAAGCGGCGCGTGCCAAGGCTGCCAACGCGGCCCCTTCCGGTTGCGCCAGCGCACCCTCTGGCCGCCCCAAGGCCGCCAAGGCCTCCGGATAAGCCAACAAGGCGTTGCCGACCATCCACAGCCCAGAAGCCGCCACATGCTCGGCCAAAATGCCAGGGGTGTAGAGCGCCACGCTTTGTTCGGCCACCCAGCCGGCGGCGGCCTCCCAGTGCCAGCAGGCGGCGTAGACCTCGTGCATGCGCGCATCCAAACCGACCCAAACCCGCAGCGGGCCGCCGCGTTGCCGGGCCGATTCGGCCACCAAGGCCAAGGTGTCGAGCATCAACACCGGGCGATCAGCGCCTGCTGCCAAACCTTGGGCCACGGAGCAGGCGGTGCGTAAGCCGGTGAAGGCTCCGGGACCGCGTCCGAAAGCGATGGCGTCAAGATCGCGCACTGACAAGCCGGCATCCGTCAGCAGGCGTTGCACTGTGGGCAACAGGGTCGTGGAGGCTTGGGCCCCGCCGGGGGCGGTGACGCGATGGACCGCCTCACCCACGCACAACGCCAAGTGCAGGGTTTCGGTCGAACTATCGAGGGCAAGGAGGCGCGTTGTCATCGGCGGCAGTGTAGCGGTGCGTATGATTTTCAAGATGTCACTGCGCTGCGTCTTTCTGGGTCTGTTCCTGCTCTTCAACGTTTCGGGCTTTGTGGCTCGGGCTGCCCCCCTGCCGCCCGAGGTCTTGGCGGTCCTAGCTCGGGCGCATATCGAGCCGCGCAGCTTGGCCGTCTGGGTGGCCCCAGTCGGCTCGGAGGCCCCTCGGCTGGCCCACAACGCGGATCAGGCCTTCAATCCGGCGTCGCTGATGAAGCTGGCCACCAGTGCGGTGGCGCTCGATGTGCTGGGCCCGACTTACGTCTGGCCAACCCCCATCTACCTTGACGGCGAGTTGCGTGACGGCGTGCTGCACGGCAACCTCGTGGTGCAAGGCTTGGGCGATCCGAGCTTGGTGGTGGAGCGCGTGCAACGGTTGCTGCGTGCTGTTCAGCAACGCGGGGTGAAGGAGATCCGGGGCGACATCGTGCTGGACCGCCAAGCGTTCCAGATCCCAGCGGTCGATCCGGCTGCCTTCGATGCTGAGCCATCGCGGCCCTACAACGTGCGCCCCGATGCGTTGATGCTCAATTACAAGAGCCTCACGCTCAACTTTGTGCCCGAGGCAGCGTTGAAAAAAATCCGGCTTTGGAGCGAACCCGCCTTGGCGGGTGTGACGCTGCCGCCGCAGGTGGCCCTGAGCGAGGGCCAAGCACCGTGTGGTGATTGGCGCAGTCTGCTTCAGGCCGATTGGCGCGACCGGACCCGGCCGGTCTTCAAAGGGGCCATGGCTTGGATCTGCGGCGAAAAAAGCTGGCCGGTGGCCTACGCTGATCCGGCCAGCTACAACGCGCGGTTGCTGGAAGCGGCGTGGCGTGAGCTGGGCGGCAAGTTGAGTGGCAAGGTGCGCGATGGGGCGGTGCCCGCCAACCGCAACCCGTGGTGGACGTGGAGTTCGCCGCCGCTGGCTGAGGTGCTGCGTGACATGAACAAGTACAGCAACAACGTCATTGCGCACCAAATTTTTCTGAGCCTGAGTCTGGCGCAGCAAGGTGTGGGCACATGGGAAGCCAGCCGGGCGCTGGTGAGTGAGCGTCTGCGCAGCCAAGCGGGTTGTGCGCTTGAGAGCCTGCGGATCGAGGTGGGTTCGGGGCTGTCGCGCGAGGAGCGGTTGAGCGCGCACTGCTTGGCGCAGCTGCTCCAGTGGACTTGGACGCGACCTTGGATGCCCGAGCTGCTGGCTTCCTTGCCCTTGGCCGGTGAAACCACGGTGCGGCGCTTGACCAGCCTTGCCGGGCGAGCCCATCTCAAAACCGGCTCGCTCGACAACGTGGCTGGGTTGGCGGGCTATGTGGAGGGCACGCAGCCCGGCCAGCGTTGGGTGGTGGTGGTGATGCTCAATGACCCCAAGGCTCAAAGTGAGACCGCCCGGGCGGTGCTGGAGGCCTTGCTGGTGGGCGTGCTACGCTGGCCGCCCGACGACTCCATGGCCCCAGCGGCCAGCGCCCCATGAACCTTTCGCCCGGATGGATCGACACCATCGGCTCCATCGCCGCCACCCTGACCACCGTGGCTTTTGTGCCCCAAACGCTGCTGACCTTGCGCACCCGTGACGTCAGCGGCATTTCACTGCCGATGTACTTGGCTTTCACCCTTGGCATCGCGCTTTGGCTGGTTTACGGCTGCTTGATCGGCGCTTGGCCCGTGATCATCGCCAACGCTTTCACGCTGCTGTTGGCCGGAACGATTTTGGCCATGAAGATCTGGTTTGAGGCGACCGGGACCGATTGATCCCGGCCAGACCTTTTTACGGTTGCCAGCCGCGCAGGCTCATGTCGGCCCAGACCTTGTCCGACACCAATTTGTAGCCGTAGGGCGTCGGGTGAACGTCATCCGCGTATTCGTACGTGGTGGCCGCTGTTTGACCCGCCACCAGCGTGGTGGCGTTACATCCGATGGACTTCACTGGATTGACGGGAGGCGGAGGGCAAGCCACAGCGGTGACATTGCTTAAACCATAGGCGGCCGGTGTGGCCGCTTGTTTTTGGCTTTCGGTGAAGAGATCGACCAAGACGATGCGGTTGCTGTTGCCCAGCCCCGCGCTGAGACGGGTGTTGAAAGCTTGCACCAGCTGAACGATCACCGTCTGTGTGGCGGCTCCCAAGCTGATGCCGTAGGGTGTGAGGCTGATGTCCGGGATATTGGCCACCACCACCCGACTGGCTCCTTTGGCGATGACTTTGGACAAAACCGCTGCGGCCAGTTCATCGCCCGCTTGCTGCATGGCGGTGATCGCCGCTGCGGGTGTGACGGTGGCAGAAGCGATGCCTGCCAATTGCATGAACACATCGTTGCCCCCGGCCAGCACCGTCACCAAATCATGGTTGGTGTAGCTGCTGACAGCCAAATGGTTATCCATCTGCGTCACGACGGGGACCGTGAGGTTGCCCATGTAGCTATCGGGTGCAGGCAGCGCTTTGTTGCCCGGACCCACGGTGGCCGTGACGCGGGCGCCGCCTTGGGCGTAGTCATAGCAGCCACTGTGGTTGGCGATGGCCTCAGCAAACCCTGCTAAAGGTCCACTGCTTTCCAGCCCAGTTTGTGCGGCACAAGGGGCCGCGACCCCCAATTGGGTGGCAATGTTTTCCACCCAGATGGTCGAAGAGGGCCCGTTGATGGTGTATTTGCCCGCGTCGGTAAAAGTGGTGACCAAACCCGCCGTGCGATAGCTGCCGACATCGCTCAGGCTGTCGCCGAACACCACCAAGCGGTTGTAGGTGTAGGGGGTGGTGTTGCCGCCGCAACCGACCAGCCCAGCAGCGAAAGTGCCGATGACCACTGTGCCCCAAACCAAGCCACGAACCTGTTTTTGCCAACGCATGATCGTCTCCAATCGTCAAGCCACGGGGACCGAGATGGCCCCGGTGGCTTTCAGCGTAGCACGGTCGTGGAGGGCGGTTGAGCGATGGATCAAAACGGGTTGTTGCGTGCTCGGGTCACAGCGGCTGCACCGATACGGCTGTGCACGATGGGCCCTGGAAGAAAGTTGTCCGACCACATGTAAAGGGTTGGATTGGCCACTGCGCCAGCCACCAAGGTGGAAGTGGTGCAGAACACCGGCGGATTCGCGGCCATGTTCGACAGTGCCGGATCACAGGCTGGATCGGTGATGTTGGTCAAGCCGTAGGTGCCGGGGGCGATGGTCATCAAATGGGTCAATTCATCGGCAGTCACGATGGCCACGTAGCGCCCGTCATTGACCACGGTGGTTCGCAGGGCGGTGTTGAACGAGCAAGCCAAGCCTTGTCCGGCGCACGAGTTCAGATCTTTCCCCGTGCGGGCGACCGACGGGATGGCGCTGACACAGGTGCCGAAATTGACCGTCGGATCTGGGCTGATGCCCTTGGGGCTCATCAGTGGATCCGGGATGGTGACGAAGACCACCCGGCCGCCCACGCCATCGGCAGCCATGCTGTTGATGAGGTTACCAAGCTGGGTTCCTGCCGCTTTGACCTGCTCCACCGCTCCTGCGGGGGTGATCGTGCCAGCGTTGCAATCGGCATAGGCATTGACGATGTCATGCATGCCCGCCATCACGCTGATCAACGTTTTGCTGGTGAAGCCGCCGGTGTAGTTCTGAACTTGGGTGGCAACACCTGCCACGGTGGCTTTGGGTTGCGCCAAGACGGTTGCCGTGGGGCCCGCAGAGCACCCCGGGAAGCCGAAGCCAAAGTTGGACGCCAAGATTTGGCTCCAGACGGGATTCAGTGCGCAACTGAGGGTCGCCGGGGTGGTGGAGGCATCCAAGGCATTGATGCCGTAGCGGTAACCATCGGGTTGAGTCAGGCTCCACTCATCACCGAAAACCACCACTGCTTGCGCCACGAAGGGTTCGACCCGGGTCACGCTGCCACCGCAGCTGCTGAGCAAGAGGGTCAACAGCAGGGCATGCAGCCAGAACAGTTTCTTCATCGCATTCATCTTTCGGGGTCTTTCGTGCTCAGGCGGCAGCGGCGCGTGTGAGTCGGTCACGGACACCATCCCACGCGCTGTCTTCGGGGGGGGCTTCGACCCAGATCAGGCGGATGCCGGCTTCGTCGTCGAGGGCCCGCAACGTGGCAAACAGTTCGCGGGCCGCAGCGTTAGCCTCACTGGGCATGCGCCGCACGACCATCTTGGTCGGTGGCGGTACGGTGCGTAGATAAACCGCCAAACCCGCTTGGCGGGCTTCGTCCGGGCCGAGGAGCTCCAAGGCGGTGCGCAAGGCGTGTGCCGACATCAGCCGGACTTTGGCGCGCGGTGCGTAGTGCGCGGCCAAGGTGCCCGAGGCACGCGGGGCAGCCTTATCCCGATCGTGCAAAGGCTCGCCGGCCGCCGCTTCAATGGCGGCGCGTTCAAGGGCACCGGGGCGCAACAGCACGGGCTTACCTCGGCTGCAATCGACGATGGCGGACTCGATGCCGACGTTGCAATCGCCGCCATCCAAGATGAGGAGCTCGGGTTGATCGGCAAATTCACGGGCCACGTGGGCGGCCGTGGTTGGGCTGATGCGGCCAAAGCGGTTGGCGCTCGGTGCTGCCACCCCCATCACGCCCAAGGCCGCAGCCGCTTGCAGCAAGGCGTGGGCCACCGGGTGGGCGGGGCAGCGCAGGCCGATGCTGTCTTGTCCACCAGCGGCTTCGGCTGCCAACCCGGCGCGGCGCGGCACGATCACGGTGAGCGGTCCGGGCCAGAAGGCTTGCATCAGCCGCTGGGCCACGGGGGGCAGTTCAGCAGCAAAGTGGGCTGCCGCAGCTGCATCCGCCACATGCACGATCAACGGGTGATCACTGGGTCGGCCTTTGGCGGCAAAGATCTGCGCCACGGCTTGGGCTTGATCCGCGCGCGCACCCAAGCCGTAGACCGTTTCGGTCGGAAAAGCCACCAAATGGCCCTCGGCCAAGGCCTGGGCGGCCTCCATCACGTTGCGCATGGTTGCATTCACCACCGACTTAAACCCAAGATGTGCGCCGCCCGCAGACCCGTTTGGCGGACCTGCTCTTCGGTGGCGGCTGTGCAGGTCAGGTGACCCATCTTGCGACCCGGGCGGGCGGCGTGCTTACCGTAAAGGTGCAGATGCACGCCGGGCAAGGCCAAGACACCGGACCAATTTGGCGTGTGCTCGCGGCCTTCAGCGTCAAACCACAGGTCGCCCAGCAAGTTCAGCATCACGGTCGGCGAGTGCAAGCGTGGGGCGACCAAAGGCAGGTTGCACATCGCGCGCACTTGCAATTCGAACTGCGACACATCGCAGGCGTCGATGGTGTAGTGCCCGGAGTTGTGCGGACGCGGTGCCATCTCGTTGACCACCAAACTGCCGTCTTGCAGCACGAAGAATTCAACGCACAGCACGCCCACGTAGCCGAGTCGGGCGGCGATGGTCTCCGCCGCCGTGATCGCTTGGGCCTGCAAGGCCGGGGTGAGATCCGGTGCGGGCACGGTGGTGACCGCCAAGATGCCGTCGCGGTGCAGGTTTTGTTGCAGCGGGTAGTGAACCACCTCGCCAGCGGCGTTGCGCGCCACGATCACGCTGACTTCGAAGGCTAGGCTCAAGCGCGCTTCAAGCACGCAGCTCACTTGCTTCAGATCCAACCAAGCGGCTTCGAGATCTTCGCGCGAGGTGACGCGGATCTGGCCCTTGCCGTCGTAGCCCATGCGGGTGGTTTTGAGAATACCGGGCAGCAAGCGGTCGGGCACAGCGGCGAGTTGCTCGGGCGTTTCGATCAGGGCGTGCGGTGCGCACGCCACGCTGCACGCCATGAAGTGTGCTTTCTCAGCGGCGCGGTCTTGGCAAACGGCGACCGCTGCCGCCCCAGGGGCCACAGGTCGCTGCGCAGCCAAGGCGTGCAGGGCTTCGGCGGGCACGTTTTCAAACTCGGTGGTGATGGCATCCGCCATGCCGGCCAAGCCGAACAAGCCGGTGCCGTCCAGATAGGAGGTGGCGATGTGCGCATGCGCGACCAAGCCCGCCGGGCTGCTCGGGTCAGGATCCAACACCACCGTGCGGTAGCCCAAGGTTTGGGCCGCGTGGACGAACATCCGGCCGAGCTGGCCGCCGCCCATCACACCCAAGGTCGTGGGTTGACCGGATGGGCCAACAACGCCTGGCAACAAAACAGGGGTGGAGGGCGAAGAGGTCACGGCAGCAGCATCCATCAATCGTCCAGCGTCATGGCTCGGGCCACGTCGGTTTGCTTGGCTCGAAAGGCGTCCAAGGCCGCGCGCAAGCCTTCGTCGTGGTTGGCCAACAGCGCGACCGCGAACAGGGCGGCGTTGGCCGCACCGGCGACACCGATGGCAAAGGTGGCCACCGGGATGCCCTTGGGCATTTGCACGATGGAGTGCAGCGAATCCACCCCTTGCAGATGTTTGCTGGCCACCGGCACGCCCAGCACCGGCACCGAGGTCTTGGCCGCGAGCATGCCGGGCAAGTGCGCAGCACCACCCGCGCCGGCGATGATGGCTTGCAGGCCGCGTGAACGCGCCGCTTCGGCGTAGCGAAACATGTCGTCAGGCATGCGGTGGGCCGAAACGACGCGGGCTTCATAAGCCACGCCGAAGTCGGCGAGAATCTGGGCCGCGTTCTTCATGGTGTCCCAATCACTGTTGGACCCCATGACGATGCCGACCACGGGCTGGGCACTGTTCAAGGCGGACTCCCGTCGAGCAAAAAGGGGAGATTCTAGGCGGCCCCCAGACCGATCGGCACAAAACACTCCCACAAGGCCCAGGTACCCACGATGATCGATATCACCCTTGAGAATTTTCAGAACGACCTGATCCAGGCGTCCCTCCAGCAACCCGTGCTGCTCGACATCTGGGCCCCGTGGTGCGGACCGTGTCGCAGCTTGGGTCCGATCCTTGAAAAACTCGAAACTGAATACGCTGGCCGTTTCGTGCTGGCCAAGCTCAATGCCGATGAGCAGCAAGACATTTCCAGCCAATTGGGTGAGATGTTTGGTGTGCGCTCCATCCCTTTTTGTGTGATGTTTGCCGGCGGTCAGCCGGTGGATGGCTTTGTCGGCGCCATCCCCGAAGAGAAGATCCGCGAGTTCCTCGACAAGCACGTGCCGAGTGCTGATGCGATGGCGCCCGACGCGGATTGGGCCGAAGCGGAAGGGGTGGCCGAGGATGATTCTTTGGACGCGGCCATCGACAAGCTTCAACAAGCTTTGGCAGCCGATCCCGAGAACGATGTCGTCCGCTTTGACTACATCAAGTTGTTGCTTGAAAACGGCTTTGTCGCAGAGGCTCGCAACGTCTTTGCGCCCATCGCCAGCAAGGTCTTGATGGATCAGCGCATCGCCGCCTTGAGTGCTTGGTTGAGCGCTATGGAGGCCCAAGCCCATGCGCGTCACCCTGAAGAATTGCTGGCGGCGATTGCGGCCAACAAACGTGACTTTGAGGCTCGGTTTGCTCTGGCCCAAGGCTTGTTTGCGGCGCAGCAGTACACCCAAGCGATGGATGAACTGCTGGAAATCCTGATGCGCGACAAAGCGTGGCAGGACGGTCTGGCCCGCAAGACGTACGTGGCGATCTTGGAGCTGATGAGTAAACCGGCCCCGAAACCCGCCGCGAACGAAGCCAAGAGCACCTTGGAAATCGCCGGCAAAGCCGTGGTGACCAGCGCTGACCCGGTGATCGACCAATATCGCCGCCGGCTCAGCATGGTGATTTTCTGAGCCTCGTCTCGGCCGACGCTCCGTTACTCCCAGTAGCCTTGGAAGAAGAGGCTGATGTGGGGGGCGTTGAGGCTTATCCCGCTGACAGTATCCCGGTACGACTCACGAACGTAGCGCAGACCGACTGCGTCACGTTCAGTCCGGCCCTCCGGTGGAAGGCGGGTGGGGGGTTTGACGAGGATCGGGATGGTGGCTTCTAAGACCAAACCGGTGTTCGATGCCAAGTGTCGTGCAGGCTGGGTAGATCCTGAAAGTTCGGCCTTCACGGTCCGTCGCAGGCCCCACCCTAACCAAAGCTGGGGTGCCACTTTGAGGGAACTGATCAGCTCGATCGGGGCATGCTGAAACACGAGGGCCTTGTCGGAGCCAAAGTTCAAGCTCTCGTAGCCCACCGTGGCTTTAAGGGCGGCATCTGACCCGGACTGATAGCGCATACCCAAGGTGACGGCGATCCCAAGTTGTGTCTTGTCGGGTAGGGCTGGACCGAATTGGCTGAATCCCCGCTGTCCGGAGAGGACCCCCACGCTTATCAGCGAGGACCATGAAGTCTCAGGCCGGAGTTGCGCCGAACATGGGGTCGACATCAGCAACACAAGCAACGGCGCCAGCAACAGGCATGCTGGCGCGTATCGACCGTTCGGGTGGCGCATCTGTTGCTCGGGTTAAAACAGGCCTTTGAGATAGAGACCGACATGCGAGCCGTTGATCGTCTGTCCGTAGGGGCCTTTGAAAGATTCACTGACAAAGCGCAGGGCGAAGCTGCCTTTCTCGGCATAGAAGTAATCGCCCTCAAGGACGGTGCCAAGGTTGGCCGTCAGGGAGGTGTTCGGGCCGGTCATGTTGGACGCTGCCCCACTCGTGCTGAAACTGGCTCCTGTGGCCAAGCGCAAACCACCGCCGAGCTGAATCTTTTCATTGGCTCGGTATTGGCCGATGACCTCGAGTGGAAATCGGCTAAAACTGGCGGAGCCGTTACTCGCGGTGACATCGCTCGCTTGATAGCCGAGGGTGGCTTGGATCGCGCCATGCGGGTGGAACTGATAACGTCCGCCGCCGTAGATGTGGAACAGACCGCCCGCTGTGAGGCTGCTGGTGCTGCCGTCAGTCATGGTGAAACGGGCCAAGGTATCCCCGCCGACGGTTAAACCTAGGCCGAACACCCCTTGGAGCTTGGGTGTGAAGCCTGGTTCGATCGCGGCGGCCCCATTGGCCCATGTTGTCGCGGTGACGGTGATCAAACCCAAGGCGGCGATCAGTTTGGATCGGCTGAACTTGATCGAAAAGATGGCGGGCTTTGACATGGTTTTGGGCCTTTGGGTTTAGAACGTGACGTTGAAATAAAGTCCCACGTGATTGCCATCGATCGGGGTATCAACGCCCCCAGATTGATAGTGGAAGGTCTCATGCGTGGTGCGTCCAGCGATGCTGAACTGCGGGGTGAGTTCGTATTCGATTTGCGCGAACCAACCCATGTCCGCCATCATCGGGACCGGTTGCATGGGCACGCCGGTGCTGTCCAGCGAGGGGCTGAGCGATTTGCGCATGCCCAGACCCAGCGTGACCCGGTCTGCCGCATAGACATGGGTGCTCAGCTCCAGCGGTAGGCGTGAAAACGACACCGAACCATTGCTGGCGCTGACCGAATCAGAGTGATAGCCCAGTGTTCCCCGGAAAAAGTAGCCTTGTGCGACTTGGTGTTCCAGGCCGAGAAACATGTGCACCAGACGTCCGGCGTAGATGTTTTGGACCGTACCGTCGCTGAACGGCACTTGGACCAGCAAATCACCTCCGCCGGTAAAACCGATGCCCAAGACGGGCCGGGTGGTGGGCAAACGGGCATCGCTGCTTTGCGCCTGCGCGGCAGAGATGCCTGTACCGAATGCAAGACCCAAGCACACAAGGCCTGAGCTGAGCGTGGACAGGAGCGACGTCTTGGAACAGATCCGGGCCATGAGAATGCTCGTATGCAGGACCTCGTCTCGGCGAAACGATCCAGCCCCTGCTTTCAAGGTGTGTTTCTACCAGAGCTTGAGGTGTGAGCCCATGCACTTAGATCAGAGCGTTTCAACAACTGTTGTCGTTCGCTGCTGTGTTGCTGATGTCGCTCCAAGGCCGCCAAAGCCAGATTTCGGTGCTGACACTTGGCGCTGTGATGGCCCAGATAGCCCGTGACTTGGGCCAGTTGGGCATGACCGATGGCTGTTTCTTCGTCGGTTCTGGCGAACTTGAGGGCGATAGCGGCATCTTCCGCGACCAAACTGGCCTCTGCTTGTGCGGCGGCTCCCCCGGTTTGGCACAGGCACCAAGCCCGGTCCGCCAGCAAAAGCCCCATCGTTTCGGCCAAACCTTGTCGAGAGGCATAAGGCGCATGGTTGTTGTAAAGACGCAGTGCTTCGGCGTTTTGCCCCAGCATCAAAAAGATCTGCGCCCGTAGAAGGTGCAGATGTGTTTGTAGGGCGTGTGCGTGGATCTTGACATTCAAGAAGGCCGAGGATTCGGTACTGAGAAGCGCACGGTAAGCCGCCCGCCGATCGATGGGGCCGGTGATGGCATGGAGTCGCAGGCGAATCACTTGCAAGGCCGCCATGTTGTGCATCACGGAACCCAAGGTCCCACCATCGCCCTCTTCGGTGGCATGGCGTCGAGCGAGGCTGTACCACGGCTGGGCTTCGTGTTCATTGCCGGATAAATGCCACGCCCACGCCATCACCAAGGCTGCACGGGCACGGGCGGCGTGGTGATCTGTATCGGAGTATTTGAAGGCCTCATCGACATGTGTGACGACAGCTTGGTCGTCCTGTGCCGCGATATCGAGGTGAGCCAGCCACGCGGATGCCAACGCTTGCACCACGGGTGCGGCGGTTGCTGTGGCCAAGGCATGAGCCCGAGCGATGTGCGCTCGGGCGGTGGGCGCCAAGTTTTCGAAGTAGTTCGTGACCCCTTCCGCCAGCCATAGCCAACAGGCCAAGGTGGGGTCCATCACGGTGAGCGGAGCCTCACGCATGACGCGGATATCTCTGCGTGCGAGAGAGATGTCGCCCAAACGGGCCAGCAGCAGGGCGCGTTGCGCACCCAGCAGCAAGATGTCACGTGGATCACTGGCTTGCCGAATGGCATGCCCCAGCGCTTCGAGTCGCCGTCGCATGATCGCCCCCCTTCAACCACCGGATGCGGCTCGTCTCGGCCGCTGGATGCTTAATCCATCAAACGTGCGCGCGCTTCTTCGTACTTGGCGGCGGTCCGTTCGATGACCTCCTTGGGCAGCGCGGGGGCGGGAGCCTGCTTGTTCCAGAGGGCACCATCCACCTCGGCTTGCTCCAACCAGTCCCGGACGAACTGCTTGTCGAAGCTGGGCGGATTCTCCCCACGCGCCACGGCCGCAGCGTAGCTCTCAACGGGCCAGTAGCGTGAGGAGTCGGGGGTCAACACTTCGTCCATCAGGGTCAGGGTGCCATCGCTGTCCAAACCGAACTCAAATTTGGTATCGGCGATGATGATGCCCTTGGTGAGGGCGATGTCAGCGGCCGTTTTGTAGAGCTGGATGGAGATGCTGCGCACCCGTTCAGCCAAATCAGCGCCGATCAGGCCGACCATGCGTTCGAACGAGATGTTTTCGTCATGATCACCCATCTCGGCCTTGGTGGCGGGGGTGAAGATCGGCTCAGGCAGACGGCTGGCGTTGCCCAGACCGGCCGGAAGTTGCACGCCGCAGACGGTGCCGCTTTCACGGTATTCCTTCCAGCCGCTGCCGGCCAAATAGCCGCGCACCACGGCCTCGACCGGCAGGGGCTTCAAGCGCTTGACCAGCATGGAGCGCCCGCGCACCTGCGCTTGCTCCGCGTCCGGCACAACGCTGACGGGATCGTCCCCGGTCAAATGATTGGGCACGATCCCCGTCAGCTTCTCGAACCAAAACAGCGCGACTTGGGTCAGTAGGGCCCCTTTGCCAGGAATGGGTTCACCCATGATGACGTCGAAGGCGGAGAGCCGATCGCTGGCCACCATGAGGATGCGGTCGGTGCCGACCGCGTAGTTGTCGCGCACCTTGCCGCGTGCCAGAAGCGGCAGGCTGTTCAGGCTGGATTCGTGCAGGGCTTGGGTCATCTCAGAGTACCTTTTGAGTCAATTCACCGGCGGCGTATTTTTGAGCGATCACGGCCAGTGACAAACCTTGGATTTTGCTGCCTTGGCCTTCACAGCCAAATTCCATGTAGCGTTGTTTGCAGATGGCCTTGGCGGCCTCGCGGGCTGGCTTGAGCCATTCGCGGGCGTCGAACTTCTCGGGGTTCTCGACCAAGAACTTGCGTACGGCGCTGGTCATGGCCAAGCGGATGTCGGTATCGATGTTGATCTTGCGCACGCCGTACTTGATGGCTTCTTGGAGCTCTTCGACTGGCACGCCATAGGTTTCCTTCATCTTGCCGCCGTACTGGTTGATCATGGCCAGCAGTTCTTGGGGCACCGAGGACGAGCCGTGCATCACCAAGTGGGTGTTGGGGATGCGGGCGTGGATTTCCTTGACGCGGCTGATCGCCAAGATGTCGCCGGTGGGCTTGCGGCTGAACTTGTAGGCGCCGTGGCTGGTGCCGATGGCGATGGCCAAGGCGTCGAGCTGCGTCGCTTTGACGAAGGTGGCCGCCTCTTCCGGATCCGTCAGCATCTGGCTGTGATCGAGCTTGCCGACCGCGCCGATGCCATCTTCCTCGCCCGCATCGCCGGTTTCCAGATTGCCCAAGCAACCCAGTTCACCTTCGACCGTCACGCCGACCTTGTGGGCCATCTCGACGACCTTGCGGGTGACCTCGACGTTGTAGTCGAAGCTCGACGGCGTCTTGCCGTCTTCCATCAGTGAGCCATCCATCATCACCGAGCCGAAGCCCAAGTCGATCGCGCCAGCGCAGATCTTCGGGCTGGTGCCGTGGTCTTGGTGCATCACCAGCGGGATGTGCGGATACATCTCGGCCGCAGCCTGGATCAGGTGCTTGATGAAGGGCTCGCCGGCGTACTTGCGCGCACCGGCACTGGCTTGCAGGATGACCGGCGCGCCGACCTCGTCGGCAGCGGCCATCACGGCCTGAACCTGTTCGAGGTTGTTGACGTTGAAGGCCGGGATGCCGTAGCCGTTCTCGGCGGCGTGGTCCAGCAGTTGGCGCATTGAGACGAGTGCCATGGGAAAGTCCTCAGAAAGTGGAGCGAAACTGAGCACCCGTCCTTGTAACCTCGCTGAAACTCCGGGTGCAAAACCGGTGAATTCTACGGGGCTACGCGGCCTCAACGGCCTTCATCGGCCACGCGACAGACCTTGAGCAAGTTGGTGCCACCCGGATGACCCATCGGTGAGCCACAGGTGATGGCGTAGGTATCGCCCGGCTTGAGGAAGCCCTGGGCCACCAGCAGTTGTTCGGCGTTGGCCAAGGCGGCTTCACGGTCTTCGATGCGCTCCACCAGATGGGGGCGCACGTTGCGGTAAAGCGCCATCTTGTGTTGCGACACCGGCTGGCTGGTCAGGCCAAAGATCGGTACGTGGATGCGGTAGCGGCTCATCCAGAGCGCGGTTGAGCCCGATTCGGTCAGCGCGACGATCGCCTTGCAACCGAGGTGATGGGCGGCAAACAGGGCGGCCATGGCGATCGATTGATCAATGCGCGAGAAGGTCTTGTTGACGAAGTCGGCGTCCAGCGAGGTTTCTTCGGCCTGCTCGGCAGCCATGGCAATGGCCACCATCTGCTCGACCGTTTCGACCGGGTACTTGCCGGCAGCGGTTTCGGCCGAGAGCATCACGGCGTCGGTGCCGTCGAGCACGGCGTTGGCCACGTCCGAGACTTCGGCGCGGGTGGGCACCGGGTTCTGGATCATCGACTCCATCATCTGCGTGGCGGTGATGGCGACCTTGTCCATCGAGCGTGCCATGCGGATCATGCGTTTTTGCAGCGCGGGCACCGCCGCATTGCCGACTTCGACCGCCAAATCACCGCGCGCCACCATGATGCCGTCGCTGGCCTTGAGGATCGCTTCAAGCTGCGGAATGGCTTCGGTGCGCTCGATCTTGGCGATCATGCCCGGCTTGTGACGCCAAGGCTCACCGGCCACGTTGGCCAGCTGACGCGCCATTTCCATGTCAGTGGCGTTCTTTGGGAACGAGACGGCCAAGTACTCGCACTGGAAGGACATCGCTGTCTTGATGTCTTCCATGTCCTTGCCTGTCAAGGCCGGTGCGGTCAGGCCACCACCTTGCTTGTTGATGCCCTTGTTGTTTGACAGCTCGCCGCCGATCTTGACGACGGTATGCACCTGCTCGCCGCGCACGGCGGTGACGGTCAAAACGATCAGGCCGTCGTTGAGCAGCAAGGTGTCGCCGGCTTTCACATCGCGCGGCAGCTCCTTGTAGTCTAGGCCCACGCCGCTCAGGTCGCCCAGTTCAACGCGCCCAGCGTCGAGCACGAAGGGTTGGCCCGCTTCGAGCATGACTTTGCCTTCGGCAAACTTGCCGACGCGGATCTTCGGACCTTGCAAGTCGGCCATGATGGCCACGGTACGGCCGATCTTTTTGGCGATTTCGCGCACCAAGCGGGCCCGGCCGATGTGATCTTCGGCCTTGCCGTGGCTGAAGTTCAGTCGCACCACGTCCACGCCCGCCCTGAGCATGCGTTCCAGCACGGCGGGATCCGAGGATGCGGGGCCGAGCGTGGCAACAATCTTGGTGTGACGGGGCATGGGGCTGTCTCCTGTAGGGATCGTGATGAAAGATCAAATCGCAAGCGTAAGGCTTGCGATTATCGACCCCGACAGGAACATGCAAGGAACAAGCAAGGTCCGTAGACCTTGCTCCGGTCGCGTTACACCGCAGAACCGGCGATGGCTGCTGCGTCCGCCACTGCCAAGGCGGTCATGTTGACCACGCGCCGCATCGTCGCTGAGGGGCTCAGGAACTGCACTGGCGCTGCTGCACCCAGCAAAATCGGACCGATGGTGACGTTGTGACCCGCCACCACTTTGAGCACGCTGAACAAGATGTTGGCGGCGTCAAGGTTGGGCAGCACCAGCACGTTGGCCGAGCCTTCGAGGCGGGTTTCGGGCAGGGTGTTACGCCGTACCACATCGGTCAGGGCCGCATCACCGTGCATTTCGCCGTCGCATTCGATCTCTGGGTGCCGCGCCACGAACAGATCGCGGGCCGCACGCATGCGCTTGGCGCTGGGGCGGGTTGAGCTGCCAAACATCGAGTGCGATAAGAAAGCCACCTTGGGTGGCAGGCCAAAGCGCTGCACTTCCTCGGCGGCCATGCGGGCGATCTCGGCCAATTCTTCGGCGCTGGGCTCTTCGTTGATGAAGGTGTCGGTGATGAACAGGTTGTGCTGTTCCAGCATCAAGGCGTTCATGGTCGCCATGGTGCGGATGCCCGGGCGGGCGCCGATCACCGAGCGGATGTGATCGAAGTGCGCGTCGAAGCGGCCCACCAAGCCGCAAAGCATCGCGTCGGCATCGCCCCGGCGCAGCAACAAGCTGGAAATCAGCGTGTTGCTGCGACGCACGGCCGCCTTGGCGGTTTCCGGCGAGACGCCGTCGCGACCCAGCAGCTGGCGATAGTCTTCCCAGCAAGCGCGGTAGCGTGGGTCGTCTTCAGGGTTGACGACTTCAAAATCCACGCCCGGCGTCAGGCGCAGGCCGGCGCGCTCGATGCGCGACTGGATGACCGCCGGGCGGCCGACCAGAATCGGCTTGGCCAAGCCTTCGCTCAGCACCACCGGTAGGGCCCGCAGCACGCGCTCGTCTTCCCCTTCGGCGTACAGCACGCGGGCCGGACGACGCTTGGCGGCAGCGAAGACGGGCCGCATGAACATGCCGGTTTGATGAACGAAGTTGGTCAGCGATTCGCGGTAGGCCGCCATGTCGGTGATCGGCCGCACGGCCACGCCGGAATCAGCGGCTGCTTGGGCCACCGCCGGGGCGATGCGCAGAATCAAGCGGGCATCGAACGGCTTGGGGATCAGGTATTCAGAGCCGAAATGCAGCTCTTGGCCCGCGTAGGCGGTGGCCACTTCTTCGCTGATTTCATCCTTGGCCAAGGCGGCGATTTCGCGCACGCAAGCCAATTTCATGGCTTCGGTGATCTTGGTGGCCCCGCAGTCCAGCGCGCCTCGGAAGATGTACGGGAAGCACAGCACGTTGTTGACCTGATTCGGGTAGTCCGAACGGCCGGTGGCGATGATGCAGTCCGGGCGCGCCGCTTTGGCGAGCTCTGGGCGGATTTCCGGCTCGGGATTGGCCAGCGCCAAGATGATCGGCTTCGAAGCCATGGTGGTGACCATCTCGGCCGTGACCACCCCCGCCGCTGAACAGCCCAAAAACACGTCGGCACCGTTGATCACGTCGGCCAAGGTCTTGGCCGACGTGGTTTGGCAGTAGCGTTGTTTGGAGGCGTCGAGCTTGCCGTCCAACACGTCTTGCCGGTCGCTGCGGATCACGCCCTTGGAGTCGCAGACGAAGACGTTTTCCACCCGCACGCCCAAGCCCACCATCACGTCGAGGCAAGCAATGGCGGCTGCGCCGGCACCCGACACCGCCACCTTGACTTGGCCGATGTTCTTGCCGACCAGCTCCAAGCCGTTCAGCAAGGCCGCGCTGGAGATGATGGCCGTGCCGTGTTGGTCGTCGTGGAAGACGGGAATGTTCATCCGCTCCTTGAGCTTCTTCTCGATGTAGAAGCACTCGGGTGCTTTGATGTCTTCAAGGTTGATGCCACCCAGCGTGGGCTCCATGGCGGCGATGATCTCAACCAGCTTGTCCGGGTCGTTTTCAGCCAGTTCGATGTCGAACACATCGATGCCAGCGAACTTTTTGAACAAGCAGCCCTTGCCTTCCATCACCGGCTTGCCCGCCAGTGGGCCGATGTTGCCCAAGCCCAGCACGGCGGTGCCGTTGGTGATCACCCCCACCAAATTGGCGCGGGAGGTGTAGTCGGCCGCCTTGGAGGGATCTGCCTCGATTTCCAAGCAGGGATAGGCCACACCCGGTGAATACGCCAGCGAAAGATCGCGCTGATTCATCAGCGGTTTGAGCGGGGTGACCGCGATCTTGCCGCGCACCGGGAAGCGGTGATAGTCGAGGGCTGCTTCGCGCAAGGCCTGCTCGGCCGCAGATAAAGAGGAGGTCATGTCCGAACCGTTCACCAAGAGGCAAGAAAAGAGGGGTGCGCAGGTTACTGCGAAAGTTCAGACTTGACCCATATCATGCGACCCGGCCCAAGAAACTATGCGTAAAACGCATGACTGCCGTCAGGATTGCTTCAGATGGGGTCCAAGCAGTCGCCGACTCGCAACGGATGTCCGGCCAAGCTCAGTGGGGCTGGTTGACGTCGTCCCCCAGGGCGCTGCAAACAGCTCAAGCACAACGCTTCTTCGCCACAGGCAATCACGGGGCCACGGGGATCCAGGGCTAGCACCTGACCGGGTGCGGCGCCGTGGGTGCCGGGCACGACGTGGGCTTCCCAGACCTTGATGATCTCGCCGTCGTGGCTGAAGTTCGCCCTAGGAAAGGGGTCGAAGGCCCGAATTCGTCGCGCCAGCGTTTGAGCGGGCAAGCGCCAATCCAGTGGGGCTTCGGCCTTGTCGATTTTGTGGGCGTAGCAGATGCCTTGCTCGGGCTGGGGCACGGCGACCGGCGCAGCGCCTTGGCTGTGTGCCAGTTCCGCCAAGACAGCGAGCAAGGCTTGGGCACCTTGGGCCGCCAAACGATCGTGCAAGCGTGCGGTGGTGTCGTCGGGCTGGATGGGTTCGATGTCCACGCGCAGCATGGCGCCGGTATCTAGGCCTTCATCCATTTGCATGATGGTGATGCCGGTTTGGGCGTCCCCTGCTTCAATCGCGCGATGGATCGGGGCTGCACCGCGCCAGCGGGGCAGGAGCGAGGCGTGGATATTCAGGCAGCCCAAGCGTGGCAGGGTCAGCACCCAGCGTGGCAGGATCAAGCCGTAAGCCGCCACCACCAGCACGTCAGGACGGGCTTGTTGCAATGCCAGCTGGGCGGCTTGGGCATCCTCGGGGTATTTGCCGTCGAGTCGCAGGCTGCGGGGCTGGCTCACCGCCGTGCCGTGGCGCAGGGCCACGTGCTTGACGGCCGAGGCTTGCAGTTTCATGCCTCGGCCAGCGGGTCGATCGGGCTGCGTCAGGACCAAGGGCACGCTGTAGCCCGCTGCAAAGAGCGCTTCCAAGGCTTCGGCCGCGAATTCGGGGGTGCCAGCGTAGGCAACGGTCAAGTTCATGCGGCGGTCTCTTCGTCGCGCCAGCGTTTTTGCAGCTTGGCGCGGATGCGGTTGCGCTTCAAGGCGGAGAGGTGATCGACAAACACCTTGCCCATCAGATGATCCATTTCGTGCTGTACGCACACCGAGAGGATGTCATCGGCGTCGAACTCCGTCGTCTTACCGCTCAAGTCTTGGGCTCGCACGCGCACCGTGACATGGCGCGGCAGCTTGTCGTAGATATCGGGTACCGAAAGACAGCCTTCCTCGCCGACCTCTGTTTCAGTGCTGGCGGCGATGATTTCGGGGTTGATCAACACCAGCGGCGCGTTGCGTTCTTCCGACACATCGATCACCACCACCCGCACATGCGCGTCCACTTGGGTGGCTGCCAAGCCGATACCCTTGGCGGCGTACATGGTTTCGAGCATATCCGCCACCAGCTTACGGATGCGTTCATCGATCTGTCGCACAGGGCTTGCCACCTTGTGCAGTCGGGGATCGGGGTAACGGAGGATGGTCAACAGGCTCATGGCGTCAAGAGAAACGGGGCGAGGTCACAACATACCGGGCCTTTTCATTGCGACCTCGGGGGTTTATGGGCAGAATTTGAACAGCCGCATGAAGATTGTCGCGCACTCGCGCCCGATTCTGTTCAAGCAACCCGCCAGCCCTGATCCGGCACCATACTCGCCGAATCCGTCGGAGAAAATTCCCATGACCGTGCGTTGCCGCCTTTCCCTCTCAGCCCCGCATCGGCTGCTTGGCCTTGCCGGCCTTGCTGGGGCCCTGTTCTTGACCAGTACACCTGGTCTGGCCGAGCCTGCCTTCCCCATCTCTGGCAAGCAGCGTGAGACCGCCCAACAAGTTTCCAAGGCGGGCGTGCCCTTGTCCGAATTGGCTCAAGACGCTCCGGATACCTACACCGTCAAAGCAGGTGACACCTTGTGGGGCATTTCGACTTTGTTCCTGAAAGGCCCATGGCGTTGGCCAGAGTTGTGGGGCATGAATATGGATCAGGTCCGCAATCCGCACCTGATTTATCCCGGGCAGATGTTGGTGCTGTTGAAAGCGGGTGGACGGGCGCAGCTGAAGATGGGGCGCTCTGTGGATGGTGCTGCCAGTGCTGAGGACCCCACGCTCAAATACGGGCCTCGCGCCCGGCCCGGTGTGCTCGGCATCAGTCCCATCGCCACCATTCCGATGCATTTGATTCGACCCTTCCTCAATGAGGCTGTGGTGCTGGAATCCAATGAGCTTGAAGCCGCGCCGCGCATCGTGGCCGGTCGTGATGCCCGGAGCTTTTTTGGACGTGGCGATACCGTTTATGTCCGCGGCAACATCCCGGATATTCGGGACTGGCGTTTGTTCCGTATGCCTAAGCCGCTCTACGACCCCGATTCGAAGGAAATCCTAGGCTTTGAGGCCGCTTATGTGGGCGCAGCCGAATACACCCGTCGCGGTGAGGTGACCCCGTTGGATGACGAGCACGAGGAGATCGTGCCAGCAACATTCGCCTTGACCAGCTTGCGCCAAGAGGCCGGGATCGGTGATCGGTTGGTCCCCGCACCGAAGGCCGATGATGGTAATTTCATGCCCCATGCACCGACCGAGCCCATGACTGGGCGTGTGATCTCCCTATACGGCGAAGCCATGGCGGGAGGCCAGTTCCACATCGTCGCCATCAATCGGGGACAGAAAGATGCCGTCGAACGGGGCCATGTGTTGGCTCTTTGGCGTGCGGGCGCCAAGGTGACCGACAAGACCGACCCGGCTCACGCCGAACTGCGCCTGCCCGATGAATCTCACGGGCATGTGTTGATCTTTCGCGTCTTCGATCGGGTCTCTTATGGCTTGATCCTGAGCGCTCAAACGCCTGTCCGTGCCGGAGATTTAGTGACTCAACCGTGAGGATGTTGAGATGGCTGCTGCGGCTCTGATGCCCCAAGAGGAATTGGCCGCGTGGTTGCGTCTGCTTGAAACCCCGTATGTGGGGCGTCTGAGTGCCCGGCGGCTTCTGGCGGCCTTTGGCAGTCCCGAGGCCGTTTTCGATGCTTCGTCGAGCGCTTGGCAGCATTTGGTCGATGTCCGGGCTGCTAACGCGTTGAAAACAGAGCCCGATGGGCATGGCCAACGGGTCGAGGCTACGTGGGCTTGGTTGCAGGCGAATGAACGACATCATCTGCTTGTCATGGGGGACGCACGTTACCCGGCCGCCTTGATGGATCTGCCGGATCCGCCGCTAGCGCTCTATGTGATGGGGGATCTGGTCACATTGAATCAGCCCGCCATGGCGATGGTGGGTAGTCGGCATCCCTCTCCTCAGGGGCGCGAAGATGCGCGGGCCTTTGCCAAGGCTTTCAGCCAAGCGGGGCTGACCGTGGTGTCTGGTTTGGCCTTGGGCATTGACGGTGCTGCCCATGAAGGTGCCTTGGAAGGGCCCGGGAGCACCGTGGCGGTGGTGGCGACCGGGCTCGACCGGGTCTATCCGCGTAGCCACCATGATCTGGCCCATCGCATTGCCAGTGAAGGGGCGTTGATCAGCGAGTTTTCACTGGGCACCCCACCTGTGGCGACGCATTTCCCGATGCGCAACCGCTTGATTGCTGGGTTATCGCTGGGCACGTTGGTGGTGGAAGCTGCCGTGCAGTCCGGTTCATTGATCACGGCGCGTCTTGCGACAGAGGCCGGGCGCGATGTCTTTGCCATGCCCGGGTCGATCCACAACCCGCAGTCTCGTGGGTGTCACGCCCTGATCAAACAAGGGGCCAAGCTGGTTGAAAGTACCCAAGATGTTTTGGATGAGTTGAATTTCTTGGCCATCAAGCGCATGCCTCCCGACCTTGTGTCAAGCGCCGAAACATCCCCTTCGGTGGGGGCTGCGGTGGTCACGGATGATCCTCTTTGGATCGCCTTGGGTCACGATCCGGTGACTTTGGATGTCTTGCAGATCCGTACTGGCTGGGATGCCGCTCGGCTCAGTACGCACTTGTTTGAGCTTGAAATGGGTGTCCAAGTCACGCGTTTGCCTGGGGGCCTTTTCCAGCGGATTGAGCGAGGGTAGGACGCACTGTTGTGCTCTTTCCGACTGTCGCGGTCCGACCACCAACCCTTGCGGGCACTGCGGTATAGTCGATTCATGTTCGACGTGCTCGTTTATCTCTACGAAAACTACTGGCGTCCGGATGCCTGTCCGGATCAAGCCCAGTTGTCTCGCAAGCTCTCTTCAGTGGGCTTCGAGAACGATGAAATTGCGGATGCCCTGAACTGGCTGGCTGGATTGGCCGATGCTGCTGCGTCACATGCAGGCACCCAAAGTGCAACGGCGTTGCGGGTTTATTCGAGCGACGAGCAAGAACAGCTGGGCGAGAAATCAATCGCCTTCATCAGTTTTTTAGAGTCCGCTGGGGTGTTGCCTTCGCCGATGCGGGAACTGGTGGTGGATCGCGCCATGGCCATTTCGGGGGCACCGTTGGATTTGGATGATCTGAAGATCATCGTCTTGATGGTGTTCTGGAGCCTTGGTGAGGAGCCTGATGCGTTGATCTTGGACGAACTCTTCGTCGATGACGAGGATCGATTGATCCACTGATCTGTGATCACACCTCGGCCGCAGAGAATCAGTGCAGCAAGCGTGTCGGATCAGCGTCGAGTTTGGCCAAGGCATCGCGTGTCGCGCGCACGGTGAGTGATTCCTCTTCCACGGGTACCAGCAAACCGGCTTGGAGGAACGACGCCAAGCGCCGCAGCTGGAACATCACCCCTCGACCTTGCGAAGTGGCAAACAAGTTGAGTTGCTTGTTCATGCCGCGCCAAGCGAGCTGCACCGGTTCGACCCGGCCCCGGTAATCCAGCTTGAACCACGTGCCGACATTCAGGTCACGCGACCAGGCCAGCACGGCCGGTGTCGGCAGGGAGCCACCTTCGGACACCACTTCCAGATCGTCAGATTCGTGCCCTGAGATGTCGCGCACCATCGATTCGTCGATCTCGATATCGTCGATGTCGGGCAGCATTTCTTCCAAGGTCTGCACTTGCATCATCAACTCTTCGAGGCGTTCGCTCGGGATGGTGGCCGTGCGTGCTGAGAAAGCCGCAGCGAGCGAATTGCTCAAGGTCTGGATGTATTCGTCTTGCCGAGGCACGGGAACGCCCGCAGAGCTCATGCCTTCGCGCAGCAGTTTGAGCAGCGGCGGCAAGCGGCGGATCGCTTCCGAGCGTTCTTCGCGTGAGACCTTGGCGCTGGCCAGCCAGATCAGATCAGCGGCACCGCGCTGCATGCGCTTGGTGTCTTCGCTGCCTTGACCCGATTTGACGGCGGTGGTGGCCAAGACATCGGCCCAGACGTGGAACAGAAACTCACGCACACCGTCGTGCACCGGCACTTCGTTGAGCTTTTTGCGCATTTCGATGGTGAACTGAATCGCCAACGTTTCCCGTTGCTCAATCTGCTGCGCCAGTGAGACACCCTTGTGGGCTGCGGCGTGTTCGCTCTTGAAATAGTCTTCGAGAAACTTTTCGAATTCGGTCAGCACGGTTTGAAAAACGCGCCGACCCGTGTCGGGGTAGGCCTCAACCACTTGAACCACGCGCTTGATTTCTTTCTCAAGCGATTCGGTCAGGCCGCTGGAGCCGTGCTCAAAACCCATCACACATGACCCCATCCGGTCGATGAGTTTGCGCGCAGGGTGATCGACCGTGGCAAAGAAGTCAGGCTCGACCACCGCCACACGCAACACCGGCATTTGCAGCCGAGCAAACCAGACGCGCACTTGCGCCGGGATGCGTTCTTCGGTCAGCAAGCTCTGGAACATCAGGGCCACGATTTCGATCGTGGCGCGCTCAACCGGTGTGGTGGCCGCTTGCTTGAGTTCTTGCTTGCGTTGCTGCAACTCGCGCAGCAGCTCCGGCGTGCCGATCACCCCGCTGCCGCCACCACCACCGCCTCCCACCATGCCCGTGGGTAAGGCGGTGGCATCTGCCGCCGGAGCGAAGCGTTCCTGCATCGCGTGTTGTGCCTGCCCGATGGCGGCCTTGAGCCCGGGTGAGACTGCGTGTGGCATGGCCACCGTGGATCCGGCGAAATTGGGCACTTGTCCCGCCACCAGCTTGTTGAGCCGCCCCAGCACCTCGCCGGCTTGCTCCATCGAGCGCAGCAAGGTTCCGGCATGGGTCATGAGACGGGTTTCTTCGTGAACACCGCCCCCTGCTGCTTGGGTGTCGGAAAAATCGTTGCCATGTCCACCTTGCCCGCCCTTGGCGGGATTCGAGCCCATGGATCCCCCTTGCCAATGTCCCGTTCCGGCAGGCGCGCCACTGGCGCCGGGGGGATGTCCCTGTCCCGGCAGCATGGAGGGGCTGGCGATGGTGGTGGGGGCGAAGGCGTTGCCATGCGCACTGTGTGGCCCACGTTGCAAACTGGTGGGTGTGGGGTAGCGCGCCGGGGGGTCCGTGGCGTTCGTTGTTGCGGAGGCTGCTGGTGTGGCGGCACCCATCCCACCCCATCCTGTACCGGCCATTGGGCTGGTGGGCGGGGCGGATGGGGTCGGTGCCGGGGGTTGTTCGCCAGCGCGTGTGCGGCGGTTAAACGGGCGCGGCGTGACGTCTGTACCCACCCCTTGGCTGATGAACCAGCGATTGACCTCGTGATAGGCCTCATGCATCAGCGAGGCGTACTCCTCATGCAAGATCGCTTGCGCTGTACGCCAGTGATCAATCGTCAAGCCGGCAGAGCACCAGCTATCGACCAGCATGCGGGCGATCACCTGAGGACGAAACACATCTTGCGGCAGGAACTCATCGCGGCGCTCAAGGTTGGCCACGCGCTGGCGCAAATCAGCAAACTCCCACGAGGCTTTGTCCATCATGGCCAAGGCCAGACGGGATCCCAGAATTTCAAGCTCGATGGTGTCGTTATCGACGAGGGTGAATTGCCCCCCCATCGAGGCTGCCATGCTGGTGGGGGCCCCTTTGCCTGAGGCTGCGGTCCGCACCAAGGCCGCAAAATCCAACGCCCACCGTTGGGCCAGACGCATCAGATCCATGACCATGTTGCGGCGCTTGGTCATCTGGTCAGGACTGCCGTTCTCGGTCATCAGCTTGCGCGCATCTTCGGCAATCGCCTTGATGACACGCGGCAGCTCTCGCAACAACAGTTCCAAGTAGACGCGGCGAGCCTGTGCTGCGAGGGCCAGGGATTGAGCGGCTGTGGCCATGAACGCTGGTTTGGGCTTGGTAAAGACGGGAAAGGCGCGGGAAAAAATCAGCTCCCGACTCTACACCACCGCCCCAGCGTTCGGATCCTGCGGGTCGTGGTCTTTACGCGACGTATTAAGAAGGTCTTCACGTTTGACGCCCAGCCACATGGCGATGGCGGCCGCCACGAAGACGGATGAGTAGATGCCAAACAAAATGCCAATCGTCAGGGCCACGGCGAAGTAGTGCAGGGTGGGGCCGCCAAAGATCAGCATCGCCAGCACCATCATCTGGGTCGAACCGTGGGTGATCACGGTGCGGCTCATGGTGCTGGTGATGGCGTGGTCGATGACTTGTGGCGTGGTCATCTTGCGGAACTTGCGAAAGGCCTCGCGGATGCGGTCAAAGATCACCACCGATTCATTCACCGAGTAGCCCAGCACCGCCAGCACCGCTGCCAGCACGGCCAGCGAGAACTCCCACTGGAAGAAAGCGAAGAAGCCCAAGATGATGATCACGTCGTGCAAGTTGGCGACGATCGCCGCCACTGCGAACTTCCATTCGAAGCGAACCGACAGATAAATCATGATGCCCAGCACCACAAAGCCCAGCGCCTTGGCACCGTCTTCGGCCAGCTCCTTGCCGACTTGCGGGCCGACAAACTCGCTGCGCTTGAGCTGCAACGGTTCGGCATCGGCTGCGCCCGCCACGCAAGCCGTGCGGCTGGTGGTGGTGGTCGCCGCCGTAGGAACGGTTGTGGCGCTGCTGGGTTTGTCGCTGCTGCCCTGACGTTGCACGAGCTTGCCTTGCTCAGCGCTGCACAGCGCGGCAAAAACTTGGGCGGCGACTTCGCTTTGCTTGACGCCTTCGCGCAGCGGCAAGCGGATCAGCACATCGCGGGAGGTGCCGAACTTTTGCACCTGCACGTCGCCGAATTTCATCGCCTCGACGGCCCCACGCACCCGGCCAATGTCGGCGCTTTGGGCGTATTCGACTTCCAGCACGTTGCCGCCGGTGAATTCGATCGACAGGTGCAAGCCCCGCGTGATCAAGAAGAACACCGCCGCCACAAAAGTCAGCAGCGAAATGACGTTGAACACCAGCGCATGCCGCATGAACGGGATGTCGCGGCGGATACGGAAAAATTCCATCGTCTTGCTTCCTCAGGCCTTGGGTTCGGGCGTGCTGCCCGAGGTGACGGTTGTGGCCACAGCGGCCTCGGTGGCAGCGGGTTTCCAGACTTGACCGATCGAGACCTTTTGCAGGCGCTTTTGGCGACCGTACCAAGCGTTGACCAAGCCGCGCGAGAAGAACACGGCCGAGAACATCGACGTCAGGATGCCCAAGCAATGCACCACCGCAAAGCCGCGCACCGGGCCCGAGCCGAAGGCCAGCAGCGCCAGACCCGCGATCAAGGTGGTGACGTTCGAGTCAAGAATCGTCGCCCAGGCGCGCTCATAGCCGGCGTGGATCGCCATCTGCGGCGAAGAGCCGTTGCGCAATTCCTCGCGCACTCGCTCGTTGATCAGCACGTTGGCGTCGATGGCCATACCCAGCGTCAGCGCAATGGCGGCGATCCCGGGCAAGGTCAAGGTGGCTTGCAGCATCGAGAGCACGGCCAGCAACAACAGCAAGTTCACGGCCAAGGCCAAGGTCGAGAACACGCCAAACAGCATGTAGTAAAGACCCATGAACACGGCGATGGCGGCAAAGCCATAGGTGACGCTGGCAAAGCCCTTGGCGATGTTTTCCGCCCCCAAGCTCGGGCCGATGGTGCGTTCTTCGATGATTTCCATCGGCGCCGCCAAGGAGCCTGCGCGCAGCAGCAGCGCGGTATCGGCCGCTTCCATCGGCGTCATGGAGCCCGAGATTTGCACCCGCCCGCCGCCGATCTCACCCCGGATCACCGGTGCCGTGACCACTTCGCCCTTGCCCTTTTCGAACAAGAGGATGGCCATGCGCTTGCCGACGTTTTCACGCGTGACATCCCGGAAGATGCGTGCGCCCCGGGCGTCAAGCGACAGGTGAACGGCGGCTTGCTGGCCTTCATCGAAACCCGGTTGAGCGTCGGTGAGGTTTTCGCCGGTCAGCAACACCGCACGCTTGACGATCACCGGACGCGCACCGCGTTCGATGTAGCGCTCGGTGCCCAGCGGCACGGGAGCCGTGCCTGCGGCGGCCGCTTGGGCTTCGGCGCTGTCATCGACCAAGCGCACTTCCAGCGTGGCGGTGCGGCCGATGATGTCCTTGGCCTTGGCCACATCCTGCACGCCCGGCAGCTGCACGACCACGCGGTCGATGCCTTGCTGCTGGATCACCGGCTCGGCCACGCCGAGTTCGTTGATGCGGTTATGCAGGGTATTGATGTTTTGTTTGAGCGCTTGCTCTTGCACGCGTACAGCCGCTTCGGGCTTGAGCTTGCCGGTCAGGAGCAGCTCGGTGCCCTCAAGCGATTCAACCCATTGCATGTCTGCGACATGCTCCATCAGCAGCGTGCGGGCGGCGGCGAGGGTTTCGGCGTCGCGAAAGCGTAGCGCCACGGCTTCGCCGTTGCGGTTGATGCCGGCGTGACGGATGTTTTTGTCGCGCAATTGGGTGCGGATATCGCCGACCAGCGCCTCAGCTTTTTTGCTGAGCGCGGCCTTCATATCCACTTGCATCAGGAAGTGCACCCCGCCGCGCAAGTCCAAACCCAGATACATCGGCAGGGCGTGGATGGCCGTCAGCCAACGCGGCGAGCGCGAGACCAAGTTGAGGGCCACGATGTAATTGCCATCGGTGGGGTCGGGATTGAGCGTCTTGAGGATGACGTCCCGGGCCTTGAGCTGCGTATCGGTGTCTTGCAAGCGCGCACGCACCGAGGCCCCTTCGAATTGCACGAAATCGGGCTCGACACCTGCGTCATGCAGGGCTTGCGTCAGTCGGGGCACCAGCGCGGCATCCACCTTGACGGTGGCTTTGGCGCTGGAAACCTGCACGGCCGGCGCCTCGCCGAACACGTTCGGCAAGGTATAGAGCAGCCCGATCGCCACGGCCAGGGCGAGGACCAGATACTTCCACCAGGGATAGCGATTCATCTTGGATGACCTACAACAGGGTCTCGGTGCTTACTTGATCGTGCCCTTGGGCAGGACCATCGTGATCGAAATGCGCTGACAGATCACTTCAACGCCAGAGGCCACTTCGAGCGAGATGTGGTTGTCATTGACCTTGGTGATCTTGCCCAGCAGGCCCCCCGAGGTGACCACTTCATCGCCACGGGCGAGGCCTTCGACCATCGCCTTGTGTTCCTTCTGGCGCTTCATTTGCGGCCGAATCATGACGAAGTACAGCACGACGAACATCATGATCAAGGGCAGGAACGATTGGATCTGACCCAAGGGTCCAGCGGCTTGAGCGGTCTCAGCGGCTTGGGCGTAGGCATTCGAGATGAACACAGGCAGGCTCCAGGAAAGGGAGAAAAACAAGAGAAAGAACAAAAAGACAAGGCGATAAAGCCGGGCGATTGTAGGTGAGCGGGTCGTCGGCTCACCCAAGCCGCCCCCTCAGCCCTTGTCGGGCTTGTTCAGGGCGGCACGGGCGGCAAATTCGGCCCGCAGGGCCTTGAGTTTTTCGCGCGGATCTTCTTTGGCGGTGCGCTCGTCGAGTTTCATCTCGGCGATGAAGCGGCTGGGCAGGGCGCGCTTGATCTCGCGGCCGCGTTTTTGGCGCAGCAGCGTGCTCACCATCAAGGTGCGCCGTGCCCGCGTGATGCCGACATACATCAAGCGGCGCTCTTCCTCCAAGCGCTCGGGCGTCATGTCTTCTTCCTCGCGTTTGAAGGGCAGGGTGCCTTCGTTGATGCCGGCCAGCACCACGTGCGGCCACTCCAACCCCTTGCTGGCATGCAAGGTCGAGAGCGTGACCATGTTTTGGTCCTCGCCGCGCTCGGCCAGGCTCAGGATCACGCTGATGGTTTGGGCCACGTCGAGCACGCTGCGCGGTTCGGTTTCGACGTGGCCGCTGCCGTCGTTGGCGATCTGGCCGCCGCAGCGCCGGGCGATCCAGTCGATGAAGTCGATCACGTTGGACCAGCGCGCCGCTGCGATCTTGTCGTTGTCCTCGCCGTCGTGCAGCGACTGCTCGTAGCCGATCTCCATCAACCACGTCATCAGCATCGGCCGGGCGGCTTCCATGCCCACGGTGTGACGCGCCTTGTCTTCGAGGTCGTTGACGTAGCGGCCGAACTCATGCAGCGAGCCGATGGCTTTTTTGCTCAGCACCGTGCCGAGCGACTCTTGGAACAGCGCCTCGAACAAACTCACTTTCCACTTGCCGGCAAATTCGCCCAAAGATCCCAAGGTGGTGTGGCCGATGCCGCGCTTCGGGGTGGTGATGGCGCGCAGGAAGGCCGGGTCGTCGTCTTGATTGACCAGCAAACGCAGCCAAGCGCACAAGTCTTTGATTTCAGCCCGGTCGAAAAAGCTCTGTCCGCCCGAGACCTTGTACGGAATTTGCGCCTTGCGCAGCGCCTCTTCGAGCTTGCGACTTTGGTGATTGGCGCGGTAGAGGATCGCAAAGTCGGCCCACTCGGGCGGTTTGCCGTCGGCGCCGGTATACGCGCCGGTGGCGTTGGCGCGAATGCCCTGGATGCGCGCCACGGCGCGCTCAGCCTCGTGCTCTTCTTGGTCGCACTCGACCACCCGCACCGGCTCGCCCTCGCCGAATTCGCTCCAGAGCTTTTTCTGAAAGATCTTCGGGTTCAGCGCGATGACGTTGTTGGCAGCGGCCAAGATCGCGCCGGTCGAGCGGTAGTTCTGCTCCAGGGGAATCACCTTGAGCTTGGGATAGTCCTGCGGCAGGCGTTTCAGGTTATCGATGGTCGCGCCGCGCCAGCCGTAAATGCTTTGATCGTCGTCGCCCACGGCGGTGAACACGCCCTGCTCACCCACCATCGCTTTGAGCAAGTCGTACTGGGTGGCGTTGGTGTCTTGGTATTCGTCCACCAGCACATGGCGCAGCAGCGTTTGCCACTTGGTGCGGGTGGCTTCGTCAGACTGCAAAAGCTTGAGCGGCAAGCCGATCAGATCGTCGAAATCGACCGCTTGGTAGGCGCTCAGACGCTCTTGGTAGAGCTTCATGACCCGCGCGGCGAGGTGTTCGTGCTCGTCCTTGGCGGCGGCCTCGGCCTGTTCCCAGTTCAGGCCGTTGTTCTTCCACAGGCTGATGGTCCACTGCCAGCGCCGCGCCAGTTGAGCGTCGGTGGTGCCGCCCGCATCGCGCAGCACGCCCAGCACGTCATCGCTGTCGAGGATCGAGAACTTGGGCTTCAGGCCGAGCCGCTCACCGTCTTCGCGCAGCATGCGCACCCCCAAGGCGTGAAAGGTGGCGATCACCAAGTGCTTGGCCGCGCGGGTGCCCACCAAAGAGCGTGCCCGCTCGCGCATTTCCTGCGCCGCCTTGTTGGTGAAGGTGATGGCAGCGATCTGCTCGGGCTTCAAGCCCACTTGCAACAGCCGCGCGATCTTGTGCGTGATCACCCGTGTCTTGCCCGAGCCTGCGCCGGCCAGCACCAAGCATGGGCTGTGCAGGTGGTTGACCGCTGCCATCTGGGCGGGGTTGAGGGTCGCGGGTTCAGCAGCCATGGTGAATAGCGACAGATTTGGAGAGATGCCGCATGTCGAGAGGGCGCGGATCATAGCGGTCCCACCTGAGGGCTGGGGCGGCTGATAGGCTCTCGCCCATGCAACTCGACGTTCTATCTCCCTTGAATGCTCAGCGCCGCGATGGGCTGCTGAAATTGGCCTCGCTGGGTGCTTCGTTGGGCCTGTGTGCCTTGGCTGGCTGTGCCGCTCCGGCGGTGGTGCGGCATGTGGGGGACAACGAAACCGATCACTTCGCCTTGGGCGTGGCCTCGGGCAGCCCGCGCCCGGATCGGCTCGTGCTTTGGACCCGCTTGATGGGCGATGCGCTACCGCCCGCGGTCGAGGTCGAATGGGAAGTGGCGACCGATGCGGCTTTCAAGCAGCGCGTGGCCCACGGTATCGACAACGCCATCGCCGCTTGGGCGCACAGCATCCACGCTGAACCCCGAGGTCTGGCCCCGGGGCGCTGGTACTTCTATCGCTTTCACGCTTTGGGTCAGACCAGTCCGGTTGGGCGCACACGCACCGCCCCAGCGCCTGAGGCCCGGGCTGAGTTGGATTTCGTCATCGCCTCTTGCCAGCGCTGGGATCATGGCCACTACGCCGCTTGGCGTCATGTGGCCGAAGAGAACCTCGATTTGGTGCTCTTCTTGGGCGACTACATCTATGAATCGGCGCCGGTGGCCAGTCGGGTGCGGATGCACGAAGGCCAAGGCGCGGCGCGCACCTTGCTGCAATACCGCGCCCGCTACGCCCAGTACAAAAGCGATCCGGCCTTGCAAGCGGCGCATGCCTGCGCACCGTGGATCGTGACTTGGGATGACCACGAGGTGGATAACGACTACGCCGGTGAGGTGTCGATGATGGGTGACACCCATTTCTTGGCGCGGCGGGCAGCGGCTTACCAAGCCTATTGGGAGCATCAACCCTTGCCTAAGGTCTTGCGTCCTACCGGGGCCTCGATGCAGCTTTATGAGCGCTATGACTGGGGGGCTTTGGCCCGCATCCATACGCTGGACGATCGTCAATATCGTGATCCGCAGGCCTGCCCTCGGCCCGGACGACGCGGTGGCAGCAACACCGTGCTGGCCCGTGACTGCGCTGCGATCGATCAACCGCAGCGCAGTTTGCTGGGTGCGGCCCAAGAGCACTGGCTCAGTGAGGGCTGGAGTTTGGATCGACCCTGGAATTTGCTGGCCCAACAAACCTTGATGGCGCGCTGGACGCAACGCAACCCGACCGACCCGGGTGGGCGCAGTGTGTGGACCGACGGCTGGGACGGCTACCCGGCCGCGCGTCGCCGGTTGCTGGGCGAGGTGGCTGAACGCAAGGTGCCGGGTTGTGTGGTGCTGGGCGGGGATGTGCACGCCACCTATGTGGCTGATTTGCGGCCCGATTTCGATGCCCCACGTTCGCCGGTGGTGGCGACCGAGTTTTGTGGCACGTCGATCACCACCAGTGAAGGTTTGGCGCAAGCCAAGGTGGACGCCGCCTTGCCGTTCAATCCCCATGTGCGCTATGCCCGCAGTGATGAGCGGGGGTATGTTCGCTTCCATCTCGGGGAAAGATCCGTCGAGGCGCTGATCCGATCAGTGCACAATGTCTTGGATCCGGAAAGTAACATCCGGACTGCTGCCCGGTTCACTGTGGCGTCGGATCGACCCGGTGCCCAGCCCGTTTAAACCCTGTCCGTTCACCTGATTTCCTGTCCGATGCAGGCCATCCTATCGGTCACGACACCGTTTTTTGCCCTGGTGCTTGCCGGCTATCTTGCTGCCCGGCTTAGGCTTTTGCCTCTCGATGCGGTGCCGGGCATGAATGCGTTCGTCCTTTATTTTTCACTACCAGCGCTGCTGTTTGGCTTGGGAGCACGTCTGCCCCTGACACAAATGCTCGATCCCGTGGTGTTGTCGGTGTACGTGACTTGCGCGTTGACGATGGTGGCGTTCACGATCGCCATCACCCTTTCTCGGCGTGTTGGCATCCAAGTGGCGGCGTTGCGAGCGTTGGTGGCGTCTTTTCCCAACACCGGGGTCATGGGGGTGCCGTTACTCGTTGCCTTGGTGGGACCCGTGGCTGCTGGGCCCGTGATCACCACCATCCTAGTCGATGTGTGCATGACCACAACCCTGTGCATCTTGCTGGCGCAAGCACAGCAATACCAGCCGCCATTGCCCTTTGAAGATAGTCTCTTGGAGCGTGAGACCAAGCCAACGTCGCCATGTGAAACGCCGCTGTGGCGCGTGTTGCAAGCGGGTTGGCTCAATCCCTTGCCGTGGGCCATTGCTGCGGGTGCGGCCATGACCGCGATGGATTTAGAGCTGTTGCCGCCCGTGCACCAAACCATGGCCCTGCTGGCTAGTGCAGCCAGCCCGGTGGCGTTGTTCACCTTGGGCGCCATGTTGTGGCGTTCACGGGTACGGCCGGTCTTGGAGCCGCACCTTCCGGGGCACACCCCGACGGGCCATAAAGCGGCCAAAGCACCTCGACCAGAGTGGGCCTTGTTGCTCCAAGAGGTGCCGATGGCTTTGATCAAGCTGCTCTTGCATCCGCTGCTGATCCTGATCGTCGGCTTGGCGATTCGGGATTTGGGGGCACCGTTGACCAACGTGCAACTGGTTGTGTTGGTGTTGGCGGCTGCTTTGCCAAGCGCAAACCAAGTGTCTTTGTTGGCGGAGCGCTACGGTGCAGATGCCGGTCGGGTGGTTCGAATCATCTTGGTGTCTACGGTTCTTTCCTTCCTGAGCTTCCCCTTGGTGGCGTCCTTGTTTGGACTACAGCCTCCGGTGAGCCGGCCATCGACCATCAGCCCAGCAGGGTCGCCGGTCCATCCGGTGGATGCCGCCGATTTACGTTCGCAGGCTGCGAACATAGATATCGGTATCTGGGAAGGCGTAGCGAAGCGTCTCAAAGACAGCTTCCGTGATCAAAAGGCCCCGGTGGCAGTGGGTCGAGACCCGCAACAGCACATCGACCTCACCGTCCCCCCGAGTGAGGCTCCGGATACATCCGAGGCTGACGATGTCCTCCCCGACGACGGGATCCCGAACGCTGCGTAAAAGCGTCAGCAGTTCTTGGATCGATGCTTCAGGGTGATGGATCCATCCTTGATCGTCCCTTGCGTCTTTGGGTGATGAGGCACAAGTGGTTTGAATCGGGATGACTTTGGCAGACGAGGCAGGGTTGCAGTGATGCATGGGACTGCACTCTGCCATACCTGTCTCGCAAGACGATCAATGGCAGTCCAGACGATCCCAGCCTAAACGCAGTCGCAGGGCGGGCTCCACCCGTCCGGGAGCCCAGCACAGATCTGGATCATGGCGCACGTAAATATCGTGGTTGGGCAGCACCCGTTGCAGGGCGCGCATCGCTTGGGCCGCTAAAAAATCGCTCAAGGGGCAACTCCCGGCCTGATTCACCAGCAGCAGCTCCACCTCGTCATCGGTGAGCCGCAGCGATTCGATCAACCCGAGGTCCAGCATGTTCTCGCCCACCAAGGGGTCGGTGACTTCGCGCAAGGCGATCAGGGCGCGACACAAATCCGGCCCCGGCCCATCTAGAAACATTCGGCGTGACAGAGATAAAGACATGAGAACTCCCGCAGGAGCCGACTATGGCAAGGCCCGAGGGTCTCGTTTTTGCGCCGCATCAACGCATCCGCAAGGCATGAGCCCTGCTGTGTATCGCTTCGCAACCGTTTCAGCCAACTTTGATACTGTGACGGTCCCCGCCGGCCTTTGATTTGGAGATGGACGATGAACGAAACCGCCGCTGTGCTGCCTCTACAGGCGTCTTTACCGGCTCAACCCATCAGCCAAGATGTGTTGCTTGAAAAGTACGCCAAAGGATCTGAGTCGAGCGTCAGGGACGTGCGCCAGCGCGTGGCTCGGGCCTTGGCGCAGCGGGAGCTGCCTGAGCAGCGTGCGGCGTGGGAGGCGCGTTTTTTGGCGGCCCAAGAACGTGGTTTCGTGCCCGCAGGCCGCATTGCTTCGGCCGCTGGCACGGCGCTCAGCGCCACGCTGATCAACTGCTTTGTCCAGCCGGTGGGCGACTCGATTGCCGAGCCTGAAGAGGGTTTTGCTGGGATTTACATCGCTTTGACCGAGGCGGCTGAAACCATGCGCCGAGGCGGGGGCGTGGGCTACGACTTCTCCCGCATCCGTCCGGCGGGCGCGTGGGTGGGGGCAACGCAAAGCAGCGCCTCTGGCCCGGTCAGCTACATGCGGGTTTTTGATCGCAGCTGCGAAACGGTGGAAAGTGCCGGCAGCCGACGCGGGGCGCAGATGGGCGTGCTCCGCTGCGATCACCCCGACATCGAGCTGTTCATCCACGCCAAGGACCAAGGCGACCTGAAGAACTTCAACATTTCGGTGGGTGTGACCGACGCTTTCATGCAAGCGGTCGAAGCCGATGCCTTGGTCGATCTGGTCCACAAGGCTGCCCCCGGCCTCAAGCTCAAAGAGGCGGGTGCCCACCAGCGCGCCGACGGCCTGTGGGTCTACCGCCAGATCCGTGCCCGTGATCTGTGGGACCAGATCATGCGCTCGACCTACGACCACGCCGAACCGGGCGTGCTCTTTCTCGACCGCATCAACCAAGACAACAACCTCCACTACTGCGAATCGATCACAGCGACGAACCCGTGCGCGGAGCAGCCGCTTCCGCCCTATGGTTGTTGCTGTTTGGGGTCGGTGAATTTGACGCCGTTTGTGGTGGCACCGTTTGAGGGCGAAGCGCGGTTTGATGAGGCGGGTTTTGCGCAGGTGTGTGCGGTGGCGGTGCGCATGTTGGACAACGTGCTTGACGTGACGGTTTGGCCGTTGCCGGCGCAGGCGCGCGAAGCGCAGAACAAGCGGCGTATTGGGCTGGGCTTTACCGGGTTGGGGGATGCCCTCGTGATGCTGGGCTTGCGCTACGACACCGAGGCGGCGCGTGGCATGGCGCGGCGTATCAGCGAAGTGATGCGTGACGCGGCCTATGCGGCGTCGGTCGATTTGGCCGAGGAGCGCGGTGCCTTTCCTCTGTTCAACGCCGACTTGTACTTGAGCGGCCAAAGCTTTGCGACGCGGCTGCCCGCCGGGCTGAAAGAGCGCATCCGCACCCACGGGCTGCGCAACTCGCACCTGTTGTCGATCGCGCCGACCGGCACCATCAGCTTGGCTTTTGCTGACAACGCCAGCAACGGCATCGAGCCGCCTTTCAGTTGGAGCTACATGCGCAAAAAGCGCGAGGCCGACGGCAGCTTCAAGAGCTATGCGGTCGAGGATCACGCTTGGCGGCTCTATCGCCATCTCAAAGGCGTGGAGGCTCCGCTGACCGATGCTTTTGTCACCGCGCTGGAGATGAGCGCCGAGGCGCACGCTGCGATGGTGGCGGTGGTGGCACCTTTCATCGACACCGCCATCAGCAAGACGGTCAACGTGCCCGAGGACTACCCTTACGCTGATTTCCAGGGGCTTTATCTGAGCGCTTGGCGCTCGGGGCTCAAGGGTTTGGCGACCTACCGGCCCAACAGCGTGCTGGGCGCGGTGCTCAGTGTGACTGCACCCGTGACACCACCCGCAACACCCTCTGCGGTATCACCCAGCATGGATCTGAGTGGGGGGGCCAACCAGCGCCTTTTGCTGGAGCGCCTGCCCCAGCCGGTGCTGGCCTCGCTGCGCTGGCCAAGTCGCCCCGAGCTGGCTTCGGGCAATCCGGCGTGGAGCTACATGATCCAGCACCCGCACGGCGACTTCGCGCTCTTTGTGGGTGAGCTGCCGGCTGAGGCCAGTCCCGAGGCCGGGCTCTTTGGTCAGACCGTGCCGTTTGAGGTCTGGATCAACGGCGCTGAGCAGCCACGTGGGTTGGCCGCGCTGGCCAAGACCTTGTCGATGGACATGCGCGCCAACGACCCGAGCTGGTTGCGTCTCAAGCTCGACGCCCTGACCACCGTGGCTGAGGAGCGCGCCTTTGACATGCCCTTTCCCCCTAAGGGCGAGAAACGACTTTTCCCCGGCGTGGTGGCGGCCACAGCGGCGGTGATTCGCTGGCGCTGTGAGCAGTTGGGCGCTTTGCAAGAAGGCGGCCCAACGCCGGTGATCGACGCCATGTTCAGCCGCGAGGAGCCGCGTACCGGGGTCAACGGCACGCTGGCTTGGGCGGTTGATATCGACAATCCTGCCAGCGGCGAAGCCTTCACGCTCACGCTCAAGGAAGTCAGCCTACCCACCGCTGACGGCAGTGATCTGAGCGCGCATGTCACCCGGCCTTGCGCCATCGGTTTTGCGGGCAACTACCCCCGGGCGCTCGACGGTTTGGCGCGGCTGCTGTCGCTCGACATGCGCGTGATTGACCCAGCTTGGATCGGGATGAAGCTGCGCAAGCTGCTCAATGTGGGCGAACCCTTGGGCCACTTCATGGCCCCGGTGCCGGGCCTGCCCGCTGGGCAATTCCGTCAACAGGTCTGGCCCAGCACCGTGGCCTACGTGGCGCGCTTGGTGATCCACCGCTACGCCATGCTCGGCGTGCTCGACGAAGCCGGCTACCCCGTCAACGCCATGGGGGTGCTGGCAGCGCGTCCGGTTTCGGCCACCGACACCGTCGCCCACGCCGAACCCGCCCCCATGCCCGGTAAAACCTGCCCCGACTGCGGCAACGCCACCATGATCCACAAAGACGGCTGCGACTTCTGCACCGCCTGTGGCTTTGTGGGGTCGTGTGGGTGATGGGTGGGCAGCCTTTGGACTTTTGGGGGCAGCGGCCCGGTCTTTTTGATCTGCCACCGTTGTGGGCTACGGTGTTAACGGGGGATGAGTTCGGGGCGGATATCACTCATCAACAATTGATGTTGGCCGCTAGTCAGGCCTTACGGGCGATTCAATCTGGTCCGGGCTTACCCAATGACGAAACGGGTTGGCTGCTTGCTGTGAATAAAAATGGCCGCAAGAAAATGGGTGATAACGCTCGTCAGACCGATGGGGAGTTGCGCGCGATAGCGGGTATCAGCGGTCTTGTCAAAAAAGCTGTTGTCGGTGAGCGTCACCGGGATGAACAGCATCAGAATGAGTACGTGATCGCTGTTTGTCGAATGTATGCACCCTTGGTCATGGGCGGTTTGCTGTATCGGGTCAAGCTTACCGTCAAGGAGTACGTGTCGGGCGCTTCACCAGAGCCGCATGTTTTGCATGCGCTTTCGGCTTTTGACATAGAAAACGCCCCGCTGGGAACCTTCCCGGCCTCTACCGTCGAAACGGTACTACAGCCAGATCAACCAACCACGGGGCGAGTTGTCAGTGTACGCGAGCTGTTGTACGGGGCGCAACGCCAAGATGGCACAGCTTTTTGCTGTTAAGACAAGCTTGGGTGCCCCGCCTTATCAAGCCCGTTTCACCACCACCATGAACGCACGCGGAAAGCTGTAGAGCCGACGGCCATCGATGCGGGGCGGATAAGCCCGGTCGATGGCTTTTTCGTAGGCGGCGAGGAATTCGGTCCGTTCGGCCTCGTCCGTCAAGGCCTGCAGGTAGGGCCGCAATCCACTGCCGCTGACCCACTCGACGATGGCGGCTGCCGAGGGCATCACCTGTTCGTAGCGGGTAGTCCACAGGTCGATGTGGCACGCGTGCGGTGCGAGCCAGTCGTAATAGACCTCGGGCGCCGGGATGGCCGCCACCGATGTCACGCCTTGCAGCCGCTCGCGCCACGGGCCGGGCAGTTCGCGCATCAGCTGGTGACTGGGTTCGCCGTGGCTCAGGGGCATCTGCACCGCCAACACCCCACCAGGAGCGAGTTGATCGAGCAGCCGGGGCAGCAAGCTGGCGTGATCCGGCAGCCACTGCAACACGGCGTTGGCAAAGAGCAGATCCACCGGCGTGTCACCCCGCCCACCGTGGCTCCAAGCACGCGTATCCGCCAGATCGGCGAGCGCCCAGTCAAGCTGCGGCAGCGCCTGCCGGGCGACTTCGATCATCTGCGGCGAGTTGTCCAGCCCAAGGATCTGCGCCTGCGGCCAGCGCTCCAGCAGCAGTGCGGTCGAATTGCCCGGCCCGCAACCCAAATCAATGACGCGGCGGGGGGCGTCCAGCGGCACACGGGCCAGCAGTTCACGCGCGGCGCGGGTGCGCTCGTCGGCGAATTTCAGGTATTGGGAGGCATCCCAAGTGGGGCCGGTGGTCATGGTTTTCTCCGTTTGTTTCGGTCCGTTCGCCCTAGGCTGCCCTCACCCGTTCGGGCTGAGCTTGTCGAAGCCAGCGTGTTGCACGACACGGCCCTTCGACAAGCTCAGGGCGAACGGCGATGGAGTGGCCCCTCGCCCACGGTGCTATCCATTACCCACAAATTCCAACTGATCTGACGTTGATGGGTGGGGTTGAAGAAGTTGCCAAGTGTTGGAGATGTCGAGCAAGCGCTGCAAGCCTCGCCAGAGCACTTTAACGCCAGGCTCGC